>NZ_CP104900.1:2400000-3600000 GCF_025449215.1 Shewanella seohaensis
AGTTGGTGCAGTTGCTGCTCCATCGCCGCTAATATCGCCGGGTGTCCATAACCATGTACGCAGGCCCACCATGAGCTGGTGCCATCGATAAGCTTACGGCCATCGACCAATTCCAGCTCGCAGCCTTGGGCACTGTGTACCCCAAAAACAGGAAGTGCGCGGGTCATTGAAGTATAAGGATGCCAAATATGGGCGCTATCAAAATCAAAATCGAGTAAATTGCGCATAAAAGCTCACAGTGTTGGTTGAAAATTAATCAGTGGTAAACCTTTATCACTGGTTGGCGTTGACAGTTTAAGGGCTGAGGTTATCCTAGCCAAGGTAAAATACAAAAATAAAAGGGTGTTCAATGTCGCAGTTGCAAGTTCGTCATGATTGGAAGCGGGAAGAAATCGAAGCCTTATTTGCGCTGCCGATGAATGACTTATTATTTAAAGCACACAGTATCCACCGTGAAGTGTACGATCCTAACGAAGTGCAGATCAGCCGCTTATTGTCGATCAAAACCGGTGCTTGTCCTGAGGATTGTAAATATTGTCCGCAGAGTGCGCGTTACGACACTGGCCTTGAAAAAGAGCGTCTCTTAGCGATGGAAACCGTATTGACCGAAGCGCGCAGTGCTAAAGCCGCGGGCGCTTCTCGTTTCTGTATGGGCGCCGCTTGGCGTAACCCGAAAGATAAAGACATGCCATACCTCAAGCAAATGGTGCAAGAGGTGAAAGCCCTCGGCATGGAAACCTGCATGACCTTAGGCATGCTTAGTGCCGAGCAAGCCAATGAGCTGGCCGATGCCGGCCTTGATTATTACAACCACAATTTAGATACCTCGCCTGAATATTACGGCGATGTGATCACCACCCGTACCTATCAAAACCGTTTAGATACCTTAAGCCACGTGCGCGCATCGGGCATGAAAGTCTGCTCTGGCGGTATTGTTGGCATGGGCGAAAAGGCCACAGACCGAGCGGGTTTATTGCAACAACTGGCGAATTTGCCTCAGCATCCCGATTCTGTACCCATTAACATGTTGGTCAAAGTAGCGGGCACCCCTTCGAAAAACTCGATGATTTAGATCCGCTGGAGTTTGTCCGTACCATCGCCGTGGCGCGTATTTTAATGCCTAAGTCCCGTGTGCGTTTATCGGCGGGCCGTGAAAACATGACTGACGAACTGCAAGCCATGTGTTTCTTTGCGGGCGCGAACTCGATTTTCTACGGCTGCAAGTTACTGACGACGCCAAACCCTGAAGAAAGTGATGATATGGGCCTGTTCCGCCGTTTGGGCTTACGTCCTGAGCAGGGCGCTGCCGCGACTATCGATGATGAACAAGCAGTCTTAGCCAAAGCTGCGGCCCACCAAGATAAAGCCTCGGCACCTTTTTATGATGCGGCGGCGCTGTAACCAAGACTTATTGCCTCAGTAAAACTCGCTTCTTTGGACCTGTGCTTCGTTAAGCGGCGAAGCGCAGGTTCCAAAGAGGATGTGGGCGGTGAGACTCTGCGAGAATTTAGCCGTCGTTATGCCAGAGGCTAAACGAATAACGAGTCAAGACGCCGAGTAAGCCAGCAAAGTAAAATGCAGAGCAAGAAAAGTTGAGCAAGACAAGTTGAGTAAGAAAAAATGAGTTCACCACTCACCTCAAAACTGAGTGCAAAAATCCTCGCCCGTCAGCAGGCGTTAGCCGAGCAAGGTTTGCTTAGGCAGCGTCAGGCACTGTCGAGCGCGGCAGCACTCAGTGATGATGGCCCTCAGTTTGGCTTAGCGGATCGGCACTATCTTAACTTCAGCAGCAATGATTACTTAGGGCTATCCCGTGCTCCCGAATTGGCCGAGGCGCTGCACCTTGGCGCTAAGCAATATGGCGTTGGTAGCGGCGCATCACCGCTGGTGACGGGCTACAGCGAGGCGCATTTGGCGCTAGAAACAAAGCTGTGCCAGATGACGGGATTTGAGGCGGCGCTACTCTTTAGCTCAGGGTTTAGTGCCAATACCACCTTGTGTAAGACCTTGTTCGATAAGCAGGATGTGGTGTTGGCCGATAAGCTGGTCCATGCATCGATTATCGATGGATTGCGCGACAGCGGCGCGGATTTTAAGCGCTTTTTGCATAACGCCACCGAAAGTGCTGAGCGCCTATTAGCGAAGAACGCCGTTTCAGCCTTGATCACTGAGAGTGTGTTCAGCATGGATGGCGATATCGCGCCGATTGCGGCGTTATCCGCACTTTGTCGTGCACACAATGCTTGGTTGATTGTCGATGATGCCCATGGTTTTGGTGTGGTGGATGCTGTGAGTGCTCAAGTTGAGTCGATTCCAGCTTCCAACCTTATCGATATCCAGATAGTGACCTTTGGTAAGGCGTTAGGCTGTCAGGGCGCGGCGATCCTCGGGAGTCGGCAGTTGATTGAATTTCTAGTCAGCAATGCGCGGGAATATATCTATTCCACGGCCTTGTCGCCCGCCAATGCGGCCCTTGCCTTGGCCGCAGTTGAATACGCAGAGGCCCATCCTGAGCTTAAGCAAAAATTGCAGAGCAATATCTTATTGTTCAAGCACTTGTGCCAAGATGCTGACATTCCACTCCTCGGTAGCGACACCGCGATTCAACCTTTGATTATTGGTGATGCGGCGCAAACCTTGCTGGTGGCGGAAAAGCTAAAAGCATTAGGCATTTGGGTCGGCGCCATTCGTCCACCCACAGTGCCCGTTGGCTCGGCAAGATTGCGCATTACCTTAAGCGCATCCCATAGCGAGGCGGCAATACGGCGCTGCGTCAATGGGATTGCCACTGTGCTGAAGGAATGCGCACTGCCGAGGGTTTCTGAGCGGCCTGAACGGTAAGCCAGTGTTTGATTCAGAATATCCGGTGAATTGCAGGGCACTTCAATGCTCGGGTATTGAGTTGTTGAAAGTGAAGAGTTTGAACGTAAAAGCTTATAAGTAAGAGCTAATAAGTAAAAGTTTGATGTTAAAGTGAGAATAATCTGTGATGTCTATGCCGCTTGGCGTGAGTGTTAATTCCCATCAATCTGCCAGTCAGGTCGAGCATATTGCCGATCGGTTTTCTGCTGCTGCCAAGCACTATCAAGAGCATAACTGTTTACAGCGTTTAAGCGGCGCGAGTTTGTTGCAGGGATTTGCTGCCAAAGGCGCAATTCTCGATATTGGCGCAGGGCCGGGGACCGATTTCGCTAACCGAGCAATGGGCGAGGAGGTTAGGGTTTATGCCCTCGATATCGCCCAGGGGATGCTGCAACAACTTCAAGCGACTTTCCCGAGCTACCTATGCGTGTGCGGTAATGCCGAGCAACTCCCCTTTGCCAATGGCAGTATCGATAGTATTTACTCCAATTTAGCCCTGCAGTGGTGTCAGGATTTTTCGGCTGCGACCAGCGAAATGGCTAGAGTCTTAAAATCCGGTGGAGAAGCGCATCTGAGTATCGTGGCCGAAGGCAGTCTGGCGCAGTTATCCCATCTTGGTTTGAGGGTGAACGGTTTTCTCTCCCTTGAAAGCTTAAAAGCGGCCTTTGATACCTCCGATTGGCAACTGTTTGATGTCCAACTTGTGCCAATAACCGTCTATTTTCAAGATCTTAAAACCTTGCTCTATTCCATTAAAGGCGTGGGCGCATCGGTACAATCCTTTGCCCAATCATCTGTACAGTCATCAATGCCTGAAGAGCAGGGGAGTGATACGTCAGCATCTGACTCTCACTCCCACTTAGGCAAATTGCGTGGCCGCCGCGATTGGCAGGCTTTACAGCAACGTGCTGAGCTGTTTCGTGAGACACAGGGCCTGCCTTTAACCTATCAAATTGCCCAATTTCGTGTACGTCGCCACGGCGGCTCGGTATAAGACGCTAGGCCATGGCTTAGCGTGTTATTGGTACAGCTTTACAAGGAAAAATCATGTTTTTTGTAACAGGAACAGATACCGACAGCGGTAAAACCTTAGTGTCGACGGCGCTTTTAACCGCATTCAATCGTGAAGCTGCTCGTACAGGTGCTGCACACTTAAGCCTTGGGGTAAAACCTGTGGCCTCGGGTTGTGAAACCACAGAGCTGGGGTTACGTAACAGTGATGCGTTGAAGCTGATGTCGGCCTCATCTTTAAAGCTTAGCTATGAACAGGTCAACCCAGTGAGTTTTGAGCCTGCCATCGCACCGCATATAGCGGCAAAACAGCTGGGGGTTAACATATCGCCAGAGGCGATTTTGGCAAAACTCGACAGACAAGCCTTTGAACAGGCTGATTTTTGCTTGATAGAAGGTGCGGGCGGCTGGCGTTTACCCTTAGGGGACGGACGCTATTTATCGGAATTAGTGCAGCAGCTTAATTTACCGGTGATCTTGGTCGTGGGGATGAAACTTGGCTGCTTAAATCATGCCTTATTAACTCAAGAGGCGATAATCGCCGATGGTTTAACCGTTGCGGGTTGGGTGGCAAACTGTGTCGATCCTAATATGAGTGTGTTCGATGAAAACTTAGCATCGCTCAAAGAGATGATGACAGCGCCATTCCTGGGCTGTATTCCTCATCTTACACAAGCGGATGCGGAACATGCCGCCAACTTTATCGATATCCAATCCTTATTGCTGAAATAAGCTTATTCAACTAGGGCGTGTTGACGTTTCGAGATTAGATTTTGTTCGCTCTGGCAAGCTCGTGCTCGCGAAACGAGGAATGATGTGTAGCTATTCTACTCAAATGACGAGTGACAAAGAGCAAGGGCTTGCCAGACGAACCTTCGGGCAGCATTTGGCTGGCGTTTCTGCTGCGTTATCGTCCGTTTATGTAGAATAACTACACAGCACGGACTTTGCCTTGCATAAAAGCCAGCCAAATTGCTGCAAAAATAACCCTGAAACGTCAACACACCCTAATAAGTTTGATATAAAAACAGAGGCTATATCGCCTCTGTTTTTTGTTAGCATATCTTTAAAATATTGTGATTATAATTTAACGCGATACCCAATATTAAAGGCAATGTCAGTGCTGTTATCCATATTGAAATAATTTTCAACGATGGCGAACTCTATTGCACTATTGTCTAAGTAATAGCGGTAGCCGAGTAATATCTCATTTGAGGCTTTTGAAAAATCATTTTCGGTTTCGAGTAACCCTTGATAATGATGCAGTTCAATTAACCAGCCATGGCGCCCCGTAATATATTCATAGCCTAAATTAACGGTATAAGCATGATTATCGTAGCGGATCCCAGAAAGCACCTCATTCCCCTGTCTAAAACTGACTGCGGCGGTGGAGTGAAAATAATGATTGGCATAGCGGAAACTGTAATTAAGCTGCAGTGCTTGTTCAAAGGCCTCATTTTCAAAGGGGCCTGTGTCGACATAGTTATAATATAAACTGCCACCAAGAGATAAGCCGTGGTGTGAGTTCTCAAATAATTGATAGCCAAGATAAAGCGTTATCGCATTATTTAAGGTTTCCCCGAAATGTTTTGCTGATTAATTCCATCCTTAGAGAAGATCTGGTTCTGATGCTTAGCGGCATCTTCGCGACCATTTTGGCTAAATCCAAATGCATCATGGAACCACATAGTCACTGAGTCTAAGTGATTATCACCACTAAAGCGCCAGTGATAGCTAGTGTCTAGCAGCCATCTATCGTTAATTTGCCAGGAGAGTCCGCCTTCCAGGGTGTTATGGTAATAATCGGCAAAATAATCATCGGTTTCAGCCCAGACGCTGGCGGCACTGGCCGAGAGGTGTAACTCCTTTTGTCCTTCGGGTAAGGAGAACCCCGAGCGTAACATTGGGGTCAAACTGCCCGCTTGGGTCGGGGATTGCGCATAGCTGCGTAGTGGGCCGTAATCGTGATAATCGACAGTGTTAGCAAAGGCATTAGGCACCAGCAACAACGAAATTGCGAGTGTTGGTTTTAGAGGTAACAATGGCATAGCGTAAATATCCACCCACTTTATTAAAAAATAGAGTCGGTTCGATGGTTGATGAAACTGAATATTGCGAGCAAAGAAAGTGCGCTCGCAATATAAATCAAAATGTTAATTATTGTGGCGGAATTAACATTTGAATTTCATTTAAAGCAGTGTGTAGCAAAGTAATACGAGCGCAAGCCAAATAACACGCCCCAGCATAGGCAGTGAATAGAGGGCGAGTAATACAATCATAATTAACAATATTGTTGCTGGCTTACGCAAATGCGCCGCCGTTAATGTGGGTAACTTCATTTTATCTCTGACATATTCATGATGCGAAATATAACAAAAACTGAATATGGTGAGCGCAATAGATAAATATCTTGGGAAAACGTGATTTGTGCGAGTATTCAGTTGCTTTGAGGGGCTAATATAACGCCGTAGGATTGGGGAGTAAATCTTATGAGCCGTGAAATAGGATTCAAAAACTGGAACTGAAAATCCCTATTTTTGTTAGATAAAAATAATCCTATTTATTCCGCAAAATACTGTGATTAGTCAGCGGAAATATTAAACCGCTTAACTGTAAGGTTATTAACCTGAGTATTGCTATATCAATTTTACCCATAAAAAACGCCGGACTTTCGGCGTTTTTATGGTGTTAAGCAAAGCGCTAATTGAATGTTGCTTATTGGCGGCCTAGGGCCAATCATCACTGTTCCAGCGATACAGCCAAGTAGCGGCAAGGGGTTTTTCATCTTTACGCAGTTGAATTCTGAGCTCTGCCACATTGGTGCTTTCAGGTTCAAAGGTCACGAAAACGCGAGCACCATTGATATCGGGATGAGCCACTATGCGGGAAGACAGAATTTTGCCTTTGCTGATACTGGCATCAATGGCAATTTTTTCAATCTCTTGCGGTTTGATATTGCTGTAATCGATCAGTAATTCTTTACCTTTCGCTTGTTTTTGTCCCTTAGAGCTGCGAACCACTCGCGCCTTAGTGTTGGCACTAGGGCTATCGTTAGACGCCGTGATGCGATAAGAATAACGATAGGGCTCGCCTTGCTTTAAGCCGCCCTGAGGCTCCCAGTAGGTGACGATATTGTCGTTGGTTTCGGCGCTCGATGGGATTTCCAGCAGCACTAACTGGCCTTTACCCCAATCGTTTAGCGGTTCAATCCAAGCGGAAGGACGTTGCTGATAGTTTGCGCTCAGATCTTCATAGTAATCGAAGTTACGATGACGTTGGATTAAGCCAAAACCTTTGATGTCTTCGTCGCCAAAGGCGCTGATCTGCAATTTATTTGGGTTATTAAGTGGGCGCCATAAGCGCTCGCCATTTCCGCGATCGATTTGTAATCCTTCGGAGTTATGTACTGCAGGACGATAGTCTGGCTTATCTGAATTATCTAACCCGCCATAAAGGAACATCGAGGTCAGCGGTGCGAGGCCCACATGGGCGATGTCTCTGCGTGGGAATAGCGTGACATCCACTTCTACCCGCGTTGGCGCGCCCGGGTAAATACCAAAGCGGTAGGCCCCAGTAACGCTCTGACTGTCTAACAGCGCATGCACCACAATGGCGGTTTGATACTTAGAGGGACGCTCTACCCAAAAACGTTTGAATAATGGGTATTCTTCACCTTTGGGCTGGGCCACATCAATAGCCAGTCCACGGTTGGATAAGCCATAAATTTGTCCTTTAGACAGCGCTCTAAAATAGCTCGCGCCTTGGAACATGATGAACTCGTCTTTGACTTCATCGTCATTGATAGGGTAGTGCAGGCGCACGCCCGCATATTGGCCAACCTGAGTGAGTAATTTTTCAATGGCGCCATTAGGGACACTAAAGGAAGACTCGGTCAGCTCGATGGGCAAGGCTTGGCTGTTTTCAACTACATCGATATCCACGAGGTTTTTGTATAAAAAACCGGGGGCAAAGAGTTGTACCGAAAACTTAGTGGGAGTGCCGCCCCAAATCGCGGCGTTTTCTTGATAATTAATTTTGCCGTAGGTGGCGTAATCAAGATCAATGAGCTCTTTGGGGGCTTTTCTTGCTTCTTTAAACGGTTTTTGTGCCAGTTGCTGAGCCAGTTCAATGACAGTGTCATGGGAGAAGGCCTTGGCTTTCTTCTCTGGGGTCGAGTCGGCGCCATAGGCTGGGACTAAACTGCTGATGCTCACCATACAAGCGAGTAAGGAACCGAGAAAAAAACGCGGTTGGCTCGTTTTTCGCGGTGTGATAGGGGCTAAATGATTGATTGTTGAATGCAGTCGCAAAATAGGAACTCCTCACTTCAATGGGCTAAGGGGCAAGATTGGCACCCGCAACGTGCCCAAAACTCCCGATTTATAAATCACTTAGAATGCATTAGTTCGGGAAGTGCTTAGGGGTGGATAAAAATTTAATCTTGTTAATCAAAGTGTTCGACAACGAAATTAGAGCAGTTACTTAAGTGGTGCAAGTATTTTCTCCCGCAGGATAAGTGCTGACCTTATAGATTAAAGCATCTGGTAGCTTGGGTGTTAACTTGGGATATTACTGCTATCCGGTTTCACCGCACGAGGTATAGATGCCTCTTTTATATGATATTTTGCGGCATTTTATCGGCCAGCCAGTCTGATGACAAACTCACACTCGGTGGCCGATATTAGCAGATTAGCTGAGGCAATGCCGCCGAATAGATCTTATTTCAGTAAATGGGATAAATCGCTGCCCACAGGGATAGGGATTTCCTGCTGCTCACCACAGAATAAATAGGCTGGGTTGTCACCGAGCAGGGATAAAGTGTCTCCCTGACGCCAGAGAGCGCTGCCTTCGACGATACCCACAACTGGGGTGATAGGATCGACACGGGTGAATTCGAGTAAGCGCTGGGCGCGGGTTTCGCCGTTATGTCCCGGAGCGCGGTAGTTCGAATAATGTGGATTTAACTGAAATGGCACTATATTTAACGCGGTAAACGACGGCGGCTCGATAATCGGCATATCGTTGGTGGTGCGAATGCTCAATCCCGAGACGTTAGAGCCCGCGCTCCAACCAATATAAGGTTTACCATTCAGAACTTCTTCACGGATAAGATGCACTAAATCGTACTTATAGAGCTCGTGTAGTAAATGGAAGGTGTTGCCGCCACCGATCAAAATGCCGTCGGCATCTTTAATCGCTTGGCGCGGATCAGGATGTTGATGAATGCCGCTGATATCGAGCCTGAGTTCGCTTAACCCCGCCACGACTGAGGCCAAATAAGTGTCGTAACTCATGCTGACACCGGCATAGGGGATAAAGATCCATTTTTGGGCGTTAGCGGTGAGCGGTTTGATAAAGGGAATCGCATGGGAAAGGTAAGGCGTATCACCGACGCGAGAACTGCTCAGTAGTAGGGCATTAACTGTCATTTTTTTATCCTGAAATCTCGGAATGTGCTGGCATGTTAACAAAGTTTAATCGCGATAAACATAGATAAACACACATGAATTTGGCTGTAATGCTGACAGAGCCTAGATTTAAGCTTGGATTAATATACTGTCCCTAGACTCACGAGCCATGAAAGGCAATGTCTAAATTGAGAGAAAAATTAGCGAGTAGAAAAACTCTTATCTTTACCCCTTGAATTTCGATTGATTGGACATATTATGTCTTTGAGCAAAGTTAAATGGCATGTGTTTGCCGTAAAGGAGCTGAAATGAAGCGTATTTTTTTATTGATTGCGACTAACCTAGCCGTGTTGCTGGTAGCCTCAATTGTGATGTCTATTCTGGGCGTGAATACGTCTACTATGGGTGGACTACTTGTGTTCGCTGCGATTTTTGGATTCGGCGGAGCCTTCATCAGCTTAGCCATTTCAAAATGGATGGCGAAAAAGACTATGGGCTGTGAAGTGATCACCACGCCACGTGATAGCACTGAGCGTTGGTTATTAGACACTGTTGCCCGCCAAGCGCAGCAAGCTGGGATTAAAATGCCAGAAGTGGCAATTTACCAATCGCCAGAGATGAACGCTTTTGCCACTGGCCCAAGTAAAGACAACTCATTAGTTGCCGTGAGTACCGGTCTGTTGTACGGCATGAGCCAAGATGAAGTTGAAGGGGTACTTGCCCACGAAGTGAGCCACGTTGCTAACGGCGATATGGTGACACTGACCTTAATTCAAGGCGTGGTGAACACCTTTGTTATCTTTGCTGCGCGTGTTGTTGCGGGCATTATCAACAACTTCGTCTCGAGCAACGACGAAGAAGGTGAAGGTCTAGGCATGTTCGCTTATATGGCGGTCGTGTTTGTCCTCGACATGTTGTTTGGTATCTTGGCCTCAATTATCGTGGCTTACTTCTCACGTATCCGTGAATACCGCGCAGACGAAGGTGCAGCACGTTTAGCGGGTAAGCATAAGATGATTGCAGCGCTTGAGCGTTTACGCCAAGGCCCTGAAAGCTCAGCAATGCCAGCGCAAATGTCTGCCTTCGGTATTAACGGCAAGCGTTCAATGGCAGAGCTGATGATGAGCCACCCGCCATTAGAGAAGCGTATCGCCGCTTTACAGACCCGTTAATCGAGGCTGTAAGATCAAAAAAGGAGACCTAGCGTCTCCTTTTTTATTGGGGCTTTTCTTTTTCTACGGATTAGGCTAGGGCCGTTTTTAGTTGTGAGCGATAGGTTAAGTCAATGTAAAACTCTTATATAAGCATGTGGTTACATGATGCAGCGCACATTTTACCCCTCGGTATATTGATAAAGTTACATTGCATAAGATTGGGTTGCTTATTGCTCAATCCTTAGCTAAGTTAAATCGAGTCGTGCTATTTACATTGGTTGCGAGATGGAAGTCACCCTGACAAGAATTTCCACTGTCAATCGCCATTGGAGGATACAATTGTGAGCAAAAAACTATTAAGTGCGCTTTTCGGGGCAAGTCTTGCAGCGCTGGCGCTGTCACCAACCGCATTTGCCGCGGATCAAAAATTATCAGACTTCCATGCTGAGTCAGGTGGTTGTGAAAGCTGTCATAAGGACGGTACGCCTTCTGCTGATGGTGCTTTCGAATTTGAACAATGTCAAAGCTGCCACGGCTCTTTGGCTGAAATGGACGCAGTACATAAGCCACACGATGGCAACTTAGTTTGTGCTGACTGCCACGCTCCACATGATATGAACGTAGGTCAAAAACCTACCTGTGAAAGCTGCCATGATGATGGTCGTACTCCAGACTCTATCCTGAAGAAGTAATAATTAAGTATATAAAGCGTTACGTATTCAAGAAGCTATAAACTAATAATCCAAAAGCTCAACTAACTAATAGTTGGGCTTTTTCTTTTTTACTCAAGAATGAGCTTTTTGATCATTCGATTCGAATATTGTCATTTTTAGTTAGCTTAATTAGGTAAAGTCTAATTTTTGACTAGCTGCATAAAAGTGTGAAACATTGTTGACTTGTGTCTCCGCTACATAGGTCTAATTTGGCGGGTATGTTATTGACCAGGGTGATTAGTGCTGTTAGTTTGTTGAAATAGAGTTTTACAAGGAAGTAAGTGTGTATGTCTAGGCTTTGTGATTATTTTAGCGTTGGATGTTTAGTCAATTTTACTCTCGCAAAAGTGTTTAGAGCATTTTGGGTGTACTTTAGTGTCAGCCTTTCTTTTGGCTGCGTCTCTACTCTTTCGGGGGATAAATCATACTCCTCTCATCGATTACCTATACCAGAAGCAAACACCGAATTATTTCGCATTGAGAGCATCGAAGTTCCTTCAATAGATAGCATATCAAACCTGACCGCTGAGCAGTTAGCTGAGCTAAAAAACTTTATTAAAAAAAATGACATTTCTATTCTTTCCCCCCGAGACCAAGTTTTTGAATTTGTTAGCCGAAAAATGCAACATTTTAATTATGAGGGAAAGACTTACACAGCCTCCGAAGCTTTACGAGTTCAAAGTGGTAACTGTATGAGTTTGGCTTTACTGACATATGCAGTTGCCAAGCAGCTAAATGTAAAAGCAAGCTTCCAAGTTATTCATGCCTCTCCCTTACTGATAAATATCGAAAATGATCTTGTGGTGAGTTCAGATCACGTTCGAGTTTTTTATCTGATCAGGAGTTCAAAGGACATTATCTCAGTGGTGGTCAGTACACTATGGTCGATTATTTCCCCGACACAAATGATAGGGCTGGAGCTCTGATTTCTGAACAGGAGTTTCTGGCAATGTTTTACCGAAATATTGCGGCTGAGGCATTGTTAGTAAATGACTTTAATTATGCCTATGCGATGTTACAGTATGGTTTTGTGTTATCACAGCAGTACCCACCCATTATTAATATGCTAGCCGTGCTACATCGTCGATTGGGCGATTTTGAAACTGCGGAGAAGTTTTATAACTATGGGCTTTCGATCGCTGAAAGCCGAGTTGTATTGTTAAGCAATTATCGTCAATTACTCCTGCAAAGGGGAGATGAACAAGGTGTTATTCAAATTGACAAGCAGTTGTTAGCGTTGAACGATTCAAACCCTTATGACTGGTACAGCTTAGGGGCTGAAGCATTAAAAACATCTGATTACGAGAAAGCACAAGCATACTTTAAAAAATTTATAGAAAATACACCTTATTTTCATCATGCGTATTATGAGTTGGCTAAAGCACAATTTGCTTTGGGAAATATAAACGCCGCTAAAAAATCAATAAATACAGCAATTGAGTTAGCGGCTTTACCCGAAAATCAGCAGAAATATAATGCAAAATTAAAATGGTTAACTACACACGCCAATTAACTCTCACTCGTCCTTGGGTTGCCCTTGGATCAGTTTTTTACCGGAAAACATGGCCGAAATGATCCCAGGTTGACGTTTGATTTCGGTATAGACCACTGCAAATACATGCAGCACGATAAGAAGCATTAATAAATACACTGCGTATACGTGGACTTCACCGGCCAGTCCCTTCATGGGCTTAATGGCATTGGCTTTATCGGTATCTACGCCCGTGGCATCGTAGGGTTTTAAACTACTCGGGTCGACATTCGCTGCCGCTAAATACTGTTGTACTGTGCTGCCGAGCGGTGGATAGTAAATATCAGTGCCAGCGCGGATTAGGCCAGTAAACATTATGGTGAGCAATAAGAGTATGATGGCGAGCACGGCAAATTTTCCTTTAGGATTGTGGCCTAGGTATTGGGGATTTTTACCTGCGGCAAGCTCTGCTTTATAGGTTTGTAACTCGGCCTTGCTATTAGCATTGGGGAACATATGGCTAAAGCGGGCGTATTTATTGCCCATAAACCCCCACACTAAGCGGATAAGTAAATTAATCGCAAAGCCATAGCCAATGATGACATGCAGGGTTTTAAGCCCGATTTTGCCGGAGAGTTCGGTTATGCCTAAGTCGCTGCGAAACATCATCATGCCACCCACAATCAGTAGGGCGAGCACGAGGAGCAGATTGATCCAATGAAACAGGCGGGTCGGTCTGTCCCATACCCGATATGATTTCATTTCGACTGGGATTGGTTGTTGATTGGACATAATATTTCCTTATTATTTGTGTTGATTTATCTTACGCCTTTCAATCATGAATAGCGCATTATTTTCAGTTTAGATTCAGCCTTCTGATTGACAATACTCAATGCTAAAGTTGCAGAAGTTTTTGATTTGCGTACGGTAAATATTTTTATCGTAAGTCTTTTGAATCTGTTTTATCTAATGCTAATATCGTGTGCACGGTAGACTTGGAAGTCTATTGAACGGATGTTGAAGTGGTATTGAGAGATGTTTCTCCTCTCAAAATGAATAATCGTTAACCAGACAGGGAGTGAGCAGGATGTTCAAAATATTACATTGGATTGTAGTGTCAAGATCGCAAGTTCTGATGGAATTACTGGCAGGACGCTGGCCGCAGGAGTTTCTCGTTAAGCTGTCGCAAGTCAGCCCAGACGAGATGTGTGATCAAATCAAAGATAACCAAGCTTCTATGGTGGTGATTGACCTTTCCACCGTCGATCTTCAAAAAGCCTATCAATTTCAACGCTTGCTTGCCCGCGAACATCCGAGTGTGCGAGTCGTTTATATCCAGTTCCCTAAACAGGTTGATGCCCGTTTCTTAATGCAAGCCTCGACTACGGCAGGGGTGTTTTATCTGGATGCAGGACTGACTGAAATCAGCCTTGGCCTCTCCAACATCTTGCGTGGGCACAGAGTGATCCCTATCCAATTGGTGAACAGGGTGAATGATGACTTTGGACTGTTCGAAGATACCGAGCCATTGACCATCCGTGAGCGTGAAGTGTTACAAGCCCTGCTGTCTGGCAGCACTAACCTCGATATCGCCAATCAATTGTTTGTGAGTGAGAGCACCATTAAGACTCACTTGTATCGTGTCTTCCGTAAGATTGGTGTGTCGAGCCGTGGTCAAGCCATCGCTTGGGCGCAAACCTATTTACATGATGTGGTGGTGTAACCCAGTGTTGATGGGTCGCTAAGCCAATATTCAATTGCACAAACAAAGAAACAAATAGAAAGGGGCAATCGTCGATACGATTGCCCCTTTTGTGCTTTATGGGTTAAAGACTAATACATTAAAGATCAACGACCTAGCCAAGCCTGCAGTTTGTCTTTATCTGTGATGCTTAAGGCAACCGTATCTTTTGGCGCCTCTGCAATAATCAGTTCCCCGTCATCAATTCATCGCGTCTAAACCAATGCAGGCTTAGGCGTTGTCCGAGTGGGTATTGCTGAAGCTGCGCTTCAAATTGACCTGTCACCTGCAGATTATCCGCCGCAATTAAGATATCTCCGGCGCTTAAGCCCGCAAGGTGCGCAGGGCTGCCTTGGGCGACCGTAGTTACTTTAAGGCCGATTGGTGCGGCTTGCGTCTTAGCGCCAAAGGCAATCTCATACCCTTTGGCCGAGCCACCGCCGACATCCTGCGCGCCTTGGCTCGCTCTCAGGTTCAATTCAACGCCAAACTCGGCCAGTAGCGGTGCCAGCGGGATATCGTCTGTATTGTCTAGATAGGCGAAGAGATCTTGGCAATCGCGCCCCAATAAGCGTTCAACAATCCTTTGATGACATTCATCCGTGGTGCCGCGATTTTGCAGGGCATATTCCTGCCACAGAATGGTCATTAGATCGTCGAGGTTGTATTTTCCTTGAGTCTCGCTTCTTAGGGTTAAATCCAGATACAGCGCAAACAGGGCGCCCTTAGTGTAATAACTGATAATGGCGTTTTGGGCGTTCTCATCCTGCTTGTAGAACTTAGTCCAAGCGTTAAAGCTGGAGTCCTTAATGCTTTGTTTAAAGCGGCCTTGACTGCGGTATACCCTTGTAAAGGTTTCGCTCAGCATATCTAGGTAGCTTTGCTCATCGACTAAGCCTGCGCGATAGGTAAGGAAATCATCATAATAGGAGGTGATGCCCTCATAGGCCCACAGCTGTGGGGTATAGGTTTCTGCCTCGAGTTGATAGGGTAAGAAGCATTCTGGCTTGATGCGCTTAACGTTCCAGCTGTGGAAATATTCATGGCTGCAGAGCGATAAATAGGTGCGGTAGTCATTATTAATCGGTGCATCCATCGACAGCGGCAAATCCTTGCGCGAGCACATGAGTGCCGTCGATGCCCTATGTTCTAAACCACCAAAGCCATTGTCGAGCACTGTCGTCATAAACAGATAACGTTCAAAGGGCGCTGGCGTGCCAAACAGCTTGATTTGATACTCGCAAATCGCCTTTAAATCTTGGCAGAGTCTCGGCATATGGGCGCGGTGGCGACCGTTTAGTACGATATCGTGTCTTACGCCGCAGGCTTCAAAACTGGCGTGGGTGAATAGCCCCATCTCAACTGGATGATCGATAAGTTCGTCATAGCTTTGCGCGCAAAACTCACCAAAGGCAAATTCATCGCCGCTTTGACGTGTCATGCTAGTAGCGAGTCGCCATTCGTTTAGGCTTGGCTCGGTCGGCG
Organism: Shewanella seohaensis; assembly: GCF_025449215.1. NCBI lineage: Bacteria > Pseudomonadati > Pseudomonadota > Gammaproteobacteria > Alteromonadales > Shewanellaceae > Shewanella > Shewanella seohaensis. The sequence continues at coordinate 2,415,846 of NZ_CP104900.1, forward strand.
CCGCCATTGTTACTGTGTGTAAACCTGCCTCAAAGCCGTGGGCGGCTAAAAACACACTGCTGCCGTTAAAGAAACCGTGGGTCATATCAAGGTGCGCGGTGCGTACCGACAAGTCCCAAGCATACACTTGATAGGTTAAGGTGAGTTGGGTGCAGTGATGTTCGACCGACCAGGTTTGTTTATCCAGCTGAGTGAGCTTAAGCGGCTCGCCGTTATCGCCTGTGGCTTTAAGATCGATAATATTCTTGGCAAAATCCCGCACCATATAACTGCCGGGAAGCCACGCGGGCAGGCTAAAAACTTGCTTAGGGTGAGGCTTTTGTACCGTCATGGTGACGGCGAACAAGTGCGCCTTGGGATCGACGGGAATGATGTGATAGTGGATCATAATTTATCCTGTAAAACCGATGCGTTTTAATGGGCGTCATGCTGCCAAAAATGCGCACAACAGGCAAATGAAACGCAAAATATCTGGAGACACAAAGCGTTGAATTGCTAGTATACTATCCCAATTAACCCAAGGAGGACTCCCCATGGCCGAAGAAACCATTTTCAGCAAAATTATCCGCCGCGAAATTCCCGCCGACATCCTGTATCAAGACGAGCTGGTGACCGCATTTAGAGACATCTCACCAAAGGCGCCAACCCATATTCTGATTGTGCCGAATCATTTGATCCCAACTGCAAATGATATGAAAGCCTCGGATGAACCTGCACTCGGCCGGATGATGACAGTGGCGGCTAAACTGGCGGCAGAGGCGGGGATTGCCAAAGATGGTTATCGTTTGATCATGAACTGCAATAAACATGGCGGACAGGAAGTGTACCATATCCATATTCATCTCGTTGGCGGAGAGCCACTGGGACCCATGCTGAGCCAAGGTCAATGAAGGTAAATCCTGATTTTTTCCGCTGACTCAAATGGCGCAGCGATTTGTCGATCAGCTCGCCCAGTGCCGTCGCTTAGGGTTAACCGTGCTCGAAGCCAGTGAGCACCATGTACTGATTGAGTTGCCCTATAGCACTGAGTTAATTGGTTATCCCGATACGGGCGTTATCCACGGCGGGGTGATCACTACCCTGATGGACACCGCTTGTGGCAGTGCGGTGGTGAGTGCGATTTTTCAAAAATATCAATCCTTAGAAATTTCGCCGACCCTCGACTTACGGGTCGATTATATGAAGCCCGCGCAGCCCCATAAGCCAGTTTATGGTTTTGCCGAGTGCTATAAATTGTCATCTAATATCGCCTTTACCCGCGCCATCGCCTATCAGGACAGCATTGATGATCCAATCGCCCATGCGGTGGGCTCCTTTATGCGGATCAGCCCTGAAATGGTGGGCGATGCCTTTAGACAAGCCTTGATGGGAGAAGCCGTGCCGCCCTTAGGAGAGACAGATGAACTCAAATAAGTCGACCGAGCAGAAAACCCTCGATGTGCAGGGAATTGTAAAACGCGCCACCGAGCTGAACGACTTTGGTCATCTGCTCGAACATGTACCTTATGCTAAGTTTATTGGCATGAAGGTCGAGCGCTTTGGCGATGAGCTGATTTTCAAACTCCCCGCTAAGGATGACAATATCGGTAATCCCATTCTGCCCGCGATTCATGGTGGAGTGATTGCTGGTTTTATGGAAATGTCAGCCATAGTGCAGTTAATGGTGTTTATGCAAACGGCGAAAGTGCCAAAAGTAGTTGATTTCTCGATTGATTACCTGCGTGCAGGTCTACATAAAGACAGCTTCGCCGAATGCCGTATCACCCGTCAGGGTCGACGGGTCGCCAACGTGAATATCAATTGTTGGCAAACCAATCGTAAGCAGTTGATCGCTACCGCAAGGGCGCACTTTTTGATCGATTAATCGCGAGGGCGGGGCAAGATGAGTACGTTAAGCATAAGTTCAGCTGGCGTAACGTAGTGTCATTGCCCATCCGTTGTTCGGCAACTAGGTTTTTGTGAGTGAGGGAAAACAAAATGAAAGCAATTTACAGTGGAGTAATCTTGGCTGCAGCTCTGACACTCGGCGCCTGCACAAATACGGCGGGCATTTCGGTGAACTCACTGGGAGAAACCCGCGTCGATAACAACAGCTTCGCCCGTGATATCAGTGTTGAAGGGGTTGAGGCGCGCCGCGTTGGTGATCTGATCCAAGGTTCGGCCTTGATCGTCAGCAAGTCCTCAAGCGATATGCGAGTGCAATATAAGTTTACTTGGTATGATGCCAGCGGCTTTACCATTGAAGATGAAGCCACCAGTTGGAAATCGGTGAAATTACACGGTAAACAACAGCTGCAAGTATCGGCCGTGGCCCCAAATGCGCAAGTGGCGAAATTCGATGTCTATGTGCGCGAGACCTATTCAAACTAAACTTGAACCATAGGGTTTAGTTGTCACAATCGCGTCAGAGCATTTAGCACTTTAAAGCTAAGTTAACGCGCATTGATAAAGGCTTACGCCCCATTGATAAAGACTTACGTTTTGGGGACGTAAGTCTTTTTCTTTTATCTACCCTCATCTTACTTATGCTCGTTTGCGCGAGATGAGTTTGTCCAGTGACGGTTGCTACGCCGAGAAGCAAAATTGCGATAACTGACTCAGTTCGACGGAAAAGACTTAGCCGCGATAGAAAAGCGGACTTTAGTCCTAAAACTATTTCAGGGTTGAGCACTACTATCAGCATAATATTAGATGAGGATAGAACTATGACTGCTCATATTAATGCACAACCTACTGATTTTGCTGAAACTGTAATTATGCCTGGCGATCCGCTACGGGCGAAATATATTGCCGAAACCTACCTTACCGATGCTGTAGAAGTCACCAACGTTCGCAATATGCTGGGCTACACCGGTTATTACCAAGGGCAGCGTATTTCTGTGATGGGTCACGGTATGGGGATATCCTCAATGGTGCTCTATGGCCATGAGTTGATTAATTTTTTGGTGTTAAACGCATCATTCGTATCGGCAGTTTAGGCGCAACCCAAAAACACGTGCAAATGCGTGATGTGATTTTAGCGCAAGCGGCGGGTACCGACTCACCCACGAATGCCAAGCGTAGCAGTGGCTATCATATGGCAACCTCGGCCACCTTTTCCTTACTGCACAAAGCCTATACCCAAGCCACTGAAAAAGGCATTAGCGTGAAAGTCGGCAACGTATTTAGTGGCGATCTTTATTATGATCCCGACGAAGATATGATCCCGGCTCTAGAGCGTTTTGGGGTATTGGGTATCGATATGGAAGTCGCAGGTCTTTATGGCTTAGCGCATCAACAGGGCATTGAATCATTGGCCATTCTGACTGTATCCGATCACTGCCTAACAGGTGAGGAAACTACCGCCGAAGAGCGTCAGTTATCCTTCAATAATATGATCGAACTTGCGCTCGCGACTGCGCTGAATTAGGTCACACGCTAACCTTTGCACCTTTCGCATTTCACGATGGAATGACAAAAATGAATAATAAAATCACCTTAACCGCCATTAGTTTTCTCGCGAACTTTATTATGGCAGGTTTTGCGACGCAATTTGGGATGTTGATAGAACCCATAGCGGAGAAGTTTGCGGCCGATGTGAATGATGTGGCCTCAATCTTCTCCTTACTTAATGGTGGCGCATTGGCGGGGACCATTGCCGCCTTTTTCTTTATTGAAAAGTTGGGCATTAAGCGGATCACCTTACTCAGTTACAGTCTAGTCGCGCTTTCTGCGCTGGCATTACACCTTACCAGTTCGCTACAAGTGGTGATGGTAGCCATGACCTTAATTGGGGTCTGCGGTGGGATTGGTCTGTGTATCGCGGGCACCATTGTGGTGTCTGTATGGCAAGCCAAAATGCAGAGCACTATGTTAGTGGTGCAGGATGCGACCTTTAATGTTGCTGGGGTGGTGTTTCCGCTGATCACAACCTACGCCTTAACCAATGCCCTGTCTTGGAGTTACAGTTACTTAGCCGTGGGTTTGGTTGCCTTAGGCACGGTAATTATTAGCTTGTTCACCAATTTTTCTCTGTGCGAGCAATCATCGAATACTGAAGAGAAACAACAATCGGAGTGGAATTTCGGTATTATCAGCGGCGGCATCGGCTTATTTTTAGGCATGCTGGCACTGTATACCTTTCTCACGTGGGCGCCGTTATTTGTAAAACAAAAATTTGATATCCCATTTGAGGAGGCGGGCAATATCATTACCCAATATTGGTCTGCCGCGCTGATTGGTGCTTTGATTTCAACCTTAATCGTGACTCGGGTAAAAATTCATCATTTCTTAGTTGGTATTATTGGTTTAGCCATGGTGATCACCTTTGTGATTGTGACTACCGACAAGTTGAATTGGATTGCTTATTTAACCTACGGTTACGGCTTTGTCTGCGCGGCACTTTACAATGCGTTTATTGCCTATGGCGTGTCGTTTGTGAAGCAAGCCAGCAGTAAGAATGTCTCCTACATTTTGATCAGTGGCAGTACGGGCGCCATGTTTAGCCCGGCTATCAGTTCGTTCTTCGAGCGTATTATTGGCTTACAAACCGTGATGTATGTAATCCCCGTACTTTACGCCGCAATCTTTATGCTGCTGATTGCATCGAGCCGGATGAAACCTTCGATGTCTGCACAATCACTTTCGGCAAGTTAAGCTAAAGGCCCATACTCAGTTGATATCCGCCGAGTATGGATGTTGTCGAAGTGGGTTAAATGCCTGCTTCGACAAAAGCTTTAAGTGCATTCAGGTTTTTAATCCGAATGCCTTCTTTTTTACGCTCGATTAAACCGCGCTCTTCCAAATGTTGTAATGCCCGTCGGTAGACTCTGTCAGTGGTACCAAAACGCTCCGCCTCTAAATAACGCTTACTAAAACCATCGACGGGTAAATCGTTTAAATACTCATGGTAAATATCGAATGCCACGTTATAGCTGATGGGATAAAGTAGTCTGCGGGTAAAAATATCGACGGTATCTTGGTAATCAATCGCAATGGCACTGGCAAAAAACAGCGCCAGTTGTGGGTGTTGGCCGAGGGAGTGTTGCAACTTTTCGGTGCTAATTAGCGAAATTTCCAAGGGCTCGTTGGCGATGATGTCCAGCTGGCACTGGTATTGGGTAAAAAACTCCATCTCACCAAATAGTTGCGAATCACAATCGATAGTCCCTAATTGGAAACAACGGCCATTTCTGGCGGTGTGCCCCAGCGATACACGGCCTTGCTTGACTAACACCAGCGAGTTTATGGCTTCACCTTGTGTCATCAGGTGAGCGCCTTTTTTGAGCATTTTGACTTCGCTGATACAGCTAAGAATCACAGCTTCAATAAGAGGATAGTCTTGTTCCCATCGCTGGCTATAACGTCCCTTGGCTAACGGTTTTAGCTGCATTGAGTTGACCCTTCTACCATACTTAAAATCGTCGCCTTCTATAGCACTAGAAAGCATGTTGGGTCAAATCAGCCTAAGGAGAGAAGGGCGTTTGTATCGGCCAATTGTGAGCTGTCAGATGTTTCAATCGGGGCTTAAATGGCGTGAGCTAAGCGTCATTTACCTATGTGCAGATACAAGAGTGTCTACTTTATGATTTTCGTCATGTATACTTAGCGCCGCCAAGGGGTGTTTGCCAACAAAGTGGCAGACTGAGATGTCATCAGACGAACCCTTAGAACCTGATCCGGCTAATACCGGCGTAGGAATGGGCCAATCAACAGCACACTTCTGAATCGCTTATTCGTTGCCGGATCTCAAACATGTATTTGAGGTCCTATGTCTAACAAAAAGTCTACCAAGAGTTCCACCTTCTCCTTTTCGTTAACGCGTGCGCCATTAGCGCTGGCCATTTCGGCTGCGTTAAGCACGGCCGCATGGGCGCAAACCGATGCTATCGATAAACCTGAGCCTAGCAATGATATGGAAATCATGGTGGTGACTGCAGATTTTCGCAGTGCCAGCTTAGAAAAAATGCCATCGAGTATCACCGTTATCGATGCCCAGCAAATTCAAGATGAAAGCGCCCAACATTTTGAAGACGTGATCAATTCCATCGCCAACGTTAACTGGTCGGGTGGCAGCTCACGTCCTAAGTATTTCCAGATCCGCGGCGTAGGTGAGCAGGAACAATATCAAGGTGCGCCTAACTCATCTGTGGGTTATATCATTGATGATATTGATTTATCGGGTATCGGCATGGTGTCGAGCATGTACGATCTGCAGCAGGTTGAAGTATTACGCGGCCCGCAGGGTACCCGCTATGGCGCCAATGCGTTAGCGGGCTTGATTTACCTTAAGAGCAACGACCCGACGGATGTGTTTGAACATGGCGCCGAGGTTTCTTTAGGCAATGACGATTTGCAAACCTTCAGTGGCTTTAGCTCTGGCCCCTTGAGCGATTCGGGCAAATTGTTATACCGCGTGTCGCTGCAGCAACATCAACAAAACGGTTATCGCGATAATCTCTATTTAAATAAAGAAGGTACCAATGGCCGTGATGAATTTACTGGCCGCGCTAAATTACGCTGGTATGCCACCGACAATCTGCAACTGGATTTAACTCTGCTGCATGCCGATTTTGATAATGGCTATGATGCCTGGAGTTTAACCAACGATCCTAAACAGACTATTTCGGATCAGCCGGGTGTCGATAGCCAGCGCACCACGGGCGCAGGATTTAAAGCAACTTATTCGGGCGCTGAGTCGTTTGAGCTGACCTCGCTGACCTCATTTGCCAATACCGATCACCATTATAGTTACGATGGTGATTGGGCTAACCCTGAATATTGGGCCTCCAAGCAATGTGAGGATGAGGGCAATCTCGCCCCTTGTCAGTACGATTACTTCTGGGACAAAACCGGTCAGCGTAAGACCTTATCCCAAGAGTTCCGTTTAAGCTCGACCGACCAAGGCCGTATTTTTGCCGGTTCAACCGATTGGTTACTTGGGGTTTATGCGATGAACCTTAAAGAAGATAACCAGCTGTATTCTGAGTATAATTCTTGGCCAGATGAGGTGTTAGATTCCGAATATGAAGCAACCAATTACGCCGTATTTGGTCAGCTGGATACGGATTTAGGCGCCGATTATGCCTTGTCTGTGGGACTGCGTGTTGAGCTTCGTAATAGCCACTACTCAGACACCAACAATGATAATTTTGACCCGAGCGAAACCATGTGGGGCGGCCATATTGCACTGAGCAAAGTGCTGAATCAATCCCATAATGTGTACGCCCGTGTGGCGCGCGGGTACAAGGCTGGCGGTTTTAACATGACCTTGCCAGTCGAACTCAATGATAAAAAAGAGTTTGATACCGAAACCCTATACAACTACGAAATTGGTCTTAAATCCCATTGGTTTGAAGGGCTTATCGATACGAATCTGGCGCTGTTCTATATGGACAGACAAGATCAGCAAGTGGCCGCATCCCAGCAAGATCCTAACAAGCCACAACGCTTTATCCTCTACACTGAGAATGCGGGTAGCTCACACAACTACGGTGCCGAGTTGGACGCCACTTGGTATGCCACCGATAATCTCCAGTTTTACTCAAGCCTAGGTTGGTTAGAGACGGCGTACGGCGATTACCAGTACCAAGATAAATACGGTAGCGATGTGGATTTAACGGGCCGCGATTTGGCCCATTCACCACACTTAACCTACAGCTTAGGCGGTACCTATCGTGCGAACTCGGGTTGGTTTACCAACGTCAACATGAGTGGTAAGAGTGAGTTTTACTACTCAGACAGCAACGACTCGCGCTCTGAGCCATACACCATTGTGAATGCGCGCTTAGGTTACGAGGCGAGTGCTTGGTCGGCGTATTTATGGGGCCGCAATCTGTTCGATGAAGAATATGGTGTGCGTGGTTTCTATTTTGGTAATGAGCCGGATAACGGCTGGGCGGAAAAGCAATATATCCGCTATGGCGACCCACGCCAAATTGGGTTCACACTAAACGTTAAGTTTATGTAATCCCTTAAGAATGATACATCAGATGTCAGGCTGTGCTCGCTCATTGCGTCACCGCCTGACGATTGCATTATTAGCATTTGACCTAAGGAGTGAAGATGAAACTCACCGCCGAAATTAGCATGTATCCCTTTAATGAAAATTATCTCGATCCGATCAAATGGTTTATCCATCGCTTAGACAGTTACCCCACGATTCAACGTGTTACCAATGCCATGGCGACGCAAGTGTGTGGCGACTATCAAGACGTGATGGCCATGCTGGCGACCGAGATGCAAGCCGCCCATGAAAAATGGGGTAAAGCGGTGTTTGTATGTAAGTTTATTGGTGGTGAGCTGAATTTAGCCCACAGCGAGTAACGCCCTGAGTTAACTTGAACGCTAAAGCGAAGTGGTTCAAGCAAGCGATATAGAGTGAGAGTAAGGCAATGACAGAATTATGGTTAACGCTGGTTAATAGTGTTAATGCGGCCCTAGGGGAAGTCCATGTGATGACCGCATGGGAAGCCTTAGCCGTGGTATTGGCCATGGCCTATTTGCTACTGGCCATGAAGGCAAGCGTTTGGTGCTGGGCGGCGGCATTTACCAGCACGGCCATTTACACTGTCTTATTTTGGAAAGTCGCACTGCTGATGGAGTCGGTGCTGAATATCTATTACATGGCCATGGCACTCTATGGTTACTGGCTCTGGACCCAAGGCGGCGACAAACATCAAGGTGTGAAAGTGACTACTTGGCCGCTGAAAACCCATTTAAAGTTGATTGTCGCGACCGGTATTATCTCCCTTGGCGTTGGCCATGGGATGGCAACCTTTACCCAGGCTTCCTTTCCCTACCTCGATGCAGCGACCACTTGTTTTGCGGTGATGACGACCTATTTAGTCGCCAAAAAAGTGTTGGAAAATTGGCTGTATTGGGTGGTTATCGATCTGGTATCGATTTACCTTTATCTCAGTAAGGGACTGATGCTGACATCCTTATTATTCGTGCTCTACGTTGGCTTAGCGGTTGTCGGCTATTTCCTGTGGCGAGCCGCCCTTGCCGATAGCCGCAATCCCCATATTGAGTCGAGCGCCGCAAAACTACTCGGCTAACGGCGGCAGATATCAACAGATGATGGCCAATACACAAGGGCTGCGAATGCCTAATACGCTATTTAACATGATTGTTGTGGTAAGCCACTAATGCCGCCGAGCATTGGGCAGCACAAGGATGTGTTGCTTGCGGTATTAGCGCAGGCAGGGCTTACTGATATCAGCCAAATCCAGCCGTTAGCGCATGGATTAAGTAACCACAACTATCATATCGAGACACCGACGGCGCATTATGTCTTGCGTGAAAACGCCGATGCCGCCGACAGCTTTTGTTCGCGGGAGCAAGAGTTGTTCTATTGGCGCCATCTTGCCAAGGCAAAGCTTGCCCCCGAGTTGCTGTGGGTGAGTGGCGATCAGCGTTATTACCTAAGCCAGTATATCTTCGCGCAGTCTCTGCCAAGCCTTCCCATAGCATCTCAGTTTGCGCCGCTGATGGAGGATATTGAGGGGAGGGAGGATCTGGTTACCGACAAGGCTATTTCGGCAAGTGGTATTGATCGACTTGATAACCTAGTGCCACGCGAGCCAAGTATGGCATCAGGTTATCAAGAGCTGAGCCTGCCAAACTTAAGCTCGAAAGAATTAAGCTGGAAAGAACTAAGCTGGAAAGAATTAGAGTCTCAATGCTGTGCGGCGACCTTTTGCCAAGGTGAAGCGCATATTGAGGCTTGGCTGCAATCTCATGCCGATATCAAGGGCGCAGCAGACAAGCTGGCTTGGTATCCGTCTGAACGGCTCGCCCTATTGGAAGCCTTAACACCGAATCGCGCCCATAGCCTGTTACTGCAATTGCTGCAACAGCTTCGCGAGCAAGCGACTGGGCCGTACCACATCAGTATCACTGAGCAATGGCAGGAATATCACGCGCAGTTGTTAGCCTTTGCCGCAGCGGATAAGGGCGAGGTGTGGCAGAGCCGATTGGCGCAATTGCTCAGCATTCAAAGGCAGATCCATGGCTGGACGGCAACCTTAGCCGATTGTTTAGTCAAACCGCAGTTTTGCCATCGCGACTTAAATCCCCATAATCTGCTGCTTAAAGATAACCAGTTGTATTGCATCGATTTTGAGTATACAACCGCTTCCCATCCACTGTGTGAACTGGCCGTTGTGCTCGCCACGCATCAATTAACGCCCGCGCAGCTACATCTGTTAGTGCGGCAGTATCTGACAGGGCATCCCGGCTTAACCTCGGATGCCATTAAAGCGATACCCGCTGCCATCGAGATGTATTGGGTGTTTGCCGTGTATTGGGCATTATTGATGGCGGCGCACACCCATGGCGAGCGGCAGCAGGAATACTTCGACTGGTTCGATCATTTTTGGCCACTTATCAGCCACGCATCCTAAGTATTTTGTTTCTCACCGCCACGGCTTGGTTAAGGTTGTTGTGTTAAAAAATAAACTTTCTATTAACCTCAGTGTCATAGGATGACCAAGGCTGAACGGATGCAAATTGATGAAAAAAGGTGTGTTGTTACTGGTGTTGCTGTTTGGCTTAACGGCCTGCTCGACCAAATTTAGTTATCATTTTCTTGACTGGGCCATAGGTTGGGAGCTGGATGACTATGTCAGCCTTGATAAAAACCAGCAAAAGGTCGTCGATGGGCTTATCGACAAGTTTGTACTTTGGCACCAATCCGAAGAACTCGGCCATTATGTGGCGCAGCTAACCGAAGTTGAGCAGCAGATCCAAACCAATACCTTAACTCCCGCATTGTGGGCCGAGCATGTCACACTCGCCAAACGGCATTGGTTTCGGCTATTTGAGTTTGCGCTGCCGGAAATGTTGCCGATCATCTCATCATTAACCGATGAACAGGTGAAGCAAATTCTTGCGCAGTCGCGAAAAGACGAGCAGGAATTGATTAAGGAATTTGCCGGTAAAACCCCCGAGCAGTTACAGCAAGAGGCCGATGAGAATCTTATTGAACAATTTGATGACTGGCTGGGTAGCATAACGGATGAGCAAAAAACGCTTATTCATCAATATAATCAGCAGCGACTGTCGACCTTAGACATGTGGCTCGATTACCGCCACGAATGGCTGCGCCAATTTGAGGTTGCCCTTGGGCAGCGCAGCGATATTCCGCTGCTGACCGAACGATTGACCCTGCTGATGACGCGCCCTGACGAGCTTAAGTCGGAAAAACACCGCGCCATTTTAAGGCAAAACACCGAAGCCTTCGGTGGCTTGTTACTCACGATCAATGCCAGTCTGTCAGCGAAACAGTCCAAGCATTTTTATAAAAAGCTGAACAAGCTTATTCAAGATCTTCGTGAATTAAATCAAAAGGGGATCGAAAAAGTGGCAAAAGCCACGAAAGATTAATCCCTAAACCAAGGTCTATTGGGCAACTCCATCTAATTCTGAGATTGCCCATGTCCCTTGTTAACCTTTATCAAAAATTCCTCAATGCGAGCCGTTATGCTGAGGGGCTTGCCCCTTAGCCCTTAGGCTTTATCTCGCGCCAGTGCTAATGCAAGCTGGCTATAACAAACTCGCGCACTTTGAAGACACTGTGGCTTGGTTTGCTAATCCCGATTGGGGATTGGGTTTACCTATGCCGACGTTAATGGCTGCCTTGGCGGCGGGCACTGAGTTTTTGGCGCATTTTTATTACTCGTTGGCTTAGCTACGCGGCTGATTTCTATCCCTTTGATGATAACCATGCTGGTGGCGGCGTTTACTGTGCATTGGCCTAATGGTTGGCTGGCGATTGCCGATGGTAGTTCATGGCTCGCCAATGAGCGGGTGCTCGAGGCAGGTGATAAGCTGGATAAGGCCAAATCCCTGTTGCAGGAATACGGCAATTACGATTGGTTGACCAGCTCGGGTAACTTGGTGGTGCTAAATAATGGTATTGAGTTCGCAGCGACCTACTTCATTATGTTGCTGGCACTCTTTAGCCTAGGAGGCGGGCGTTATACCAGTCTCGATTACTTTATCGCGAAGCGTTATAACGTAAAGTAAGCCAAGTGACTCTGCTTGCAACACTTTCAATCCCACCTTTGTGTGGGATTTTTTGTACCTCTTTAGCCGCAATTTGCTATGCTTGAGCCAATATACACGCACCTATTTTTCAGAACAGGGATAATCACTTGGACGCTATCGAACTTTTACTCACCCGCCAATCCACCCCAAGATTAACCGCGCCTGCGCCCAATGAGCATGAGCTTAAAATCATTTTAGATGCGGCGATTCGAGTGCCAGATCATGGCGCCTTAGCTCCGTGGGAATTTATTATTGCCACAGGCCAAGGGTTAGACACCTTAGCGGATGTCTATGTCAACGCGGCCAAAGCCAGCGGCGCCGATGAAGATTTTATCCATAAAGCCAAAGGGATGCCGATGCGCGCTCCTATGGTGATTACAGTTGTGGCTAAAACCCAACAACACCCTAAAGTGCCAGTACTTGAGCAGCAAATCGCAGCGGGCTGCGCCACGATGGCGATGCAGCAAGCGGCATTCGCGCTAGGATTAGGCGCAGTGTGGCGCACCGGGGATTTTGCCTTCGACACCAACGTGAATGCGGCATTAGGCTTAGCGCCAGAGGATCAAATCGTCGGCTTTTTATACGTGGGTACCCCAGCGGTAGCCGCACCGAAAAAACCGCAAAAGGATGGCAGCCAGTACGCCCGCTACCTATAACCCAGTTTATCCCCTCTGAATGGGAGTCCTTAGTATGCAAGTTGCCCACACCCCAAGGTTGCTGCTTCGACAGTTAACGCCCGATGATGCGTCATTTATTTTGGTCTTACTCAACACCCAAGGATTTATCGACAATATCGGTGATAAGGGCGTGCGTAGTTTGCAGGATGCAAAGGACTATATCGCCAATGGACCCGCGATTAGCTATCGCGAGCATGGTTTTGGCTTGTTTGCCGTGGTGCTGGCCGAAAATAGTTTTCCGATTGGCATTTGCGGTCTGATTAAACGGCCGACGCTGGCGGATGTGGACTTAGGCTATGCCTTTTTGCCGCAGTATTGGGGTAAAGGTTATGCGTTTGAAGCCGCTAAAGCCTCACTGGAATTCGGTAAAACCTTAGGCATTGAACGGATTGTCGCGATCGTCAGCCCGCATAATCAGGCCTCTAAGTCGCTGCTGAATAAATTAGGCATGTCGTTTGAAACTCAGTTGCAGCTTACTCCTAACGATGCGCCGGTGGAGTTATTTAGCTAAGCAGTGGTTTTATGTGCGGTGAGTGCGTTTACGCGCAATAAAATGGGGAGCTTAGCTCCCCATTTTTATCTGTTCGCTTTTCCCCATAGGGATGCGATTACTCCGCTAACAGACCACGACTACGTAGCAGTGGCTCAATGCCAGCTTCTTTACCACGGAAGTTTTTATACATCAGCATAGGGTCATCACTGCCACCCTTAGACAAGATGTTGTTACGGAAGGCATCGGCCGTCGCTTTATCGAAAATGCCATTTTCTTTAAAGGCTTCGAAGGCATCGGCGCCTAAAATATCAGACCAGAGGTAGCTGTAGTAACCGGCTGAATAACCGCCCGCGAAGATATGCGAGAAGTAAGTGCTGCGGTAACGTGGGCTGATCTCATTAATCAATCCCATGGCGGCTAAGGAGTCGGCCTCAAACTTGGCGGCATCCTTAGGCGTGGTATCGGTTAGGGTGTGCCAATCTAAATCGAGCTTAGTGGCGGCCATATATTCAACGGTCGCAAAGCCTTGGTTGAATTTGCTGGCGGCTTGGATTTTTTCACCAGTTCCTGCGGGATCACTTCACCAGTTTTGTAGTGCTTCGCAAATTGCGCCAGCACTTCGGGCTGAGTCATCCAGTTTTCGTTGACCTGTGAAGGGAACTCCACATAGTCGCGAGGAACTGCCGTTCCGCCTTGAGAGCGATATTCGACATTGGATAACATACCGTGGAGCGCATGGCCAAACTCATGGAACAGGGTGCTGGCTTCATCGAAGGTGAGCAGCGCAGGCTCATTACCCGCAGGGCGAGGGTAGTTCAACACGTTAACAATAATGGGTTTAGAATCGACACCGTTCATATGGTATTGCTTGCGGAACGAGTTCATCCAAGCGCCACCGCGTTTGCTATCACGGGTAAAATAGTCGCCCATAAAGATGGCCATGAGCTTGCCGTCTTTATCGTACACTTCCCAAGTACGCACCTCGGGGTTGTATTTAGGTAAGTCGGTGCGCTCTTTAAAGGTTAAACCATAGAGGCGATTGGCCGTGTAGAACACGCCTTTTAGGGTGCTGTCGAGGGAGAAGTAAGGGCGAGTTTGCTGCTCGTTAAAGCTGTATTTCGCGACACGGATTTTATCGGCGTAGTAATCCCAATCCCAAGCTTGCAGTTTAAACTTGCCGCCTTGGCTGTCGATTAAGGCCTGCATATCTGCAACCTCAGTTTTGGCTTGGGCAAGGGCGGCTGGCCAGACTTTATTGAGTAAGCCATAGACATTTTCTGGTGTCTTGGCGGTGCGCTCTTCTAACACAAAATCCGCATGGGTTTTATAGCCCATGAGTTGTGCACGTTCGGCGCGCAGTGCGGCAATTTTTGCCAGAATGACTTTGTTATCATTGGCATTATTGTTGTTACCGCGCTCGATATAACCCTTATAGAGCTTTTCGCGTAGTTCGCGATTATCGGCATACGTTAAAAACGGCGTGATAGATGGGCGTGATGTGGTAAATACCCATTTGCCTTCATGGCCACGCTTTTTCGCGGTTTCGGCGGCAGTGGCAATCACATCGGTGGGTAAACCAGACAAGTCAGCTTGCTTATCAATCACTAGTTCGAAGGCATTGGTTTCGGCTAACAGATTGTCACCAAAGGCTAAGTTAAGCTTGCCGATTTCTTCATTCAGGGCGCGCAGCTTGGTTTTATCCTGCTCGCTCAGGTTAGCACCGCCACGGGTGAACGACTTATAGGTGTCTTCGAGTAATTTGGCCTGCGCCGTGTTGAGCTTTAAGCTGTCTTTGCTGTCGTAAACGGCTTTAACACGTTGAAACAGCTTATCGTTCAATAAGATATCGTCTTCGGCAGACGATAACATTGGTGAGACTTCCTTGGAAATCGCTTGCAGCTCCGGAGTGGTATCAGCACCAGTTAAGTTAAAGAAGACGTTGGATACGCGGGTGACGAGATCGCCAGAAAACTCCATCGCTTCGATGGTATTGGCGAAGCTAGGCTTGTCTTTGTTATCGACAATCGCTTGAATTTCTTCGTGTTGCTGGGCGATACCCGCCTTAAATGCAGGGAAAATGCTCGGGCTTAATCTTGTCGAAGGCCGGAATTTCCATAAACGTATCATAGGGTTTAAAGAAAGGGTTGCTGGCATTTTGGCTAATGATCTGCGCCGACATGGCATTCGGTGCGACTTTCGCCTGCGCCGCAGTATCGCTGTGCTGTGCGCTGCAGCCACTTAAGGCGAGGGCGAGTGTGATGGCGCTAAAGGTCAGTTTAATAGCGCGTGGTTTGAGTGTGCGCGCGTTAAGGGCCTGTGATTTTAGGCTAAGTCCCTTCATGTCAATTCCCCGTTAGGTGATTATTATTCTGTTGGATTAATGGTACTGCAGACCATTAATGTTATTTTAAGGTGACTGTTTAGCATGTATCCGACTAAGGGTTCCATCGATTTTGTGTTTTGTTTGTAACAAATGGTTAGTCTGCGGTTTTTAACGGAAGAACTATGGCAAACTGAGCCGCGCACTAAGGCAATATTGGGCAAAGGATAAAGCCATTGCTTGGGTGCGTTTTAATGTAAGTCCCTAATCATACAAATAATAAATAGGACCTCTATGGAATTGCCTCAGTTTAACTGTACGAGCCTCTGTCGTCGTTTTTCTTATTCCCTATTAGCCGCTGCGCTGTGGACATCGACGCAAGCTGCAGCGTCGCCAATCACGCTTAGCCAAGATGCGCTTAAGGTGGCCGATTATGCAGTGAGCACCTATGACGCGCAGATGGTCGAGAGTCTGGCGCATTTAATCAGTTTTAATACCCAAGCAGTGGAGGGGCAAACGCCCGATACCAACCCTGCATTTATTGGTTTTAAGTCGAGTTTAAAAAGCTTGAGCCAAGAACTCGGACTCGATTATGCCGATCACGGTTATGTGGTGCTGATTGGCCTCGATGCCAATGCTATCGATGCCCAACCCTCACAGGTTGAGAAATTGGGCATCGTCACCCACGGCGATGTGCAACCCGCCAATCCCGCGCTCTGGGCCAAGAGCCCCTATGTGCTGGATACCGAGTCTGAACCTGGCAAGCTGATAGGTCGCGGCACTGAAGATGATAAAGGCGCGATTGTCACCGCCATGTATGCGATGAAGGCCATCAAAGATAAACAACTCAAACGGGAAAAACGCATTGAGCTGTTGGTGTATTTAGCCGAAGAGTCCGATTGGGATCCGCTAAAGGCCTTTTTAGCCCATTACACCCCAGCGCAGATGAATATCACCATAGATGCTGAGTATCCTGTGGTTACCGCCGAAAAGGGTTGGAGTAAGATTGGCTTTACTGTACCGAATCTCGATCCAACGCAGGAGCAGGGCGCGGCAGCGAATGTCCCGAGCCTAACGGCATTTTCCGGCGGCTATTTTGCTAGCCAAGTGCCACAGCAAGCCGAGGCGAAAATTCATGCCATCACCCCAAGCTTATTGGCACAGTTACAGGTGAGCGCTGCCAACCAGCAGGGGATGAAGTATCGATTCGAGCGCACTTGCGAGCAGACCGTGTGCGACTTGCATATTTTTGCCGACGGTAAGGCGGCCCATTCCTCCACACCAGAAGATGGGGTGAATGCCGTGACGCATTTGGCCGCGTTACTGCAGCCATTCACTTGGCCTAAAACCACGGCAGCACTCACTGTGGCTGCTATGAATGAGTTAGTGGGGTTGGGGATTTATGCAGAGCAGTTTGGCGAGCTGGCCTATAAAGATGATTTTATGGGCGCGTTAACGCTGGCTCCCACAGTCGTTGCGCAAACGAGTAAAGGGACGGAAGTCACCATTAATCTACGTCGCCCAGTGGGCAAAACGCCTGAGTTACTCTCCGCCCAAGCCAAGGATGCACTGAACAAATGGCAAGTTGAGCATCAAGTGACACTCATCGACGTAGAAAGTTATTGGGGCGAGCCTATGGTGATGAAGGATGCACCGCATCAGCAGACCTTACTCGATGTATTTGCCCACTTTACCGGCATAGCATCTCCCAAACCCGTGGCCATTGGCGGCTCAACCAACAGTAAATTATTCCCCAATGCCTTAAGTTTTGGCCCCGCCATGCCGGGCGTGGAATACACGGGCCACACGGAGAAAGAATTTATTACCCATAAACAGTTTATGCTGAATCTGAAAATGTACACCGCCGCCTTTATTGAGTTAACCGCTGCAAAATAGTGCGTTTTCAATTGTGATTAATTGAAGTTATGGGTGAAATACACAAGAAGGTGAAAGGCGCTGAGTTCACGCCAAGACTCATCGGTTTATAAGATAATGGCGGCTAATCCGAAATAGCCGCCATTACTATTTAATCGTTAAAACAAGATAACAACAGTTCATCTGGCTAAAAGCTTTTTGCCCCAAAGTGAGTTAACAAGTTGCCTGTGGTGCATCTAAAAGCAGACTTTCTTGCCTAAAAATTTTCATCCTTAATAACTCAACTTTTGCAATTCATACAGATGACTAAAGGCTGGATAGGCATACAGTCATATTTAAAAATGATGATTTTCATCCTAACTTTGTGCGCGTTTTCACATTTGAATACAAATAAATATATTTATAATCAATTACATATAAATCACATGGATTAGATAATAGGTTTGGAAAACGCGCATGCGCGTTTTCCAGATGGTGTATTTGGAAGAAAGCTGATAAGTTCTTTGCATACAGATAGTTAACCGTGCGCGTTTTCACTGGTCCAACGAGGTAAACGCGCATGCGCACGAATAAAATGTTATATTTCATAGGTCAGCATGACGATCTTTTTCTATACAAAGACAGATGAATTTGGCGAATTTAGTAACTTCTCAAAGTTCGGTGTTGAGATGGACGGGGTGTGGTGGCCCACAGTAGAACACTACTTTCAGGCTCAAAAATTTGAGGATAAAGAGCATCAAGAACGAATCAGAACAGCCCATACCCCAAAAATTGCTGCTGAACTTGGCCGGAGCCGGAAAGTAGCCATAAGAACTGATTGGGAACAGGTTAAGGATAACATTATGTATGAAGCAGTCCTGAAAAAATTCAAAACCCATCCTAAGCTCGCCGAATTACTTAAGTCCACAGGAGCCCAAGACATCGTTGAGAATGCGCCGGGTGATTATTACTGGGGTTGCGGTCAAGATGGGACTGGCCAAAATAAACTAGGAAAGATTTTGGCTAGGGTTCGCGATGAAATATAACAAGTTGCTGTTATTCGTTACGGCCACAAAAAGCGTGGCCTCCACCGGACGCGCTAACGCGCGCCGTAAAGCAAAGCGTTATGACTTTCGTATGGAGATAATGTGAAGAAAGCACTTTTAGTAACTTGTATAGTGTTATCAGGATGCGATAGCAATAAGCTTTCTGATGTAGAAAAGGCTTCTAAACAAGTCTCTACATGTAAAGTTCACCAAATTATGCCAAACGAGTGCTCTAAATTCGACGAGGCTTTGGAGATTGCTGAGTTAAAAGCAACCCAAGCAGGTATCGAACGCGAGAGGATTTTTGCAAGTAGACAAATTGGTGAAAAAGTCGTTTCGGGTAATGTTAGTGATAGTCCTTATCAAAGAGTAAAACGCTCATTAGAAAGCAAGCCCTTTTATATTGATCCAGTAGAAGAGAACTTTATTTCATATAAAGTAAGGTGTCCTGAATTCAACTTTGATGAAGACAAGCCTGATTTCGAGAAACTAACCAAAGCTATGGAATGGATTGGCAGAGACAAGAAGCAATATCAAACCGTCGCATACTTTCAAAAAGGTAAAACTTTAACCGTTTTGTTTGCAAAAGCTGCTGCACCATGCCGAACTGAATCATATTCTGAAATCGAGGACCAGTTTCCAATTATCACTGAAGAACAACTTACTAAATTTAAGAGTGGTGAGTATTTAAAATCGGCATCTTATCCTGGCTATAGCTCCGTTAGTGCAATTGTTTTTGATACATTCGAAGAAGCGAAAGAAAAGTACCATGAGCTAACTGGGCAGTCAGAAAAATAGTCATAACAAGCGGCTCCACCGGACAAATTTTATTGTCACCTTTTTTGTGCCAAAAAATCCGCCAACAAAATTTGCTCGGTGAGCCGGGCGTTACCCATAGATATTTTTATCTGAAACAAACGCGTTTGAGTTAAGGCTTTAACTCGAAAATGTCCCAAAGCATGCTGTATTTCTTTAAAACCAACAGGCTACGCTGATGCCAAACAGGTGAGCCATGGTGAATCGCGAGACGACCGTCCGCCCCATGGACGGGGCGGTCGAGCATCCACGGATGGACTTGCTGCGTGTCGGTGAGTGAACACCATGGCAAGCCTGAGTTAGTAAACTTCCTACAAAAACAATGGATTATTTAGGCGTGACATGGTCGTCATAACTTTCTTAATGTTATTTTCGATCTTTAGTGCATTAAATCCAAGGCGCTTTTGTCCCAAAGCGAGCCAAGTATCTTCTTTAGAATCGACATCCGAAAATGACAGTTGAAACTAACACAATCCCAACAGTCTCTTGATGAGTGCTACTGACTAAAAGTGTATCGCGGCTATATGTTCGCTCTAAATTAACTGTTGAAATAAATCTAGGTCAGTTAACCGCATTTTAGCTAGAGCAGGCTATTTCCTTGGGGCATGCTTGGGGTTGTGATGTCGGCTTTTAGCACTAAGACAATCAAAAAAATAACACCTAATAACGGAAACAATCCCAATACTGCGCCTAGCATCCCTGTGAGCTTAGGGTTCGTGGTCTTTTTGCGACCGAGCGAATAACTCAACATACCGAAAAACATCATGCTAGCTAAGAGCAATAGCAAAATCAGCGATACTATTGACACAATAAATTCCTTTTCAATTTGTATGTTAGAGCTGGATACTATAGAGCGAGTTAATGCTGAGTCAATCCATTCCCCTCCAGAAAGACATTCAGTTACATTTTATCTTTTTCATTGAGTAAACCACGTTAAAGCTAAACTCACTTTACCTGTTTGATGGCTTAGCATCTTCTGTTCAGCTTACAGTTTCGTGTTGGGATAGCGGTATTATCATCTTGATATCGCGACCGTAGCTCGGTCGAAGATGGTAAAGACTGAATGGTGTGACTGGGCTAGGCTTTTATCTCAAAGAGTAAAAAGCCCTGCGTATACAGTGGTGTATATCAGGGCTTGTTGATGCTGCTGACTCTTCCTGAACGATTCATTTTCGCGGCTTAGCTTGAATGCTCAATATCGAGCAGCTTTGTGCTTAGCCTTATCACTCCAATCGATGGCTTCCTTGCCTTTATACATATCACTAGTATGCCGAACAGTGATTAGTAACCGACGGCTTCGCTACCCGAATGGCGTGGGTCTGAGGCACCAAAAATCCCTTGGTCTGTCACCATGATGGATTGTGTGCTGCCCATGGCCGATTGCACTTTTACTTTATGGCCTTTAGCTTCGAGTAACGAAATGGTATCGCGGTTTAGGCTGCTTTCGACTCGCAGTTCATCGGGTAGCCATTGGTGGTGTACTCGCGCGGCATTGCTGGCTTCGGCAATGTTTAAGCCGTGATCAATCACATTCATAATGATTTGCAGCGTGGTGGTAATGATGCGTGAACCGCCAGGGCTACCCGTGACTAAGAAGGGTTTGCCGTCTTTCATCACTATGGTGGGGCTCATTGAACTTAAAGGACGTTTATTACCTTCCACCGCGTTGGCATCGCCACCCACTAGGCCATAACCGTTAGGCGTGCCGGGTTTTGCGGAGAAATCATCCATTTCGTTATTGAGTAAAATGCCCGTACCTTTGGCGACTAAACCCGAGCCGTAGCTGAAGTTTAAGGTGTAAGTGTTAGACACCGCATTGCCCCATTTATCGACCACCGAGAAGTGGGTGGTTTGGTCACTCTCATAGGGCGCTAGATTGCCGGGTTTAATTTCGGTACTGGGCGTGGTTTTGTTTAGCGCAATTTGGCTGGCGATTTTTTGGGCGTAGTCCTTATTGGTTAACTGCTTGACGGGCACCTTATAAAAATCGGGATCGCCTAAGTATTCGCTGCGATCGGCGTAGGCATGCTTCATGGTTTCGGCCATCACATGAATGGTTTGCGCCGTGTTATGGCCAAATTGATCGATAGGGAACTGCTGCAGTACATTGAGCATCTCAATAATGTGCACGCCGCCCGAGGATGGTGGTGGCATAGAAACTACGTCATATCCACGGTATTGACCGCGAACCGGTTCACGCTCGACGGCCTTGTAGTGTTGTAAATCTGCTAAGGTCATGATGCCGCCAGCGTCTTGCACGGCCTTAACCAGTTTCTCCGCAGTTTCACCTTCGTAGAACCCTTTAGTACCTTTCTCGGCGATAAGTTGCAGGGAGTGGGCGAGTTCTGGCTGTTTTAAAATATCATCCACTTGGTAGTCACGACCGTCGGCCTTATAGAAGATGGCTGCTGTGCTGGGCCATTGGCTCATACGGCGCTTTAAGCCTGCAAGGGATACCGCAAGATCTGGGGTCACGCTAATGCCTTCCTGTGCCATTTTGATGGCGGGCGCCGTGACTTGCGCCATGGTCATAGTGCCATATTTTTCAAGGGCTAAACTCATGCCCATCACAGTGCCGGGGACGCCGACAGCCAGGCCATGTTCACGGCTTAATTTAGTTACCGCATCGCCATTCTCATCGAGGAATATGTCTTTTTTCGCCTTTGATGGCGCCATTTCACGGTAATCGATGGCGATGGTTTTGTTTTCTTTGGCCAGATGCACAAGCATAAAGCCACCGCCACCAATATTGCCCGCGCGGGGTAGAGTGACGGCTAAACTGAATGCGACCGCCACCGCAGCATCGACGGCATTACCGCCTTGCTTCAAAATTTCGATGCCAGTGCGGCTGGCCAGCGCTTCTTGGCTGGCGACCATACCATGTTTTGCCCATACGGGTTGTGCCGTGGCCATTTGGCTGAAAATTGAAGGCTCTTCGGCATGGAGAGTGGGCGAAGACAACAAAGGCAGTGCCATGGCGATGGCGAGAATAAGAGGTCTAAAAGTTCCTGCGCGGCGCATATTCAATCCTGAATTTATTTTCATTTTGGCTATGCAATGTGCCGAGAATTAGGCTTAATTGCAACCTTGGATCTTTGCTTAGTGTGTTTAACGGATAAGAATTCAACGAATGAGACAACTGATATTGGCCTTTGCCAGCGTGGCGCAGAGTATTGACGCTAACAGCTGGGACCGATTGATAGGGACGGACAATCCCTTCTGCCAGCATGCCTATTTACTCAGCTTAGAGCAGAGCTTGTCAGCCTGTGCCGCGACGGGTTGGCGGCCACATCATTTAGGTGTGTTCGACGCAACTGGCAGTGAATTTGCACAAGAATTAGCACCAGATGCCATCATTATTAGCCAAAAAGATGCCGCAGATTTTATGGATTTACCCCTGCTAGCATTGATGCCGCTTTATCAAAAATCGCACTCCTATGGTGAATACGTGTTTGATTGGGCATGGGCGCAGGCCTATGAGCGCCATGGTTTTGAATATTATCCTAAATTGTTAAATGCCATTCCGTTTACGCCGGTGCAGGGGCGGCGGTTGGGGCTATCGTCTACGCTTTTGGCAGCGGAAGCGCAGCAGCTAAGTCGCGCTGTATTTACGTGCTTAAATGAGCAATTAGTTAACGTGGATGCGCCTATGTCCTCTTGGCATTGCTTATTTGTCTCGCCTTCGCAGCAAGCGCTATTTGCTGAGGCATCCAATCACTCTTCCCTTAAGCGTCTAAGCACCCAGTTCCATTGGCATAATCGTGGCTATAAAGATTTTGAAGCCTTTTTAGCGGCGCTCACCTCCCGTAAGCGTAAAAACATCCTTAAGGAGCGTGCCCAGTTACAGCCCTATGGCTTGCAATATGAGTTTGTCGCGGGAGCGGATATTAGCCGTCAGCAATGGCAGCATTTTATTGAATGTTATCAATTAACCTACCTTAAGCGCTCCGGCCATCGTGGTTATTTAACCCCAACATTTTTTAACATGATTGCCGAGCGGTTGGCTGAGCAAATTGTCTTGCTCGTCGTAAGTGATGCGAAAGGGCAGATGTTAGCGGGCGCGCTGTATTTTACGGGCCGCAACGAGCAAGGACAGACATGTCTGTTTGGTCGTTATTGGGGCAGCATTGTCGAGCTTGAGGGATTACACTTTGAGGCCTGTTATTATCAGGGCATTGAATACTGTATCGCCCATGGGATTGATATCTTTGATGCCGGCGCTCAGGGCGAACATAAAGTGCTGCGCGGCTTCGAGCCTGTGGCGCTTTATTCTTACCACAATATTGCTCATCCCGACTTTAAGCGAGCCATAGCGCATTTTACCGAGGAGGAAGCTGCACAAATGGAAGTGTATATGCAGCAGATGCGCGAGGTGTTGCCCTATAAAAAGGGCTAATAACCACCATAAACGTAGAGCGTCACGTCAACAAATACGTTGGCGCGACGCGAATGGGTCTACACAAAATAGTGATGTACTAAGCACATATCACTCAAGACAGCATGTTTAACTAGCTCACTGCTAACCAAATGCCAACGCCAATCATAAGACTGCCGGCGATACGATTTAGCCAACGAATATTATCGCCGCGACTTAAAAATATTCTCAGACTCTTACCGCCACTGGCGTAGGCCAACATAGAAGTAAATTCTGTCACCATAATAATGCTAAGGAGAGCTAGGAGCTGCGGCGCAACCTCGCGCTCGGCATTAATAAATGGCGGTAGGAGTGACACCATAAACGCCCAACCTTTAGGGTTAGCAATGGCGGTAATAAACCCCTGTGAAATCAGCGTAAAGTTACTGGCTCTTGGGTTAGTGTTATCATCGCTGAGCATGGCCATCTTGCCTCGTGCGCGCCACATCTGCACGCCGATATAGCCTAAGTAAATGCCACCAACCCATTTAAATACCTGAAAAACCTCAGGGTAGTTAAGCATGATACTCGCCACCCCCATGACCGCAGCGGTAGCGACCAAGGCAACCCCAACAAGCTCGCCGAGCATCATCCACAGGGTACGGCGCACACCAATGCTCATCCCAAGCGTCATGGCGAGCGTCATACACATCCCCGGGGTGATAGAAACAAAGAAAAAGGTCGGGATAAACACTGCGAGTAAGGCAAAATCTGGCATGGTCTAAACGGTCTACTAGAAGAGTGAAGGAACGCTAGTGTAATGAAAATGAGAGAGTTAGCCAATCGGCTAAATCGCACTCTGGTAAAATCGAACTCAGGCAAAATCGCTGATTCGCCCCTGCGTCCTGCGACATCGGTCTGAATGAGCGGGGCTAATTTTCATCGTGTGTGGAGGCATTGTTTGCTGACGTTAGCTTGGTTGGATGTAAAACCGTACAACAATTGATGCAAAAAAAGCATCGGATTTGTTGTTGCGCTTGAATTATTGATAGTCGATTGTTAGGGTTGCGTCATTATAACAAGGGTTAAATGTTGAACTTAGATGACAGAAAAGCAAAAAATGTTGGCGGGGAAGCCTATCAAGCCTCCGATGAAACCTTAGTCGCCGAAAGAATGCGAGCTAAATTACTCTGTCATCGATTTAATCATGCCGATCCCACCCAGCTTGAGGCGCGCATGGCCCACTTGCGTGAGCTACTCAATGTGCCTAGCTGTGCTCATATCGAGCCTAACTTCTTTTGTGATTACGGTTATAACATCCAAATTGGCCAGCAATTTTATGCGAATCACAACCTAACCATACTCGACGTTTGTCAGGTCACGATTGGCAACCATGTGATGTTTGGGCCCAATGTACTGATTTCTACCGCGACCCATCCTATTGACCCCATTGCTCGTCTTACAACAGAATTTGGTAAGCCTATTCATATTGGTCACCATGTGTGGCTCGGCGGTAATGTCAGTGTATTGCCCGGTGTCACCATTGGCGATAACTGCGTGATTGGCGCGGGCAGTGTGGTGAATAAAGATATTCCAGCCAATAGTGTGGCTGTGGGTAATCCTTGTAGGGTGATTAAGCAAATCACTACACCTAACGCGGACTAAAGCTCAATCGTACTGGTTTTAGGTCGCAGGGCTTTTGGTCGCTGAGGTTAAAGCCTCGCCGAGTTTATATGTAAACTTGGTTATACTGCCATTTAATGCACATGGCATAAGCTTTATAGCGACCCAATAAACCGTTTAATTTTATCGCGTTAGCGCTCTTTGAGGTTGATTACCGATTGAAGACACTTTTTTCGCCTTTATTGCCAGCAAGACAAAGCCATATCGCACTGCTGTGCGCAGGCATTATCTACTGGCTAACCGGCGCCTTAGGCCAAACGTTATTTAGCTTGCAACCTGAGAATATCACCTTGATTTGGCTGCCCTCCGGCATTGCCTTGGTGATGTTACTCATGTGGGGGCGTAAGGCATTGATGCTGATATTCCTCGGCAGTTTTACTTTGAATTTTCAAGGCATGTTGCAACAGGATTCTCTCGGTCTTTCGCTGCTGCATACTTCGATTGCCGCGTTAAGCGATATGCTCGCGCCTGCGATGTCGATGTTGTTACTCAGACGCTTCTTGCCACAGGGTACGGGAAGTGCGAATGACTTGATGAAGTTTGTGGTGGTCGCAGGCATCATCCCCATTTTCGGCTCCAGCGCATTGTTATCCGCTAACTTAGTGTTTGGCGGTTATATTTTGCCCAGCGCGTTTTGGAGTATGGGGCAAATGTTTTTCTTTGCCGATATTCTGGGAATCGTGTTGGTGTATCAGCTGTATGCAGGATGGGTGGAACCCAATGCGCTAAGCATAGCCAAAACCCGCCATATCCTTCTGCCCTTGATTGGCTTGCCACTGTTTTGTTTGGTTGGGGTTAAGTTCGATCTGGGCTGGTTATTTTATGTGATCCCGCCGCTATTGGTTGTGCTCTCCTTTGAGGTCACGCGTTTTTACCTCGCGCTGTTTAGCAGCGCCTCCATGCTGTTTATGATTTTAGCGACAGCCCAGGGCTATGGTCCGTTTATCAATGCCACGCCGTATCAAACCAATGCGGAGATGATGGCTTTTGTGTTGTCATCGGCATTAACCATTTTTGGGGTGTCGTTACAGCGGGCACAACTGCGCCGAACCGAGAGAGATAAGCAGACCGCGGTGCAAGAGGCGCTCTACGATCCCTTGTCGGGGCTACTGAATCGCCGCGGCTTTATGCCACAGCTGGCAAATCTTAACGGCCCGACAGTGCGTTATTCGGTCGCTATGTTGGATCTCGATAACTTTAAGATGATTAACGACACCTATGGTCACAGTGTGGGCGATAGGGTTATTCAGCTGTTGGCCCAGTTGATACACAATCATAGCCGTAGCCAAGATATTGCCGCGCGCCTAGGCGGTGAAGAGTTCGCCCTTGTGCTTAGGGATATTGATGCTGAGCAGGTGTATCCGGTGCTTGAGCGTATTCGAAAATCCTTTGCAGAGATGTCGATAGCGGCCGAGGAGCACACAATTTACTGCACTGTGAGCATTGGTTGGGTGGAGTATCAGCAAGGTATCGCTGGCGAGTCGTTGCTGCATTTGGCGGATAAGGCTTTGTATCAAGCCAAGGCACAGGGCAAAAACACGATTGTAAAGTATCAGACTTAAGGACCACACCAAGAGGCTTTGTTCGAAAGTGCGATGCTCAAGCGTACCGTCAAGGGGCGATACTCAAAAGACCATGTTGAAAGACAATAATCGAAAGGCCAGACCGGAAGCGTGACAAACAACAAGTGAGAATTGGACATAAAAAAACGGTACGCAGTGCGTACCGTTTTTTCTTATAACATTAATGGTCGCGATTACAGCACGCCGCGGCGCATTTGGTCACGTTCAATCGATTGGAACAGGGCGGTGAAGTTACCTTCACCAAAACCTAAGTTGTTCTTACGTTGAATGATTTCGATAAAGATCGGGCCAAACAGGTTTTTAGTGAAGATCTGCAATAAATAGCCTGACTCGTCGCCATCCACCAAAATTTGGTGATGCTTGATACGCTCACGGTTTTCGGTAACTTGTGGGACTTTATCGAAAATGGTGTCGTAATATTCAGGAATAATATCCAAGCATTGAATCGAGCTACCTTCCATCGCATCTAAGGATTTAACGATATCACGGCTTCTAAAGGCTAAGTGTTGTACGCCTGGACCGTTGTATTCCTTCAGGTATTCATCGATTTGGTTCTTATCGTTGCCTTTACCTTCGTTAATTGGGATACAGAAGCTGCCATCGGGTGAGCGCAGGGCGTAAGACACCAGTGCGGTTTGTACGCCGCTGATGTCGAAGTAGCGCACTTCGGTAAAACCAAAGATGTTTTTGTAGAAGTTAGCCCAATGTTCCATGGTGCCTTTGTAGACGTTATTGGTTAAATGGTCTACTTCGACAAAGCCTTTCTCTTGGGTGATCACAGGCTCACTTAAGTCTTCAAAGTCAGTTGCATAGATATTGTTGTCGGCACCGAAGGTGTCGATAAAATAAATTAAGCTGTCACCAATACCATAAATGGCTGGATAAGGTAGATCCTTGGCCGAATCGGCTACGGCTTTGGCGCCGCGCTCTACCGCCACACGGTGAGCAAAGCTGGCATCTTCTACGCGCCAGCCCATAGAGCTAATGGCTGGGCCGTGTGATTTGGCAAATTCTGCCGAAAATCCTTCGCGCTCGTTGTTAAGCAGGAAGTTAATGTCATTTTGTTTGTAGTACAAAATGTCTTTATTCTTGGCTTTTTTCAGCAGTGAAAAACCAAAGTCGATAAACACTTTGTGCATAAAATCGCTGTCGGGGCTGGCAAATTCGGTAAATTCGATACCGAGTAAGCCCAGTGGATTGAGTTCGCTTGCCATGATCTGTTCCTCTTGATTAATTCAACACGCAGTCACTCTTTTTGCCTTGTTCGCTGTGGTGACTTACGGCTAGTAGGCTTAGTTAAGCCATTCACTTATGCTGCGGTGCAGCGTTAGTTTTCTAGCCAAGAGCGGTTGTAGTCTTTACTCATGCAATTTTGCACATGTTCGGTTAATTTCAGTGGGGCGAAGGTGTCCACCATCACTGCATATTCATAGGTTTCTTTTTTACCAATCGAGGCTTCGGTGCGGCCGGGTTGTGGGCCGTGCGCTACCCCTTTTTGATGTAGGGTGATGTAACCTGCTTCAATCCCTGTACGACTCATAAAGTCACCGTCGACGTAGTACAGCACTTCATCACTATCAATATTGTTGTGATAGTAAGGCGCAGGAATGGCACGCTCGTGGAAGTCATAAGGACGCGGCACAAAGTTACACACCACAAAGTTGTGGGCGGTAAACACTAAGTGGTCTGAAGGCGGTAAGTGAATTTTGCCGACTTTAGGTGCGTATTCGGTAATGTTAAATGCCCAGGGGTAAACACAGCCGTCCCAACCCACAAGGTCAAAGGGATGCCACTCTAAGGTGGTCAGTTGGTACTTATCACCAAATTTACACACCAGCGGGAAGGCGCCACGTTCAACCACGGCATCTTGCAATACGGGCGTGCGCAGATCGCGTTCACAATAGGGGGCAGACTCGAGTAACTGACCGTATTCATTACGGAAATGTTTTGGCACTTCCACCATTGAAAAGGCTTCAATCACAAATAAGCGCACATTACTGTAATCGTTGAATTTGAGCTGATGTGTGGTGCCGCGTGGGATCACTAAGTAGTCCCATTTCTTGATCTCTAGAGTGCCATATTCACTGTAGAGCGTACCTTCACCTTCATGTACAAACACCACTTCATCGGCGTAGGCATTGCGGTAAAACTCCGGCGTGTCTTGAGTCACTTTTGCGGTATAAATGGCCACATCATTGTTATAAAAGATTTTGTTGCGGGCGCTAAAGAAGTTGCCTTCGCGATCGGCCGTGCGAGAGTCTAATTTATAGTTTTGGACTAATGAATCTTCCCATTGGGCACCGTGACCGAGGCGGTAGGGCGCCACTTCCAATGCCTTAGTCGGCATATTGTGGTGATATTTATTCGAGTAAATATTGGAAAAACCATAGGTTGAAAACAGCTCCTCACGGTATAGCTCGCCGTTTTCTTTCTCAAATGCGATATGGCGCTTATGGGGGACTTGGCCTTGTTTCACATAAAATGGCATGGTGATTCCTTCAAAGTTACGCTGCAGGCTTGCCTACACCGCGAGTCGTTATGCTGCAAGTTGCATTAGTGTGATCTTCTTATCAATTTAGTTGCTTGAATGAACAAAAAAAGAATAATAAATCTGTTATCTCAATCTAAAAATTAGATGGTATTAACTGCTTTACGCTTCGTAGCGTTTCCGTGACATGTTAATGAAAGCTTAGGAGTCCCCATGCGCATCGATATTGATGCTTTTAATGTGCTGCAAGTGCTGGTGGAAGAGGGCAGTTTTGCCAAAGCCGCCGAGCGTTTACACAAGGCGCAATCGGCGGTCAGCTATCAGGTCAAAAAGCTGGAAGAACATTTAGGTGTGCAACTTTTTAGTCGGGATCAATACCGCGCCGAGTTGACGAGTGAAGGGCGGGTGATCTTGGCCGAGGGGCAAAGACTGTTGCAACACCTTGCCAATATTGAACATCTTGCCAGTCGTTTCAGTGAAGGTTGGGAGCCTAAGCTTGAGTTGGTGATCGATGGCGCCTTGCCGATGGAGCCGATTATGACGGCACTTAAACGGATGGCAGAGCATCAAATTCCAACAAAAATTCAGCTCAACATGGAGTTTTTGGGTGGTGTGCAGCACAGATTCGAGCGTGATAATGCAGATCTGATGTTGGTTAAAGACTACCGCACTGGCCCCTATTATCACCCACAGCCACTCCCTGCGATAACCAGTGTGCTGGTGACGAGTGCTTCACATCCCTTGGCTCAGCATAAACACATCAGTTTGCCCGAGTTACAGCAACATGTTGAGCTGACCATCGAAGATTCCTCCCCCAATAAGACTTATCGAGATGAGCTGCAATTCGGTGGCGATAAAGTGTTCTATCTTTCTGGTTTTATTATGAAAAAGAACGCCTTGTTAAAAGGGCTCGGTTTTGGTTGGTTACCTGATTTTCTGGTGCAGGAGGAGTTGTTGAGCGGTGAGCTTGTGGAGGTAGACTTTGTCGGTGGCAGTCGCTATACCTTTACTCCCCAATTAGTGTCGACCCTTGAGCGCCCCTTGGGCCGTGCTGGCAAACTTTTTACCGAATTAATCCTAGAGGAATTTGCTAAAGCAGGGCAGTTTAATGGGGTGGGATTAGGTTAATCCTCTACTACTTGTCATCTTTTGAAACAACTTACTGACGCAATCTTGGGATAAAAACGATCGCCTTTTGACATTTTATGTCATAAAGTGAGTCCAATATCGTGGCACTGATGATTTCTGCTCGCCACATTAATTGGACTGGCAGAGTAAGGGGAATTGTATGTCTAGACGTTGCCATGAAGTGGACTATGAGATTATCGGTCACAGCATGCAGTTGGTTGAGGTCGAACTCGACCCGCACGAGACGGTGATCGCCGAAGCCGGCGCGATGAATTATCTAGAGCAAGACATTAGCTTCGAGGCCAAAATGGGTGACGGCTCCGAGCCTGAATCTGGCTTTTTTGGCAAGTTGATGGGTGCGGGTAAACGTGTGCTGACGGGTGAAAGCATCTTTATGACGCACTTTACAAACCTAGGACATCAGAAACGTAAAGTAGCGTTTGCCGCGCCCTATCCTGGGACGATTTTAGCTCTCGATCTTGCCCAATATGGCGGAGAACTGATCTGCCAGAAAGACAGCTTCCTCGCTGCAGCCCTTGGGACGCGAGTAAGCATGAAGTTTAATCGCCGCCTAGGCACGGGCTTTTTTGGCGGTGAAGGTTTTATTCTTCAAAGCTTACAGGGTGATGGCATGGCGTTTATTCATGCGGGCGGCACCTTAATAAAGAAAGAACTCAAAGGCGAAACCTTACGTGTCGACACAGGTTGTTTAGTCGGTTTTACCCCAGGGATTGATTACGATATCGAGCGGGCTGGCTCGTTAAAATCGATGGTATTTGGCGGAGAAGGGCTGTTTTTAGCGACCTTAACAGGCCATGGCACTGTGTGGTTGCAGAGTATACCGTTCTCGCGGATGGCGGATCGCATTATCGCTCACGCTCCCTCTGCTGGTGGGAGTGACCGCGGTGAAGGTTCAGTCCTCGGCGGACTTGGCCGCATGCTCGACGGGCGCTAACCCTAAAGCAAAACGCGCACACTTAACGGGTTAAGTGTGCGCAGGAAGCTGTTTGTAAATTCAGATCAATAGGTGACCACATTGATGATATCGAGGATCTTACGGCTCTTTTCATCGAGCTTGATGATGGAGCCTTCGACTTCAATGCTGATTCTGCCGTCTCTGTCTATGGGGACGACAACGCGGCCGCGGTCATAAATATCGTAATCTAGGATATCGCCACGACGCAGTTTTTTCTGCCATCCAGGGGAAGAGGCTGCCCCTTGTCGACTTTCTTTTGTAGACCAGGGGGCAGATCTTTGTCCTTCTTATCATTATCGTGCTTTGCAAAAGCCGCTATCGGGGCGACCAGACTGAGTACGACTCCACCTATCAGTGTTGCTGTTAATTTATTCATACTAGCTCCCTTAGGGAATAATGAGGTTGTTGTGTGTCAATCTAGGGCGTGTTGACGTTTCAGGGTTATTTTTGCAGCAGTGTGGCTGGCTTTTATGCAAGGCAAAGTCCGTGCAGTGTAGTTATTCTACATAACGGACGATAACGCGGCAGAAACGCCAGCCAAATGCTGCCCGAAGGGTTCGTCTGGCAAGCCCTTGCTCTTTGTCACTCGTCATTTGAGTAGAATAACTACACATCATTCCTCGTTTCGCGAGCACGTGCTTGCCAGAACGAACAAAATCTAAGCTCGAAACGTCAGCACGCCCTAGTTTAGCTTAAATGAACTTTAGCTGAATATGCGGCCTTAGCGGGCGAGCATAAGCACGGCTTGCCATTGTTCTTCGGTTACAGGTTGAATGCTCAGCCTAGAACCTTTAGAGACTAAGTACATATCGGCCAGTTGCGGCAAACTTTTGATCAAACTTAAGGGGATGATTTCCTTAAATTGTTTGACGAAACGAATATCTACCCTTAACCATCGTGGCTGCAGTGGATCGGACTTAGGATCAAAATACTTTGATTCGGGGTCAAAGGCCGAGCTGTCAGGATAGGCATTGGTCACGACTTCGGCAATGCCGACGATGCCGGGGACTTTGCAACTTGAGTGGTAAAAGAAGACTTGATCGCCAATTTGCATCGCATCTCGCATAAAGTTACGTGCTTGGTAGTTACGGATCCCAAACCAGGCTTCGGTTTGATTAGGGCAAGCCTTAAGATCGTCGATACTAAATTCGTCGGGTTCCGATTTCATAAGCCAGTAATTCATCTTTTATCCTTTACTGAAATAGCCGTCTCATCGCGTTAATGCGTTGAGTTTATCCTAGTTTTTGTTTGCCTAACAGTTAACCGTTCTCTGGTCCCCTGACGTTAAGCATTATCCGGCGCGTTAAGTCAGTGTTCAGTTAACGCAGCTTACTCTGTCGTCACTATCGAGTCTGGTATGCCTTATGCAATTGGTGCTATGACGCCGCAAATCGATGCAAAGTTGGCAGCTTTAGGTCCCAATCCAAGCTTTATTTCAATACCCGACTTCTTATATGAGTGATGTTGAAACAGTGAGGTGTGTTATGGAAACTTCAGCAATGACCACAGACAGTGGCCTATACACTAAATACCTTAAAGATTTTACCGCAGGGGATGTGAGCCTGCACCGCGAACGCATGTTGGAATTCATCAGCGATTTAACCACTCAGGGCTGGTTACTGGCGAATTTCACCTGGGATTACTGGTATAACAACAGTTACTTAGTCGATAAACCCGCCTATATCCGTGATGCCAGTGTCGCTCAATGCCGTCTGCTATTAACCGCGATGACTCGCCTCGAAGTGTTCAGCCCAGGGGTGTTAGAGAATATGCGTCGCCAAGGGGTATTGCTGGCGATTATGGAGCGTTTGCAGCGTTTAGAGGTTTTAACCACAGATAAACAGGTGGCG
Source organism: Shewanella seohaensis (assembly GCF_025449215.1). Classification (NCBI taxonomy): domain Bacteria; kingdom Pseudomonadati; phylum Pseudomonadota; class Gammaproteobacteria; order Alteromonadales; family Shewanellaceae; genus Shewanella; species Shewanella seohaensis. The sequence continues at coordinate 2,449,144 of NZ_CP104900.1, forward strand.
TTTATTACCCGTTAATTCCGGTTTTCGAGTAACAGAATATCCTTACTCTTTAGTCTAATACCGTGCTTTTTTACTTGTGAGATGTTCCGAGGATTGGTTAGTTTGGACCATGCTAACCATAAAAAAAGCACGGAGGCCTTAATGTCTGTTTCAACGACTCAAGCAACAAACCCACTTAAATACAGTGAGTTCCGGGGATCTAATTCCCCGGAGCTTGTTGAAAAAACCATAGGACAGTACCTTAACGATATCGCTAACACTTATCCCGAACAGTTAGCCGTTGTCGTGAATCATCAAGATATCCGTTGGAATTACCGCCAATACCTTGCACAAATCGATGCCTTGGCCACAGGTTTACTCAAACTGGGCATAGGTCCTGGGGATCGCGTGGGCATTTGGTCGCCCAATAATATTGAGTGGTGTCTAACCCAATTCGCCACCGCCAAAATTGGCGCCATCATGGTGTGCATCAACCCTGCTTATCGCCCAGAAGAATTACAATATGCCCTGACTAACGTGGGCTGTAGGGCGGTGATTTGCGCCGATAAATTCAAGTCCAGTAACTATTTACAGATGCTCTACGAGTTAGCGCCAGAGCTTAAGGTGTGCGCCGCTGGGCAATTGCAGGCCAAAGCGTTGCCCGAGTTACAATTTGTGATCCGCATGGGGGTGGAGCAGTCTCCCGGCATGTTGAACTTTGATGATTTATTGCTTGAGGTGACGCCAGATGATAAGGCGGCGCTTGAGCAAATCGCCGAATCACTTAGCCCTTATGACGCCATTAATATTCAATTTACCTCTGGCACCACGGGCAGCCCAAAGGGCGCGACCTTATCGCACCACAACATCCTGAATAATGGCTACTTAGTGGCCGAGGCGATGAAGTTTACCTGTGAAGATAAGCTCTGCATTCCTGTGCCTTTATACCATTGTTTTGGCATGGTGCTGGGTAACCTTGTGTGCCTTGCTAAGGGCGCCGCGGCGGTCTTTCCTGGGGATTCCTTCGATCCGCTGACCACCCTAGAGGTGGTAGAGCGTGAACGCTGCACAGCACTGCACGGTGTTCCCACCATGTTTATTGCCGAGTTAGAGCACCCCGAATTTAAACGCTTTGACTTAAGCTCGTTGCGTACCGGTGTTATGGCGGGAGCGACTTGCCCAGAAGAAGTGATGCGCCGGGTACAAAACCTGATGTATATGCAGGAAGTGTTAATTGGGTATGGTCAAACTGAGTGCAGCCCGCTGAATCACATTACTGAAATCGACTCACCAGTTGAGAAACGTGTGCTTACCGTTGGCCGTGCTTTACCCCATACCGAAGTGAAAATCGTCGATGAATTTGGTGAAGTGCTGCCTATCAATACGCCCGGTGAAGTCTGTAGCCGTGGCTATTGCATCATGCAGTGTTATTGGAATGATCCTGAAAAAACGGCGGCAACTATCGACAGTGAAGGCTGGCTACATTCTGGCGATATTGGGCAAATGGATGAGCAAGGTTATGTGCAAATCGTTGGCCGTATTAAAGATATGATTATTCGCGGTGGCGAGAATATCTATCCCCGTGAAATTGAAGAGAAACTCTATACCCATAAAGATGTGCAAGATGCAGCAGTGTTTGGGGTTCATAGTGATAAATACGGCGAAGAAGTGTGCGCGTGGATCAAGATTCGCAGTGGCGCCACGATTTCAGAGGAGGATATTCGGCATTTCCTCACCGAAAAGTTCGCCTACTTTAAAGTGCCTCGCTACATCAAGTTTGTGGAGCAATACCCCATGACAGTCACGGGCAAAATCCAGAAATTTAAAATGCGTGAGCTGATGTATAAAGAGTTATATGAGGATATTAATGCCTAGGGCATGGTGACGTTTTGGGATGAAATCCTTCGGGCAGCGTTTAGCTAGCGTTTCTGCTGCGTTATCGTCCGTTTATGTAGAATCACTACACAGCATGGACTCTGCCTTGCATAAACGTCAGCCATATCGCTGCAAAAATCTCCCTAAAACCTCATTACGCTCAAGGGCACATTAAGACAAATCAACCCAAGTTCGAAAGCTTGGGTTGATGTTTAGGTGGAGACTCAAGATTATCGGCGGAGGCGCCGAATTTGATTGTCGAGCCAAGCCGCGCTCTTACTTAATTGTCGCTGACTAAGACGAAGCCAACGTTTTGCCCAAGGATACTGGGTACTCAAGAGGGTTAGTCCTATCAGGATAAAGAGCAGTCCCGGTCCGGGTAAGAGTAAAAATATCCCTCCGACTAAGGTAAAACATGCACCTATCACGGTAATGACGGTTTGAGTCATCGCGGAATGCATAAAAGACAACTTACTGTCTTTGAAAGAAATTGACATATCGCATCCCCCATGTTGGCCTCATCTTCCACTTTCACCGCAATAATGACGAACAGTGAGTATCGATGCAAATTCAGTCTACTCCTATCATTTCTGCTTAAGCTAGGTTCCCGTCGGTTAAATATGTAACAAATATTCACTGTACCTTGAGGGATGGCTGATTATACTGAAAAGAGTTTAACCGATGATCAAGTGATGAATTGTTTGTTTTTCAAGCCATTAAACAGATGAGTTTTTGAGGGAGGTGTTATGAATCGTTGGTGCCCACTGATGCTCTGTTGCCTGTTAAGCATGGCTAATACAGTATTTGCCGACACGCTCAAGCTCACCTCATTACTCTGGCCGCCTTATTCGGGTCAGCAGTTGGCACAACAGGGGGCCAGTGTCGCGGTCGCTCAAGCCGCCTTCGAGCGCATGGAGCAACAACTTGTTGTCGATTTTTATCCGTGGAGCCGAGCGATAAAATTGGCTGCCATGCCAAGCTCCGATTACATTGGCTATTTTCCAGAATATTATTTTGAAACGGACAAATTTGTTTTTCAAAACCAATAGGGATCAGCCCATTAGGCATTGTTGAGCAAAAATCTCATCCCATTAGCTGGCATTATTTAGCCGATTTGAACCGCTACACCTTAGGGGTTGTGAAGGACTATGTGAATACCGACTCGCTGGATCTGATGATTGCTTCTGGTACGCAGCTCGTCGAGGCCGTGACCTCGGATGAACAAAACATCAAGAAGGTGGCCGCTGGTCGCATCGATGGTGCAGTGATTGATGTCAACGTACTCTATTTCCTGTTAAAGCAACCTCATTTGCAGCCATTGGCGGATAAATTACAGGTGAATAAACAACTGCTTGCCAATAAACAGCTCTATGTTGCGTTTCGTAATACTGAGGAGGGACGCCATTGGCGGGATGTTTTTGACCAGGGCTTAGCTCAACTGGATATTGAAAGCATTATGGGGGAGTTGCTGTTTCAGGAGGAAGTCACACGCCACTAAAGTGAGCTTGGCTTTGGCTTAATCTGTTGTCATAAATATGTCGTGGTTCGCCATTAGTATCGTCCTAAGGCTATGAGTCTATGCTCATTTCACTTTCTAGGATGATATGAATAACATTCCCTTCGAGTTAGATACACTATCACAACTCATTGATACTCATCATCTTAAGCTCAAATATCAGGTTCTTGCGGACATTCCATTTCGGCATCAACATTTTCCGCTCTACAGTGTCGAGTTAGGTGTGACCGAACGCCCATGTCCTACCGTGTTATTCGTTGGCGGCGTGCATGGGGTGGAGCGGATTGGCTCCCAGGTGATTTTGGCTTTGCTTAACAGCCTGTTGCAGCGCCTTGCGTGGGACAAACACCTACAACAGTTATTAACGGACATCCGCTTAGCCTTTGTCCCTGTGGTGAATCCCGTCGGATTACTGCTGGGCAGTCGCGGTAATGGCAATCAGGTCGACTTGATGCGCAACGCGCCGATAGAGTCCCGGGAAAAAGTGTCTTTTATGGTTGGAGGGCAACGGCTCTCTTCTAAGCTGCCTTGGTTTCGTGGCCTTGGGGGTATGGAGCTTGAAACAGCAGGGCTGGTGGCTTATGTGCAACAACTGCTTAGACAAAGCACCAGTCTTATTTCCCTTGATGCGCATTCTGGTTTTGGTTTGACGGATCATATCTGGTTTCCCTATGCCCACACGCGCGCATCCTTTGAAAATGCCCACTTCATTTATCACTTAAAGCAGTTATTTGAAGCGAGCTATCCCCATCATGGCCATTATCGGCTTGCGCCCCAGAGCCAGTTTTATCGCACCCATGGTGATATTTGGGATTACTTGTACCGCCAGCATCATACCCAGGATCCTCAAGCCAATATTCCATTCTTACCTTTGACCTTAGAGATGGGCTCATGGGCATGGATTAAGAAAAATCCAAGGCAAATATTCAATTTTGCGGGCTTTTTTAATCCGCAAAAAACACACAGGCACCACAGGATTTTACGCCGGCACACAGTATTGATGCAGTTCTTGATGGAGGCGGCGTACGCACGGGAGTTAGAAGGACTGACGCCCGAACATCTCACACAACTGGCGCAGAGTGCGCAGCAGTTTTGGTATCGGGAGCGTTTTTGATGACAACGTGGGTATTACTCAGGGGCTTAATGCGCGATCAACGCCATTGGAATGGCTTTGATCAGAGATTAAGGCAAAGGGGCTGCACCGTTTTTACCCCTGACTTGCCCGGCAATGGGATCCTCACTCACCAAGCCAGCCCTTTAACTATCGCCGAATATGCCAGCTCGGTGTGGCAACAATTGGATGTGCAATTAGCGGGACAAGTTTTTTATCTGCTTGGCTTATCTATGGGCGGTATGCTCGCCATGGAAATGGCTAAGCAGCGCCCCGAGCAGATAAAACACGTTTTTGTGCTAAATAGTAGCGCGGCTAACTTATCACCTTGGTATCAGCGATTTAATGGATTAAATGTCCTGAGTGCTTGGCTCAAACGTTGCCGCGGTCGACAGCTTAATCCTATCGAATCGACGATTGTGCGCTTAACCAGCTATCGCCATCGGCGCGATATAGCCTTGATTGCTCGTTGGAGCCACTATCGCCACGAGTCGACACCGCATTTTAGTAATGCGTGTCGTCAGTTGTGGGCGGCGTTTCGTTATCGCTGCCCAGCATCTTTGCCTGTTCCAGTCAGTATTTTATCGGGTGATCGTGATGCCTTAGTGAATATTCAAACAAGCAGGGCATTAGCACAACATTTTAACGTCGACTTAGTTGTCTTGGCCTATTGTGGTCATGACATCACCATAGATGCGCCAGCCAAACTGGCGCATTATCTATTTGAAATGATAAGTCTAGAACGAGGGGAGGTGAGTGAGCCGTTTGCTGATTACACTGATTTACTCGATGAAGAAAGGGACTATCACGAAGCAAGATTAGTGCAATCACTGACTAACTATACATCAGCACTACCCACTGACGCAGAGTAGTGCTGAGTGATCTGCCTTAGGCTTTAGCAACTATGATTACTAGGCTTTCGCTACTATGGTTATTACGCTTTCGCTACTATCGTTTGCCCAATCGGCGTCAGGCTTAATAGCGCCAGCTTGATATGTTGGATCCCAAAGGGGATACCAATAATTGTCACAAAGCAGGCGAGGGCATGGGCCAAATGGCCTATGGCCAACCAAATCCCAAACAGCAAGAACCAAATAATATTGCCCACCATACCAAAGGCGCCTGTGCCTAAATCTTCACGTCCGGTTAAATGGCGACGATTCATTTGCTCTTGTCCAAAGGGCCAGAAGGTCAACTCGCCAATGACAAAGCAGGCTCGGCCGAAGGGAATACCGATAATACTGATAAAACACAAAATCCCCGCGAGCCACCAGGCGAGTCCCATCACAAATCCACCAAGGACAAACCAAGCAATATTGAAAATTAACCGTAAAAGTGACATTGAATACTCCTTAACTCATTTTAAATCTGTGTTGGCATTACCTTGTCCAACACACAGAATCATTAATTGATACTTAAATGGAGTAAGCGAGAATTGTGCCAAAATATTTTTCCTTATTTATCAGTGAAATATTTATCTTTGTGACGGTATGACGTTGTAAAAAATGCTAGATTTTCGCGAAAATGCTTAATTATTACGGACGATGTAGGCAAGCTCGCGGTACACTAACGCCCTTGTTTCCTTCGAGTGTATCCATGTTAGCCAAAAGCCTGCTGACTCAGCGTCTGCTCTCTGACAGTCCTGTAGAGTCTTTTCCTTTGCCGGACGCAAGATATTTCTCAAACGAGACGATTTATTGCATCCTGCATTTAGTGGCAATAAAGCGCGTAAGTTTGCCTATTTTCTAGACCATGATTTTGCTGGCGTGACTAAGCTGATTGGTTATGGCTCCGCGCAGGCTAACTCGTTGTATTCACTGTCGGCGCTCGCCAAGCTGAAGGGCTGGCAGTGCGATTTTTATGTGGATCATATTGCCAGCCATATCCGCACCTTGCCGACGGGTAATTATGCCGCTGCCATCGCCAATGGTACGCGTGTCATTGATTTATCAAGCCTGATTACAACCAATCCTTCCCTCCACCGTGAGCCTAATTGGACTTGTCAGGATTATATTGAGCAGCAAGTCTTGCCGGCTGAACCTAACGCTTTGTTTATTCAAGAATGGGCGCTGCCAGTATGCGCAATATGGTGTTAGTCAGTTAGGTGCTGAAATAGCTGCTTGGGCCGAGTCACGGCACATTTCCGATCTCAAGGTTTTTTTACCTGCAGGTACAGGAACCACGGCACTCTTTTTAAATCAGTATTTTGTGCGTCAGCAATTGAATATTCGAGTACTTACCTGCGCCGTTGTCGGCGGCGATGAGTATTTAATGCAGCAGTTTTATGAGTTAAATCCCAACTCTGCAGAACATCCACAGATTTTGAATGTGGGGAAGAAATACCATTTTGGGAAACTCTATCCTGAGTTTTATGCCATGTGGCAACGACTCAGTGCCAGCGGTATGCAATTTGAATTACTCTACGATCCCTTAGGCTTTATTGTGTTAGAGGATTATTTACGGCGCGAGCAACATGCCTCCATCCTCTATATTCATCAGGGGGGATTATTAGGAAATCAAACCATGTTGCCAAGATATAGACGAAAATACGGTGAGGGCGATGCAGGATAGCGTTTAGCCAACTAACTTATTGCGCTTTAATATTTTGTGGGTGCGTGTGGCTATCTTTTCCAGATGTTTAAGATCTTTCAATCCCGGCGTATCGGTTGAATATTGCCAATAGCTTATTTCAGCATCCAACATTTCCAGCATTTTTTAGAACAGCCTAAACACTCACCTTGGCACATTTGTGCTTCATCTAAGTTGAGAGGAATAACCTGTTTAATCTGGGTTATTAAGGTCAGCATAGCCGTTTTAGAATCGGGTTTTGACATAGAAAATACATTCACAAACTGAGTGAGTGATTATATTAGCAGGGGTAAATGCAGATTAATTTGATCTAGGTTAGTGGAATACACATTTGGTTCGGCACGTATCTGTGTGAGCTAGATACCGCCTGAACCAAACGAGTTCGTCATTCGACGTAAGGGGATAGTAAATCGTGATATTGGGCTATCTATAAAGGCGAATCGATTTCGGTATGGCGAGGAAAATGAGAACCGAATAAACCAACATGCCGTTATTTGTACTCAATGAGTACTAAATCAAACTTATTTATTTGACGACAAAAGCCACTTCATAAAGTTTAAGGCTTCGGTACGCTTTGAAAAAGTTTGTCTGTTTTTACCTTGTCTATCGGTAAAAGCAATGGATGTTTTGTTGACTGAAATAGAATCTACAGGGAAGTTCACTGTGATTTCATGTCCGTTAATTTTGTATGACATAGGCCACACTCCTTTTAATTCAATTCACCCTTAGGTGAGTAAGTTGTAACAATAAAATATCCTTAGCATAATTGCGAAAGATGATACCAATGAGTCTTGAGGTTACCCATTCCATGATCATTAATCAAGAGATGCCTTATTGATAACTAATGCATATCAGCGATTATGTCAATGGAATATCTCAATTAGCCCAGTTGACCATAGTAAAGTGACAATACTATGACATGGATTTAATTAAATAGTTCACTGTTTTTGAGTCGATGCGGAAAATCACTAACTCATTATTTTTGTGGGACTTACTTGTAGTAGGCTTTCTTCGTGAGGATCGTGTTTGTCATTGCTTACGCGAATGTACAAACCGATATAAAAAGGATAACGACAAGATACTTCTCAAAACGCAGCGCAGTATAACAGCAAAATTCCCGCTGGCAAGTTTATTTTTTACTCAGCGGGAAAAAGGCTTGTTGGTATTTTGTTGTAATTTTGCGTTTATCGGTTATTCACTCTGCCAGCATATTTTAAATGTCAGCGAGATTAATAAATCAGCTCACCGATGGGATTCAATAATTTACTGAGCCCTTTGGTAAAATATAACGGCGCATCTAATACTGTGTAGCAGAGGCAGCCTGACTGGGTTTTAGGTGAATGATGCGTGTTGCCATCTAAGATGATGAAATCGCCGGGAACATACTGCCCGTTGATGTCCGAAAATTCCCCCGCCAATAATAGGGTCAGTTCGTATCCCTTATGGGTGTGCTGCGGGATTTCACCTAAGGCGTCGATATGCAATAGGCTGGCGCGGGTTTGGCTTTCATCCACATCGAAACGCATTCGGCTGACTTTACCAATCTGTTGCCACGGATGAGCAATATGTTGGCGAAATACTGTCGGGATCTCATAGCGAACATGCTTATGATTAAGGGAAACCGTCGCTTTGGCAGGATAGTCGCTTTCAGTTGGCGTTGCTTCGGGCAAGTCCATAATATGCGACAACATTTGCTGCCAAGCGTCATCTTGTGTTGGATCGGTTTCACTGATTAAAGCTTGTTCAGTGATGTTGCTCGGCGCTAAAAAGGCCAGTTCCGCTGCCTGCTCTGTAAAACGGCTGACTTGCGATTGGCACTCATGGCAAAGGGCACAATGGGCCGCAATGGCAATTGACATAGACAACGGCAGCTCGCCTTGTGCATGGGCTAACAGCAAATCTGTATGGGGATGATGTTTAATCATGTTGCGTCTCCAAAAAGCTTTTCAGCTTTTCTAACCCCAATCTGAGTCGCGATTTTATCGTTCCAATCGGGACTTTTAAGGCATCGGCTAATTCTTGTTGCGTGAGTTCTTGCATATAGATCCCTTGAACCACTTGGCGTTGGGGCAGGGGTAGGGCATCTAAGTGCGCGAGTAGCTTGGCGGTGAGTTTATGATCTGGGCCGCCTTCATGACTGACGGCTACATCGTAAATAGGCCAAATATCATCTCCGAAGGCATCTTCACGGTTATGTTGGATGCGCCTGAGCATGTCGAAACACTGGTTGCGCATAATGGTAAAAACCCAGGTCGCCACCGAGCCTTTGTCGGCATTGTACAAATGGGCTTTGGTCCACACTAAGGTCATGGTTTCTTGCACCAGATCCATGGCCAGCCCTTGCTGATTTAAGCGTTGCAGACCGAATGCACGAATTTTGGGCATAAAATGGCTGAACAATTCTGCAAAGGCGGCTTTATCCCGTTGATTCGCGACTCTGATAATGGCGCGCGTCAAAGGATCCGCATCTGTGATTGGCTCATTGGCGGTTGAAATAGTGCTATCGTTTTCCATAGCCATATCGATAGGGGATGTTAACTGCCTATCATAGCGATTTTGCGCTAAATGTGATTGAAAATTTTCCATTATTGAGTTCTTTACTTAAGGTTCAATCTAGTCTGAACATCACAAAAGATGTTACGTCAGGGCCGACATTCGATAAGCATACAGAGCAATACGTGGCGCGCGGGAAGTTGGATCACTCAAGCAGATTGAATGACAGTATGTAATAAATCCTGTGTCAGTTGATGATCTAACGCATTGATGCAAGAGTATTTCTCTGCGGCTTGTACCGGCAGAATTTCTAACCAGCGTTGGCACACCCAGGCGATATCTTCAAATTGTTCCAGCTGATAATGTTGCAGGTGCTGCGGGAACTCCTTAAGAATGTTTTGCAGCATCTCACTCAAGTAACGCTCATCGTCTTCAATCGGCGCACTCGGCCAATTATCGATAAGCTTCACCTTGGCGCGTTTTAATCCGTCCGACTCTATGCTGATATCGCCGAGAGTGAAGCGTTGTTTTCCTTGAATGCTGATTCCGAGCATTCCATCGGGTAAGGTTTCAAAATCGATGATATGCACCAGCGTTCCGATGGGATAAAGGGTTTTGCCATCTTCCGATGTCATACACAGGCCAAAGCCATCCGCCGATTTAAGGGATTCAGCGACTAAGCGTTTATACCTAGGTTCAAAAATGCGCAACTGAGTATATCCCTCTGGTAATAAACAGATTGGCAAAGGAAAAAGAGGTAATTTCATAGTGGCCTCAAGTGAACTTATGTGTATGTCATTACGTACCATATACAGAATTTGATCAGTGTACCAAGCAATAACCGATTCATTTAAGGGGATGAGATGAAGTTAAATCCATTCGAGAAAAGTTAGTCCAGCATCCGCTGCGTTTTTGGTTGCAAAACCACGTTGAAGCACCATTACTGACTTCTATGATGCCCAAACCCCTTCCTTATCTACGTCACGCCCTCGAAATTGGTTGTGGTTTTGGTAACGGAATTCAGTTGATCCGCGACCATTTTGGGGCCGAGCAAGTGACGGCCGTCGATCTTGATCCTGAGATGGTCGCAGCCGCTAAAGCGCGCTGGCATGATTCACCCCATGGGTTAAGCCAATTGGCATTCAGTGTTGCCGATGCTACTGCATTGCCTTTTGCAAATGCCCAGTTTGATGTGGTGTTCAATTTCGCGGTGTTTCACCATATTCCCGATTGGCAAGCGGCGGTTGCCGAGGTGGCAAGGGTGCTAAAACCTAAGGGTTACTTTGTGGTAGAAGATTTATACCGCGCCGCCATTTGCAATCCCTTGAGTCGACGGTTGTTTGAACATCCACAACAGAATCGATTTAACCATCAAGAATGGTTAACAGGACTGCGCCAAGGGGGATTTGAGATCCTCTGCGAGAGAAATCTTCTCAACCTTTCGGGCATGGTGCTGGCCCAAAAACACATGGCATAAAGGGGATAAATTGCGGTGATAGCCGTAAGCGAATCATTTATTTATTGGGGCGCTTGCGAAGGATAAAGGATTGCCGAGTGATTGTAATTTTTAGATAAAATCGACTTATCGCATGGTTCTCATGGTGAGTTTACCGCTATAATTTAGCTTAATCCGTCACTGGTGAGGAAAGCTGTTCCTCCAAAGTAGAGAAGTCGCATTATGGCAAACGTGCTTGCAACCGTAGATCAACGAACCAAACTCGTCGGTGAAAATCGGCTCGAACTGCTGCTGTTTCGAATTAACTCTACCCAGTTATTTGCGATTAACGTCTTTAAAGTCAAAGAAGTCGTCAAGTTACCGCCATTAAATTCTATGCCCGGCAGTCATCCCCATATTTTTGGGGTGGCGAATATTCGCGGCATGTCGATTCCCGTGATTGATTTGCGTTCGGCTATCGGTTTTAAGCCTGTGCCTCCGGGAGATGATGCCAATATGATCATCACCGAATATAACCGCAGTGTGCAGGGCTTCTTAGTCGGTAAGGTCGAGCACATTATCAACATGACCTGGAGCGATATTATGCCGCCGCCTAAAACGGCTGGGCGAAATAATTACCTCACGGCCATCACCCGCATTGAATACCAAGGCCAGTCACAACTGGTGTCGATTATCGATGTCGAGAAGGTATTAGCGGAAATCGTTCATTACGATATTCGTCTCTCTGAAGGGGTGTTAGATGAGAGCCTGTTAGACAAGATGCCCGGTAAGAAGGTGTTGATTGTCGATGATTCTTCAACAGCAAGGCGTCAAGTGCGTGAGACCTTAGGCCAACTCGGGATTGAAATCATCGAAGCCTCCGATGGCTTGCAAGCATTGCACTTACTGCAAAAATGGCGCGATGAAGGCAAGAATGTCGCCAAGGAGCTCTTGATGATGATAACCGATGCTGAAATGCCGGAGATGGACGGCTACAAGCTGACCTATGAAGTGCGTAACGATAAGGCTATGTCGGACTTATTTATCACCTTAAATACTTCACTCAGTGGTAGCTTTAACAATGCGATGGTAGAGAAGGTTGGCTGCGACAGGTTTATTTCTAAGTTTCAGCCCGACTTGTTGGTAGAAGTGGTGCAGGACAGATTAAAACAAGTTATTGGCAAATAACGCCACAGATTTAACTGATTGCTCGATAACAGGTTTGAAACCCATAGGCCGCCATAGCAACCTGCAATTGGCGGCCTCGTTATTTTAGCGCTCGATTTGAGTATTTCACTTGTGACTTGTACTAGTGGGCGTAACTCGGGCTATTTGCTGTGATGTAGACGATTTACCGTGATACGGTTTATTGGCTCAGTTCGGCTTTAACATAGGCAAGGACTTGGCGTTTCATCTCTTTGGCGGCGGCGATATGGATCCGCGCAAGTCTGAGGGCATAGTTGAATCTCTGCCTACCGACTAATCGGATAAGTTCGGCAAAAAATACTGGATCTAAGCAGAATTGTTGGCTGTAGTAGTGAATCGCCGCGGGCAAAGAGGTGTAAGTTACCCCATCAAACTCAAAGCGGGTACTGTCTAACTGGCATTCGAGTTCGACCCCTTCAAGTTGTATCGGCCAGCCCGGAAAGTTAATCCTGTCGCGGGCGATTTGATACATCATCCAAGCGCTTTTTTTAAAACCTTCAAACACTTTGCAGGAAAATTCAGACTCGGCTAGCTCTTCCTCTGTCCAATTAATCCCAATGGCTAAGTGCTTGGCATAAATGCTCATAAGGGCATCTTTAACCGCCACACGGCAATCCCAGATAGAGGTTAAGGTATGTTTTTGGGCCAATTTTAAGCATTCAGCGCAGCAAGGGACGGCCAATGCTGGGTGGGGCGTGTGTGACTCGGCTTGATAATCCAATCGGTCTTTGCAGGGCTCGCCGCAAAACCAACAGAGGTGACGTTTATCGAAGGGAATGTCGATACAAGGGAAAGCGGACATCAAGAGCTAAATACCTCAGCCCTTGATGCCTTAAACTTGCTGTTTTGGTTGATGGAATTAAACCTCTTCAACATCAACTAAATCTTTCGCCAGAACGATAGGATCTAACTCTAAGCAGTCTTCATCGCTCTGCCAATCAACACCAATCAACACGCCATCATCGTTGAGATCCGATACCCAGTACTCAAGGAATTCTTCGAGGCTAATGGCCACCGCTTGGTAATCTTTCCATTCTTCGGTGCAGTGAGATTTCGCCTGTGCTTCACTCGACCATAAAGGCATAACATCAGTATCTTCGAACTCGCCCGAGTCACAAACGACCCAGCCTTCGCCAGTTTCATCCATCAAACCCCAGAGTGTTTGATGTTCTTTTACGTTTTCGATAAAGCCAGCCAACGCCGCGTTGATTTCAGTCATGATAGGTCTCTTTGAAGTATGCTGTTAACTTGTCCATTATACGGCAACGGATAGATAGTCCAAGGGATTCTTTGCTAAGATTTTTTCGCTGTTGGTTAACTGAGCAATAAGTGAATTTATCTGGCGATTTGTGGTGATAAGCATTGTGTTAGCGGGCGCTATGGGTCAGGATGTGCCGAGCAGAGGCACCGATAATAATGAGTGATTGTTGGTGAGTATCTGGCTCGATTTTCTGGGGAGAAAATAGTTTCGTGGGTGTTTGGCCGTTGCCCTGTTTGTTGTCCCATCAACACAGCGGCAACCTGTTTATGGCTAAATATCGTATCTCTCTTGGCTCGGGGTTATCCACCTCTTGCCTCGCTCAGCTAAGATAAACTCTTAGCGCTGACTGTAGGAGTAATTGATTTGATCAAACTGAAAGGAATGTCCTATCTTGCCGCCAGTATCGCCGCGTGTGTGAGCTTAAGTGCGTGTTCGAGCGCGCCAACCTCGAGCGGTAATAGTCAAACCGCGATCGCCGAGACGCAGGCCGCCGTGCAAGAAATGCCGCTCAGTGACACCATCGCCGCCCATGCTGCGGCATTCCCGACCTGTGTAGCTAACTTACAGGAGCGCGCACGTACCGAAGGCTTATCCGAAGCCACCATCCAAGACACAGTTGCTAGTTTGCAGTTTGTGCCTAAAGTGATTGAGCTTGACCAAGCTCAGCCAGAGTTTAGTCAAACCTTCAACAATTATTTTACCAAGCGGGCGACCGATTGGCGGGTGAATGAAGGCCGCCGTTTACTGAAAAACACCGCGCGCTGCTCGATAAATTGGCGCAGCAATACGGTGTGCCACCACAATATATTCTGTCTTTCTGGGGACTTGAGACTAACTACGGTTCCTACAAAGGCAAAATGTCCGTGTTAGATTCTCTTGCTACCTTGGCCTGTGAGCCGCGTCGCAGTGGCTATTTTACGACTGAGCTGATGCAAGCGCTTAAGTTAAAAGAAAAATACGGCTTTGATAAGAGCACTATGGTGGGCTCTTGGGCCGGCGCCATGGGGCACACCCAGTTTATGCCCTCGGCCTATGCAAAATATGCCATCGATGGGGATGGCGACGGTAAGGCCGATTTGTGGAATAGCACCGAAGATGCACTCACCTCGGCGGCGAATTTTTTGCAGCACTTAGGCTGGCAACGCAATGAGCGTTGGGGGCGTGAAGTGATATTGCCGCGCGATTTCAGCTATGAAAACCTTGGCGCTAAACAGGCGCAGCCGCTATCCCAATGGGCGGCGCAATCCGTAGTGCAAAGTAATGGACTGCCTTTACCTGCTATCGATATGAAGGCGGCGCTGTATTTACCCTCGGGTCATACAGGTCCCGCGTTTTTAGGCTATGAAAACTTCAATGTGATCATGCGTTGGAACCGCTCTGAATTTTACGCCATTACCGTTGGTCATTTGGCCGATAGAATTAATGGCGGCGAACCATTAAAAGTGGCGCCGCCCGAGCAGCCACGTTTGAGTCGCGAGCAAATCAAACAGTTACAAACCAAGCTGAATGAATCAGGCTTCGATGTCGGTAAACCCGATGGCGTACTTGGGCGTAACTCTTCGGCGGGGATCCAAGCATTCCAGCGCAGTAAGAATATGATTGCCGACGGTTTTCCAAGCCCTGAGGTCTTTAGCGCATTGGGGATTTCACTCTAAAGTCTTTACGTAGTGTCGTACTGCCTGCGAATATTGCCACAAGTGGCATGTGGTTTACTCAACCCATGCCACTTCAGGTGTGGGGCTTACAGATCCGCAGCCGCTTAAGCTTTGGTGATGTATCGCAGGGATAAAACAGTGGAGCGCAAAGGCCAGTTTTGTTAAGCTCGGCCGACATTTGAAATCGAAGCAAATCAAAGGATATTCGATGAGCATTAAAGACGATATGGTTGTGCAGTTTAACTACACTCTGCGCGACGAAAAAGGCGAAGTGATCGAGACGAACGAAGGTCGCGAGCCGATTGCTTACTTACACGGCCATGACAACATGATGCCAGGTGTTGAGAATGCGATTAATGGTAAAGCGATTGGTGAAAAGTTCACTGTTACTCTGCCATGCACTGAAACCTATGGTCAACGTATCGAAGGTGAAGCGGCGCAGCAGCGTGTTTCTGTGAAGCACCTGTTAGGCGCTAGCGTGTGGAAGCCAGGCATGACGGCTGTGGTTCACACTGATCAGGGTCAACGTCAAGTGACTATCGTCAAAGTGGGTAAGTTTATGGCGACTGTGGATGTTAACCATCCATTAGCGGGCCGTGACTTAACCTTCGATATCGAAGTGGTTGGCGCCCGTGATGCGACCGATGAAGAAATCGCCCACGGTCATGCCCACGGTGTAGGCGGTCACCACCACTAATCTGTGTGGTTGCTCCCATCAATACTCTGCTACAGCAGGGGTGCTCGGGAGTAATGACCAGATAAGTAAACAAAAGCCCAAACCTAGGTTTGGGCTTTTTTGTGCGCTAATACTTTGGTTTGCAATCCATGTTTGTAATCAAAGTCTCGCAACCACAGTTTCGTAATCAAAATCTCTCAATCAAGGTCGTGGCTTTTGTGTATAGGATTCACCGCTAAACTTATGCCCACTTTTCATGGCGAGGCTTGAGCACAGGCTTTCTGCGCCCAATCCCAAACATGCACACCGCTTAATGAACATGCTCCATCGGTTTATCACTAAACATCATATCGAGACTCGCTTGTGTCTGTGGGTGGTAACCACTGCGGGCCGCCAAGTAAACGGTTTTTGCCCAGTCATAGTGCTCGCTGCTCGCCAGTTTTTGATACAAAGGCACAATCAGCCTGCAGCGGCCAATATCGGTGAAATGTTGTTTCAGTGCCGGTAAGACACTGTAGTAACCGTTATCGAGGGCGAGGGCATACCAAGCAAAGGCGATTTCATTATTGTGCGTGCCAGTAAAATGAAAGGCCTTATCTAACTCGGCTAATTGCTGCTCAGTGAGATTTAGCCTCGGCATTTCATTAATAAAGCGTAGCCATTGATGCACTGTCCAGCCCTGAGTGTTCAGAGCGCTGGCGTCACGTTTGCCTTCTAACCATGCTTGGCGCTGGGCATCGATATCATCGAAAGCGTGTGAGTTGGGTGGCACTAAAAAGCTGGGTAGACCTTGTCCCTCCACCCAAGTATCCACTTCGGACTCACTGACGATATTGGGATATTTTTGCAATAACTGCTGCGTGAGGTAATTGCGGAACTGCTCCGTGGTAATGCTTTGAAACGCAAAGTGATCGAAGTAGCTTTTCACGAAGGTGTCGAACTGCTCACGGCCAAATTTTTGCTCGAGGAAGCGCAAAAATAATTGTCCTTTCACATAGGGGACGCCGCTAAAGGCATCGTCGGGATCGCGCTCGCCTAAGTCAATATGCAGTACAGAATCGCCGGCGGGCAACTCGGCTAATTCGGCCAATAGCTCAGAGTAACCAATGGTTTGCTCCATCAGGGCGCGGTCGCGGCCATAGAGATCTTCCATAATGCGGTTTTCCACATAAGTGGTAAAACCTTCGTTAAGCCAGAGATCGCGCCAAGTGGCGTTAGTGACTAAATTGCCCGACCAAGAATGGGCCAGCTCGTGGGCGATTAAACTCACTAGGCTTTTATCTCCCGCGATGACTGTGGGAGTAATAAAGGATAATCGCGGATTTTCCATCCCGCCGAAGGGGAAGCTGGGCGGGAGGATCAACAGATCGTATCGACCCCAACGATAATCGCCGTAGCGTTTGGCGGCAATGGCAATCATCTCCGGTGTATCGGCAAATTCTTTGCTGGCCTTGTCGAGCATTTCGGGCTCGGCCCAAATGCCTGAGGTATCGTCTAAGGCGGCAAATTGCAGGTGTCCTGCGGCAATGGCAATCAAGTAAGCTGGAATCGCCTGCGGCATAGTGAATTGGGTTTGCGTTGCAGACACGCTCTCTCGGTCGGCACTCATGACGACGCTAATGCCTTGCTTGGCTGTGACGGTAGCGCTGTAGGTTTGGCGCACGGCGGGCGTATCTTGCAGCGGGATCCAGCTTCTGGCATGGATGGCTTGGCTCTGGCTAAACATAAATGGCCATTGCTTACCTTGGGTTTGCTCTGGAGTAAGCCATTGAATGCCTGATGGATTCTTGGATGTATGATAATTAACTTTGACTTTGGCGACTCGTTCTTGAGGCAGATTGATGGTGAGCGCTGCGCCTTTGACCTTATCGGCCGCACCTAAACTAAAGGGCACGGATTGCCATTGGCCGTTTGCATTTAACATGCTGACGCTGTTAATCGTAAGGTCACGGGTATCGAGCACGAGTACTTTTCCGGCCTGATGCCAATCCAGCTCGAGAATCGCATCCCCGCGAGTTGCTGCTGCGCAAAATCTACCTTTAATGCCAATGCGATGTGATGAATGCTCACTTGCTGGTAATTGGCAAAGGTCAGCTCATCGGTGACAGAGTGCATTTGGCTTGCTGTGGTACTTGCCAGGCTGGTATTCGGTAAGGTATTGGCCGCATTGGCATATTGTACTAATGGCAGCAGCATTAAGAGTGCGCTGCTAATGAGGGTACGACGGGATAAAAACATATAACCACCCAGTGTTGTGATTCTTGTTATGGTGTAAAGGCGCTAGCCGCGAGCGGGCTTGAATCGCTGATGCGGGATTTTACTCGAACTGCTCTGGTTTGGGGCAATTTAGCTGACACTAAAATGTAATTAAACTTTATCTACATTCTCTGATTGCCTTGCTAAAAGGCAGGGTTAACACTCTATGGCGAGTGCGCAGGACTTGAGGTAAGCGCACTCAATACCGAGCGATGTAGATTTGCTGTCGATGGGTAAACCTAAGCTCGCCTAGCCTATGGCGTGTCTGTCATCAGCGGTAATGCGAGTTTAAAAGTTCATCCTTAGCGATATAACTTTGCTATTATGGCGCGTTTTAAGAGTGGTTCATCACGAGAGCGGAATTGCTATGCTAGTGGAATTTTCTCAGGGTAAGTTGATTGCCACTGAATTTGAAGTGCAGATCCGGCTGAACATGGCCAATGTGGTGCTTCAAGCCGCGGCCGAAGACATCAGCCTTAGGCAGGAGCCGCCGATGCTCATCGCCAATGGCGGCGGCGTGCGTTGGAGCATTAAATTAGATAACACCAACCAGCTCGATGCATTGCAAGCTCTCCTTGGTATTGATTATCTGTAAAGCGCTCGCAGGGCGAGCATAATAACTTTTGATTTATAAAGGATTTGTCAGTATGACACTTGAACGTATTGTGATTGAGCCTCAAGTTGAGGCGACGGCTGCGGTGATTTGGTTACACGGTTTAGGGGACTCGGGCGCAGGGTTTGCACCTGTGGTTCCAGCATTAGGCTTGCCAGCGGGACACAGCATTCGCTTTATCTTCCCACACGCGCCAGAGCAAGCGGTGACCATCAACGGCGGCTACATTATGCGTGCTTGGTATGACATTAAAAGCATGGATTTGCACGATAGAGCCGATATGCAGGGCGTGATGGCCTCGGAGCTGAGTGTACAGGCCTTGATTGACGAACAAATCGCCGCGGGGATCCCCAGTGAGCGCATCGTCTTAGCCGGATTTAGCCAAGGCGGGGTGATGAGCCTATTTACCGGATTACGTTATCCCCAAAAACTTGCTGGCATTATGGCGCTGTCCTGTTATTTACCGACGGGTGATGTGTTACCCAGCCAATTAAGTGCAGCCAATGCGAAAACGCCTATTTTACATCAGCACGGTGAACAGGATGATGTAGTGCCACTATCCGCAGGTTTATTAGCGAAAGACGCGTTAATAGCTGGGGGATATTCGGTGCAATGGCAAACCTACCCGATGCCGCATTCGGTTATCCCGGTACAATTAAAAGCAATAAGCACTTGGTTACAACAGTGTTTTGAAATGTAGAAAAATCTAAATGCCGATAAAAACACCATGCGGTAAATTAAATTTTGGTTGCATGGTGTTTTATATAGAGAACAATCCATTATATTGCCAGTGCTATCTAAGTTGCTTAAATTAAAGCGTTAAATCTTTTCTTTTTAAATGCCTTCCCCATTAAATTGTGAAATAAAAAATAAGTCGTTTAGCTTATTTTTTATTTGAAACAAATCTGTCTTAAAACTCATTAAAGATCCCACATTAAAGTCACGTTTATTAATAAAAATGACACAATTCGTCTTTATTCTTTGTTATTATGCGTGGCGCGAGAGTCGATGGTACTCGCACAATCTATCTATGATAAAATAATTAAAATCAAGGGGTTGATGTAATGACAAATAAGCTTATTAAAGGATTAATTGCGACTGCAGTGCTTGCTGCGCTAGCAGGTTGTAATAGTGATGATGATAATACTAAAGTACCAACAACCTGTGCCGAAGCGGGCAGCGCTTGTAAAACATTTACTGTATTACACACCAACGATAACCATGGCCGTTTCTGGGAAAACAGTGATGGCGAATATGGTATGGCGGCTCGTAAAGCCCTAGTCGATCAAATTCGTGCTGAAGTCAGCAAGAATGGCGGCCAAACATTATTATTGTCTGGCGGTGATATTAACACCGGCGTACCAGAATCTGATTTACAAGATGCGATTCCTGACTTTACTGGTATGAACAAAATTGGTTACGACGCAATGGCAGTTGGTAACCATGAATTCGATAACCCATTATCTGTTTTAGATATGCAGCGTCGTTTAGCCGAATTCCCAATGCTGGCGGCAAACATTTACCGTAAAAACGCTGAGGGTGGTCAAGGTGAACGTTATTTCGAGCCTTACAAAGTGTTTGATATTAACGGTCTTAAAGTGGCTGTGATTGGTTTAACCACCGAAGACACTGCAAAAATCGGTAACCCAGAATTTATCAGCGATTTGATTTTCACCGATCCTAAAGTGGAAGTGGCGAAAGTTATCAAAGAAATTAAAGACGCCAAAGCGGCTGATGTGATCTTCGCAACGACTCACATGGGTCACTATGCCGATGGTCAAAACGGTAGCAACGCTCCTGGCGACGTCGCAATGGCGCGTGCGTTGAATAAAGGCGACCTACAAGTTGTTATCGGTGGTCACTCACAAAACCCAGTGTGTATGGAGCCGGGTACTGAAAACAAGTCTTACGCCGACTTCAAACCTGGTGATGATTGTGCGCCAGACCAACAAAACGGCACTTGGATCATGCAAGCCCACGAATGGGGTAAGTATGTTGGCCGTGCGGATTTCGAATACTTCAATGGCGAATTGCACTTAGCTAGCTACAAGCTGATCCCCAGAACATGCGTAAACTGGACGAAGCTGGCAAGAAAACCACTGAGTTGGCTGGCACTAAGATTGAGCCAGATGCTGAGCTAAAAGAGCTGCTGTCTTACTACCAAGAGAAAGGCCAAGCTAAGTTAGACGAAGTGATCGCGACTACCGATGCGCTGCTCGATGGCGAACGTGCAAACGTACGTAACAAGCAAACTAACTTAGGCCGTATGTTAGCCATGGCGCAAAGCGGTAAAGTGTCTGCTGACTTTGGTGTAATGAACTCAGGTGGTGTGCGCGCTTCTATCCAAGCGGGCGACATTACTTACCGTGATGTGCTGACGGTTCAACCTTTCGGCAACATGGTGACCCTGAACGAAATGACAGGTACTGAAGTCGCGGCTTACTTAGGCGCTGTGGGCAGTATCCAAATCGGTTCGGGTGGTTATGCGCAGATCACTGGCGTGAAAATGACCATCGACTGTGTGGCTAAGACGGCTAATATCAGCGAAATCAACGGCAAAGAGTTCAGCGCAACGGCAAACTATAAGTTCACCGTACCTAGCTTTAACGCTGCAGGTGGTGACGGTTATCCAAAACTGGCTAGCCCAATCCAAACGGGTTATGTGGATGCGGACTTACTCTATTCATTCCTGAAAGAGAAACAAGCTATCGTTGCTGCAGACTACAACCCAGTGGGCGACATTGTTTACGAAAACTCAAACAGTGTTGAAGGCTGTAAGCTGTAATCACACGCGATAAATTATCGTAAAAAATGCCACTCATTTGAGTGGCATTTTTATTGGTGAACTGACTCAGTGAACAGATAAAGTCTAAAGCTGTTAATGGCTTAGTCTAAGCTCATGGCGATGTTCATGCTGATAATGCTCGGCGCAGCTGCTGCAACGTTGCTCGGTGGGATCTTGAGTTAAACGCTCGGCTTCGATTTCAGTTTCGCAATCTGAGCAGAGGCCGTATAAGCCTAAGTCGAGTTGACAGAAGGCGGCATCGAGGCGGTTTAAACGACAAAATAGCGGATGTTCTGCGAGGTGACTCTGTGCCAGGCGGTCAATTAACTCGCCTAAGCTGAGATTGGCATAATGCGCCCCAAGTATTTCAATAAACTGAGGGTGCGCGCCGATTTCCTTCCTTAGATTAGCTTCAAGCTCTGACAATTCTTGTCTGATATGGGTGGTGCTCACGTAAAATCGCCTGTTTTATCTGACTCTGGACATTCAGTCTAATAGTTCCACTATCAACGACTATGATAAAGATCAAGTATCTGTCCGATTTGCAGGGATTTAGTGGTGTTTTAAATAAAATTTCACCACTTTCTCATGGGATTATCCTATGCGCTATCAGTGGCTATTCGCCTAGGCGCTGCTGCGCCTCTTCCAGCACTCGCACAATTTCCTCTGTGGTTTTATAGATGCGTAGCTCCCTAAACAGGGTGTCTGCCTCGGGGTATTGGCGATTCAAATAACTAAACCACTGCTTAATTCGCGCCGGATAATAATCACTTTTACGGCCGCTCAGTTCGCGTTGGGTGTAGCTCAGCATCAAACCTAATGTATCGGCCCAGCTGTAAGGTGCCGCGCCAGTCTTAATCGTGTCGGCAAGATTGGGCAGCGAAATCGCGCCGCGGCCAATCATAATGCTGTCGCAGCCCGTCACCGCCATACAACGCTCGGCATCTTCGCGGTTCCAAATCTCTCCATTAGCAATCACTGGAATGGGCAAACGTTCGCGCACTTCGGTGATGTATTCCCAGTAGGCGGGCGGTTTGTAACCATCGACCTTACTGCGGGCATGGATAGCCAGCTCTGTCGCGCCCGCTTCATAAACGGCCAGCGCATTTTCCATAAACAGGGATTTGTCTTCGTAGCCTAAACGAATTTTCGCCGTCACTGGATGTTCGGCGGGCACGGCTTGGCGCATGGCGCGGACAATATCGTGAATCGTATTAGGGTATTGCAGCAACACCGCGCCGCCATTACTGCGGTTAACCATCTTAGCGGGGCAACCAAAGTTTGCATCGACGCCGTGGGAGCCAAGCTCAATCGCGCGCATCGCGTTTTCGGCCATGCAGTTGGGCTCTTGCCCTAAAAGCTGTACACGAACCGGCGTGCCCGAGGGAGTAAAGCCGCCATTAAGCAGTTCGGGGCAGAGTTTGAGAAACACTTTTTCGGGTAAGAGTTGGTCAACCACGCGCACAAATTCGGTGACGAGCAAATCGTAGGGGTTAATTGAAGACAAAATATCTCGCATTAAGTCGTCAACCACGCCTTCCATCGGAGCCAAAATTACGCGCACTGCAACAAACCCATATCCAGTTTCAAAGGGCGTGCATTCTATCCTATTGGACTGTGGTTACAAAGCATTGCGAGGGAAGGGTAAGAGCAGTTTTTGGGGATTTTTACGACTAAATTCTGTTTCCTATCAGCATATTTTGATTATTTCTGTGATTTGGTGATATTTTTTGAAATGAAACCGAGATGGGGCGGGTCTTTTGCAGTAAGCCAGCTACAGCACTGTTGTTGGCCACCATTCATCAAATAAAAGGAAGAAATATATGAAGTCAGTTAAGCAAACAGCCGTTGCAGTTGCGTTAGGTACAGTGGTGGTCGGTTCTGCGTTCGCCGTGAATGCGCAAACCAACCCATTCGGATTTGAAACCATGGAAGCGGGTTATCAAATCGTCGGTTCAGAAGGTAAATGCGGCGAAGGTAAATGTGGTGGCGATATGAAAAAAGCCGCAGCTGAAAAAGCCAAAGAAGGTAAATGTGGCGAAGCAAAATGTGGTGCCGACATGAAGAAAGCGGCCGCAGATAAAGCCCACGAAGGTAAATGCGGTGAAGCTAAATGTGGCGCCGATATGAAAAAAGCTGCAGCCGATAAAGCCCACGAAGGTAAATGTGGTGAAGCTAAATGCGGTGGCGATATGAAGAAAACCGCTGAAAAAGTCGAAGCTAAGGCTGACGCAGTCAAAAAAGAAATGAAATAAGCGCGAGTCGATACTATCGAGCTTCAGCTCTACACTTGGCCAGCCTCAGCTGGCCTTTGTTTAGCTGCATTCGAGTGTGGGCTTGCCAGAACGAAAAGGTAATCTCGACACGCCCTAGGTAAGAGGTGAAAGCAATGCAAGAGAGTGGATTGGTTGGATTAGGCTTACGGCGTGAAATGCTCAGTGAGTTTTGCCAAGCGCTGCCAACGGCTATCGATTTTTTAGAGGTCGCCCCTGAAAACTGGATGACGCTCGGTGGAAAATACGGCAGGCAATTTAGGCAGCTTACTGAGCAACATACTTTTTTCTGCCATGGTCTGTCACTCTCTATTGGCAGTCCTGCCCCCTTAGATTTGGAATTTGTCCGCCAAGTGAAGGCGTTTATGGATCTGCACCAAATTGAAGTCTATTCGGAGCATTTAAGTTATTGCTCGGGTGGCGGTCATTTATACGATCTTATGCCCATTCCTTTTACCGATGACGCCGTTAAGCATGTGGCGACGCGGGTAAAACAGGTGGAGGATATTTTAGAGCGGCCTTTGATCCTCGAGAATATTTCCTTTTATGCTGCGCCGAGCGCACAGATGAGTGAGCAGGCGTTTTTGACCGCAGTGTTAGAAGAGGCTGACTGTAAGCTGCTGTTAGATGTGAATAATATCTATGTGAACTCGGTAAATCATCAATACGATGCCGAGGCTTATTTAAAGGCCATGCCAACGGAGCGCATCGCCTATTTGCATATCGCAGGGCATTACCAACAGTCTGAAACCTTGCTGATCGACACCCATGGCAGCGACATCAACGATCCGGTTTGGGCACTGTTGGATAAGTGCTATGCCCAGCATGGCGTCTTGCCGACACTGCTCGAGCGTGACTTTAATTTGCCTGAAACGGTGCAGTTATTGGATGAGATTAATCAAATCCATGCCTATCAAGCGCGGGCGAAAAATCGTTTGGATAAGAGGATTGCCTGATGGATTTTACGCAAGTACAGCAGTCTTTTATCGACTATATTCGCGATCCACAAAACCCAGTGCCGAGCGGTGTGCCCTTAGAGCGGATGCAGGTTTATCGAGAGCTGTTTTTTAATAATGTGATGGGTTTTGTGTCCAATGCTTTTCCCGTTCTTAAAAGTCTTTATAGCGATGCACAGTGGCAAGTCTTAGTGCAGGCTTTTTTCAGTCAACATGATTGTAAGTCCCCAATTTTTATTGATATTGCCGGAGAGTTTTTACAATTCCTGCAATTTGAATATTCACCAGCAGAAAGTGATCCGCCTTTTATGTTGGAGCTGGCGCACTATGAATGGCTTGAGCTTCGAGTGGCAACGGCGCAACAAGTTGACCAGCAAGAGAGATTGTCCAGCGCAGATATTTTGCAGCGCAATTTGTGTTTAGCGGCAACGGCGAGTGTGGCACAGTACCAGTATCCGGTGCAGCAGATCCGCCAAGATTATCGCCCCACAGAGGCGCTGCCGCAGCCAGTGTTTTTTTGCCTCTATCAGGATGAAGCGAGCGAGGTGGGCTTCTTACAATTAACGCCGTTAAGTGCGCAAGTGCTGGGATATTTGGTAGAACAAGGACAGAGTCGCCTCGATGACATACTAAACTGGCTGCAAGGGATTTATCCGCAAATGCAACCGGAGATCTTAACCCAAGGCTGTATTCAGTTACTCGAACAACTCGCCGTTAAAGGGATAGTGCGCGGAATTTAAGCTGCATGTTGCTAAAATCAGCAAAATAAATGCAATAACCTTACATAAAAAGGGTTTTTGTTGATTTGACAAACCGCTACAATGGCGCCCGTTTTGTGATCTTAATCACTGTACGATTCCTGCGCACTTATCTTTGCACACATTTGAGGAGCTGTAATGAGCAGTCAGCCATTTAAAGACCCATTTAACTTTATGTATTTTATTGGTTTTATTTTAGTCTTACTGTTGCCGACGCTACCAGCAAGCCTGACTTGGTTAAAGCAATTAGGCTTAATTTAAGCAGGTTTTAATCTCAAATTGAGTATACTACTGGCCACTCTTAGAGTGGCTTTTGTTTTTCAGGTTTGAGGCACCTACATACTATGATCATTTACAAGCTATGATATTGAAACGCGGTTTGTTTTTATTGATAGGTTGCTTGGCGTTGGGCCTTGGACTGCTGGGTATCGTATTGCCTCTATTGCCGACAGTACCGTTTATTCTATTGGCGGCTTTTTGTTTTGCCCGCTCAAGCGAGCGCTTACACCAGTGGTTGATGACACACCCGTGGTTTGCCGATGCGCTGACCCAATGGCAACAACACAGGGCGATGCGCCCCGGCCTTAAACGCCGAGCGATGTTGCTCACGGGACTCAGTTTTAGCGTTAGCATTCTTGTGGTCCCGATTGTATGGGTGAAGTTACTGCTGCTCACCATGGCTTGCGGATTACTTTGGTATCTTAAAACCATTCCTGAAATCGAATCCTAAGCACATTTGATCTAAGGCACAAATTGGTAACCAATTCGTCACTTGAATACGCTGCTTATTGCAACTCAAACCAAAGCGGCATAAGCTTTGTGCGAATTATTAAAGCTCGTCCACACTCGCTGTGGACGTTTTGTTTTTACCGCCAGCAGTTACGCGTGGCGAAACGATTAAGTTAAATTAAATGGCTATGAATACAGAAACCTTATCCTTGATAAAGCAAAGCATTAAAACGATTCCTAATTATCCTAAGGAAGGGATTCTATTTCGCGATGTGACCAGTCTGCTGGAAAATGCCGCGGCCTATAAAGCGACTATCGATTTATTAGTTGAGCAATATCGCAATAAAGGCTTTACCAAGATTGTGGGCACTGAAGCCCGTGGTTTCTTATTTGGTGCGCCTTTAGCACTGGAATTAGGCATTGGTTTTGTGCCTGTTCGTAAGCCTGGTAAGTTGCCACGCGCGACCATTAGCCAAAGCTATGAGCTGGAATATGGCCACGATAGCCTTGAAATCCATACCGATGCGATTACCGCGAATGACAAAGTATTAGTGGTTGACGATTTGCTGGCCACTGGCGGCACTATCGAAGCCACAGTCAAACTTATCCGCCAACTGGGCGGTGAAGTGCAAGATGCGGCTTTTGTGATTTCATTACCCGATCTCGGTGGCGAAGCCCGCTTAACGGCCTTAGGTCTTGAGTTGGTTAAACTTTGTGAGTTTGAAGGCGAATAATTCTTCAGCCAAAGGCGCCTAGGGATAGTTTAATGGCATGTCGTTAATTGACATGTTATCTTGCAACTATCTCGGGGCGCGATCCCCTTTTTTGTACCAACATTCTTGTCATGCACATTGGGGAGTTCCATGTCATATCAGGTGTTAGCCAGAAAATGGCGCCCTGCCACATTCGAACAGATGGTCGGCCAAAGCCACGTGTTGCACGCGCTCACGAATGCGTTAACGCAACAACGTTTACACCATGCTTATCTTTTTACGGGTACTCGCGGTGTGGGCAAGACCAGTTTGGCGCGCCTCTTCGCTAAAGGCCTCAACTGTGAAAAGGGCGTAACGGCTTCCCCCTGTGGTGTGTGTGGCAGCTGTGTCGAAATTGCCCAAGGCCGCTTTGTTGACTTGATCGAAGTCGATGCCGCCTCGCGCACTAAGGTCGATGACACCCAGAACTCTTAGATAATGTGCAATATCGTCCGACCCGTGGCCGTTTTAAGGTCTACCTGATTGACGAAGTACACATGCTCTCCCGCAGCAGTTTTAATGCACTGCTAAAAACCCTCGAAGAACCGCCAGAGCATGTGAAATTTTTGCTGGCGACGACCGATCCGCAAAAGCTGCCGGTGACTGTGTTATCCCGCTGTCTGCAATTTAATTTAAAGAGCTTAACCCAGCAGGAAATTGGCACTCAGCTACAGCATATTTTAACCCAAGAGCAATTACCCTTTGAGCACGAAGCCTTAACTCTGCTCGCCAAAGCGGCCAATGGCAGTATGCGCGATGCCTTAAGTTTGACCGATCAAGCTATTGCCTTCGGTGGTGGCACAGTAATGCTCAATCAAGTGCAATCTATGCTGGGTAGCATCGATGAGCAGCATGTGCTGCGCTTACTCAAAGCCTTAACCGATGCCGATATTGGCGTTTTGATGCAAAGCTGCGCACAGGTGCTCGCCTATGGCGCGGACGCCCAAGAAGTGCTGCGCAGTTTACTGGAATTATTGCATCAAATTACCCTGACGCAATTTGCTCCTGCCGCGGCGCAGCAATCCCTTTACAGCGCGCAAATTCAAGCCTTTGCCGAGCAGTTAGCGCCGGAACAAGTGCAGTTGTATTACCAGATTTTACTGACTGGTCGTAAAGACTTACCCCATGCGCCGGATCCTAAATCGGGTCTCGAAATGGCGTTGCTCCGAGCGGTGGCATTTGTTCCCGAAAAGCCCGTGAAGCGTTGGCAGGTCGAAGATGCTGCTAAGGTGAGCTTGCCAGCTCAGCAGTCAATGTCTGCGACGCCCACACCAAATATGCCCGCGGCGGAACCAGCTGTAAATCAAGCAGTGGCTGAAAAAACTCCGCTAACCGCTGAGCGTGACTCACAGGCTCTGCCACAAGCTGCAATCTCTGAGTCTATGGCTCGATCTCAGGAATCTTCAGCTTCTCAAGCCGAAGCTGCGCAGCAAGCTGTATCCGAGGATGCTTTAGTTGGCGAGGATGCACTTGATGAAGAGTCTACACTCAACGCCACTTT
Source organism: Shewanella seohaensis (assembly GCF_025449215.1). Classification (NCBI taxonomy): domain Bacteria; kingdom Pseudomonadati; phylum Pseudomonadota; class Gammaproteobacteria; order Alteromonadales; family Shewanellaceae; genus Shewanella; species Shewanella seohaensis. The sequence goes on from NZ_CP104900.1 coordinate 2,477,563, forward strand.
GATTGCTGAGCAGCAAGTGATCTTAAGCCAAGCCCAAAGCCAAGGCTTTGGCGCAAGTACCGAGGTGATATCGCGTACTGAGGCCGTCTTAATTTCAGAATCAAGCCCTGAATCGAACTCAGTATCTACGCCTGCATCGAATCTTTATGCTGAGCATAATCAAGCGGCGATGGTGGATCCCGAAAGCTCTGGCCAGAAACCTTCTCCTGCGGTGTTAACAGAACCCGTTGCCTTATCTCATGATGATATCGAGGACGATACTCAAGCGAGTGTTAATCAGAGTGCAGATGCGCTAGCGTCAGATGAATATTCTGCAGAGGATTTCGGACAATACGATTATGCCGCTGCGCCGCTCGATGCCTATCAGGATGATTATTCGCAATTTATGGCTGAGGAGCAGGGCGGGTTCTCTGGGATGGAAGATAGCTCGTTGATGAGCGACAGTGCTCAGTCTATCGACCATAGTGATGTTGTGCATGAGTCTGCCAATGACCCCAAATCGCAGTCTTTTGCCGACAATTCAGTTTCAACAACTCCTCCAGTTTCAACAGCTACTGTATCCCTCGAGGATGACGATATTTTATCGGCGGTATTAGCGGCACGCGACTCCTTACTCTCCGATCTCGATGCGCTCAGCACCAAGGAAGGTGATGGAAAAAAGCCAGCAGCGGAAGTTAAGCTTAAAACCCCAGGCCAGAGTGCGCATACCGCGCCAGTTTCTAACGCGGCATTAAATAACACGTCCTCAGTTGATGCATCTATTGAGCCGCAAGTCGCTAAAAACGCGTCTGATAACGAGTTTGAGCTGCCCTTTGATGATGATTTCGACGCCGAGCTCCATCTTGAGTCACAGTCAAATGTTACGCCAACTCCGCCGCTTGATCCGAACGATCGCCCGCCTTGGGAAGAGGCGCCCGTCGCGGCGATGGATGAAGCCAATGCGCCCGCTGCAAGTGTTAACCTACAGACTGAAACCCCTGTCGCGCCGCAAACAGCTGTTGAGGATTTAGGCGCTGCGCCCGTTGCCGCTCAAACATCGCCAACGGACAACGAGGCGACACGGGTTGTGCAAGCGTTAGAGCAAGTGGCAGTACAAGAAAGCGAGCCAGCTGCGCAAAGCCTTGAGCCAAATACGCAGCCTCCTCAGGCGCAGGAACTTATACAGCCACAAACTCAACCACAAACTCAGCAGCTAATTCAGCAACCGATTCAGCAGTTAACTCAGCAATTGGCATCGGTGCAGTCACCATCAAGCGAGACTGTACAACCAACGTCATCCTCCGCATTAGCACTGGCGCAATCGATTACCGGTCATCCCTTAGACTTGCACTGGTATAAGCTTATGGCGAGCCTAGAGATTGGCGGCCGTGTGCGTCAGTTGGCGGTAAACTCGATTTGTCAGCTGCAGGCTAACCCCTTGCCATTGCTGCTTAAACCTGACCAAAAACACTTGGCGGCGCCCGTGGCGATTGAGCAGCTCGAGCAGGCATTGACAGCTGCATTGGGGAACCCGAGGCAGGTTGAGGTGGTCATAGGAAGCGATCCTTCGCGGGAAACGCCCTTAGAAATGCGCAAACGTTTTCACCAAGAGTTACTGCAGCAGGCACGCCAATCGCTAATGATGGACGATAATGTGCAATGGCTGATTAACCGTTTTGGCGCCGAACTGGATCAGCATACCTTACTTTATCCACCAGAGTTGTTAGCTCAGCGTAGCGGACTTATTCCCGCACTGCCTGAGCCCGAGTAATATTTCCTCAGTGCATTTGCTGCATGGAGTGGCAGAGTTTGTTAAAAACTCGCTATCAAGATCATAAGTTTAGCGATGGGATATCGGCATTGATTGCCAATCCCATTTATTTCAGTAAGATTAGCCAGCTTAAAAGCTTGCGACTAACCCTAATAGAAGAGAAATGACTATGTTTGGAAAAGGCGGTATGGGCAATCTGATGAAACAAGCCCAGATGATGCAAGAAAAAATGGCAAAAATGCAGGAAGAAATTGCCCGCATGGAAATGGTCGGTGAATCAGGTGCGGGTCTGGTTAAAGTGACCATGACTGGCTCACACACAGTACGTAAAGTCGAAATCGATCCAAGCTTGATGGAAGACGATAAAGAGATGTTAGAAGATTTGATTGCAGCAGCGTGTAACGATGCCGCGCGTCGTATCGAAGAAAACCAAAAAGCCAAAATGGCCGAAGTGACTGGCGGTATGCAATTACCACCAGGCATGAAAATGCCATTTTAATTGAGATAGACAATGAAATTTAGCCCCCTGCTTGACGAGTTAATTCAGTCCCTGCGTTGTTTGCCAGGGGTTGGGCCTAAATCGGCTCAACGTATGGCGTTTCAATTGCTTGAGCGCGATAGAAAAGCTGGGCTTAAATTAGCCTCGGCGCTGTCGAGTGCCATGAGCGATATCGGTCATTGTCAGTCTTGCCGAACCTACACTGAAGAAAGCCTCTGTCCGATTTGTGCTAGCCATAAACGCGGCTCCTCGTCGACGATTTGCGTGGTCGAAACGCCGGCCGATGTGTTAGCCATTGAAGCGGGTGGACATTTTACTGGTCGCTACTTTGTATTGCTGGGCCATTTATCACCACTCGATGGGGTGGGGCCTGAGGAGTTAGGTTTGGCGCTATTAGAGCGTCACTTAGCCTCGGGCGATGTTGCTGAGCTTATCCTCGCGACCAATCCAACGGTTGAAGGTGAGGCCACCGCCCACTTTATTGCCGATATGGCACGGCGCCATAAGGTGGTGATCAGCCGTATCGCCCACGGTGTTCCCGTGGGGGGAGCTGGAATATGTCGACAGCACCACCTTAGCGCTGTCCTTCAATGGGCGTATCCCGCTGTAGCGTGTGATGGCCTAAAGAGAAAACCCGCCAGTCCTGTGCCGCGGGTTTTTATTTTATGGGCGCAGGATGATGTGAATAAAGAGTATTGAGCAGATGCTCTTAGTGTTGTTGTTCGCCGCGTTAGCCTCACTTGTTTAAGACTAACTGCCAAATATCTAGGCCATTGGCCGTGTTTTCGCCTCAGATTGCCTTATTTTTCGCCATTTGATCTGTGATTTTATCTCCCCCCTTGAAAAGTGGATTTACAGCCCCATTTTATTAATCACTAAGCGTTTGCTTTAACCAAATTGCGTAACAAATAAGGAAAATTTCATGTCACAACAAGAAACTCATGGTTTTCAAACTGAAGTCAAACAGCTGTTGCATTTGATGATCCATTCTTTGTATTCCAACAAAGAAATTTTCTTGCGTGAACTGGTCTCCAACGCTGCGGATGCGGCCGATAAGCTGCGTTACCTTGCGTTGACCAACGACGCGCTATACGAAGGTGACGGTGAGCTACGTGTGCGTATCAGCGCAGACAAAGAAAAAGGCACTGTGACCATCGAAGACAACGGCGTAGGTATGACCCGCGATGGCGTGATTGAGCATTTAGGCACGATCGCCAAATCGGGCACCGCTGAATTCTTCAAAAACCTCTCAGGCGAAGCCTCAAAGGACTCGCAGCTGATCGGTCAATTCGGTGTGGGCTTCTATTCCGCCTTTATCGTGGCGAAAAAAGTCACAGTACGCACCCGTGCAGCAGGCCATAAGGCCAATGAAGCCGTATTGTGGGAATCGGAAGGTGAGGGCAGTTTCACCGTCGATACCATCACTAAGGCGAGCCGTGGTACTGAGATTACCCTGCACCTGCGTGATGAAGAGAAAGAGTTTGCCGATGAGTGGCGCCTGCGCTCCATCATCACTAAATACTCAGATCATATCTCCGTACCCGTTGAAATGTGGCAGGAAGGCACCCCTGAGCGCGATGGCCCAGACGGTGAAAAAATCCCCGCTACCGAAGGTTACTGGAAGGTCATGAACAAGGCGACTGCGCTGTGGATGCGCAATAAGTCTGAGATCAGTGACGAAGAGTACCAAGAATTTTATAAGCACATTTCCCACGACTACACAGACGCACTGCTGTGGAGCCATAACCGCGTAGAAGGTAAACAGGAATACACTAACCTGTTGTATATCCCTTCAAAAGCGCCATGGGATCTGTGGAACCGCGACCGTAAGCATGGCCTGAAACTCTTTGTTCAGCGCGTGTTTATCATGGATGATGCTGAGCAGTTTATGCCATCTTACCTGCGCTTTGTGCAGGGTTTGATTGACTCAAACGATCTGCCGCTAAACGTGTCTCGCGAGATTTTGCAGGACAACCACATCACCAAGGCGATGCGCACCGGTATCACTAAGCGCGTGCTGGGTATGTTGGAAAAACTGGCAAAAGACGATGCGGAAAAATACCAACAATTCTGGGCCGAATTTGGTCAAGTGTTGAAGGAAGGTCCAGCGGAAGACTTTGCAAACCGCGAGCGTATTGCAGGCTTACTGCGTTTTGCCTCGACCCATACTGGCAGCGCGGCCCCAACTGTGTCACTCGATGATTACATTAGCCGCATGAAGGAAGGCCAAACCAAGATTTACTATATCGTTGCCGACAGCCACGAAGCGGCCGCCAACAGCCCACATTTAGAGTTGTTACGTAAGAAAGGCATCGAAGTGTTGCTGATGTCAGAACGTATCGACGAGTGGTTAATCAATCACTTAACCGAATACAAAGAGAAGCAACTGCACTCAGTGACTCGTGGCGAGCTGGAATTAGGTGAGCTGGAAGATGCGGCCGAGAAGGAAGCGCAGGAGAAACTCGCCGAAGAGTCTGCGCCTTTGGTTGAACGCATTAAAGCGGCATTAGGCGCTAGCGTGGCCGATGTGAAAGTCACTTCACGCTTAACCGATACCCCAGCCTGTGTGGTGACGGGTGAAGGTGAGATGTCGAGCCAGATGATCAAACTGATGCAAGCAGCGGGTCAGCCAGTGCCAGAGGTCAAGCCAACGTTTGAGGTAAACCCTGCGCACCCATTAGTGTCGCGCTTAAACGATCTTCAAGATGAAGCCGCCTTCGCCGATTGGTCGAATCTGTTATTGCAACAGGCGCAATTGTCGGAGAAGGGCAGCCTAGCGGATCCATCGGCCTTTATTAAGCTGATGAACCAAATGCTATTGGCGAACCTGAAGTAAGACATTCGGGGCACTTGAGTCGAGACACAAGTGCCCTGATTCCGTTTTAGGCACCGCGAGTCGCATTATCCTAGGGCATTTCCCCGTAGAGGTGCCAGATTGGGAGTAAGGAAAACCATGGACAATATCCTCGATCTAACGAAAGACAATATTCAGCAAGTGGTTGATGCTTCGATGCAGCAACTGGTGGTGATGGTGTTTTGGGCCCAGCCACAGCCGCAGAGTGTTGCCATGGTGCAAACACTCGAGCAACTGGCCGCGCAACATGCTGGTCGTTTTGTGCTGACGAAAGTGAACTGCGAAACCGAGCTGGAAATCGCTAACTATTTCCGTATTCAAGCACTGCCGACCACCTTAGTGCTCGATAAGGGCCAGCCAATTGATGGCTTTGCGGGCATGCAAGAGGCGGCGCAGGTGAGCGCTATGCTGGAGAAACACTTGCCACCCTTATGGCAATTACAGCTCGAGCAAGCCAAAGCCCTGTTAGCCTTAAGCCAAGTGTCGGCGGAGGATTTATCCACGGCGGTCGTGTTACTGAAAGACGCCTACAGCGCCTCCAATCAGGCGGCCGAGGTGAGTTTAGTGCTTGCCGATGTGTACTTGATGCAGGGTGAACTCGCCCAAGCGCAGCTGCTACTCGAGCAGATTGGCCTTGCCGATCAAGATGGTTATTACCAGAGCTTAAAGGCGAAATTAACCCTTGCCTTGGATGCGGCGGACACGCCAGAAATTCGTGATTTGCAGCAGAAGTTCGAGCATAATCCGCAGGATTTAGTGCTATTACTCGAACTTTGTAAGGCCTTGCATTCGGCCCACCGAGACGAAGAAGCGCTTGCACATTTATACAGTGTGTTATCTAAGGATTTAACTGCTGAAAATGGCAAAGTAAAACAAGGCTTTATGGAGATTTTAACGGCGCTTGGGCAAGGCAATAGTCTGGCGAATCAGTACCGCCGTAAGCTCTATACCTTGCTCTATTAAGGATTAAATTGGCCGCAAAACTGCGATTTATTTACGGTTTCTGAGGCTAAAGTCGAAGCTAAAAGCCTTCTCAATGGCGGCCAGATGTGCGAAGATCGCCGCCCTAAGAAGAATATCAATGCGAAAAAGAGGACTCTTGAGATGCGCATTATCCTATTGGGCGCCCCAGGTGCCGGTAAAGGTACCCAGGCCCAGTTCATTATGGAACAGTATGGTATCCCACAAATTTCTACTGGCGACATGTTACGTGCTGCCGTTAAAGCCGGTACTCCGCTGGGTTTAGAAGCGAAGAAAGTGATGGATGCAGGCCAACTGGTTTCTGATGATCTGATCATTGGACTGGTTAAAGAGCGTATCGCACAGGACGACTGTGTTAAAGGTTTCCTGTTAGACGGTTTCCCACGCACTATCCCACAAGCGGATGCGATGGCGGCAAACGGTATCAGCATTGATCACGTGATCGAAATCGATGTGCCAGACGAAGAAATCGTTAAGCGCATGAGCGGTCGTCGCGTTCACCCAGGTTCTGGCCGTGTTTACCATGTGGTATTCAATCCACCTAAAGTGGAAGGCAAGGACGATGTGACTGGTGAAGACTTAGCGATTCGTCCAGATGACGAAGAAGCCACAGTACGTAAGCGTTTAGGCATTTACCACGAGCAAACTAAGCCATTGGTTGAATACTATGGCAAAGTGGCTGCGGCGGGTAACACTCAATACCACAAGTTTGATGGTACTCAGTCGGTAGCGGCTGTGAGTGCACAATTAGCCAGCGTGCTGAAATAAGCATCATTGCTAAATTCGAGAACAAGTTCTCATATTAGGAAAAAGCCTGCTATTGCAGGCTTTTTTTATTGGCAATCGAATGTTAGCCTGCCGTGGTATTTGGCTGATAAAAGGTACCACATTGACTTCTCCCTCTCCTGCGTTTGGCGTGTTATTGGTCAATCTCGGCACGCCCGATGAACCCACTCCCAAAGCGGTTAAGCGATTCCTCAAACAGTTTTTAAGTGATCCTCGGGTCGTCGATTTGTCCCCTTGGCTGTGGCAGCCGATTTTGCAGGGGATAATCCTTAACACCCGCCCCGCCAAGGTGGCCAAGCTTTATCAGAGCGTGTGGACGGAGCAGGGCTCGCCGCTGATGGTGATAAGCGAGCAGCAGGCGCAAAAGTTAGCTACGGATCTGAGCGCGACCTTTAATCAAACCATTCCGGTGGAACTGGGCATGAGCTATGGCAATCCTTCGATTGAGAGCGGCTTTGCCAAACTCAAGGCCCAAGGCGCCGAACGTATCGTGGTACTGCCGCTGTATCCGCAATATTCCTGCTCAACCGTCGCCAGTGTGTTCGATGCGGTGGCGCAGTATTTTACCCAAGTGCGTGACATTCCTGAGCTGCGTTTTAGCAAGCAGTATTTTGACCATGAAGCCTATATCGCGGCTTTAGCGCATTCGGTGAAACGCCATTGGAAAACCCATGGGCAGGCCGATAAGTTGATTTTATCCTTCCACGGTATTCCGCTGCGTTATGCCACCGAAGGCGATCCCTATCCTGAGCAGTGCCGCGCGACGGCTAAGTTATTGGCGCAGGCGCTGGAGTTAACCGAAGGACAATGGCAGGTGTGTTTCCAATCCCGCTTCGGTAAAGAAGAGTGGTTAACGCCTTATGCCGATGAGCTGCTGGCCGATTTACCCCGCCAAGGCGTGAAAAGTGTCGATGTCATTTGCCCAGCCTTTGCCACCGATTGCCTTGAAACCTTAGAAGAAATTTCCATTGGCGGTAAAGAGACTTTCCTGCATGCGGGTGGCGAGGCCTATCACTTTATTCCCTGTTTGAATGATGATGAGCTCCATATCGAGCTGCTCAGGCAACTGGTGCAAGAACAAGCCCAACCTTGGATACGCGCAGAGTGACGGTAAATTTCTCCCGTTGAAACCGAAAGACGGCCTAGTTTCATGCTGATTTTATGGTAGAATCTGCGCCCTTTGTGGCTCGGGAGTGGATTTTTTATCTCTCTAGCCTAGACTCATTATTTTTAGGACACGATGAGCGTAGGCTCATTGTAATGCCCATTAGCATGGATGCCAGGAAAAGAGAGCCACTATGAAGTTTCCCGGTCAGCGCAAATCGAAACATTATTTTCCGGTCAAAACCCGTGACCCATTGCTTGAGCAATTAACGCAGCAACCTCAACCCTTTGCAACTTATGTCAGCGGTATCGATCAAACCCTAGTGGATATCGAAGCCAAGGTAGAGGATGAGTTGCTCGGCCGTTATGGTTTACCTAAGGGCAATTCGACGCTTATCAATGACGAGCAAGCGCATGCCCTGTATACCGAGCTGAAACAAAACGGTTTGATCAGCGATGAGTTTGCGGGCGGCACTATTGGTAACACAGTGCACAATTATTCTATTTTGGCCGATGACCGCTCAGTGTTGTTTGGGGTGATGAGCCAAAATATCGAAGTCGGCAGTTACGCCTACCGTTATCTTTGCAACACTTCCTCTAAGGTTGACCTTAACTTCCTGCAACCCGTCGATGGTCCTATCGGCCGTTGTTTCACCCTGATTTCGGATTGCGGTGAGCGTACCTTTGCGATCAGTAAAGGCGCGATGGACAAGTTAACCCCAGAATACATTGATAAAGACGTAGTGCAGGGCAGCTCTGCCTTGGTATTAACCGCCTATTTAATGCGTGCCAGCGGCGGCGACAGGATCACCGATGCGGCCATGTGCGCGATTGAATATGCCAAAGCGGCCGAAGTCCCCGTGGTATTGACCTTAGGCACACGCTTCTTAATCGAAGAAGATCCGGTCTGGTGGCAAAACTTTATCCAAGAGCATGTGACCATTTTGGCGATGAACGAAGATGAAGGTGAGGCCTTAACCGGATTTCGCGATCCGCTGCTGGCCAGCGAAAAAGCCCTCGAGTGGTGTGATATGGTGTTAACCACCGCAGGTCCCATCGGGCTTTACACCGCGGGTTATACCGATGATGCTGAAAAGCGTGAAACCACCCATACGCTGTTGCCCGGTGCAATCCCCGAATTTAACCGTTATGAGTTCTCGCGTCCTAAGCTGAAGCGTGACTGCGAAAACCCGATTAAAGTGTTTGCGCATATTTCGCCTTACATGGGCGGCCCAGAGAAAATCGGTAACACCAACGGTGCAGGTGATGGCGCGTTGTCGGCATTGTTGCACGACTTGGCGGCCAATACCTTCCACAAGACCAATGTGCCTGGCTCAAGCAAGCACAAGCGTGATGGTCTGTGTTATTCGTCATTCTCCCAAATTTGTAAGTATGCTAACCGCGTGGCTTACGAGGTGTTGGCGCAGCACAGTCCGCGTCTCTCCCGCGGTTTGCCTGAGCGTGAAGACAGCTTAGAAGAATCCTACTGGGAAAGATAAGCCTACATAGGTTTAAGTATATAAGGGCAATAGCGGCAAACCGTTATTGCCCTTATTGTTTTTGGAACAGACGAAAACTTGAGCCAATGACGTTTTCTCAACAATTAACCCTGTGGATGTTAATTTTTGCTACAGGCAGACCCGAATAAATGATAACGTTAGCCGAATCACTGCTCCCAATAACAGCGAATATTAAGGTGGAATTTTCGGTGAAAGCGCAGATCTTAACAGAAATGAAGGTACTCAAGACAATCGATCCTGAGTTCGAAGTGCAGCGCCGTGTGGCGTTCATAAAATCTAAACTGCAGGCAGCCCGCAGCAAAGCCTTGGTCCTTGGGATCAGCGGTGGTGTGGATTCGTCCACGGCAGGACGTTTATGCCAGTTGGCCGTTGATAGCCTCAATAGCGAGCATCCTGACGGCGGCTATCAGTTTATTGCGGTGCGCTTACCCTATCAAATTCAAAAAGATGAGCACGAAGCTCAGCACGCTTGCCAATTTATTCAGCCGACCAAATTAGTCACCATCAATGTGCATCAAGGGGTTGATGGTGTGCATCAAGCCACCTTAACGGCCTTTGTCGAAGCGGGATTGCATTCACCGGATGCGGCGAAAGTCGATTTTATTAAAGGTAACGTGAAAGCGCGGATGCGAATGATTGCCCAGTATGAGTTAGCCGGTTTAGTGGGCGGCTTAGTAGTCGGGACAGATCATAGCGCCGAGAATATCACGGGTTTTTATACTAAATGGGGTGATGGAGCCTGCGATCTCGCGCCTTTATTTGGCCTCAACAAACGCCAAGTGCGTCAGGTAGCGGCGTATTTGGGCGCACCAGAGTCCTTAGTCTATAAAGCACCAACCGCGGATTTGGAAGACAATCAACCGCTACTCGAAGATGAAGTGGCGCTCGGACTGACCTATGAGCAAATCGATGATTTCCTCGAAGGGAAAGCCGTCGATAAGGCCGTGGAAGAAAAGCTTATCAATATCTACCAGGCCACGCAGCATAAGCGTCAACCTATCCCCACTATTTACGATTAATTGAAGACGCTTACGGTCTGAAAATTAACGAAAAAGCACCCTAATCGGGTGCTTTTTTATGTGCGAATGCTTAATGCAATCTCGCCAAGTGTCTCGATTCGAACTTATTCACATTGTGCTTAACCGTATTCCATTAGCGGTGCTTCGCTTGAAGGTGGCGACACGTCAGAGCAATCAAAGCGTTTGAGTATTGGCGATAGTCTAAATAGGGCGTGAGCAGTACATAACTTGAGTGCGGGGATTGTGCTTGCAGCATCGCTGTGACGTCTTGCAGTTTAGCTTGCGAGTCTTGCATCAATTGCAGCTCGGTTGTTTGCAGTGCGTGTGTTTGCAGTGAGTGAGTGGCGATGTTGCTATCGGCTGCAATCCCTAATGTCGTGGCCGCGGCTTGTCCACAGACAATATGAATATTGGCATGTGGTGAGAGGGCATTGGCACCTATCAGCAACATTTGCTGCTGTTTGAGTAACTGGTTGTCGCGATAATTGCGCCAATCCTCACTGGACGCGCAAATTTTTGCCATAATTGTGAATATCTTACGCCAGTGATTACCATTTAAGGTGATGAGTTCTGCTATCGCGTTATCCTGCGACCAATGCCAATCTTCAGGCAGGAGTGGGGGATTGGGGAGATAAAACGCATAGGTCGCTGCGGCTGGGCCAATGTGCATAAGAGTCGAATATGGGAGTCAAAGTGGGGCGGATCTTACCCTAACTTAGGCGCACCGCCGAAACTAAATTGTTGCGAGATCAAATCTTAAACATGAAAGTTGAGGTTTTTTTATCTAACCTTATAATCTAATTGCGCATTTTATGGGATCCAAGGGACGAGAATGAAAGCCATCATCATAGGCTCAACCAAGCATTTATTTTTCGCGGCATTTTATGCCTGTTTGGGGTTGCCGTCGCCCTGTTGGTGACAGGGATACACTTTCTCAATGCTAGGCCCGATCTCTCCCTCTGGCATACCACAGAACTTAAAAACGAGTTTCGCTACAACACCAAATTAGACAAATTCAGTGATTACATCGCCTTAGAAGATAAGTTATTTGCCGAAGTGGAAAATAAAGTCCTCAAAAAGTCTCGGCGACGGATGCTTCACCCGTGAATCGTTATGTTAAAAATAGCCTGTCGGATCCCGCCCGTTGGCCCCATAACTGGAATCGCACCTTCGAGTGGCCTAAAGCCAATGCGCCCTTTGGTGTACTCCTTCTCCATGGTATGTCGGATTCGCCCTATGCCATGTCAAATGTGGCGGCGCATTTTAAGGGTAAAGCCCATGTGCTTGGATTAAGACTCCCTGGCCATGGCACTATTCCGAGTGGTTTGACAAGCCTGTACTGGCAGGACTTAGCCGCCGCGATGAATTTGGCGACGGCGCATATGAAACAAGAGCTTAAAGGTAAGCCGCTGTTTGTGATTGGCTTTTCAACGGGCGCCGCGGTAGCGCTTAACCATGAACTTGAGCTCATCAATCAAGAGAAAGCCCCAGATTATGCGGGGATGATTTTTATGTCGCCCGCCATTGGGCTTGCTCCGATTGCGGCGGCTGCCCGTTGGCAAAGCTGGATTGGCCGTTTACTCGACTTAGATAAGTTGCAGTGGAACAGTATTCAAATGGAATACGATCCCTTTAAATACACTTCTTTTGCGGTAAACGCGGGTGATGTGGTTTACCAATTAGCGCTGCGTAATCAGAGCCTATTGAGTGGCTTAACGCCTTCGCAGCGTGGGCAGATCCCTGACATTTTAACCTTTCAATCCGTCGCCGATGCAACTGTTTCAAGTGCCGCCGTGGTGGATTTGCTTTACCAAGTTCTGCCCGAGAAGGGCCATGAATTAGTACTGTTTGATATGAACCGAACCGTGATAAATAGTAAGTTGATGGTCAATGATCCGCTGCCGAGTTTATTACCGACTTCGCGCGATAGCATCCATTACCGTGGCACCTTGATTGAAAATCAAGACAGCGAGACGACGCAGGTTCAAGCTCGGGAGTTTGGGGTTATGCCGCAGGATAACAGCGAGCCAGAGGTGGAGTCGTTATCCTTGCACTGGCCTGCGGGCGTGTATTCCTTGTCCCATGTGGCCTTGCCATTCGATGAGGATGATGGGCTGTATGGCATTAAAAATAATGAAAAATTACTCAGGATCCAAATTGGCGCGGCTGCATCCCGTGGCGAGCGTGGGGTGTATAGCGTGCCCGCCTCGGAAATGTTACGCCAAAAATGGAATCCGTTTTTCCCCTACATGTTAACGCGGATTGACCAGTATCGCGCTACGCACATGCCGAACTAAGCACTGATAAGGGTGCAAACCACGCAGTTGCGCCCTTGCTCTTTGGCCTTATACAGGTTCTCATCGGCCTGCTTTAACCAAACTTCAAGCGTTGAGCTGTAGGCTGCATCGGCAATGATGGCGCCTATGCTTACGGTGACGCTAAAGGTTACTTGATCGGCCGGGTTAGTAATCACCACGCTAGCGAGTTTCTCACGGAAATCATTAAGATGTTGCTCAACTTTCAAGGTATTACACATAGGTAATATCAACACGAATTCTTCACCACCGTAACGGCAGAGCAAATCGACATCGCGCTTAAAGTGACTCGATAATACTTCCGCCATCACCCGCAGGCATTCATCGCCGGCAAGGTGGCCGTAGGTATCATTCACTTTTTTGAAGAAGTCGAGATCCAGTAGCACCACGGCAATCGCATCTTGGCCACGCTCACACAGATCTTGAATATGCAGGAACTGTTTCTCGGTATAACGGCGGTTATACAGATTGGTGAGTGAATCGCGCTCCGCCATGTTTTTGAGTTTGCGATTCGCGATTTCCAAGTCCATGGTGCGCTGTTTGACTTTATCCTCTAACTCGAGTTGATAACTGAGCAGTGCTTGTTGGTTGGCCTCTAAGCTCTCGTACAGGCTATAGATTTCTTTAGGGGTACTGTTATCTAACAGCTCATGCTCAAACTTTTCCTCATTAAAACTGCCATCTTTGGTCTGGCTAAAGTGCTGTGCGAGTAAGGCGAGGGGCGTTGTGGTTAAGCGACTGATCGCCTTTGCGATAATCACTGCACCTAACATACTAAGCAAGAGCAGTACTATGGTCTTGGTGTATTGCTCCTGAGCCAAGGTGAGTAGCGGGACAAACGGCTCAACCACATACAGATGCCAGCCATTATTCAGTTGGTGGTGAGCGTAAATATACTCAGGCGTTTCGGTATCCTCCTGATTGATATTCATCAGCTTTAATCGCGTGCGATACTCAGTGCTACCCGTGACATAGTTGAAAGGGGTCAAGGGCTGTAGACCAAGTCTTTCGGAGGCGTAAACAATATTCTTCTTCTCATCCAATAAGATAATGGATTGCGTCTCATGGTGTTGATTTTGTTTATCAATACTCGAGAAAAAGCTTAAGTCGAGACTGCCTTGCACTATGCCTATGGTGCTGTTTGTGCCTTCTTGGAAAATCGGTGCACTGATGGCAATGATAATTTCTTTGCCAATAAATCGCCCGACAAATACCGGTGACACAAAGGTGTTCTGGTGATTAAAGGATTGGATAAAGTAGTCCCTATCCTTCACTGTAAACATTTTTCCCATTTGCTTTAATTGCTGAAACTTGTCGATTGGGCTACCTGCGACTATCTCACCCTGTTCATTGGCAATAAACATGGTGGTAAAGCTTTGCGTGAGTCCTTCTACACTGCTAAGTGTGGTTTGCCACTGTTCAAAGGGAATGCCAGACTCACTGATAAATTTACCTACACTGGCAATGGTTCGGGTGTTGACCGCGATATAGCTCTCGGTGGCATGCCCGAGAGATATGCCAGTGTCATCGAGATTCCGATTAATTAACACCTGTTGTTTATCCATAAAATAATGGTTAAACACTAAAGATGAGGTCAGTAAACTGATGGTGGTGATCAAAATAAACAGATAGCTAAGCTGCGCACTCATAGTGCGACGAGTGTGATTCACTAACTTATCTTTTAAATGCCACAAACTGGGGAGTGCCACCACGCAAAGCTCGCCGAGAGTCGTGTAAAAAATCCCATTAAAGGCTTGTTTTATCGTGGTGAAGGGGATGTGGTAACTCGGCATGCCAGTAATTAACCACAGGTACAAACTCATCAATGGCAAGCCGAGCAGTAACCAATAACCTATGCTGGCATACAAGATAGGCACATCTTTGCGCCGAGCAAACCCTAACCACAGCGCTTCGAGCAAAAAGACCAGATACACGTGGGCACTGGACCAGGCCAACATCAAGCCCGTTGCCGTAAATAAGGCGGTAAACAGGGCATACCAAGGCCCAAGCAGAATGGCCACTATCACCACCGCCGCATTACCTAAAATAAGCTGGACGTTGGCAAAGAGCGGAATAGGGTAGATGTTGAGCACTAAACCCAGTAGGCCGAGGAAGGTGGCTAACTTTAAATGGGCGCTATTCACAGCAGGTAGACGCAATGATAATTCCTTTTCATCAAAAATTTATGCTTAAAAAGCAATCTATTGCACTGAAACGATTAATGATAACTAGCTTAGCAGATGTTTCTTAATTTGATATTGAATGCGAAAACTTAAGTTTCGCCTCAGGTCACAGTCTGGGCCTCTCTGCCGCATTTAGGGCCAAAAGAGGCTATGGTTCTTGTAAAAACTCACCATTCAGACCAGAAACTAAGCAGTTGGTCAAACTCATTTCACTAAGCACTTGCGTTGATGCAATCCACTTGATAAAGTCTGCGTCACTTAAGGTGAACCCCACTCGATAGCATCTTAAGTAACAAGTGCTTAAGCTTAACTAAGTCGGTTTATTTAAGCACGAAAATTTTCGGTATGTAGCGCAGCCCGGTAGCGCACTGTCATGGGGTGTCAGGGGTCGGAGGTTCGAATCCTCTCATACCGACCAAATTCATAAACAATAAAGCCTGCAATCTTAATCAGTTGCGGGCTTTTTTGTGTCTGTAATCTGGCTTTTACTGCTATCTAGAGATTGAAAGGAAGTCATAGGGTTAACCAGTAAGGCGATAAACTTAGCAACAACTTTAATCAATCGAGTGCGACTTTCAACTTTAGCTAGGTGCAGTATCACTGAAGGTTGCTGAATACGAAGCAGCTCCTGTGTCCTGACTGTTTTTACAGGATCACCAATTCCCCAGTTTGTGTTATGCCACATGGCCACACGCCACTATTATATAATGCTAAAATTGCTACCCACTTTCCAGGTTGATTGGAAATGACCTCTTTGGCTGCGTGTTTGCAAGCGAACAGCGCGCTACCTTTCATTGCCTCTGTGTATTTATGGGGGCCATCGACGAGTTTAGGATGAGCCTTACCAACGCTTCGCAACGATCTCAACGCGGCTTTATAAACCATTTTCTCAGCCTCTTTGTCGTAGATCTGTTCGTCTGGTTTAGTTGGATATGTTCCTTTGAAAGGATCGGATTGCTCTCTGCTGCTCGGTAACCAATCCCATTCAATTTGTAATTGAGAAATCGCTAAGATGTGCTCTGCTTGGCTTAGCCAGTCAGTGTTCTCTATTTGTTCAATTAGTGCTTTGATGTCCATTAGCTGTTACGCCTGTGTCGGTTCTAGGTTTGCAAAAATAAAGTCATAACACTCATTTGGATTAACCTCTGTTACCCTTGGAAAGCGATAGCAAATTTGGCGATGAGCACAAGTGGTTTTCAACTCTGTTGGGGCGTCTTGGAGCACCCAAGGGCTAAGGCTAACGGTCATTTTGAGCGCGAGATAGGGATATCGAGCTGGTAGTTTAACATGGACGTTTTTGATAGGACGAGCAGTCCTCCTTGGTCGACTCTTGATTATAAATCAGTGGGGAAGCCCCACGATTTTGATTAAAGCATTCAAACTACAAAAAAGATGGAATGTATAACTTCTAAGTTGAACCATCAACTTTTTTACAGGCAAAACGTTACTTGGCCAATACCCTTTGAACTGCAAAACACACTTTGGGGTATTCCTGATTTAAATAGAAAATATCAATGAAATACAGCCGCTTAAGTGGATGCAGTAATACTTAGTATGAGATATTATGGCGCTGCACTATTACTGGCTATCCGGTTGGAGCAATCGATGCCGTTATCAATGGATGAGTCCATTGCAATAACGTAGCTAATTTCAGACAAAACAATATATTATGCGACGTTACAAGACATTTAACGTCGTCTTAACTCGGTCTAACGACACTATGGTTCTGAACCATTTTACATTCGGATTGTTGTGGAACATTTGATCACAAAGTGCTTGGAAACGTTGCATGTGCGGTACTAGCAGTACCAGCATAAAATCGGCATCCCCAGTGACGTAGTAGCATTGCTGAACTTCTGGACCAGAAAAGTCTTGTTTCAATTGCTTGAGCGCATTGATATCGGTTTTCTCAACCTGAACTTCTACAAAAATGGTTATGACTTTATTCAGTTTATCGGGGTTTTAAAATAGCGACTGTAGATTGGATATAACCCTCGTCTTTCAGTTTTTGAATGCGCCGCTGAACTGAAGCCGTAGACAAGTGAACGGATTCTGCCAACTCTCGTAACGAAGTTTGACAGTTCACTTGCAGCAAGGCTAGAAGAGCATGATCGTATTTATCGAGCGACATATTGGCATCCAAGTGAGAAATTTTATCGAAAATAGCATCAATTTAGAGAAATAATCCCTAAGTTAACACAATAAAATACCACTCAATTACCCATTTTCTGTTGGACGTTATGAAATCAGCTCCTAATACCTTGCTCGGTGTCAGCTTAAATGTGGCCGCTTCGGCGCTCTTTGCGATAATGTTTGCTTACACGGCTCTGCTCGACGCGCTCAGCGGTGAAGAAATCTATGGTTGGCGCATTTTATTCACCTTGCCAATGTTAACCCTCTTCATCCTTGTTCGGGGCTACTGGTCGCAAGTCATCGTTATTTATCAGCGAGTCATTCACGAAAAACACTTTTGGTTAACTCGAATCGCATCCAGCTTTTTAATCGGCATTCAACTTTGGTTATTTATGTGGGCTCCTGGCAATGGGTACGGCTTAGCTGTATCACTGGGATATTTTATTATGCCTATTACCATGGTGTTGGTTGGCCGATTCGCCTTTAATGACAAGATGTCTAAAATGCAGTGGGTCGCCTGTCTGTTAGCTTTACTTGGGGTAGTGAATCAGGTGGGCATTTCTCAAACCTTAACTTGGCCAACACTGGCTATCTGCTTAGGATACCCAATCTATTTTTGGCTAAGGCACAAAACCGATACCAATAATATTGGTGGCGTCTGGTTTGATATGCTGCTCAGCGTACCATTCTGCATTTACTTCATCTTAAATGGCGGCTACGTGATTGGCAGCTTTGGCGAGAGCAGCTTGCCGCTATGGTTAGCCATAGGTTTAGGTGCCATCAGTGCTTTAGCTCTTGGGTTGCAATCCTTATCTGCGCCGCACTTGAATCTGAGTCTGTTCGGGTTGCTTATCTATGTTGAACCCTTATTGTTACTCGTTGTTGCAATCATGCTGGGCGAGACAATTAGCCGAAGTGAATGGCCGACTTATATCGGTATTTGGTTTGCCGTTATTGTATTGATGCTAGAAGGTGGGCTTAAGATCTTTAAATCAAGAAACTTTTAGAGCTGGATCATGAGCTAAATAAGGGCTATTCCTTGCGACGACATTAGATTTAGTTGATTACGCACCAGCGCAATGGAGACAAGCTTTTAAGCCGTTTAGCCATGCTTTGGGGTCTTAAACTGAACCCAATGGCGGCCAAAACGGCTTTATTGGTCATCAAGTGAAAGCTTTTTATCTCATCACGTGTCTTACAGCGTCTTAAATGGCTTAACTTCCTTAACTTCCTTGCAAAGGACATGTTTGCAATGGACATGTTTGCAATAGGTCAAGCCGCATCACAGACTTGATTCCTACCTGCGCGTTTGGCTTGCATCATGGCCTGATCGGCATTATTGAATAGGGTCTCTAACAGGGTTTGTGCCTCATTGGGATGATTGACTTGAGGCAAACTTAAGGATGCAATGCCAAAACTTGCGGTGCAGTGAATGCTGTGGCCGTCAAGCTGTAGTGGCTGCGTATCAAACCCATGGCGAATCGACTCTGCCACTTGCCATGCTTGCTCAAGGTGAGTGTTGGGTAAAATCAGGCCAAATTCTTCGCCCCCGAGGCGGGCGAGAATATCCTGGGATCTCAGTTTGGTTTGCGTCAATTTTGCGATATGGATAAGCGCTGCATCCCCCATCGCATGGCCCCAGTGGTCGTTAATTCGCTTAAAGTGGTCAATATCGAACATGATAAAGGCCAGCGGTTGCTGGGCTTGCTGCGCGATTTGACGACCGAGATTAAAAAAAGCTCGGCGATTATAGAGCTGGGTTAGTTCGTCAGTATAGGCAAGGCGTTCGGCCGTGGATTTTGCCTCTATGAGCGCTTGCTCCATCTGTTTGCGTTCGGTGATATCGGTGGCGATTTCTATTCTCACTAATCGGCCATCGGTCCAACGAATGGCTTGATCGCGACATTGGTACCAACGCTTATTTTGCGTATTTTGAAACTCCCACACATGGACGCCAGCAGGGTTCCCTTTGTCATCCAGCAGCTTAGGGTTAGTACAAAATTGACAAGGTGAACTTTGCCCCGATTGCAGCACTTGATAGCATTTCTTACCTTTTACCTCACCCCAAGCCGATACACCATAGTCATTGAGATAGAGCAGATCATAGGTGGCTAAATCAGAGACATAAACCAGCGCATCGAGGCTATTCAAAATAGTATCAATGGCCTGACTATGGTTGGTATCGGAACCCGCTTCTGTTTGTTGTGGGGCATTTTTTGTCATGGATCGCAGCCGTGCAATGAATGAGTTCTAACAACATGAGGTACTCTTTATGGTTGTTAATATAACCCATTAAAATAAATCTGTCCGATATTCAATTAATTATGTTGCTCTAAAATGGCTAGTTTTTTTATTGCGAGCCGTTAACTTTGCCGTTTAACGCCTTTCATCGTGGCACTTTTTTCTGTCAATTTTAGGTTAAATCTGGCTTTTTAAGTAAGCGATGGCCGTTTGTGCGCGGCGAGACAAAGGCCACTCGGCTCTGTGGATCAGCCAAATGGTGTCCACCACTTGACTGCCACACTCAACCACATAGATTTCATCTTGTCGTTCAAAGGCTTTGCGAGCGTAGCGAGGATCACGGTAAAGCCGAGCCCTTTGGCAACGGGTTCGAGGATTAAACTGATCTGATTGATAAAACCTTTGCAGGGGATCTCTTGGATGCCCGGACTCCCTGGATATTTGCGGCTTAATAAACGAGTGGCCATGGCTTCGCCATCGGGGTGGGAGATAAATCCGAGGCGCTGTAAATCTTGCCAATCAGCGATTTTATGCCCTGCGGGCACAACCAACTCGAGCGGTTCTTCGGTAAAATGGCTACTGCAAATACTAGGATCCGATGGCTTAAAAGTTACCATCCCAAGCTCATGTTGATTGGTCAGAATAGCTGAGAGGATTTCATTATCGGGTGCAAAACGATGATGAATTTTTAGCTGCGAAAACTCCGTTTGTAGCTGTAACAGTAACGGGTAGAGCGTTAAGCCAATACTGCCAGGCGTGATAAGGCTTATCTCGCCAATATGGGCATCATCTTGAATGAGTTTTTGCTGTAATCGCTTCTCGGCGCAGCTTATGTCTTTGACGTAACTCAATAAATGCTCACCAACGGGGGTGATTTCGAGTTGGCGGCTACGGCGCAAAAAGAGAGTGCCGTATTCTTCCTCTAAGCGACTGATATGTTGGCTGACTGCTGCTTGGGTGATACCTATGGCTTCGGCCGTGCGGGTAAAGTTTCCCTTTTCCACTAACATAGCAAAGGTATTGAGCCATTGTGGGTTTATCATAATGATATTTTATAGAACCTATAATATGCTAATGCTTTTAATTATGGCACGTTCGTTTTAGTCTGTCCTCATCGTAGTTAACCCATGGTTAGGACTGTCAGATGAGCCAGCTATTTTCTCCTTTTAGATTAAAAGATATCACGCTTAAAAACCGGATTGCCGTGGCACCTATGTGCCAGTATCAGGCTCACGACGGGCTGAGTAACGATTGGCATCAAGTACATTACACTAGCCTAGCTCGCGGCGGCGCAGGCTTAGTGGTGGTTGAGGCGACCGCCGTATCGCCAGAGGGGCGGATCACTCCGCGCTGCTTAGGATTGTGGAACGAGGAACAAGCAGCAGGCTTAGCCAACATCACCTCGGCGATTAAAGGTGCTGGCGCGGTGGCGGGGATCCAAATAGCCCACGCTGGTCGTAAAGCCAGTGCCAACATTCCTTGGGAAGGGGATGACCATATTGAGGGGGAGCAAGGCTGGCAAACGCTGTCGCCATCAGCAGTGGCATTTGGCGCTAACCTTGGCAAAGTACCGACAGCCATGACGATTGACGATATTCAACGCGTGAAAGCCGATTTTGTGGCGGCGGCCAAGCGGGCGCTCGACGCTGGGTTTGAATGGTTAGAGTTGCACTTTGCTCACGGCTATTTAGCGCAAAGCTTCTTCTCTACCTATGCCAACCAAAGAACCGATGAATACGGTGGCGATGCCGAAGGACGGGGCCGTTTCCTTATCGAGACAGTAGAAGCGGTGAGGGCGGTTTGGCCTGAGCATTTGCCGTTAACGGCGCGCTTTGGGGTGATTGAATTTGATGATAAAGACGAGCAAACCCTGAGTGAATCCATCTCCTTGGTAAAGCAATTTAAGCGCGCTGGCCTCGATATGCTCAACGTCAGTATTTGTTTTTCTACACCTACGGCCAATATTCCTTGGCGCCCGGCCTTTTTGGCGCCTATCGCCGAGCGAGTGCGTCGAGAAGTAGGTTTCCCGGTGGCAACGTCTTGGGGCATGGATAATCCTCACCATGCGGAGCAAGCGATTCAAGATCAGCAAATGGATTTAGTGATGATAGGTAAAGCGTTCTTGGCTAACCCTCACTGGCCTTATCAAGCGGCACAAACCTTAAAGGTCTCGCGTCCATCTTGGGTGTTACCTTCATCCTACGCCCATTGGTTAGAACGTTATTCCACCGTGAAAGCGGAATCATCCATAGATTGAGATGAGTTATTCGCCAAATAAAAAGCCCCACGATTAAGGTGGGGCTTTTTGTTTATTCTCGCTTTAACGCAAACTTTTACACGGGGCGATAACAGCCTGTAAAAGTTTGCTCGCTTAGTGACGCTTTACTTAATGATTGTAGAGGCGGCGGCCTTCTCGCATCACTTGGATAAGCTCAGGTGCACTCATCTTCTTGTGCAGTCTGTGCTCAAAGTTTTCATCGTATATACGGTATTTACCATGACGGTCGATGACGGTGATTTCCGACTGTTGGTAAATGGCAAATATGCGACTGTCGCCGATGTAAATCCAGGTTTCTTGGCTTGGTTGCAACAGACTACGTCCCGCGCTGTAGTCGGTGGTGTTATTGGTGCAACCTAAGATATGGGTCATCAAGGTAGGCACTACGCCATAGTGACTCGTGCGGTATTTAACCTTACTGGCGCCGACATTGGGCCAATGAATGACCATAGGCACTCTGACACTCTCGGGAGACAGATTGCGCTGGGCTTCATCACTGTTGCTGGTGAATATCTTGCCATTAACGCCGGTGATTACCACTAAGGTATCGCTCGGCAACTCACTCACTATCGCTTGGATTTGCTTATCAATAAAATTCAACGATTGGCGATATTGGTTAAACAGCACCTTTTGCGCTGGTTTCAAATTCGCATCGGCCTTGACGGTTTCGATGCCAAGGAAGCCGACTGGAGTGTCAAAATTCTCCGGCGCCTTTAGATTGACGAGGGCAAACCATGGGCTCTGCTGCTCGCTTTGCCATTGCTTAAAGTGGCTTACGCTGCGTAAATCGGCATCGGCACTGCCATTGGTTTCTTTGGCGATAACGGGGGTAAAGTCATTAAACATGGCCTGCGCCGAGCGTAAATTCAGATTGGTTTCGGGGATAAATAAGCCAAGCTGATAACCCGCCTGTCTAAAGCTTTGGGTCATGATTGGGCTAGTGCTATTGAAGATGCGCGCATCGCCATAGCTGCCTTGTAAGCCATAGAGTAGGGAGAACATGCCGGTTCTAAATTGATTACCGCCACTGTAATGCTGAGTAAAGCTCTGATTCTGCTCAGTGTACTGATGTAAAAACGGCATGGTCTTAGCGTCCACCATGTCGGCACGTAAGCTGTCGATGGTCAGCATTAACACATTGGGTTTGCTGTCGGCTTGGCATTGTAGTGGTTGTGCAGGATAACTGAGCGTGCTGGTCGCATGATTGGCTTCATCATCCGATTGCGAAGAACCATCAATCCCATGGCTTTCCATAAAGGAGCGAGCCGTGGCGGGGTATGACAGCGGATAAGTATCATCGAAACGGGTAATTTCGGTGATATCGGCCGCGTCGGCCCAAATGTGGATCAAATGGCTGCTGACAAAACACACCCCAATCAAGGTAATGACCTTATTGCCAAGATTCAGCTTTTGGATTTTCTCAATCCGTTTCCACAGGAAGTTAGCCGCCGTTAGCTCAATCACCAAAATGGCAATGGGCGTGACAATATAAGAGGTGCCGTGGAGCAGGGCATTTAAATCGGCCCAGGCTAAGTCAAAGGCGAAGGGACTCAAGTGCATGCCATAATCGGCATACACTATGGTGTCATACAATAAGATACACAGGCTTAAGGTGGCGATAACTGCCGCTAAGCCCCTTAAAATTTTGGAGTAAGGCAAGATTAAGGTCAGCGGGAATAGGCAGATCAAGTAGGCGATAAATGCAAGAAAACTGAACTGGCCAATGGTGCTGACGGCGAGGTAGCCCCAGCCAAACCAAGTTTCGGGATAACCCACACTGCTTAAATAGCGTGTGCCGACAATCATGGCCAACAGGCCATTAAAGAAGGCGAACCAATGTCCCCAGTTGATGAGTCGTGACACGCGATCGCGGCTCATTTGCTTTTTCGCTCGACCATAGTGATCCGCTTATTCCTAAAAGACGTTGTATCTTATGTTGTTTTAACGATTGTTACTCGACTAACTTAATTGGATTTCACCGATTGTGCGAGTGCTTTCGCAAATTGTTCAGCGACTGCTTGGCGAGATTCGCTTGGCACTTTGCGCTCGAGCAGGTGAGTGACGCAGTTGCCCAGTGCCATCAGGCTTAAGTCAGTAGGGGCTTTGTGCTTTTCGAGTACCGCTAAAATCTCGGCGATTAATGATTCAACTTGTGCGTTTGAGTATTTCGATTGGATTGCCATAATCAAAAAATGTTTCACTTTGGAATGGATTAGCGGCATATAATAGCGGATTTATTCCAGCATCACTATCAGGGCTTATGAGTATTAACATCGAACAAGCAATTATTCACGAGATTTCCCAGGACAGTCAGGGGCAATTACGCTGCCGTTTACGTCCTCAACCTCTGCTGAACAGTCAGGCTGTCGAGATGATGCTGGAAGAATTGCATCAGACTTATACCAGCAAATCCGGCAAAGGATTTGGCTATTTTGGTATCCATGGTGATGACGGTGAGGCTAATCCGGCCTTTTCGAATGCGCTGCAGGAATACCGTGCAGGGGATTTAGGCTTCGTCGAATTTACCGGCCAAGCCAGTAAGTTGCTGCAGGAAGAGTTGGCAAAATATGATTTTAGCCAAGGCGGATTCCTGTTGATGTCCTGCTATACCAGCATGGCGAGTGACTTTTTGTTTGTGGCGCTGCTGAGTGCCAAGTCATCGATGACGGTACTCGATGATATGGAACTGTCGCAAAACAACCACTTAGATTTAAGCAATATTCAATTAGCGGCGCGTATCGATCTTACTGAGTGGCAGGCCGACAAGGATTCCCGCAAGTACATCTCGTTTATCCGTGGCCGAGCTGGCCGTAAGGTGGCGGACTTCTTCCTCGACTTTATGGGCTGTGTGGAAGGCGTAAATACCAAAGCGCAAAATAAGACCTTAATGAATGCGGTGGAAGATTTTGTTGCCAGTAGCGATCTGACCAAAGAAGAACGTCAGCAATGCCGTAACAAAGTGTTTGAGTATTGCTCCGAGCGTTTCGATGAAGGCGCTGACATTGAGATCAAAGATTTAGCCGATGAACTCGCCGACCAAGGTATGGAGTCGTTTTATGACTTTGCCCGTGGCGGTAGCTATGAGCTGGATGAAGAATTCCCCGCCGATAAATCGACCTTAAGACAATTGAAGAAGTTTTCGGGTACCGGTGGCGGCGTCACTATTAGTTTCGACGGTGGCCATTTAGGTCAGCGGGTGATTTACGATCCGATTTCCGACACGCTCTTGATTAAAGGCGTGCCCGCTAACTTAAAAGATCAGTTAGATAGACGTCTTAAGGGCGAATAAGCCGCCTTGGATAATATCGCTGAAGCTTTAAGCGTTAGTTTTTAAGCATCAAACATTAAACAAAAAGGCCGAGGATGAATCCTCGGCCTTTAACTTTTGCGCGTAAGCGACTTATCTGAAGCGCCGCTTAGCTCGACCTATTTGGAAGCTGCCGCAAATGGCACAGGGCGCGGCGTCGCTTTATTCGACGGTGGCAGAATTGGTAGGGCGATCTGCGGCTGTTCACCCGTGAGCGAATTTAAAAAGGCCACCATCTCCTTAGTTTCTTTGTCGGTGAGCTTTTGTCCTAACTGAATATCCGCCATGGTATTTACTGCTTCTTCGAGCGTCCAAACACTGCCATCGTGGAAGTAGGGATAGGTCAGCTCGATATTACGCAGTGTCGGTACTTTAAACACATATTTATCGGCTTCTTTGCCCGTCACGCCTTTACGCCCTTCGGCAGGATTATTGGTGTGGAACGGTTTGATGAGGCCCATCTTCATAAACATAGTGCCACCAACCGCGGGGCCATTGTGGCAGCTGACGCAGCCTTTGTCCTTAAACAGTTGGTAACCGGCTTTGGCTTCGCTACTAATCGCATCCTGTTTACCTAATAGATATTGATCGAATGGGCTATTCGGCGTGACTAAGGTTTTTTCGAAGGCGGCAATGGCATCGGTTAAACGATCGATATCGACTTTTTCATCGCCATAAACCTTAGCGAAGCGGGCACGGTATGCGGGCATTGAGGCAATGGTTTCGGTCGCAAGTTCATGGGTAAAGCCCATTTCCTTCGGGTTGGCAATCGGGCCTGCGGCTTGCTCTTTTAAGTCGCTGGCGCGGCCATCCCAGAATTGCGCCAGCATAAAGTCGGCGTTCAGCACGGTTGGGGAGTTAATAGGACCTTCTTGCCAATGGTGGCCAATCGATGTGGGCAGGGCATCCACGCCGCCAGTAGAAAGATTGTGGCAAGAATTACAGGAGATAAAGCCTGATTTCGACAGTCTGGGTTCGAAAAACAGCATCTTACCCAGCTCGACTTTTTCTGGCTCGGTGATTTTAGCTGGGGTAATTACTTCAATCGGTTCGGCAGCAACGGCGTAGTGTCCGCCTAACATGGCCATAATACTGATCGCGATAGCGGTGAGTTTTATCATCTGGTCTCTCCCTTATTAACCTTGCTTTATGTATGGTTTATAGGGCGATACTAACGGCTTAATCGCCTTAGGGATAACGCCTTGTTTCGATTGGGTCTATCGTAGTTGTGGATTAAGTTTTTGTGAGCTAATTCGCTGTTTTAGTTCGATTATCTCGATAGGGTGAGTGGTGTTTCGTTTAGCAATTTATCTGCTAATCGCGAGTGCCTATTAAGCAGTGCTTGCCTATTCATCGCTATTAGCTCAGCGGTGACATCCTTGACGCCTTTATCGAGATTTTTCCGCGTTGTTGGGCGGGGCGAGTGACATAAGAGCATTTTGCTTTTTGCTCACTCAGTCATCGAATGAGCCAGCGAATTGGCTAACTCATGTTCGATGCTTGTGCATTTGTTGTGTCATCCAGATAAAAAGCGCCTAACAGCGGATTCATTTGTCGCGGGG
Source organism: Shewanella seohaensis (assembly GCF_025449215.1). Taxonomy (NCBI): domain Bacteria; kingdom Pseudomonadati; phylum Pseudomonadota; class Gammaproteobacteria; order Alteromonadales; family Shewanellaceae; genus Shewanella; species Shewanella seohaensis. The sequence continues at coordinate 2,504,095 of NZ_CP104900.1, forward strand.
CGAGGCAGAATTGATTAGAATCCTTATTTACTGTTTGGGTAAGCTTGGTTATGGCCAAGTGAGCGTGCTCGGCCATCGCTAAGTGGCGCAATCCCTATTAAGGCGGACTGTTTTTCTGCCGAGGAGAGTCAATGCAACTGTTTGTAAAAGATTTAACCGTGATCGATTTTTCCTATCTTTGCCCCAAGCGTGGCATGGTAGGGGAAAGCTGGATTGTCGATGTGGTATTAGAAGGCGGCCTAGACGAGCAAAATATGGTGCTCGATTTCGCTAAAGTGAAACGGACCATCAAGCAGACAATTGATGCGGTGGCCGATCATCGTTTATTGGTCCCGACCGCCTACAGTGGTGTACGTTGGCAGCAACAGGGCGATCGGGTATGGATGGATTTCGATAGCGCGCTCGGTGAGATCCACTTAGCTTGTCCTTCCCAAGCCTTTGCACTCGTTCCATCTGAACAGATTGATATTCCAAGTGTTAACGCCTTTTTACAAAAAGCACTGCGGGAAACTCTGCCTGATAATGTTGAAGGTATTAGCCTCACCTTAAGGCATGAGATCCTGAACTCGCCTTATTATCATTACAGCCATGGTTTACGTAAACACGATGGCAATTGCCAGCGGATAGCCCATGGTCATCGTAGCCCGGTGCAAGTGTTTGAAAACGGCACTCCGGCACCGAAATGGGATGAATATTGGGCCAAGCGTTGGCACGATATCTACCTCGGTAGCGAGGAGGATTTAGTGTCAGTGAAGACCCTTAATCTATCGCCACAAACGCGGATCAGTGATGACAGCCATTATGGTTTCCACTATCAAGCGCCGCAGGGGATTTCCAACTGGCCATGCCCAAGGAATGTTGTGATTTGATCCCGCACGATACCACGGTTGAATTGCTGGCCGACTATATGGCGACCACTTTAGTGGCAAAAGTGCCATCGAGCCAATTTACTGTGATTGCCTACGAAGGTGTGGGTAAAGGCGCCATAGTGAGCAAAGGCAATTAAGCCAGTCGATTTTTTATAACGCCCTAATCTTTAGGGCGTTATTGTTTGAATAAGGATTTTTGAGAAGATGCTAAACGCCGTACTAAATGCCTTACCTAAGTTGTTAAAAACTTTGCCGAACACACCATCGCTCAGTTGTAAGGCGGCAGTCTTGTCGCTCTTAACCCTGTTTAGCTTATCGAGTCAGGCGCAGGTGAGTTTTGAAGGGCAATTTGAGCAGGGTGCGTTAATTCGTGGTAAAGCGCCGGCGGGCACGCAGATAAGTCTTAACGGTGAGGCTTTAAAAGTAACGCCTGACGGCCATTTTGCCTTTGGTTTTGATAGGGATGCGCAGCTGAGTCAAGAACTACGCTTGGTCTATCCCGATGGCTTAACCGAAGTCAAGCCGCTCAGTGTCACTAAGCGCGAATACAATATTCAAAGTGTTAAGGGCATCAGTAATAAGATCATGAAACCCGATCCCGTGGCGCAGGAGCGAGCGGCCAAAGATACGGCGCAGGTGAAAGCGGCCCGTGGCACTTTTAGCGAGCAAACGGCATTTCTACAGTCGTTTATTTGGCCATTAACCGGCAGGATCTCGGGTGTCTATGGTAGTCAGCGGATTTATAACGATGTGCCTGGCAACCCACATTTTGGTGTGGATGTCGCTGCGAAAACCGGTACTGTGGTCGTCGCGCCAGCCGATGGCGTGATTAGCCTGTCGGTTCCCGATATGTTTTATTCGGGCGGAACTATGATCATCGACCATGGCTATGGCGTGAGTTCAAGCTTTTTGCACTTAAGCAAACTCTATGTCAATGCGGGCGAAACCGTTAAGCAAGGCCAAGCCGTGGCAGAAGTTGGCGCGACAGGCCGAGCGAATGGCCCACATTTAGATTGGCGCGTGAATTGGTTTCAAATGCGCCTCGATCCGACAACCATAGTGCCATCTATGGCGACTGTGCTGGCGGCGGAAAAAGCGCAAAAAGTCGCGAAGTAACTCCCGCGTCTATCTCTTATTTCCACACAGGGCGCCCAATCATTGGCGCCCTGTTTTTATGTTTGAGCGCTTATTGCAATAACGGGTGATCAGTCGGCAGATGGCGGATGATCCACAGAACCAGCTTGTGCTTCATATTTGGGCCATCCTCCTTATCTTTGGCTAAGGGTTGGATCAAATTATCGGTCACTAACAGCCGATAAATACATTCCACTTTATCCTTGGGTGACACACCCTTGTCAAAGTCATCAAAACCGCGTTTTTTGGCGTAGCCGATACCAATCTCCAAAGCGAGTTTGAGTAGCTGTGCTTCATGCTTGTGGGGTTTCATGCGCTGCGTCCTTATGGATATCACGGGAAGCCTGCTGGCATTCCCGTGGTCGATAACACAAAACTCGATAAAACCTAGTGGTGAATCAAAGCGTTAATAGCCACAAACTAGACTATTTCCACCTTTATTGTTGCTGACTTTTTCTCAAACTGCCTGTTTTGTACAAGCGATTGTCAGTATTTGATATGGAGCTCACACTCCCTGCGAGAAGGAGCGCAAATGGATTGATGTTTCCGTTAGTCCTGTTCGCTGGCGATAACTGCTTTAATGCTGTGCGGATGGATTTTGATACAGACATCGGCTTGTTTAAAGGCAATGGTGGGGTTGGCTAAGCGTTCTTTATCACCCTTGGGTGAGCTGAATTTCACTTTTATCGGCGCTGCGGTTAAGGATGCCGCTTGCCCTTGGAGTAAGGGCACAAGTGATGGGCTCAACTGAGCCAGCTCTTGGCTTAGGCCGTCGCAGTCCTGTGCCGTCGATGGCAGTACCAGTTCGATATGCTCCCAGCCTTCTTGTGGATAGAGGGTATCACCGGGATAGGGTAGCTCGACGCAATCGATGTTAAAGCTGCCTAATTTTAGGGGCTTATCCAGTTCGATGATAAGGATCGTACGGCCATTAATTTGATTATCCGAGATGATCCGCCCGCGTGCGCTAAAGGCCTGCTTGAGCGCATCGGCAGCAGCTATACTGTTCACTCTCAGGGCGACATGATCGCAATGCAGCGACTTATTCGCTAAGCCTAATTTGCCAAGAAACGTGAGGATCTTCGCCTCAAATTCTGGCCATGTCTGTTCTAAGGTGGCGTAGCTGAATACCGCAGCTTCTGTAGTGATTGTTGACATAAAACATCCTTAAAGCGGGGAATACAAATAAAAACGCCCATTTAACTGGGCGTTGAGTCGCATAGGCTAATCAAGCTTAGCGCTTAGGGCCAAATCTCGATGGGCGTGCCTTCATCAACGGCTTTCCACACTTCATCCATCTCGGCGTTGGTAATGGCGATACAACCGTCGGTCCAGTTGTATTGCTGTGCCTGCTCGGGCGAGAGAGGTGAACGTGGGTTCTGGCCGTGGATCATGATCATGCCGCCCGGACGGATCCCCAGCGCCTTGGCTCTTAACTTATCTTCTTCATTGGGATAAGAAATATGGATCGATTTGTAATAGGCGCTATCGGATTTTTTATAGTCCAGAATATAACGGCCCTGCGGCGTACGTTGGTCGCCTTCAGTTAACTTGTGGCCCGTCGGCAAGTCACCCATGGCAATACGGTATTGCTTGAGGATTTTGCCGTCCCTTAACAGCGCCATATTGGACTCAGACTTAGTGATCACCACTAAATCGACTTTACCTATACCCGATGAGGCGAGCACTTGGGGTGAAATCAGTGCGGCGACAGTCATGGCCACAGTAATTGTTTTAGTGAGTAGGGGTACGCGCATGTCTTCCTCTAAAAATGACGCAGATATAGGTTTTTCGCGCATCATACCGCAATTTTATGTCTATGTGAGTAGATAATTTTGAGCTAGTGGCAATTGCATGGCAGACTTTGGGGATTTGGAAAAGATAACGCTTTTTATCGCAAGGAAGTTTTCCCCTATGTCAGATCTGTCGCCTGAAAAACCAGACACCGAAAGTCCATTAAAACGCCAGCTACGCACCATTATTTTTGGCACAGATACGCCCGCAGGGCGCTACTTTGATATTGGCTTAATGGTCTGTATTGTGCTCAGTGTTGCGCTGGTGTTCCTCGATACGGTCGAAGCGGTTCACCAAGATTATGGGCACATCATTCGCGTTTTAGAGTGGGTGTTTACGCTGATTTTTACCATTGAATATGGTTTAAGGCTGTACTGCGCGACCCATCCTGTGTTGTATGCCCGCAGCTTTTACGGTTTAGTGGATTTATTGTCGGTACTACCGAGTTATCTGGCGCTGTTTATTCCTGGGGCGAATTTCACCTTAGTGATCAGGGTGCTGCGCCTCTTTAGGATCTTTAGGGTACTGAAACTACTGCGCTATTTAAGCGAAGGTAATCTGCTGCTCAAGGCCATGTTGCAGTCGAGCCGCAAGGTGTTTTTGTTTTTCTTCTCGGTGAGTTTAATCATCATGGTGTTAAGCGCCGTGATGTATGTCGTCGAAGGCCCTGAGAATGGTTTTAGCTCTATTCCCAAATCCGTCTACTGGACAATTGTGACAATCACGACTGTAGGTTACGGCGATATCACGCCGAAAACCGAATTAGGTCAAGCGATTGCGGCTTTTACTATGTTGTTGGGTTATTCGATTATTGCGATCCCAACGGGGATTTTAACCGCGGAAATTTCCCAAGAAGTGGGCCGGCATAGGGATCTGCGTTCCTGCAACCAATGTCATAAGATGGGCCACGATCTTGATGCCACCTATTGTAATCGTTGCGGTTGTGAACTGGATAAGCTCGAAGCGCCACACGGGAAAGGGGATAAGTAATTGAAGAATTTTGCATCCCTTAGTGCGTTAACGGCACTAAGGGGTGAAGGGGCGGAGAGATGAGAAAGGACGAGCAGATTAGCTGGCGACGGCGTTCAGAGTGTCGTCTTTTACCTCGAGATTTTTATCCTGATTCAGCCCAAGGCTAGAGACTAAACGCAGCTGCATCCCTAAAGCCGCCATCTGTTTTTGTTCACGCTGCAAATCTTTCATAAATAAACTGATTTTACGTTTATGGCTGGGCAACACTAGCATGAGCCCATCTGGAACCACTTGGATTTTCTCAAGCACTAGGGCTTTGGCAATTCGGCCTAAATGCACTAACACCGCCAAACGCAGCAGACAGGCGAGACGAATGAGGGTGAGTTTGTGGTTTGGCTCTAATTCAGCAAGTAGTAATTCATTGGGTTTCTTACGGTGGTTAGCAATCAGTCTGGCTAAATCCTGTTGCAGCGCCTCGCTAAAGCCGGGTAAGTCGCTGTTGCTAATGATATAAGCGCCGTGTTTATGCAATGCCTTTGAGTTAATGTGCAGCCCTATCTCATGCAAGGTAGCGGCGTAGGAGAGCAAACGTGCATGGGGTCTTAATCCCCATTCATCGGCGACCTGCTCAAACAGCGCCATGGCGGTGTCCCGCACTTTGGCCGCATGGGGCATATCCACATGGTAAAGCTGGGCGATGCTTTCAACTGTTCGGTGGCGAATATCTTGATATTGGCCGATTTTTGCTAATTCGTAGAGTACGCCTTCGCGCAGGGCGCCCGGGCTAAACTCCAATTGCTCAATGGGTAAGCGCCTAAAAAAGCTGATTAAAATGGCAAGGCCAGCGGGCACGAGCGGTGTGCGTTTATCATCGACATTAGCAAAGTGCACTTGGCTGATGTGTCCGCACTTAATCAGTTTCAGCTTTAATTGTTTGAGGCGTGCGAGGGTGACGATTTCATCGCCATGATCTTCCTGAATCGCTTCGCAAATGGCTTTGACTGTGCCTGAGCTACCAAGCACTAAGTCCCAATCGCCACTGAAATATTCCTTCGACAGTGAGGCAAATTGTTTATCGGCGGCGCTTTGGGCTCCGCGAAATGAGGCTGGCGTGATTTGCCCATCGATAAAAAAGCGCTCGTTAAAACTCACGCAGCCACAGCGCAGGCTAGATAAATGGGTGGGGGTATTTTTTTGCCCGAGTACCACTTCGGTCGAGCCGCCACCAATGTCGATCACTATATTGCGTTTACCAAGCACTTGGCTTTGGGCAATGCCGTTATAGATAAGGCGCGCTTCCTCGTGGCCAGAAATCACCTCCACCGGGTAGGGCATGATGCTGAGCGCCGCTTCAATAAACTGCTCACGGTTTTTGGCTACCCTTAGGGTGTGGGTGGCGACTAAACGTACCTGAGCTTGATCGAGGTTGGAAAAACGCTGATTAAAGTCCCGCAGGCAATTGAGGCCGCGCTCGATAGCATCCATGCTGAGGATGTTCTGCGCATTGAGACCCGTCGCTAACTGAACTTGTTGTTTTTCTTTGTGCAATATTTGCAAGCTGCCGTCTTGCTCACGGGCGATAACCAGATGAAAACTGTTCGAGCCCATGTCGATAGCGACAAAGTGTCGCGGTTGTGAATGTGTGGCAACCAATCGGATTATCCTTAGGCAATCGAGACGATGATAAAGCCAGCATTAGCTGGCTTTGGCCTGTAATTCGGGATTGTGGGCAAGTTCCGCCGCGTGCTCCGCTTCAAGCTTTGCGGCTTCGCGCTGGGCGCTAAATTCTTGCTGCAACCGCTTCTCATAATTAATCAGATATTGATAAATGGCAATTTGAGAACGCACTTTACGTTTATTACCGCGGTTACGATAAGGATTGCTCTGCTCCTTATTGATGATGCGCGCCTTAGTGTTGTCATTGAACTGTAACGATAAAATATCCATCACCATTTGTTTTAGACGCGGATCATAAATAGGCACACTCACTTCGACGCGGTTATCTATGTTGCGGCTCATCCAATCGGCGGAGCTGATAAATAATTTATTCTCACCACCTGCGTGGAACAGCATCACCCGCGAATGTTCTAAAAATCGGTCGACAATACTGTAGATCTCGATGTTGTCGCTGATCCCCGGAATTTGTGGAATAAGCGAGCACATACCGCGGATCAACAGTTTGATTTTGACCCCCGCAGCCGAGGCCTCGTAAAGTTTTTGGACTAAGGATTCATCGAGCAGGTTGTTCAATTTTAAGGTAATCGCCGCCTTTATATGGCTCTGGGCGTTGACGATTTCGTTATCAATCAAATGGGTCAGTTTTTGTCTCGCATCATAGGGCGACACAATCAAATGCTGGAAGTTATCGCGGCGGTAAGGATGTTCAATTAGGTCGAACACTTGCTCTACTTCGCGGGCGATTTCCTGATTGGCGGTAAATAGCGATAAGTCGGTATAGACCCGCGCCGTGCCTTCATTAAAGTTGCCTGAACCCACGTGGCAATAGAGTTTCATCTCGCCTTGCTCTTCGCGGCCAATCAAACACAACTTAGAGTGCACTTTTAAGCTGGTGATCCCATGGTGGACCTTCACACCCGCCTCGGCGAGCACCCGTGTCCACTCAATATTAGATTGCTCGTCAAAGCGCGCTCGCAGCTCAATCACGGCGGTGACTTGTTTACCATTTTTCACCGCGTCGATAAGCGATTGCATCACATGGGATTTTTTCGCAACACGGTAAAGGTTGATGCGAATAAAACGCACCGCAGGATCGTAGGCGGCCTGACGCACCATTTCGGTAAAGTGGGAGAACTTATGGTACGGGTAGTTGACCATAATATCGCCCATCTTGATCGCATCGAAACTGTTGGCGCTGCGGCCAAAGCCCGAGCTATTGAGCGCGGGCAATTTTTCGTTTTCGAGGTAATCACGGCTAGGGTTAGGGAAGCCGATAAAGTCCTTAAAGCTATGGTAACGCCCGCCGGGGATCAAACACTCAGTCGAGCTGATGTTTAAATTTTCTTTTAGCATTTCGAGCATGTGCTCGGGCATTTCTTTGTCGTACACCAAACGCACGGGTTCGGCGGTCAGGCGTTTTTTCAAACCCTTAGTCATTTTCTCGAGCTGGGTTTGTTCAAGTTCGTCGGTAATATCGAACTCGGCGTCGCGGGTCAGTTTCATCGAATAGACTTCAATGGCTTCGTACTCGAAGAAGGGACCAAAGAGGTCGTCCACACAGTGGCGAATAATGTTATCCAGCAGGATCAAGTATTTTTTCGCCTTCGATTTTTCGGCGGGTAACTCAATGAAACGCGGCACATTTTTAGTGGGCACTTCCACGAGGGCATATTGTCTACGGGATTTAGTGAATAAACACACGCACAGATAGGTGGCGTCGTCGTTGATATGCTTCACTAGGTCGCGATTGTTGTTGACGATAAGCGGCGCGATATGGCGTTTAAAGTGATCGCGAAAATGTTTTTTAAGCCAGTTACTGTGGAACTCGCTTAATTGTTTTTCGTTGATTAACAAAATATTGCGGCGGACTAACTCACGCATCAGCTCGACGTAAATGCTGTCGAAACGTTCCTGCAATGCCATGACTTTGGTCTGAATTTTGGCCATTAGGTGACGGCTATTGCTGCGACCTTCCTGCAGCGCAGAGAGCAGAATTGAGCGTCTGACCGCGGCCACCCGCACCCGGAAGAACTCATCCATATTATTGGAGAATATGCCTAAAAAGCGCACCCGCTCCACGATAGGCACATTGGGATCACAGGCCTCCTGCAGCACCCGCTCGTTGAATGACAACCAAGAGATTTCTTTATCGATCGACAGTTTATCGGTATTCGGGGACACTGCACAGCTCCTTTAAGCAAGCGTCATGGCGCAATATACAATAGCATTCATCCATCGGAGTGCAATCAGATTTGCTACTGAAAAATGAAGGGATTTACAGACCATTTCCCCTTCAGGCGAAAGTGATATGCGCTCAAAGATACGAGCTGAATATGTCAGATTGATGACAAGTGTGACAGAAATGTGACTTTAAAATGAACTTGCATTTAGCCGCAAATTTACAAGGTAAAGCAGGGGAACTGTGCGGGGCTTCCTTTGGGATTGGGGCAAACTGTGTTACCTTGCTCGGCTTTTTGATTGTGGTTTGACTGTAGGGGTAAGCGGATGTTTGTCGGATTTGATTATGGCAGTGCCAACTGTGCCGTTGGGATCATGCAGGGAGATGAAGTTTCACTGTTACCCTTATCGAGCGATTCAGCTTATTTACCTTCCACTGTGTATGCAATGGATAGAGAGCTTATTGCCGAGGCCGTTTACCGTGGCTTGCCGCAGGCGTTGAAAGCGGATTATGCCAAGAAGCGCGCCGCGCAATTGAGCCGCGCCCGTATGGTGCGTCATGAATTAGATCTCGATGCCGAAACCCAAGCGGTGTTTGTGGGTGAGCAGGCCGTGGCCGCTTATCTTGAAATGCCGGAAGAAGGTTTTTATGTCCGTTCGCCAAAATCCTTTTTAGGGGCAACGGGCCTGAGACCCGAACAAGTCGCCCTGTTTGAAGACATAGTCACCTTAATGATGCAGCATATTAAAGTGCGCGCCGAAGCCGTACTCGCTGAAAAGGGCGTTGAATCAGAGGGAGAGACAAGCATTACCCATGCGGTGATTGGTCGCCCAGTGAACTTTCAAGGCATTGGAGGTGAAGAGAGCAACCGCCAAGCCGAGGCCATTTTAACCTTAGCCGCGAAACGGGCGGGGTTTGTCGATGTGGCATTTCTGTTCGAACCACTGGCTGCGGGGATGGACTATGAGGCGAGTCTCAGTGCCGACCAAACCGTGCTGGTGGTCGATGTGGGTGGCGGTACGACCGACTGCTCCGTGGTCAAAATGGGGCCAAAGCATCAGGCGAGTTTCGATCGCAGTGCCGATTGCCTCGGCCACAGCGGCCAGCGGATTGGCGGGAATGATTTGGATATTGCGCTGGCGATGAATGCCTTTATGCCGCACTTTGGTTTAGGCTCGCTAATGAGTAACGGTAAGCCTATGCCGAGCAATCCCTTTTGGAATGCGGTCGCCGTCAACGATATCAGTGCCCAGCGTGAGTTTGCCACCCTAAGCACTCGCAAGCTGATTGATGAACTCATTAAAGAGGCCGAGCAGCCGCAGCTGCTAAAAAGATTGCTCAAAGTGCAGCAACAACAGTTAAGCTACCAAATTGTACGACTCGCCGAGCGCGCTAAAATTGCTTTGTCTGATGTGCAAACGACTGAGAGTGCGCTGGACTTTATTGAAGCATCACTTCAGGCAGAAGTGAGCCGCACGGGGTTTGAAACGGCGATTGAGCCTTCGCTCACCAAGGTTGAGGCGTTGATGCACCAAGCGCTGACTCAGGCGGCAAAGAGTCTTGCGGGCAATGGTTTAGCGCCAGAGGAGTTGTCCGTGGATGCCGATAGTCTAGAGTGCAAACCCGATGTGATTTATGTGACGGGCGGCACCGCGCGCAGCCCCGCGATTTACGCTAAAATCACTAGCCTTTATCCCGAAACCCCAGTTGTCGTCGGTGACCACTTTGGTTCGGTGACGGCGGGATTAACGCGCTGGGCACAAAAGTGTTTTGCTCAATAGGGAAGGATGATGAATAAGGATAAACAGATGAAAAGAGTCAATAAGGCTTTAATGTCTTTGCTGGCCGTGACGCTGGCGGGGACGCTACTCACAGGCTGCGGCGATGACGTAGGTAAAGTGAGCCTTGGGTTATTTACCACTAAAGATGTGATTATCGATGCCAAGCAGGACCCAAAAATCCGTGGGGTGACTTGCCATATTAGCCGTATTGAAGCGAACCTCGATTTTGCCGATCCTTCGGATATGGGCATTAGTTGTCGTCAAACGGGGCCGATTTCCGCCGCCGATATTGCTAACATCGATAAGAGCAAACACGGTGAAGTGGTCTTTACCGAATCCTTAAGTATCTTATTTAAGAGCTTAAAAGTGCGCCGAATTTACGATGCGCCCAATCAAACCCTGCTGTATTTATCCTATTCGACCAAAGAGACCAATGGCAGCCACAAACATGCCTTATCGACCGTGCCTTTGTACGGTTCTCAGGCGTGGATTGACCCCGCAATAAGTGCGGCGCAGCCCAAATAGCAAAGGTGAATTGAAGCCGAAGTAATACGATAGTGGGACACAACTAAGGCGGGGCAAAATGAAGGCGAGTAAGCTCCCGCCTTCGTTGTTTTCACATAATTTGTTTAAGCTTTATTTAGCCTTGGCGGCGAGTACGGCATTAAAGCGATCGAAGCCTGCGCTGAGATCGGCAATTAAATCATCGGGATCTTCTAGGCCAATATGCACACGGATCAATGGCTTGCTTGCATCCCACTGAGTGGCACTGCGGATTTTTTCAATCCCGAAAATCCCTAGGATCAGACTCTCATAACCGCCCCAAGAAAACCCCATTTTAAAATGCTGCATATTTTCAACGAGCGCGGTCACCGCCTCCTGATCCCCTTGCTTTAACACGAAGGAGAACAGACCGTTGGCTGCGCTAAAGTCGCGTTTAAAGAACTCATGTCCCGGGCAGGTATCGAAGGCGGGGTGACGTAAATGGTCAACCTCGGGGCGAGTTTTCAACCAGTTAGCCACTTTAAGAGCATTTTTCTCATGTTGCGCCATGCGCACGCCAAGGGTGCGTAATCCGCGCGTAGCGAGATACACATCGTCGGGGAAGTCGTTTGCCCCAATAAATAACTGCGTTCACGCAGCTGCGGCCAGTGCTTTTCGTTGGCAGTCGCGGTGCCAATCATCACATCAGAGTGACCGACGATATATTTGGTCGCGGCTTGAATCGACACATCGACACCCATCTCGAAGGGCTTGCTATTGATTGGCGAGGCCCAAGTGTTGTCGAGAATGGTCACTAATCCATGTTCATGGGCGATACGGCATAGGGTCGGGACGTCCTGCACTTCCATGGTGATGGAGCCGGGAGACTCTAAAAACAGCACCTTAGTGTTGGGGCGGATAAGCGCGCGAATACCTTCACCAATCAGGGGATCGTAATAGGTGGTCTCAATATTAAAGCCCGCCAGAATATGGCTGCAAAGATCGCGGGTTGGCTCGTACACACTGTCGACCATCAGCAGGTGATCGCCCGCCTGTAAAAACGATAACAAAGCCGCGCTAATCGCCGCCGCACCCGAGGGATACAGCGCCGTACCTGCGCCACCTTCGAGCTCACTGATCGCCGCCTGAAACGCAAAATGGGTCGGGGTGCCACGGCGGCCATAAAACATTTCGCCATTGGTTTTGTTTTTGGCGGCGTGACGCATGTCTTCCATTGTGTCGAAGACGATAGTCGATGCGCGAAATACGGGCGGGTTAATCACGCCCTTGGTCCATTTTTTATCTCGACCGACGCTGACGATTTGGGTGGCTAGCTGATGTTTATCTGTCATAGGGCTTACCTTGGCGAGTCAGTTTTTATGTTGTTATCCATTGTGATGGCCGTCATCTTAGCATCTGCCCGTGAAAATGGCAGGAGGCAAACAGATGAGTTTACCTCAAGTTGCAGAGCGTGGATTAGCTCAGCGGTAGGGTGACCAGAATATCGACCCCATCGTTTTCGCTGCGGTTGCGGGCCAAAATTTTACCCTGATGGAACTCGGTCACGAGCCGTGCAATATACAAACCTAAGCCGAGGTGAGGTTTGTCTTGGGCTTGATTGATCCGCACCGAAACCATGGAGTCGAAGATCTGCTCCGACATATCCACTGGCAACTGTGGTCCTAAGTTACTGATAAGCAAAGTGGCTTGTTTGCCAACTTGGGTGAGGGTGACTTCGATCGCACTGCCTTGATGACAAAATTCGATGGCATTGGCGATAAGTTTGTCCATCAATTGGGCGATGTATTCAGGCACGCCCTGCATCATCAAAGGTTGCTCGGGCACTTTGACGCTAAATTGCTGCTCAGGGTAGGTCATTTGATAGCCCTGCATACAGCCGCTCACCACTTGGGATAGTGGGAACTTAGCCACATCGGCCTGAGTAAGGCTCTGCTCAAGGCGCGTTGCCTCACTCATGTTGTTTAATATCATGCTTAATCGGCTCACCCCTTCTTGGGCACGGTCGACGTACTTTTGCGTGTCTTTATCTAAGGTTTGCAGATTTAAATGCTCTAAAGAGGAGCGCACCACGGCCACCGGCGTACGTAGCTCATGGGACAGGCGCGACGACATATTCTCTAAATAATGGGTGTATTGACCCAAACGGCCGACAATGCTGGCAAAACTGCGGGATAAGTCGCCAATCTCGTCCCGCGCCTTAGAGGGTTTTAAATGGTTCCGCACGCGGCCTTGGCTGTCGATGGCATTCTCGGCTTCATCGCGCAGTTTGCGGATACGATTGGAAATACTCGAGGCGAAGAAAAACAGCGCTAAGGTGCCCATGCTCATAATGGTCAGGATCACGTTAAACAGTTTTTCCAGCGCACGGTTACGCAGGGTGCGAATACCGTGGGTGGTTTCTTCGGCCACCACGGCGCCCATCACATTGTTATCAATCCAAATGGGGCTCGCGGCCGCTAGCACCACTGCTTTATTGTCCGGCGTAAGTCGCCAGGTCGAGCTTTGTTGTCCCGCGAGCGCCTTTTGAATATGGCTGCCGTCGAGTTCGGTTGAGTCTTGCAGGGAATCGATAAAATCCTTCGGCGGTTTAGTAAGAATTTTATAGTAGAGCGGGTGCAGGTAGTCGCGCTGAAAACGTTGCCACATCGAGTTGCTGTTTTCATCATCAAGTGTGCGTGTCCACACACTGTTGCTGTCACGGATATCGCCAGACTTCGCGAGCACACGCCCGTGTTTATCGACCACCCAAATCCGTGAGCTGTAGTGGCTCATGCCTTTGATAATATTTTCAATTTCGGGTGATGGCACTAAGACTGTACCGAGTTTGTCGACGGTATCTAAGGCGGAGGTGCCGACTACGGCTGTGATATCGCGGTATTTGCTGTCGTTGACATCTGAAATCGCAAATCCCAGTTTGCTGCCCACCATATCCAAGGGGATACGCAGTTCGATATTGTAGCCCACATCCGTGGTGGCCCATTGTCCTTGAATACGGACTTCGGGTGTTACGGGCACGGTTTGCTTAGGGTTGGCGGGCAGCTCGAAGGCACTGATCCAGCCGGGCTGGGTCGTGGCCACGATATAGCGTTTAAATTTATTGTCGGGGGCAAGGGTCGCAATCGACAGGTGATCGTTTCTATCAACGCTTAAGGCATTCTTGCCGCGAAACACCACATTGGGATCGACCACCTGAAAAAAGGCATACAGATAACCATCGTACTGACCCACCATATGGGTAAAACTCAAGGTGAGCGGCGTGCTGGGATCGGCACGCATGATGAGATTGGCCTCGCCGTACTGGATAAATCTGTGCTGATATTCCTGCCATTCATTGAGTTTGCCATCGAGCAGAATCGCGCCCGCTAAGGGATAAGCATAGAGATCGCGACTCTTTTCAACCTGCTTTAAAAAGCTCGCCTGACCGTCGAACAGCTTGGGGCGCTCGTGCAAGGCGGTCGCTAAGGCTTGAGTGGTGCCCTCTAAGGTGCGTTCCTGACCGTGGCGCAGGTATTTTTCCATCTCCCACACATATTGGTACCCCAGCCAAGGGAGGCAGAGTAAAAACAGGCTAAGGCCAATAACTTTAGTGCGAAGACCGAAGGGAAAACGTGTCATAGAATGCTGGCTAATCTGCTACTTGGCATGGTTTAGGCTAGGCTGTCCCAGCGATAGCCCATGCCATAAACGGTATCAATACAATCAAATTCGGGCGCGGCGGCCATAAACTTCTTACGGATGCGCTTCACATGGGAAGTAATAGTGCTGTCATCGACAAAAATCTTCGCCTCTTGCATCAGCTCATGGCGACTACGGACGTGCCCCGGGTGCTTGGCAAGGGCGTGCACCATCCAAAACTCGGTGACTGTGAGTTCAATCGGGATCTGGTTCCAAGAAACCTGCATCCGATTGGCGTCGATAGTAAGCGGTCCGCGCTCCAGTAAATTCTCCTGCGGCGTTTGGCTGGTGGCTAACTCAGAGCGGCGAAACAGCGCGGCTAAACGCGCCGTCAAATGGGGAAGCTCACTTCTTTGCTCAGGTAATCATCGGCGCCTAAACGCAGGCCGCACACAGTATCAAAATCGCTATCCCGCGCGGTTAAGAAGATGATTGGCAATGTGTTCGACATGGCACGCAGGGACTGACACAGCATAAAACCGCCGTCAATCTCATTGCCAAGGCCAATATCGATAATGGCTAAATCTGGCAGACGGGTATTAAACGCCAACATGGCAGATGGCCTGTCGGCATAGGTTTGCACACTGTAACCGTGTTGCTGCAACACATCCTTGTAATTTTCGCGAATGGCCGCTTCATCTTCCACAATGGCGATACGTTTCATTAGCCATCTTCCTATTGACTGCTGGGACTAAGTGTCTGGGGATAAGTTTTCGTGACTATACAGGAATTTATTTCTGAGAAAAGCTCCCAAATGCAATTGCCATTTTGTTGCCACAATTGATAGTCGCATTGCCATTTTCCATCCCCGCTTATGCCATGGCGCTTGTGTTTAATAAGCTCATTCCGTTTTACCCGCCGCGCTAATGACTTAGGCGGGTAAGCGCAGCACAAATCAAAAGGAATGAGATGATGAAAAAGACGCTGATTAATATCTTGGTACTGAGTGTATTCGCTGCGCCCATCGCTAGCGTATCGGCAAGGGTTTCCTTGCAAAATCAACCTGTGCTCTCCGAGCCACAGACTGAGATGCTTGAGCAAGATGAGGATGATGGTGAAGCGCTTATCGGTCTTGGCGGCGGAGCGTTAATTGGCGCCCTAGTGGGTGGCCCCGTTGGCGCCATTATCGGTGGGTTTACCGGCACCTTAATTGGCCAATCGGTCTCCGATACCGACACGGTTAAAACCCAGCAACAGCATATTGCCCTGCAGCGCCAACAACTGGCGAGCTTATCGGCCAAACAACAGGCCAGCGAGCAACGCGCCGTCGAATACGCCTCAACCCAAAAGCAACTCGATGAACTGCTCGCCGAGCAACAACAACTGTTAAGTGAGTTGGCGCTGGGCATGAATGTGCAGTTCCGTACAGGCTCGTCGGAGCTTGAAAGCCATTTTTTGCCCCAATTAGACAATGTCGTCAAGGTGATGAAGCGCTCGAGCGAGTCCAATCTCGAGCTGAAAGGTTATGCCGACCGTCGCGGTGATCTGGCCTACAACCAAGCGCTCTCGGAGCAACGTTTGTTAGAAGTGCGGGGATACTTGATTAAGCAAGGCGTAGCCCCCGAGCGGATCACCACCCAAGCCTTCGGCGCCAGAATGCCACTTAATGATCAACAAGATAGTGAATCCGATGTGTTCGATCGCCGAGTCACTCTGACCATGCAGCCTAACCAAGGGCTGATGGCGAGCCGTGTGACCGAATAATTCAACAATATCAATCGTATTCAATCAAGATCAGGAGCCTTTGTGATGATCACAGGGAAAAGGGTAAAAGAAGTTTGTCAAACACTGGCGATGCTAGTGATCGGCGCCTCCATTTGTTGGGGGCTACCATTTGCGGTGTTAGCCTCACCGAACAGTGTCGGCACCTTATCGGCGCCACAAAATATTGCCGCAACCTTCGATGAACACACGGCGAGCACACTGCCAGCGTTCAGTTTAGACGATGTCACCCAAGGGATGCTGGTGTATCAAACCGCCAGTGGTCGTTTAATGCCGTCCTTACCCGTGGACACGCATGTGTCGATGCAGGTCTCGGGGTTAACCAATAGGGTGAGCGTGAAGCAGGTTTTCAGTAATCAAACGGGATTTGTGCTCAATGGCCGCTATCTGTTTCCTTTACCTAATGAGGCGGCGGTGGACTCACTGCGTTTGCACATTGGTGAGCGGATCATCGAAGGTCAAATTCACCCAAAACAGCAAGCAAAACAGATTTTTGAGCAGGCCAAAGCCGAAGGAAAACGTGCCAGTCTAGTCAGCCAAGAACGGCCCAATATGTTCACGACCGAAGTCGCTAACCTCGCTCCCGATGAGGAGTTGGTGGTCGAAATCAGCTATCAAGAAACCATTCATTATGAAGATGGTCTCTTTAGCCTACGTTTTCCGTTGGTGGTGGCGCCGCGCTATATCCCTGGCTTAACGCTAGGCGGAAATAATGGTAAGCGCGTGACCAGCAGCCAAGTCTTCGATGCCGACCGAATTATTGCCCCGATCCGCGATGCCAGTAGTGAGGCCGATCCCGTGCTAAAGGCCGATATTAAGGTCAAGCTCGGTGAAGGTGTGGACAAATCCGCCGTGGTGAGTCCGTATCATCCCATTACGATTGATGAAAAACGGGGCCAACTGACGGCCGCTTTGGCTAATCGCGTGCCCGCCAATCGCGACTTTGTACTGCAATGGCGTCTTAAGCAGGGCACCAGTCCTGTGGCTTGGGTATTCAACCAAGCGGGCAAAACCCATACGACGCAGGACGATAATGCGAGTGCAGATAGTGGTTCAACTGCCAGTATTAATGACAATAGCAATAGCAATAGCAATAGCAATAGCAATAGCAATAGCAATAGCAATAGCAATAGCAATAGCAATAGCAACGGCAGCAATACAGATAACTACAGCTTAGTGATGGTCCTGCCGCCCAAAGTCGAGGCCAGTGAACAACTGAACTTGCCCCGTGAGCTTATTTTAGTGATTGATACTTCGGGGTCGATGGCGGGAGATTCCATTATTCAGGCGAAAAATGCCCTGCGTTATGCGCTGCGCGGTTTAAGGCCACAGGACAGTTTTAACATAATCGAATTTAACTCTGATGTGTCTTTACTATCGCCAACACCATTGCCCGCAACCGCGAGTAATCTTGCTATGGCACGTCAGTTTGTGAATCGTTTGCAGGCCGATGGCGGCACCGAAATGGCGCAGGCTTTAAATGCCGCGCTGCCAAGACAGGCGTTTAACGCAGCGTCGGCTGAGGATAAGTCGCTAAGACAAGTGATCTTTATGACTGATGGCTCAGTCGGCAATGAGTCGGCGTTATTTGAGTTAATCCGCAATCAAATCGGCGACAACCGTCTTTTTACCGTCGGCATTGGCTCGGCGCCAAACTCGCATTTTATGCAGCGTGCGGCTGAACTTGGGCGCGGTACTTTTACTTACATTGGTGATGTGGATGAAGTGGAGCAAAAGATCAACCAGTTGCTGGCCAAAATCCAGTATCCGGTACTCACCGATTTGCAGGTGCGCTTTGATGATGGTTCTGTGCCTGATTACTGGCCCGCGCCGATCCCCGATCTTTACCGTGGTGAGCCGGTATTGATCAGCCTAAAGCGCCACCCACGTGAGCCTCAGGAACTGGTGATCTCCGGTCGTCAGGGCCATAAAAACTGGCAACAGTCGTTATCTTTGCAAGCCAATGACACAAGTCATTCTGCAACTGATGTAGCGCAGCCAGCGGCGGGACTCGATTTACTCTGGGCCCGCAAACAGATTGCGGCCTTAGAACTGAGTAAAAACGGCGCTAACGATGACAAGGTCAAACAACAGGTCACGGCGCTGTCGCTCAACTATCACTTAGTCAGCCCTTATACCAGCTTGGTCGCGGTGGATTTAACTCCCATCACAAGCAATGCCATGAGCCGCGATGCGGTGGTGCGCCAGCATTTACCCTTGGGGTGGCAGCCAATGGGCGTTTTGCCACAAACATCGACCTCAAGCCGTTTCGACATGCTCTTAGGGGGCAGCGTGTTACTACTTGCCTTGATGTTGGCGCTGTCGATTCGTCGCCAGCAGCGGCAGCAACGCGCGCTGTCATTCGCGCTGAACGGCTGAGTCATGTCCATGAGTATGCGCATGACTCAACAGATACAAATAGGATTGCTGGTGGGATTGGTATTACTCGGCATCACGTTGTTTGGAAAAGGATTCTATATGCAAGCGAAAGCACACTTTGCCCAATATTTGATTGAACAAGCCTGGGCTAAAACCTTAATCGATGGTCAGTCCCATAAACCTTGGTCCTGGGCCGATACCTATCCCGTGGCTAAGCTCTCCATTGAGCAGGCTAAAAGACCGAATCACTTCGATGGCCCGGCATCCAACGATAGCTTATATGTGCTGGCGGGCGCATCAGGCCGTAATTTGGCCTTCGGGCCAGCCTTAGTGTTATCGAGTGCCCCCGCTGGCGCGCAAGGTAACACTGTGATTGCCGGACACAGGGATACGCATTTTGCGATGTTAAATGGCATCAGTGTTGGACGCCGTTTGGCGCTGCAAACCGCGACGGGCAAAGAAATTGTTTACCAAGTGGTGGCGACTGAAGTGGTGCATGAATCGCAAACTGAGTTGATGGCGCCAAGTGAGGATAATCGTTTAACCCTGATCACTTGCTATCCCTTCGATGCGCTGCAAGGCGGGGCTGAACTGCGTTTTGTGGTGCAGGCCATCCCTGTCGAACCCGAGCCCGCTGCATTGCAATCCGCTGAAACGATGGCCACACAGGCGATGGTTCAAAAGGTGGCCTAGGGGCAACGCTTTTATCTAAAAACGTATAAAAGCGTTGAGTTAACAGCCTTGTGTCAGTTCCTGAAGATAAGCATGTAAATAAGTCGGTGAGATAAGGAGAGGGCGCTAAGCCGCTGTTGATAAAGCTCACAATAATCAAAGCATGATAACGATGGCGTGAAAACCAGCGTGATGAACAAAAAGGCAGAACCAGAGTTCTGCCTTTTGTTCGAGCTAGTTGCTCATCGGCATCACCCGATTTCGACCTAAGCGTTTGGCTTCGTAAAGTAGCATATCCGCTCTTTCGATGAGGTGAATAGCCACTTGTTTTTCTTGCCACTGGGCGACACCGAAGGAGGCGGTGATATTGTCGATACGTTGATCTTTGCGCCTATCCTTGAGGCTGAGTTTCTCGAGCCCACGGCGCATGGCCTCGGCCAGTTGCCGCGCAATGCGCAGCTGGCTTTTCGGCACGATTATCGCGAACTCCTCGCCGCCGAAGCGGTACAACTTACAACCATCTCGACAGGCTTCCTGCAAACGCTTTGATACAGCTCTTAATACTTGATCGCCCAGCTGGTGGCCATAGTTGTCGTTAAAAGCTTTAAAGTGATCGATATCGACCAAGATAAGACAGGTACCCTCGGGGGCCTGTGCCAACATGCCGGCGAGGTCGGCGTCGAAGGCGCGGCGGTTTAAACAGCCCGTGAGCGCATCGTAAAGTACATCTTTCTCTGATTTTTCAAGCTTTTGTTTTAACGCATCAATCTCCGTCTGCGCTTTTTGTAACTGGGAAGTGAAATACTCAGTGCTCGAGCGAATATTGTCGGCTTCCTTCACCAAATTACGCACCAAATCCAGCACTTGCTCGACGCTGAGCGCACCTTCTTCGATGCCATTGAGTTTGGCAAAGTTGGTGTTAATACAGGTCTGAAACTCAGTTGCATCGAGATTGGTATCCCGAATCGATTGCGACAGCTCAGTTGCCATGGCCTCAAGGTTGAGCCGCATATCGCGTACATCCAACTCAACCGGATCGGCGACATACTGGCGAAACAACAACTCGCTGCTGACCGGCGGGCAAGTGTTGTAGTGGGCGATAACCGTATCAAGCTGTGCGTTTAACGCAGGGTTTTGTTCGCCCACGTAGGTATACCACAGGGCATAATTGATTGGCGTGGTGGGAATTTGATGCTTGAGCATTAAGGGAACCGCTTTTTTAAGATTTAAGGCTGCGGTTTGTAATAAATCTCGTGACATGGATACATCCCAATAAAAATAACTCGATAAACTAGGTATACCACATTTGGGTAAACAGTTTTGCCCGTCAAATCCCGTTACAACTAATGGCCTGATGCAGGCTGAATTACCTGCCAAAAGCGTTGGGGGATATGATAGAGTTTATCGCTAAAATTAAATAATGATAATAACTTGGGAGAAAGTCTTGAAAAATTTCATCCTTGCCGGTGCCCTAGGTTCCTTACTGTCACTGCCAGCTATGGCCGCATCCTCCTTCAGTGACAGCTTGGATCTCGGCCAGTATCGCACCGACGTCAAAACCTTAGCCAGTGATGCCTTCGGCGGTCGCGCGCCCTTATCTGAAGGCGAGCAACTGACGATTGATTACCTTGAGAAAGCCTTTAAAGAGATGGGGCTTAAGCCGGGGTTTGGTGACAGCTATTTGCAGGCGGTACCGCTAGCGAAAATCACCGCCGATCAAAACATGCAACTCGATATCGGCGGACTCAAGTTTGCCAATGGCAGCGAATTTACTGCCAGAACCCAGAGAATTAGCGATAAAGTCAACCTCAGTAATAGCGATGTGGTGTTTGTCGGCTATGGCATTAATGCGCCTGAATATAGTTGGAATGACTATCAGGGCCTTGATGTCAAAGGTAAAACCGTGATTGTGCTCGTCAATGACCCAGGTTTTGCGACTCAAGATCCCAAGGTCTTTAAAGGTAATGCCATGACCTACTATGGTCGCTGGACTTACAAATACGAAGAGGCCGCGCGTCAAGGCGCCGAAGCCGTATTTATCGTCCATGAGACGGCGCCAGCCGCCTATGGTTGGGGAGTGGTGCAAAACTCCAATACTGGCACTAAGTTCACCTTGGTCGATGCCAATAATAACCAAGGGCAGGTAGGCGTGATGGGCTGGGTGCAACATGATGTTGCCAATAAGATTTTTGCTAAGGCAGGTATGGACTTTGATACCTTAAAGCAACAAGCTGCTAAGCCAAACTTTAAGGCTGTTCCGTTAAACTTAAAGGCGAATGTGAGTTTAAACAATACGATTGAGCGCGCCGAATCCCACAATGTGGCGGCACTGTTGCCCGGCAAGAGTCGCCCCGATGAAGTGGTGATGATGCATGCCCATTGGGATCATCTTGGTACAGTGATTGAAGATGGCAAGCCAGAGATCATCAATGGCGCCGTGGATAACGCCAGTGGCGTGGCGGGTGTGTTGGCGCTGGCGCGTTACTTTGCCAAACAAGCGCAAAGTGCGCCGCTTGAGCGCTCGATTCTGTTTAGTGCCTTTACCGCCGAGGAAACCGGCTTAATTGGCGCCCAGCATTTCGCTCAGCATCCGAGTGTGCCGACCAAAAATATCGTGTCGTTTTTGAATATCGACGGCATGAATATGAACCAAGGTGTGGATTATATTCTGCGCTACGGTGAGGGCGTGTCTGAGTTAGAAACGTATCTGGATAAGGCCGCTAAGGCGCAGGGACGGGTGGTGAAGGGCGATCCAAGACCACAAAATGGTTTGATGTTTAGATCGGACCACTTCGCGCTGGCCCAGCAAGGCGTGCCCGGCTTGTTATTTATGAGCCTTGGGGATACGGATCCTGACTATATTGCCCACAAATACCACAAGGGTGCCGATGATTATGATCCTAACTGGACCCTCGAAGGGGTGAAGCAGGATTTAGAGCTGATGGCGAGCATGCTAACCACCTTAGCCAATGGCACCGATTGGCCACATTGGGTAGAGGCATCAGACTTTAAGACCAAGCGTGAGCAAGACGGTCGTAAAAAGTAATCATATTAAACAAAAGCAAAAAGGACGCCTAGGCGTCCTTTTTTATTTTTAGCCCAAAACCACCTACTTCAGTAGGTGGTTATCATCATTTGAGGCTTTGCCTGTATACCTACCCATGTTAAATGCATCTTTGATTTTTTGCGAAGTCAAAAGAGGCAAATAACATGAGTAGATACGAGCAAGCATCGCATGTGTTCTGGCGATGTCAATATCATATAGTCTGGACACCAAAGTACCGCTTTCGGATATTGAAAGGTAATGTCGGAAAAGAGGTTTATCGATGCATTCAGGTTTATTGCCATCAAATGGGATACATAGTCATGGAGCTAAATGTTCAAGTTGACCATGTCCATTTAGTGGTGAAGGTACCTCCGAAGATATCTATATCGAATTTAATGGGGGCGTTAAAAGGTAAGATAGCGTTGAAAATATTCAGTAAATTTCCTTACCTACGTAAGAATAAACTTTGGGGAAATCATTTTTGGCAGGGAGGATACTTCGTCGATTCGATTGGAATTAACGAGGAAATAATCCGTAGATACGTTAGGCATCAAGAGAAAGTAGAGCGGCAAGAGCAGGGTCAACTTGCTCTTGAATAAAGGCCCCTTTTAGGGGTTAAAACAAAGCCACCTTCTTCAGAAGGTGGATTCTTTACGTTTATCAATCTATTAGAAGGTATAGCTGACCGAAAGCATCGGGCCGATAAAACTGTAGTAAATGTTGTAGTCGGCGATTTGAGTATCTTTATTCGGTGATTTTTGGGCGATATCCACATCGACCTTGTAGTAGTTGTAGGCCACGCTCATGCGCCAGTTCTCGGTGATATTGGCATCGATGCCGAGTTTAACATCTACCAGTTCGCCCTTTACATCATTGAGTTTGATGTAGAAATACTGGGCATGGGTCGTCAGCTTCCAGCCAGGGATAAATTCATAGTTGGCGTAGACGCCAAAATCCGGCAAAGGTGCGGTGACATTTTCATCGACGATGCGGGGGATGGCTTGGCTACCACAAACATTGTTCAGCAGCTCAGAGGCATGGCAGACGCCGATGACGCCTTCAAAGCCGGTCTTGATAAACATAGTGTGCAAACCAAGGGAAATGCCCACATCGTAGTCGCTGCCTTGGATGGCATCGTAACCGTAACCGAGACGCAGAATATCAATATTTAAGGTGGAGTTGAGCTTGCCGCCAGCCTTAATATCGTAAATGGTGTCGTTTATTTCGATTTGAAAGGGTTTGGATAAGGCTTGCGTTTCGGCGCTGCGGTGAAGTTGTTTCCAGTCGAGGTAAATATTATGCCGCTCGTTAAAGTGATAATTGACTTCAACAAAGGGTAAAAACTCATTCTCGGCCAGTTGCAGATCGGATTCATAGTCTAAGGTGAAGTTATTACCCGTGGTCGGGTTCGTCACCTCCATATTGGTATCAGACTGTGAATAAAATCCCCCTAACTCAAGGCTCAATTCCCCCGCCAGCACAGGACTGCTGCCAAGTAGAGCGATCAATAGGGGTGTTAGACGAGTAGAAATCAACGTTACTCCAGTATTCTTCTTATTATATCCAGCGATAACATCAGACTTTTGTGCCATAAGCCATGGACATTTGGAGTGTAACAGCAAATTTCAAAATGTGAATAAAATGTTTTATAAATTACCCGGTTTTGTGATTTAAAACAAAAGTAGTACGGCTAATAAGCTTGGTATGATGAGCTTGTGGGGCGGATCACGGTAATTTGCATCCCAGTGATTTGTGACGAAAATGTACAATCAGGTCAAAAAAAGCGGCCCAGTAAAGACTGGGCCGCAGATAAGAGCTTAAGGATGCAACATCACTTGCTGTGCGTGTTAGCGGCAGGTGTCGAGGCGCTGGTATTAGTCGCTGTGTTCACTTCTGGCTCTGCCATTTGAGCAGGTGTTGACTCGCTACTTTTCTCGTCCTTGTTAAACATGCCTAAACGGATGCGGATAAAGTGCAGGATTTGCGCAGCAATATCCACGTTTAAGCAGGATTCTAGACCCTCAAAACCGGGGGATGAGTTGGCTTCACAGATTTTGTAATGGCCGTTATCGAATAACAAATCGATACCCGCAACATCTAAATCGAGAATATTGGCGGTTTGTGTCGCCAGCCATTCGATTTCAGGTGTAATTTCAAAGGGGCGCGCCGAACCTCCCGCGCTGACATTGGCTTTAAAGCTGTCTTCTTGCCCACGGCGTTCATAGCAGCCGGCTACGCGTCCACCAATGGTAAATACCCTGAGATCGCGGCCGTGGCTGTTGGCGATAAACTCCTGCAAAATAATGTTGGCGTTTTTATTGGTCGCTTCGATTAATTGCATTAAATCATCAAATTCGCGGGCCTTATGGGACAAAAATACGCCGCTACCCTGTGAGCCCGAGAGGGTTTTAATCACCACGGGAAAACCTAAATGGCGTTCAACCAGTTCGATATCGACGGGGAACTTCACCAACATGGTTTTGGGCGTGGGTAAGTTCTTCTCGGCCAGTAATTGCTGGGAAAAGAGCTTATCTTTAACGATTTCAATGGCTTTTGATGGATTTAAGCAGTACACCCCTAAGCGTTCTAAATGGCGAATGATCGCCAACGCAAAGTAAGTGGTGCCTGAGCCCATTCTTGGGATGATAAAATCGGGTAATTCAACGGGTTGACCGTTTAACAAAATACTCTTGTTGTCTTCTCTCGTCACGGTGAGATCGAACTCATCCGGAGCATACACTTCTAACTCAATATTGTCGGCCTTGGCTGCTGCCAATAGACGTTCAATTTCATACAATTCAGGTTTTAGCTGAGTCGCGGTTTCTTTATATAAAATCCACCCACGCATTTAATCGCAAACCTTCATTTTCATTCTTTATCCTCGGGTTCAGCTTCATCCTGAACATCATCGTCAATTTCGACATCCACATCGAATGCCGCTTCGGGCTCGGCCTCAGGCTTAGTGGGGGGCAAATGTACTGTGCCAACCACGGCATAAAAGGGTTTACCTAGGGCGAGTTTGCGGTACTTTAACCAGATCTGCTCTAACAAGCTACTGGGAGCGATGTTTCCTTTGATGACTTCGACAAATTGCGCTTCATCGGCGGTGACGGGGAGTGTCTTGCCTTCGTCGAGATTTTTCATGGCATGGCCATGTATTTCAAGTAGTTCGGCTTCTTTACTGGTGAAGTCGCCACTGCGCTTAAAACCTTTCGGGAAATTTGTATCATCATAAAAACGTTTATGGGATACAAAGCTGGCAGCTGAGCCGTTCACCGTCTCAGAACCCTTGTTAGCGTTTGAAAAAGACTGTTCAGACATGGCTGTTACCTTCTAGTTTTTGATATACAAAGATTTGCAACTGGAGTATTGGCTAGTATTATTGATTTATAAATCAAAAAATTTGCCAATGTTGGTCAAGAATTTTTATGGATACCGATTTACTTAAGACCTTTTTGGAAGTCTCCCGTACCCGTCATTTTGGCAAGGCCGCGGAAAATCTATACCTTACCCGCAGTGCGGTGAGCTTTCGGGTCAAACAGCTTGAAAGCATTCTTGGCGTCGCCTTGTTTGAGCGCCAACGCAACAATATTCAGCCCACGCCAGCGGGCGAACGTATGCTTGGGCATGCTGAAGCGGTATTAACCGCTTGGGAGCGCGCTAAGCAGGATGTCTCTCTCAGTCAGTTACAATCGACTCAACTCGCCATTGGCGCAGGCCCCAATATCTGGGATGCCTATTTGCAAGGGCATTTACAGCATTTGCATGTGGGATTACCCGGCGTTGCCCTGCGGACCGAAGTGTTGCCATTAACTGTGATGACACGGCAATTGATGGACCGCACCCTTGATTTGGCGATTTCCTTCGACCCACCCAAACTGGACCAATTCGAGCTGGTGCAATTAGGCCAGATTAATCTTCTGTTGGTGTCCAAGATCATGGATGTGGCGGTGAATGCGGTGCAGGCCGGCCAATATGTCAAAGTGGATTGGGGTACGGCCTTTAATATCCTGCATGCGCAGGAATACGCCGCCTTACCCGTACCGACCTTACATACTAGTTCGGCTCGTATCGCCTTGGATTTTATCTTGAATAACGGTGGCTGCGCGTTTTTACCCGAGCATTTGGTTCAGCCATTGTTGAATCGCGGCGAGCTGCATTTAGTTGCGGGAGCGAGCGCCATTTCACGCAGCGTGTATGTTGCCTATTGGGCCGAGAATGACCGCTTAGAGCAAATCAAACAAGCGATTGGCTTTTTAGCCGATAAGTCTGCGGAAATACGCTAATCAGTCATAGCGATACATAAAAATTCCGCATAAAAAACGCCTTTAGATGCTAATCCAAAGGCGTTTTTTTACAGCAGAACAAACTGTTAAGAAGTGATACTTCGCTTTGCCGGATAAAAGTGCTCGTTAAAGACTGCGCTACATAACAGGCATAAAATCAACAGCGTATTAAATAAATAGCGGTAGCAGTACGACAAGCCAAGTAATACCGCAGAGTGCTAGACTCATAAACACAGCGGCGGAGGCGATATCTTTTGCTTGACCACTGAGGTGATGGATTTCACTGCCAACACGGTCAACCACGGCTTCAATCGCCGAGTTCAATAACTCCACAATCAACACGATAAACAAGGTTAAGATCAGCATCAGCCGTTCCATGGTACTGATATCGACCAACAGGGCGATTGGTAGCATTACCACGGCCAGCATCAATTCCTGTCTAAAAGCGGCCTCGTGGATCCAAGCGGCTTTTAAGCCCTTCATCGAAAATCCCGTCGCTCTAAAGATGCGTTTAATACCGTGGTTGTTTGCAGGTTTCATAATAATTCCATCGACTTGGGCGATTGTTCGCGAAGCTTTTACCCGTTCAAATCGCCTACGACTCGCGTGTTAACATTTGAACGAGCTTAAAAAAGAGGCCGCAGTATAGCCCGATAACCCCAGCGTATAAATAGCTAGGCCGACAAATTCGCAGTCCTGCTAGGGTGTTAGTGGGGCATTGCAGGATTCGCCGTCGCTCAGGCTTACGGCTAAGCTTGAAATTCCACACTGCTTTATTGAAGAGACAAAGGAATGACTCTTACAACTCGCTTACCTTTTTTAACATTTACATTTGTGCTGCGTTTCGCTGTTTTATTCGGTTTGTACTGCGGAATTTGCGGTTTATTCATGGCCGCGAGTTACGCCAATCTCCAAGCGCCGAATATTCAATTAGCGACAGAGTTCTCAAAGGAGAATAGTGCCCACATCAGTGATTTTCTCGTCAGCGAAAAACTCGATGGTGTGCGCGGTTATTGGGATGGAAAACGTTTAGTGACTCGTCAAGGTAATCCCATCTTAGCGCCAAGTTGGTTTACTGTGGATTTTCTGCCAACCCCAATAGACGGTGAGTTATGGCTCGGGCGAGGGCGATTTGAAGCCATATCGGGCCTTATCCGCCAAACATCAGCGAATGAGAGCGAGTGGCAGAATGTGCGTTTTATGGTGTTTGATTTACCCAAGGCGCAAGGAAGCTTTGAAGCGCGGTATCAGCAGATGCAAACCTTGCTTGCAGGTAAATCAGTTTATCTGCAAGTGATTGAGCAAGTGAGCGTAGAAAGTGTCGAGGCGCTCTACCAGAAATTAGACACTATTGTGGCACAAGGCGGTGAAGGCTTAATCTTGCATCGACGCACGGCGTTATATACGCCGGGTCGTAATCCTAACGTAATGAAGTTAAAGCCCTATTTAGATGCCGAGGCCAAAGTGATTGGGCATATTGCGGGTAAAGGGCAATTTGCCGGGCAACTGGGCGCATTAAGAGTGCAAACCGCAGATGGCCGTGTCTTTAGTATTGGCACGGGTTTTAGCTTGGCCGAGCGTCAGCATCCGCCCGCAATTGGCACGCTTATCACTTACAAATATCTTGGATTAACCGTCAATGGCTTACCGCGCTTTGCGAGCTTCCTGCGGATAAGAAGCGACATACCGCCAGAGGATAAAGAATAGGTTGCGAAATTGTTGAATTTTGATAAAAATCGAACGCTTAACATTCGTTTTGCCGAGTATCGTATTGATTATTAATGGGCAATCATATCAAGGAGTGAGTTTTGGTCGACAGTCAACTTGGATTAACCCTTTGGAAGCAGCGTGTGCAGCAAGCCTTGACTGTGCCTAAATGGCTCAAACATCCATTCGTGACACTGAAGCAATTTTGGCTGAGCTTAAATCTTGCCCAGCGTTGTTACCTGTTAGCGTTACTGGCGTTAATGCTATTCCAGCCCGAAATTTGGATTGCCGCCATCATCACCGCTGTTGCCTTGATTATTGAGTTTTGGCCCAGATTTGCCATGGCTTGGCATACGCTTGCGGGCAAAGCTATTTTCCTGCTGTTTTATGCGGTTATCGCAAACTTCGCCCTCGCGGCCAGCGGTAGTGTCGTGAACGAAATCACCGGTGTATCGGCCTCGCATTTGTCCTACACCCATAACTTTGCCATTCTGCTGTATCTGCCGATTTGGTTTGTGTGTATCTCCATCCTGGCCTTACTCCTGCTGCAATTGGTGATCCCTTGCTATTTGTTTTTCCATATTGGATTGCGGATTTTAGGACTCGAAGCCAAGCAGCAAGGCAGTAAAAAACGATTTGTGGTGACAACTTCGCTGGTGCGTATGATTCTGTCTGTGGTGTTGTTATTAAACCTAGTTGCGATTACCGATGGTGAAAACTGGGTAGGGGATTTAGCCAAGACTACCCAAGGGATAAAAGGCGATATGCTTGAAGTTAAAGTTGTGGATGAAGGCGAAACCATTCTCAAAGCCGAGGATAGTATTGAACAAACGGGAACTGAACTCACGCAGCAACCTAATCAAACCGACACCACCGAGACACTTAAGGCCTTTGGTCATAGCTATTACAAAGGGATCCGCGATTTAATTGCCTTATTTGCCTATAAATTTGAAGCCGATGGTCGCAGTCGTTGTGATAAATTGGCTGACTCAGTGGTGATTGAGCTAAATGACTATGAAATATTGGAAATTACCGAGTCTGCCCATGAGCAGTATGGTTACCATTTTGAAGTCAAAAAATGTATTTCCCCCGCCTTTGGTCAGATGGCATCAACACCTAAGTAGCAACACGAGAGGATGTTAAGTTGTTAGAAGATAAAGCGTTAGCAAAAGATCAGCATGTACGACGCATCTTAATGGTCTGTATGGGCAATATTTGTCGTTCGCCCACCGCCGAGGCCGTTTGCCGCGCTAAAATTCGCGAGCGCCGTCTTAATATCGAAGTCGATTCGGCGGGCACTATTGGTTATCACCAAGGGGATAACCCCGACAGTCGCTCGATGGCAGCAGGTAAAAAACGCGGTTTGAGTTTCGACGGCATGCGAGCAAGACAAGTGATTGATGCCGATTTTGAGCATTTCGATCTTATTTTAGCGGCAGATAATAGCAACCTCGCGGATTTACGCCGCTGCTGCCCACCCGAATATCAATACAAATTAAAGCTGATGTTGTCCTACGGTGATTGCGAGACAGATGAAGTACCGGATCCCTATTACGGCGGTACGCAAGGATTCGAATTAGTCCTCGATCTACTCGAACAGAGTATGGGCGCTTTATTAGATCAGTTAGCTGGAAAAACAAATTAGCCAGCAGCAAATGCGTTGATAAGGATTTAAGGCTTAAGTACGATTGGATGCGGTGCAATTAATCGAAGCCAGAAAGCGTAATTCTTTATCGCGTGATAGGCATGGCTGTGTTTCTCCAGTGACACGCCGCCTCTTTATTTCACAAGAAGTATCCCTATAGGCTCGACGGCGGCATCTGCACTTCATGGACGTGTAAATGCCGCGTTCACATGGCGAATGATGTTCCCGACTTTATATTGTCATTTCCTATATCCCTATGGGTCAGATGTGAAAGAGCGGCTATTGTTGCAACAGTGGCAATCTTAACGACCATTGAACTGCTCATCTGGTTAAAATTTATGCTTCAGAGCAAGATTGTATTCTCGTTAGGTGTGCAGGATGAATTGCCATTGCTTCCCCAGTGGCACGCCGTGAATATGTCCCTATAGGCTCGGCGGCGGCATCCATGCCGCCAACGGTCACTGTTGTAACAATGGCAACCTTTACGACCATTGAACTGTTTATTTGGCTAAAGGCTGGATAGGCATACAGTCATATTTGAAAAATGATAATTTTTATCCTAACTTTGTGCGCGTTTTCACATTTGACTATAAATAAATTTTTTAAAATCATGCATATATAAACAGCATGGATTAGATAATAGGTTTGGAAAATGCGCATGCGCGTTTTCCAGATGGAATATTGGGTAGAAAGCTGATAAGTTCTTTGCATACAGATAGTTAACTGTGCGCGTTTTCACTGGTCTAACGTGATAAACGCGCATGCGCACTAATAAAATAATGAAATGGACACCCCTTCTATACTGAGGAAGTCAGTTTAAAAGGAGACCGTCATGAGTGATATTTATACAATCGGAATTGATCTAGCAAAGTCTGTTTTTCAATTATGTGCGTTTGATAAGACAGGGAAAAAACTGATTAATAGATCACTAAAAAGAAATCAAGTCATTAAATTTTTGAGCAATATTGCTCCTTGTCTGATTGGAATGGAAGCATGTTCTAGTTCTCATTATTGGGCACGAGAAATAAAAAAGCTGGGTCATGAAGTCAAACTCATGCCACCTCAGTATGTTAAGCCTTATGTAAAAACAAATAAGAACGATATGGCTGATGCTGAAGCGATTTGCGAAGCGGTTCGCCGCCCCACGATGCGATTTGTTTCTGTTAAAAGTGAAGAGCAACAAGCTTTATTGCTGCTTCATCGAGAAAGAGAAGGCGTAATCAGAGACCGTACCGCATTAATCAATAGAATCAGGGCAAGCCTTCAAGAATTTGGTGTTAGTGTTCCTGCAGGAAGATTTCAGCTAAGAAAATGGTTTAGAGAAGGTTTTAGCTTGGTCGAGCATAAGTTGCCAAAGCTGCTAGTTGAGCACATTAGTTTAATGCAAACACGTTTGAGGGAGCTCGAACAGTATGCAGAATATTTGGATAAGCAGATAGATCTCACGAGTGAAGTCAGTGATGAGTGTCAGAAAGTAAGACAGATCCCAGGTGTTGGT
Source organism: Shewanella seohaensis (assembly GCF_025449215.1). Classification (NCBI taxonomy): domain Bacteria; kingdom Pseudomonadati; phylum Pseudomonadota; class Gammaproteobacteria; order Alteromonadales; family Shewanellaceae; genus Shewanella; species Shewanella seohaensis. The sequence goes on from NZ_CP104900.1 coordinate 2,535,635, forward strand.
CGCTTAACATCATCCGCATTAATTGCCAGTATTGGTGATGCAAAAGCGTTTTCATCAGGGCGTCAGTTATCCGCTTGGATGGGGTTAGTACCAAGCCAGCACTCTAGCGGAGGTAAGTCACTACTGCTAGGTATCAGTAAGCGAGGAGATACCTACTTAAGACGCATGTTTATCCATGGTGCTAGAGCGGTGATTAGGCATTTAAAAGAAGGAAAACCGTTCTTTGAATGGGTAACCTCGTTGCTCAAGAGAATGCATAAAAACAAAGTGATAGTGGCATTAGCAAATAAACTGGTTCGTATCTCTTGGGCCATATTAGCCAAAGAAGAAAGTTTTAGCGTAGGACGAACCTATTAAGTAAATAAAAGTACATCCAGTTTTGCTAAGTGAAAGCAAGTGATGACAAGACAGGTTAGACCGTGACTTGGAAACTCTGTGCCTAACATCGTTTCTTAGAAAACGATAAAATGATTAGAGCCAAGTCAGCGAAGTTCATCGGGGATCAAGAGCGAGTCTCTTACAAGGAATCCGAATAGATGGCTGCAAAACCACATTTGTTATCGGTTGATTTTTCTTGCAAAAAATGGGGTGTCCATAGATGTTATGTGCTCTAGGAGTAAAATCAGACAATTATGAATGGATTGGAAAAAATTAAATTCTTAGACGATATCGGCTCAGAGCTACAATCTAGAATGACATTTTCGGATATAGATGCCTACTTCCGTGGGCATGGTGTTCCAACGCAGGATAACTACCCCCACAATAGTAAAAGATCGTACTCAAAGGACATGCTTGCTAAAGTCGATGAGGAATTGCTTTTCAAAATCGCAGGCGAGCTGGGGCTTGTTGACGTTCCAAATGGTACTGAGGTGGTCAGAGAGGTTGGTTTCTGGAAAGCAGGGCATTTCAGGTTGTTTTTGAGTCATTTAGCTTCCTTCAAAGTACAAACTTCACACCTGCAAACTGCGCTTAGAAAATATGCTATATCCAGTTTTGTCGCTCATGAAGATATTGAGCCAACAAAAGAGTGGCAAAGCGAGATAGAAGCAGGCTTAAAAACTATGGATGCGCTGGCAGCGATTCTTATGCCCGGATTTCAAGAAAGCAAGTGGTGCGATCAAGAAGTTGGAGTAGCTGTTGGCCGTGACGTTTTAATCATCCCAATCCGTAAAGGGCTAGACCCTTACGGATTTATTGGCAAGTATCAAGGAATCCAAGCTCAAGGAAAAACGATAGGTGACGTTGCCGAGGCGATATTTGAAACGCTGTTCAAGTCCCCAAAAACCAGAAATAAAATATTGATTTCACTTTCTGGTGCTCTTTCAAATGCAACCACAAGTGAGGAGGCTATAGAAAAAGTTGCTATTTTCAAGTCTCTAGAAGGGGTGCCTTCGGATATTTTGGAAAACCTTAAGCAACAAGTTTCCGATAATTCCCGACTTGTTGAGTCTAAAGAGTTCCTGGATAGCCTTAATTCGATGCTTAGCAAGTTTAATGTTCAGAAAATAGTAATAGGCAAGGCAGAGCAGGAGAAGGAGTGGGATGACATTCCATTTTAAGCCAGCACATAACAAACGCAGTCACAGCGATGGCTTTTCCGTTGCGGCTTCGCCTTCACTGCAAAGCCACGCGTGCTGCGGGCGTTATATGAAAAAGGAATGTTATGAGTAGCTGTATAGATTCGTACCTTGCAAGTGCTCTCATGGAGAGACTATTACAAGCCGTGTTATCAAATAGCTCAGCGGAAGAGATAGAGAATATATTAAATAATTTAAGGTTAATGGGTGCCGATAATATTGTTCCTTGTATGGAATGCGCCCCTTGCTATGATTTTATTTTCTACTCACGAACTATTCAAAAAGTATTTGACGGCGCTATTTCAAGAGAATCACTAAAAAATGAGTTGCATGTATGGCGAAAAACTCAACTTAGAGACGAAGCTTTAACATATATTAAACGTGGAAATAGTAGAGAGGATTTCAATAAGCGACCTTTTGATGCGTCAGGCACCAAAGTGTATTTCGACCAAAACGTTCTCTCTTTATATGCACAAGATGAAGAAATAAAATCAAAAATAGATCACTTAAAAGAAAGTGGTAAATTTATATTTTTTTATAGTCCATCTAATCTAGAAGAGATAAATAAGATTCCTTATTTAGATCAAAAGCTATTGGTTGTTTCAGCATTGTCTGAGCTTACCGGAAATATAGTGATCCTACCGGATGAAAATACAAATTCCTTCTTTATCGAAGATCCTTGCTATGGATTGAAAAGAATTGAAAATCATGAGGGCAGTACAGAGGCTCTTGAGGAATTGAAACTTGTTTCAAGTCGAGATAGGAAAATGTATTTAGAAAAGTATGATACTGCAGAGCACCGACAGGATATTGCCAACAATCAAAGTGTTTTTGAATCTCTTACTGATGAAGAGTTTGGGAAGCTTGTTTCGTTATCGCATTCCAGTCTCTACGATAAAGAATGTTTCAGTAATACCACATCAAGAGCAGAGGCATTGCACGCGGTGTATACATTATCGAGCATGCTTGATCTTCTGGGCTACAAGGTTGACACAAAAGAAAAAACACAGAAAAGTAGCTTGCATGACATTGAGCATATCATTTATGGGTTAGATGCAGACATATTTGTAACAAATGACCGCAAGCTTCAATCTCGCGCAATTCAAATATACAAATTTATGAATGTAGATACTAAAGTTGTTAACTTGGAAGAGCTACTGGCTATCAACTACAACTAATATTTATATAACAAGCGCATGTTACGGAAAAATTTACGCTTCGCTCCAATTTTCCGCAAATGCGGGCGTTAAATTGCAAAGGAAGCAGTCTCAATTATGAAGTTTCGAAAGGAATTATGGTCACTGGGAATTCTCTGGATCAAAAGAAAAATTCAAAGTCCATTTTCAAATGGTGTAACAAAGGTATTGCTATACACAGGCGCACTAATCGTAGCAACACCATTACTAGAACACCTGTTGTTTGGTGCAATTCTTAAACATTGGCTAAATATAGATCTTGGCATTGAAGTGCCAGATACTAAAGCTTACATAACCGGAACTATTCTGATGGTTTTGGGCGCTACTCATAACTTAATTTATCTGGCACTTCGAAATGAGCGAGATGTAAAAATCATTGAAGCAAAAAACTCTGTATATAGAGAGCTTTGGGGTTATTGTGATAAAGCTATAGATGATGTTGTTCGATTAGGCCACCTTTACACCACCAAGCTTTCACTTGATGATGAAAATTATGTTTCTCAAGCCGAGGATTCAGTCATTAAATATATGGAATATTTGCGCCAACATAGACCATTCCTATTTTCAGAAGAGTTTTATCAACAAGGATGTGAATTGAATAGAGCCTCTTGGTGGCAAATTAGGTGTTTTAGAGCTTGTATGCAAATGAAAGAAAAGCACCTTAAAGACGGCAACTTAGACTATGACTTTTACTTAGCAGAAAAAACAACTAATAGAGAAATGGATAATTTAACTGCTCAATACGACAATTTTTGTAACGAAATCAGGAAATACATAGAAGCAATTTAACAAGTTGCTTAATTTCGTTCCGGCCACAAAAAGCGTGGCCTCCACTGGACTGCCTACGCTTCGCTGCGGCAGCCAATTAGCAAAGCGTTAGCCATAGATATTTTTATCTGAAACAAACGCGTTTGAGTTAAGGCTTTAACTCGAAAATGTCCCCAAACGAGTTACATATTTTCTTTAAAACGTAAAGATTACGCCGCAGCTAAAAAGGTCCACCATGGTCTTCGGGAGTTGATCGTCCGCTCTATGGCGCTTTGGATTCCCATGCCATCGCGGTATTAGTGAATTGATCCACATCAAACAGGGCGGTCGAGTGTTAATCATTCGCCGATAAGTCTGCGCAAAGCCACAGTGTTAGAGCGTTCCTGAAAGTGAATGATGAACTTGAGTTCACTGTCGATTTGAGGCTCATTAAGGCGAGCTAATCAAGGGAATGCTCGTTGTTACTTTTGCGGGTGAGGGCGATACAAAGTCTCTTGCGCGCTAATAATCTTACCTAAGCACTTTAATGGGGGATGACAAAAGGGCGCTACCAAGCGCCCCTTTGTGTTATTTTTTCTGAACGTATTGCTGTAATACTGCCAGCATAGAAGCACCCGATAAACCTATCATTAGCGCGCCATTTACGGCTTCGATTGGCCCCAGTAATTTCCATTTTTCGCTCATCACAATATCGCCATAACCTAAGGTGGCGAAGTTAACTCCTGAGTGATAAATGGCATCGTGCAGATTATCGAACTCGCCTAAAAAGACAAACAAGCTGCCCCAGGTCACTATCTGTAACAGATTGCCCAGTATCACAATGGTGGTAATGCCAAATAGGCCTAAAACCCCTGCGACTAAGCTATCGCGGTCCAATACCCGCTTGTTGTAGAAACGGATACACCACATGGTGGCGAGCGATTGCAGCAACATATTGATTAGGATGATGGGTAGGCCAACCACTAATGCTGATAACATTTTATTCTCCAACCGGGGTTTCTGATGCGGGCCGACCCGCGGGCCAGCGCTGCTCGAGTACCATAAAACACAACCAACCATAGCCTGCGACTAATAAATACAGGCTGCAACGCATCGCGGCAGCTAGCCACACATCCTTACCATTCGCACTGTCGGCAATAGCAGGGCCAAATAGGATGAGGGCAGTGATCCAGCTATTGCTCCAAAACGAGGGCGGAAAGCTCGTCGGCACGACTTGAATAAGCCGTTGTGCCAGCCATATCGTCATTAGCGTCAGCAGAAGCACTAACATTAAGAGCGAGGGCCAAATACTTAACCCCATCCATAGGGCGAATGCCAACAGAGCGCCCATAAGGGTCGAGAGCACCAGTTCTTTTCCCGCTTGTTTGGCATTGAGTAACGTGCTTTGCTGCGCGAGCATCACCGTTTTCATCACGGCGGGAATGTAAAACGATGGATCGCTCAGCGCCAGTAGCCACACTGGGATAACAATAATGGTGGCGCGAAGGGCCAAGCGCTTTGGACGCTCTGGCGGTAAGAGTGTTGGTTGCTCTGCGGCGGCGATGGGCGAGGGCGGAAACAACGTGTGGGCGATGCCATTGACTAACGTGCCAATCAATACCCCAATGGCAATCAACTGGGCGATGGCCAGCGCCAATGCTTGTTCGATTAATCCCGCCACCGGGATCAGGGTAATCGCCATTGTCAGCAACATGGCTAACACGCCTTTGCCTGTGACCGACATCAGCATCAAGATATAGAGAAAGAGCACAACCAGCAGCACGGCGGCAAAGGTGTAATAGTTCAATAGCGGGACTAACAATACGCCAGCGGTCATCATGAGCGATAACATCACGCCGCCGATTATGCCCTTTTTTAAACTCAGTGCCTCGCCGGGACGACATAGGATGACCCACGCCATAATACAGCCAAGGTGCGGCATCGGCAGTGCGAGACCAAAACACACAAACACCGCAAGAGCAGTGCCAAGGCCAATTCTGAATACTGTGCTGTCGGCGTGATGCATGTCTGGCCTCAATACAGGTATGAGAAGAGACTCATGATCCGAATATAGAGGGCGCCGAGTGGGTTCATCAGGCTGTGTTCTTCGGTATACACTAAGATATCCGCCTGACCCCCACCCGTAAGTTGGCCGCGGGTGGCATATCATCGGTAGAGAACGACACCTTGACCGGAAAGCGCTGCGCCTGTCTTAACCAATCGCGACTATTGCTGACGGTGGGGAGTGATCCAACTGCCTGTTTTTTACCATCGTCCACCCCGTAGCCGACACTGCGTATTTGTCCGCTAAAGAGCCGCCCTGGCATGCTGTCGAGTAAGATAGCGACGCGGTCACCTACTTGAATATTGCCGAGGTTGTTTTCAGTGAGATCCGCCGAAATCCACACATCGTGAATGGCGATGAGGGTCATCGCCGGGGCGCCTGCATTGATAAATTGCCCCACATCGGTATGTAAATCCGTGATAATCCCACGGCTGGGAGCAACCACATGGGTATTTTGTCTGTCGCGCTCTGCTTTATTCACTGCCGAACGGGCGCTTAACAGCTGTGAGTTATTTTCACCATTCACACCCGCGGCCTCAATGGCGCGTCTAACATCGGCTTCGGCGGCGGTGACTTGGCTGCTGGCGGTTTCCCGTGATGCCTGAGCAATTTCGAGTCGACGTACTGAAATGGCGCCTGGGTCTTGGCGATAGAGGCGCTCTTGCCGTTCGGCATCTTTTACCGAATTACTGTAAGAGGCCCGCATGGCTTGTAGTTTCGCCTTGGCCGCTTTTACGCCCTCGTTATTGGCTTTGACACTATTGAGCATGGTTTCATAATCAGATTTGGCTTTGGCGAGAGCAATATCATAGGGTTCAGGGTCGATATCGAATAAGGGAGAGCCCTCCGTCACATCCTGATTATCCTGCACATAGACCTTCAAAATCTGTCCCGTGACTTCGGCGGCTATCGGCACGACAAAGGCTTGCACCCTTGCCTGTGAGCTATAGGGCGTCATTCTGTCGGCCAACAGATACCAGATCAGTAAGATAACGATGAGTGCCAGCAGGCCAAGCGTGGCATATTTGCTGGCCTTTCCTGGTGTGGGTGTACTGTCAGTCATTCACAATTCCCTTTTGAATAGTCGTTGGTGGCTGGGGAGTTGGTGCAGTGCCGGCTTGGGGCGGGTTCGCATCCAATAGCGGCACCCATTCATCACGGGCGCGAAGCTTTTTATCTACCTCGGGGCTCACGAGTGGGCGTTGTCGGCCTTGCTCCCATCCACCTCCCAAGGCTTTGTAGAGGGTAATGAGGTTGCCGATATGGGCGCCACGACTGTTAACCAGACGTTCTTGTTGGCTGAAGAGGGCACGTTGAGAGTCGAGTACCCGTTGGAAATCCGCCATGCCTTCACGGTATTGAGTGTTGGCTATCTCAAGTGAGCGACTCGCGGCTTCACCAGTTTGTGTCAGTAAGGTGATTTCCGTCGCGCTGTTGGCATAGGCAATGGCGGCATCATCGACTTCACGCGCCGCTTTGAACACGGTTTCACGGTAGACTTCGTGTAATTGCTCAAAGCGTGCATCTTGCACCAGAATTTGATTGCTCAACCGACCGCTGTCGAGGATATTCCAGCTAATCGATGGCCCTACACCCCAAGAGAAAATACTGTGGCCGCTGCCCGTGGCATTTAATCCCAGAGTCCCAGCCAAAGTGATAGAGGGATACAAATCGCTCTCGGCAATGCCAATCTGCCCTGATTGGGTCGCAAGCTGGCGCTCGGCGGTGCGTACATCAGGGCGCCGACGTAATAAATCGGCAGGCATCTCAGTGACTAAGGTTAATTGCCCTTCTGGGATCACGCCGGTATTGCTTGCCATTTCGGCTAAGGGGCCGGGCGATCTGGCCAGCAGAGTGCTGAGGGCATTTTGGCTTTGGCGCAGATTCGTCTCTAAGGTTGGAATGGTTGAGAGCGTGCTCAAGTACTGGGTTTTGGCTTGTTGCACATCGAGCTCAGCCGTATTACCGCTGTGAAACTGGTGCTGGGTGATTTCTAAGCTGCGCTTTTGGATTTGCGCGTTCTCATGGGCAATTTGCAGCCTAGCCTCCAAGGTGCGAATGGTGACATACAGCTGTGCCACTTGGGCAATCATCAACACTTGCACATCATCGTATTGGGCGATAGTGGCAAAGTAATTGGCATCGGCAGACTCAATACTGCGCTGAAATTTACCCCAAAAATCGAGTTCCCAGCCGAGATTAAATGCCGCGCCGTAACTGCTGCCCGAGGTGCTGTTGCCGCTTTGGGTTTGTCCCGCACCGAGCCACTGGGCCGTGGCTTGGGTTAATTGGGGATTACGCAGGCTTTCGGCGATACCAAGCTGCGCTTGCGCTTCGAGTATCCGCAAACCTGCGATCCGCACATCCGGATTTTTCAGCAAGGCTTCGTCAATCAAACCGCTGAGCACGGGATCGTTAAGCTGCGACCACCATTGCTGATAATCGCTAGCTGCAGAAGCCGTGCTAAACAGCTTCGAACTGGCGCTTTGCCAGGTTTTGATTTCTGGCACGTCAGGCCGTTGATAGTCAGGGCCAAGCACAGTACAACCGCCGAGCAGAGCGCATACCCCGCCCAAGATTAAGCGGGGAACGAAATGGTCAATTGTCATCTTGCTCTCTCAACGGCTCTTCGAGACCTTCGTCCACCCATGCCATAAAGATACGGTAGCCGATCGATAAGAGTGTGGCGCCAATAAACATCCCCAGAATGCCGCTGGTGGCCATGCCGCCTAACGCGCCTATCAGTACCACAGGCATTGGGGCATCGACTCCGCGGCCCAGCAAAATTGGCTTGAGCACGTTATCCACCGCACCCGCAAGAATCAGCAACACTGTATAGATAATGCTTCCTACCGTGCCGTTATCGCCCGTCATCCAGATATAAGCTATCGCTGGAAGAGTCACTAATAGCGCGGGAACTTGTGCAATCCCTAATATCAAGACCAAGATAAAGAAGATACCCACCAAAGGGATACCCGCAAGGGTCATAACAATACCGATCAGCAATGCCTGAATAAAGGCAACACCTATAACTCCAAGCGCCACTGCACGAATGGTAGAAGAGCAGATATTGACCAATTTTGCGCCGCGTTCAGGGCCTGCTATTCGAGTGGCAATACGAGTCGAACTTTGTTCACCGGCGCGGCCATACGCCATCATGATGCCAGCGATGATGAAGGAAAACATACTCATCAACAGACTGCCACTGATGCTTGCCAATGCATGAATGACTTGCTTTGTTACTTCGCCTAAGTGCGGTTGTAAACTTTTGACTAACGAGGGTAAATCGGTCGATGCTTTCTGCCAAACATCATAAATTTTTGCTCCAACAAAGGGAATATTGGCAATGCTTTCCTTTGGTGCAGGGACTTCAAGGGTGTTTTGATTAACACTTTCTACTAGGCTGCCCATATTATCGGTCATGGAACTGACCATCATAATAGTTGGTAGCACCAGTAGCATTAATCCTAAAACAATCAATAATGTAGCAGCTCGGCCCTGCTTATCACTCAGTCGTTTAGCTATACGTTGATGAAAGGGATAAATGACCACGGCTAAAATTACGGCCCAGAGCATGATATTTAAAAATGGGGAGAAGATGGTATAGCAGAAGGATGCTAGCGCGAGGAGCATGCCAAATTTAATGAACATGTCCAAAAACTTAGTGACGATACGATTTTCAACCGCGATTAATTCGTTGTTTTCCATTCCGTTGTTACCTCAACGAGTTATAAGCCGATAACTTGAATCACCTGCATGAATACAGAACGGCAGATCCCTAATGTTACAGTGTTGGTTAGGAGGGTAACTACTTCATCGCGACAGGATAGCCGACACCTTATTTAATGTTTGAGGCATTCGCTTTCCCTGTGTTGATTCCCATTCCTGCCATTATGCATGTTACATATTAGTTCAACTTTATGAAGGATTTGGGTTTATTTCATTATTAAAGTGTGAAGGTTATAGCATTAATCAAAAGTTCACTGAGTCAGCAGATAACCGTGACCTAACGCAAGTTGCACAATAAAGGCACTCAATCGCAGGCAAGTTTTTTAACGTGGAACACGCTAATCCAAGGGTTTTTTTCGGATTAAGGCTGCGTTTTATGGTTCTACCGAGTTTGTTGGAGAGGCGCGATTAACAACATGCGTGATGTCAGACGGATAAATCGGCTGCGGATGGATGTCGCTGCTTTGGGGTATATGCCTAATTTTTTATCCCAACTATTTCCACTTTTAGTATTTCATCCCTAGGTGGTATGGGCACCAACGGGGTTTATCCGTATCTTGCCATGGACATTTGGCCCATTCTAAGGGAGGTATTATGGCCGAAATTAATGCAATATCTGAGGAAATACACAAAGAACTCGAACACTTAGCCGAAAAAGGACTCGCATTACTCAGTTTGACGGAGACGACTCCACCGCAGGAGATAGTGGCAGCCATTACGGAACTGACGCGTGACTATCGGGCAAATCAACGAATGATGGATGATGATGTACTTTACGCACTCGGTGCCTTACTTGGCTGGCAATATGTGAGAGGGCTCAACTGGCACTGGGGCTCAGTCGTGTGGGACTTTGATGAAGCCAACGGCGCCATTGGGGTATTAAATCACGATAACTCCTTGTTCAATAATCCGATTGGCTGGATGGATAATATTATGGCCTCGAAGGGTGGAGTGCCCTTTATGTTGAGTTACAACATGATAGCGGCAGGCCAAGCCCCAGTGTTCGAAGCCAATAGTGCTTCTGGTTTGTACTGATTGAATGGCCCCTAAGCATAAATGGCTTAAGGCTTATATTGTGGCTAATAGATGCTTGCCCACTTCACAGTTAATTTTTGCTGTAGATTGAGTGGGATTGCTCCAGCCAACCATGAATACGTGGGAGCAAATAAAAAGCCAGCGCTGAGATTGCGCTGGCTTATCAGTCAAGCTGAGGGCGGTGAATACATTCTGCTGTGCGATAATTCTTAATATAAATCATCACTTTTAATCTAAATCATCACTTTAATGAGTCACTTTAGCCCGCTATTAACGGGGTAAAGTGAATAAAAACAGCGCTTAAACGTTATGTCGTTTACCTGAGCGTTTCAGTTTTTCCGCTTCTAGCTTAGCGGCTTTCTCGGCAGCTTTTTCAGCCAGAATACGTTCCACTTCGGCTTTCTCGATTTCGGCCATCGCTGGGGTTTCGAGGGATAACAGGCCAATTCGACCTGAGCGGTAATCGTGTAACACGACTTCCGAGGCTTTATGCAAATCGATGCGACCACCGGGACGCAGGGCACCGCGTTTACGGCCGATTTCTTCGAGTAGGGCCATATCATCCTTAGGTAACTCGCTGATGTTATAACGCTCGCAAATTTCCTTCGGGTACGCCTTTAAGAAATAACCTGCGGCAAACAGTGCCACATCTTCGTATTCCATGGCGGTATCTTTAATGGCACCCGTGACGGCGAGGCGATAGCTACTGGCTTCGTTATCGACTTTAGGCCATAAAATCCCTGGCGTGTCCGAGAGCACAATGCCATTACGTAGGTTAATACGTTGCTGGCTTTTAGTGACGGCGGGTTCGTTACCGGTTTTGGCGATAACTCGACCGGCTAAGGTATTGATAATGGTGGACTTACCCACGTTAGGGATCCCCATAATCATAGTGCGAATGTCCTTTTCGGTCTTATCACGACTCGGCACTAACTTACGGCAAAGATCCGGCAGCATTTTCAACATACCCGGTTGCAGTGTGGTAATCGCAGTGGCTTTTACCCCTTGTTCACGCTCAAGGTATTCAATCCATTGGGCGGTGATCTCAGGATCGGCTAAGTCGGATTTATTCAGTAGCTTAATACAAGGTTTGTCGCCGCGAAGCTTTGACACCATGGGGTTTTCACTACTGTAGGGAATACGAGCGTCCAGCACCTCAATCACCAGATCGACCTGAGGCATAGCCTCTTCGATCTCTTTGCGTGCCTTGTGCATGTGCCCCGGATACCATTGAATTGCCATGATAGCGCCTTGTTCTAAATGACCTAAAGACGCTTATTCTACCTTGAAGGCGACGAATGTCATAAAAAAAGCGCCCGAAGGCGCTTTAATTGCTTAATCTTGATGCGAATTTGAGCTTATCACTCATTTCGCTAACGCGTAGTTGAAATTACAGGACGCCCAGCTCGCGCAATCTTTCCATTAAGTAGCTGTCGGCGGTGTAACGCTCAGACAGCACGACCGAAGGATTCGGGTGTAAGAATAAGGGCAGTGAAATACGCGACTTAGTCTTATCCGTGCCTTCTGGGTTAATCACGCGGTGTGAGGTCGATGGGAAGTAACCGCCCGAGGCTTCCTGCAACATATCACCAATGTTGATGATAATGTTGCCAAAATCGCTTGGCACATCTAACCAAGAGCCGTCTTTGGCTTTGACTTGCAGCCCTGGCTCGTTGGCCGCGGGCAGCACAGTGATAAGGTTAATATCTTCGTGGGCCGCAGCGCGGATAGCGCCCATTTCTTCATCGCCCGTCATCGGTGGGTAATGCAGAATGCGTAGCAGGGTTTTGTGGCTGTCGGCAATCATTTCTGGCAGCGGGATAGAGAATTTGGCTTTAACCTCGTCTGGCGAGTAGGTTTCAATCCACTCTAACAGTTCAGCGGCCAGCGCATTGGCTTTTTCATAGTAGGCCAGAATATTGACACGCAAAGAATCTGGAATACGACCCCAAGGGTACACGTGGTAATACTCTTTGATGTCTTTAACCGTGTGACCTTTTGCGGTTTCAGAAATCGACGCGGGGAAGAAGCCATCGTGGGTTTCACGATTGAACATAAATTCGTTCTTAGCGTCAGAATTGAAAAAGGCTTGCCACTCAGTGTAAATGCTTTCGACCAGCTCTTTATCGATAGGGTGGTTAGAGAGCACACCAAAGCCCGTTTCACGTAGGGATTCGACAAAGCGTTTGGCGCTATCGGCTGCGCGATAATCAATGGTTTCTAATTTCATATTGTTTCTACTTGTTATATATGGTTGTTAACCAAACACTTTCTAAGGATAAAGGTAAGGAGTCGTTGCCACTTATCTCATTATCGGTATGGTGCGCTAAGCCCTAGTGCAAAGCGGCCAAAATAGAAAGCATTTGGGTAGAGAATTGACCCGCAGCAAGTGTAGCTTTGCACTCTGCTTGGTGCAAACATTGAAAACGATAGGCGTAGAGCATTGCTGAATTTTCCTCCAGTTATTTAAGCAATGGCTCAATCAACAGGATTTTATCGACTAAAGCGGCTACTATGCCAAAAAGCCAATTCAGGCCGAGGCGCAATAAACCTGAGGAATAAACGGTCTTATGCAGGCGAATACCTTAGGAGCTAAAGGAGACTTTTATGAACAAACTGACTGATTTTGAACGCTATGTCATAGAAGAAAAGGGCACAGAACGTCCCTTTAGCGGTGAGTACTATAAACATGACGCTAAAGGCGTGTATTTGTGCAAAAAATGCCATGCACCTTTGTATCGCTCAGAAGATAAGTTTAATGCCCACTGTGGTTGGCCAGCCTTCGATGATGAAATTCCGGGTGCAGTGAGTCGTCATGTCGACGCCGATGGTCGCCGTACTGAAATCGTTTGTAGCCAGTGTGGCGGTCATTTAGGCCATGTGTTTGAAGGGGAATATTTAACGCCGAAGAATATTCGTCACTGCGTTAATTCTGTCTCCATGGTGTTTCAAGCCGCCGATGAGGTGACAACATCGACGCATAAAACGGCCTTTGCGACCTTTGGTGCGGGTTGTTTTTGGTGTGTTGAAGCGATTTTTAAGAGCCTTAAGGGCGTGCTGAATGTCAGCTCTGGTTACTCGGGCGGCGAGGCGAGCGATGCCGATTATAAGTCGGTGTGTTCGGGATTAACTGGGCATGCTGAAGTGGTGCACATCGAGTTTGACCCCGCGCAAATAAGCTTTACAACGCTGCTGCAGGTGTTATTTGAGAGTCACGATCCCACCACGCTTAATCGCCAAGGCAACGATAAAGGGCCGCAGTATCGCTCCGTCGTATTTGCCCACGATGCGGCGCAGATTGAAGAGACTAACGCCATGATTACAAAGTTAACCGAGGCAAGGGTATTTGATGCGCCGATCGTCACCCAAGTGGTGGCCTTTGAGTCTTTTTATCCCGCTGAGGATTACCACAATGATTATTTCGCCCTGCATGGCGAGCAGCCCTATTGCCAGATTGTGGTGCGGCCAAAGGTTGAAAAGGTAAGAGCCCTATTTGCCGAGCTACAAGTATAAGCTTAATGTGCGGGCAAATTGATGGATAAAAAACGCCACCGATAGGGTGGCGTTTTCGTTAATGCTTGGCTGAAAACTCAGCGAGTTAGCGGGATTGCGCTAACCACTCGGCATATTGTTTCGCGTAATAGCTGACAATTAAATCGGCGCCCGCACGCTTTAATCCGATAAAGGCTTCGGTGACGACGTCGCGCTCATCGAGGGCGCCAGCCAGAGCGGCAAACTTAATGCCGGCATATTCGCCGCCAACCTGATAAGCCGCTAAGGGAAGGTGGGTTTCCTGTCTAAGGCGACTTAACACATCCAAATAGGGCGTGCCGGGTTTGACCATCAAAATATCCGCCCCTTCCTCTTCATCGAGCAGTGCTTCGAGCAAGGCTTGGCGACCATTGGCGTAATCGAGCTGGTAGCCTTTACGGTTTCCGCTAAGTTCACAATCTACCGCGGCCCTAAAAGGCCCATAGAAGGAGGAGGCGAACTTGGCAGCGTGGGCCAAAATGGCAATGTGCTCAAAGCCTGCTTCATCCAGCCCTTGGCGGATGGCTTTAATCTGGCCGTCCATCATGGCCGATGGCGCCAGCATATCGGCTCCGGCTTTGGCGGCAGTAATGGATTGTTTGACTAAGTTAGCCACGGTTTGATCGTTACAGACTTCGTCATGGTGCAATACGCCGCAGTGTCCGTGGTCGGTATATTCACAAAAACAAATATCGGGGATCACCATCATCTCTGGTGCGGCGGTTTTGATGGTGCGGATCATTCGCGCGAGTAAGCCATTGTCATCCCAAGTGTCGCTGCCCTGTGCATCTTTGGTGTGCGAAATTCCAAAGGGCATCACATAGCGGATCCCTAGGGCGTAAAGCCTTTGGATCTCATCGGAAAGCGCACTCTCGGGCAGACGGCAGATCCCCGGCAAGGTTGAAATGGGTACGGCTTGGCTGATGTGCTCTTCGATGAAGAGTGGGTGAACCAAGTCGCTTAGGGAAATCTGGGTTTCACGCACTAGGTCACGCATGGCCTCGGTGCGGCGCAGGCGTCTTAAACGGCGAAGGGGTTTAAGGTTTGTTTTGAATGTACTGCTCATTGAATTTCCTTATTTAAAGAGTGCAAAGCATCACGCGAAGCTTCGCGTAAGTGGGAGAGAGTAAAAACGATGCTTAGGACGTGCTTGTTTTGGTGAACTTGATTAAGTGAGACAAAAGCTTCAGCACTGTTTGCTCTGACCTAAAATAGGGTAAAAGTTTCCAAGTATTTGGACAAAGGCCTAAGAGGTTGTTGAGTTAGTGATGGCGATCACAAACCGAGCGCTAAGCTAATCGATCTATTAGCCGCCGCTTTTAAGCCTTTGCTTTCGATTATTTGATGTTATCATTTGCGCCAATTTACACTTGGTATAGTGCAGGACCTAATAAGTCACTTTTCGTCTGTCCAACTATACCCACAGCGCGGTTTTTATATGACAACACCCCAAGACTCTGTTTGTATTCTCGCCCTCGACACTTGTACCGAAGCTTGTTCGGCTGCCCTGTATTATCAAGGACAGGTTTTTGCTGAGTTAGCCGATGCGCCTCGGGAGCATAGTCAGCGTTTATTGCCTATGGTGGAAGCCGTATTAAAACAAGCCAATGTCGGCTTAGATAAACTGGATGCCATTGCCTACGGCCGTGGGCCAGGCAGTTTTACGGGGATCCGTATTTGCACCAGCATGACTCAAGGTTTAGCCCTAGGGTTAGACTTACCCGTGATCGGCATTTCCACCTTAGCGGCCATGGCACAAATGGCGATTGCTGAGCACGCTGCCGAGCAAGTGCTCTGTTGTATCGATGCGCGCATGGGAGAAGTGTACTGGGGTCAATTCGTTGCCGTCGATGGCATTGCCACCTTAGTCGGTAAAGAGGTCGTGAGTGCGCCAGAGCATGTTGAACTGACATTCGATCTTAATAAAGCCATTGTCGGCTGTGGCACTGGGTTTGATGCTTATCCCGAGTTATTAGCGTTAGGCAGCGGCATTACCTCTTTAGTGGCGGTGAAGTATCCCGATGCCCGTGCCATGTTAGCGCTGGCCGAAGCGGGTATAAAAGCGGGATTAACCAGCAGTGTCGATGAACTCGAACCAGTGTACCTACGTGATACTGTGACATGGAAAAAGTTACCGGGACGTGAATAAACTGTTCATTCTTCCCCGTGATACGTTAGAATCTAAACTGTCTGCATGGGTTCTCGATGCAGACATTAATTCCTAGTTAGGCATCCGTCACAACCGCCTAACAAGGTTAACTAGGCTAATAGGATATAAACTGGGCATTTCGATGCAGGTAAATTCGCTTCAAACGAGTTTGACACAAGCGGTTGCGAGTAATCGCCCCGCAGTCATACAGGGAATGTCGCCCACTGAAGCGTCGCGCCCTGTGATTGAGCTCGATGCGGTTTCTGCCTTAGCCTTTGATGATACCGCGGAAGGTTCATCACAAAACCTACAATCCAGACTCGGTGCCCAGCTCGAATACGAACAAAGCACCCGAGGTCATCAAGGGGCTATCGCCCAATACCTTCAAACGCAACATGCCGCCAAACGTGAAGAAATTCAGCAGATGGTCGGCGTGGATATTTATGCCTGATAGTGCGCCCGTGTCTTCTCAATCCCGTTTAACTCCTCGTCTAACTGGCGGTCTTCCTAGCCGCGGTTTGTTTATCATCGAACTGATGCTGGCACTCATATTGACGCGCATTCCTTACCTTAGCGTGCCTTTTAAGTGGTTAGAGAGCTATTTTCACGAGTTGTCCCATGGGATAGCGACAGTGCTCAGTGGCGGCATAGTGAGTCATATACAACTCTTTCCCAATGGTGCGGGTTTTTGCTTTAGCCAAGGAGGCTCGCCACTGGTGATTGGATTTGCGGGCTATTTTGGCGCAGCCTGTTGGGGATACCTTATTTATCTGCTAGCAACTTGGCCTAAGGGCATTCGCCTAAGCTTTGCGTTTTTAGGCGGTTTAGTGGTGTTAAGTGGCCTGCTGTGGGGGCGGGATTTACTGACTTTAGCCATTTTAGCTTTGCTGACGATAGTGTTATTACTGCCGCTAAAACTCAGCAAAAATAAACTCCTCACGCAATTTTTACGCATTATTGGCCTGATGATCATGCTCAATGCGCTGGCAAGCCCGACGGTATTGCTCGGGCTCGAAGGGCAGGGCGATGCGGTACTGTTGGCCGAGCGTTCATGGATCCCGGCATGGATTTGGGTCGCCATTTGGCTATTTTGCAGTATCTGCGCCTTGTTCATGGCTTGGCGCCGGGTGGACTCCGCTACCTCTCGCTAATCTATGGCGGCATCCTGCCACTATGACTTCACAAATATTTACAGCCTAAATAGTCAACTTATGCGGCTAATTCTTGGATTTTTTTATATAGACTGCTAGCTTAAGTCTTCGGTATCCAAGGAGAATTATTATGAAAAAAGTCACACTCGTCGCCAGTATGCTGATTGCTGGTTTATGTTCAGGTATGGCCTATGCCGATGAAGGCTTGGATAAGGCCATTAAGAGCGAATTTCGCCAAGCGAAAAACGCCAGCCGTGATATTTACCGTCATCCCGCTGAAACCCTCACATTTTTTGGTATCACCCCGACACAAACCGTCATTGAACTCTGGCCTGGCAATGGCTGGTACACCGAAATTCTCGCCCCTTATTTAGCGCCTAAGGGGCAGTATATTGCCGCCAGTTTCGAAACGACCCCCAGCACGGACACCCCAGGTAATCGCTATCGCGCCAATGCGGGCGTGAAATTCGATACTTGGATGACGGCCAATAAAGCCTTATTCGGTAATGCAAAAATGGTGGTTCTCGACCCTCCGGCCAAGATGAATTTAGGTGCCGATGGCAGTGCGGACTTGGTATTAACCTTCCGTAACTTACATAACTGGGCCTCAAGCGATCAGCTCGAAAACGTGTTTGCCGCCTCCTATAAAGTGCTGAAAGATGGCGGTGTGTTTGGCGTGGTCGAACATAGAGCCAATAAAGGCATGAATATGAGCACGGGCTACATGGACCAAGACGAGATGATCGCGCTGGCCAAAAAAGTGGGTTTTACCTTAGCCGAAAGCTCTGAAATCAACGCCAATCCAAAAGACACTAAGGACTACGCGAAGGGAGTTTGGACGCTGCCACCTTCGTTTGCCTTAGGCGATACCGATAAGGAAAAATACCAAGCAATTGGTGAGAGCGATCGCATGACGCTTAAATTTATCAAAAAATCGCGCTAATCACCTGACATTAGAGGCAATATGTGGCAATCTTTCGCCCCCAAAAATCAAGTCGAGTTTGTGTTACCCCATATCAAGCTGAGTGGTCGATTGTGGGGAGCGAAAGATAAGCCGTTATTGCTCGCGTTGCATGGCTGGTTAGACAATGCGAACAGCTTTGAGCCTCTCGCTGAGTATTTGCCTCATTATCAAATACTTGCCATAGATTGGCCCGGTCATGGCTTTTCAGCGCATCGGCCGGGACATTATCCATTGCATTGGATTGACTATTTATACGATCTCGATGCGTTACTGGCGATGTTGCCACAAAAGCCGTTGGCCATCATAGGGCATTCGTTAGGGGGCATTATTGCCTCGGCGTATACCGCAACCTTTCCTGAAAAGGTCAACAAACTGATTTTGATTGAGGCGTTAAGCCCATTATTTGAGTCGGTGACTCAAGCGAAAACGCGACTGCGAAAGAGTTTTTATCAGCACGAGAAGTTTTTAGCCCAAAAGCATAAACAGCTAAAAGTCTACGACAACATGGACACCGCAGTAAAAGCCAGAGTGCACTTAACGGGGCTGGCCGAGCCTTGGTGCCGCTTGTTACTCGAGCGCAATATGCAACCTACCACCGATGGTGTTGCGTGGCGCAGTGATCCAAGATTAAGGCTCGACTCGCCCATGCGGCTGACCTTTGAGCAGGTCGATGCATTGATGCAGCATATTTCGGTCTCGACCTTATTAATCTGCGGTAAACAGGGCTTTAGCCAGTTGCAGGCGGCGCTGCCTAAGGCGAGGAAATGGTTCACACACTTGTCGGAACATATGCTCGAGGGCGACCATCATGTGCACATGGATAACGCCAAAGGGGTCGCGCACTTGATCCAGCAGTTTGTCGAATAATCGCTTTTGCTTACATAAAAAAGACGCTAGGTTTTTTGTTTTTTTTATGTGATGATGATCAAAATTAAAACGCCCGTATGATTTATGCGGGTCAATCAATAACAATAAAATGTAAGTCGGTATTTTAACTCGGTATTTGTCGAGTATTGACGGTAGTAGGGATACCGTGTCCGCAGTTGTGGGGATTTAGGAGAAAGTAGTGGATCAGCCTTGGATTAATCATTTGCCAAAAGATGTACCTGCTGAGATTAATGCGGATCAGTATTCATCGCTCGTCGATATGTTCGAGACGGCGGTGGCCAAATATGCGGATCAACCGGCATTTATCAACATGGGTGCCACGCTAACTTACCGTAAACTTGAAGAACGCAGCCGTGCGTTTGCCGCTTATCTGCAAAATGAATTAAAGCTACAAAAGGGTGACCGTGTCGCCCTGATGATGCCGAACCTGCTGCAATATCCCATTGCACTGTTTGGTATTTTACGTGCAGGCATGGTGGTGGTGAACGTTAACCCGCTTTACACTCCCCGCGAATTAAAGCACCAATTAGTCGACTCTGGCGCTAAGGCCATTGTGGTCGTATCAAACTTTGCCCGTACCTTGGAAGAAGTTGTCGACCAGACGCCAGTTAAAAGCGTGATTATCACCGGGCTTGGGGATCTGCTGAGCGCGCCAAAACGCACCTTAGTTAACTTTGTGGTCAAATACATCAAAAAACTGGTGCCTAAATACGACTTACCCCATGCACTTTCAATGCGCGAAACCCTCTCCAGAGGGCGCAGAATGCAGTATGTCAAACCCGTTATTACGGGCGACGACTTAGCCTTTTTGCAATACACAGGTGGAACGACTGGGGTGTCAAAGGGCGCCATGTTGACCCACAGAAACGTGGTCGCAAACGTATTACAGGCCAATGGTGCCTATTCACCGGCACTGCGTGATGGCAACGAATTTGTGGTAACAGCCTTGCCGCTTTACCATATTTTTGCCTTAACAGTGAACTGCTTATTGTTCTTACATAAGGGCAGTCAAAACTTGTTAATCACCAATCCGCGGGATATTCCAGGCTTTGTGGCCGAACTGAAAAAATATCCTTTTACGGCGCTGACTGGCGTCAATACCCTGTTTAATGCGTTGGTGAACAGCAGCGATTTTGCGGAACTGGATTTTTCTCGCCTAAAATTATCCATTGGTGGCGGGATGGCGGTACAAAAAGCCGTAGCCGATAAATGGCAAAGTATCACTAAAACCCGTTTACTCGAAGGTTACGGTTTAACCGAAGCGTCACCGCTACTAACATGCTGCCCCTATAACTTAGATGGCTACAACGGTTCTATCGGTTTCCCTGCGCCATCAACCTTAATTCAAGTGCGTGATGATGCGGGTAATGTGTTGCCACAGGGCGAGACAGGTGAGCTGTTTGGTAAAGGTCCACAGATCATGAAAGGCTACTGGCAGCGTCCAGAGGAAACAGCCAAAGTGATTGATAAAGACGGCTGGCTTGCCACCGGTGATATCGGCAATATGGATGAACAAGGTTTCTTCTATATCGTCGACCGTAAAAAAGACATGATTTTGGTTTCGGGCTTCAACGTCTTCCCCAATGAAGTCGAAGAAGTGGTTGCGTTACATCCTAAAGTGATTGAAGTGGCTGCGGTTGGCGTGCCAAATGACGCCAGCGGTGAATTAGTGAAGGTGTTTGTGGTGGCAAAAGATAAATCTTTAACCGCTGATGACATCATTAAGCATTGCCGCGCGCATTTAACGGGATATAAAGTACCGAAGCTGGTAGAATTTAGGGACGAGTTACCTAAAACCAACGTGGGTAAGATCTTGCGACGAGAACTTCGAGACGAAGTGAAGCGCGCGTAAGATTGAAGCCGGCAATGAGCCGGCTTTTGTTTTTATGGACGGTGCTTAACCCACAGGAACTGGAGAAGAATTTGTCAGTGTTTCAGTATGTGAGCGACGAAGCTAGCCTCAATGCCCTCGTCGCTCAATATCAACAGAGTCCGCTACTCGTGTTAGATACCGAGTTTGTGCGCACACGTACCTATTACGCTAAGCTTGGCCTCATTCAAGCCTATGATGGTAAAACCTTAGCCTTAATTGACCCTGTCGCGCTGCCAGATCTCAGTGCATTTTGGTCTTTGCTGGATAATCCCAACATCATCAAATTGGTGCATTCGTGCAGCGAGGATTTAGAAGTCTTCGCCCACTATGGTCAGCGTCAACCTACGCCTTTGTTCGATAGCCAAATCGCAGCCTCTTTATGTGGCATGGGCCATGGCCTAGGTTATGCCAAGTTAGTTGAAACCTGCTTAGGTGAAGTGATTGATAAAGGTGAGTCGCGCACCGACTGGATGCGCCGCCCTTGACTGAGGCGCAGCTGAGCTACGCCGCCAACGATGTGTTGTATCTGTATCAACTCTATCCGCAACTTGCCGACAAGCTTAAGGCGCAAGATCGCTTAGGCTGGCTGTATGAAGAAGGCGAGCGAATGACAGAAGGGCGCTTAGCTGCGCCAGATATAGATACTGCGTACCTGAGAGTGAAGAATGCCTTTCAGCTCACTGAACATCAGTTGGCCTACCTTAAAGTGTTGGCTAAGTGGCGCTTAGAAAAAGCCTTAGCGCGGGATTTAGCCTTGGGTTTTGTGATTAAAGATCACGGCCTGATCGCGCTAGCGAAGAAGCAGCCTAAGAGCATGGGCGATTTGCTTAAACTGAACGATTTGACCGAGCAAGAGAAACGCATTCACGGTAAAGATATTTTACGGGTGATGCAGACCGCGGATTTAAGCAATCCACCCGAATTAGTGGATGTCTTAGCGCTCAAACCTGGCTACAAATCGGCCTTTAAGAATATTAAAACCTGCTTAACTGAACTGTGTGAGCAGCATGCCATCCCGATGGAGATGCTGGGCTCTAAACGTCATATTCATGAGTATTTACAATGGCGTTGGGATAAACAGCAGGGTGAGTTACCGACGGTCTTAAGTGGCTGGCGTGGACACATTGCCGCCGAGTCGTTGGCAAAGCTTGAAGTCTAATTTGAGGGCTGATTAATACATAATCTGCAGTAATATTGAGGTCTTGGCGCGTTGTTAAGGCCTTTCCCTCTGATATCAAGGCTTAGCTTATTTCGCCTAAGATTCGACAAACACGCAGCAGAAAGCGTCATCCCCGTGATGAGGATGACGCCAACGCTCGACTTATCTGTCAGGCAATGTGACGTTAAGTTCGAGTACCGACAGGTTATCGTCGTTCTGATCTAACTGCACAGAAACTTGATCATCAGAAATATGCACATATTTGCGGATAACGGCGATAATTTCTTGTTTCATCTGTGGAAAATAATCCGGGGTATCCCGTTGTCCACGTTGATGGGCCACAATAATTTGTAGTCGCTCTTTTGCCATTACCGCAGTGCTAGGCTTTTTCTTGCTTTTGAAATAGTCGAGTAAAGACATAATTAGCTACCAAATATCCGTTGTAAGAAACCTTTTTTCTCTTCCGTAATGAAGCGTACTGGCACATCTTCACCCAGTAAACGCGCGACTGTATCACTGTAAGCCGCACCTGCATCACTCTCTTGATCGATAATCACAGGCACACCCGAGTTAGAGGCCTTGAGTACAGATTGTGATTCAGGGATAACACCAAGTAATTCAATGGCAAGGATTTCTTTTACATCGTCAACACTTAACATTTCGCCCGATTTTACGCGACTCGGCGAATAACGAGTCAGCAGTAAGTACTCTTTTATCGGCTCTAAATTCAGTTCGGCGCGGCGTGACTTGCTCTGCAACATGCCCAGAATACGGTCAGAGTCGCGAACCGAGCTCACTTCAGGGTTGGTGGTCACAATGGCGATGTCGGCAAAGTACAGTGCCATCATTGCGCCTTGCTCGATCCCTGCGGGAGAGTCACAAATAATAAAATCAAATTCTTTCGCTAAATCATCGAGCACACGACCCACGCCTTCTTTGGTCAGTGCATCTTTATCGCGGGTTTGCGATGCAGGCAGTACAAACAGTTTTTCACAGCGTTTGTCTTTAATCAGTGCCTGATTTAAATTGGCTTCGCCGTTGATCACATTGACAAAGTCATAGACGACGCGGCGCTCGCAGCCCATGATCAAATCTAAGTTACGTAAACCAATATCGAAATCGATAACAACAGTTTTATGCCCTTGTATTGCAAGTCCAGTTGCAATCGCCGCACTGGATGTGGTTTTACCAACACCACCTTTACCTGAAGTGACAACAATAATTTGTGCCATGTTTCTCTCTATCCTTTTTTATGCCATTTAGAGGGGCAATGATTCAACGATAAGCGACTCGCCATTTAAGCGAATGCAGCCGCTTTTATCTGAGCTATGTTGTTGTAGATTTTCAGCGAGCCAATATTGCCCTGCTATTGAAACTAATTCAGCCTCGAGGGAATGGGCGATGATCACCGCGCTGCTGTCGCCGGCCGCGCCCGCCATGGCTTTTCCTCGTAATGCGCCATAAATATGAATGCTACCATCGGCGATGACTTCAGCGCCATTACCTACGGCACCAAATATGATTAAATCGCCATTTTTTGCATAGACCTGCTGGCCAGAGCGGATATTTTGCTTCAAAACCTTCGTTTGACGCGGCGCGGAGGGGGCGTCACGCTTTGTTTGCCGGCTTTGACAATGGCAAGTCCTAAGGTTTTGGCTTGATTGCTGAGGGCGGTTGTTGCCCCAGTGATCCCCACGATAACTAACTGGCGGGAAAGTAATAACTCTTTTAAGCCATGTAAATTGAAATCGTTATCTTGGATGGCGCTGAGATTGACGACTAAAGGGGCACCCAGAAAAAATTGAGGGGCTTGTGCCAATTTGCTATCTAATTCAGCCATGACAGCATTTAAGTCGCTGCTATTGATATGAAGCACTGAAAGAGTAAAAGAAGCGCCTTTTAACTCTAAGCTAGGTTTTGACATCCCGGCACTATTCTCCAGAAATCATCAGTCGGTTCGCTGATTTTACAATTAAATTACTAGGCGACCATGTTATAGTGTGCCCCATTGACTGGCAAGTTTGAACTATTGGATATTTATACTCTTATGCTATGTGCGGTTTATAAAAGTAGTCGAAAGGCTGAAACTTATTTATTTGTGAACAAAAGGGACTGCTTTGATGATGTTCCCCAAGCGCTGTTGGATATGTTTGGCGTGCCTCAGTTAGTGATGGTGTTCCCCATTGCTAAGCGTGAATCCCTCGGTATCGCCGATATTCAAAAGGTCAGAGCAGCACTCGAGGAAAAGGGTTTTTATTTACAAATTCCGCCACCGCAGGTTAATTTATTGGCCGAACACAGAGAAAGTCTTGGGATTAAAGACTAGCCCATAAACTGCGGACAAAGGTATATGCCAAAGACCCTCCTTAAACGCGTTGCAGCATGTACATTGATTTTCTTGCCCTTGATAAGCCATAGCACGCTAGGGCAAGATGCTTCCTTCAACGATTACCTCCTTAAGCTAAAACAAGAGGCAAGTGCC
This sequence comes from Shewanella seohaensis, assembly GCF_025449215.1. Taxonomy (NCBI): domain Bacteria; kingdom Pseudomonadati; phylum Pseudomonadota; class Gammaproteobacteria; order Alteromonadales; family Shewanellaceae; genus Shewanella; species Shewanella seohaensis. The sequence goes on from NZ_CP104900.1 coordinate 2,560,181, forward strand.
CAAGGCATTAGCCAAGCGACGATCAACGCCGCTTTCCCGCAGATAAAACGCTTTAAAAAAGCCAATGTGGCCGCAGCGCCAAGCCAATCTAAAACCCTTGAAACCTATTTGCCAGAAGTCGTTCCAGAATGGAAGGTGGATACGGCGCGCGTGCTCTTTAACGAGCATGAGGTGCTATTGAGCAATATTGCTGATAAGTATCAAGTGCAGCCGCGGTTTTTAGTGGCGCTCTGGGGCTTAGTGTCTAACTTTGGTGATGCGTCGGGGGATTATCCTGTGCTGTCTGTGATGGCGTCGTTAGCCTTTACGGGCGAAGATACGGCGCGTTACCAGCGGGAGTTTATGGCTGCGCTTTCCATCATGGATAAAGAGCATCTTAAGTTTGATGATCTTAAAAGCAATGACAAAGGCTTTATGGGGCAAACCCAATTGCTACCGAGTGAATATTTAGCCTACGGCCAAGATGGCGACGGTGATGGTAAAAAAGACATTTGGCACAATGTGGCCGATGCCTTTGCCTCTGCCGCGAATCTGCTTAAGCAGCAGGGCTGGAATGGGGAGGATACCTGGGGACGTCAGGTTCAAGCACCGGCGGATCTGAAGGCCGAGTTTATCGGACTCAATCAATCCCAAACCTTGGCCAAGTGGCAACAGCTAGGTGTCAGGCGTTTCGATAATACGGATTTACCGAATCGTGAGGATATTCACGCTTCGCTTATCATGCCCGACGGTGCCAAGGGCCGAAAATATCTGGTCTATGGTAATTACCGCGCCTTAATGCACTGGCAAGCGGTGAATTATTTAGGCGAGGGCGATTATTTTGGCATCTCTGTGGTGCATTTATCGGAGAGAATTAAGACTCCCCAGTAAATTGGTGTAAAATGGCCCGCATTAAGCGGGTTTTTTATTATGAAGATAAGCGTAAACATGGCATTTTGGCAGAATAAAGCGTTAACCGAGTTGACATCGCAGGAGTGGGAGTCCCTCTGCGATGGTTGTGGTAAGTGTTGTTTAAACAAGTTGATCGATGATGAAACTGAAGAGTTGTATTACACCAATGCGGCTTGCCTATTGCTCGATCATCAAAGTGCCAGCTGCAAGCATTATAGTGACCGTTTTAGCCATGTTCCCCAATGTACAGTGATCACACCGCAAAACGTCCATGAACTGACGTGGTTACCCGATAGCTGTGCCTATCGTCGTTTAGCCGCCGGTCGAGAATTGCCAAGCTGGCATCCATTACTTACGGGGTCTAAAGAAGCTATGCACCTTGCGGGTATGTCGATTCAAGGCAAAGTGGTGGATGAGCGCAGGGTGAAAGATATTGAAGATCATATCGTGCTGTGGCCACTGAAAGATCTAGATTAACGCCATTGCAGCAGCTTTTGTCTCTAATAACTGACGTTAATAAACAAAAAGGAGCAACTAACCATTGGGTTGAGTGCTCCTTTTTTCTCTCTAGGCTTTAAAACCAAAGCCTTATCTATCAATGTATGTTGGCGGGATAGCTGTACCACAGCTAAGTAACACCACACTATTCCTCGATTAGATAAAGTAACTTATTCAACCAGAATGACTATTTTTCAACGATAATCACTATTTTTCAACGATAGTTACTTTTTCGATAATAATCGGCTCACGGGGCACGTCCTCATGGCCTGCAACACGGGTGGTTTTTACGCCTTCAATTTGCAGCACGACCTCGAGTCCCGCGGTGACTTTACCAAATACCGCATAACCCCAACCGTTGTTCGTGGTTGCTGTGTGGTCGAGGAACTCATTGTTGGCCGTATTAATAAAAAACTGCGCGGTCGCCGAGTGCGGTGCATCGGTACGGGCCATAGCGATAGTGCCAAACACATTCGATAGGCCTTTGTTGGCTTCGTTGACAATCGGTTCGTGGGTGGGCTTTTCCTTCATTTTGGCGGTAAAACCACCGCCTTGGATCATAAAGCCTTTGATCACTCGATGGAAAATCGTGTGCTCATAAAAACCTTCTTGGCAGTAGCGGATAAAGTTTTTGGCGGTAACGGGCGCGCGCTCCAGATCGAGTTCGATACTGATATCACCGAGGTTGGTTGTAAAAATAATCGTCATATTTGCTTCTGCTATTTTGAGTTAATTCGTTAATACGCTGCTAATTCACTTAGTGCTTTTGTACCAAGGATTTGCTTGGGGTTCGTTATCCCCCTGCGACTTGATGCTGTTTTGCCATGGATTAGCTTGCAGTGGATTCGCAGGGCGGCTATCAGAACGAGTACCTGAGCGACTATCCGTCCCTGTCTTTGGGGCTTTAGGCGCAGGAGTTGCTTTGGCACTGCGATGCTTCTTGGCTTGTGTCGCCTCAAAGGTGCCCGGCTTGCCACTCGAATAGGGGCGGGGTTGAGCACTTGTGTCGGCGGGTTTATGGGGTTTACGCTCTGTTGTCGATGCCGATTTAGGCACAAAATCGAGTATGGAAATCGGCACGACTTTTTTCGGCTCAAAGCCTGCTATCTCCTGCGTACGATAACATGACCTAAGCGACGTTCGATGGCACATAGGTTTCTGAAATCATCCTTAGAAACAAAGGAAATCGCTTCACCTTGGTTACCCGCACGTCCGGTACGACCAATGCGGTGAATATAGTCGTCGGCTTCATCGGGTAAGTCGTAGTTAATCACCCGCGCTAAGGCATCGATATCAATACCGCGTGAGGCCACGCCTGTGGCGACCAAGAAGGAGACTTTACCCGCTTTAAAATCGATAAGCAGTTGCTCGCGTACCGCTTGGCTACGACCACTGTGAAAAGCCTCCGCAACAATGCCACGCTTTTCTAACTGGCTAACCAATTTGGCTGCGCCGTGTTTGGTTTGGATAAAAATTAATGCCTGTGACCAGTTATTTTCTTGGATCAAATGACTCAGCAGCGCCGACTTTTTATCTTTATCGACCGTGGTCAACCATTGGTCAATATGAGTCGACGCCGCGCTCTTACGGCTGATTTCAATTTCGATGGCGTCCGGAATAGCGGATTTCGCCAGCGCTTTCACCTGTTTTGATAAAGTGGCAGAAAATAAGAGGTTTTGTCTCTGCTCGGGCAGCTTTTCGATGATGCTATTAATGTCTTCGATAAAGCCCATATCGAGCATGCGGTCGGCTTCGTCGAGCACCAATACTGAGACTTCATCGAAACGGATGGCCCTTTGGGTATACATGTCGAGCAAACGCCCAGGCGTGGCCACCAGTAAATCCACGCCTTCAATCAGTCGTTTCTTTTGCGGCGCGGCGTCGACACCACCGTACATGGCCATGGCTGTTAAAGGTAAATACTTGGCGTATTGGTTGATATTTTCTTCGACCTGAAGCGCTAACTCACGTGTCGGGGTGAGTATGATGGCGCGCACTCGCTTAGGGCGGATCTTGGGGGCATCGGCGAATCTGTGTAGCAGCGGCAGCACAAAACTGGCGGTTTTACCTGTGCCCGTTTGCGCTGCGGCAAGCACATTCTTGCCCGCTAAAATGCTGGGTATGGCCTTTGTCTGTATCGGCGTGGGGTTCGTGTAACCCAGTTCAGTCACCGCTTTGACAAGCGCGCTGTGTAATCCAAGTTGGGAGAATGGCATTGAGAGTCTCAACTAAATGATTTATTGGCAAACTGTAGGCCTGAGGCGAACAGCGAAGCAGGTCGCTATTATAGCAGTAGCAATAGTGGAATAGGGGATTATCTCACGCAGGTTGATAGCTGAGCGCTATCGGCACTCGAGCTTACAAATTTGTAACTGGGCATGTATTCGCTTGCAACACAGCTGCAATTAGGCGGCTGATATGATTAACTTAAGTCCTTTTATTGGCGTCTGATGAGTTAAGTTTTTAGACGCTTACGGTCGCCTCGAGGCACTGGAATTAACGCATAAATATAAAAAGGACGAAAAAGAATGAAGAAAACCGCCATCTCTCTTGCGATCTTGTTATCGCTCGCAGGCCTTGCGGGTTGCCAATCGCAATCAACTCAAGCGTCAGCCGATACCGCCAAATCAAGCGTGGTCGGTGCTGATGTGAAGACCAGCGCCTTTGCACAATTTAGCCAGACTTTTATCGATGATCTGTGGCAATTAGCGCCAACTTGGGCGCTCTACAGCGGCAAACACGTTAATGATGGCTATTTAGAAATCCCCAATGAAGCCAGCCGTGTTAAGACGCTTGCCTTTGTAAAAGCCCAGCAGGCAAAGCTGAAACAGTTTGAACTTAAGTCTCTGAGCTCTAACGAAACCATCGATTATCACTTGATTGATAATCTGCTAAACAGCATGGCGTGGGAAATCACCGACTTTAAATCATGGCAATGGGATCCCTCGAGCTATAACGTGGCGGGCGGTTTTGCACAAATCATCAATGAAAACTTTGCGCCACTGGATGACAGATTACGTTCCGTATTGGCCAGAATGGAAAATATCCCTGCTTATTACGCCGCGGCGCGCAGCAATATTCAGCAGCCAACCCTAGAACACACTGAATTGGCTGTGATGCAAAACCAAGGTGCGTTTTCGGTCTTCTCCGATGATTTATTGAAGCAAGTGGCGGATTCTGGTCTGTCAGATGCGGAAAAATCGCTGTTTAAATCCCGTTTCGATACGGCAACCAAAGCGATTAACGAACATATTACTTGGTTAAATGCACAGGTTAGCCAACTGAAAAAAGACGGTGCTCGCAGCTTTAGAATTGGTGAAGAATTATACGAGCAAAAGTTTGCCTTTGATATCCAAGCGGGCATGACAGCAAAACAGCTCTATCAAAAAGCCATGGCGGATAAAGAAAGAGTGCAAGGTGAAATGGCGAAGATCACCGACAAGCTGTGGCCAAAATATTTCACTACGCCAAAACCAAGTGATAATAAAATCGCCATTCGCCAATTGATTGATAAATTATCGACAGAGCACGTTAAACGTGATGACTTTGTGAGCGAAGTCCGTAAACAAATTCCTGAGTTGATTGAATTTGTAAATCAAAAAGACTTAGTGACCTTAGATCCTAAAAAACCATTAGTCGTGCGTGAAACCCCGGAGTATATGCGTGGTTATGCGGGAGCTTCGATTAGTGCGCCTGGCCCCTATGATAAATTAGGCAATACCTATTATAACGTCACGCCACTCGATGGTATGAGTGATGAATCCGCAGAAAGCTATTTACGCGAATATAACCACTGGATATTACAGATTTTAAATATCCATGAGGCGATTCCTGGACACTACACCCAATTAGTTTATTCCAATGAGTCACCAAGCTTAGTGAAAAGCTTATTTGGTAATGGCGCTATGGTTGAAGGTTGGGCCGTTTATACCGAACGCATGATGCTTGAAGAGGGCTATGGTAATTTCGAGCCTGAAATGTGGTTGATGTATTACAAGTGGAATTTACGTGTTATCTGTAACACCATCTTAGACTACAGCATTCATGTTAAAGGCATGACTGAAGAGCAAGCCATTAGTCTGATGATGGATGAAGCGTTCCAGCAACGTGCTGAGGCGGAAGGTAAATGGCGCCGTGCCACCCTAAGCCAAGTGCAGCTGACAAGTTACTACTCGGGATACCGCGAAATTTACGATTTCCGCGAAGAATATAAGCAGCTCAAAGGCAAGGATTTTGACCTAAAAGCATTCCATGAGAAGTTTTTAAGTTATGGCAGTGCACCGGTGAAATATATTCGCCAATTAATGTTAGAGCAGTAATCCATCACCCAGATATAAGGCGCTAACTGAGCGCCTTATATCTGTTCTCTAAACGCCATTCGCTAACATCATGCATTAATCATGAATGATATTTCATGATGTCCTTAAGACCGCCAAAATCACTCAAGCAAAAATCCTGATATTCCGTACTGAATCGAGATGTTCGCGGAAAGGGTAAGAAGTGCTGATTATCGAAGAGGGTTATTTCTTAGTGCTAGACTCTGCCATGATGGCTAAAACTTCTTCGTAGGAAAGGTTTAATTCGCGAGAGAGGTTGATGATTTTGGTTTTATAGGTTTGAATGTTTTCTTGTTGTGCGAGCTGATGTTTCTTTTCTTCTACTAATTCGTTAACAGTTTCTTGCAATATCAATAATCGACGTAAACTGTAGTCTAGGGATTTGATATATTTCCCCATTTGTTGTTTATTACGGGCTTGCTCAAGATCCGTTGAGGCTTTTTTCTCATATCCATATTCATCCAGCGCGGCAATAGCGCTTTGCAAATCAAGATCTGTTGTCATTTGGTGTTCACTTTATTACAAGAAGTTGAGAAGCTAAATAATGAATTAACGTACCCAAGCGGGTGTCATAGGAGGTTAACTATCGCAGATTATCATGTTTATGCCAATGCTCATAAACTATTTAAAGTGTAAACCTCATTAAAAAGTCGAGTTTCGCATTAGGCTTGTAGGGGTCTACAATAATGGTTAGTCTAAACTTTTCACTTCGCGGAGATCCAAATGCTTGATCTATTGCCTGATTTGTTCGATCACTACCCTACAAAACTGTCGCTGTTACCGCTCGAATTTCGCAGTTTTGGTGGTAAGCGTTTGTTTTGGGGTGAAGTTGTAACGGTCAAATGTTTTGAAGATAACTCCAAAGTGAAAGAAGTGCTGGCCCAGCCCGGTCATGGAAAAGTATTGGTCGTTGATGGTGGCGGCTCACCCCGGCGGGCGTTATTAGGGGATTTGATTGCGCAAAGTGCTCTCGATAACGGTTGGCAAGGTGTGGTGATTAATGGCTATGTCCGTGATGTGGCAAGACTTTCTACTTTTAATCTTGGCGTCTATGCCTTAGGGGCTATGCCCATCAAGACCGAAAAATTAAACCAAGGTCAAATCGATGTGCCGATTGAGTTTGGCGCTGTGACAGTAAAACCCGGCATGATGCTTTATGCCGATGAGAATGGCATTGCCATTAGCGAGGCGTCATTAAACTTTGCCTTTCTAAGTTAAGTGTTATCAAAAATTCAAGATGTTATTGATAAGGATGTTTCTATGAAATTCATTAAGTGGCTTTTAGCTCTTCTGGTGACCTTAGTGGTTGCAGTCACCTTATATCTCACCGTATTTTTCGACCCTAATGATTTTAAACCAGAAATAGTCAACGCCGTTAAAAAGCAGACAGGGCGTGAGCTTGTCATCGGTGATGATTTGTCGTGGACATTTTTCCCGACGGTAGGGATTAATCTTGGGGGATTTCACTCTCTAATCCCGATGGATTTACACCCAAATCTATGCTTGAAGTGAATAAGGCTGTGGCAGAAGTAGAGCTTATGCCACTGTTTAGCAAGCAAATTGAAATTGCGCAGCTAAGCCTTGATGGTGCAAAAATCAATCTGGTCACCCGTAAAAATGGCAGTTCGAGCCTCGATGGCTTAACGGGCAAGGGCGCTGAAAAACCAGCAACGCCTGCCGAGCCAAGCGCCAAAGCACAATTAACGAGCATTGATGTGGGCGGCGTTTCGATTACCAACACCGAAATCAATTTGATTGATGAAGCCAAGGGACAAACCCAAACCTTAACCTTGAAGCAATTTACGCTGGGGGCATTTTCACTCGATAAATTTGCGCCTATGGCCTACGAATTTGCCGCGACCCTGCCGGATATGACTGTGAGCAGCAAAGGCGAAGGACAAATCAATTTAAGCCATGATTTTAATCAGCTGGTGATTGAGAAGCTGGATATTGAGACTCAAGTTGAAGGCGAGGGGATCCCCAATAAAAAATTGACTGCTGAGGTTAGCCTAAACAGCCAAATCGCATTAGATAAAAAGCAGCTGTCGGCAGACATCAGTAAATTAACGGCGATGGATATTAATGCAGCGGGTAAGTTGGCGGTGAATTACGGCGGTAAAGTGCCGCAAATTAACGCGGATTTCCAACTGGGTGACATTGACCTCGATGCCTTATTGCCAAAATCTGATACGGCGGAAAAGCAAGCTGCTGCCACGCCTTCACAGGCTCAGGCGGTAGAGCCCGACCTTACCGCGCTCAATGGCTTAGATGCCAAACTGACATTAGCGGTCAAATCCATCAAGGTGGCGAACTTATCAACGCAAAACTGGTTGATGGATTTAGGCATTAAGAATGGTGTGGTTGATCTTAAGCAACTGACTGCGGATCTTTACCAAGGTAAGTTGATGCTAAATGCGCAGGTTGATGCCCGCTCAAAAGTTGCCAGTTATCAATTTGATAAGCAAATCTCGGGTGTTCAGATCCGTCCATTACTCAAGGATGCCGCCGAGCTGGAAATTCTGGCCGGTACAGCCAATTTCAACGTTAAGGGTAAAGGTAAGAGTTTAATTCCCGAGCAGTTGAAGAAAAACCTACTTGCTAATGGCCGTTTTGATATTACCGACGGTGCCCTTTACGGGGTGAATATTCCGCAAATGATCCGTAGCGCGCAGGCCAAGTTAAAGGGGGATATGTCCGCCGACACCAAAGAAGAGCGTAAAACCGACTTCTCGAGCCTGACGGGTAACTTCAGCCTAGAGAACGGTGTGGCGACAAATCCTGATCTTGCCATGTCATCACCGCTATTACGGGTGGCGGGTAAGGGCAGTGCAAACCTGCTGACCGAAGGCTTGGATTACCGATTGACCACGACCTTAGTGAACTCCCTCAAAGGTCAGGGCGGTAGCGAGAAAAATGCCTTGGCTGGCATTGATATTCCACTTGCGATCACCGGCACCTTCCAAAAACCTGAATATGCTTTAGATACCCAAGCGCTGCTGAACAATCAGTTGAAGGAAGAAACGGATAAAGCCAAAGATAAATTAAAGGACTCCCTACTGAAAAAACTCGGTGGTTTTTAGGCATGGGAAAACACACCGCTAAGCAAGTGTCAGGGAGTAAGCTTCAACCTAAGCAGGCATTAACGCGTATTGCGCGCCCGCTTGGGATGGCATTGGTGGCGGGGCAGCTGTTTGGCTGCTTTGCCCCGCAAGCCCAGACTAATGTGCCAAAAACCGATATTCGTACCGAGGCAGCTAAACAACCTGAAGTGGTACAGACCGCCGATTTAGCGGCGAAACTACAGGGAATTGAAGCAAAATCCAGCTTAAAAGTGGAACAGGTATCGAACAAACCGTCTCAGGCTTTACTCACGGGGACGCTTTCCTCGATACTTTTGTGGATTTTAAACAACCGCTTAAGGCGACATTAACGGTTCGCAATCCCTCGACTCAGGCGGTTGCACTGCGTTATCACTCGGGCATGACTGCCGATTTGTTACTGACCACAGTGCAAGGAAAGCGTCTTTGGGCTTGGTCTGACGATATGATGTTTACTCAAGCTCTGCGTGATACTCAGTTAGCCTCCGGTGAGGAGCTGGTGGTCAAGTTTGCGATCCCGCCAAAAGCCTTGGCAGGGATCCCAAATGAAGGAGCCCATCTTGAGGCGCAATTTGCCGCTAAGGCGCTGGAAAGCGAATTGCCAGCAATGGCGCCCGTCGTGTACTTGCTAACCCTTGAGTAATGCGAGTTAAAGATTGCGTGATTCTTGTAAACTGCAGTGTATTTAAGATTGCAGATTGAAAGACAGCGGGCTACAAGGGCGAGTACCGAGGCTATTTAGGACGATTTTTTTGCGAATAAAAAAGGCAGTAACCCAGGGTTACTGCCTTTTTGTTTGCCTTATAAGAACAGGCTTAAATGTGAATGCTTGTGGCTCTTTCGCCGATAAGTCGGGCTTTACTCAATATCTAAGCCGTTTTCAAACTCGGCATTAGGCATTTAAATTGCTTTCATCCACCACCAGCTTTAACACTTGGCCGGGTTGAATGTATTGCGATGAAGTTAAGCTGTTCCACTCGAGCAGCTCTGCAACCGTCACTTTAAATTTGCTAGCAATACGCGCTAAGGAGTCGCCTGATTTCACCTTGTAGCTGACGGTGCGAATTTGCTCCACTTCCGCTTGGGTTGGCGGCGCAACTATGGTCAGTTTTTGGCCCATCTGCAATTTACTGTCTTTGCTTAAATGGTTCCAAGCGGTGAGCTGTTTCACCGATACCTTATGATTTTGTGCGATTTGCCACAGGGTATCGCCGGATTTCACTTGGTAAGTCAACTTATTACCGGAGGTCGAAGTTGCCGCTTTTTTAGGTAACTTCTGGCTGGTTGACATCGCATACAGCTGTTTATCGTCGGCAGAGACCGGAATAATCAGGTGTCTACCCGCAACGATAGTGTTATTTTTCATACCATTAGCCGCACGGATCGCATTGACCGTGGTATGGTGTTTCTTGGCAATGGCGCCGATACTATCACCGGATTTAATGGTGTATCTGAGCCAACTTACACGGGCTTCACTCTCGGTTTCGGCCAGTGCTTTTTTAAACTCTTCTGACTTATCAATCGGCAATACCAGCGTATGGGGTCCCGTCGGTGCAGTGGCCCAGCGGTTGTATCCAGGATTGAGTTTTAATAGCTCATGGGTCGTCATATTGGCGAGCCCTGCCGCCATGGCCAAGTCAATTTGGCTATCGATATCAACCACTTCGATAGAAGGGCTGTTTTCAATTGGCGCTAGCGTAATGCCGTACTCGTCGGCATGTTTGATCACTTCGGCGAGGGCCAATAATTGTGGCACATAACGCTCTGTCTCTTTTGGCAGATCCAGTGACCAAAAGTCGGTTTTAAGGCCTTTATCTTCATTGCGTTTAATCGCATTGAGGACGCGAGACTCGCCCGAGTTATAGGCTGCAATCGCATAAAGCCAATTATTATTGGTTTTGTCGTACAGGTATTCGAGCATGTCCAACGCGGCCACCGTGGAGGCGGGCACATCACGACGGCCGTCGTACCACCAGTTCATCTCTAACCCAAAATGGCTGGCCATTGGGGTTGTAAATTGCCAAAGCCCGGAGGCGGCACTGGCAGAAGATGCACTGGGATCGAAAGCGCTTTCGATAATCGGCAGCAACGCGATCTCGATCGGCAGATGGCGCTTTTCAAGCTCTTCGACGATCAAATACATGTAAGGTGCCGCACGCTCAGAAATTACTTCGAGGTGTTTAGGGTTCTTGATGTACCAATCGCGATAATAATTAACTAATTTTTTGTCAGGAACGGGGAGTTGCATTCCTTGACGAATTCGCTCCCACACATCAGTAATTTGCGCCGTCTCGGGTTCGGTTGCGAGATAATACTGTGGGACGGTATTTTCGGTTGTGACGGTTTCAGCTTCAGGTTTGGTCACCTGATGGTTGTCTAAAGTCTGACAACCTGTGAGTAGGGCAAATCCCCCTACTACAACATAAAGTGATACTCTCATGGAAAACGATAGTCCTCTGTTAGTGCATTGCCACTGCACAATCTCATCTAGCTATAATGAGCTAACGAATTGATTATTATGTAAATAGTGGCAACACAGAGCGCAAAGTATTCACGCAAAAACGAGCCATTCTATGGGATCTTTTTGATCTTGTCCCTAAATTATCGTACATCTTGTAGGGTCACTTTTGATTTACATCATCAAAAATGGAAAAAACTGTATAAATTTCAGCCATAAATAGATCGTTTTTTACTAAAAAATATCTTTCCACTGCCTGAGTAGGGTAAAACAGGTCAGTTCGTCTGCTTTAGTCAGATCTTGATCACAAAACTGATTTTTTATGCTGTTGACTATGGCGGGCGCCAACGGCCTGAGGAAGGGATTTATGGCTCGCTCTAATCCGATCGTGGAGGGAATGGTGGCTTTGCCTTGCGCGCGAAGGTTGTTTGCCTGCTCCACATAGGCGTTGAGCGCTTCATTATCCGCATCGACTGCTTGGGCAAATTTCAGGTTGGCGAGGGTGTACTCATGGGCGCAATACACTCGGGTTTTATCGGGCAGCGCCGCGAGCTGGCTTAAGGATTGCCACATTTGGCTTGGCGTGCCCTCAAATAAGCGGCCGCAGCCTGCGCTAAAAAGCGTATCACCGCAAAATAGTGCGTCATCTACTAGATAGGCGATATGCCCAGCGGTATGCCCGGGAACGGACAGGATACGTACGGGCGATTCAACAAAAGGCAGGACGAGTGTATCACTCAGCGTTGGGTCAATTGGCAGATTGATGCCTTGAATATCTTCACTTCGTGGACCATAAACGGTTAAGTCATGGCCTGTGGTCTGCTTAACATGGGCCGCGAGGGCGGGGATCCCACCTGTGTGATCCTTATGGTGATGGGTGATCAAAATACCCGCTAGTGAGAGTTGCTGGGCGCGCAAGTAGTCGAGCATGACATTGGCATCGCCCGGGTCAACCACATACACGGCTTCCTGGGAGTCTTGTCGCAACACCCAGATATAATTGTCATTAAAGGCATTAATCGCTGATATAGTGAGCATAGCACCGCCGATCGCTGTATTTCGTTTTGAAGATAAGGTTATTATCCATAAGAGGGGCTCACTTGGCGACAGTGCATGATAATTGCTCATGACAAACATTAGGGACAACGCTAAGGCGGCAAAGGGTAAGATGGGTGATTGTATCCACCATTAAGTTAAGAGTAACGGGAAGGGAGGAGACTTGTGTCGTATAACAGTGCTATGCGCAAACCCGAACAATGGGACGATTTGCCCAATGGTCCTGCACTCCAACAAGCCGTTGCCGATAAGCTTGCCGATTGGTGGCCAAGGGTGTTTGGCTACCACTTACTCAAACTCGGCCCTTTAAGCGCCGATCTCTCGAGTATGGCATCCCCCGTTGCGCACCATTTCTCTCTGTGCTCAGAACCTAATGCCTCGTTAATTGGCGATTTTTGCCATTTACCCCTACAGAATGGGGTGATCGATGCCGTGCTGATGAGTCTGTTGCTCGAATTTGAAGCCGATCCTTACCGTATCCTGCGGGAAACCGACAGGGTGCTGATCGCTGGCGGATACTTATTTATTGTAGGTTTTAATCCCTTAAGCCCAGTGTTTCTCGGTAAGTTATGGCCAAAGTATCAGGATAATCTACCCTGGTGTGGGCGTTTTTTCATGCCCTCTCGAGTACGAGACTGGTTAGGATTATTGGGCTATCAAGTGGTCAGCGATGAACGTTTAGTCTACCACCCGTTAATTGGTGAGTTTAATGACGGCCGTTTTATGCAGCAAACCTTGGCCTCATGGCTACCCAGTGCAGGCAGCTTATATTTAATTGTAGCGCGTAAATTAGAGTCGCCATTAACGCCCATCCGCGACAAACGTAAAGTGTTACAGCCGAATTGGACCACGGCCCCGAGCGCGGGTCGAACTGGGCATTTATCCGAACATACCAAATAATTTCATTCATTGATGAGTCTGTTATGCGAATAACCTTAAGGCAACTTGCGGTATTTGAAGCCGTTGCACGCAGTGGACAAGTGGCAAAAGCGGCGGAGCAAGTTAATCTGTCGCCGCCTGCGACCTCCATGGCCTTGGCCGAATTAGAAAAGCAGCTCAACGCCCGTTTATTTGAGCGGATTGGCAATCGATTACAGCTCAACTCCCAAGGGAATTTGTTACTGCCACTGGCGACGGACTTGTTACATCGAGTCGAGCAAATCGAGCAAGCGTTCACGCGCCAAGACGGCGATTTAGTCGGGCATTTAAGCGTGAGCGCCAGTTCCACGATTGGTAACTATTTGTTAGCAAAAGCGGCGGTGGCCTTTTGTCAGCAACATACGCAGACCCATGTGGATGTGGCCATTACCAATACCCAAGAAGTGATCCAATCGGTCGCGCAATTTCGCGCCGAAATGGGGTTTATCGAAGGACATTGCACCGATAACCGCTTGAATATTGAGCCTTGGCATAAGGACAGACTATTAGTCTTTTGTCATCCGGCGCATCCCCTCGCGGGGCAGACGGTTAAACCCGCAGCGGTCAAAGGCCAATCTTGGGTATTAAGGGAAGAAGGCTCCGGCACGCGTGAATATTTTGTCAATGCAGCCAATGAATTAGGTATGCAGCCCGAGGCAAAATTTTGTTTTACCACGCCCGATGCCATTAAGCTTGCGGTTAAACAAGGCGCTGGATTGGGTGTGCTCTCTGAACTGGCACTGGATAAAGACATCAGCCGAAAAGAGCTGGCCCTAGTCACCATTGAAGGCCTTGTGCTGGAGCGACAGTTTTATCGCATTACCCACAAGAGCCGCCAAGCCACATCATTAGGTCTAGCCTTTGTGCAGTTTTGCGGTAATTTTTTCCATTTATCTCGGGAATAAACGGCGCAACGTTAAGCGGCGAAATGAGCGCCGAAGTGGCTACAGGTATTAGGACTCTGCCTGATAGCCTTCATCGACTTGGGTAGGGCTTGCTTCAGCGGCGGCGCGGGCGAGTTGATCGCAGCGCTCGTTTTCGGCGTGTCCGGCGTGGCCTTTAACCCAACGCCAATCAATTTGATGCAGCTGGGCGGCTTTGTCTAACCGTTTCCAGAGGTCAACATTTTTCACCGGTGTACGATTCGAGGTCATCCAGCCTTTTTCTTCCAACCATGGATCCAAGTGGTGATCCCTTGGCGCATATATTGGCTATCGCTGGTTAAAATAACCTTGCAAGGTTCTTTTAACGCCTCGAGGGCAACGATGGGGGCTAATAATTCCATGCGATTATTGGTCGTCAAGGCAAAACCATCGGACATCTCCTTTGTATGGCCCTTATAATTCATTACAATGCCATAGCCACCGGGGCCAGGGTTGCCTAAGCAAGAGCCATCGGTGAAGATGTGGATCAGTTTTAGTTCAGTCATCAAATGGTTATCCGCAGCGTAAATACTGGCGAGTATAACCAAAAAATGTCATAAGAAGCGCATAAAAGTATGAATATTATCTCAAACGCAAGCCGTCAGGTTATTTTGGATACTGAAACCACGGGTATGAACCAAGGCAGTGGTGCAGTGTATTTAGGCCACAGAATTATTGAGATAGGGTGTGTTGAGGTGATCAACCGCCGTTTAACGGGCCGTTATTTCCATCAATATATTAATCCCGGCCAAGCGATTGACCCAGAAGCGATTGCGGTTCACGGCATCACCGATGAGCGCGTTGCCAATGAGCCTAGGTTCCATCAGATAGCGCAAGAGTTTATCGATTTTATCAGTGGCGCCGAAATTGTGGCCCATAACGCAAACTTCGACGTGAGCTTTATGGACCATGAATTTTCGCTGTTGCAGCCATTAGGGCCAAAGACCAGTGAAATCTGTGAGATCTTAGACTCCCTCGATATCGCAAAATTTTTGCATCCCGGGCAAAAGAACAACTTAGACGCGCTGTGTAAGCGCTACGGTATCGATAACTCCCGCCGTCTGTACCACGGGGCATTACTCGACGCCGAGATCTTAGCCGATGTGTATTTGGCGATGACAGGCGGACAAACCAAGTTCAATCTCTCTAATGATGAAGTCGGTCAAGAGGCGGGGGATCCAACGCTTTGATCCCGCATCACTTAATCTTAAAGTGATCAGCGCATCGGCCGATGAACTCGTTATGCATGAAAAGCGTCTTGATTTAGTCGCAAAATCAGGAAAATGCCTCTGGAGAGGATAATTTATTGCCTATGACGATGTCGCTGCGAAAATCCCTACGAAATACCACGTTAGTGCTCGGCGGCCTCTGCTTGAGCACCTCTTTGCTGGCGGCCGATACCGAACCTGCCGTTAATACCGCTCAGCCGCCCGCCACTATGGCGCCAAAGGCCCAAGAGGCGCAGCCCAGTGCCGTAAAACCCGATGATGCTCAAGTCAGTGCGTCTAAGGTCAGTGAGCCCAAAGTCAGTGAGCCCAAAGTCAGTGAGCCAAAAGTCACTGAGGCTAGAGCGAATGCAGATAAGCCGGCTGACGTGAAAGCGAGCGCCGAAAAGCCAGTTGATGCCAAGCCGAGTCAAACCACTCAAGCCAAGCCAACCAAGCCTGCTACTCGAAAAGTAGTCCCTGTCGATACCGCCTCTGAGCTTAAAAATCGCTTTCGGGTGGATCATATGGTCAGCAGCATGACGCTGTTGATCCAGCGGGAGTACGGTTCTGCGCCTGTGGTCATCGTATTGCCCGACGGCAGCAAGTGGTACGCCAACCGTCATCCTGAAACGGTTAAATGGGTCGATGGCATTACAGGCGACATTATATATATCGAATCGCCTCAGCCTGGCCCTTGGCAATTGGTGGGTAAGGTGGTTCCAGGTTCGCAACTCAAACGTGTCTCTAAACTTGAGATTGAAGTGCAGCAACTGCCGCAGCCGTTATTCCAAGGTGAAGAAACCAAAGTCGTTGCTCAATTGATGGGGGATGCGGAGCGGGTGCGCATGCCGGGGCTCGATTATCTTGTTGAGTGGACCGCGCATTTTGTGAGTAAACATCGCGCCGGGGATGAAAACTTTGCCGCCGGTGACATTATTGTTGGCTCTTACAAAGATAATGGCGAAAAGTTTGATGAAAGACCCGACGATGGCATGTTTACCAGCGACATCAATCTAAAACAGCCCTGGGGCGAGTACGACTTTGTGGTCCAAGCCCGTAATAATGTGTTTGAACGACAGGTTTCTTTTCCCTTTACCTTATCGCCACGCCCAGTGAATGCCGAAGTGATCACCCCAGATGATCCGTTAACGGGGCGATGGAAAATAATGTTGCACGCCGATAGCAATGTGCTGCAATTGGCTGAAACCCATTTTTCATTCGAGCTTGTTGGACCAGCTGGTTTGCAACTTCCCCTCGTCGTTCATGGGCTTAAAGAGAGCGACACTGAACTGCCAATACCGCCTGTGACCGAGTTTGGCAGTTATCGAATTAAAGGCACTGTGGCGACCACCACAGTCACAGGCCGTGAAATCCTGCTCGATTTGCCAGAACTCTTCTTTAACTTAGTGCAGCCACCCGAACCGCCGCCGAGTGCCGAGGAGTTAGCCGCCGTTGCAGCGCAAAAGGCCGCTGAAGAAGAAGCCGTGGCAAAACAGGATGCACTGTTTTGGATCATCACCATCAATGCTGTGTTACTACTGCTTGGGGTTGTGGGGCTGATAGTCTGGCGTAAGCGTCAAAGTCTCGCGCAGGCACTGGCCGCCGCAGAGCAACGGATGTTAGACGAAGCAGGGCAGAGTAAGGCAGAGGCGCCATCGCTCGATGAGATTGATTTGACCATGCCAGACGAGCCGGATCATCGTCGCTAAATCAATGGCCAACAGTCAGGCATTTTAGACGCCAGTTTGAAGATATTTTGTTCATTTATCATGGGGTTTTGTTAAGTTTGGCGAAATTTTAACTAAACGATGCAAATGAGTGAAAAAAACGGTTGACGCTTCGAACGCTCAACCGTATTATTCACCGCAACTTGATGTGGAGCGGTAGTTCAGTTGGTTAGAATACCGGCCTGTCACGCCGGGGGTCGCGGGTTCGAGTCCCGTCCGCTCCGCCAGTCAAGTTGTTGAAAGTTAAAATTATAGTGCTGTAGTAGCGGTATAATAAAAAAGTTTGGAGCGGTAGTTCAGTTGGTTAGAATACCGGCCTGTCACGCCGGGGGTCGCGGGTTCGAGTCCCGTCCGCTCCGCCAAATAGAATAAGCCTCATCGAAAGATGGGGCTTTTTTCTATCTATTGTCTCGTCCTGAAATACGTTGACATAAAGAGGATTTCTTTATGACAACATCAATTAACTCAAGCCGTAAGCGCACACAACGAGATTACACCTTAGCCTTTAAATTAGGCGTTGTAGAGCGTGTTGAAAAAGGCGAAATGACGTACAAACAAGCCCAAGCCCATTTTGGTATTCAAGGCCGTTCAACGGTACTCGTTTGGCTTAGAAAACATGGTAGACTCGATTGGTCGAAACCTTTTCAGCATCCCCTTATGCCTAAGTCAAAAGAAACCCCTGCCGAAACGATCAAGCGCCTTGAACGTGAGTTAGCAGAAGAGAAACTGCGTAACCAAATCCTCAATGGCATGGTTGATATCATGGACAATGAATATGGAGCAGGCCTCAGAAAAAAGTACTTATCCGGTACATCTGGCAAGCAAAAGGCAACGGAGAAATAAACCTCGCTGCCGCATGTCGTGCTGCGGGTATGTCGAGGCAAGGTATTTATCAGGCAGTTGCTCGAATGGAAAGTCGTAGAGCTGAGCTATCGGTCATCCAAGACTGGGTCCAGTACTGGCGTAAATATATGCCAAGGTTAGGGCCCGTAAGCTCTACACGTTGATAAAATCCAGGCTGGTTGAGCACGATATTAAACTCGGGCGAGATGGGTTCTTTACCTATTTGAGAAGTGAAGGTTTACTGCTTAAACCAAAGAAAAGCTACACAAAAACCACGTTCAGCAAACACTGGATGAAGAAGCATCCTAATCTGCTGAAAGAGGAAGGACTGCATGATGCAGGGCATGTACTGGTCAGTGATATCACCTATCTTGAGTCAGACCAAGGTGTGCACTACCTGTCACTGGTCACCGATGCGAGTTCGCGTAAGATAGTCGGTCATCACGTGAGTAAAGACATGAAAGCCGAGAGTGTGGTGAAAGCGTTAAAAATGGCCATCAAAGATAAACGCTATATCGGCAACGCGGTGCATCACTCAGACAGAGGTTTACAGTACTGCTCAGCTGTTTATCAGAATGCGCTTCAGGCGAGCCAAATCCAGCCGTCAATGACGGATGGTTATGATTGCTACCAAAATGCATTAGCAGAAAGAGTGAATGGCATACTGAAGCAGGAGTTTTTACTGCACCGATGTAGGACATTTGCGGAGCTGAAAATACTTGTTAGAGAATCGATAGCAATATACAACGATATGAGACCGCATCTGAGTTTGAATATGGCAACCCCTAATCAGGTGCACAATAGAAAAGGCCAGCTACTGGAGCTGGCCTAAAAACTGTCAACCTATCTTAGGACGAGACACGCCTAGCTTAACAGGCTTATCTCTTCGCAAATACCAAGCTCACCTTAGCTAACCTTGGCCTTGCCATTATCCCTTCGCCAACGTTTCATCCGCGGTGTTGATGTTATCTTGTTCGTCAACCTCAGATTGCGATGGCTCTTCGGCCTTGGTTTTAGCTTGCTGCTCAAGCCGTTGGCGCTCAGCTTCAGTTTCCTCCTCGGCCTTGGCTTTCGCTAGGGCTGCTTCTTCCGCCGCTTTGGCCTGTGCAGCTAGCGCCTCTTGCTCGGCAATCGCCTGTTGGATTTTCGCTTCTTCAAGCGCCTCAACGGGCAATAGGCTGATTAACTCTATGCCGTTGGGGAATTGGGTGTCATTACCTGACACAATCACCACTTTGCCCTCTTTGGTCAGATACACTAACGGCAATGCCGTTTCGCCATAACGTTTGCGGAAATGCTCGAAGGTGAAGTTTTCAGTTAAATTAGTGACTTTAAGCTGCGCCCCTTTCGCCATTTGACTGGCAATTTTGGCGTAGGACACCGCATCACCAAACAAACATAATCGCTGTTTGTAAGTCTCAGATAATTGATGGCGCGCGCTGCCTTGCTCGGCATTATTAAGGCCGAAGACCTTTTTAGAACCTAACACATCTTGAAAATAAAAGGTCACCAGCGGGTTTAACTGCTTATAAGGCGACATGATCAGCACTCGACCAATCCCAGTTAAATCCATATAGGTTTCAGCATGTTCTGAGGCAGGGTTACCAAAATAGACCGGAATATTATCCATCCGCGCAAGGCGAATATTATCCCAGTTGCTGTCGGCCAACAGCACTTTGACATCTTTGCTTTTTAAGATTTTTGCCAGCTCGCGGGAAAACTTCGAGGCTCCGAAAATTAATAATCCTTGCGCCGAACCCGACGTCACTCCAAGGTATTTCGCCCAGCGGCCCGCGGTTAAACTTTGGATAACGACAGTGCCGATAATGATTAAAAATACCAAGGGCACAATAGCATCGGCGCCCTGCACATTGGTTGCCTCTAACTTAATGGCGAATAAGGAAGATACGGCCGCCGCCACAATCCCCCGCGGGGCAATCCAACATAGGAACCACTTATCGGCTCTCGAGAGTGACGTCCCAATGCCTGACACCCAAATACTGAGCGGACGTGCAATCAGCATAGTCACGGCGAGCACTCCTACGCCGCCCCAGCCTAAATCCATCATGGCACTCGAATCGAGTCTTGCGGCTAACAGGATAAACAGAGCCGAAATCAACAGCACAGTTAGCGTTTCTTTGAATTCAAGGATTTCAGCAATATCCACACCACGCATATTCGCTAGCCAAATCCCCATTACAGTCACTGTGAGTAATCCGGACTCTTCCTGCACTAGGTTGGAGCCGACAAAAATCCCCAGCATAAGGGTTAATACTGCGGTATTACGTAAATAATGCGGCAATAAATTGCGGCGGATCACTTGGCCAATAAGGTAACCTGACGCCGCGCCTAAGCCTAAACCAAGCGTGAGCATGGAGCCTAGTGCATAGAGCACATGGCTCGTTGGGTCACCAGATACCGTAATGTATTCAAATACTAATACAGCAAGTAGCGCACCGATAGGGTCAATCACAATCCCTTCCCAGCGTAAAATGCTCGCCAGTTGCGACTTAGGCCGTACGCTGCGCAGCATAGGGACAATCACGGTCGGCCCCGTGACCACCACGAGGGCGCCAAATAACAATGCGACCTCCCAGCTAAAATTGAGCAAATAAAAGGTCGCGACACTGATACAGCCCCAGGTGATCACCATGCCGATGCTCACTAAGTGGGTCACCATGCGGCCATGGTCTTTAATCTCTTTAAAATTGAGGGTCAATGCGCCCTCAAACAGGATCACGGCTACACCGAGTGAAATGATAGGAAACAATAAATCCCCAAAAATCTCATCGGGATTGAGTACCCCAAATGCTGGGCCTAACATCAAACCACAGAGTAATAACGGTAAAATTGCAGGTAACCTAAGCTTCCAACCAACCCATTGACAAAATAACGAAAGCACCCCGATAAGTGCTAACATCCCAGTGATTTTTTCAACCATATAACTTCCTTTAGTTGGCATGGAGTGGTCAGTATTAACCCAACCTAACACGCTTTTTTCATACAGAAAAATGAACTATTGGTGATAACAATAGCAGCAAAAAATGCAGTCCTGTAACTCGAATATGTCGATTGACAGCGAATATTCAGCTTTCAGTAGAAATAAAGGGGTAACAAGAAACAATACCTTAGGCATTAGGTAAAGGTATTAAGCAGAAATACAGAGGCAAAAACTCTGAAAAGATATGTCTCGTCCTAAGATAGGTTGACAGTTTTTAGGCCAGCTCCAGTAGCTGGCCTTTTCTATTGTGCACCTGATTAGGGGTTGCCATATTCAAACTCAGATGCGGTCTCATATCGTTGTATATTGCTATCGATTCTCTAACAAGTATTTTCAGCTCCGCAAATGTCCTACATCGGTGCAGTAAAAACTCCTGCTTCAGTATGCCATTCACTCTTTCTGCTAATGCATTTTGGTAGCAATCATAACCATCCGTCATTGACGGCTGGATTTGGCTCGCCTGAAGCGCATTCTGATAAACAGCTGAGCAGTACTGTAAACCTCTGTCTGAGTGATGCACCGCGTTGCCGATATAGCGTTTATCTTTGATGGCCATTTTTAACGCTTTCACCACACTCTCGGCTTTCATGTCTTTACTCACGTGATGACCGACTATCTTACGCGAACTCGCATCGGTGACCAGTGACAGGTAGTGCACACCTTGGTCTGACTCAAGATAGGTGATATCACTGACCAGTACATGCCCTGCATCATGCAGTCCTTCCTCTTTCAGCAGATTAGGATGCTTCTTCATCCAGTGTTTGCTGAACGTGGTTTTTGTGTAGCTTTTCTTTGGTTTAAGCAGTAAACCTTCACTTCTCAAATAGGTAAAGAACCCATCTCGCCCGAGTTTAATATCGTGCTCAACCAGCCTGGATTTTATCAACGTGTAGAGCTTACGGGCCCCTAACCTTGGCATATATTTACGCCAGTACTGGACCCAGTCTTGGATGACCGATAGCTCAGCTCTACGACTTTCCATTCGAGCAACTGCCTGATAAATACCTTGCCTCGACATACCCGCAGCACGACATGCGGCAGCGAGGTTTATTTCTCCGTTGCCTTTTGCTTGCCAGATGTACCGGATAAGTACTTTTTTCTGAGGCCTGCTCCATATTCATTGTCCATGATATCAACCATGCCATTGAGGATTTGGTTACGCAGTTTCTCTTCTGCTAACTCACGTTCAAGGCGCTTGATCGTTTCGGCAGGGGTTTCTTTTGACTTAGGCATAAGGGGATGCTGAAAAGGTTTCGACCAATCGAGTCTACCATGTTTTCTAAGCCAAACGAGTACCGTTGAACGGCCTTGAATACCAAAATGGGCTTGGGCTTGTTTGTACGTCATTTCGCCTTTTTCAACACGCTCTACAACGCCTAATTTAAAGGCTAAGGTGTAATCTCGTTGTGTGCGCTTACGGCTTGAGTTAATTGATGTTGTCATAAAGAAATCCTCTTTATGTCAACGTATTTCAGGACGAGACAGCGAAAATAAAAAAGGCACTACTATATGTAGTGCCTTTTTGTTTATTAAAATGGGCTTAGCTAGTACAGCTTCGCTATTAAGCGGCGCGTTCCTGTGACGTCGTTGCGACGACTTCAGGGCGCAGCTCTGCTGGGTCAAAGTCATCCACATTGATAGACTTCATACGGCCGATTTCGGCACGTTCCAACAGTTGTACTTCGCTGTCGCTCAATACACCTAAGGCTTTACCTTCAGCGGCAACTTTATCTAACCACATGAAAGGTAAACGCTTGCCACTGGCCTTACAGACTTTGTCGAATAAAGGTTCGGCAGCCAGAATATCCTTCAGCGTTTGCTCTTGGATGCCTACAGCATTGTGCTCAGAGTTAGTCCAGAATTGGCCTTTACCTAAACGATCACGGCTTTCACAAGGGGTTTGCATGATCTTGGCCACTTTATGATCTAACACATCGCTTGGACGTTTCAGTGGACGGCCGAATGGGAACATGATGGCGCGTAATACGCCGCCTAGACCCATAGGGAAGTTATCCAGTAAATCGTCTAATGAAGCCTGTAACTTATACAGAGCATCTTCAACCGCCCATTGTACCAGTGGCAGATCGTCGGTTTGACGACCTTCATCTTGGTAACGTTTTAAGGTCGCAGAAGCAAGGTATAACTGGCTTAACAGATCGCCTAAGCGGGCAGAAATACGCTCTTTACGTTTTAAGTTACCGCCTAAGGTTGCCATGGCTAAGTCTGACAGCAGGGCTAAGTTGGCACTGAAACGGTTCATATGTTGATAATAACGCTTGGTTTTATCTGAGTAAGGCGCGTTAGAGAAACGGCTTGATGTCAGACCTAACCAGAAGCTACGGACAAAGTTACTGGTCGCAAAACCAATGTGACCGAAGATGGCCGCATCGAAGTTGGCTAAGCCTTGGCCAGACTCTGTGTCAAACGCTGACTCCATTTCAGCCAATACATAAGGATGACAACGGATTGCACCTTGACCATAGATGATCATCGAACGTGTCAGGATGTTTGCGCCTTCAACGGTAATCGCAATCGGAGCCGCTTGATAGCCACGACCTAAGTAGTTGTTAGGGCCTAAACACACACCCTTACCACCGTGGATATCCATGGCGTCGATAACGCATTTCTGCATACGATCGGTCAGGTGATATTTCACGATAGCCGAGATAACCGAAGGTTTTTCACCTAAGTCGATACCTGTGGTGGTTAATGAGGTCACTGCGTCCATCAGGTAGGCGTTACCACCGATGCGTGCCATTGGCTCTTCAATCCCTTCTAACTTACCAATCGGCAGTTTGAATTGACGACGAATACGCGCATAGGCACCTGTTGCAAGCGCGGCAGTTTTCACGCCACCGGCAGAGTTTGATGGCAGTGTGATACCACGGCCAACAGACAAACACTCAACCAGCATACGCCAGCCTTGGCCAGCCATTTTCGGACCACCGATGATAAAGCTTAATGGTACGAATACGTCTTTACCGCGAGTAGGGCCGTTTTGGAACATACAGTTCAGCGGGAAGTGACGACGGCCTGTTTCAACGCCTTCAACGTCAGTTGGGATCAGCGCACAGGTAATGCCCAGCTCTTCTTTATCGCCTAACAGGTGATCAGGGTCGCGCAGTTTAAACGCCAGACCTAATACAGTCGCAACTGGCGCTAGGGTGATATAACGCTTGTTCCAGGTTAAGCGCATACCTAAGACTTCTTCGCCTTCCCATTGACCTTTACACACGATACCAAAGTCAGGGATAGAACCCGCGTCGCTACCAGCCTCAGGGCTAGTTAATGCGAAACAAGGGACTTCTAAACCTTTGGCTAAACGTGGCAGGTAATGGTTTTGCTGCTCAGGCGTACCATAGTGTTGTAACAGTTCGCCAGGGCCTAAGGAGTTAGGTACACCTACAGTGGATGCCAGCTCGCTGCTTAAACCCGCAAGCTTTTGCAGCACGCGTGATTGGGCGTAGGCTGAGTACTCTAAACCGCCGTATTTTTTCTTGATGATCATGGCGAAGAAGCCGTGATCTTTCAGGTATTGCCATACTTCAGCAGGCAAATCAGCCAGTTGATGTGATACTTGATGTTGGTTCACCATGCGGCACACTTCTTCAACTGGACCGTCTAAGAAGGCTTGCTCATCGGCACTTAAACGAGCGACAGGGTAATTGTGGAGTTTTTTCCAGTTTGGGTTACCCGCAAACAGATCGGCTTCCCACCAAGTGGTACCAGCTTCAATCGCTTCTTTTTCGGTAGAAGACATTTCGGGCATGATGCCACGGTACATCTTCATCAGTGGGCGACTGATAACATTTTGTCTAAATGCACTGATATTGAGGGGCAGCGCGATCACGAGGAAGATAATCCAAGAGATAGGGCCAACAACATCGAGTGTCCATCCGGCTGTCATCACAACAGCGGCTGCAATAGTGGCAGTGAGCAAAGATACCCGAAGGTAAGCTAGGGCTCCTAGCACTAAGATCATGGCGATGATCCAAAGTAGGGTAGTCACTGTATTTCTCCTTAAGTATGACCGAGTGCCAATCACAGGTCATAACGAGTTTTGTTGATTGCGATCACAATTATAGTTTGTGGTCTGACCTGTGTCGCATAAAAGTTAAACCTAAGGCAGTTTTAATACAAGTATTTTTCAAACAATTGTTTAAATTTTTTGTCACCTTTGATCATTCCACAAATGTCATCAACTAGTTACAATGCAAAACCGTGGATATTTGGATTGAGAAAGGCGAGAAATATGTGTGAGTTACTGGCGATGAGCGCCAATGTGCCGACCGATATTGTGTTTAGTTTTACGGGTTTAGCACAGCGTGGTGGCGTCACTGGGCCCCATGTCGACGGTTGGGGGATCACTTTCTATGAAGGTCGTGGTAGCCGTACGTTTAAAGATGCTTGCCCGAGTAGTGAGTCGCACATTGCAAAATTAATCAAATCCTATCCGATTAAAAGCGAGGTGGTGATAAGCCATATTCGTCAGGCCAATCGCGGCTGTGTTTCCCTTGAAAATACTCATCCTTTTACCCGTGAGTTGTGGGGCCGTTATTGGACCTATGCCCATAATGGTCAGTTAAGCGACTATCAGGCGAAGTTTCAGGTGTCCCGCTATCAGAGTGTTGGCGACACCGATAGCGAGTTGGCTTTTTGCTGGATATTGGAGCAAGTCGCGGCCAAGTTTGGCGACCGTCGCCCAGAGGACATGCAAGCAGTGTTTCGATTTGTGGCTACGCTTGCCGAACAAATCCGCGCCCTTGGGGTGTTTAATATGATCCTCAGCGATGGCGAATACTTGATGAGCTATTGCAGTAATAATCTGTGTTACATCACCCGCAGGGCGCCGTTTGGCAAGGCAAAATTAATTGATACCGATGTCGTGATTGATTTTGATAAAGAAACCACGCCACACGATGTAGTGACTGTCATTGCCACTCGGCCGCTCACCGAAAACGAAGACTGGCAGGTGATGCAGCCTGGCAATTGGAAGTTGTTCCGCTTAGGTGAGCTGCTTATCGATTTGTAATTGAGGTGCTGTCGCAGCCATTCCACTTTGACGGCATTAAATCAGAGACAAAAAGGCCAAACGGAGTCACTCACGTTTGGCCTTTTATGTTTTGTGCGGCGCTGTTACGGCATCTTAGCAACAGCACTCAATCCGTCTTAAACCAGCGATAACTGTATATCAGGCTTAATTCGCGCCTGTGCCGAGGAGTTTAGGTACTTTCTGCTCCGTCGTAACATCTGTTTCAACGGTAGCGGCTTCAACGGCTGCGGGTACGGCTTCAACTGGCACATCGTCGAAATGATAATTCAGCAGTTTGATATCCAACTGTTTACTGCCTTTTTCAAAGTGCGTTAGACGAACGGGGAGGTAGGCTAAATCCGGCGCCATCCAGAAGAAGGTTTGGCGTTTATTATTGTCCCGCACGACCTCAATTTTGACTGTATCGTAACTGCCGCTCTCAATTGTCATCCGTTCCTTACCTATCACATGGAACTTATACTCATCGAGTTCGTTAGATTTAATCATCTTATAATCAAGCACTTCTTTACCAGCGCTGATATCGAGACGAAACTGCAGCTGCACCATTAACGGATCGAAAATATCGCCTTCGAAGGGGAATTTACCTTTTTCATCCTTATAACGGGTGTGGATCATCCCTTGCGCCTTGGCAAAGGCGGTTTGCTCGATAAAATTCGGGCCGACGCCTTGGCGCTCATGCAAATATCGCAGGGGTAATAATTGATTGCCATCCTGAGCAAACTCACTCAGTACATGGCGCACATCGGTCAGCAATAACAGGCTAAGATCGCTGTCGAAGCGATATTTGTAGATCCCATCCTCCATGGCGGGCAGTTGATACTTGGCCTTACCCAACTCAATATCACCATAATTAACTTGATATTCAGCAGTTTGAGGCGTTAAAGGCGTTGGCGCCGCCATCGCAAATACGCTGTGGGTGAGTGCGAGACTCACGAATAACGTTGGAATTGTGCGCAAGTAATGCTCCTTTATATCGCAAACAGATTGCGGCTAACACCGCTTATCCCATTGGCTGAACTGCCAAGCTTAATTGTTTATAGCTGAGGCCATATCGGGTGTAAACAGTTTATAGATCAATATATTAAACTAGAAGGGGATTGACATCACTAAGGTTGCCATATCCGGTTGCCACTCAAACTCAGACAAGTCTACTTTGCCACAGTTCACTGTAACGCCTTCAATACGCAATAATTCCATCTGTTCCTGAAAGGAGACTGAATGCTTTTCGAAGGAAATTTTCCCTTGGCTGTTGAGTACTCTATGCCAAGGAAGTGATAAATGTTCGGGGGCTGATTTGAGCGCCTTTGACACATAGCGGGCACGCCCGGGTAAACCAGCAAAATCGGCCACCTTGCCATAACTGCTGACTTTGCCAGGCGGGATCATCGCGACAATATGCCAAATCTTCGCCATCGGCGAGAGGGTGTTTTGTGTCTCTTGTGTGCTGTTCGTTTCGTCTGGCGTAATGGCCTTATCTTGCTCTAAGTAGCGATAAAGTGGGGATTTATCTTTTGCAAACCGCATGATGATGCCAAATAAAACCATGAATGAGGTGAGCCAGTGTAGCGTTAAATAGCGCCTAAGTGAAACAGCGGACGGCTGATACTGCTGCAATTTAAATCTAAAAAATCGATTGTAATGATTTTTATTAAACTATTTAGTTTTGAATATTGAGAAAACACAGGAATAGTTCATAATAGTGCCAAATTTTTTGACTCACTAAGAGATGAAACAGGCATGGCTGTACTCGATATTCTGACAATTCCCGATGAGCGTCTAAAGCGCAAAGCACAACCCGTAAAAGACATTGAAGCGATTCAGGGATTTATCGATGATTTAATCGAAACCATGTACCACACCGACGATGGTATCGGTCTGGCCTCGACTCAAGTGGGCAGTACAGATGCGGTAATTGTGATCGATTTATCCGAAAATCGCGATCAACCCTTAGTGCTGATTAATCCAGAGATTGTTGAAAAGTCTGGCGAATATGTGGGTGAAGAAGGCTGTCTTTCTATCCCTGGCTATCGCGCCAAAGTGAGCCGTTTCGAAAAGGTCAAAGTCACCGCCTTAGACAGACAGGGCAAAGCGATTGAAATCGAAACCGATGACTTTTTAGCCATTGTTTTGCAACACGAAATCGACCATTTACACGGTAAAGTGTTTATCGAACATTTATCGACGTTAAAGCAGCAAATCGCGTTGAAAAAAGTGCGTAAATACGCCTAAGCAGATGAATTTGCGCGACTGATTGTCGTCATCCTCTAAGTCAAAGCCGCAGTCCGATGCGGCTTTGTTGTTTCTAAGCCTATAAATAGCCAAACAAAAGCGCGATATGTGAAGTTAACGGCTTGTTTTTACAGCAGTGACTCGCTAAGGTAGCGGCAATATGCACGGGTTGCATGGCCTGTGCGCAGTAAGGATACGGTAGAAACAGATGAAGACAAAATTCATAGCGCTTGTGGGTGCGCTGGCATCAATTAGCATCTTGCTTGGTGGTTGCAGTGCTTTTTTTAACGGTAACACCACCGAAAAAAACGTGGTTTCCAGCAGTCTGGTTGAATATCTCTATCCAGATGATAAACAACGTGAGGCGCAGCAACCCAGTATTCCTGTATTGCGTCTTCCCATCACGGTTGGCATCGCCTTTTTACCTTCCACCCATTGGCAATCCGAAGCCCTCGATAGCAGCTCGCAAATCGCCTTGCTGGATAAAGTAAAACAATCCTTTGTTAAATATGACTTTATTGACCGTATCGAATTAATCCCCAGCACTTACCTTAAAAATGGCAAAGGTTTTAGCACCTTGCAGCAGGTTGCCCGCTTGCACGATGTCGATGTGATGGCACTGGTGTCTTACGATCAACTGTTACAAAGCAGCGAGAATAAGGCTTCACTGCTGTATTGGACCATAGTCGGCATGTATATGGTGCCCGGCAATGAAAACGCGATCCAAACCTTTGTCGATACTGCCGTTTTTGATATGCGCAGCCAAAAAATGTTGTTTAGGGCGCCAGGCATCAACCAACTTACCGACACGTCAACCGCGGTGAGCGTCACAAACGTGCTACGTGAAAAATCCGCCGAAGGCTTTGAGCTAGCGGTAAACGATATGATCACTAACTTAGACGCCGAATTAGCCCGCTTTAAAACCCGCGTGAAAGAAGAACATATTGCGACCATTGAACATAAACAAGGTTATAGCGGCGGTGGCAGTTTATCCCTATTAATCCTTTCGCTACTGGGCATGTTTGCAATTCGCCGTTTAACTATTTGCCGAGAATAGTTGAGTTGGGGTTATTTAGTGAGATAGGGAAGGTGAGTTAGGAAGATATGCATCCCTTTAAAAGCTTTTGCCTCAAAGCGAGAAAAGTTTGTCGTCAGGTGTGTAGGATTAATTGCCATTGCTTCCCCAGTGGCACGCCGTGAATATGTCCCTATAGGCTCGGCGGCGGCATCCATGCCGCCAACGGTCACTCTTGTAACAATGGCAACCTTTACGACCATTGAACTGTTTATTTGGCTAAAAGCTGGATAGGCATACAGTCATATTTGAAAAATGATAATTTTTATCCTAACTTTGTGCGCGTTTTCACATTTGACTACAAATAAACTTTTTAAAATCATGCATATATAAACAGCATGGATTAGATAATAGGTTTGGAAAACGCGCATGCGCGTTTTTCCTGATGGTGTATTTGGCAGAAAGTTGATAAGTTCTTTGCATACAGATAGTTAACTGTGCGCGTTTTTACTGGTCCAACGAGATAAACGCGCATGCACACGAATAAAATGTTGTACGGCCAAATTGAACAAGTGCCAATTTTAAGGAATGATGATGAATGAAGAAATAGAGAACCTCTGCGAGTCTTTAGATTCATTGGCCGAAGCAGTGGTAAAGGGGTGGAATGACAAACGAAATTTAAATGAGGTTTTTGGGTGGCATCATCCAGCGATAGACAGGATGGAATTGGCATACATGCCAAAGGCTTTGTCTGAAAAGATTCGAAACGCTAATCTTGAAGTTGATAATGACGAATTTCTTGAGATCGTAGATGGCATTCCCGCTAAATTAGAGCGATTGAAAAGTAGTACTTTACCTCAATTTTTTAGCGGAAACGGTCATCAGGCAATTCCTGCATATATTACGACGCTAAATTGGATATCTAGTGTAATAGAGCCACATTTATCATGGGTGATTTCAAATGATCCTAAAGCTATGCCTCCAGCAATTTCTCGTAGGATTAAAGGGCTTCAAGCAAAAATTGACCAAATCGATATCGATCAAGAAAAGTTACTAAGTCAGATAAAATTAATCAACGAAGCAACAGAAACAGCAGAGTCTCTTCCTTCTGATTTAGAAGATTTAAAAATAGCTCGCAAAAAAGTTGATTCTATTGGTCAGGAGATCACAAAAATATCAGCCAAAGTGTCAACTGCAAAAGAAGAGACCGATAAGTTATTAGCTTCAGTTAGAGAAAACAAAGTTGAAACTGATAAATTAGTAGAAAATTGCGAGGAAGCATACCGAATAACAACAAGCAAAGGCTTGGCTGGGGCTTTTGATCTAAGGGCGAAGCAATTGGCTAAATCTATGTGGGTTTGGGTTTTTGGGTTGCTTTGTGCACTAGGAGCTGCGTGGTATGTCGGCGCTCAGAGAATTGAAATACTTACAGGCTCATTATCCGACCCAGACCCCAAATGGGGGATGGTATTGATGCATTTTCTTCTAGCTATAGTCAGCCTCGGTGCGCCACTTTGGTTTGCCTGGCTTTCAACCAAACAAATCGGTCAGCGATTCAAGCTTGCTGAAGACTATGGTTTCAAAGCCTCAGTCGCAAAAGCATATGAAGGTTATAGAAAAGAAGCAGCTCGCATTGATAAAAAATTAGAAGCGAGGTTATTTGAATCTGCTTTGAGCCGAGTGGAAGAGGCTCCTTTAAGGTTCGTGGATGATTCATCTCATGGAACTCCTTGGCATGAACTGGCCGAATCGAGTGGCTTTAAAGAAGCTTTAAAAAACATACCTGAATTTCGTGACAAAGTTTTTAGTCTTGCTAACAACGCCATCAGTCGTAGTAAGCCCAGTAGTAAAACTAAAGATGGAGACGAAGCCGTACAACAAGTGCAGTCAGCGGACTCGTAAACTCGCCGCTGCTGCAAGCGTTATAAACCATGAGCGAGATGATCGGTAACTGGGAAGATTTACACCAAGATGAGTCAACGAGGTATTTCGACTTCGCTGATGCATACCTAGCTGCAAGTCTTGATGTCTGTGCACGGATGCAAAGCAATACTTCTGAAGATACTTGGCCAAATGCGAGTGTTGCGTTGATGTTGGCTGCTCACTCTGTGGAGCTTTTCCTCAAAGGTGCGTTAATTTCAAGGGGGAGCAAACACTCGCTAAGTCACAAGATTGACGACTTATTTGCTCAATACAGTGCTGTTTTCCCAGAGAATGAATTCAAATTTGATTGTCTTTTTGTGACGGAATATTTGGGTTACTCCGATGACGAAATTAGTAAAGCTAAGGAATTAAAATCACCACAAGCCAGTGTGATATTTCGTTATCCAGTTAATAAGCCAGGTTTAGAGTGGAAAGGGATTTATGGGTTTAACTCGAGCGATTTCACAAAAAACTTGCAGTATTAGGCCAAAGCTATACAAGACTAAGGCAGAGTATTCATGGTTTATAACAAGCGCCTTAAACATCGCGGTCTGCGGCCGCTGGACTCGCAACAAGTTGCTCGCCGTTTAGGCGTGCGTTAGGCCAATACATGAATAGAGCAATTATCTTCGCGGTTCTGCTAATGGCCGCAATTGGTGTCAAGGGAGAAAATGTGAGTATCCAAGATCATCCCAGATATGGAGAAAATCCAATTTATATATTTTTCGAGGCATACATCCAAGATGTCATTGGCTTTCTCCCGAGAGAAAAATCCGAATCCATACAGCGCATGAATATCCAAAAGGTATTTGGCACTCAAGCTTCTGAGTGGCACTCCGTAATAGAAGAGACACTTCATTTATCAAAAACTATCAATGTTGCTATCCTCGATCTGTGGTATCGAAACAGAGAGCATTTTAGAACAGAATCCGGTGAATATGATCCAGTTTGGTTTAGTCAAATCTTTACCGATGAATATATGAAAGACGACAGTCAGGTCGATGTCTGGCCAGAAGGTGCTCTTGAAGCTGCACGGGAACGAATCCAGAATGCTCAGTCTACAAACTAGGCCTAACAAACGGCTGCACCGGACAAATTTCCGCTGTCACCAATTTTGCGCTACGCAGCAAAATTGCCGCCATCAAAAATTTGCTCTGTGAGCCGGGCGTTAACCCATAGATATTTTTATCTGAAGCAGACGCGTTTGAGTTAAGGCTTTGACTCGGAAATTGTCCCAAAGCATGCTGTGTGTTTCTTTAAAACATACAGACTACGCTAATGCTAAACAGGTGAGCCATGGTGATTAGCGATACGACCGTCCGCCCCATGGCCGCTTTTTGGCATCTATGCTATCGCGGTATTTGTGAATCCATTCACATCAGACTGGCTGCCCTACATCCACGGATGGACTCGCTGCGGATCTTCGAGCAAATGCATAGCTTACTCTCGGTAGGAACAGCATGTTTGCCCGTCACTCAAAAATTTTATCTTTTCTTATCTCAACGTATTCCTAGTTTTTAGAGCTTCATATATTAAAATCATACTCTTATAAAATAGGGAGTGCGATAAGGGCGATGCCGATGGCGATAAGTAGCGCGAAATTGGTGACAAAATAAGGGTAAATCATCAGGGTGAGGCCGACGGCCAGAGGGATGGGGGCGGCTTGGCGTTTGCCGTAGGTGAAAAAGCCAAGACCAAAGAGGCCAAAGACTAAACTCCATAACAATAAAGCTGGATTATCAAACACCTTGAGTTCCTCAATGATTAGCGCTTGGTAAGCGTCGACCTGTGACTGTGTCATATTGGTCAAACGATGGACTAGTGCTGCGCCGCTGAATTGAGTCTACTGCTAAATATCCCTTGGCGTAATTAAGCTTTATTCATCTTATTCGTTGCGTGAATCCACTATTTTAGTGCGCTGTTTTATTTATATTTTTAATACAGTGAGGATTCAGGTTATAGCTCATATAACTCTAGGGGTAAGCCGTCGGGATCGCTAAAGAAGGTGAACTTTTTGCCTGTATATTCGTCGATACGGACGGGTTCGACGGCGACATCATGGGCCGTAAGATGCTCGATCGCCGTTTCAATCGATGCGACGCGAAAGGCGAGATGTCTAAGGCCGCAGGCTTCGGGATAGCTTGGGCGTTTGGGAGGATTGTCGAAGGAAAACAACTCAATTAGACTCATATCCGGCAGTTGTAAATCGAGTTTGTAGGACTGGCGTGCTTCACGATAATGCTCTGCAAGCACGCTAAGGCCAAGAATAGTCACATAAAAGTGTTTGGACTTTTGATAGTCACTGCAAATAATCGCTGCATGGTGAATGCCGAGTAACATGGCTTGCCTCTGTACTGTTTAACTGATGTTTACGCTAGTGTGTTTTAAAAAAGCCAGAGTCACAACTAAGTGTGACTCTGGTGCTAACCTATGATTTTTTATCTTACTTCGCTAGCTGGCTAGTGGACGAGTTCAAATATCGCGGAGGAGAGAGGTGCAAGCTGCAGCTGAACTTGTCCTTCACCTCGCTCGACAATTAACTGCGCCGTATGGTCTTCCAGTAAATCCTTAAGCGGATAGCTTGCATCGGTTAACTGCCATTGCGCAATCAGAGATTGGGGCAGTTTAAGGGAAAATGACTTGGTTTGGGTTTGACTGAAGTTACTGACAATAATCAGCTTTTGGCCTTTGTTATCGGCGGTATGGGCCTCAAAGCGGACAAAGGCAAAGGTTGAGTCATCATAACCCGTTGCACTGCCATTGTTTGTCTTATTGTTAGCCTTATTACTAGCCTTTGCTGCCGATACCGCGCTGCGGTTGGCAGCATCCAGCGAGTCATATTGCCCCAAGAGTGCAGGCGCATTTTTCCCCGTGCTCAGGTTCAATAATTTTTGGTAATAGTTGCGTAGCGCAACTTCTGTGGCGGTTGATTGGCCACCATCAAACTTACCTTGATTCATCCAGCGCTGAAGGGCGGGAACACCCGCATAATCAAAAATACTGGTGCGTGACGCATGGCCAAAGCCTAGGTTTTGCGTCGCCGCTTCTCCCACTTCTTGACCAAAATAAAGCAAGGTGGGTGAGGTACTTAAGGTTGCTGACACCACCATCGCGGGCAGGGCGTAGTGGGGATCGACCGTATCTGTTGAGGTGTTACCAGTTAAGGCGCCTAAAAAGGCGGCATTGGCGATGCGCTGCTCGTCGTGATTTTCTAAAAAATGCAGCATATGCGAGTCGATATCTTGGACTTTGGCCTGATCCGCGGCGATCTGCGCGGTACTTTTTTGTCCTGCCATAATGGCTTTGAGAGTGTCGTAAAGATCGACCTTGTCGTAAAGGTAGTCCATTTTGCCGAGCTGAATATAGTCGCGATAAAGCGCGGGGTTGTAGACCTCCGCTAAGATAAAGGCTTCTGGATGACTATGTTTTATATGACTATTTAAATAGCTCCAAAATTCGACGGGCACCATTTCGGCCATATCGTAACGAAACCCATCGACTCCCATCGTTAACCAATACTGGGCAATTTGATTGAACTTGATCCAAGAGTTAGGTAATTCACGGGTTCGTTGCTGCCAAAAAGCATAGTGCTGCTCGGTGCCGAGTGTGGCATAGCGTGGCGGCAGTGCGGGGAAATCATGGCTGCCATCGGGGCGGACACCGTAGTTGATTTTAACGGTTTCATACCAGTCGTTCATATCCGGCTTGGCAAGGCGTGAGCCGTTTCCCGTCCATTTGGCGGGGATCTCTTCAAATTGACCATCACTTAGGGGATGCGACTCGCCGCCTAAAGGTTTGAGGCTATCAGGCAAATCGGGCACTTGAAAGCCAGAGGACTGCTTTTTATCAGTCACATAGTAAAAGTTATTATGCTTTGCATATTCAAGGGTTTGATTATCATCTTCACCAAAATCGCGTACGCCCTCGGGCTTAGTGATGGAATGGTAATTACGCGCCACATGGTTGGGCACTATATCGATAATCACCTTTAAGCCTTGCTTGTGGGTGCGCTCGATAAGTGCTTGAAACTCCTGTAAACGCTTGGCGGGATCGACAGCTAAATCGGGGTTTACGTTGTAATAATCTTTAACCGCATAGGGCGAACCGGCTCGGCCCTTAACTACATCGGGATCATCATTACTGACGCCAATCGCACTGTAATCGCCAATTAAGGCGTGGTGGGGCACCCCGTATACCACACATGGGTAACGCCTAAGTCTTTGATACTTTTGAGCGCTGTGTCATCAATATCATTAAATTTACCCACACCGTTTTCGCTAATCGTGCCCCAAGGTTTATTGGTGGTGTTTTTATTGCCATAGAGTCTGGTAAAGACTTGATAAACAATGGGTTTAAACTTATTTGCTTGCTCACTATTGTGATGGGCTGGCAGGATTTCGCCTTCGGCCACATTTGGATTGGCTTCCATGGTTTTAGCCGCCACTGCTTGTAACGCCATTGCTTGAGTGGTGATTGCTGGGGCGGCCATGGTGCAAAAGGTGCTAATGCTGCTGAGGGCTAATAGGGTTAATCCCTGTTGCCAGCGATAAGCGCGACGTTTGCTGCTGTTAGATAATAGAAAATTCAACCTAGATTCCTTTACTGACTTGGCGGCCAAACTGTGGTTTGGCCGCTGTTAGCTAAGCATGCTTAGCTGTTTGATTGAGTATGGGTTATTGGTGATTAAGCTCAAGCAACATGACGCCAGTATGGGGCAGAGTAACTGATTGATTAAGCTTGAACTTATCCCCTGTGAAGACTGAGTTTACCGAGCTATTTCCCGCCAATACCTTGTTAAATCGGCTTAAATCCAGCGTTTGTGTTTGGTTATTCTTGTTGTAAATCACCATCACTTTATCCGCATCGGCTTGGTAGCAGGCATTGCCCGCTGTGGGGTGTTTTGCCGCGCATCGAAATTGCACATAAACGCCGTTTTGCGGCACAAAGTGCAGTAAATCGCCTGTTTGCAGCGCGGCTGAATGTTTACGGTAATTGAGTAGGGTGCGTACAAACGCAAGCGCTTGTTGCTGTTTTGCGTTTAGCCCTTTACCGCTAAAACCGCTTACCTTGCTATTGGCAAAGCCACCCGGAAAATCGCTACGCACTACACCGTCGTGGCGGCCTTCGGTTGGGCTGGTCATCAATACTTCTGTGCCGTAAAACAGCTGTGGAATCCGTTTGGCCGTTAACACATAGGTGAGGGCCATTTGGTACAGCGGCAGGTTTTCTTTCAGCAGACTATAAATCCGATTGGTGTCGTGGTTGCCTTCAAAGAGGACTAACTGGCTTGGGTTAGCATACACCACATCATTCGCTAACATCTCGTAAAGCTTGATAAAACCAGTATCCCAGCCTTCGGGCTCGTTTAGGCTTTCAACCAGCTTTTCATAGAGTGGAAAGTCCATCAGGCTAGGTAAATCCGAGCGATAGCCATCGGCATTGATTTTGCCTTTTTGCCAATAGGAGACGGTAATGGGATTGGCGGTCCACTCTTCGCCGACAATATTAAAATGTGGGTATTCGGCCATTAAGGCCTTTGACCATTTGGCTAAAAAGGTTTTATCAGCGTAGGAGTAGGTGTCTTCGCGAATGCCCGAAAGCCCTGCGTATTCCACCCACCAAATGCTGTTTTGAATTAGATAAGTCGCAAGTTTTGGGTTGCGCTGATTGAGATCGGGCATCGAATCGACAAACCAACCGTCGACAAAGTCACTTTTATCCTGTGTGTCGGCGTAGGGATCTTGCACTGTGGTGCGTCTATGACTGGTAAAACTCGGGCTGGTAGAACTGGCGGCTGGAGCCGTTTTGGCATCAGTGATATTGGGCTTTAGTGGGTAGTTGAGCCAGTCACTGCTCGGTAAATCCTTTAACCACCAATGGTTTGAGCCGATATGGTTAAGCACTACGTCTTTAATCACCCCAAGACCATGCTGTTTGGCCTCTGTGACTAACTTTTGGTAATCCTGATTGCTGCCAAAACGCGGGTCAACCCGATACAGATTGGTAATGGCGTAACCATGGTAGGAGTATTGGGCTTGGTTATTTTCAAGCAGTGGGTTGATCCACAGCTGAGTGACACCTATTTTGGCTAAGTAATCTAAGTGCTGGCGTATACCTTCGATATCGCCGCCATGGCGGCCATCGGAATTATCAGGCGCCGCATGCTCGAGCATATCGGCTTGATTGTCATTGTTTGGGTTGCCATTGGCGAATCGGTCTGGGGTGATAAGGTAAATCACATCTTTATTACTAAAGCCTTGGCGTTCGCGGCTGCCATCTGCCCGCGCAGCTAAAGTGTAGGGCAGTTGGAAGAGCTGCTTGTCGCCAGCGAGAATGCGGATATCAAAGGTCTGCGGCTTGGCTTGGCGCAAATCTAAATTGATAAACAAATAATGGGGATTATCCGTCTGCTCTATTCCTTCAAACACCACATCTTGGCCAGTAATCTCAACCTTAAGTTGCGTCGCATCCGCGGGCAGTGCATTGCTGTGGAGCATCAGTTGCAGCTTAGGATTATTCATGCCCGCCCACCAAGAGAGCGGTTCGAGATGAAAAGATGCTGTACTGCTGACGGGGCTATTGTTGGTCTGCGCCGAAATAGATAAGGGAGAAGAGGCGGTTAACACAAGGGCGAAGAGTAGACTGTGACGTATCATACTATGGGCCTTTTATCGGGTAGGTTTTAAGTGTGACGTATCATACTATGGGCCTTTTATCGGGTAGGTTTTAAGTGTGACTTTAGAAATAAAGAGCGGCGTATCATCTCACTATTATTATGGGTAAAAGAAAAGCCTGCTTCACAGTGAAGCAGGCTTTTACGATGACAGCTTACAGAGAGTAGGTTAAACCAAGGAAATATTGTCTACCGAAGTATTGAATTGTTCCGGTTTGATGCTCTTCACCAAAGTAAGTTTTATTAGGCTCATCGGTGAGGTTATTGATTTGGAACAGGAACTTAAGTCCGTTGTCCAGCGCATAAGAAGCCTGATAATCCACAATCGTTTCTGCATCAAAGAACGCCAGTTGAGATTCAACCGCAACTTGCTCTGACACATAACTACTACGGTATCTCATGCTCACACGGGTATCGAAACCATCCAAGGTGTAGAACAGGGTAGTGTTCAGCACGTTTTCTGACAGACCTGGTAATGGAATGGTCAGGTTAGAACCGCTTAAGTCTGTAGTGAATTCCACTTCACTGTCTGAATAGGAATAGCTACCAGTGAAACCTAAACCATCTAAAGGTGACGGTAGGAAATCAAACACTTGGGTATAGCCTAACTCGATACCACGGATATAACCGCCTTTATCGTTGTTGATGGCTGTTTGATATTGGCCTTCATCTTTAACAACTGGGAACTCAACGCCATTGTCGATAATTGTATCGGGCACGATAAAGCCATTCGCTTCAAAATCAAATGGTTGAATAGTGAAGTTGTTGATGAAAGATTTAATATCTTTATAGAACAAGGCCACAACGACCGCACCTTCAGACTCTTCAAAGTAGTGCTCGTAGGACAAGTCATATTGATCCGCATAGAAAGGATCTAATAACGGACTGGTGTTACCCCACGCATTGTACTTTTTGTATCCTGGCGTAGCAGAGTCGTCATACCAAGAACCCATACCTGACTTTAACTTGTCGATTGGTGGGCGTGACATCACAGAGGCCGCTGCAAAACGCAGTTGATCGTTTTCAGTCAGGTGGAAGGTTAAGTTCAGTGACGGTAAGTAGTCGGTATAGGTTTTGCCGACCTTGTTACGGATATAATCCGTGCTTACGACGCCTTGCTCATCGGTAATGGCTTCACCTAAACCATAACCAACTTGTTGCAGACCCGTACTGCTTTGATCTGTGTGTACGACACGTACACCTAAGTTACCTGTGACTTTAACATCGCCGATATCGAAGTCTAAGTTTGCCTGCACGTAACCGGCTAATACATCTTCATTGACCGCGCCGCTTTGGATCATGGTCCAGTTATTTGACCAGTTCGCCGTTGGAGTGAAAGGTGATTGGCCAGTTGCCGCCAGTTGTGCGTTCACCAGTTCAATGGCTTTGTTAAAGTCAATGGCGAGGAAACTTGGGTAACCTGCTAATTCACCACCAAAATCTACCACTTTGGCCATATCGCCGTTCAGTGCTAGGACTGGTTGATTATCAGGGTTTTTACCAAACTCGAAACCGTAACCTGCCTGTGAACGCTGTGCGTTGAATTCACGTTCAGCATAACGCACACCAAAATCAACAGAAGAGACAAAGCTGGTGTCTAGGACATAGTTAAAATCGAGTTTGTAGGCAATCAGATCGTTTTGCTGATTATACGGCCACATACCCACTTCTTTAAGACCTAGGGTCGAGGTATTTGTGTAGTCGTTAGCAAAGCTGACATCTGCAGGATTTAAGCCATTCAGTTGATAAGTAACAGATTCAGCTGAGCGAACTTCATTGCCTAGATCATCGTACAACACGGCGCGAGTACCGCCGTTAACGAATTCACCATCGGCTTTGGAATAGCTGACATCGGCCGCCACTGTCAGTGCGCCACCGTTATTCCATTCAAGGTTCAAAGAGCCTGAAGTCAATTCTGAGTATTTTGAGTCGTTATCGTTGATCACGAAAACCGCAAAGTTATCCGTGCCATCAGTAGAGACTGTACCACCCGTCATAGAACCGTTTTCGACAACGGCATCGCTGATAGTGCCGTTTTTCAATGACTTGACGCGGAAACCACGGGCAAAGTTTTCAGAGGTAAATTTAGAGTGAAATAGATCGCCTTTCACACTCAGGCTATCACTCGGTTGCCAATGGATAGCAGCCATATAACCATCACGGGTATCGTCGCCGCCTTTTTGTTGCAGTTCAAAACCTTCACTAATCGCTTCGGTTACACCGTCACCGTTAACGTCTTTTTTATCATCATTAAAACGTAACCCAATGAATTGACTTGCAACATAAGGTTGATACAGGTGAGCATAGCCCACAGCAACCCCTAAGGTGTCTTCCAGGAATTTACCTTGATAAGCGAGACTTAAACGATTGCCGTATTGCTCTGCATCGGAGATTTCATCGGCGCGATCGTTAAAGCTGCCGCGGGCATTGATATTGAATGATTGATCTTTGTCATTCTTCAGCGGATCGGCGGTTTTTAATTCAACCGTACCGGCCACGCCGCCTTCGATCAGTGAGGCTTTAGGTGTTTTGTAAACCGCTGCCTGACTAATTAATTCGGATGGATATTGGTCAAACTCAATGGCGCGTTTACCACCAGTGGTCACCTGTTCGTGGCCATTGAGGGTTGCAAACACGAAATCGCCATCCAGACCACGGATGTTCAAACCACTAGCTTGGCCGCCAGTACGAACAGCGGTGACGCCTGGTAAACGGGTTAACGCATCGGCGATAGATTGGTCGGGCAGGGCGCCGAGATCGTCGGCAGAGATAGATTCAGATACGGTATCGCCAAAACGTTTTTCATTAAGCGATTTGATCACACTAGTTCTGAAGCCTTTAACTTGGATTACTTCAATTTCGGCATCTTTTGCTTTTAGGTCTTTTTCTTTTACATCATCTGCTGCGTAGGAGTGCATACTGGCGCCTGCAGCAACGAGTGCTAAGGTCAGCAAGCTGGGTTTAAATCGCATCATTTCTATCTTCCCCTTGAAGTCGCTTTTTACCGCTTATGTAGAGCGTTTTATCGTTATTACCGCATTGTTTTTGCGGCCTTTTTTTGGTATCTCGGCGCTTAATTGACTGCATAAGTGCTGCGTTTATGACCAAATTGTTATGCAACGGTGAAGATACTACTCCCGAGAATCTTGGCGTCACAATATTGTGCATACGTATTCAATAGGTCATTGGCCTGCCAAAACCGGCATTTCGGCCAAAAAACTCCGATTTTATCTCTGGCTATTTCAACGCAACCTTATGTTAGTAAAGGGTTAATTTTATCTTTATCAGACAAGTCTAATGATAGTCTGTTTTGCATACGTATGCAGGCGTATTGAACCTTATTTCCCTGTTCACGTATGCTCGTTGCCACTAATACAAGCCGTAGCGCCTTTACTCCGCAGTAACATGATTGTAACTGCTCATGTGAGAGTTTTTGGGTTAGCGCGCTGAAGAATAAGGATAAAGGGGCAATATGAGTGAGTTAACTTGGTGGCGTGGAGCCGTGATCTATCAAATCTATCCACGTAGCCTTTTGGATACTAATGGTGATGGCGTTGGCGATCTGCGCGGTATTATCACCAAGTTGGACTATATTGCCAGCCTGAATGTGGATGCCATTTGGATTTCGCCGTTCTTTAAATCGCCCATGGACGATTTTGGTTACGATATCAGTGACTATCGTGAGGTGGATCCACTGTTTGGTTCGATGCAGGATTTCGATGAGCTGATCGAAAAAGCCCATCAACGTGGCATTAAAGTCATTATCGACCAAGTGCTCAGCCATACGTCGGATCAGCATGCTTGGTTTTGTGAGAGCCGCGAGAGCCGCACCAATCCTAAGGCCGATTGGTATGTGTGGGCCGATCCTAAAGAAGATGGAACGGCGCCAAACAACTGGTTAGCGATTTTCGGTGGTTGCGCCTGGGAGTGGGAACCGCGCAGACAACAGTATTATCTGCACAACTTTTTACGCAGTCAGCCCGATATAAACTTCCATAATCCTGAAGTGCGTCAAGCCGTGTTAGATAATGTGGAGTTTTGGTTGAAGAAGGGCGTCGATGGTTTCCGCTTAGATGCCATTACCTTCTGTTATCACGATGAGCAGCTTAGGGATAATCCGGCAAAACCTAAGGATAAACGCCAAGGTCGCGGATTTAGTGAAGATAATCCCTACGCCTATCAGTACCATTACTACAATAATGATCGTCCGCAAACGATTCTATTTATTGAAGAATTGCGCCAGTTGATCAATCGCTATCCGGGTGCTGTGACCTTAGGCGAAGTCTCCGCTGAGGATTCTCTCGCCGTGATGGCTGCCTATACCAAGGGTGAAGAGCGCTTACATATGGCCTACAGTTTCGAGCTGCTGACCGATGACTATAGCGCCGCTTATATTCGCCAAACCGTCGAGGCACTCGAAGCGAGTATTGGTGATGGTTGGCCTTGCTGGGCGATTGGTAACCACGATGTGCAGCGCGTTGCAAGCCGTTGGGGACGGGGCAAGCAAACCCACGACATGGTGAAAATGCTTAATGCCATGCTCAGCTCACTTCGCGGCAGTGTTTGTAGTTACCAAGGAGAAGAGCTTGGCTTAACCGAGGCGCCAATTGAATACCATGAATTGCAGGATCCCTTCGGTAAAACTTTCTGGCCAATGTTTAAGGGCCGTGACGGTTGCCGCACTCCGATGCCGTGGGAACAGCACGCCGATTTTAGCGGCTTTAGCCAAGTAACACCTTGGTTGCCTGTGGCGAATGCACACAGAGCATTGGCGGTCGATGTGCAGGAAGCCGATCCCGCTTCAATGCTGCAGGGCTATCGTCAGTTCCTCGCGTGGCGCAAAGGCTATCCTATTTTAATTGAAGGGGAGATTGAGTTCCTCGACGCGCCTGAACCTTTATTGGTATTTGTGCGCACGCTCGGTGAGCAAAAGTTACTGGTGTGCTTCAATCTGCTAGATCAGGAAATTGAATGGTCACTGAAGGAGCTCAACCTGCAGCAAGAAATTACCGGTCACGGGTTGAAAACTGCGCAAAGGGTCGCCGACACATTGACATTTTCGGCCTACGCCTGCTTTTATGCGCTGTTGAACTAGTTTTCAACCGCGCATAACACCACTTCGGATGGGCAGCACAAATTCATTGTGACTGTCTGTCGTGGTACGAAAACGCCTAAGGGACATTCCCTTTAGATAATAAAAACATGATTAGAGAGCACAACTATGGCGTCATCTATAAACACCAGCAGCCACACGAGCAGCGTGAGTGAGGCGGGAAACGGTAATTATCGTTTTGCGTTAGTCTCATTGACCTCACTGTTTTTTATGTGGGGCTTTATTACTTGTCTGAACGATATTCTGATCCCCCATCTTAAGGCGGTGTTTTCACTCAATTACACCCAAGCGATGTTGATCCAGTTCTGCTTTTTTGGCGCTTATTTTCTGGTGTCGATCCCTGCGGGACAGCTGGTTAAACGACTCGGTTATCAAAAAGGCATAGTCACAGGGTTAGTGATTGCGAGTATCGGCTGTGGTTTGTTCTACCCAGCAGCGTCCTTTGCGACCTACGGATTGTTCCTCGGCGCGCTGTTTGTTCTGGCCTCAGGGATCACGATTTTACAAGTGGCGGCTAACCCTTATGTTAACGCGCTAGGTAGCAGCCAGACGGCATCGAGCCGCTTAAACCTGACGCAAGCCTTTAACGCGCTAGGGACCACAGTTGCGCCATTTTTTGGCTCGATTTTGATTCTGTCCGTTGCAGCCACGGCATCCTCTGAATTAGCGCAAGCCAATGCCGAGGCGGAAGTGGTTAAGCTACCTTATTTACTGTTAGCGACCGCAC
Organism: Shewanella seohaensis; assembly: GCF_025449215.1. Lineage (NCBI taxonomy): Bacteria > Pseudomonadati > Pseudomonadota > Gammaproteobacteria > Alteromonadales > Shewanellaceae > Shewanella > Shewanella seohaensis. The sequence goes on from NZ_CP104900.1 coordinate 2,603,872, forward strand.
TTGCCGTACTGGCGGTGATTTTCGCTAAGCTCGATTTGCCGGTGATCCGTGAACACAGCGAAGCCGCTGCGGGCGAAGTACAAACCCATTTAGGCAAGACTAGCGCACTGCAAAGCACCCATTTGGTGTTAGGTGCGGTGGGGATTTTTGTTTATGTGGGCGCAGAAGTGTCGATTGGTAGCTTCTTAGTTAACTTCCTCGGCGAATCACACATCGTCGGCATGCCAGAAGAGCAAGCGGCCCATTACATCGCCTATTACTGGGGCGGCGCTATGGTCGGGCGCTTTATCGGTTCGGCGGTAATGCAAAAAATTCCTGCTGGCACAGTGCTGGCTTTCAATGCCTTGATGGCGGCATTGTTGGTGCTGGTGGCGATCACCAGCAGCGGCACGCTGGCGATGTGGGCGATTTTGGGCGTGGGATTATTTAACTCGATTATGTTCCCCACTATTTTCAGCTTAGCGCTGCGTGACCTAGGTCCGCACACGTCGCAGGGTAGCGGTATTCTCTGTTTAGCCATTGTGGGTGGTGCGATTGTGCCATTGTTACAAGGCGTGTTAGCCGATAACTTAGGCATTCAATTGGCTTTTGTTCTGCCAGTAGTGTGCTACGGTTTTATCCTGTTCTATGGAGCGAAAGGCTCTAAAATGTAACGGCATTGGCCATTTCGATAAAAGCGATCCCCATGGATCGCTTTTTTATTGGACTTTTTGCCTCTAAAAGGCAACTGGGCATCTGTTTACTTGCGTATTAGTGCCTGACCTCCTATGATCCCCGGTTTTATTACTCACGGTGACCTGTAAATGTTGAATTCTCCGCTTTCTGCCAGCTCGAATGAATTAGTGATCAGTATCTTAGCTATGGTACTGAGCGAAGGAAAACCCTTAGACCGGGCCTATTCTCAGCATTTTTCGGGGTTAAAGTTAGTACCCGCCGAACAGGCGCGTATTGCCACTGTGACGGGCGATATTCTGCGCCGGTTAAATCTGTATTGTTTCTTAGCCGAAATTAAGCCGGAAGAAATGGAGCGCTTAGGCTCCAAGCTGCTTAATGTGTGGCATTTATTCCACAAGCTAGAACTGCCTAAGATGCAGTATTCCTTGCCAGTCGATGCCGAGCGTTTAGCCGAGCGTATCGAGCAGGCGCAGCGCCAACCCGTACTTTGGGACGGTTGCCCTGAATGGCTAGATGCTATGGGTCAAGCCCAGCTTGGTGCATCCTGGGAGAAGGAGCGCGCCGCCTTAAGCACTCCGCCAAAACGTTTCCTGCGGGTCAATGGTCTTAAAGTGAGTCGTGATGAGCTAGCGCAAAAACTGGCGGCCGAGTTTGTCACCACCCAAGCGGTGGAGAGCGTTGATTCAGCCCTTGAAGTGACCTCAGACTCCGCGCTGTTTCGCACTAACTGCTTTAAAGACGGTCTATTCGAGCAACAAGATGCGGGCTCACAACGTGTGGCCGCCGCGCTCGATGCCAAACCGGGGATGCGAGTGATCGATGCTTGCGCGGGAGCGGGGGCAAGACCCTACATATCGCCGCGCAGATGCAGGGTAAAGGCCGTTTATTGGCGATGGATGTGGAGCAATGGAAACTCGACAACCTCAAGGAACGCGCCCGCCGTAATGGCGCCCACAATATCGAAACCCGATTAATTGTGGGTTCTAAAACCATTAAACGCTTAAAACTCAGTGCAGACCGTGTGCTACTCGATGTGCCTTGTTCTGGCCTTGGGGTATTAAAGCGCAATCCCGACGCCAAATGGCGTGATACCGCCGAACGTTTGCCGGTACTGATGGAGCTGCAAAAGCATATCTTAAGCAGCTATAGCCGCATGGTGAAGGTTGGTGGCATTGTGGTATACGCGACCTGCTCAATTTTCCCCTGTGAAAACCGCGGTCAAGTGGATGCTTTCTTAGCGGAAAACCCCAATTTCCGTTTACTAGAAGATGAAACCATCAGCCCCGCCGAGACGGGTTTCGATGGGTTTTATTTAGCAAAACTTGAGCGAATTCAAGAATAAACCCGCATTTTATCTCGCCACTAAAGCACGTTTTCATCCATAATTGAAAAGTTGCTTTAGTGCGACTAAATACCTAAAATTCACCCCTGATTTACAAAGATTGTTCATCTTAGTAAGGTCGTTAACTTAAGCGCTAAATGACTAAGGGATGTATGGACGAAGGAATTGCGGTTACGGGCAGTATCGGCGAGATTAATGCTCATTTTAATCAAAGCGTTAGCTTAGAATGCTATAACGGCATCTTGTCTATGCTGCTTAATGGCGCGCCATTAGCAGAAATTCTCCATGCTTTAGTGTTAAAAATTGAAGATCAGCGTTTAGGTACGCACGCCTCCGTATTGCTACTCAGCGAAGACGGCAAAAAGCTACTCACGGGCGCCGCCCCCATTTACCCGACAGTTATAACCAAGCTATCCATGGAGTCGAAATTGGTCCTGGGGTTGGCTCCTGCGGTACCGCGGCGTTTACTGGTCAACGGGTGATTGTCGAAGATATCGAGCATCATCCCTATTGGGCACTGTATAAAGAGTTTGCATTAGCCCACGGGCTGAGAGCCTGTTGGTCTGAACCTATCAAAGATAGTCAAGGCAAGGTGTTAGGTAGTTTTGCCATGTATTATGAGGAGGTTAAATCGCCGACTGCCGCGGATTTAACCTTGATAGCCGAGGCGGCGAGACTGGCGAGTTTAGCGGTAGAGCGCAGTCGGTCACTCGAGTTTCAGCGCCTTGCGGTGAAAATATTTGATCGCCTACCTCTGTCGTTAGTCATCACCAATGCCAGCCATTCCGTGCTCTATGCTAACGATGCATTCACCCAGATGGTTTATCCTGAAACCACTGATATTCATGATTTTTGCCCCGAACACTTTTTCTCTCCCTCTGAGCCCCACGAAATCGATTCGCTGTTTCAACATCTGTCTGAGGGCAAAATGTGGCAGGGTGAGTTGATTGGCCTGCGCAATAACGGTGAAACCTTTTACCTCGATTTAACCGTGACCGTGTTTCGTGAGCCCCATAGCAACGAGAATGGTTTTGCTTGGTTATTTTCCGATATCAGTGAACGTAAAAAGGCGGCGCAGTTAATTAAGTATCAAGCCAACAATGATTCCCTCACCGGGCTGGCAAACCGTAATGCCTTGTTTAGACAAATCCAAGAGCTGATCTCCGCCGACAGCTTAACCCCGGGTTTCAGCTTTATGCTGATGGATTTGGACAACTTTAAACAAGTGAACGATACCTATGGCCACGACAAAGGGGATGCGTTGCTGGTGCAGGTCGTGGAGCAGATTAAGACCTGTTTAAATGAGCAAGCGGTATTCTCTCGCTTGGGAGGCGATGAGTTTGCGCTGCTGCTGCCGGGCCTTGTGACACAAAGAGAATTGTCACATCTAGCGGAGAAAATTAATCAGCAGGTTTATCGCCGCTATGAGCTGTCCCAAGATAAAGGGGTGTATAGCTCCGTGAGTATTGGGATTGCGCGCTTTCCCGAGGATGCGCTGGATTTGGAGCAGCTGTTGAACTGCGCCGATCAGGCCATGTATATCTCCAAGGCCAATGGCCGTAACCGCTATCATTTTTTCACCGAGCAAATGCAGCAGAATGCCGAGCGCATTGCGAATTTACATACACTGCTGAAACAAGCCTTAGAGCAAGAAGCCTTCGAGCTGTATTTTCAGCCGATTGTGGATGCGACAACTGGGCTTGTTCTGCGCGCCGAAGTACTACTGCGTTGGCAGCACGAGGGGCAGTTTATTTCCCCCGATGAGTTTATTCCTATCGCCGAGAACAGCGGTTTAATCGTTAATATTGGTCGCTATGTACGTAAAGCTGTGATGCAAACCATCATCGATATGCAAGCATTGGGGTGGCCAATCAATTTAGCGGTGAACGTATCGACCTTTGAGTTTTGGTCCCACGAGTTGCAGGACGCGTTTTGCGACTCCTTTGCCGATATTATCGAAGAGCTGGGGTTAATTGAGTTTCCCTACGAGCTTATCACTTTAGAAATCACCGAATCGCTGCTGATGAAACAGCATGTGCATTTAATCCAAGTGCTCAACGAGTTACGCGGCAGAGGCATTAAAATTTCCCTCGATGACTTTGGTACTGGTTATTCTTCCTTATCCTATTTGGCAAATTTCCCGATCGATCAAATCAAAATCGATAAGAGTTTTATCGATAGGTTGGATGAAGGCGAGCGCCACCTCGCATTGATTGAGGCGATTGTGCGCTTAAGTCATGCGCTGAATTTGAGTGTGACGGCAGAAGGGGTCGAAACCGATGCGCAGCTTAAGGTGATGATGGAAAACCATATTCAAGAAATTCAAGGCTATATCTTTTATAAGCCCATGCCCAAGGCGGCATTTTTTGAGTTACTTGCCGAGCAAGCTGCGGCCCATCACCATTCATGATGAGTTCAAACTAACCTCAAAAAAGAAGAGCGCCATAGGCGCTCTTTGTTTATCACTTAGCCGCTAGCTGGCCGTTAATCACCAAACTTAAGTATTCGGTAAAATCATGCCCATGGTTTTGTAACATCTTAGGGAACATCGAAATCGGCGTCGAACCCGGGAAGGTATTGATTTCGTTGAGCAGGATTTCATTATCTTGGGTTAAGAAAAAGTCGATGCGTGACAGATGGCGAAGCTTCATGCCCTTAAAGGCTTTAATCGCATAGGCGCGGATCTGCTCGCTAATGTCAGTTGGTACGTTTTGCGCGACCACATCGGTGCGGGCCTTACTGCTCTTGGCGTATTTTTCATCGAAGGTGTAGAAGGTATTACTATCGCAGATGATTTCGCCAGGCAGGGTCGCAACCACTTCGCCTTGATACTCATAAACAGCGACTTCAAGCTCACGGGCTTTAATGGTTTTTTCGACAATCACATAGGGTGCATAACCAAAGGCATCTTTTAACACGCCAGCGACTTTGTTGCTGTCATCGACTTTATAGCAACCCACAGAAGAGCCCTGAGATGCGGCTTTAACGAAAATCGAACCCCAATTTTCGAGCGCGGCTTGGGTTTGGGCAATCGCTTCATCATCGTATTGATTTAAGAAGATATAAGGTGTGTTAGGAATGCCTAAGGCACTGAACCACATCTTAGCGGTGATCTTGTTAAAACAGTTGCTGCTGGCTTCGGATTCGCAACCAAAGTAGGGCAGTTGAATAAGGTTAAAGTACGACTGGATGTCGCCTGTCTCGCCCGGATAGCCGTGAATGCAAGGGATCACATAATCCACAGGCCAAGGCGCCTTGGTCTCATCACGGAAGCGGATTTCGCGGTTATTGGTCAGCTCACAGTCATCGCCAGCGGCGGTTTGGTATTGGCCAAACTTGTCCAGTACTACGCGCAGTACATTAAACTGCTCGGATTTTGCTAATGAGGTTTCAAAATAATTAGCCGACAGTAGGGAAATATCGTGTTCCGCACTTCCACCGCCGCACAGCAAAAGTAAATTGATTTTTGACATTGTGATTCCTCGATTGAGCAAAATGCTGTTGAGTTGCCTTTTGCAACTCGCTTACTAACGACAACTAGGTGACTTCCTGCCACAGGCTTTTATCTGCGCTAAGCACATAAGTTAGCCGCAGCCATCTTAGATTTCTTGCCCCCTAAAGTGCAAGGACTCAGGCAAAGGAGTTTGACCGAGTGATGAATTTTAACGCATTTTTACTGGGCAATAAAAAACGCGCCGAGGCGCGTTTTAAAGTATCAGTCTTTTAACGGACAAATTAGAAGTTCGCAGTGCGAGGCGCGCGTGGGAATGGGATCACGTCACGGATGTTCGATACGCCCGTCACGTAAGACACTAAACGCTCGAAGCCCAGACCGAAACCTGCGTGTGGAACTGTGCCGTAACGGCGCAGATCGCGGTACCACCAGTAATCTTCTTTGTTCAGATCCATTTCTTCTAAACGCATATCCAGTACGTCTAAACGCTCTTCACGTTGTGAACCACCGATGATTTCACCTATGCCTGGGGCTAATACGTCCATTGCGGCAACGGTTTTACCGTCTTCGTTGAGGCGCATGTAGAAAGCTTTGATATCTTTTGGATAGTTCTTCACAACCACGGGGGCTTTGAAGTGCTCTTCGGCCAGATAACGCTCGTGCTCAGAGGATAAGTCGATACCCCAAGACACTGGGAATTCGAACTCACGACCACATTTTTGCAGGATCTCAACCGCATCGGTGTAATCCACTTGGGCGAAATCACTCGATACGAAAGACTGCAGACGCTCAATCACGGTTTTATCCACGTGCTGGGCGAAGAATTGTAAATCGTCCATACGCTCAGCTAATACCGCGTTAAAGGCGTATTTCAGCATGCCTTCGGCAAGGCTTGCGATATCGCTTAAGGTCGCGAAGGCCACTTCTGGCTCAACCATCCAGAATTCCGCTAAGTGGCGGCTGGTGTTTGAGTTTTCAGCACGGAATGTCGGACCAAAGGTATAGATTTTTGACAGGGCGCAGGCGTAGGTTTCGCCGTTCAGCTGGCCCGATACGGTTAAGAAAGCCTCTTTACCGAAGAAGTCTTTGTCATAGTCTACTTTGCCATCGCTGGTGCGCGGCAGGTTTTCCATATCCAGTGTGGAGACACGGAACATTTCACCCGCGCCTTCACAGTCTGATGCGGTGATCAGCGGTGTAGACACCCACACGAAACCATTTTCGTGGTAGAAACGGTGAATCGCTTGAGATAAACAGTTACGTACGCGGGCAACGGCACCAATGATGTTGGTACGTGGGCGTAAGTGCGCCAATTCGCGTAAATGCTCGATTGAGTGACGCTTAGCCGCCATTGGGTAAGTGTCTGGATCTTCAACCCAACCCGTCACTTCAACGTGTGTGACTTGCAGCTCATAGGCTTGGCCAGCGCCAGGAGATTCCACAATCTCACCGGTTACGATCACAGAGCAGCCAGCTGTCAGCTTTAACACTTCGTTGTCGTAATTTTCTAAGCTATTTGGCACAACACCTTGGATAGGATTAAAGCAGGAGCCGTCATAGACAGCTAAAAAAGAGATGCCAGCTTTCGAGTCACGACGGGTTCTGACCCAGCCACGGACTGTGACTGTCGAACCAACTGCGTACTCACCTTTAAATACAGAAGCGACCGATGCAATGCTCATTGTTGCTTAGTTCTCCAACGAAACGTTTTATATGAAAATTTTTGGAGGTTTATATTACCTTGCTGGTGGCTTTTCTCAAGCTGAAAAAGGTATCCTGAGGTTAATATTACTAATATTGAGTGATAGGGTGCCTTAAAACTTGGGAGGCGGTATGCGGAAAGTCAAAATATTTCAGATGATCCTCGCCACATTATCCATTCTTGGCTGGACCTTGGCGGTGTACGCGCTGATGGTGTTTGGCGAGGCTCGCCCCGAACGAGAGGTCGGATCCTACTTGAGTCGCGGTGAAACCTTCAGACACTATTGGGACCCAAGCGAAACCGAATTACTGCAATACATCATTTGGGGCTGCGGTGCGATAAGCCTGATCAGTCTGGCGTTTAATTACTATGTCGCCCACCACAGCAAACTGGGTTATTGGTTTAATATTCCTTTGCTGCTGCTAACCTCGTTAGTGGCGGGCTTATATGTGCATTTTGTGATTTGAACTATCCAAAAGAGCAATGCGGGTTTACAGCATCTCCTCGGGAAGACTCAAATGCCGACAGAGGTGATCGATAATCGCCGCTGTTGCGCCCCAGATAAAACGCTGCTGATACGGAATAAAATGCACGCTGTAATAACGCCCTTGGCGTAAAAACTGTTTGCGGTGGCGATTTTGCGGTTCGATAAAAAAGCTTAAGGGCACGGTAAAGCAATCGGCGACTTCACCGGGATCGAGCCTTAAGGCAAAATCCTGCTTAATCATGCCCACCACTGGGGTGATTTCAAAACCGGTAAAGGTGTTATGGGCGGGGAAGGTGCCTATCACTTCAACATTTTCCCGGCAAAGACCAATTTCTTCTTCCGCTTCCCGCAGCGCGGCCGTAATGGCACTGCTGTCAGTGGGTTCAATCTTGCCGCCAGGAAAGCTAATTTGCCCTGGGTGCGCCCTAAGGTGCATCGGCCTTTGGGTTAAAATCAGACTGAGCTCGCCCTGGATTTCCAGCAAGGGGATCAGTACCGCGGCTTTACGCAACCCAAGGTGAGGAATAGCCGCCGGATCTTGCGTGGCTAAAGGATGCAGATTAAATCTGAGTCTAAATTCCGCTTGATCCATAGGCTTCCTATTCGTTTCCTGACATTTATTGAGGACTATCGAGTAAGGGTAAGATGCGACTGACTTTATCGAAGCTTTCTTGATATTCGGCATCGACATTAGAGTCCGCGACTATACCGCCACCCGCCCAGCAATAGAGTTTACCTTGCTCTGCCACAATAGTGCGGATGGTGATACTGGTGTCCATTTGCCCATCTTGGCTGATATACCCCATGGAGCCACAATACAGACTGCGACGTGAGGGTTCCAGTTCTTCAATAATTTCCATGGCGCGGATTTTAGGCGCTCCGGTAATCGAGCCGCCAGGAAAGGCCGCCCGCAGCAAATCACAGGCGTGGTATTGTGGGTCGAGTTTGGCGGTAACGGTACTGACTAAATGGTGCACCGCAGGAAAGCTTTCAACGGCAAATAGATGTGGCACTTGCACAGTGCCGGGCGCGGCGACTTTACCTATGTCATTGCGCAGTAAATCCACAATCATCACGTTTTCGGCGCGATCCTTGGTCGAATGGGCAAGGGCTTGCGCTGCTTGCTTATCTAGCATCGGGTCGCTATGGCGCGGCAGGGTGCCTTTAATTGGTTTGGTTTGAATGTCGTCACCGCGCAGCTGAATAAAACGCTCGGGCGAAATCGATAAAATCGCATTGGCATCAAGCCGCATAAAGGCGGAGAAGGGCGCTTGATTGGCACTTCGTAGCTTGCAGTAAGCGCGCCATTCATCGCCTTGATACTCTGCTTCAAAGCGCTGGGTTAAATTAATTTGATAGCAATCGCCGCTATGCAGATACGCCTGCACTTGATTAAATTTTGAGGTGTACAGGGCTTTGGTCAGCTGCGCCGACCAAGGGCTTGTGAGATGAAATTCGGCCTGTTTTGTGGGTTGGGCTATTTTTGCTTCAATTATTTTCAATTGAGTATCGAGGGCGGCATCCCCTAAATAGTGCACCATAAACCAGCTTTGCTGCTGATAATCGAAAATCAATGCCCAGTCGTAAAAGCCAATATTCATCTCGCCGAGGTGAATATCCTGCGCCGCAGTGCAGGGGAGCTGTTCAATTCGACGGCCTAAATCATAACTAAAGCTGCCCATGGCGCCGCCACTAAAGGGCAAATCGCAGGCAAAAGAGTGTGGATACCAATGGCGCAGCAACTGCTTGACCTGCGTAAAAGGGTCATCCTGCGGGCTGAGGTGAGTCGGTTTGGCTAATTCAGGCTGATGAACTTGAATGTCAGTCCGCTCGCCTTGGGTGATGAGGGTGGCGATGGGACCTGCGCAAATCATATCGAATTTAGCGTCCTGATGGGGCGCATTGGCCGAGTCGAGCAGTATCGACCAAGGTTCTGCCGCAAAGTGTTCGAAGATTGCTGCTGTGCTGAAAGTCCAGTCAAGTTGGCGTACTGCCAGCGGTAATGCCGCCCTATTTGCCATCAATTAACCCTATCTAAAAATGTGATGTAGCCCAAAAAGATGGGAAAGAGTATCATATTGGCCCAGAAAGAATTACACAAAAAACAAGTAAGGCCCTAAAGGCTGCTGGAGCGCACCTACTATGTCATCTCACCATGAAACGTCTGAAAATGTAGTGATTAAACAAGCCGACTTTATTGAAAGTGTGGCTGATGCCCTGCAATACATCTCCTATTATCATCCCAAAGATTTTGTGGATGCCATGAGCGAAGCTTATGAGCGTGAGCAAAGTGCGGCGGCGAAGGATGCGATTGCGCAAATTTTGATTAACTCGCGTATGTCTGCCGAAGGTAAACGCCCACTGTGTCAAGACACGGGTATCGTGACCACCTTCGTTAAGATTGGTATGGGGGTTAAGTGGGATAAAACCGATATGACCGTGCAGCAAATGGTCGATGAAGGTGTGCGTCGTGCTTATACCAATCCAGATAACCCACTGCGTGCATCGATTGTGGCTGATCCTGCTGGTAGCCGTAAAAACACCAAAGACAACACGCCATCTGTCGTGCATATCGATATGGTGCCAGGTAATCATATTGAAGTTGCTATCGCGGCCAAGGGCGGCGGCAGTGAAAACAAAGCCAAGATGGTGATGTTAAACCCATCTGACGATATCGCCGCTTGGGTTGAAAAAACGCTGCCAACGATGGGTGCGGGCTGGTGTCCTCCAGGTATGCTCGGCATCGGTATTGGCGGCACCGCTGAAAAAGCCGCGGTGCTGGCGAAAGAAGCCCTGATGGAAAGCGTGGATATCCATGAGTTAATGGCGCGCGGTGCAGAAACCAGCGAAGAAAAACTGCGTTTAGACATTTTCGAGCGTGCTAACAACCTCGGTATTGGTGCACAGGGTCTTGGCGGTTTAACCACAGTGTTAGACGTGAAAATCAAATCAGCACCTACTCATGCAGCATCAAAGCCTGTGGTGATGATCCCGAATTGCGCGGCAACTCGCCACGTACACTTCCATTTAGATGGTACGGGCCCTGCTGATCTTGCGCCGCCGACACTCAGCGACTGGCCAGAAATCACCCGCGAAGTGGGTAGCGACGTGCGCCGTGTTAACTTAGACACAGTCACTCAAGCCGATATTGAGCAATGGAAGAGCGGTGAAACCATTCTGTTAAGCGGTAAAATGCTCACCGGCCGTGATGCTGCCCATAAGCGTATCCAAAGCCTGATTGAAAGCGGCGAAGGTTTACCAGAAGGCGTGGACTTTACTGGCAAGTTTATCTACTACGTGGGCCCAGTTGACCCAGTCGGTAACGAAGTCGTGGGTCCTGCAGGTCCAACAACCGCGACCCGTATGGACAAGTTCACCGATCTGATGCTAGATAAAACTGGCCTGATGGGCATGATTGGTAAGGCTGAACGTGGTCCAGCGACTGTTGAGTCTATCAAGAAGCACAAAGCTGTGTACCTGATGGCAGTGGGCGGCGCGGCTTACTTAGTGTCGAAAGCCATTAAGAAATCCCGCGTGGTGGCGTTTGCCGACTTAGGTATGGAAGCGATTTACGAGTTTGACGTACAAGATATGCCAGTGACTGTAGCGGTAGACTCAAACGGCGTGAATGCCCATGAAACTGGCCCTGCGATTTGGAAAGTGAATATCGCTAACGCCAAAGCTTAAGCAAATGGCCTAAGCGAATGTCCTTCTTGCAAAAATGTCGCTTTTTTAAGCCGGATTTGAGCGGGAAAGGGCGGCGAGTGGCACTCAATGACGCCATTCGATGTTGACTGACAATTTGTCACAAAAAAATACGCTCAAGTATGCCTTTTGGCTTGCTTGAGCGTTTTTGTTTCGTTAGTGTGGCAAACTTATCTTCACAAAGACGATTGATGATCGTTTTGACCGTTCATTCGGTACAACTACCGAATGTATTTAACAAAAGATGGATATAACAATGAAAATAGCTCCTCTCCTATTGGCGCTTGGCGCGGCTGGTTTGGCCTGTTCAGCCCACGCGGCCGATCCTAAGCCTTTTACTGTGCAACAGCTGGTTAAACTCAACAAATTGCATTCAGCCGCGGTGTCCCACGACGGCACAAAATTGGTCTACGGTCTGAAAACCGTTAATGACAAGGGAGAGGCGAGCTCAGATTTATATATTCTCGATTTGACGCAAGCGGACGCGAAACCGATGCAGATCACTTCTGCTGCGGGTACTGAGCACGATGTCAGCTTCGCAAACGATGACAAATCGATTTATTTCCTCGCCAGCCGCAGTGGTTCAAGCCAACTGTTCCAACTGCCATTAACGGGCGGTGAAGCGCAGCAAGTTTCTGATCTGCCATTGGATATTGATGGTTACAAACTCTCTAACGATGGTAAGCAAATCGTGCTCAGCATGCGCGTCTTCCCAGAGTGTAAAGACTTAGCGTGCTCAAAAGACAAATTTAAGGCTGAAGAAGATCGTAAATCGACGGGCCGTGAATACAAGCAGTTGATGGTACGTCACTGGGATACCTGGGAAGATCATGCCCGTAACCACTTATTTGTGGGTGCCCTTAACGGCGAGAAGCTGACTAAAGTGGTGGACATCACCCAAGGTTTAGACACAGAAACTCCACCTAAGCCATTCTCAGGCATGGAAGAAGTGACCTTCACTCCTGATGGCAAATATGTGGTGTACAGCGCCAAAGCGCCAAGCAAAGATCAAGCTTGGACGACAAACTACGATCTGTGGCAGGTGAGTGTGAACGGTGGCAAAGCCACTAACTTAACCGCCGATAACATCGCCTGGGACGCCCAGCCAACATTCTCAAGCGATGGTCGCTATATGGCGTACCTCGCGATGACTAAACCCGGCTTCGAAGCTGACCGTTACCGCATTATGCTGCGTGATACCAGCACTGGACAGTCGAAGGAAGTGGCACCACTGTGGGACAGAAGCCCAAGCTCGCTGATGTTTGCACCGGACAACCGTACTCTGTATGTGACGGCACAAGACATTGGTCAAGTCTCTATTTTCAAAGTGAATACTCAGTTTGGTGATGTGCAGTCTGTCTACAGCGACGGCAGCAATAGCCTGATTGCGATCGCCGACGATCAACTGATCTTCGACAGCAAAACCTTAGTTGAGCCGGGCGATCTGTACCGCATCAACACCGACGGTCAAGGTCTGAAACGTCTGACTGCAGTCAACAAAGACAAACTGGCCGAAATCAAATTCGGTGAATTCCAACAATTTAGCTTTAAGGGTTGGAACAACGAAGATGTTTACGGTTACTGGATCAAACCTGCTAACTACCAAGAAGGCAAAAAGTATCCGATTGCATACCTCGTCCACGGTGGTCCACAAGGTTCATTTGGTAACGCTTTCAGTGGTCGCTGGAACGCCCAGTTATGGGCAGGCGCGGGTTATGGTGTTGTGATGGTGGACTTCCACGGTTCAACCGGTTACGGCCAAGCCTTTACCGATTCTATCAGCCAAGATTGGGGCGGTAAGCCATTAGAAGACTTACAAAAAGGTCTGGCCGCGGTGAGCCAACAACAAAAATGGCTCGATCCACAAAATGCCTGTGCCTTGGGTGGCTCTTACGGCGGCTACATGATGAACTGGATCCAAGGCAACTGGAACGATGGCTTTAAGTGCCTCGTTAACCACGCGGGTCTGTTCGATATGCGCTCTATGTACTATGTGACCGAAGAAGTATGGTTCCCAGAGCATGAGTTTGGCGGCACTTACTCAGATAACAAAGCCTTATATGAGAAGTTCAACCCAGTAAACTATGTGGAAAACTGGAAGACGCCAATGCTGGTTATCCATGGCGAGAAGGACTTCCGCGTGCCTTATGGTCAAGGTTTAGCCTCATTTAGCTATATGCAACGCAAGGGAATTCCATCAGAGCTGCTGATTTTCCCTGATGAAAACCACTGGATCTTAAAGCCAGAAAACCTCGAACAATGGTACGCGAACGTGTTCCGTTGGATGGACAGCTGGACGAAAAAGTAACCGAGGATGATGGACTTAAATCCACTGGATATTAAGTCCCATTAACTTGTTGCCAAAGCCAGAACCCTGTTCTGGCTTTTTAATACTAGGAATGTGAATCTAAGTCAGTTAAACACTGGACTTATCAAGGAATGAAGATGCTGATCAGAGCCGCGACTACAACAGATATTGAGGCGATAAGCGAATTAATCACGCAGCTTACACGAGTTTATATCGCTCCCACGTGCACTTATGTGGGCGCAGAAACCTTAGTCAATGCCCAGTCGGTTGAGTCAGTGGCTCATTATTTTGCCTTAGGTTATCAATATCATGTTGCAATTAATGAGACTGGCGAACTTGTCGGTGTGGTGGGGATGAAGGATAACAGTCATCTTTATCATTTATTTGTGGCGGATATTGCCAAGGGGCAAGGCCTGTCGCGTCAGCTGTGGGAGCTTGCTAAAGCTGAGTGTCTTGCTAAGGGAAATCCAGGCACTTTTACCGTTAACTCGGCGGTGAATGCGCTGCCTATTTATCAGCACTTTGGCTTTGTTGCACAAGGTGATATTCGCGAGCGCGGTGGGATCCGCGATATTCCGATGCAACTCGTGCTTTGATGTCTAACGATCTTTAACCATAAGACCAAAACATAAAATCAGAAGAAGAGAACCTATGGCGAATGTGAGTTTTTACCCAATCGGGACTGTCGGTGAAAAATGGGGCGATGCCGAAAAGGCCGCATGGTTTGGTAACACGCAAATTAAGCGTTCATACCAAGACAATGTTGTCACGCCATTAAAGGCGATGGAGTCACAACTGGCCGAAATAGGGCTGAGTGTGGTGCAATATGGCGCCTTATCGATTGATTCTGCGCGTTATCCCTTGTTTGCGGTTAAATCTGCTACGTTCGATCCGAACAAGAAAACCGTCTTAGTCACAGGTGGCGTACACGGCTACGAAACCAGCGGCGTGCATGGCGCCTTGGCTTTTTTGGCTAACAACGTGGCTTACTATGCTGAGCGCGTAAACTTAGTGGTGGCAGTGTGTGTAAGCCCTTGGGGTTATGAGACCATTAATCGCTGGAACCCGAAAGCTATCGATCCAAACCGCTCGTTTTATGCCGATAGCCCGGCTGAAGAGTCGGCAGCATTGATGGCACTGGTGGCAAGTGTCCCACAAGGTTTTGATGTCCATGTGGATTTACATGAAACCACCGACTCGGATGAAGATGAATTTCGTCCAGCCTTGGCCGCGCGTGATGGCAAAGACTTTATCCCCGGCACCATTCCAGATGGTTTTTATGCCGTAGGCGATACCGAAAATCCACAGGATGCCTTCCAAAAGGCGATTATCGACGGGGTAAGCAAAGTTACCCACATCGCTCCCGCTGATGAAAAGGGCGAGATTATCGGCTCGACAGTGGTGCAACACGGGGTGATCAATTACCCATTGAAAGCACTAGGTTTATGCAGCAGTGTGACGGGTTGTATTTATAACACCACCACAGAAGTGTATCCCGACAGTCCATCGGCCACGCCCGCAGAGTGCAATCTAGCCCAAGTCGCAGCAATCACCAGTGCCATCGACTATGTGTTAGCGTTGAACTAGTGGAGTTTTTGATACTAAGCCTGAACAATCGTAACGCTTGCATGGCGTGAACAATTGATTTTGCTTAAGTTTCATCCATAAAAAAGCCCTCAAACGAGGGCTTTTCTATTGTCATATCCAACCGCTGTCGCACTGTACTAATGGTTACTTTAGTTGATACATTTTTACCGTATATGTACCACCATATCCATTTCTAAATCTGACAGATTCTTTTATTCGAGAATAGTTTATCCAATAACTTGTACACTGAGCGGATTACACATATCGCTTTGGATTTATCGTACCGCACAGATAATTCAAGGTGAGGATTGTTAAAATCATTCATCAACAGTAAGTTAGTGATACTTGATGGAGAGGTTTAAACGATTAATTGGCGTTAGTGGCGATTGCCAAACAGCGGTTCACATAAAGGAGTTGTGATGAGAAAGATAAAACAAGTGGCGTTACTGAGTATACTCTTGTTGGGAGGCTGCGCCTCCTACACTACGCCCGGTGGCAGTGTGGCTATTGGTAGTTTGGCGGAATCGGATATTAATGCGCTGATGTCAGTTCAAGCGGCTGCCACATTCCCCGCGCATATTGCTGTTGCACGTATTCAGGCGCCGGGTTATGCATCCTACCGTTTAAGCAGTTTTGGTACCGGGCGTTACAGTGTGGTGACAACCCGTGAAGTCGAAACAGAAGCCGATTTTACTCAGCTAGCCAAAATGTCGCAGGTGGCAGGGATTGCACCGTTAAACCGTATTTTATTGCCGGAGCAGTTAGACTCTATCAAATCACTGCGGGAAGCAGCGGCAAGGCTCAAGGCGGATATCTTACTGATTTATACCTTCGATACCTCTTTCCATGCGGGTGAGCAGCAATTTGCGCCGTTAAATGTGATTTCCCTTGGGCTGCTAAAGAATAAAGAAGTGAGTGTGACGACAACCGTATCGGCGGCTCTGTTTGATGTGCGCACCGAATATTTGTATGGATTAGCTGAGTCGACGGCTAAGGAGAGTCGCAACGCGTCGGTATGGAGCACCTCTGATGCAGTCGATGATTTGCGTAGGGTGACCGAAAAACAGGCGTTTGCGCAGCTTATTCCTGAAATTGAAAAAACATGGGCAGGAGTGATTGCCAAATATTCGAATTCATCAATGAAGGCGACGAACTAAACTTTGACTCGTTTTCTGATAAACAAATGCCGCGCTTAATCGTTTAGGTTTGAACGTTAAGCGCGGCATGACAGTATTAAATCGTTAAGTCGATTAACAGTTTGAGTGGATTAACACTCAACAATGTTCACTGCGAGGCCGCCTTTGGCGGTTTCTTTGTATTTACTGCGCATATCTTTACCTGTATCCATCATAGTTTTAATCACTTTATCCAGTGATACCTTGTGGTTACCGTCGCCGCGCAGCGCCATGCGTGATGCGTTAATGGCCTTGATTGCACCCATCGCATTACGTTCAATACAAGGAACTTGTACTAGGCCGCCTACGGGATCGCAGGTCAAGCCTAGGTTATGTTCCATGCCAATTTCGGCCGCGTTTTCAACATGTTCGACTGTGCCGCCCATGATCTCGGTCAATGCGCCCGCCGCCATTGAACAGGCTACACCAACTTCGCCCTGACAGCCGACTTCCGCGCCCGAAATCGAGGCATTTTTCTTGTACAAAATACCAATCGCAGCAGCGGTTAACAGGTAACGGGCGCAAACATCGATATCGACTTCTTGCACGAAGGTATCGTAGTAGCACAACACGGCAGGGATAATGCCCGCGGCGCCGTTTGTTGGTGCGGTGACAACGCGATCGCCGGCAGCGTTTTGCTCGTTCACCGAGAGGGCGAATAAATCGACCCAATCCATTGCGGTTAACGGATCGACGTTGTTACGGCCTTCGGCTTTGAGACGACGATAGAGTGCAGGTGCGCGGCGGCGCAGCTTTAAACCGCCAGGCAGAATACCTTCCTTCTGATAACCCCGTTCGATACAGGTTTTCATGGTTTGCCAGATATTCCACAGTTTTGCTTTGACTTCTTCTTCGCTGGCGAGGCTAAGCTCGTTGGCCATCATCAGGGAAGAAATGCTCAGGCCATGCTCAGTACATAAATCCAGTAATTGGGCACTGCTATTAAAATCGTAAGGTGCAGATTCAATTTGTGATGCTGGTGAGGCATTGCGTTGATGGATTTCATCTTCGTCTAAGATAAATCCGCCACCGACAGAGTAGTAAGTGCGCTCAAAAATACATTCGCCTTTGCTGTAGGCATACAGTGTCATGGCGTTGGCATGGGCAGGGAGCGTTTTACGTCTGTGGTAGGTAATGCCGTCTTCACGGGTAAACTTGACTACTTTGCCGCAGCTGAGGGTGAGGGTCTCGTTTTTAGAAACTTGCTCAAGAATGCCATCGATGCTGTCGGTGTCGACGGTTTCAGGATCTTCACCCATTAAGCCTAAAATAACGGCTTTACCCGTGCCGTGGCCTTTACCGGTTTGACCGAGTGAGCCAAACAGTTCTGCTCTTAATTCATCCACTTGGGCAATCTGGCCCGAATCAGCAAGGTGCTGCATAAAAATTTTGCCCGCTTTCATTGGGCCAACAGTGTGTGAACTCGAAGGGCCAATGCCGATCTTGAACATATCGAATACGCTAATCATGATTGAAGTCCTGTTGTGTCTCGATTTTTATTTTAGTCTGTGCGTGGAAGATCTTTGCAGTTACCGCGCCAATACGCTGGTTTTTATGTCGTAAACTCTGGCAAACTGCAGGCTTCAACCACACAAAATGTGCTTGTGTGATACGTTTAAGGTCAGTATCCCACAGTTTAGTATCAAGATTCACATTAGTTTTTTTGATTAGAAAGACTTCGGATAAGCTGAGCTTAATTAGCTTATGGTGAATGTCGAATTTATCGGCAACATAATTGCTTTGTGGCAAAGTCTGACGGCGAATGGCTCGCTTTTCGGGGATTTTTGTGAACCCAGTGGTCAGTATCGCTATGGTTATTTTTTGAGTATGAATAAGAATTTTTAGGGAGAAATATGAGTTATTTAATGTTGGATCTGCTGTCTTTAGACGTTAGCGAAGCTGAAGCCGAGATGCTGCGCCATCCGCAGGTGGGTGGTTTGATCCTGTTTTCCCGCAATTTTTCCAGCCGTGAGCAGTTAATTCGCTTAGTGCAACAGATCCGCCAAATTCGTCCCGAGATTTTGATTGCCGTTGACCATGAGGGCGGGCGAGTACAGCGTTTCCGTGAAGGCTTTACCCTGATCCCGGCCATGGGTGATATTTTGCCAGCGGCTAAGGGCGATTTGGTTCTCGCTAAACGTTGGGCCTGTGAATTAGGCTTTTTAATGGCTATCGAATTACTCGCCTGTGATATCGACTTAAGCTTTGCGCCCGTGCTCGATCTTAATGGCATTAGCCAAGTGATCGGCAAACGTAGTTTTAGTGCAAAGCCCGAGGAAGTGATTGCATTAGCGCAGAGTTTTATTGAGGGTATGGCCGAGGCGGGCATGGGCGCTGTGGGTAAACATTTCCCCGGTCATGGTAGTGTGGCGGCGGACTCCCATATCGCGCAACCTATCGATGAACGTGAAGCTGAGGCGATTTTTAATCAAGATATTTTGCCATTTAAGGATTTGATTGCTAAGGGTAAATTATCGGGCATTATGCCAGCCCATGTCATTTACCCTAAAGTTGACCCTACTCCTGCGGGCTTTTCAAGCTACTGGTTAAAACAGATCCTACGCAAAGAGCTGGGCTTTAACGGGGTAATTTTCTCCGACGATCTGGGGATGAAGGGCGCTTCCTTTGCAGGGGATTATTTAGGCCGCGCTCAAGCTGCATTGGATGCGGGTTGCGATATGATTTTGGTCTGTAACGATAATCCGGGCGTCATGTCACTGTTAAATGGCTTTGTGTGGCCCGCCGCGGCGCCACAATATCCGGCGAGTTTACTCAAACCCAATGCGGCGCAGACAGTTATCGCATTAGAAAATGCTAGCCGTTGGGAAAATGCCAAGCAGCTGGCTGAGCAAATCCAGCTCGCACAACAGGCAAAAGTTTGATGTAGCGCAAGGTTCTGCAAGGAATATTTGCTAGGGTTAGTAGCATGCGCCGTGTTTGGCAGATTGTTAAAAGGTCTCAATATGATTTTTTATCTTCATGGATTCGATGCAACTAGCCCTGGTAATCACGAAAAAATGCGTCAGTTGCAGTTTATTGACCCGGATGTGCGGCTTATCAGCTACAGCACTTTGCATCCCAAGCATGATATGCAGCATTTATTGAAACAAGTCGCCAAGCAAATGCAGTATTGCGACGATCCCGCACCCTTAATGGTCGGGGTCGGCCTAGGGGCGTATTGGGCAGAGCGAATTGGCTTTTTAAACGGATTAAAATCGGTGTTAATCAATCCCAATCTTCATCCCGAAGAGACGATGCAAGGGAAAATTGACCGCCCGGAAGAGTATGCCGATATCGCCAATAAGTGTGTCTCTGAATTCAGGTTGAAGAATACCCATAAAGCCATGTGTATTTTGTCTCGTGTGGATGAAGTGCTCGACAGTGAGTCTAGCGCCGAGGCGCTTAAGCCTTATTACACCATCGAATGGGATGAGACGCAGGCTCACAAGTTCCCGCAGTTAGCCGTCCATTTACCTAAGATAAAAGCCTTTAAGTTGGGTTAAATCGTTATTCGCTTATCTTTTCGTTAAAAAGGCTTATCGCGGAATATTCTGGCGATAAGCGCTTTGCCTATGTTCATGTTTTCCCCTTCAAGAAGCATGCTATTTTCAAGCTGTTGGTGTTTGGTTACCTCGTATGAGTGAACCCAAACCTCAGATGAAGTTATGCTATTATTTAGAATGCTAGACGGTATATGTAGTTGGTTTAGCTGGTTATTTCAGCAAAAAGCATTAAATAGACTTTGTTTGTATGGCTTTATCTATCATTTTGTTGAAATTAATCATGAATTGTGTAAAGTAGCCCCTCTTAATAGTTTGTTACAAAATGCTACAAACTTTTATGCCAATTTGTCCATTCATGGATAACCTTTTGCGTATGTCGCCCGACACAGCTAACAGCGGTCTCGTTAGCTGTTTTTTTATGCTTGCTTTTTTACTCTTAAATCCATTACTTAGCAAAACTCTCCCTCATCGCAGCTGAAAACTCGGCTATGCTTAGGCTGGAATCGTTTTTACGTGAGCGACGCAAAGACGCATGATAATAGCCGCATGATAACAACCGCATGCTAATAACAAGGCTCACCTTACAGGGGAGGCGCAATGAAACGGGTGCTTATTCAATTAACGGGAAAAGTGCAGGGCGTGGGCTGCAGACATGCGACCCTAACAAAGGCTCGCACGCTTGGTGTCACAGGTTATGTGACTAACTGCGCCGATGGCAGTGTTGAAATTCTTGCCCAGGGCAGTGATCCTGCGGTGGATAGTCTTATCGCCTGGTGTGAGGTCGGAGTGCCTTGCACCGATGGATTGAGGGTGACGGTCAATGAAGACCAAGGTGATGATATTTATTTGGATTTCTCGATAGTGCGCTAATCTTATTTTTACGCTTTTCGGCGCCACCTGAATGGCTGTTCACCTCTTAGGCAATAAAAAACCTTAGGCAATAAAAAAGCGGTATGCATTACATGACCGCTTTTTTATTCGATTAGGGCTAATGGGTTTTAAGCGTTAGGTTGCGCCATCTTACGGATTTGGATCACCATGCCCATTTCGGGATGATCGAGATAATGGATCTCATCGCTTTTCACTCGACGATTTTGCTCCAACGGAATAGACATTAAGTAAGGCGTCATCACTTTAGCTGGGGCTACGGCAGTACTTGTTGCTGTGTTCATGCTCGCTTCATCGGCCGCCACTGGCATCAATTTGCGACCTTCTTTACGCAAATTAAGCGCGGTTTCGATGTACAGATAATGACTAAGATAAATATTGAGTGTGCCATCGAGTTGCCACACGGGAGAGGGCTGTAATGGCGCAGATGTTTCAGCCATCATGCCAGTCGTGCCGTTAGCGCCTTGCATAGCGCTTGCCATGGCTTGCTGCACAATTTGACGACCATCGAAGTGATAACTGGCGGAATAATCTTTACCTGCAAACAGGCGAATGGGCACTGAGCCACTCTTGCCCATCATAGGTTGTTGCCATGTCATATGCAGTAAGCTGCGGTTACCACGTTCTCTCGATAGGCTGTTGATGATACTCGCAAATTGGCCTTGGCTGCTGGCGAGTAATACTGGGCCACTTCCTTGAGACGCATAGGCTTGGCTACCACTGCCGATTTCCGATGGGATCACACTCGGGTAGCGATAGCTAGTCACCGCATTTGAGCTTGCAGTATTTGGGCCTGAAATGGCTAAAGTACCGCCGTTACTCATCTCGGGAGTGGCGTCCGTATTCGCGCCAGTGCTGGTGTTTTCAGCGCAATGGCTATTAGCATCGGCGTCATACACTAAGGTGCAGGGGGCGGATTCATTGCTCATGGAGACCACAGCTTGACCCACAACCGGTGAGATCAGATCGATAGCGCGGTTGGTTTTAGTCTCAATTGGCGCCATCGGCCATTGTTCAGTCGACTGACTTTGGCGTTCAAAAATATAGACTTCGACCTCGAACCAAGCTTCAGCACGGGCAAGTGAACTGTGTGAAAGTGCAATAAGTGTAGCGATAGAGACCGCGAGTTGACGTAACACTATTTATCTCCAAGACGATGTTGCGATAGTTGTTCGAGCAAGAGTTTGACCAAAGCGAGCCTATCTTTTGCCGTTTCGGCATTGAGGATGAACTTTAACTTATTCGGCCCATCCATTCGATAGATTTGTGGCTGACTTTGCAGTAATCCGATGATAAAGCCGGGATCAATCACATGATCATCACTAAATTCGATGCTGCCGCCCTTGGCATGTACCTCAATTTTAGTCGCGCCCAGCCGAGTTGCCTGATGTTTATATAAAGTCATTTCCATCAGGTTTTTGGTGGCCTCGGGCAGCAGACCGAAGCGGTCGATAAGCTCAACCTTGAGTTCATCTAAGGCTTCTTCACTGTCACAACTGGCGATGCGCTTATAGAGTGACAGACGAATATTCACATCACCGACATAGTCTTCCGGCAATAGCGCAGGAATTCTTAGCTCCATCTCGCATTGCTGATTGAGCATTTGCGCCAGCGATGGCTCTTTACCCTGTTTGAGCGCCTTGACCGCCGATTCCAACATTTCCATGTAGAGACTAAAGCCGATTTTAGAAATATGGCCGCTTTGCTCATCGCCCAATAGCTCACCCGCGCCGCGGATCTCTAAGTCTTGAGTTGCGAGCATAAAGCCTGCGCCTAAATCCTCGAGGGCATCGATGGCTTCGAGGCGTTTGCGGGCATCACTGGTCATGCGTTTAGGATGCGGCGTCATCAAATACGCATAGGCTTGATGGTGAGAGCGGCCGACACGGCCACGCAGCTGATGTAACTGGGCTAAACCAAAGGTGTCGGCGCGTTCGATAATAATCGTATTCGCACTCGGGACGTCGATACCGGTTTCGATAATAGTGGTACAGACTAACACGTTGAATCTTTGGTGATAAAAGTCCGACATCACCCGCTCAAGATCCCGCTCACGCATTTGACCATGGGCCACCACCACCCGCGCTTCGGGTAGCAGGGTACTAATATCTTGGGCGCATTTCTCAATGGTTTCGACATTGTTGTGCAAATAATACACTTGGCCACCACGGAGAATTTCACGCAGTATGGCCTCACGCACGGTGGCGGGATCGGATTCGCGCACAAAGGTCTTCACCGCCAAGCGCTTAGCGGGAGGAGTCGCAATAATCGATAAATCGCGCATCCCCGACATCGCCATGTTTAAGGTGCGGGGGATCGGAGTGGCGGTGAGGGTCAAAATATCCACGTTGGCACGTAGCGCCTTGATTTTCTCTTTTTGTCTTACGCCGAATCTGTGTTCTTCATCGATGATAAGCAGGCCTAAGTTTTCAAATTTTGCCTCGGATTGCAGCAGCTTATGGGTGCCAATGACGATATCGACTTTGCCTTCTTCGAGTAGTTTCAGCACTTGGGTCTGCTCTTTGGCGGTTCTAAAGCGGGACATCACCTCAATTACGACGGGCCAGTCGGCAAATCTGTCCTTAAAGTTTTCGTAGTGCTGCTGGGCGAGTAGCGTGGTGGGCACTAGCACAACTACCTGTTTACCCGCATTCACCGCCACAAAGGCGGCGCGCATCGCGACTTCAGTCTTACCAAAGCCCACGTCACCGCAGACGAGGCGGTCCATGGCGACGGGGGATTGCATATCGGCAAGTACGGCATGAATTGCGCTTTCCTGATCGACGGTTTCTTCAAAGGGGAAACCTTGGGCAAATTGCGCATACTCTTCATCGTTGATGTCGCAGCTTTCGCCGGGACGTGCTTGACGGCGAGCGTAGACATCGAGCAGCTCGGCAGCCACATCGCGGATTTTCTCAATCGCTTTGTTTTTTGCCTTGGCCCAAGTGTCGTTACCGAGTTTATTGAGGTGAGCCTCGCCATCGGCGCCGACGCTGTAGCGGCTGATCATGTGCAGGTTAGACACGGGCACATAGAGTTTATCGCCGCCCGAGTATTCCAGCTGTAGGTATTCGGCCACTAATCCGCCGGTATCTAAGGTGACTAAGCCTTGATACAGCGCCACACCGTGCTCTAAGTGCACAATTGGCTGGCCGACTTTGAGCTCGGCTAAGTTTTTGATCAGGGTATCGTTGCTGATCTGGCGTTGTTTTTCGCGCCGGCGCTGCTGGGAAATGCGATGACCAAAGAGTTCGGTTTCGCAGATGATGCTGACGGCGGTTTGCTTTCCTAGCCCGAGTAAACAACCACGGGAGAGGGGAGATACGATTAAACCCAGTTTGGCATCACTTTGAATAAACTCATCAAAATGGCCGAATAACGCCGGTTTTAACTGGATTTTACCTAAGAGCTCGAGCAAAGCTTCGCGGCGGCCTTCCGATTCGGCACTAAACAACATCCGCGGCGTACGCTCGGCGTAATCTTGCAGCGCAATCAGTGGCTGCTTTAACTTGTGATTAGCGCTTACCTCGGGCAACACACTGGCATCAATCTGTACTGCGCCAGCGACGGCATCGGGTTGCGGCGCAATAAACTGATAGCGAGGCAGCGGCTTAAAGGCGGCAAATAATTCTTCTATCAGTAAATACAGCTCTTTGGGTGCCAACAGCGGCCGCAATGGGTCGACTCGTCTGTCTTCATAACGGGTTTCCACCTCTTGCAAATGCGCACGGGCGGACTTTTCGATATCGCCTAGGGTAACTAACTGAGTGTCCTTCGGCAGATAATCGAACAGCGTCGCGACCTCATCGAAAAACAGTGGCAGATAGTTCTCAATGCCTGCGGGCATCAAATTGCGGCTCACCAGTTGATAAACTGATTCAGGCTCCTTGACTATGACCTCAAAGCGTCGGCGATAACGCTGCCTAAAACCTTCGATGGCGCTGCTGTCGGTAGGGAATTCCTTGGCGGGTAACAGGCGAACCGCATCGACTGGAGTGGATGAGCGTTGGGTTTCAGGATCGAAATGACGAATGGTCTCGACTTCATCATCGAACAGTTCGATACGCAGCGGCATATTCACGCCGGTGGGGAAGATATCAAGAATCGAGCCACGAATAGCAAACTCGCCATGTTCGTAAACCTGTTCGACCAAGTGATAACCCGTGTCGGTTAACTGTTGGCGCACATCATGGAGCTGATATTTATCGCCTTTTTTAAGCACAAACACATTGGAGCTTAAATAGGATTTTGGCGGTAGGCGCATCATCAGCGTTGTCACTGGCACTATCACTACGCTGTGCTCGGCTTGGGTGATTTGCGACAGGGTTTCTAAACGCTGGGAAATCAAATCCTGATGGGGCGAAAAACTGTCGTAGGGCAGAGTTTCACGGTCAGGGAACAGTCGCACCTTAATCGCACTTTTAGCCAACAAATAGTTGAGCTCTAACTCGATACTCAATGCCGTCGGCGTATCACTGGTCACAATCAGTGTTGTGCCCTTGTGTTGGCGAACTAGGCTGGCGAGGGTAACGGCTTGACCAACCCCGGCGAGACACGACAGGGTTTGCATTTGAGTTCCATTTTTGACAACGGGCGGTGTTAAGGCTGAAATTTGTGTCATTGGCGTGGGATAAACTGATTCATTCACAATAAGTTGCGTTCATTGTAGTGACTTGGGCGCTAGGGTGCCAGCAAAAACGCTAGCCTTTATTGGCGCTCGTCACGGGCCTGTTTACGCAGTTTAAGTTGTTTTTGTTGCACATTGAGGCTTGCTTTAACCAGTTGCTCGACATCCGCATCCAGTATTTGACTAAACTCGAGGTCAATGAGATAGGGCAATGCGGCGTTGGGGCTTTGTACTTGCAGCCCATCGGATGGGCCTTCCTGCGAAACTAAACAGGCCGTGACCTTGGCAAAGCATAAAATGGCGACCAATTCTTCGTGGATAAATAAGGTCACTTTATATTGGCGGCCAAGGGGAGGGCCTCATTGCTCATTAGGCGAATTCCGCTACCACCAAACTGACAACCGCTAAACTTCTCACCTTCTTGCACTTCTTTTTCGAGCACATGCTGCAGGACTAAATCCACCTTGCGGGATTGGAGTTTGAGAAAGTCCACCACTACCTTGGCTTCGTTGTCTAAATGCCGCAGTTGCAGCAGGCAACTGGCCTCGAGGGCTTTGACTTCGCTCAGTAGCTGGATCCCTAAGGATTGCATTGATCTTAAAGCCATTTCACTGGGTAGTGGCTGGTTTTCGTCCCAAAGGCTTAAGTAAGCGGTGAAGGGGTGAGGCACACTAAAATACGGATTGGTGTCAGTGAACAAGGCTTGCCTCTTTATTTATAGGACCTAAACCCCTATTATCGTGCCCATCTTTATGATTTAGCAAGTTCAGCACACAGGACGCAGCCCTCTTTCAATGGATCTTCGATTTCCTCTCTACGTTGGTTACCGTTATTGGCGGGCCAGAAAAGCAAACGCCTTTGCTTCTTTTATTACCTTATTTGCCGTTTCGGGCATTTTTTAGGGGTGGCGGCCTTAATCGTGGTCAGTTCGGTGATGAATGGCCTCGAAGGACAATTAAAACAGCGCATTTTAGGCGCCGTCCCCCAATTGACCGTGGTGACTGAAGCGCCCTTAAGCGATTGGACCATTCCTGCGGACAAACTTAAAGCCTTGCCGGGCGTGCAGGGCGTGACGCCTAGCGTGTCGACCCAAGCCATGGTGCAGTCGGCGGCGAATATCCGCGCCGTGCAAGTGTTTGGGGTGTTTCCAGAGCTTGCTGAAAAACTGTCTATGGTGGCACAGCATACCTATTCGGGCGCGTTTAACGAGCTAACCAGTGGCCAATATAAGGTCATTTTAGGCAGCGAGCTTGCGCGCCAATTAAAGGTGAGCCCAGGTGATACCGTGCGACTGTTGAGTGGCGATGGCGTAGTGTATTCGCCCCTCGGCCCAGTCCCGAGTCAACGTAAGTTTTTAGTGTCTGCCGTCTTTGAGATGGGCTCACAGGTGGATGCGGGCGTTGCCTATATTCATTATCAAGATGCCAAACGTTTAATGCGTCAACCCAGTGATGAAATCAATCAGTTAAGACTGTATTTGAGCGATCCTTTTATGGCGCCCACACTGGCTAAGGATGTAAAGCAGGTTCTTACTCAGCAGGGCATTGAGGCGACGACCAGTGATTGGCGTGACACTTATGGTCATCTGTTTAGTGCCGTGAAGATGGAAAAAAACATGATGTCGCTGATGCTGAGCCTGATTGTGGCCGTAGCGGCGTTTAATATAGTGTCAGCGCTGGTGATGATGGTGGTGGATAAAACCACTGACGTGGCGGTACTCAAAACCCAAGGCTTACGTACCTCGGCGGTAATGGGCATTTTTGTGGTGCAAGGTTTATTGAATGCGGTATTAGGTTTAGTACTGGGGCTGGTGGTCGGCATACTGCTCACCCTTAATTTGAATGGCATTATGGCGACCCTAGGGATTTCCATTTTAGGCACTGGGCAAGTGCTGCCGGTTAAATTAGAACTGGGACAATTGTCGATGATTATTGTCGGCACTTTAGTCGTGACCTTAGTGGCGACCCTTTACCCCGCATTGCGAGCGGCACGGGTGCAACCTGCCACGGCGCTGCGTTACGAATAGCTGCGATGTAACAAATTACAACGTCGCTCCCATGATGAGAGACGTGTTTGGACATGGGGTTTATCCATGTCATTTAGAATCAATAGCGAGAATCTCAATGCAAGACGTGTTACTGCAAGTGCAGGCGGTGAGTAAGAGTTATCACGATGGCGATGTGACCACTCAGGTGTTGTCTGAGGTGGATTTACAGGTATTTAAGGGCGAGCAACTGGCAATTGTCGGTACCTCTGGCTCGGGCAAGAGTACGCTGCTGCATATTATGGGCACCTTAGATAAACCCTCTGCTGGCAAAGTATTGTTAGCGGGTGAGGATTTATACCAGGTGAGCAGTGCCCGTCAGGCGCAGATCCGCAACCAAGACTTAGGTTTTATCTATCAGTTCCATCACCTTTTGCCTGAATTTAGTGCGCTGGAAAACGTGGCTATGCCAGCGTTTATTCAAGGTAGAGACCGCGCTCAGGCGCAGGCCGATGCCAAAATGTTGCTCGAAAGAGTAGGGCTTGGGCACAGAATGAGCCATATTCCCGCCGAGCTTTCGGGCGGCGAGCGTCAACGGGTGGCAATCGCCCGGGCGCTGATCAACAAACCCAAACTGGTACTGGCCGATGAACCGACCGGAAACCTCGATGCCAAGAGCGGCGAGGCGGTCTATGAGCTGATCCGCGAATTAGCCAATCAACTCGGAACGGCGTTTGTGGTGGTGACTCACGATCCTAAATTAGCAGCGCGGATGGACAGACAACTCACCATGAAGAATGGTTATCTGCAAGCTGTCGCGGAACACGCCCAATGAAAGGACCATTAGCCCTCTCCATCGGTTGGCGTTTTTATCGTGCGCGCCAATCCAATAGTTTTATTAGTTTTATCTCCTTTGCATCGACTGCGGGCATCGCGCTAGGGGTTGCGGTGCTGATTGTGGTGCTCTCAGCCATGAATGGTTTCGAGCGTGAGTTAGAGCAGCGCTTGTTAGGCGTGATCTCCCAAGCCGATGTGGTTGGCGTGAATGAGCCGATTGCCGACTGGCGCGCGGTTGAGCAAACCGCCATGCAGATTGAAGGCATTACGGCGGCGGCACCTTTTATTCGGATGCAAGGATTAGTGCAAAAGCCCGGTGGTTTTCAGGGGCTTGCCGTTGTGGGAATCGACCCTGAGCAAGAGGCAAAAGTCTCGACTCTCTCGCAATTTATGTCGAAAGAGACTTGGCAAGGCTTGAGCGAGGATGACAATCACATCGTCCTCGGCGAGAGTCTGCTGAAAAAGTTAGGCCTCGAAGTTGGCGATACCCTCGCTTTGTATGTGCAAGATCTTGATCCTGAACATGCCGGCAGTTTACGGGCGGCCAAGAGCCATCGTTTTGTGGTGTCGGGTGTGTACCGCTTAGGTGGCGAGCTTGAGTTAACCACGGCGTATATTCCGATGCGCTATGCGGCGAATATCCTGAATTTACATCAAGGTGTTACCGGGGTGCGGATCAGTGTGGCGCAGGTGTTTGATGCGCCAGCGAAAATTCGTGAGTTGGGTTATGCCTTAAATCAGTCCGTTTATATCAGTGATTGGACGCGTACTCAAGGTCATTTATATCAAGATATTCAATTGGTTCGCACCATTATGTATCTCGTTTTGGTGTTAGTGATTGGCGTGGCCTGTTTCAATATTGTCTCAACGCTAGTGATGGCGGTGCGAGATAAAGCCAGTGAAATCGCCATTCTGATGACCATGGGCTTAAGCCGTCTCTCAGTGATGGGGATTTTTATGGTGCAGGGCGCGTTAAATGGCCTTGTAGGTTGTGCCCTCGGCGGCGTGATCGGGATTGCGACCGCGATTAATCTTAGTGGTATCGCCCGTGGTATTGAGCAACTGCTCGGTATTCAACTCCTGTCTGCCGATGTGTATTTTGTGGATTTTCTGCCGTCAGAGCTGCATATGACGGATGCTGGTTTAGTGATTGCCACGGCGTTTGTTATGAGTCTTATCGCAACCCTGTATCCCGCGTGGAAGGCGAGCCAGATTGGCCCTGCTCAGGCATTGGCGGGTAGATAGAAAGTCTTTGAGCAGACATTAGCCAAAGCGCGGAATAGCTAAAACAGAATAACGAAAGCAGCAAACAAAAAGGCCAGTGAATTCACTGGCCTTTTTAATATGCGTTACGCTCGGAAGGGCGTGATTAACGCTTTAAACCTTCGTTCAGCAAGGGACGCATGGTTTTCACTAATTCTGTGGTCACTTTCGGTGAGCCTGCAACGATGTTGCCAGAGATCAGGTAGTTATGACCGCCAGTGAAATCGGTGACTGTGCCACCCGCTTCGCGGCAGATTAAGTCACCAGCGGCGATATCCCATGGCTTTAAACCGATTTCGAAGAAACCGTCTAAACGGCCAGCCGCCACATAGGCTAAATCTAATGCGGCAGAACCTGCACGGCGTAAGTCAGAACACTGACCGAACACTTCGCCAAAGATTGCCATGTAGCTTTCGGTGTGTTGACGGGCTTTGAATGGGAAACCTGTACCGATAATGGTTGGAGCCAGTTCAGTCACATTGGTTACGCGGATACGGAAATCGTTTAATTTGGCGCCTTTACCACGGATAGCGGTAAATAATTCTTCACGAACAGGATCGTACACAACGGCAACTTCAGTTTTGCCTTTGTGTTGAAGTGCGATAGAAACCGCGAAGTGGGGAATGCCTCTAACGAAGTTGTTAGTGCCATCCAGAGGATCGACTATCCATACATAGTCTTTATTCTCGCCACGGTTTTCGCCTTTTTCTTCACCCACGATTGTGTGATCAGGGTAAGATTTGCGAATTTGATAGGTAATGGCGGCTTCTGCTTCCTTATCTACACTGGTAACAAAATCGTTGACACCTTTAGCACTGACTTCAACTCGGTCAAGTTCAGTGTAGGCGCGCATAATAGTTTGGCCGGCCGCGCGAGCAGCGCGAACAGCAATCGTCAGCATCGGATGCATTGCAATCCCCTGGATGTTAAAGAACGTTAAAAATAGCGGGCGGCATTATACTCGATTTGAATGTTATATCAAATACCGATTTTCATATAAGCATTCACGCACGCCTGTGATAGTATTCGCTCCCTGTGTTTTGTGAATTAAATTAAGTCGTTTCATGCTAAGTAATATTCGTGTGATTTTAGTGGGGACATCGCACCCCGGCAATATTGGCTCGACCGCCAGAGCGATGAAGACCATGGGGTTATCGACCCTGTATCTTGCCGAACCAAGATGTGAAGTAGATGGTCAATCCATTGCCTTGGCGGCTGGTGCGTCTGACATCTTAAAGCATTTGGTGAAAGTGGATTCCTTAGAAGAAGCCATCGCCGATTGCAGTTTAGTGATTGCTACCAGTGCTCGCAGTCGTACCTTAGATTGGCCAATGCTCGATCCGCGTGAAGCGGGGCAAAAGCTGGTCACTGAGGGCTTATCAGGACCTGTCGCCATTGTCTTTGGCCGTGAAAATCATGGTTTGACCAATGAAGAATTGCAGCAATGTACATATCATGTGGCTATTCCTGCTAACCCTGAATACAGCTCATTGAATTTAGCGCAAGCGGTGCAGATCATTTGTTATGAAACGCGTGTCGCACACTTAGCGCAAACAGCGGCGCCGCAAGTGGAGGAAGAGTATCCGCTTTCTGCCGATCTTGAGCGTTTCTTTGTGCACTTAGAAAGCACCTTATCATCGACAGGTTTTATTATTAAAAACCACCCCGGCCAAGTGATGACTAAGCTACGTCGTCTGTTTAGCCGTGCACGTATCGAAAGCCAAGAGATGAATATTCTTCGAGGTATTCTAACCTCGATAGATAAAGTGGTGGGTAACAAACAAAAATAGCCAAAGCACATTTGGCATATAACGCTAATCGCGAAGGATTGAAGCATGGGTGTGATAGCTAGGCTAAAAGAAGACATTGAATCTATATATCACCGTGATCCCGCGGCGCGCAGCGCCTTTGAGATCTTGGTCAACTATCCTGGCATGCACGCCATTTGGCTGCATCGGATAAGCCATAAGTTATGGAAGCGTGATTGGCGCTTAATGGCCCGTTGTTTATCGACTTTTTCGCGCTGGCTGACGGGAGTGGAGATCCACCCGGGGGCCACCATTGGCGATCGTTTCTTTATCGACCATGGTATGGGCGTGGTGATCGGTGAAACTGCCGAGATTGGCGATGATTGTACTTTGTATCACGGTGTGACACTCGGCGGCACCACTTGGCAGGCAGGTAAACGCCATCCAACATTGGGCAATAACGTGGTTGTGGGCGCAGGGGCTAAGATTTTAGGTCCTATCACTATGCATGATGGGGCGCGTGTTGGCTCTAACTCTGTGGTGGTGAAAGATGTGCCTAAGGATACGACTGTGGTCGGGATCCCTGGGCGCGTAGTGGCCACACCTTCGCCACAATCGAAAGAGAAGTCTGAGCGTCGCAGTGCCATGGCCAAGAAATATGGCTTCGATGCGTATGCTGTGTCTCCTGACAATCCGGATCCCGTCGCGAACGCTATCGGTCAAATGCTGGACCATATGCATTTAATGGATTCAAAAGTGCAGGAATTGTGTCAAGCCATCCAACGCTTAGGTGGCGATGTATGTACCGAAAGATTGCCAGAGCTGAATGTGGGTGAGTTTAACGACGCCGAAAAAGCCGCCGCCGATAAGCGCCAGAGCGCGCTCGACGAGTTTGACCCCAGCATTTAACTGAGGCGTGTGGCGCAGTGGCGTGTAGATATAATCCACACGCTTTGCCACCGATGATTGCAGTTCAATTTCCACTGTGGTTGCACGGTTTTTAAGCAGAGTGGACCTAGGTGGCTAGCTTTCGTTCCAAGAGAGTGCGTTAGATCCCGATATGGGGGCGATTAGCACGATTAATTGCCCCTTTAGCATTGAATCTTAGGGCAGAAAAAGGTTAAATACCCCACCAAGATGAAAGGGTATTGGTTCACTGCACGCTTATATACTTGAGTGTTTTACTAGGTTTTATACTTGACTGAAATACTCGGGTATGTTGAAATAACCCCATACCTGTTTGGGAGCTATGGTAGTTATGAAACTTACATCTAAAGGTCGTTATGCAGTAACCGCAATGCTCGATGTGGCCATCCACTCGGCTTCGGGACCGGTTCCCTTAGCGGATATCTCTGAAAGACAAGGGATTTCGCTTTCCTATCTGGAACAACTCTTCGCAAAGTTACGTAAACATGGCCTAGTAGCCAGTGTCCGTGGTCCAGGTGGTGGTTATCGCTTAGGCCTCGAAGCTAATGATATTTCAGTTGGCATGGTTGTCCATGCTGTGGACGAGTCTGTCGACGCGACTCGTTGTCAAGGATTAGGCAATTGCCAGAGTGGAACTCGCTGCTTAACGCACTCGCTCTGGGGCGATTTAAGCAAACAAATTTCAGATTTTTTAGATGGTATCAGTCTTGCTGGCTTAATGCAGAAACGAGATGTGCAGTTTATCTCGCTTAAGCAAGACACTATGCAAAAGGAGCAAAGAGTCAGCTTATAGGCTTTTTGTTATACGATAAAAATTATTTTTGTACGTTGTATGTAGCCTCGGCAGAGACTGCTAAGTACGGAGTGTGTTATGAAGCTTCCTATCTATTTAGATTATGCCGCCACCACGCCAGTTGATCCGCGAGTCGCGGAAAAAATGTTCCAATACATGACGATGGATGGCATCTTCGGTAACCCAGCATCACGTTCTCACCGTTATGGCTGGCAAGCGGAAGAAGCGGTGGATGTGGCGCGCAGCCAAGTGGCTGATCTGATCAATGCCGATCACCAGTGAAATCGTGTTTACCTCAGGTGCAACTGAATCAAACAACCTGGCGATCAAAGGCGTAGCGCATTTCTACAATAAGAAAGGCAAGCACATCATCACCAGCAAGACTGAACATAAAGCGGTACTCGATACCTGCCGTCAGCTTGAGCGTGAAGGCTTTGAAGTCACTTACTTAGAGCCAGATGCCAACGGCATCATTCCGATGGAACGTTTAGAAGCTGCGATGCGCGACGACACCATTCTTGTCAGCATCATGCATGTGAATAACGAAATCGGCGTGATCCATGATGTGGATGCCATCGGCGAGTTATGCCGCTCAAAAGGCATTATCTTCCATATGGATGCTGCACAAAGCGCGGGCAAATTACCTATCGATGTACAAACGACTAAGGTAGACCTGATCTCTATCTCTGGCCACAAAATGTATGGTCCAAAAGGGATTGGTGCTCTGTACGTTCGCCGTAAGCCACGTATTCGCTTAGAAGCGCAAATGCACGGCGGTGGTCATGAGCGTGGTATGCGCAGTGGTACTCTGGCGACTCACCAAATCGTTG
Source organism: Shewanella seohaensis (assembly GCF_025449215.1). Taxonomy (NCBI): domain Bacteria; kingdom Pseudomonadati; phylum Pseudomonadota; class Gammaproteobacteria; order Alteromonadales; family Shewanellaceae; genus Shewanella; species Shewanella seohaensis. The sequence continues at coordinate 2,637,707 of NZ_CP104900.1, forward strand.
GTTTAGGCGAAGCGGCTGCGATTGCCAAAGCTGAAATGGCAACCGACAACGCCCGTATCGCTAAGCTGCGTGACAAGTTATGGAATGGCATCAAGCACATCGAAGAGACGTATGTAAACGGCGATATGACTCACCGTGTGAGTGGTAGCTTGAACGTCAGCTTCAACTATGTTGAAGGTGAGTCGCTGATGATGGCATTAAAAGATTTAGCGGTTTCATCGGGTTCTGCCTGTACGTCAGCCAGTCTCGAGCCAAGCTACGTGTTACGTGCGCTTGGTTTAAATGATGAAATGGCGCATAGCTCAATTCGTTTCTCAATCGGTCGTTTTACCACCGAAGAAGAAATCGACCACGCTATCGAAACTATTACACAATCTATTGATAAATTAAGAGAAATGTCTCCATTGTGGGAGATGTTCAAAGATGGCATCGACCTGAATCAGGTGCAGTGGGCACATCATTAATTCGACCATTTACAATAGATAATTTTGGAGCAGTACCATGGCTTACAGTGAAAAAGTGATAGATCATTATGAGAACCCACGTAACGTTGGTTCTTTCGACAAGAACGATCCTTCGGTCGTGACCGGTATGGTGGGAGCACCTGCCTGTGGTGACGTGATGAAGTTACAGCTGAAAATCGGCGCAGACGGCATCATCGAAGACGCGAAGTTCAAAACCTACGGTTGTGGCAGCGCGATTGCGTCTAGCTCACTGGTAACCGAGTGGGTGAAAGGCAAGACTATCGAGCAAGCGGCGGCCATCAAAAACACCGATATCGCGGAAGAATTAGCCTTGCCACCAGTGAAAATCCACTGTTCCATTTTGGCAGAAGATGCCATAAAAGCGGCGATCGACGAGTACAAATCGAAACAAGCTAAGTAACATCTGGAGTTAAGATGGCGATTACAATGACCCCAGCGGCAACTGAGCGTGTCAGATCTTTCTTAGCGAATCGAGGCAAGGGCATCGGCCTGCGCCTCGGCTTAAAGACCTCTGGCTGTTCCGGTATGGCGTATGTGCTTGAGTTTGTTGATGCGCTGAATGATGACGATGAAGTGTATGATATTGATGGTGTTAAAATCATTATCGATGCGAAAAGCTTCATCTATCTACAGGGCATTGAGTTGGATTTTGTTAAAGAAGGCCTGAACGAAGGTTTCCAATTTAACAATCCTAACGCAAAAGGTGAGTGCGGTTGCGGTGAGAGTTTCACTGTTTAATTGCCGAATTGACGCATGAATTATTTCGAGCTGTTTAAGTTTTCCCCTGCCTTCGATATTGACACCGCTGTGCTTGCAGAACGCTACCGCGAACTGCAACGGGCGGTGCATCCCGATAAGTTTGCCAACGATACAGAGCAACAACGCTTATTGTCGGTGCAACGCACTGCGCAAGTGAATGACGGTTATCAAACCCTAAAAGATCCTATCCGCCGTGCCGAGCATATGCTGTCGCTACGTGGTATCGATTTAAGCTACGAAACCACCACAGTGAAAGACACTGCATTTTTGATGCAGCAGATGGAATGGCGCGAGGCGTTAGAAGACATTCGCGATAGCGCCGATCCTCAAGAAAGCATTGATGAGTTATACGACTCTTTCGCGGCATATCGGACAAAGCTGACGAAATTGCTCACCGCACAGCTAAGCAGTGACAGCGAAGAAGATGCCTTGTTAGCGGCAGATCAAGTACGCAAGCTTAAATTTATGGCAAAATTACACGATGAGCTGACGCGTATCGAAGACGCGCTGCTCGATTAATTTTCCCTATTGCAGTTATTTAGCCGATTCAGACGGGTCTGAGTCGGCGCTACTAAGTTGGATACATATGGCCCTTTTGCAGATTGCAGAGCCCGGACAAAGCGCCGCGCCGCACCAACATAGACTTGCCGTTGGCATCGATTTAGGTACCACTAATTCCCTCGTGGCCGCGGTTCGCAGCGGCGTAACGGCGACCTTACCCGATGAAAATGGCCAGCATTCTTTACCTTCTATCGTCCGTTATACCCAAGATGGCATTGAAGTGGGTCAAGTCGCGGCGTTAAGTTCTGCGCAGGATCCTAAAAACACTATCGTATCGGTCAAACGCTTTATGGGCCGCAGCCTCACGGATATTCAATCTGGTGAGCAAGCGTTCCCATACCAGTTTGAAGCCAGTGAAAACGGTTTACCGCTGTTTGTTACGCCTCAAGGGCAAGTGAATCCGGTGCAAGTGTCGGCGGAGATTTTACGTCCTCTGGTTGAACGCGCTGAGAAAACCCTCGGTGGCGAGCTGCAGGGTGTCGTGATCACTGTGCCAGCGTATTTCGATGATGCACAGCGTCAAGGGACAAAAGATGCCGCGTCTTTGCTCGGTGTTAAAGTATTACGCCTGCTCAACGAGCCTACTGCGGCGGCAATCGCCTACGGGTTAGATTCGAAGCAAGAAGGTGTGATCGCGATTTACGATCTCGGCGGCGGTACCTTTGATATCTCTATTCTGCGTTTAAATCGTGGCGTTTTTGAGGTGCTAGCTACAGGCGGCGATTCGGCGCTAGGTGGCGATGACTTTGACCATTTGTTGCAGGCGCATATGCAGCAAGTGTGGCAATTGACGAACCTTGATCCGCAGCTAAGTCGTCAGTTATTGATTGAAGCGCGCCGTGTGAAAGAAGCCTTAACCGATGCGAGTGACGTCGAAGCGAGCCTGACGCTTGCCGATGGCACTGTGCTCAAGCAAGTGGTGACCAAAGCTGAGTTTGATAACTTAATCAGCGCATTAGTGAAGAAAACCATCGCCAGCTGTCGTCGCACCCTACGTGATGCGGGCGTAACGGCTGATGAAGTGTTAGAAACCGTGATGGTGGGTGGTTCAACCCGCGTGCCATTAGTGCGTGAACAGGTTGAAACCTTTTTCGGTAAGGCGCCATTAACCTCTATCGACCCAGATCGCGTCGTTGCGATTGGCGCGGCGATTCAGGCCGATATTCTGGTCGGTAACAAACCCGAGTCTGAATTATTACTGCTCGATGTGATCCCTTTGTCATTAGGGATTGAAACCATGGGCGGTTTAGTGGAAAAAGTGGTTTCTCGTAACACCACGATTCCAGTCGCTCGCGCCCAAGAGTTTACCACCTTTAAGGATGGTCAAACGGCGATGGCCTTCCATGTGGTGCAGGGCGAGCGTGAGTTAGTCGATGATTGTCGCTCACTCGCACGCTTTACGCTTAAAGGTATTCCCCGTTAGCGGCGGGCGCTGCCCATATTCGCGTGACCTTCCAAGTCGATGCCGATGGGTTGCTTAGCGTCACTGCGATGGAGAAATCCACCGGCGTGCAATCGAGCATTCAGGTCAAGCCTTCGTTTGGTTTATCGGATACCGAAATCGCGACTATGCTCAAGGACTCGATGAAGCATGCGAAGGAAGACATCAGTCGTCGTATGCTGGCCGAGCAGCAAGTAGAGGCGGCAAGGGTACTTGAGTCGTTAAATGCGGCGCTTGCAAAAGATGGCGACCTGCTGACAAGTGATGAGCGTCAGCAGATTGATGCGGTCATGGCACAGCTTGCCGAAATTGCCCGTGGTGATGATGCCGATGCGATTAAGCAAGCGATTGAAGTCCTCGATGAACATACTCAGGATTTCGCCGCGAAGCGTATGGATAATTCTATTCGAGTGGCCTTTAAGGGTCAGTCAATTGACAACATATAGGTGATGTGATGCCCCAGTTAGTCTTTCTTCCCCATGCTGAGTTATGTCCCGATGGCGCAGTGTTGGAAGCCAAAGTAGGTGAAACGATTCTCGATGTGGCGCTGCGTAATGGCATCAATATCGAGCATGCCTGTGAAAAATCCTGTGCCTGCACCACATGCCATTGCATCGTGCGTGAAGGCTTTGATGAGTTAGATCCAAGCGATGAGCTTGAAGATGATATGCTCGATAAGGCATGGGGACTTGAGCCTGAGAGCCGCTTGTCTTGCCAAGCCAAAGTTGTCGATAGCGATCTGGTGATTGAAATTCCGAAGTACACTGTGAATATGGTGAGCGAAGGTTAATCAACCCGATGCGATGATATCGTCAAAAACCAGTCCATGTGACTGGTTTTTGGCTTATGGCGCCCAGCATTTGCGCAAGCAATAATTGCCATGATTGATTTATCCTAATCCGAGCGTATGATGCGCTCAAAATGAAATGGTTGTCGGAGACCAAAATGAGAATCGCGATCCTATCGCAAGGGCCTGAGCTATATTCCACAAAGCGACTCGTTGAGGCTGCGACATTACGTGGTCACGAAGTCCAAGTGATCAACCCGCTCGAATGTTACATGAACATCAATATGCGTCAGTCGAGCATCCATATTGGTGGGGAAGAATTGCCGCCTTTTGATGCGGTGATCCCGCGTATTGGTGCATCTATTACTTTTTATGGCTCAGCTGTGCTGCGTCAGTTTGAGATGATGGGCGTGTATGCGCTCAATGATTCCGTCGGCATTTCTCGCTCCCGCGATAAGTTACGTTCGATGCAGTTGATGTCACGCCGTGGTATCGGCTTGCCGATCACCGGCTTTGCCAATAAGCCAAGCGATATTCCTGATCTTATCGACATGGTGGGCGGCGCGCCGTTAGTGATCAAGTTGCTTGAGGGCACGCAGGGCATTGGGGTGGTGTTAGCCGAAACTCGCAAAGCGGCTGAGAGTGTGATTGAAGCTTTTATGGGATTAAAAGCCAACATCATGGTGCAGGAATACATTAAAGAAGCCAATGGCGCCGACATTCGCTGCTTTGTGCTAGGCGATAAAGTGATTGCAGCGATGAAACGCCAAGCCATGCCTGGGGAGTTTCGCTCAAACTTACACCGTGGCGGCACCGCAAGTTTAGTTAAACTGACCCCTGAAGAGCGTTCAGTCGCAATCCGTGCGGCCAAGACCATGGGCCTCAATGTGGCGGGTGTCGATTTACTGCGTTCAAATCATGGCCCTGTGGTAATGGAAGTAAACTCCTCGCCAGGTCTTGAAGGGATTGAAGGCGCCACCGCAAAAGATGTTGCTGGTGCCATTATTGAGTTTGTTGAAAAGAACGCCCTCAAGGCAAAAAAGCCCACTCAAGCGTAGAGTTAACGCGTTCTTAAGCTACACTCAGGAGAGCAAGGTTTAGCTGCAGATGGTAAAAGGGGGAGCGGATGTCGTTAAAGTGGATTGACTCATTAGATATCGCCTTAGAATTGCTGGAGAAGCATTCTGAGGTTGACCCCCACAAGCTGCATTTTACTCAGTTATATGAGTGGGTATTAGCCCTCGATGATTTTGATGACGATCCTAAGCATTGTAATGAGCGGATATTAGAAGCCATTCAGCAATGCTGGATTGAAGAGAAATAACCATCGCCCCGATGGGGCATCTTGTCCCGCAAAAGCGCACTTGCGTGACGGTTGTCACGTTTAGTGATCCCTAAAAGGGGATTTTTGTAGGAGTTTGATCGGCATCAAATTCATTTTAAGTGAATGACGTACCTTGTTATGTATCCGTTAAGTGGTTAAGCGCTTAATGTTATTCTGGCTACGCAAGGATGTTCACATGAAACTTTTGTTTGCTTTGTTATTCACACTGTTACCCGCCTTGGCATGGGCTCATCCTGGTCATGGTGGCGTTGGTATCTTCCATCATTTGCTCGATTTAGCCCCTGCCATTATTTTGGTTGCCTTGATTGCGTGGGCGAGCATTTGGGCAAAAAATAAAAAATAACCCCTGAGTCTTTGGCAAATATGCCAATTTAGTTGTGTTGTTATCCTTTCGCCAGTCCAGTCGAATGACAGGTCTGGCGTTTTTGTGTGATCAATCTGGTTACAAATCCAGCCAATGTGCGCAATATCTCAGACTTATTTGCTTTAAAGATAGGATTTGTTTTTTAAATTTCGTATAATCCGCGCGAATTTTTCAAACTTGCTGACAAAGGAAGCTTGTTATGGCGATCGAACGCACATTTTCTATCATTAAGCCTGATGCAGTTGCTAAAAACCACATCGGTGCAATCTACAACCGTTTTGAAACTGCTGGTCTGAAGATCGTTGCAGCTAAAATGTTACACCTGACTAAAGAACAAGCTGAAGGTTTCTATGCTGAGCATAGCGAGCGTGGCTTCTTCGGTGCTCTGGTTGCTTTCATGACTTCTGGCCCAATCATGGTTCAAGTATTAGAAGGCGAAAACGCTGTTTTAGCTCACCGCGAAATTTTAGGTGCAACTAACCCAGCTCAAGCGGCTCCAGGTACTATCCGTGCTGACTTCGCTCAAAGCATCGACGAAAACGCAGCTCACGGTTCTGATTCTTTAGAATCAGCAGCACGTGAAATTGCTTACTTCTTCAGTGCTGAAGAACTGTGTCCACGTACTCGTTAATCTGAGTGCCAGACCGAAGAAGGGAGCCTAAGGGCTCCTTTTTTATTGGCGGCATTTTGCTAACTATGCCAAAGACAAAGTGTTTAATGCTAGTAACAGGTTATTTTTATTCAGTTTTTAAAAATTTTAAAAACCTTCCTTGAAATCCGCTTTCCTATCCTTATATCTATTGCAGGATCGCTCGATGAGGATCCCAATCGATTCTGTGCCGCTAGGACAGAAGTTAATTTCTGCGAGTATAAATGCGTTTTCAATTGAAAACGTTCGCCACTTTCCCATATTGCTTAAGACAAGGATATGAATATGCGTACTTATGATTTAACTCCTCTTTACCGTAGTGCTATTGGTTTTGATCGTTTAGCCCAGATGGCAGAACATGCTGCCGCGAATAATGGCAACTCAGGTTATCCTCCCTATAACATTGAACTCCTTGGTGAAAATCGTTATCGCATTACTATGGCCGTGGCCGGGTTCTCGATGGAAGAGCTTGAGATCAGTAGCGAAGGTGAGAAGTTACTGGTTAGAGGCAATAAAGCCGAGAGCCAAACCGAGCGTAAATACCTATACCAAGGTATTGCCGAGCGCGGGTTTGAACGTACCTTCCAACTGGCGGATTATGTGACCGTATTGGGTGCCAGTTTAGAGAATGGTTTATTGAACATTGATTTAGTGCGTGAAATCCCAGAAGCGTTAAAACCACGCAAGATTGAAATCACCACTTCGCGTCTATTAGATGGTCAATCCTAATCCTGAATCGCGCGGATAAAGAAGGGGAGCTTAATGCTCCCCTTATTGTTATCCCACCAATAAAATCCCATGTGGTCTATGTCAAAGCCTTGCTATGGCAAGCTCACATAGGGTTAATGGGGATATCAGCGTTATGCTCTCATCGCTTTCTCGCCGCGGGCCAGGCCCACTACGCCCGAGCGCGATACTTCAACCACTTTAGTCACTTCACCCATGGAGTGAATAAAGGCATCGAGTTTTTCGGTCGTGCCCACCAATTGAATGGTGTAGAGATTGGCGGTGACATCGACAATTTGCCCACGGAAGATATCGGCGGTGCGCTTAATTTCTTCCCGTAATTCCCCTTGGGCGCGGACTTTAACCAGTGCCAACTCCCGCTCGATATAAGCCGATTCGGTGACATTCGACACCTTAAGCACATCGACTAACTTGTGTAGCTGTTTCTCGATTTGCTCTAGCACTTTCTCGTCGGCCACCACGGTAATATTGAGGCGCGATAAGGTGTTATCATCGGTTGGTGCCACAGTTAAACTTTCGATGTTGTAACCGCGCTGGGAAAACAGGCCGACAACACGGGATAGGGCGCCGGATTGGTTTTCGAGTAATACAGATATAATTCGACGCATTAGCATTTCTCCGTTTTGCTTAACCACATTTCATTCATCGCGCCGCCGCGGATAAGCATGGGATACACGTGCTCAGTCTCATCCACCATAATGTCGATAAATACCAGTCTGTCTTTCATGGCAAGGGCTTCGGCCATCTTAGACTCAAGCTCAGCAGGATCGCTAATCGTCATACCAACATGGCCATAGGCTTCGGCAATTTTGGCAAAGTTGGGGACCGAATCCATATAGGAATGGGAATGGCGACCCGAGTAGATCATATCCTGCCATTGTTTCACCATGCCAAGGAAACGGTTGTTTAAGTTGATAATTTTAACCGGCGTATCGTATTGCAGAGCGGTTGAAAGCTCTTGAATATTCATCTGAATCGAACCATCGCCCGTGACGCACACAACGGTTTCGTCCGGCATTGCCATTTTGACTCCCATGGCAGCGGGTAGACCAAAGCCCATGGTGCCAAGGCCACCGGAGTTAATCCAATGACGAGGTTTATCAAAGGGATAATAGAGCGCGGCAAACATTTGATGCTGGCCCACATCCGAGGCGACATAGGCCTCACCATTAGTGAGTTTGTAAAGAGTTTCAATTACTTGCTGTGGTTTGATCCGGTTGCTTTCCTTATCGTATGCCAAGCAGTTGCGGTTACGCCACACAGTGATTTCTTGCCACCATTGATTAATTGCCTCGCTATCGTTGCCCTCCTTCGACTCATCCAGCAGGGCTAGCATGCTGTCCAGTACGATATCGGCCGAGCCTACGATGGGGATATCCACTCGTACGGTTTTTGAAATCGATGAAGGGTCGATATCAATATGTAAAATGGTGGCATTAGGGCAGTATTTTTCGATGTTGTTAGTGGTTCTGTCATCGAAACGTACACCAATCCCGAAGATAAGATCGCAGTTATGCATGGTCATGTTGGCTTCATAGTGCCCGTGCATCCCCAGCATTCCTAAGCTGTTTTTATGGGTGCCAGGGAAGGCGCCAAGGCCCATTAAGGTGCTGACAACGGGGATATTTAATTTTTCCGCTAAGGCTAAGATCTGCTTTTCACTGCTTGAGATAATGGCGCCTCCACCCACATAAAGCACAGGTTTTTTCGCGGCGAGTAATGCCTGTAATCCACGGCGAATTTGACCCTTATGGCCCGATGTCGTTGGATTATAGGAGCGCATTTTAATGCTCTCGGGGTAAATATAGTCGTGCAGTAATGCTGGATTGAGGCAATCCTTTGGCAAGTCGACAACCACGGGGCCGGGGCGACCTGTGGAAGCAATATAAAATGCTTTTTTAATGATCTCAGGAATTTGAGTGGGATCTTGTACTAAAAAGCTGTGTTTGACGACTGGGCGTGAAATCCCAATCATGTCGCATTCTTGGAACGCATCGTTACCGATTAAATTGCTCGGCACTTGGCCAGATAACACCACTAATGGAATTGAATCCATATAGGCGGTGGCGATGCCGGTAATGGCATTGGTGGCACCTGGGCCTGAGGTCACGAGTACCACGCCCACTTTACCCGTGGCGCGGGCATAACCATCGGCCATATGCACGGCGGCTTGTTCGTGACGAACCAGAATATGTTCAATACCGGGGATAAGGTGCAGGGCGTCGTAGATATCTAACACTGAGCCGCCAGGATAACCAAATATGTGCTTTACACCTTCATCGATCAGGGATCGCACAATCATGCTGGCGCCGGATAACTTCTCCATGTGAAACTCCTATTGCATAGTACCGTTACGGTAAACAGTATCTTGTTACAGCGACGGTAATCGCTCTAAAAATAAGTCTGAAGGGTAATTCAGACTCCGATTGCTGAGCTTGAAATCATCGATTTCAAGCGCTCATCCCTTTGGATGCAGCAGCTGTTGCAATGAACAGAATTTCATCATATTCAAAAAAGAACACATTTCAAGGCTTTTATGTAAAAAATAACCAACTTGAAACAATTTCATGTTTAGGCGCGATAAACGCTCATGAAACGGGAGTTTTTGTGTGGGGTCATTTTATTTAATTACTTTAATTATAATGGGTTAGCTGGTTTACAATGAAAAACGGCACCCAAGCTACTATATATAACCTAAGTGCCGTTTATTTAGAGAACGCTTAATTTGTTACAAATCAACTACAAAAGAGAGGCAAACCATGATTGCTTGGTTTAGGTGGCATAAAGATGCCATCACTCCTTCGGCTTCGCTTGATGAGTCGAACGGTTAAATTGACAGAATCCCACCAACAATACCGCCGTCAGCATCAATGCCGAGAAGGGCACTGCGGTGCCATTATAAAACAGCGCGAGTAATGGCCCTGCTAAGGCGCCGCAGCCAAATCGTAAGGTGCCAATTACCGCAGTGGCCGTGCCCGTTTCCTGCTTAAACTTCATCAGCACAATGGCATCGGCGTTGACCGACATGATACCAAGACTGCCCATAAGTGGGATCAGCATCAACACGGTGAAATGATAACTGAGCCCCAGTAAATTCACCCCCAGTAAACCGACCGCCGCCAGCGCACCGAAGAAGGTCGATACGTGCAGCATTCTTAACGAGCCATAACGGCCCACAATTCGGGTATTGATAATATTTGCCAGCATCAGCGCGCCCACATTGGTACTAAAGAGTAGGGCAAATAAGGATTTATCTAAGGAAAAAACCTCCATATAGACAAAGGGTGATGCGGTTAAATAACAGAAAAACGCAAAGGAGGTGAGTACACCGCTGGCAATATTTAATTTAACCCCGGGACGTGAAAATACTGTCGCATAAGCCCCTAAAAAGGATTTTTGACTGCGGCTACTCTGATCTTTATCGCTGGGCATTCTCAGCAGCGTAATGACCAACAACAGCAACAACATGGCATAGGCCGATTGGATAAAGAAGATCAAATGCCATTCACCAATCTCGAGGATAAGGCTACCGATGCTTGGGGCTAATAATGGCGCTAACATCATGATTAAACTGACATAAGACATGCCTTTAGCCGTGTTTTCACCATAGACTTCTTTGATATACCCAGGGACAACCACAGTGGCCGCGGCGCCGATAAAGGCTTGTAAAAAGCGCAGGCCTAAAAACACTTCAATCTGTTCGGCTAAGCCGAGCAATAGGCTGACTAACATAAAGCCTGAGAGGCCCATTATTACCAAAGGGCGACGGCCAATACGGTCGGCAAGGGGGCCAAAACACAGCATGCCGAGGGCATAGCCTCCTAAGTAAACACTCAAGGATTGTTGGACTAGAGTGATATCGGTATGAAAACTCTGGGCAAGTGTTGCCATAGCGGGCAAATACATGTCGATCGCGAGCGGCGTGATCGCGACAATGGCGGCGAGCATAGGGATCAGCAGTGCCAAGTGGGGAATGCTGCTCGGTTTAGTCGGATAGCTTGACGGTTGTGGGTCCACAGTTACCTCGGGTGGCGAAAGAAGGCGATATTAAGTGTATGTCACTCGAAAACCAAAATTGTAGGGTAACAATTTTGCCTAATGGCGACTCATTTTGCCTCAATTAACATAGCGTAATTTTGCCATGAACATTGGAGGAGTATAGGGAAGAAATGAGTGGCCGGCGAAGAGTCTCTCAACCGTCATAGCCACAGTTGATTTAAGTCCTCGGCTTTGTATCGAGTCTAAGGATATTAAGCCATAACATAGTAAAACGCTCAGGCAAATAAGCCAATCTCGATGACGATATCTTTACACTTAAATTGTAACCAAAATGGATTTTATGTCCTTGTATTGCATTGATGTGCTCAGGCTCGCCTTAGCGTCATTCATTCGACTGAGATTGTCACTCCAGTGTCATCTGTATGTCATCTAACCGTCTTGAATGCGGATTAGTTTAATGGGCTTTAGCTTAACCCTACGACTAATAACAACACATTCAGGAATGATGCAATGAACACAAAACGACTGCCGCTGGCCGGTGCGATACTGGCAAGTTTACTCCTTGGTGCCTGTAATGGTGATGACGGTACCAATGGTGAGCAGGGGGAGAACGGCTTAAATTCATTAGTGAACGTGACTGCACTCGCCATAGGTGATGCAAACTGTCCCGCCGGTGGTCAACGCATCGATACAGGGCTCGATACAAATCGTAATGGCCAGTTGGAAGAGACTGAAATCGATGCGGCGCAAACCCAATTTATTTGCCAACCCCAATCTGCGGGAGTGTCAGCGGAGCTGATCGGCCGTCATCAAACTGGCACTTATGGCCTGAGCGCTGCTGAAATTGTTGAATACCACAGTGCTTCTCAGCGAATTTTTGTGGTTAATGCGAAAAGCGGTAAGGTCGACATTATCGATGCTAACTTGCTTAGCAACGCGGCTAAGGCAACTGCGCCATTAGCCTTGAATAATCTTGATAAGCTAGCTGAGCTGGATGTCGCCAAGGATGTGGGCTTGAGTTTTATGGGCAGCGTTAACAGTGTCAGTATTTCTGGTAACTTGTTAGCGGCGGCCATTGAGCGCGGCGATGCAGCAGGCAATAAGACTCAAGCCAATGGCTATGTGGCTTTCTACCAACTCAATGGCAATGAGACACCTCAGTATCTCAGTGCGGTTGAAGTCGGTGCATTACCGGATAACGTCGTCTTTAGTCATGATGGTAAAACGGTACTCGTAGCGAATGAAGGCGAACCAAATCAAGACTATAGTATCGATCCTGAGGGCAGTGTGGCGATTATCGCCATTGCGGATGGTAAACCCGCAGCAACGGCGACGTTAGTGGCATTCACCGAGTTTAATCAGGGCAATGCTCGCTATAATGAAATTACTAAGGACATTAAAATCAATGGCCCTATGGCCACTGTCGCGCAGGACTTAGAGCCTGAGTATATCAGTGTCAGCCCCGATAACAGCCGTGCTTTTGTGAGCCTGCAGGAGAACAATGCCATCGCGGTGATTGATATCGCCAATGCCAAAGTAGCGAAGATTTTACCCTTAGGACTGAAGGATTATGGTCTTGATGTGAATAAAATTGATGCAAGTGACAAGGATGATATGGTCAACCTTCAGGCCTATGCGGGTGTGTATGGCATGTATCAACCCGATACCGTAGCGAGTTACCGTTGGAATAATACTGACTTTATTGTCACCGCAAACGAAGGGGATTCTCGCGATTATGCTGGGTTTTCGGAGGAAGCCCGCGCCGGTGACTTAACCTTAGATCCTAACCATCCACAATTTGCCGCCGCAAAAGATAAGACCCAATTAGCCCGTTTGAAAGTGACTAAGAGTATGGGTGATGACGATAACGACGGCGATTATGACAAAATCGTGAGCTTCGGTGCGCGTTCTTTCTCAATCTGGACGGCCGATGGTCAACAGGTGTTTGACAGTGGTAGCGATTTTGAGCGGATCACCGCAGCCTTGTTAGGCAATAACTTCAACAATAACAATGAAGAAAACAAAGGCGATAGTCGCAGTGACGATAAAGGCCCTGAGCCAGAAGCCTTAGCTCTCGGCAAAATTGGTCAAAAACTCTATGCCTTTATCGGGCTTGAACGTACCTCTGGCTTTATGATTTACGACGTGACGAATCCCTTCGACGTGCATTTTGTGGATTATGTGGTAAACCGTGATTTTGAGGCGGATTTCAGCATAGATACAGATACAGGCGAAGTGAAAGGCGATGCCAGTTTAGCCGGAGATTTAGGGCCAGAAGGCATGAAGTTTGTGAGTGCCGAGAAGAGTCCTAATGGTCAGCCTCTGTTGATCATTGGTAATGAAGTCAGTGGCACAACCAGCGTGTACCAAATCAAGGTGCAATAGCCATAGCTTGTGTTCAACGTGCCATAACGTTAAATTCCAACACCAGAAATGCTTGTGATTAAGCAAGCTTAAAACGCCAGAGCATCACTCTGGCGTTTCTTTTTGGCCGCTTTCTAACGCGAAAATGAACTGCTATACGACCGAATAGGCGTGTTGCTTGAGTGCGTTAAAGGTGGATTCGATGCACTCGAGCGCAAGCTGGAATTGGGTATCGTTTTCGGCGCCACCTAAACTTAATCGGATAAAGTTGTCATGGCAGTTAAAGTCATCCCCATTACGGATCAGCACGCCTTTTGCCGCTAAGGCGGTCACCAGATGATGAGCTTTAATGTCTTCGGGTAACTGGATCCAGCCATTTAAACCCCGCCAGTGTTGAGTTAACCCCAGCTTGTCACCCAATGCCATGCATTGCTGCTGACGCTCGCGAATAATCGCATCGCGATTGGCCGTGATGTGCCCGCGTTTGATTAGCAGACAGGCCAGCTCCACATTGAGCGGCGAAACCATCCAACATTGGCTATGAATGGCGAGGCGCAATGGCGCGATAAGCGGCTCGGGCACTAAAATAAAACCTTGCCTTAAGCCCCCTGAAAACAGCTTAGACAGGCTTGAAATGTAAATGACCCTCGGCACATTCAGCGTCTGAGCCAACTGCCACAGCGGAGAGTGCCACTCTTCAGGGAGGCAATAATTCACATCATCTTCAATGATATAAAACTGGTACTGCTCCGCGAGTGCCAACAGTTTTTCTCTCTGTTGCTCACTGTATTGAATGCAGGTAGGGTTTTGATTGTTGAGGGTTAAATACACCAGTTTAGGTTGATGGATTTGAACTAAAGCCTCGAATCTTGCGAGATCGACCCCGTCAGAGGTTAACGGTACGCCAATACTATTGATACCCAATTGTTTAGCGCAAATACGCACTCCGGGATAGCTGTACTGTTCGTGCAGGAGTACCTCGCCCTTGGTCAGGAAAGCATTAAGGCAGGCAAAAATGGCCTGTTGTCCACCATGGGTAAAGATCAATTGCTCTGGGCGCTGCTCAATGCCGCGTTGCGCAAGCCAGTGGTGAAATATCTGTTGATGTTGATCTAAGGGGCTGGCGCGATAGCCAAGGAGTTGACTCAGTTTCGCCGGATCCTTAGCCAGTTGGCTTAGACAATCACTCAGCGTACTTATTTGATCCGTCAGCGGCTGCTGACAAGTCGCCATATTGAGCTGCAAATGATTAAGCTCTGGCACGGGAGAGGCGTTGACATAAGTACCATCACCGATACGCGCTTCCACATAACCACGTTGCTCCGCTAGAGCATAGGCCCGAGTGACAGTGCCTATGGTCACCCCAAGGGCATCGGCTAAACGCCGCTGTGGCGGGAGTTTCGTGCCATGGGGAAGGGCTTTTAGCAAAATGCCTTGCTCGATCGCACTGACCAGACGTTGATATTTAGGACCTGTAAATGCCTCTAGATCTGGCGTCCAAATTGTACCCATGACAATAAATCCATTGATCTCCATTAAGCTATCTATATTATTAATTGTCTCGTTTATTGTCAAATATTGTATGCGTACAATTCAAGGTCTTTATGGATATTCAACTTGTCAATGATCCACAACTCTGGACATTAATGGCCTCAGCAGCACTCTTTTGTGCAACCATGACCATGACTCCCGGGCCGAATAATATTTTACTCGCCAGCTCAGGTGCCCATTTCGGGGTGATGCGCACCATTCCACACATTGCGGGGATCCGCCTTGGCTCGACTTCTTTGCATCTGTCGGTATTACTCGGTCTCGGTGCTTTGTTCGAGACGTTTCCGATGTTGCACCAAGCGTTGAAATACGCGGCATTGCTGTATTTACTGTATCTTGCCTATCGATTAGTGACCTCTCCCGTAAAGGCGGCGCAATTGGATGAAGGGCGTCAACCGATGAGTGTGATGGAGGCGGCGCTGTTTCAGTGGATTAATCCCAAATCTTGGATGTCGACCATTACCCTTTGCAGCGCGTTTACCTTAGGCGGCGATGGCTTTTGGCTCAGTGCGGTATTGGGCGTGCTGGTGTTTAATCTGGTGGGATTTCCCGCATCCTTTACTTGGGTGTTTGTCGGCGCGGCTATCAGTAAAAAGCTCAATACGGATAAACGTCGACGCCATTTTAACTGGTTTATGGGCAGTTTATTGTTGGTGTCCTTACCTATGATCCTGCGATAAAGTGACCTAATTGCGCTAAAACCTTAAATATTCTGGGATACTGACTCGCGTAAGGATTGGCTTTATGCCATAACCAACATAATATTGGTGGCTTTTTTAGGTAACGGCCTTTTGGGGATCCCAATGAGGCTTAGTTATACTTAGCCACCGCAAGTTAGTTCTTAACTTGGGAGTGAGTATATGGAGGTTACTGCGTGAAGTTTCCCAGTTTAGTATCGTTAATGCCCGGTTTGGCGCAGATGCTGCAGTATGAGAAGCAATGGCTCAGGGATGATGTGAGGGCGGGATTATCCGTGGCGGCGGTCGCTTTACCTGTCGCTATCGCTTACGCCCAATTGACCGGCGTCAATGCCGCTGTCGGTTTATACTCCTGTGTGCTGCCCATGTTGGTGTATGCACTGTTTGGCACTTCTAGACAATTAATAGTTGGACCCGATGCCGCCACCTGCGCTGTGATTGCCGCCGTGGTGACGCCGCTTGCCGCTGGCGACAGCATGAAACACTGGCAACTGGTGATGACCATGACGGCGATGACCGGCTTTTGGTGTTTAATCGCCAGCCGTTTTCGCCTTGGGGTATTAGCCGACTTTCTCTCCAAACCTATTCTGATGGGGCTGCTCAATGGTGTGGCTATCACCATTATTGTCGGTCAATTCTCGAAAATTTTTGGTTTCACCTTCGATGAACGTTATCTGATTGAGCGCTTATCGGGCGCACCTTCCTATTTAACTAAAACCCACTGGCCCACCTTGCTGATGGGTGTGGTGACCTTAGCGACCTATGCGTTGGTAAAACGTTATCGTCCACAGTGGCCAGCTTCAATGTGTGCGATGGCGATGGCGGCATTTTTAGTCTGGGCCTTTAACTTAACCAGCTTAGATATCAATGTGGTGGGTGAGGTGAGCGCAGGCTTGCCATCATTCCAAGCACCAGCGTTCGATATCGGTATTGCCCGTGAACTGGTGGTGCCCGCACTCAACTTAGCCATGGTGAGCTTTGTGAGCATGATGCTGACGGCGCGCAGTTTTGCGGCGAAAAATGGCTACGATATCGATGCGGATAAAGAGTTTCGCGCCCTCGGGATTGCGAACATCGCCTCCGCCTTATCCCAAGGCTTTGCGGTCAGCGGCGCCGATTCACGCACTGCGGTGAACGATGCAAACGGCGGCAAGAGCCAGTTGGTGTCCATCATCGCGGCGGTATTAATTGCATTAGTCGCACTGTTTTTTACCGCACCGCTCAAATACATCCCCAGTTCAGCACTCGGCGTGGTATTGGTGATTGCCTCAATTTCGCTGATTGATTTAAAGGCATTGTGGAATCTACGCGTAAGAGACCGCTCCGCCTTTTTACTCGCCTGTACGACCTTGTTTTCGGTGCTGTTTATTGGGGTTATTCCTGGCATAACCTTGGCGGTATTACTGGGTCTATTCCAGTTTTTAGCCACAGTGATGCGTCCAACCGACCAAGTACTCGGGCTTGACCAAAAAGGGGTGATCCGCAGTGTGGATGATTCGGGTAAGGCCAAATCTGTGCCCGGTGTGTTTATTTATCGTTTCAACTCGCCGTTAACCTACTTCAACGCCACTTACTTTAAGCGCCGCCTACTGGAGAAGTTTATTCGTGAACCAGAACCCGTGGATTGTATCATCATCGATGCCGTCCCGTGTTTTACTCACTTAGATTTGAGTGTGATGGCCATGCTTGCGGATTTGCACCAATTATTGAAGAAGCGCGGCATACGCTTAGTGTTAGCAGGGCGTAAGCGGCAGATGCTCGGCTGGTTTGAACAGGCGGGAATGCAGTCCGGCGAGGGCGGGATCTTGATCCGACCCGATTTATATCTGGCGCTGAAAATGAACCAAAGCTACAAACAAGCGTTAGCCGAAGGGCAGGCGCCGGTGATCAAAAAAGCGCCCGAGGATGATGTGTTATTGCATAGTCATTTGTAGTGAATCATGTGTAATGGCTGGTGTTGATCACTCGGTTATATTCTGAAGATAACGAAAAAGCGCGGCATAGTCCGCGCTTTTTTATCTCAACTTAACATTGGCACCTTAACGCTAAGCGTTTTAAGGATCATGCTCAGTCTTTTTGCAATTTATCGAGGGGGATAAAACCGTGGTAGGCGTAGTAGCCGACGGGGCCTAACAATAGGCTGAGTAAACACCAGAACCATTTCGCATTGGTGCTGAGCTTGGCTTGACTCTTAAAGACTCTACGCGCAAACAGGCAATGTAGTAGGCTTAATCCTATTAGCATCGCAATGATTTTAATATCCGTATTTTCCAAGTAGCTGATCCCTGTCATTCATCCTGATGATTTAGCCTAAAATGTTAAAAATGCTTAATTTACTTTGCCTAAGTGCTACGTACTTTACGCGATCTTTTTACGGATTGCTATTGGGTATATCAAAAATAAACGTTAATTCTTATTCACTTATAGACATTCCTAACAAGTAAACTGGCGGATTGTCAGCTTGCCAGATCACATATTTTTCCATTGCTTGCAGAAATATTTCGCTGCTGGTGAGCATCGTTAACCAGTTCATCAAGCATGGAAACGCCGCATTCAGATCCCGTTTAGTATTCACCGCCGTAAATTGGCGAATAAAAGGCACAATCGCAAAATCTGCAAGGCTTAACGCTGGGCCGATAAGATAAGGATGCTGCTGAAGCTGTGCTTCGAGTCGTTCAAGAAAAGTACTGGCCTTGGCGAAATAATCCGCCTGAGTGAATTCAGGATAACGATCGGCATATTTGTACTTATCCAGCCAAGGTTTAAATTCAACATCATTCTGCGCAATAAGCTCAGCAATCAAGCTTTGCGCTGACGCCGTTTGTCCGAGTAATTGCCGCGCCGCTGGCGAGTCGGTCTTGGTCAATGCCCAGCGCATAATCTCCAAGCTCTCGGCAATCACCTCACCAGTGGGGAGTTGCAATACTGGCACTGTTCCCTTGGGGGAGATGGCTAACATCGGTGCAGGTTTGGCTTTAAGGGTGATTTCCCGAACCTCGACCTGGCATTGGCCGAGCAATAGGCCAAGGCGAGCGCGCATGGCATAAGGACAACGGCGAAAACTGTAGAGTATGGGTAAAGGCATCGTCTTGTTCCTTAAAGCAATCATAAAAGCGATTTCGCCACAGCATGGGGAAAAGTCGGCAATAGTAGTGACTTTAAAACAGAAATACTGCGTTTATTACCGATTTTTCCACCGTTTGGCTTGTAAATAAACAATGACCTTGGTTTTTGTCAGTGTTTTTCTGACTGTGACTCAGGTAGAATTTCGGCCGATTTTTGCGACCCAGCCTAGGCTTAGGCTGGTTATTAGTTAATGCACTGGAAATTAAGTTCCAGCCAGCAGTTGAGGGTGTTATGTCTAACGTTGTTGTTTGTGCTTTATATAAGTTTGTTTCATTACCGCATTTTGAGTCGCTGCGTGAGCCACTCCTGTCCATGATGGAACAGGCCGAGATTAAAGGCACATTACTGCTGGCAAATGAAGGGATTAATGGCACTGTGGCCGGCTCTCAAGCCGCTATCGATGCACTGCTGGCTTGGCTGAATAACCAAAATGGCCTTGAAAATATCGTTTACAAGTTATCCTTTGACGATGAAATGCCTTTCTACCGCACTAAAGTGAAGCTGAAAAAGAAATCGTCACCATGGGCGTTGAAGGTATCGATCCGCTTAAAGTGGTCGGCACCTATGTTAAACCGCAGGACTGGAACGCGCTGATTTCCGATCCAGAAGTCATCTTAGTGGATACTCGTAACGACTACGAAGTGCAAATTGGCACCTTTAAAAATGCCATTAATCCTGTGACTGAAACCTTCAGAGAATTCCCTGAGTATGTGAAGCAGAATCTCGATCCTGCCAAGCATAAGAAAGTCGCGATGTTCTGTACTGGCGGTATTCGCTGCGAAAAATCGACCGCTTATTTAAAAGAGCAGGGCTTTGAAGAGGTCTATCACCTCGAAGGTGGCATCCTTAAGTACCTCGAAGAAGTGAAACAGGAAGAAAGTCTTTGGGAAGGTGAATGCTTTGTCTTCGATAACCGCGTGGCCGTTGACCATGACTTGAAGAAAGGCCAATACGATCAATGTAATGCTTGTCGTATGCCGATCACTGAAGCCGAAAAATTAAGTCCAGCCTATGTGCAAGGCGTTAGCTGCCCACATTGTATCGATAAGATTTCAGACGAGCAGCGTAAGCGTTTTGTTGAACGTGAGCGCCAAGTAAACTTAGCGAAATCACGTAACGAAGCACACATTGGTAGCGATGTGAATCAAGTGATTGAAGCTCGCCGTCAAAAGAAAGAAGCACTGCGCCAGCAATCGGCTGAAAAGAACAAGGCTAAACAGTAAGCTAAACAATAAGGTTTTTACCTCTCTCTCTTGAGCGCGAGCGTGCTCAACGAATGACCATTATGGCCCGACATGTTTGGGCCATTTTTTTACTAAATGTCTTAGTAACAGTGTTAGCATTTTTAACCCTATGATAAATTTGCCTAAATAAAATCGTGTCTCGGCAAAGAACCGCAATGCCAGACATCTTGCAGCAGGGACAGGGCATGAGTATTTGGAAAGAGTTATACGACATTTTTGATAAAGAGCGCAGCCGCTGGCAGCAATCGTCGGCGGGCAAGCAGGCCATCAGCTTCGAGTTAAAGGCTAATTTGGGTTTTCTCGCTGATGCCTTGAGCAGTGGTTTACCACAACAGTCGATCATTCAGGGGCTTGAGTGCACACTCTTTGAGGCCAAAATCAAAGAGGGCCTAGCGTTGACCAGCCTGAATCGCCGTAAAGTGACACTGAAATTTATCGGTGAATTTGCCGAGTTTGCAAAGTATGAGGGCAAAGAGAATGCCGAGCTGGTGGAAAATGCCTACTCAAAAATCAAATCTTTACAGAAACTCGCGTCGGCAAAACCCGATAACAATTACGATCTTAAAATTAAATCACTGTTTCGGTTTCTGGTGTTTATTGTGGCGCACCTTGAGGAGCGACCGCTGACTCGCCAATCTGCCAAAGGCTAATGCTTTTCACGCAGGATTGAGCAGAGTGTTGAGCACAACAAAAGATATTGCCAATCCAAAGTGCGATAGCTAGCAGGAGCCTTTCAAGGATGAATATGAATAATACTAAGTGGCGAGAATGTTTGAGTATCTTGGCTGCGCATCGGGTATATCTGCAACTACGCCTCGTGGGTGATGCTGATTTCCCTATGGATTATGAAGCCGCCCATCGAGTGATCAGCCAAATTGATACTCGAGATTTTGTGTTTGTCCGTAAGACCATCTCTTATAAAGATATTGCGGCGCTGCGGATTGTGAAGGATGCATCTCCCGCCGCCGAGTCGCAAAGCTCAAACCAATCAAGCGGGTCTTTATTTACTGTCGAACTTGCAGAACTAAGACGTAAGCTGATGCAACTGGGGCAATTGCCGCTGACAGAGGATGACGAGTCTATCCTGATCACGGCTTATTAATGCCGAAAATTGGCGCTGGCTAAAACAGTTGAGTAATCAGTGATGTCAGTGCGTGAGGAGTAGTGAGTGGAGAGCTGTGCCTTGTTTGGGAGAGCGACTGGCAGGCAAGGGGCACTGCCAGTGATCGTACCTAAGCGGGCGGTAAAGCGGCTAACAGTTAAAGCTGAACAGTAAAAATCGCGTCTTTACCTGCGGTGACGCTCCCTTGGGCCTTGTCTAAGTATTTCACATCTTCCATATTGGCCAACACAACGGGAGTGAGTAGGCTATCCACTTGATCTTTTAGGTAATCAATATCGAAAGACAGAATGGGATCGCCCACTTTGACCTCTTGGCCTTCCTCCGCCAAACGGCTAAAACCTCGGCCCCTTAGCTCAACGGTTCCGACGCCAAAGTGCACGAAAAGCTCTAATCCCTGTGGCGATTCGATACTAAAAGCATGATTAGTCTCAAAAATCTTACCTATGGTGCCGTCGATTGGGGCGACAATCGTGTCTCCCTTTGGTGCAATGGCGATACCATCACCGACAATTTTCTCTGCAAACACCACATCGGGAACCTTTTCAATGGCCACAATTTCCCCGTTCACTGGGGCGTAAACCATAATGCCGCCAGCCAGTTGTGGTTGTCCTGATACCAATCGCCTTATTCGGCTTAAAAATCCCATTATCCTGTGCCCCTTCGCTTGTTTTTGTTGTTATCTTTTTAGTCTGTAAAGCAGCATAACCAATAAAATGTATTATTTATAGTTTGTTATACACTGCTGTAGTTCTGAAATTCTATTCTGTTGCATGGCGGTGTGCGCTAACGCAGAAAATTTCGCCAATTGCCCTTGGCAAACGGCGGCCTTCACCTCCAGTAATGCACTTAAGTTCACGCTGAGTTCATCAAGCCCCATGCCGATAAGAAGGGGACCATCTGTGGCGAGCTGGCAAGTTCGCCACAGAGTGACACTTTGACTCCGGCGGTTTTGGCTTGCTCGACGGTCATCTTGATGAGCCCTAAAATTGCCGGTGACAGGGAAGGATAATCCCGTGTTAGTTGCGGATTCGTGCGATCCGCCGCCATGGCATATTGGGTTAAGTCATTGGTGCCTATGCTCACAAAATCTAACCGTGGCAGCATGGAGGCAAGATTCATCACGGCGGCGGGGGTTTCGACAACTATGCCGTAACTGAGTTCACCGAAGCCTTTTTCTTCCTCTTCGAGGGCATCTTGGCATTCGGCGATGAGGGCAAAAATCTTATCGAGCTCCTCGACCTGATTCACCATGGGAAACATCAGTCGAATAGGGCCATGGTTGGCCGCCCGTAAAATCGCCCTAAGCTGGGTCTTAAACAGCTCTGGATGCGTCAAGGTGTATCTAACCCCGCGTAGGCCTAAGGCGGGATTATCCTCGACCTCTTGGCAGAGGCAGGGCAGCTCTTTATCGGCACCAATATCTAAGGTTCTGATCGTAAAGGTCTTACCGCCTAAAGCATGCAAGGCTTCGCAGTACAGATTGTATTGAGCTTTTTCATCCGGCAGTGTGCTGGTGTGCATCAGCATAAACTCGGTGCGAAATAGACCAATGCCATCGGCACCCACATCGCCAACATGGGTGATATCGTTCAAGTTGCCGACGTTGGCCATCAGACCCACGAGATGACCATCTTGGGTCTTGGCGGGGACATCACGGTATGCTTGCAGGGCGGCGCGTCTGGCTTGCTCATGGTGCAATGTAACGGTTAAGCGTGCCTGCTGCTCGGGCGCAGGATTGACAAAAAGCTCGCCACTTAGGGCATCGAGCACCAATGGTGTGCCATTGGGAATAAACTCGGCATCGAACTGGCAGCTCAGAATGGCGGGGATCCCCGCCGCGCGGGCCAAAATCGCCGTATGACTGGTTAAACCGCCAGTTTTAAGCACTATGCCGCTGATCTGCTCTTTGGGTAATAACGCAAATTCGGCGGGAGTGAGATCTTGCGCCAAGAGGATTGTCGGCTCAGTTAGCTGCGCTAAACCTTGATCTAAGCGGCCGTTGATGGCGGTTACTAATCGCTGGCCAAGGCATCGCACATCTTGGGCTCGATTGGCGAGATAAGGATCCTCTAAGGATTCAAGCTCGTTAGCCTGGTGGGCGAAGACCCGCTCAACCGCGACACTGGCGGATAACTGCAGGGTGCGGATTGCTTCCTTCACTTGGTCGATAAGCTCTTCGTCCTCTAGCAGTAACAGATCGGCTTCAATTAACTGATAGTTTTCGCTTTGCGGGTCGAGCTTTGTTTGGCTGTGGCTGAGTTGCTGCTGCAGCGCCTGTAGGGCTTTTGTAAATTTACTCTGTTGTTGCGGGATCCGAGAGAGGGGAACGGGACGATAATCGAGGTGATGTTCGGCGTGGGTAAGGTGGAGTGCCTGTCCGAAGGCAATCCCCGATGACACTATGATCCCCGTAATCGACATATTCGTTCCTATCAAGCTGGCTAAGTTGCCGTTTAACTTAAGGTGATGAGCAGTTCCGAGACTTTCTCGACCGCTTCCTGCGCCTGCTCACCCTCGGCAAACACCCGCACGGTTACCCCATGATACAGGCCTAATGTTTGCAATTTGAATAAGCTTTTGGCGCTGGCTTGCTTGCCATTGCATTCAACTAACACATCACAGTTGAAGGTTTTCGCTTCTTTCACTAACAGGGCGGCAGGGCGGGTATGAATACCATGTTTTGCGGTGATAGTGACAGATTTTTCGTACATAGTGGGTTAACTCTTTATCAATATTATGGCGCTTCGTTCGACTCAATAATCTTGTATCCCGCCTTTTTTAAGGCGGCAACAGCGCTTTGGAGACAATTTTTCTTTACCAAAATATAGTCGGTATCGAAGGTGGAAAGGGCAAAAATACTGATCTGCACATCGGCTAAGGTGCCGGATATTTTCGATAAAATGCCTGTCATCGAAAATCCCAGCGGGCCTAAGACTTCAAGACTGCACCAATGGGTTTCTTGCTCCAAACTGTCGAGCTCAAGTTCGCTGGACACCACCACAGTTAGCCCTTCCTCGGTTCGGCCAATAAAGTAGACTTCTTCGGCAAACACTTCGCTAGGTAATTGAGCATTAGGGCTAAAGCTATGAATCGTATACTGCCGTGGGTGAACAGCTAAGGTCATGCGCATGGGCGTTCCTCAATCGGCAATAAAGGTTTAGGGTAAGGTCACATCCTAGGTTATAGCATGAATATCCCGTTAGATAGCAGGCATTCACCCCTTGAATTGGCGTATTTTAAACTAAAAGAGGACGTTCTAATACGTCCTCTTTGGTGTAGTGTGGCTTTATCTCAATGGGGTTAGATTTTGAATTGGCCTAAGGTGTGCGACATATCTTGGCTGATATCCTGCAATGACTGCGCCGCGCGGCTATTGCCTTCGTTGGCCTTGACTGAGACTTCGGTTAATTCTGAAATATTACAGATATTACGATTGATTTCCTCCGTCACCAGCGATTGCTCCTCGGTCGCGCTGGCGAGTTGAGTATTCATGTCGCTGATATGGGCGATAAGTTGCAAAATTGCCGCCATGGCATTGCCCGCTTCACGGGCTTTGGCTTGCAATTCATCGGATTGAGTCTGTGTTTGGCTATTGCTCTTCATCACAGAGTTCACGCCCATTTGAATATCCGAGATGATTTTTTGGATTTCATTAGTGGAGTCTTGGGTGCGATTAGCCAGTGCGCGCACTTCATCGGCGACCACGGCAAAACCGCGGCCATGGCTACCCGCGCGGGCGGCTTCGATGGCGGCATTGAGGGCTAACAGGTTAGTTTGTTCGGCAATAGAGCGAATGACATCGAGGATACTGCCAATTTGCGCCGAAGATTGCCCAAGTTTTTGGGTGATGACTTCTGATGCTCTTAACTCTTGCACCAGTTTTTCGGTATCACGCACCGTATCATCGATCACCGCTTGGCTTTGCTGGGCCTGATTTTTCACGCTGTTAGCGGCATCGGCGGCCTGCTGGGTGTTGCTTGCCATCTCATGGGTGGTCGAGAGCATCTGATTCACTGCGGTTGCCACGCTACCGGTTTCACGGTGGATATGCTCGGCGCTTTGGTTCGATTCTTCAACGGCCAACATTAACTGCTTAGCATCATTGTCGAGTGACTGTCCCAATGGCTGCAGATGGCCCACCATGTCGCCAATCTTCTGGGCAAACAGGTTAAAGGCGTGGGCAAGGTGCGCCACTTCATCTTGACCCTGGGTACTCAAACGTTGGCTTAAATCACCTTCACCTTGGGCAATGTCCTCAAGGGCGTGAATAGCATCATTTAAAGGGGAGGTAATGGAGTGATTTAATACCAGGAAGAAAGCGAAAATAGGCACAGAAATTAAAAACATGATAATCAAATAATCGATAATCACGCTATCTAGGCTGTCTTTCACATCACTCAGATAGGCTCCAGTGATGACTGTCCAGCCCCATTCTGGGTAATAGCGTGCCTCGGCGAGTTTGTCTTCGATGACTTTAGATGCAGGGTTGGCAATCGGGTATTCCAGCATGGCCTTACCCTGTTGCCGTGCTTGAGACAGCATAGTGATCAGCGGATTGGTGCCATTGGGCAGCTTAAAGTTTTGCGCGAGGTGCCAATGAGGCTTGGATTTTCGCCGTGGGCCAAGATTTGGTTGTTATCGTCGATCACAATAAAGTAGCCGACACCAGCATAGCGGGTCTGGTCAATAAGTTTTGCCGCCGCTTGTTGTGCTTGTGACTCTGTTAATTTTCCGCCGACGGCATCTTGGCGGTATACGTCAATCACACTCAGGATACTGCCAAGCTGGCCATCGATTTGCAGCCATTTTTGCTCAATAAGATTGCTGTATTGCTCTTTAATGGAAAAACTCGCAAAACAAACAGTACCAATGGCCGCCATTACTAGCATCATCATGAGTCGTTGCAAAATGGTAAATCGGCGCAAGAATGTGATCATTTAGGTTCCTTAAGGTGCAAAAGAATGGTGTCCAATATACCTTCGAATCGGTATCAAATGAATCAAACTTGAGTTTATTTCGTGTAAAGCCGTTAAGAATATTAGGATTCTTTGATCTCGAGCAGAATATTGTTGTGCATCGTGTTCAATCGATGATTTTATCGCTAATCTGTGATTTTTAAAGCGCCAGCAAGGCGAAAATCATACTAAGTATTGAACAAATTCAATTGGTTATGTGCTTAACGAACACCGCTGTATGCGCAGTGTTTCTAATTAGTTGTTTTAGTTTTGATTTTTTACTCTTTTACGCGCAAGATTAATCAACTGTTAAGTTTGAGAATCGATTATGACGACAAATACTATTGTGACTTCTGATGACATTCTGTTGAAGTTATGCCACTCAGTTGCCCACGTGTTATCCAGCACCAGTGCCAGCCATGTAAGCCACGCCGGCATGGTGCAGAGCATCGCCCGTACCCGCTTAAAGCCCGATTTAGGCTGTTTTTCGATTTTTGATGGTGGCTTTTCGGGCCTCGTCGTGATCAACTTTTCTGCCCCTGCAGCCATCGAAATTTACCGCCGTTATATGCTCAATATGGGGATGCCGGAGGAAGAGCTTGCCTTCTCCCACACTTCCGATGAAGTGGGTAACGTGATGGGCGAGTTGATGAACCAAATCTTGGGTGACTTTATCAATAAGATTTCTAAGGAACTGCAAACCTCCATTAGTCAAAGTCAGCCAAAAATGTTAACGATAAACAAAGAGTTGACCATTTCCATCGATGCAAACTTAGACGATGCTGTCGCCAGACGCGTGTCGTTTAAAACTGAAAATAATCATATTTTCTACCTCGAATTTGCCATGGATAAGACCGAGTTTATCAAGCTGGATGAGTTTGAATTCGACGAAGAGTTCGATCCTGACAGCTTGCTCGAACAGCACGGTTTAGGCACAAACGGCGCTCAAGGCGCGGATACACCATCGCCTTGGAGTCGTATGGCGGACAAACCTGCGATCAGTCAGCAGCACGCAGGCATGGATGCCGATGACTTGCTCGATGAGCTAGGCATTTAGTTCGGGATTTAGCTCTAGATTTAATACTGGCTGGCTCATAAGCTCGGCATCGCATTTTCTTAGGTATGTAAAGGTTAAGTATTTGCAGAATGTCGATACAAGTATGCTTGTATCGACATCACAAAACCTTAGTATTCCCACTAAGATATTGATCTCTGCTAACTTGTTAGTCAGTTGTAAACCCTTCGGCTATACAAGTCATTCGAACTGTTTTAGTATCGCCACAAAATAATAATTATGGTGACCTTGCTATGGCATCGAAAGCGACCTCAATCGATATTGCTTATCGTGCTGGTGTATCCCAGTCTACGGTTTCCCGAGCCTTGAGAAATAGTCCGTTAGTCAATTTAGAAACCCGTCAGCGGATCCAAGCGATTGCCAAGGAACTCAATTACAAAGTCGATAAAAACGCCAGTAACCTGCGCACTCAAAACAGCCATACCTTAGCCCTGTTATTGTGTGAAGACCCCACCAATGATGATTCACTCATCAACCCATTCTTTCTGTCGATGTTAGGCTCAATCACGCGGGCGACAGCGCAACAAGGTTATGATTTACTGGTGTCATTTCAGCAGCTTTCCAGCGATTGGCATGCCGATTACGAAGATAGCAATAAAGCCGATGGCATTATCTTACTGGGTTACGGCGACTATATGGATTACGAGCAAAAGCTCGAAAAATTGCTGGCACAGAACACCCACTTTGTGATTTGGGGCGCGGAGCATAACAATAAATCCGTATTATCCATCGGCTGCGATAACCATCAGGGCGGTTTGATCGCCACTGAACATTTAATTTCCCTCGGGCGTAAGGATTTTGCGTTCCTCGGTGGCGCATCGAGTCATTGCCCTGAGTTTAGGGACAGATATTTAGGTCATGTCAAAGCACTGCAGTGCGCTGGACTGACTGTGGACCCTCGCCGACAGATTTCGGCTATCAGCACCGAGGGTGCTGGTTACGATGCTGCCCTGGAGTTGCTTGATAAAGGATTGAATTTCGATGCGATTTTTGCCGCCAGTGATTTAATCGCCATCGGTGCGATTCGCGCCTTAAAAGAGAAGGGGATCTTGGTACCCGAGCAAGTCGCCGTGGTGGGATACGATGATATTCCCGTGGCAAGCTTTGCCAATCCGCCGCTAACAACCATTAAGCAAAATACCCAGTTAGCGGGTGAGATTTTAGTGGAAAGCTTACTCAAGCTTATTCGTGGTCAAGCTGTGACCCCGCAATTAATCCCAACGACCTTAGTGGTACGCAGCTCCTGCGGGATTGATCATACGCCGCTCGCTTGAGTCGCATCCAGTTTGATTTAATCACTAAGCCGAGTGTTAACAAACACTCGGCTTTTTATTGGACTTTTGCTAAGCGTGTTAGATAGGAGCGTAAACCTGAATCTCAGGGGGTTTAACCTCTGGCGTACTGGCGCAAAAACTTAGGCACCTCGGCCTTAGTCTTGGTCATGATTTTCTGCATCAGGCTAAAGGGCGGCTCAGTAATCGCATACCCTTGTTTAAGATCGGCCAACATGCGCAGCCATAAATGCCCCGTCATTTCCGCGTCCGCCAAGGCGCGGTGAAAGGTGCCATCGCTTGGTAGCTGCTTATGGCGCACTAGGGTTGCCAACTGATGATTGATAGCCTCAGGGTATAGCCGTCTTGCCAGCAGGAGTGAACAGCCAAATTGACCGGGGTAGTGGTGGCCTATCTGGGCAAATTCGGCATCCAGAAAACGTTGATCGAAAGCCGCATTATGGGCCACCAGATGATGTTTACCGATAAACGCGGCAAAACGTGCCATCACCTCGGCGCAGGGCGCCGCATGGGCGAGCATCTGATTGCTGATCCCGGTGTAATCTTCGATAAAACTGTTTATCCGAAAACCTGGATTCATTAATTCTGAAAAGCGCGCAGTAATTTGCCCTTGTTCAATCAACACTGCACCAATCTCAATGGCGCGCGCCCCTTGATTGGGGAGAGCCCCGAAGTTTCAAAATCGAGTACCACAAGGGTATTCGCGGGCGAATAGGTTGGCGTTTGGGTCATAAAATCAACTTTATTGGTATGGCACTGTTAAGTATTGAGTTTGTCGTATTATAAGAGTGTTTTATTGAAAAGTTATCTTTTTCAGGTTTGCTTGAAAGTTAAAACCCATTCATCTGATAATTTTATATCATATGAATATGCACCTTTGTGAGCCTTAGTTTTTTCGCTGGAATGTTCAAAATTAGGATTTTCTACATTCAGTCTGTAATGATAGCTGTAACCGCTAAATCCAAAACCAAATCCGGCGCGATAGAGGGAAATCAAACATTTACCATTTTTCTCTGTTACATCTATTCCGGAAATATTCAATTCATCTAAGTAGTCGGATAATGCTTGATTGTTTAAATTATCTAAGTTATTGGTTCTTATAGGTCCATTCTTTGAGTTGATGACACAAGCTAATACTTTAATTTTCTCAAAAATCAGTGTATTTCTATTAAATTCTTCAGTGAACTTTTCTTCATCACTTCTGTTGTCAATAAATGAATAAGCCAACAATGCCAATAATATAACCAATAGAATATATTTCATTTTTACCTACATAAATAATATGACGGATATTGTCTTAATGGAGCTCTATCCAATGATTAATTGATTAAGTAGAGAGTATCTATTCCACAGTCTACTTGACGACTAGCTTACCTGCATACATTTGGTCTGTTGTATTAAGCAAACTAGACTGGGTAATCCAAATCGAGGTTGATATTGAGTCCTAATTGATAGGCGTGGTCTTGCATCAGCTTGGTCATTAACGCGGTATCCGTCAGTTGCGACAAGGTGATGGGGCGAGCCTCCCATCGCGGTGCGTGACCAGCATAATTACAATGGGCAAGGTATAAGCGGTGCTGACTCTGATGCAGGGTAAAAAAACGCATATCACAGGTGGCGGCAATAGTTAAATACGGTTCAAAATCAAGCTCATATACTTGCATTGCATCAAATTCAGACCAACGAATATAACGTGAGCATTCGTAGTATTGTGCGGGTAATTGTGCCTCAGCTTTAATGCTATCAAATAAATTGATGACATCTTGCATCTGGTGCAGCTTAATCATGGCTTGTTCCGTCAATCTAAATCTCCTTTATCTTTAATTTTATTACTGTTAGTCAATGAGTTAACTATTTATTGGTTATGGATTTATCGCGCCAGAGTCTATCGGCTAAACCTGAGGCTCGCTGGGTAGCTTGCAGGCTTGCGCGCTCAAAGACTTGTTGTGTGCCTAAACAGCTAAAGTGTTGTTTTGCACGGGTAATAGCGGTGTAGACCAGCTCCTTGGTGAGCAATTGCCACTGTACTAGGCTCGGATTGGGCGGAAGTACGAGAGAGACTCGATTAAATTCACTGCCCTGACTTTTATGTACCGTCATGGCGTAGCAGGTTTCATGGCTAGGCAGCCTTGCGGGGAGCACTTTAAGCAGTTTGCCATCGGCTTTGATAAAGTGGGCCATCAGGCGCTCTGGCCTGTCTTCATCCTGTAAAATCAAACCAATATCACCGTTAAACAGGCCTAAGTTATAGTCGTTGCTTTGGATAATAATTGGCCGGCCAAGGTAAAACTCTTGCTGAGGATGGATAAACTTGGCCTGAGACAGCGCTTTAGTCACGGCTTGATTGATACCTTCGACACCATAATCGCCACTGCGCATGGCGCATAGGATGCGATATTGGTTAAAGCGGGCAATGGCTTCGATGGCGCTTGGCACACTGCTTGGATCTGAAACTTGCAGCGGACGTAAATACTCGGCGTATTGCTCACAGGCTTGTGTTAGCAGAGCGTGCAGGCCAGTGTTGTTTGCAGGCTCGCTGATTTTGGCTTGGGTCTGGCTCAGATCCATACCGTGTTCTAGCCAACTAAGCTCGGCTAGTCCCCGTTGCCATACGGCCAAAATCCCGGCGAGATCGGAGCGATTCACCGCACTGGCTAATAGGCCAATGCCCGCATCGCCTTTAAATCTGTGGCTGTGGGTCAACATACACAAACTGTCACCAATCTTTGGCTCGCGATGAATATAGGCACGCAGATCAAAACCTGTGAGCTTGCTCAATTGCTCGGCCTGGGCTTGGCTATAACGCATTCTCCATTCAGAGTATTGTTCCGACTCGTGTTCCGACTCGTATTTTAGCCCTGCGCAAATATCGGCGAGCACGGCGCCTGCTTCAACCGAAGCGAGTTGGTCCTGATCCCCAAGCATTATCAAACCCGCCTGTTCGGGAAGGGCCGTGAGCAGCTTATACATCATAGGCAAATCGACCATTGAGGCTTCATCGACAATCAAGAGATCTAGCCGCAGGGGATTGCCCTGATGGTGACGAAACTGCGCCGAATTGGGGATAACCCCAGCAGACGATGTAAGGTTGATGCTTCTTCCGGCACTTGCTTGAGCGCGGCTAACAGTGCTTGGGTTTCGTGACTGTGTACTTGCTCGTTTGTCGCTTGAGCCTGTTTGAGCTCCTGCTCGAGTCTTGCTTTCGAGGCCTTTATCGATTCACTTAATCGGGCGGCGGCCTTGCCTGTCGGGGCGACGAGTCTTATCTGTTTTGGTGAGTCTAATTGCTGTAACAACAGTAATTTAGTTACTGTGGTGGTTTTGCCCGTACCCGGGCCGCCGGTGATCACCGCCAGCTTTTTGCCGAGCGCCGTTGCCGTCGCGACCTTTTGCCAGTCGATATGAGGCTCAAGGGCTGATGTTGCATGGGAAGATGCAGCGCTTGGAAATAAGTAATCGAGCTGCCTACGTAGCGGCGCATCTGAATCTTTATCGGTGTTGTTGACGGGTTGACTCGAAGAGAGCCTCGTCAGAGCGCTGGCCACCTCGGTTTCGAAATGATGATAACGCTCAAGATAGAGTCGGCCGCCATCAAAAATCAGTGGCTTATTGCTGTGAGGTTCACCAACCGCCTCAAAATTTTCTAGCCTTGCAATCAGCTCTGGCAGACTCAAACGGATCTGGCAGTGATTAACCGGCTCTGCCAGCGGATTGGCTGGCACTATATGTTCGAGCACTAGGCAAGTATGTTGGGCCGAGAGCTGTTGACTTAACAGGGCGCAAAGAAGCATAAACAGCGGCTCTTGGGCGTCATTAGGGTGAAGCCTTGCCATCTCGAGGGCAAAATGGCGATCCAGCGGGGTGATCAGCCGCTCCTTTTCCCAGTATTTGAGTAGCTCTGTGAGCGGCGCCTTGAGTCTGAGTGCGCCAACTTCGACCCATGGGGTTGATGGGGCTTTAGGGTGATTGAGTTCGCTGCTGATCATGCCATTGCTCCCGTATCCAGTTGAGCATCGAACTTTTTATTGGAGTCAGTTGTTGTCTCTAGGCTGCGCTGAAACAGCGCATCTAAGGCCAAAATCAGCGCCTTGGGCGGTTTATCGTAATAAATACCAAAGCCTGGATATTGCACCGACATTCCCCGTAAAAACAAATAATAACAGCCGCCAATATGGGTATCGTAATCATAATTGGGCAAGCGCATCGCTAAATAGCGGTGCAGGGCGAGGAGTAGAGAATATATTGCAAATCATACCTATGGTCGCTAATTGCCTGTTTTAGCGCACTATGATGATAGGCCTGAATATTATCCCCCAGATGGTTCGACTTATAGTCGGCTATATAAAACTTTCCTTGATATTCAAAGGTTAAGTCGATAAAGCCCTTAAGCATGCCCTGTAACTCGTCAAACTGCAGCTCGGTGTCGTAGCCAAATTGCCCAAGGAGTTGGTTAAGCTCTGTATCCTTTAAGCGATTCAGAGGTAGGTAAAACTCCATCTCGACTAAGGTGTGCTGCGGCGTGAGTGCGGCTAAACACAGCTCGGGATTGATAAGCTGATTATCCTGCGTCATTAACGCCAGCGGAGCTTGCAATACCTCAAGGTACCAATCTTCTAATACGGGTTGCCATTCGGGGGCAATGCCATATTGCAACATGGCCTTAGGTAGCTCTCGGGGAGGTCGATTGGAGCTTGGGTAAAATCAATTAACTCAAGCACTAAGTGCATAAAGCTACCCGCGTTGGCGCCGCGCTCAAAACTAAAGCGATTGAGCAGAGGTTGCGCTTGCGGATCGGCAGCCTCTTGCAACAAAGCCTCTTGCCACAAGGGATCTGCCCATAAGGGATCAGTTGCGCTGTTTGCGGTATCTGTACCCAATACGGCGTTGACTTCATCATCGGCGCCGGGTGTGGCTTTAGCGTGGGGCGCATTTTTAACTAAGCCGGAATAACTGCCGACGCGCCATGGAGTGCGATACTGACGGCTGACCTTACGGGTACTCAAGGTGTGAGAATCACTTCCCCCGTATGCAGCTTGTTAGCCTCAATGTCATCGGCCACGACTTCTATGCTGATCGCAGGCTGACTCGACTCGAGACCCGCGACCAGCGCGTTGGCGGCATTTTGCAAACGCGAAAAATCACAATCAGTGTCAGTGATCCCAAGCAGATAACCGATGGCGGTTTCATGCAGCTGGCTTTTAAGCCCCGCCTTTAACATGCGGCTATGGTTGGCGATGTACAAATAACACAGGTACACGGGGCGGGTGAGCGCCACATAGAGCAGACGCAGATCTTCGGCTAAGGTTTCCTGCTTTGCCTGTTCCCAACCCTCATCTGTGCCTTCTAAATCCCACACCAGTTCCTGCGCGCCATCGGCATTGGTTCTGTGGTAGAGCATAGGCGTCGGGCGGCGGCGATTATCCCGCGCGAGGCTGACAAAGGGCACGAAGCACACTGGGTATTCCAGCCCCTTACTCTTATGGATAGTGACGATTTGCACTAAGTTTTGCTCGCTTTCAAGGCGTAGCTGCTGCTCATCAGTTCCTGTGTTATCAATCAGTTGTTGCTCATACCAGTTGAGCAGGGCACTGATCCCATCAATTTCGGTCGCCTTTTGCTGCAACAGCTCGGCTAAGTGGCGAAAATCCGTGAGTCGACGTTCGCCATTGTTCGATTCAAGATGAGCGGCTGCATCTTGGTCCGCTTGGTCAGTGCTTGTCGAAGCGGGGGAATATAGCAGCCGCGCAACCATCTGGGTGGCATTGGCTAGGCTGAGCAGCGCCGGCATAATGCCACGTTTTTGCCAAATCTGGTGCAGCTCAAAAACTGCTCTAGCAGTCTTTGGCGCTGCTCTTCATCTTGGTTAAAGGCATGAATTTGCTCGGCGCGATAACCAAGCAGGGCGGTCGCAAGGGCGCTACGCAGAGCGCGCTCGTCCTTGGGGCTGGCCAAGGCACGCAGAATGAGCGCCATTTCCCGCGCTTCGACGGTTTCAAATACGCTGTCGCGGCTTAAAAAGACGGCGCCAATCTGGCGCTTGCTCAGCGCGGTTTTCATCACGACCGCTTCGTTTCTATCGCGCACTAAGATGGCGATATCTTTGGCAATTAATGGCCCTTTGGGCGTGCTGCATTGGCCATTGGCGGCCTGCGTCAGTAAACGGGTGATTTCGGCGGCGGTGTCTTCGGCCAAGGTTTGCCGCGCACTGGCCTTATTGAGCCCAGCTTCGCCTTCACTCAAGAGTTTTAACCGCAGCGCGGCGCTATTGGGCGCATGCTCAACGAGTTGTTTGGCTGCCGCACTGGCAGGCGTTTTAACAGGATCGAAGGGAATCGATTGGCTGATAAAAGGATCCGAATGCTGGGCAAATAAATGATTCACGCCGACCACCAGATTGCGACTCGAGCGATAGTTAGTGTCGAGGAAATAGTGCGCCTCGGTTTGTCTGCGCGCCTCGATATAGGTGTAAATATCGGCGCCGCGGAAAGCATAAATCGCCTGTTTAGGGTCGCCAATCATCAGCAGGCTTAATTTGCTATCCGTGCGAGGCTTAGGTTCAGCAGCCGCCGGATCTAGAGTATCAATCCCCAAACGGGTTTGATAAATCCCTGAGAAAATAGCAAATTGCAGTGGATCCGTATCTTGGAACTCATCGATAAGCGCCACGGGGAAGCGATTCGCCACAGCCTTAGGCAAAGTGTCGGGATTGGCCTGCATTGCTGCTGCCAAAGTGGTGAGCAGATCATCGGGTGTCAGTACATTTTTTTGCTGTTTTTGCTTGGCAAAACGCTCGCTGATCCCTTGTTTGGCGCTATAGAGAAATGCGGGTTTTATCGCGTTAATCAGCGCGGCTAACTGCTCCATATGATCAAGCAGCGGCGCCTCGCTCGCGCTTGGGTGCACGCCGCCTTTATTCAGCTTAAGCTCGGATAACGACAGCGCTTCGAGCACTTTAAGCGGCGGCAAGCCGTGGCCAAAGGCTAAGAAGTTGTCCAGTTGGTCGAACATTTCCGCCAATTTGGGGTAATTGTCGCTCGCCTTACCAAAACGTTGACCGTTAAGCGGCAGGCTATGAAGTAACTCTAACAGTGCGTCGCGGCCACGCGGCCAAGCGAGTTTAAAGCGCTGCACACTCTGGCTTAAGGACTCAGCCAAACGAGCAAAGGGCTGCACGGGTTGAAGCGGTTTGGCCTCACTGGCACCGAGCAAGGCTCTCAGCTGTTTGACTAATCCGTCGGGGTCGCCAAATTCGCTGGCAATAATTTGGGCTAAATACTCCGGCAACGGATAGCAGGCCTCACGCCAAAAATCCCGTACCGCATGGTGCAAAAACTCACTGTCGTCCAAGGTGAAATCCGACTCGAACAACAATGATGATTCGAAGGCGAGATCGGCCAAGATCCGTTGGCAAAATCCGTGAATGGTAAAAATCGCCGCTTCGTCGAGGGATTTGAGCGCTAAATCGAAGCGTCTTAGGGCGATAGCGCGCTCGGCTTCAGGGGTCTTATCGTACAGCGCCTGAACAAAAGGATCGTTAATCTCAAGCCCTAAGAAACACTTAAAGGCCACCTGAATGCGGCGGCGAATCCTGTCCCGTAGCTCCTCGGTGGCGGCATTGGTAAAGGTCACGACCAGAATTTGTTCACAATTGAGCGGTTCGCCTAAGCCATCCCCAAGCAGTAATCTGAGATACAGGCCTGAAATGGTATAGGTTTTACCCGTGCCCGCACTGGCCTCGATTAAGCGACTGCCGCCAAATGGCAGGGTGAGCGGATCTAACGGTAAAGCGGGTGATACCTTAGTCATCAGTCTGCTCCCTCTGTCGTGGCGGTTGGGGCTTCATTCAGGGCAAATTCCTCGAGTTGGGCGAGGGTATCCTTGTGGTACAGGCTAAGCATTGGCCGATAGATGTCATCGGCGAGCTTGCCAAAATGTGCCTCGGTAAAGTCGTCGGGAAAATGAAACAGCCGCTGATAATGGGGATCTGTGCCTTCACCAAGTTCACCTTGCTCGTCCAGCCATTCGCTTTGCGCCGCTTCGAGCCGGGCCTTGTGCGGGTCTTTGCTTGTCTGTGGGTCTTCTTCATCCACCTCAGCGCTGGCATAGGCGAGGGAGGTTCTTGGCATAAAACACAGGGGATGAATTTGTCCCTGATAAAAAAGCTGTAATAAGTTGGCGAGCTGCGCATGGGCAAGCGCTGGCGTAATGGGCGCGAGGGCATGAAAATGCCCCATATCCAGCAGATAGCTAGGTTGCAGGTAGCTAGGTTGAGCCACTCCTGCGGCCATCAAACATAAATGACGTAAATACAAGGCTAAAATGTCCCGCCCATGGGCACTGCCGGGTCGACAAGTGACCAATCCTTTAGGGCTGATATCATCGATTCGACCTTCGAGGATCACCCGCTTGGCTTTTAACTGAGTTCCAGAGTTCTGATGGGGTAACTCAAAGCTGAGCCGAATATCGGCATGCCGGGGAGCGACATCGCCGCGCATAAACAGGGTTCTGCCAATCAGCGGCGCGATATCATGGCTGTATTGGCGCAGTAGCAGATCATCAAAGGGCTGCATAGGCAAATTACCGCTGGCTTTAAGGCGTTGTAACAGTTCAGTGCTGGGCTCGTTTTGTCCTTGCTCAAGCGCATCGCCAAGGAGCTGAGCCTGTAATAAATAACGCTCTAACGCATTAAGACTAAAGGGCTCATCGTTATCATCTGCTTGAATATTCAGGTTTAAATCGACTTTCAGGGTACGATTAAAGAAATACTGCGCGGGATTGCGAAAGAAGCGAATAAAGGCCGAGATATCGACATGCTCTGCTTCGCCAAGGGGCTCAATATCCTGAACACTATCACCAATTGCGTCATCTTCGAGCACTATCTGGGTATGGGCTTCAATAAATCGGCCATGCTGCAACTGGCTATTGCTATCGGGCGGACACCACTGCTGGCTATAGCTCTGCTTTATCCCGTGGAAGGTGGGGGCTTGCGCCAGTGCTGCTTGATACAGTTTAGGATCAAAAGGTTGCAGCGGCTGATGGCTGACAATAGCCTCAAGCAATGCCTGTTGGGCATCTTCGTTACTGACAGTAGAAGCTTGCGCCGCAAGGGATTCAGGCAGATAACATAACTGGCAATATTCTATTAGCTCGGAGACCAGCATAGATGGAATACGCTCAGAGTTATCCCGTTCGCTACGGCCAATATAACTGATGTAAAGCTGCTCCCGCGCCGAGAGTAACGCCTCTAAAAACAGGTATCTATCATCTAATCTACGGGAACGATCGCCTTTGCGCGCACCAAAATGGGCCATCAGATCGAAGCCCACAGGATGTTGCACTCTAGGATAGACACCATCATTCATCCCCAGCAGACAAACCACCTTGAAAGGAATCGAGCGCATCGGCATTAAGGTACAAAAATTTACGCTGCCCGCGAGGTATCGCTGGCCGACGCGTGACTCGGTTAAGCGCTGATTAAACCAAAGCGCCAGCACTTCGATGCTTAAATCTAAGTCGTTGGCTTGTGCACCCATATCGGCAGGGCTGGCGGCAAGCAGCTCTTGCTCTAAGGCGGCAATCGCATCGCGAATTTCTTGCAGCTGCTCTCGCTCGTCCTCATCGGGGGCGTAAAAGGCATTTAACAGCTCGGTGAGTTCGAGTAACCGCAGTGAGGGCGCTTGCGCCTTGGCTAATACTTGGGTGGTCTCATCGAGGACTTCAATAAAATTCAACAGTTTGCCAAGGGCCTGTGCCGATTGGCCCTCCACCCCAGCCACCGTTAAATAGTGCATTCCCTGCGGAGATGATTGATAGAGCGGCGCATCGTCCCTTAAGGCGTAACCTAAGATTAAGCGTTTTATGCCAAAGGCCCAGGAGTTTTGCTCGAAGGCGGGCACACCCTGTTTAAGGCGGCTCTGTTCATCGCGGCCCCAACGCACCCCTGCTTCATCTAACCAGCGGCGAATGAGTGGCAGCTCGTCTTCTTCGAGCTGAAAACGTCGCAAAATGGCTGGGACTTCGAGAATGCTTAAAATATCGGTCAGTCCGAAGCGGCTCTGATTAATATTGAGTAAATTCAAAAAGCTATTTATGAGTGGTGATTCCTGCGCCGCGCCGCGGTCGGCAATGGCGTAGGGGATATATTCCAGTCCCTGTTTGGCCGCAAACACTGCATCGATATAGGGGGCATAAGCGGCGACATCAGGCATCATTACCACTATGTCTTTGGGCGTGAGTTGGTTGTCGCTATCCAGCAGGTCGAGTAAATGATCGTGCAGGGTTTCGACTTCCCTAAGCGGGCTGTGGCAACTCTTGATTAGAATCGAATCATCGTCGGCAGTTAATACCCGGCGATTCGCGACTTCTTGATATAGCTCAGCATCTGGCCCGAGTACGCGGTCGAGTGTCTGCATTTCTAAGATATCGTATTGCACACCAGCCAGCATACTGGCGCGAGCGTGGGGATCGTTAGGATCGCCGCAGGGCTCGCAGTACACATCGTCGCCAAAGTCACAGTGTTCTGGGGGCAGCTCGAGCAGCATATCGAGTAATTCGCGGCCCATCTTGCCATTGTTGGCGAGCAGGGGATTACCGACTTCGAGTTTATCTTCCCATTGCTCGGCTAATTGGCGTTTTCCGGCATATTGCAATGCCATACGCGCCCGATGGCGTGGGTCGATAATGTCGCCCCAGTAATGCTGACAGGGGCTAAGGCTTAAGATAATCACATCGATGCGGCTCGCGAGCTGGTGGAGCACATCGATGGTTTGGGGCGCCATAGAGGAGATCCCAAACACAAATAAACGCTGCGGCAATTTTGCGAGGGAATTGGCGCTATCCCCCAATGCAGCAATCAAATCCTGATGCAGATTGGCCCTGTGGTAGTGGCTTTGACGCAGCTCATCGCGGTTGTAGGCAATCAGCGCGCGCCAGAGGATGGGTTGCCAGCTTTGCTCCTCATTCAATTTGAGCGATTCGAGCGGTTCATTGGCTTCCACGCGGCAATCCAGTCGGGGCGGTAAACCAAATACTGGTCGAAGATATCGGCGATGCGGCCGCAAAGTTGGTAAAGCTTAATATCATCGGCGTTTACGGCGCTAAGCTGATGGTTGCTATGGGTGTCAGCCGCGCTGGATTCCACCTTGTCTAGGGAATGGCCCAAATAATGGCGCAGTGGCCCAAAGGAAGGTTCATCCAGTAGCCGTGGCAGTAGTTGCATCAGCTTCCAGGTCATTGCCGCCTTAGTGAAGGCGTTTTCCTTGGGGACATTGGGGAGTAAATCGTGGCACAGTTGCCAAATAAAG
This sequence comes from Shewanella seohaensis, assembly GCF_025449215.1. Taxonomy (NCBI): domain Bacteria; kingdom Pseudomonadati; phylum Pseudomonadota; class Gammaproteobacteria; order Alteromonadales; family Shewanellaceae; genus Shewanella; species Shewanella seohaensis. Next base: position 2,677,575 of record NZ_CP104900.1, read on the forward strand.
CTGGAAGGTAGTGGGAACTCCAGCGCGGCGGCAATACCATTTTGTTTTGCAATTTCAAGGCGTAACCAAGTCGACATCCCAGGGCTTTGTACCAAAATATGCTCACTTTGCAATAACCCCGCGCCGGGTAGCGGCTGGCGCAAATACGCGGCAAGATGGGCACAGAGCACTTCCATTTGATTGGATTGGATTAACTTCAGCATATTCGACTCACGATTTGGGATTGCTGTTATGCATAGCAAAGTGGCTTGGCAATTCTATGTGACTGATTTATAAGATTCAACAATCTTGTCCGCCCGAGGATTATCCCGGCTATTTTAACTGTTTACTCGGGCCAAATAGTCGCCAGTTAAGGGATTTAGCGGCGTTATTAAAGCGCTTTAACGCCGCTTGATAGTCATTGTCCGCAAGCTGTTGGTATTTCAGCGCGACATAGCTTTGGGTCAGGGTGTCAAACTCACGGCAAAACTCTGGGGATTGCTGCTGATGAATGTCAATAAGCTGCTCGGCAAAGGCATTCGGGCCTAAGTGAGCGGGGCGGACGATGCCAAATTTACTGAGGCGCTGGCAAATGCGTTGGTACTTGGCGCTGATGGGATCCTGCTTCCGTTTAAAGCGAAACAGCCCCACGCTATAGGCGATATAGAGGCCGATAAGGCTGATACAGACACTCATAAACACCGCCACCTTGGTTTTTGTGACATCCCCTAAAATGCCGCTTAACACTTTGTTTTGCCGCTCCTGATTAAAACCGAGCACCCAGAGACTCCAGTAATAATCGAGGCTGGCAAAGCGCTGTCTTAACTCGTTGAGCCAAGGCATAGATTTAAACCGCAAACTGCTAAAAGGGCTTTCTTGTAGGTAGCTTTGCTCGGGGAGAACTCGGCATCGAAGCCTTGTTCGATTCGGTTGGGGGCGACCATGGCCGTTGGATCGAATCGTACCCAACCTGCATTTTCAAGCCAGACTTCGGCCCAAGCGTGGGCCATGTATTGATACACGCTCAGGTAATCGGCCTGCGGGTTGTATTCGCCCCCTTGATAGCCGGTGACCATACGCGCGGGTAAGCCAGTGGCGCGCGCCATAAAGATAAAGGCGGAGGCGTAATGGGCGCAAAATCCGGCTTTATTTTCAAACAGAAAATCATCGACTTGCTGCGGGCCAATGGGCGGCGGGGTGAGGGTGTAAAAAAACGGTTCGCGATTAAAATAACCCATCATGGCGAGCAAACGCTGCTTTGGCTCGGGATAGTTGGCCTTAAACTCGGCGGCGAGTGCCAGAGTTTTTGGGTTAGTGCCCTCGGGCAGTTTCAGATTTATTTGCCGCTGTTTGGTAGTTAACTTGAGATCCATTTGGGCCTTAGGCCAAGAACGGGCACTGTAGCCCAAGCGCTGATCGACATTACGTAGGGAATAGAGTCGATAATCGGGTAGGTTGATGACCTTTTCATCTTGGCTATAGGCCACATCGAGCCCAAATAACCAAGGCTGGTGGCTAGGTTCCACAATCACTTGATAGTCGTATCGCTGCGGCGCATGACTGCTTGTATCATCTGTCATCGCTGCGGAGAGCTGCCGCGCGGGATCGGGTCTTGAGGGCGGAAAAAACAGCGCATCCTTTTGAATTTGTTTGATGCCGACATCTTGGCGCCAGGTTTGGCCGTCGTAATCTTCCAGCACCAGCGCGCGCCAATAGAGTTCGGCTTGGATGGGTCTTGCCTCGGTAAAGCTTACCCTAAAGGCCAGAGCGGAGGAGCGGGTGAGTTTACTAATGTCGCTGACGGAAAGGGTATCCGAGAGTCCAGTTTGGGCTTCCTTCATGTTCGGGACCAGCCAAAGCGGGGCAAAGCGCGGCAAGACTAAAAACAGCAGTAACGCTAGTGGCACACTCTGCAGCAATAATTTAGCGCCAATCCAAGCAGTATGCTGCCAGTTGTGTTTGCTTTGATAGAGAGTAACCAGCACGCAGGTATTGATGATAGTGACCCCAATTAAATGCACGGTATTGAGTATGGATTGGTGATCGATAAAGGTCAGCGCAATTAAAAAGTAGCCCACAATCACCACGGCCCGCACATCTCTGACACTGCGCATCTCAATGTATTTTAAGGCATAACCTAAAATCAGCAGGTTGACTAAGGCGTTTAATAGCCCAATCTCACCCGATACCAACGCAAGGGTAATTGCGGCGCCAATGGCAAGGCTAGTGACCAAGTAGCGCGGTGGCTTTGCCACTTTGCCGACATAGATGCCGACTCGCCACACGAGACAAATGGCGCAAATTCCAAGGGTCCAAGGCGTCGTTTTATCAAATAAGGGGCTGAGTACCGCAATATTGGTGAGCAGCAACCAAAACAGCGTTTGGCGACTGATATTGTCACCCGTCTGCGGCCCATTGGCATGATAGCTCGTCAGCTTGGGAGGATTAGCCCTGTGATGTGTCGAGGCTTGAGTCGTCATCGCCGCGGCTCCATTGTTGCAGAACGCACGCCTTGTCCATGGGGAGGAAGCGGATGTTGATGCTTAACACCTTGGTTATTCGTCAATTTATCGGTTTTATCCAGCGTGCTGATATCTTGTCCGTAGAGTGCGAGCGCCCTTTGGCAGGCGATACGATGGGCATTGCCCGTATCGGGTGTAAGGATCAGATCTTCCGCCCCAACACGTTGCAGCCACAGACCAAAATATTGCTCCTGCTGACTCAAATGGTTGACTTGCCAGCTGAGCTGACCTAATTGCTGTTCAAGCTGCGCGGGATCGGGGACTAAGGTTAACCATACGGGATCGCCTTGAGGCTGCTCGAACTCCTTGGTTAGCATGCCACGCCCTTGAGCCCATTGTTTCCATGCCACTTGTTTAAGGGATTCACCGAGCACATGGGGCTTAAGCCCTTTGTATTCATCGATGCCGGCGATGTATTTTCCGGCTCGTTCTAACCGTTCGTCTTCACCGGATTCGGTGGCCGCTTTTAGCTGCAAAGGGCTTTCAATCGGATGGGCGTAGACGATGTGCGCATTATCGAGATCAATATGGGACCAAGCGCGGCAAAGCCCTAAGGGATAAAAGGATTCAATCTTAAGTCGGCCAGGCGATACCAGACCACGGCTGTCATGGGCAAACGAGACCAGAGCTTGCACTTCATCGGCGCCAACCTGTTTGAGTAAGTACGCTAAATTATTGGGGTAATTTAAGCTGATATTGTGGCTGCTGTGATTTGAGGTGAGCAGGACCGGAAAGGTGATGGTTTCGCCCGCATACACCTCGGGCGCCGTGAGCGCGCGAAGGCGTAAACCCGCGAGATTTTTATAACTGTAAAGGATGCAGGTATTAAATAGGCTGAGTAACAAAATGCTCAGCCCAATAACTAGATTGTTTTGATAGTTAGTGCCAAACAGATACAACAGCAGTACCAGCCCAAGCCAGACTAAACCAAAGCCACTGGGCAGAATAAAGATGCTGCGATGGCTGAGGACAAACTCAGAACTGGGCGGCATGCGCCTTGCCAACCAGCGTTGCCAGAAAGCCGTTAATACTCGTTTCATCCTGTCCTCATCATAGTCTGAGCATCCTTATCGATATGATTAGCAGGGCATTACATGATGGGATTGACGCTGGCGAGGATCCGCTCCGATAGCGCTTCCCCTGCAATTGGCTGCTGGTGCGCAGTCGATGTTCGGCCACGCTACAAAACACCGCTTGCACATCTTCGGGGACTAAATAGTGTCTGCCCTCTAAAAATGCCCATGCTTTAGCGGCCTGCAATAGGGCTTTGGTGGCGCGGGGCGATAGGCCTACGGCATCGGTTTGATTGCGGGAATCATGCACTAAGGCCAAGACATAATTGAGCAGTGCATCGGACGCCGCGACTTTGTCGCATTGCTCCTGCAACTGGGTTAACGCCAGCGGGGTTAAACATTGGGGTAAATTATCGAGGGTTTGCGGCGTTTGATCGCTTTTCAGCATCGCCAGCTCCGCATCATGGCTGGGATAACCGATGGAAATCCGCATCATAAATCGGTCGAGTTGGGATTCGGGCAGCGGAAAGGTGCCCGATTGCTCCGTGGGGTTTTGTGTGGCAATCACAAAAAACGGATTGGGTAATCTGTGGGTGACGCCATCGACAGAAATTTGCTGCTCGGCCATTGCCTCGAGCAGGGCGCTCTGAGTCTTAGGGCTGGCGCGGTTAATCTCATCGGCCAGCACCATCTGTTTAAAAATAGGGCCGGGATGAAACACAAATTGCGCTTGGTGTTTATCAAAAATCGATACCCCGAGAATATCGGCGGGCAGCATATCACTGGTAAATTGAATACGTTGATAGCTCAGGCCGAGGCTTTGGGCGAGGGCATGGGACAGGCTGGTTTTGCCCATGCCGGGCAAATCTTCAATTAATAGGTGCCCACGGGCGAGAATACAGGCGAGGGCTAAGCGAATTTGCCGTGGCTTGCCTAATAATACTTGTTCAAGTTGTTGTAATAGTTGGCTTAAACCAGAATGTGCCACGGGAGACTCCTTGTGCATGGATGAGGTCATTCGCTCTACCACTATGGCGGAATATGGCGCGCTTAGCCAGTCGCTTTTACTGTGAAATCAATCGGCTTAGTGAGTCGTTGCTAAGTAACCTTATGTAGGATCTTACTGCTTGGAGCTTTGAAGCATAGATATATAGGTGAGCAATGGCATTTGCTCAACGACGCGCAGCGAGTCCATCCGTGGATGCTCGACCGCCCCGTCCGTGGGGCGGACGGTCGTCTCGCTAATCGCCACGGCTCACCTTTTTAGCATTAGCTTAACCTGTAGATTTAAAAGCTTTACGCAGCACGCTTGGGGATATTTTCGAGTTACCGCATTAGTTTTAACTCGTCAGTATCGGATAAAAATTTCTATGGGTGAACGCCCGCATAAAGGGCTCAAATACAGCGGCTATAATCGGATCGAATTTACACTGCAGCAGTGTATGTGTCCCACTAAACTTACGAGTGACCTGATGCGTTTGTTAAGCGTCTTTCCACCCTCGATGTCTTAAAACATAGTCATCTTGAGTCATTTTAACTTCGGCACATTGAGGACAGTAATCTGGAGTTCTTTCTCTGTCGCCAACGAAGATTCGTTTCTTTCCAATTGTAACTTTTATACCATCCACTAGATCTTGCTCACTCATAACGCTGACTTTCAAATTAGGCTTACATAGCGATAAAATGTGTAATAACATATCTACCTTAGATTTTTCAGCTCTGCTTCCAAATGTCACTGACTTGATATAAATAGGCAAAAACGTGTTATTTTCCCCAAGTAGACAGCGGCTCTCTGACTCATACTTCCAATGCTTCTCTTTATATACGAGAATTTCTTCAGCTTTTCCTCTAGTCATATGACGCTCAGTTAACATTGGCTTTTTGAGGTATGTGACATTATGTACTTGCTGGTCATCCATTAACTGAAACTCAATAACACACCCTCTAGCACCATCGGCATAGTGAGACCACATCAAAGGATGATCTTTATCCCGACTAAAGCAGACTAGACGGAAAGTTTTAATCAGCTCATCCCACTCTTGTTCTTTATCCTTTGGGATTGTTCCGTTAATCTTAACAACACCCTCCATTGGATCATTTAACTCGTGATGAAGAGCCGCATATAATCTTTCCTTTAGAATCAAGTCGAGTAAAAATTCAAAGTTATCAAGAGATTTATACTTGTAAAAAACTTGTTGCTTGCCCATACGACAATCCACACAAAGGTTCATAACGCCCGCCTAAGAGACTGGCAACGCATACCACTAAACTCAAACACAACAGCCGAAACCACTGCGGCTCATTGGAACAGCAAACGTACTGCGGTGACAGTCTCTCTTGAGGAATTTGTTATATTACGGAATTCACGTCTACTAATGAGCTTAATTTAATATTTTTACATTCAGGCTTATTCATAAACCACGTTTCTATTTCCGCTCTATCCTCATGGGTTACAGAGCCATAACGACCTTCAGCTACAACAAAACAGTCCAGTGATAAATTCAGCCACCCATTTTAGATCAACAACATAATGCACTTTCCGTTTACCTACAACTTGTAAAAGTTAATATTGTTTACACAAGAACCATCAAAGTCGCAGGGACAGCATCTGAGGCAATAAATTGCGCTAATTCCTTAAAAAATTGAACATTTCAGACGAGGTAAGTCATCCCTTAGTGCTTGGGATGTGTTCTGGATGGGGCCTTTAAAGTGATGTCAGTCGTTGTCAATTGTTGTTAAAGTGCTGACAGCTTGCGGCAAAGTGTCGTCGTCGCTTTTCTAAGTGTTCGCAGTAATCTGTCAGCTCTTGCAATGTACCTACTGGGCCATGAAATAGCTTGCCAAAATCTGTAGTCAGCTTGAGCCAATTGTCATGGGGGATATTTAATCTGTTCAGTATCTTGCTGTTATTTTCACTGATTGCACCCCGTTTATCATTGCGAATAATTCGACCAGTATCATCCACTAACTGAAGGTAATCAGTTAATGAAAGCGCAATGCCATTGGATTGGTCGTTGCACTCGTTACCGATAAAAGGTAGAAGATTGCTTGGCTGCTCACCTTTTAATGCCGCCCGAATGCGTAGTTGAATACTGGTATGGTCGGATTGTTCTGGTGTATCAGCGAGTTGGGCTCTAATCGGATTTAAATCAACGTAAGTCATACAGGCTAATACCGCAGTTTCATCGAGTAGGGCTTGCGATTTGAATCGCCCCTCCCAGAAACGACCTGTACAGTTATCCTCTTGATTTGCTTGTCTTGCAATCGGTTCGTTGAGGCAGCGCATAAACCATGAGATATCACACAAACGACTGCGATAAAGGGCGATTGAATGCTTTAATCTGTTCACCTCATGCGCTTCAACTAACTCACCTTTAGCGAATTTGTGCGTTAACTCATCGCCTTTAAACAACTTATGCCATTGCTCAAGCACTTCGCGGTCAGTCCAACGATTGGCAGTCTCGATATCGACTCGCAGCACCACATGCATATGATTCGACATCACAGCAAAGGCTGCCACATCAATAGCAAAAACCGCTTCAAGTTCAAACAGTAGCGATTCTACCCAAGCGCGGCGATGGTCATAGTTTTTACCCGAATAGGCATCATCGCCACATAAAAATGCACGTCGTACCACGCGGCTACAGCAATGGTAATAGGGAGTATCTTCAAGACTTATTTGAGTTCTGCGAGGGCGCGGCATACAAACCTCCTTGTTCAATGCTTAACCAAAGCATAGTCGAAGGTTAACTACCGCACGATTAAAGCTGGGTGTCTAGTTTTGCTTGACCAGAAGAATCTGAAGATCAGTAGGTACGGATTTTGCCATGAGTTTTCCCTAATAAAATGATGTAATACCTTAGCTACATTAATAGCATTAGGAAAAGTAAGTCAATCAACACTTAAGGAAAATAGAAGGTTGATCGGCCGAAACACGGAATGGGGCAAAAGCTTTTAGCCAATGAACAGTTCAATGGTCGTTAAGATTGGCATTGTTGCAACTGTGACCGTTGGCGGCATGGATGCCGCCGTCGAGCCTATAGGGATACGTCTTGTTAAATAAATAGGCGGCGTGTCACTGGGGAAACAATGACAATCCATATCCGCGCTAGGTGACATTAAATTTGAAGAATCTCTGACTTATCAATGGCCAGGAATATGTTGAATTCTGCCGTACCAGTGTGAGACCTTATCCTTCCCTAACAAATCAACCTTTCGCTTTGCTCCGGGCGGATAAACCAAGGTTTGAATAGGAATCCTTGAACCCAATCAACATTCAGCTCGCGGGCCTGCTGGAGCTGTGCCTCGGTTTCTATGCCTTCGAGAATGCACTGCTTACCCGTTCGTTTGCCAAATTCAATCAGGGCGCTGAGCAGGGCGATACCATGGGGCGCATCGATTAATTGAAGCCAGTAGCGGTCAAATTTTAGGTAATCCACATTCATCATTAAATCGATGGAGAGCATGGAGTGGGGCGCGCCGATATCATCGAGAGCCACTTGAATATTGGCCGCTTTAAATTGATGGAACAAGCGATTCGCGAGCTCGGCATCACTCACGCAAGTGTTTTCGATGATTTCTACCGTCAATTGCGGATGCTGCGATAGCAGATCGAGTAACTTTGGGGTATGCGCTCCATCTACCGCGTGGGGATCCACATTCACAAATAAACGCAGGTCCTGTGGGGCGTGTTTGAGCTGAAAGGCTTTTGCCTGAAACTCGACCGCCGCCAGTTGTTCGCTGGCTTCGTGTAATTGCTCAAAGATTAGATTAGGGGCGATGGCTTGACCCTGCTCGAGGTAAAAACGGGCGAGTGCTTCATAGCCATGAATGTGTTGAGTGTTGGGACAGACAAAGGGTTGGTATTCGCAACTTAAGGATAAACCGCTGAGATTGAGCATCGAAACTGGGGGTAAATGGCTAATCGCTAATTATTCGCATTTAGTGGCCAAGAGTGCAAACAAGTTTACCTCGCTTGAGTGCGTTTGCCGATTTAATACTCATACGGTTAAGCGTGAGTGTAAACGGCATTTTGATACCGCCAAAAATAATCAAGGTGGCCAACGCCACCTTGATTACTATTCGATTGCTACTCGATTAGTATCCCATTTCCGTCATGCGGCTTAGTAATGGAACTTAAGCTCAGCTTCGTTGAATAAAGGCTGCGGCTTTTGTTTTTGCGCCTCGTAAATCAACCGATAACTTAACACGGCTTGCACATATTCGCGGGTTTCGGTGAAGGGAATGGACTCGATAAAACTCATGGCATCGAGTTGACCGTTCGACTCCGCTAACCAGCGACGAACCCGCGAGGGGCCAGCGTTATAGGCGGCGGTCGCTAATACGCGGTTTTGATTGAAATCATTCAACAATTGCGCGTAATAGGCACTGCCTAAATTTAAGTTAAGCTCGGCGCTGTAGAGATCCTTCTGATCGTTGTACTTAGCCCCGTGTTTCTTCGCGGTTGCCTTGGCGGTGGCAGGCATGATCTGCATTAAACCGCGGGCACCGACACCAGAGGTTGCGTAGAGGAAAAACGCACTTTCGCGGCGGCTAATGGCACGAATTTCATCAATATTGACCTTGTGCTTTTTACTGGCATGTTCAAAGCCTGATTGATGCGCCATCGGGAAGCGCAGGGGAATATCATCCCATAGCTTGCCTTGGATACTGGCCTCCACGCCAAAGTCATACCAGCCTTGATCGTGGGCATAACGACCATAGCGGGCGCGCATCTCATTATTGCTGCGTTTTAGCAGGGCAACCCATTCATAGCGGGCATCGAAGTAACGGTCGAGCGCCATCAACTCCAATACGCGCACAAAGCCTAAGTCGTCTTCGAGTTTTTGGCTGGTTCCGTCCACCACAGGCTCAGGGCTTTGATTTAAGGACACGGGCTTATTCAATAACTGTGACGCGGCAAAACCGTAAAAGTTACGCTCATTACTAACCGCCGCTAACGCCTTGGTGGCGCTTTCGGGGGCGTGTTTCGCGTTGGTGCGATACAGCCAATATTGCCAGCGTTCTTTGGCTAAGGTCTCGGGCGATAATAAATCTAAGTAGCGCGCGATATGGGTATTGTCCTGCTCGCGGATAGCCCAACGTAAGCGGCGCTCGAACATATCATCGCTTTTCATCTCGGGCAGCAGGTTATCGGCCCAGTCTTTAAAATTATCATCCTGCTCAATCAACACGCGGCGTACCAAGTACTTTTGCAGCTGTTGATCCTGTGCTGGGGTAAAGCGTTTCGCTTTTTGATACCGAGTATATAAATTAATGGCTTGGTCGAGATCCTTACGGGCAAGGCGTTTTAAACCTGCGGCGACGATATCGCCAACAATAGGATTTTTATCCTTAAATTTTTCGGTATGGCGCAGGCTATTGGGATCTTTAAATACCGCCACTAAGCGTTTTGCCTCGGCGCTATGCACGGTGATTTTTTGCGACAAGTAACTCAGCAGGCTGGTTTGGCCCTCATCGAAACTCAGTAACATCCGCGCCCAAATCACATCTTGGGTGCGCTTACCGGCTTTGGTCCAAGCATTGAATAAGGGATCGCATTCCTTGGGACGGGAATCGCCATAGACCCAAAGTGACTGCGCCGCCGTGTAGGCGGTTTGGGTTTCGCCCTTGGCGAGTTTGGCCTCATAAAAATAGCACTGTAGCCTGACATCGGTCGGCGCATCTTGAGCGAGGCTCAAAAAGTCGTTCCAACGCTTTTGGCCGCCGGCATTTAATAAATATTTTGAGCGCAGGCGCTGATACATAGGCGTGGTTTGATATTTATCTATCATTGCTTTAGCGTCGTTGCCGCGTAAATCGTTAAGCTTGCCAATGTCGATATCATGGTCGAGATAAATCGCCAGCGGATAATCACCTAACTTAGCACGCAGGGGCTTATAGGTGGCATAGTCTTGTTTCTTTAAGGCTTTTTCTGCCTCAAGAAAGGTCTTCTGGGTAGAAGTTAACGCGAAAGCCGCAGAGGCATTGAATGCTCCTGCGATGATAATTGCGCTGGATAACACCATCTTTGTCAATGGGTTGCACATGCAGAACTTGCCTCCGGGCATCAAGGTTACAATCGACTTTTCCCTATCGATTCAGGATTATGAGTTATTGGCTTTCAAACTGCGTGGTTATCGTTATTGTTCGAGTGCGGTGGCATCCTCAGTATGGGTCAAAAGCGTATCGCGATTTGTGTCATCATCACTGCTGTCCTGGGCATCACCCTCGTCTAAGGCTTCATTGAGCGCCTTCTCAAGTAACATCTTATCGAGTTGTTTGCTGGTATCAACACCCAGTTGCTGCATTAAGTGCGCTTGACGCACTAAATTGCCTTTGCCCGATGACAATTTGTTCATGGCACTGTGATAGGTTTTTTCGGCGTTATCCAGAGCACGGCCGAGTTTTTCCATATCATCGAGGTAGCCACAGAGTTTGTCGTAGATGCGACCCGCCTGTTTGGCAATGGTTTGGGCGTGCTGGTTTTGATACTCGTAACGCCAGATATTATTGATTGTTCGCAGGGCAACCAAGAGGTTGGTTGGACTGACCAGCATAATATTTTGCTCAAGGGCAAAGTTCACTAGGCTTGGGTCATGCTCTAGGGCCAGCAAGAAAGCGGGTTCAATCGGGATAAACATCAGCACGTAATCTAAGCTTTTTAGCCCGTGTAAACGCTGATAATCCTTTTGACTCAATCCCTTAATATGATTGCGGATCGATAAAACATGTTCATTGATGGCCTGTTCACGCACCTGCGGATCTTCGCTATTAAAATAGCGCTCGTAGCTGATGAGCGACATTTTGGCATCGATAACTACATCTTTATTTTCAGGCAAATGTACGATCACATCCGGCTTAAAGCGTTTGCCGCTGTCGTCCTTAAGATCCTGCTGGGTGTGATATTCGTGACCTTCGCGCAGGCCACTTTCTTGCAGCACACGGTCTAAAATCACTTCGCCCCAGTTACCTTGCTGCTTGTTATCACCTTTTAAGGCTTTGGTCAGGTTAATGGCATCCTGGCTCATTTTTAAGTTGAGCTCGCGCAGGTGTTCTAATTGATGTTTAAGGGCGCTGCGTTCCGACTGTTCATGGTTGTAGGATTCGCGAATTTGCTGTCTAAACCCTTCTAACTGCTGCTTTAACGGCCCGAGCACACCTTCTAATTGGTTGGCATTTTGATGTTTAAAGCTTTCGCTGCGCTCTTCGAAAATTCGATTGGCAAGGTTCTCAAACTGGGTTTGCAGCCGCACTTCGGCCATTTCTAAGGTGGCGATTTTTCCTGCATCGCAGATTGCTGGGCATCGGCCTTGGCCTGGATGGTTTGTTGCATCGCATTGGATTTGGATAAGGCCAGTTGTAGCTCGAGTTGGCGGCGATGGCTGTCGGCAAGTTGTTGCTCTAAACTCGGCAGGCGCTCGGCCATGGCTTCGGCTTTGCCCAGTTGTTCTATCTTTTGCTCTAAGCGCTGTTGGCACTGGCGCAGTTGGCTATCTTTATCGTCGACTAAAATTTGCTGCTGGGCGAGGGAGAGTTCGGCGTCTTCGTTTACCTGCCGCATTTCTTGCTCTAATTCGTCTTTAAACTGTTGCCAGCGAGAACGGGTGAGACGTTGATTAAGTAGGGCACCGATTAACAGTCCTAAAAAGGCCACCGCGAGTAGGCCGATGATCTGGGCGAGGGAAAAAGATTGAGAAAATGGCATCTTACTAGCACTCCTTTAGCTGTGGCGCCTAGGGTCGCATGCCCCAAAAAAGGCTTCAAGTGCTTTAATAAACAATCTGTTTAGGCGATAACTCAAATGAGCAAGACTTAGTCGCTTAAGTTGAGATACTGTGAGGGATGAAATTTTTTTGCTGTTATCTGTGTCTATATCCCTACAGCTTATCAACACAGGTAAATGTACCTGAGGTTTTTGGGCGAGCGCTGAGGGTGAGTTAAGCGTCGGTAGATAACATTTATTTTTGCAGAGGTGTCCATTGGCTAATCAATCACGTTTTACACCGGGTATTTTGAAAAAAGCGCGCTGGCATATCCAAGATAATCAAGTAACCCCGAATCGGTGTTTAAGGCGCGCCGCCATATAGTGAAAGCCATGGGCCTTGGCGCGATTGGGGCTAGCATTCCGGGTTATGTGCAGGCGGGATTATTCGATCTGTTTGGCGAACAACCCAAAACCAGCTTTATCACCACGCCATTGACCTTTGAGGCCAATGCGCGCTATGGCAAGGACGAAGTGCTAACGCCTGTCGATAAGGTCACCACCCACAATAACTTTTATGAGTTTGGTACCAGCAAACAGGATCCGTCTGATAACGCCCAGCAGTTTAAGGTCGACCCTTGGCAATTACGTATCGAAGGTGAAGTGGAGCGCCCGATGACGCTCGATTATCAAGATCTCACTAAGCTATTTCCTCTGGAAGAACGTATTTATCGCCTGCGCTGCGTCGAAGCTTGGTCCATGGTGATCCCTTGGGTGGGCTTTCCGCTCGCCGCATTACTGAAAAAAGTCGGGGTGACCAGTAAAGGCAAGTATGTTGCCTTTGAAACGGCCTTCGATCCCGAGCAAATGCCGGGACAAAAGAGCCGTTTAATGGGCGGCGGTATTCATTATCCCTATGTGGAAGGTCTAACCATTGCCGAGGCGATGAATGAGCTGACGCTGATGTCGGTCGGACTCTACGGTAAAACCTTGCCGCCGCAAAACGGCGCGCCGATCCGCTTAGTGGTGCCTTGGAAATACGGTTTTAAGAGCATTAAATCCATTGTCCGCATTCGGGTGATGGACAAGCAGCCGCCCACCAGTTGGAGTCAACTCGCGCCCCATGAGTATGGTTTTTATGCCAATGTGAATCCTGCGGTGGACCATCCCCGTTGGTCGCAGGCGAGTGAGCGGCGCATCGGCGAGGGTGGGCTATTCTCGGCAAAACGCATCGATACGCAGCCCTTTAATGGCTATGGTGAATTTGTCGCTTCTCTATATGAGGGTATGGATTTAAGGCAATTTTATTAACCTATAGCGACCGTATCCTAGGCGCAATCGATTGCGTCTAGCGAACAAGTTGCAAAAGCTGCAAATAGGTCAGTGTCTTTAAAGGGCAAAAAGAGTAGGAGTCTTATGTTCAACATCACGGCGTTAAGAGTCACGCCAAAACAGCTGCTCTGGGTCAAACTAGTCTTTCATTTGATTGGGCTTATCCCGATTGCTTGGTTGGTTTTTACTGTGCTGTCGGGCCGTGCTGGCGGCGATCCCGTGCAGCATATTATCCACTTTACTGGCATTGGCGCGTTGAATGCGTTAGCGGCGACGCTGTTGATTTCGCCCCTTGCTAAGGGATTAAAGTTAGGCTGGTTAATGCAGACGCGCCGCTTGGTTGGCTTGTATGTGTTTGCCTATGCGACTTTGCATATTGTGGCGTTTTTTAGTTTAGATCTGCTGTTTGCCTGGGAGTTATTCTTCAGCGAGGTGGCGAAACGGCCTTATATTTTAGTCGGCGCACTGGCCTATGTGATAGTCACCGCGCTCGCGCTGACGTCCTTTAAAGCCTTGATGCGTAAGATGGGTCGCAGTTGGCAAACGCTACACAATGGGGTGTATGTCGTGGCGATTCTGGCGCCGATTCATTTTTATTGGTCGGTAAAGTCCGAAATTATCGAACCGAGTCTGTATATCCTCGGCTTTGGTTTGTTGCTCGCGTGGCGTTTACCCATTTGGCAGAAGAAACGCAGCAGCCGTATCGCGATGGCCGCCGAGGGCAAGCGATAGTCTGCAGTGTTGGCATTTATCAATGAGTAAAGAAAACGGCGTTTGCAGGGCATGCAAACGCCGTTTTTATATCAGGCGGGAAGATTAAAGGCTTAACCTAAACCTTGGGTCGCCGATTTCATTTGAATAAATTCAATCTTATAACCGTCGGGATCTTCCACAAACGCGATTTCAGTGGTGCCGCCAGCAACAGGGCCGGGCGCGCGAGTGACTTTACCACCCGCAGCGGCAATGGCTTCGCAGCGGGCATAAATGTCTTCATCACCTATGGCAATATGACCAAAGGCCGTGCCGAGATCGTATTTTTCCGTACCCCAGTTGTAGGTTAACTCGATGACGGCCTGACCCGTTGATTCTTCACCGTAACCCACGAAGGCGAGGGAATATTTGTACTCTGGATTTTCGGAGGTGCGTAGCAGCTTCATGCCCAGCACTTGAGTGTAAAAAGCGATACTGCGTTCTAAGTTACCGACGCGAAGCATGGTGTGTAACAGTTGTGACATAGGATTATCTCGGTCAATGAATTACGTCGGCAGTATATCAAAATTTGCCAAAAATCATGCCGGAATGTTAATCGAATAAATGGATTGCCCAATCTTGATTTCGATAATTACGTGCGCTAGGGAAGAGGGTGCAGTGTGAGCTGTATCACTTTGCCTGCCTGCGCGGTGTGAAAAGTGCACGATTATTTAGCTCTTGCTCACAAAATAACTATCTCAATATAGGCATTTATCTCAGCCTTGATAATAATGGGGTTATACCAACTAGGAGAGTGAATATGAACACCGAACTAAAAATGGCGCTAGGTACGACAGTTGTAATTGCTTTATTTTTCAGTGCATTCTTTGTATCCATATTCTGATATTACATTCAAATCCCTTCCCATGCAGAGGCGCTTAAGTCGATTGATTTAAGCGCCTTTGTGTTATTTGTCCCATAGCGTTTATCCCGTTCTTTATTTCAATCTCCTGAGCTGTCGTGCTTAGGGTCGCCTAAGCGATGGCGTCATTGCTAAACACCCGCGGGGCTGGCTTTGCCTGCGTTTAATCCTGTGATATTTAGCAACAGTTGTGCAAATAGTTTGAAAAATGATTATTTTGATATTTATATATTTTGATTTTCAAACTAAACTGGCGACAGAAGTCATCAATCACCACAGCGTGTTTGCTCTTGCTGCATGAATTTACGCTCACTCATTTATGCAAGCTAGGGAAATCGCTTAGGAAAAAATAATGAAAACAACATCTTCAACCGAGAAGCCGATGCAGAGTACCGGGCTTGGGCATTCTGTCGCGCAGTGGCAGCACTCCCATGGATTTTCTAACCAAAATACGGCGGGCGAAAAAAACACTCGCTATGTGTTGTATCTCACCCTGATTACCATGGTGGCCGAGATTGTGGCGGGGACAATTTATGGCTCTATGGCCTTGCTGGCCGATGGTTGGCATATGGGCACCCACGCCGCCGCCTTTATGATCACCCTGTTTGCCTATTCCTATGCCCGTAAGCATGCCAATGATCCGGCCTTTGCCTTTGGTACTGGAAAGGTGAGTGTGCTTGGCGGTTACACCAGCGCCATCGCCTTAGGCTTAGTGGCCTTAGTGATGTTGATTGAGTCGGGCATGCGCTTGATTAATCCTGAGGATATTCACTTTAATGAAGCGATTTTTGTCGCCCTGATCGGCTTAAGCGTGAACGTATTGAGTGTGTTCCTGTTGAAAGATCACCATTCCCACGACCATGGGCATTCGCACGGCCACTCGCATGGACATTCACACAGTCACTCACACGACCATGATCACGACGATGATGATCATAAAGAGCATCAAGATAATCATTGCTGCCATGGGCACGATCATCATGCTGCTGACCATGACCATGACCATGACCATGACCATGACCATGACCATGACCATGCCGACCATTCACACAGCCACGCACAGGGTCATTCCCATGGGCATTCACACGGGCGCTCGGGCCATGATCACAACCTGAGGGCCGCCTATTTCCACGTTTTAGCCGATGCGTTAACCTCAGTGCTGGCGATTGCGGCGCTGTTATTCGGTAAATATATGGGCTTAACTTGGCTCGATCCGATTATGGGGATTGTTGGCGCGATTATTATCAGCCGCTGGTCATGGGGTCTTATCCAACAGACCAGTCCAATTCTGTTGGACGGTGGGGTAAAAGCCTCGCTACAGCGCAAAGTGCGTGAGACCATAGAGGCGGTACCGGATCATCAAGTGGCCGATTTACATATTTGGCGCGTGAGTGCCGATCACCATGCTATTATGGTGTCCATTGTGTCTCACTCACCGAAAGAAGCCAGTTATTTTAATCAGTTACTGACTAAGTTCCCTGAGTTATCCCATATTACCATTGAGCTGCATACTTGCCGTCAACGTGAGTGTGTGGCTAAGGAAGCCTAATGACAGTTGCACACCCGCATGATGCTTTATCAGCCGCGTCCGCCCATTCTACGGATCAGGCCTTGAACCATGTGATTATTGAGTTTTATGAAAAATTATCATCGTGGGAGCATGCTATTGTGCGCGATAAGGGTTTTAGCTTGTCGCAGGTACACACGATAGAGTTGTTGGGTGTGCACGGTGCGATGCGAATGAAGGAACTTGCCGACAAAATCGGTGTGACTACAGGTACGCTCACCGTACAAATCGATAAAATGGTCGAGTCCCAGTGGGTGATGCGCCGTCCCCATGAGAGTGATAGACGCTCGATTCTGGTTGAGCTCACCGAGAAAGGTCAGGCGCTGTTCCTCGAGCATGATGCACTGCATTTGCAATTAACGACCGATCTCACCGCTAAGATGAGTGCAGAGGAGCGAAGTTTACTGCTGAGTCTGTTGACGCGGATGAATCAAGAGTTTTAATGGTAGCGTTTACTCGCGATTCAGTATTGATTAAAGCGCCCCGATGGGCGCTTTTGGCGGGCGTGTTGACGTTTCAGGGTTATTTTTGCAGCAATTAGGCTGGCTTTTATGCAAGGCAACGTCCGTGCCGTGTAGTTATTCTACATAAACGGACGATAACGCAGCAGAAACGCCAGCCAAATGCTGCCCGAAGGGTTCGTCTGGCAAGCCTTTGCTCTTACTTTCTGTCATAAGAGCCGCTCGTCATTTGAGTAGACTACACATCATTCCTCGTTTCGCGAGCACGTACTTGCTAGAACGAACAAAATCTAATCTCGAAACGTCAACACGCCCGCATAGCATCTCGAATATTTTCGATTCATTCTCGATTAATCATCCGTGATTACAATATCTTACCTTTTGTTACATTCTTGTTGTATTAAAGGTTGAACTGGAGGTCAATTAAGGTAATGTAGGGCAGAAATCAAGATGGACTCAATTTAAGGGCTCTGGTCAAGGACTCTGTTCAAGGACTATGTTTAAGGGCTCTGTTTAAAAAGGAATCACATGAATCGTAAATTACTGCCTTGGTGCATCGCAGGGGTACTCACTATGAGTGGTCAACTCCACGCCGAAGAAGACAAATACCTTTGGCTCGAAGAGGTTGAAGGCGCAAAGCCGATGGAGTGGGTTAAGGCCCAAAATGCCACTTCTGCCGCTGAAATTAAAGCCTTCAAAGGCTTCGATACCTTAGTTGCCAACAGCCTCGCTATCCTTAATGACAAAGAGCGTATTCCTTACGCCACCCATATTGGCGATAAGCTGTATAACTTTTGGAAGGATGATACCCATGTGCGGGGGATTTACCGCCGCACTACGATGGAAGAATACGCCAAGGCGGATCCAAAGTGGGAAACCGTGCTCGATGTCGATGCCTTAGGCAAAACCGAAGCGGTGAACTGGGTATTCAAAGGCATTGATTGCCAGTATCCACAGAATCAGCGCTGCTTTGTGTCCTTGTCCCGTGGCGGCGCCGATGCGGTCGAAGTGCGTGAATTTGATTTAACCACCAAAGACTTTGTGCCTGCGAAAGACAAACCTTTCTTCTTAAAAGAAGCGAAATCTAGCCTTAGTTGGATTAATACCGATCAGGCCTTTGTCGGTACCGACTTTGGCGATGGTCAAAGCATGACGGACTCGGGTTATCCCCGCGTGGTAAAGTTATGGCAACGTGGTACGCCGCTTGAACAAGCGAAAACCATTTTCAGTGGCGACAAAACTTCGGTCGCGGTATCGGGTTGGGTGATATTTGACGACAAAACCCCACTGAGCCTAGTCACAGAGGCGCATACCTTTTACACCGCTACTCAATATGTTTACCAAGACGGCAAACTCATAAAGCTGCCACTCCCACAGGATGCCGAGATTAAAGGCTATTTCCAGGGCAAGCTGTTTATTGAGCTTAAGAGTGAGTTAGCAACCCCTGCGGCGACATTCAGCCAAGGCGCAGTGGTGTACGCCAATGTGGCGGATTTGATTGCCCAAAAAGCCGCCTTTACTGAATTTGTCAGCCCAACGCCGACCGCATCAATCGCCCAGTTAACGTTCAGTAAGAGCGCGATTTTTGTTAATTGGCTCGATAACGTGAAGAGCAAACTGGTTCGCTATGAGCAAGACGCGAAAGGCGCATGGCAAAGCACGCCGGTACCCTTTGAGGCCAACGGCGCGTTAACCGTGATGGATATGGAGCGCGACAGTGATGATTTCTTTGTCAATTACACAAGTTTCCTTGAGCCATCGAGCCTGTATACCGTCAATGCTAAGGCGTTAAAACCGCAAAAGATGAAAGGTATGCCTCAGCAATTTGCGGCGGATAAATTTACCACCGAGCAGTATTTTGCAACCTCAAAGGATGGCACTAAAGTGCCGTATTTTGTGGTGATGGCAAAAGATCTTAAGCTCGATGGCAGTAATCCAACACTGCTTTATGGTTATGGTGGTTTTGAAGTGTCACTGCGCCCAGCCTATTCTGCAACCATTGGTAAAAACTGGTTAGAGCAGGGCGGCGTGTATGTGCTGGCGAATATCCGTGGTGGCGGCGAGTATGGGCCTGCGTGGCATCAAGCGGCGCTTAAGGAAAATCGTCATAAGGCTTACGAGGACTTTGAAGCCATCGCCGAGGATCTCATTGCCCGTAAGATTACCTCGAGCAAGCATTTAGGTATTCAAGGTGGCAGTAATGGTGGTTTGCTGATGGGCGCCGCCTTTACCCGTCGTCCCGATCTCTACAATGCCGTGGTCTGCCAAGTGCCGTTACTCGACATGTACCGCTTCAATAAGTTACTCGCCGGCGCAAGTTGGATGGGGGAATACGGAAATCCCGATGTGCCTGAGGAATGGGCTTACATTAAAACCTATTCGCCATACCATAATCTGCACAAGGATACGCATTATCCAAAGGTGTTCTTCACTACCTCAACCCGTGATGACAGGGTTCACCCTGGACATGCGCGTAAGATGGTGGCCAAGATGAAGGACATGGGTATCGATGTGCTTTACTATGAAAATATCGAAGGTGGGCATGCTGGGGCTGCAGATAATAATCAAGCTGCGGAACTAAATTCAATGGCGTTTGCCTACTTATTACAGCAGTTAAAATAATCGTGACCTTTTCACGCAAAAAGTGTCGCGATTAGCACCGAGCAAGTCCCTATAGGTTGGGGAGCAAAAAACGGTCGAATTCATTCAGGTTCGGCCGTTTTTTTAATCCGCATTTTAACTTGTTAATAATATTAATAATTTTATTGAGTAGGCCAAGGTCAGTTGCTAAGATGACATTCATTTTTAGGCATAAGATTACCTTAAGAAAACTAAGTTAGCTTCGGCCCACTATTTATTTGAGAGACCATTACCAGTGCTGACGAGATTTAAAACCCTAACTGTGAATCGCTTCACCTTCCTCACCGCATTATTTTACGTTTGCGTTTTTAATATCCCTCTCTTTGAAGTCATCAAAAAAGGCATTGAAAAACAACCTGATGTGGATCCGATCTTTATCGCCACTATGCCGCTGTTTTTAACCTTTGCACTGAGTTTTGTGTTTTCACTGTTTACGGTGAAGTATCTGGTAAAACCCTTTTTCATCATTCTTACGCTGCTCTCCTCGAGCGTGTTTTTTGCCGCGCTTAAATACAATGTCGTGTTCGACTACGGCATGATTGAAAACACCTTTCAAACCAACAGCGCAGAAGCCTTGATGTATGTGAACTTTGCTTCCATTCTCAACATGCTGCTCACAGGGATTTTGCCCGCCTATTTAATTTATAAAGCCGATATCCAATACAAGCCATTTTTTAAAGAATTGCTACATAAAGTCTTGTTTATGCTGGCGATGCTCGCGGGGCTCGGGATTATCGCCTTCTTCTATTTCCAAGATTACGCCGCCTTTGGTCGCAATAATGATGAGATCAAACGCTATATCGTGCCGACCTATTTTATTGGTGCAGCGTCTAAATACATTAACGTGCATTATTTGCAAACACCGATGGAATATCAGCAACTGGGCTTAGATGCGAAAAATGTGACGACCAATGCCAACGGCAAACCTAACCTGTTAGTGCTAGTGGTGGGCGAGACTGCTCGTTCGATGAACTATCAATACTATGGTTACGATAAACCGACCAATGCTCACACAGAAGGACAAGGCTTGATTGCCTTTAAAGATACCCATTCCTGCGGTACGGCAACGGCGGTCTCGCTGCCTTGCATGTTCTCGCGTATGGGACGTGAGGATTACGATTCTCGCCGCGCCTATGCCCAAGACACGGCTATGGATGTACTGAATCACGGCGGGATTAAAGTGCAGTGGTTTGATAATGACTCGGGTTGTAAAGGGGTGTGCGATCAGGTTGAAAACATCACCATCGACCTTAATAGCGATCCTGAACTCTGCTCGGGCCAATATTGTTTCGACCAAGTGCTGCTCAATAAACTCGATGAAGCTTTAGCCAATGCAGAGCAGAAAGACACTGTGATTGCCCTGCATGTGATCGGCAGCCATGGGCCGACGTACTTCCTGCGTTATCCGCCAGAGCACCGTAAATTTACGCCGGATTGCCCACGCAGTGATATTCAAAACTGCAGCGCCGAAGAGCTGATGAACACCTATGACAACACGATTTTGTATACCGATTACATCATCAGTGAAGTGGTGAATAAGCTTAAACAGCAACAAGCTAAGTTTGATACCGCCATGTTCTATGTGTCGGATCACGGCGAATCTCTGGGTGAGAAAGGCATGTATCTACATGGTGCGCCGTACAGCATTGCGCCGATTGAACAAACCAGTATTCCTATGCTGGCCTGGGTGTCGGAGGATTTCAGCCAAGACAACCATTTAAATATGGCGTGTTTGGCTAAAGAGGCCGAGAAGGGCGGCTTCTCCCACGACAATCTGTTCGACAGTTTGTTGGGATTAATGAACGTACAGACCCAAGTGTATCAGCCTAAGTTAGATATTTTTGCCCGCTGCCGCGGTTAAGTTCAGTAGGCTTGTGAATAGATGAAGGAGGATGGTGACATCCTCCTTTGTTTTTTGCGCGCCATCATAATAATCATTGTGCCCAGTATCCAAATTGAAGTAGTTGAGTTAACTTAAGTGATACAAAAACATAACAACCATTGGGTGCGCGATTCATGTCTTCTTCTGCAGCAAATAAAGAGCTCGATTCGGCGGCGCAAATCCTGCGATTAGCCGTGCCACAAATGTCTGCGCTTGATATTCCCGTGACCCCCGAAAACTACACGGTTTGGTATGAGTATTTTGCCCAGTCAAACCTCGACTTAAATCGCGCCATTGATGGCTTTCTGGCAAACAAAGTGGTGTTTACTAAGGAGGTGAATACCAGTCTGTACAAGAATTTTATTCAAGAAAAATCCCCAGAAGTGATTGAGAATGTCCAAATTGAAACTCAAATATTGATCAACTCGCTGATCAGTAAAATTTCTCAGTTAACCCAAGGGACGGAGGCCTTTTCAAGTACCTTGGCGGACTTTGGACTGCAATTGCAATCAACCCCCGATGTCTGCACCTTGAACCAATTAGTGGGTGGGGTGATAGATGAAATGCAAAATCTATTAATCAACAACCAGAACATGGAGCAAAGCTTAACGGCCATGGGTCAAGAGGTGCAGAACTTAAAATCCGAGATGGAGAACCTAAGTTTAGCAGCCATGACAGATCAATTGACCTCTCTGCATAACCGCCGCGCCTACGAGATTGCCATTCAAGATCATATTCACCGCGCCGAAGAGCAACAAACCCGTTGCAGCCTGTTACTCATCGATATTGACCGCTTTAAATTGTTTAACGATACCTATGGCCATCAAGTGGGGGATAAAGTGTTAGCCTATGTCGCGCTCGCCCTTAAACAATGTGTGCGGGGGGATGACTTTGTCGCTCGCTATGGCGGCGAGGAGTTTGTGGTGGTGTTGCCTAATACCCATTTCCACGATGCGCTCCAAGTGGCCGAAACCTTAAGGGAGCGTATCTCAGAGCGGCGTTTAGCTATAGGCAAAGATAAAAAACTCTCACTGGGCGCGATTACAGTGTCTATCGGCCTAGCCTCGTTACAAAAAGGGGACGATGCCGAAACCTTATTTAGCCGAGCGGACAAAGCCTTATATGAAGCCAAATCCGATGGCCGTAACTGCGTGCGCGGCTAGCAAATTGGGCAAGATAGTTTAGTTAGATGGCTTGGAAAATGTTTCTGAGCTGAGGTGCAAGTCTGTGCCATTTTGACTATTCGGCTAAGGCACTTTTGCTCAAAGGCTCTTTCGCTAATGACCCTGTATCAATCAATGAATAAAAATTAATCTCACCTCTTATCAATTAGTTATCAGGATCCTCCCGCAGCATTTGCATTTTGTTACCTATGTTGCCTAAATGGGCAATTGCTTTACATCGCATACCATCCATATAATAAGCAATACTTACTATGTGGATGACTTATTAAAATGGCATCAAATACCCTAGGCGCACTCTTAAGTGATATTACCCGCATGATGCGCCGTGTATTCCAGGAAACCTACAGGCCCACGGCAGACTGCTCACTGACACTGTCTCAGGCGAGAGCCTTATTGCATATCGCGCGCAACGAAGGTCTTAAACAGATTGAACTGGCGGATCGCCTCGAGATTAAACCTATCACGGCCGCGAGATTAATTGATGTGCTGTGTGACGCAGGCTTGGTTGAACGTAGACCCGATGCCAAGGACAGACGCGCTTTTCAGTTATTTTTGACTGAAGCGGCTGCGCCCCATTTGGCCGAAATTGAACGCGCCGTAACCATAGTGTACGCCCAAGCCTTTAAAGGATTCGATGAAGCCGAGTCACAAACGGTGATCCGCTTGTTGTCGCAAATTCATAAAAATTTTTCGGCCTAATCAAAGCTGATAATCCATCCCAGTGATAGACGTGAGTGAAGTTGGAGTTGTTGTAATGACTGACGCAAGCCCTCAAGCCCCTCAAGGTAATATGCGTAAAAAACGCAGCGTGTTACTGATTGTGGTTCCCCTGTTATCTGTTTTGGCCATAGGTGCGGTTTATCTGCATGGCGGCCGCTACATGGAAACCGATAACGCCTATGTGAAGGCGGATAAAGTCCCCGTGAGTGCTCAAGTGGCCGGGAATGTAGATAGCTTGTATGTGGTGGAAAACCAACGGGTTGAGAAGGGGCAAGTGTTGTTTCGCCTCGACGATGCCATGTTTAAGGTGATGGTCGATAAGGCAAGCGCCAAACTGGCGCAGGTCAAAACCGATTTAGCGGTACTCAAGGCGAGTTACCATGAGAAGCAAGCCGAAATTACCCTAGCTGAAACTAAGTTAACCTTTGCCGAGAAAGAGCAAAAGCGGCAGGAGAATTTAATCGGTAAACACTTTGTGTCGGAATCTCAGCTTGAGGATGCAAGACAAAATACCGATATTGCGCGGCAGAATATTCAGACTCTGCAAAAAGATTTACACCGCATTGCCGAAAGCTTAGGCGGCAGCCCCGATTTCCCGATTGAACAACATCCTAGCTATTTAGAAGCTTTAGCCCAATTAAATGAAGCCAAGCTGGATTTAAGCCGCGTGGAGATTAAAGCCCCAGTATCAGGTGTCGTTAGCCAACTGCCTAAGCTGGGACAATATGTCAATGTTGGCGCCATCGCCCTCGCGCTGGTGGCCGATCATGCTCTTTGGATTGAGGCGAACTTCACCGAAACCGATTTAACCCACGTCAAACCCGGACAAAAGGTCAATATCCATATCGATACCTTTCCCGACAATCGCTGGCAAGGTACGGTCGAGAGTTTAAGTCCGGCAACGGGCGCTGAGTTCTCGCTAATCCCCGCGCAAAATGCCACGGGCAACTGGGTGAAAATCGCCCAGCGCGTTCCGGTGCGAATTGCCATTGATACTGTGTTGCCCGAGGCGCCACTGCGTGCCGGATTAAGCGCAGTGGTGGATATCGATACTGAATATCAACGCCAGTTGTTGGGTTTTAGTCTGTGAGTCAGCAAGTAGTCGCAGGGCAAGACCATGCCCAAGCTGAGCGCGTGAATTCGAGCGACATTTTACACACCGATACCAAACCTAAGTCTGAGCAACATCTTGGGTTTATCACGCTTTCGGTGATGCTAGCGACCATTATGCAAGCGCTGGATACTACGATTGCCAACGTGGCCTTGCCCCATATGCAGGGCAGCATGGGGGCGACTCAGGATCAAATCTCTTGGGTGTTAACCTCCTATATTGTGGCCGCAGCGATTTTTATGCCGCTGACGGGGTTTTTAACCGCAAGGCTTGGGCGTAAACGGGTATTTATGTGGGCTGTGGTGGGCTTTACGATTGCCTCTATGCTCTGCGGCGCTGCGCAAAACCTTGAGCAAATTGTGTTATTTCGCTTATTGCAAGGGGTGTTTGGTGCCAGCTTAGTGCCTTTATCCCAATCGGTATTACTCGACAGTTATCCGCCAGAGCGCCATGGTTCGGCCATGGCCCTTTGGGGAGTGGGGGTGATGGTCGGGCCGATTTTGGGGCCATCCCTCGGTGGTTGGTTAACTGAGTATTACAACTGGCGCTGGGTGTTCTATATCAACCTGCCTTTTGGATTATTGGCCTGGTTTGGTCTTGCCGCCTATGTGAAAGAAACGCCGCTGGACCATAGCCGTAAGTTCGATTTACTCGGTTTTGCCATGTTGAGTCTGGCCATTGGCGCCTTGCAAATGTTGCTCGACAGGGGAGAATCCCTCGATTGGTTTTCTAGTCGCGAAATTGTTATCGAAGCCATTATTGCTGGCATGGCGTTTTATTTGTTTGTGGCCCATATCTTTACCCATAAACATCCCTTTATTGAGCCCGGGCTGTTTAAGGACCGAAACTTCAGTGTGGGACTTATCTTCATTTTTATCATTGGGATTATTCTGCTGGCGACCATGGCCTTACTGCCGCCGTTTATGCAGAACCTGTTAGGTTATCCTGTGATTGATGTGGGTTACTTGCTGGCGCCAAGGGGCGTCGGCACTATGATCGCCATGATGACTGTGGGTAAACTCGCCGGCAAAGTGGATGTGCGCTACCAAATCTTCTTAGGTTTGATGCTCACTATTTTGTCCCTATGGGAGATGACGGGTTTTAACACCAATATTACCGGCTGGGACATAGTGCGCACTGGGATTATCCAGGGCCTTGGCTTAGGGTTTATCTTTGTACCACTGTCGACAATTACCTTTGCAACCTTAGCGGCGAAATACCGTAATGAGGGGACTGCGCTCTTTAGTCTGATGCGAAATATCGGCAGCAGCATAGGGATCTCCGTGGTGATCACCTATCTTGCCCAGCACACACAGATGAACCATGCGGTGTTTGCCGATTACATTCATCCCTTTAGTTTTGCGCTGCAACATGCTGTTGATGTTCATGCCGTTGATTTATCGACGACGCAGGGCATAGCCTTACTCAATGCCGAAGTGAATCGTCAGGCGGCTACCTTGGCCTATTTGCAGGACTTTAGGTTAATGATGTGGGTGACGTTATCCGCCGTGCCCTTAGTGTTTCTGCTTAAAGGCGTGCATAAAAAACCAAAGCTTTAAAATGAGCAGTAAATCGGGGTTTAGTGGCATCAGCTAAGCGCTAACTGCATGATAAATAAAAACGCCGCATCTTTTGAGTGCGGCGTTTTTTATTGTGTCCAGCGAAACGCAGACTGCTTCGCGCTATTGACTGCTATTGGCGTTGGGCGCCTTAAGATCCATATGCATTTTGATCAAATGCTCCTCCATATCGAAGGTGACCTTAAAGCCTAAGCTCTTGGCAAGGCTTGCCATATTACGGTTTTCAAACATGGTAAAGCCGGTTAGCACTGGGGTGTCGTTGGCTTGATAGTATTTAATCAATTTTTCGAGCAGCAATTTGCCTAGCCCAATACCTTGGTGATCGCCTCGCACCGCCATGGCAAATTCGGCTTCGGTATTGTCGGGATCGATGGAGGCCCTGACCGCACCTAAGGTAATGTCATCACCGTCTGGCCCCTTGGCGGTGGCGATAAACGCCATTTCGCGGGCATAGTCGATTTGGGTCAGTACCGCCATTTCCTCGTGGGTCATCTTAGAGCGCACGCCGAAGTAGCGTTTGTATCTATCTTCATCGGAAAGGGAATTATCAAAGGCCAAATGCTTGGGTTCATCCTCGGGCAGGATGGGGCGCAGCATGACTTTAAGGCCATTCTTAAGCTCGGCAAATTCCTCTAATTCCTTGGGATAAGGCATGATGGCAAGGCGCGAGGTGTTATCGGTATTGGCATCGTGCAGACGGATATTCACATCGAGTAGGGTGATGTTTTCCCCGCCGCCAACACAGGGTTAAGATCTAACGATGCTATCTCTGGGCAATCGATGATGATGTGGGATATTTGCGTCAGCATCACGCATAGGGCGTTCATATCCAGCCCCAGCGGTAAATGCCTATCTTTTAACTTATGGGTCTTTAAGGCTTGGATCACCATGTAACGGGCCAGCGCCATATTGAGTGGCGGCAAGGCGACTGCGGCATCTTGAGTCGGATCCCACTCCGAGCCGCCTTCACCTAAACAGATGGCAGGACCGAATACGGGATCGCTAATCACGGCGACCCGAATTTCCTGCGCGCCGGCGGTCAATGCCATCTTCTGCACTATCATGCCCTCGATAATCGCGTCGGGATTGGCCTGATGCACCCGCTGGGTAATTGCATTGGCGGCATGGCGAATATCTTCTGCCGAGGTGAGGTTAAGCATGACGCCGTGGACATCGGATTTATGCAAAATATTCGGTGATTGCACCTTGAGCGCGAGGGGATAACCCGCCTCGTTGGCGATGGCGACGGCCTCATCGGCATCTTTGACAAACCAAGTGTCGATAGTATTGAGGCCATAGGCGCGCAAAATCGGGCTGGCTTCGTGGGTTTCGAGCACCGCTTTGCCCTTGGCCTGCGCCGCTTGCAGCAGTTTTCGCGCCGTTTGGCTATCGGTTGGAATATTGTCGGGGATAGATTGCGGCACTTCCTGCAGCAGTTTTTGGTTACGGCGATATTCCACCATATGCATAAAGGCACCGACCGCACCTTCGGGGGTGCGATAGGTGGAGATACCGCCCTTGGTAAAGCGTTTACGGGCCTGATAGGCGGAGTCTTCACCGCTCCAGTTGGTGAGGATATTTAAGCGGTTTTTCTTCGGATGCGCGTGGATAACTTTAATTAAGGCATCGGCAATCTCGACACTTTCGCCAAGGGCGGACGGCGAATGCAGCACTAAGATGGCGTCTAATTCTTCACAATCCATCAAGATATTAAGTGCGCTGGCGTAACGGCTGGCGTTGGCATCGCCGATAATATCGACGGGATTTTGTTTCGACCAAGTATTGGGCAGCACGGCATCGAGTTTAGCTATGGTCTCTTGGGATAATTCCGCCAGTTTGCCACCGCGTAGGATCAATTCATCGACGGCTAATACCGCGGGGCCGCCACCATTACTGATGATCCCTAATCGTTCGCCCTGAAGTGGATTTGAGTGGGCGAGGCTTTCTACCGCGGCAAAAAGTTCAATCAAATCATTCACCCGCAGCATACCCGCGCGCCTAAAGGCGGCTTCGTACACGGCATCGTTGCCGCCAATTCCACCCGTATGTAACTTGGCGGCACGAACGCCTTCGGCGCTGCGGCCGGATTTAATTACTAAGATGGGCTTATTGCGGGAAGCGGCGCGGGCGGCGGAGAGGAAATGGCGCTTTTCATTGACCGAATCGATATACAACATGATGGCGCTGGTACGGCTATCGCGACCGAGGAAATCGAGTAACTCATCGAAGTTAATATCGGTGGCATCCCCAAGGGAGATAAAAGAGGAAAAACCAATGCCTTTGTTGTTTGCCCAATCCAGCACTGTGGTACAAATTGCCGCCGACTGCGACACAAACGCAATTTTGCCGGGCAGGGCGCTGGCATGGGCCAAACTGGCATTGAGTCCTAGCGGTGGCAACAACATCCCCAAACTATTGGGGCCAAGAATGCGCATGCCATAGCGTTTAGCATGTTGCATGGCTAAGTCGAGTAGGCTGACACCTTCTTCATTGACTTCCTGTGCCATGCCGGAGGCCATGATAATCGCCACTTTACAGCCGAATTGGGCCAGAGTTTCGACGATGGCGGGCACGCGGCTGGCGCGGGTACAGATAACCGCTAAATCGGGCTTTATCGGCAAGGCTTCAATATTGGGATAGGCAAGTACCCCCATTACCGCGCGGTATTTTGGCGTCACGGGCATGATGGGGCCTGAAAATCCGCTCGAGAGCAGGTTTTTCATCAGCACATTACCGGCACGTTTCTCGCTATTGGAGGCGCCAATAATCGCTACGGATGTGGGTTTAAATAAGGAGTGTAATGTACGTTGACTCATAAATGATCCCATCCCAGTCGAAGACATCGCCAGTGTAACCTAGCCTGTGGTGGCTGCACAGCTAAGTTTATGTATCCACTAGACAAGTCTCTACATTAATCAGTCATTCGCCTGACTGCAGACCGAATGCCTGTATAGCGTATCCATTTTGCGCATGCCGTTCTGATTTTAGTGAAAAAGTCGATTAGTTGTTTGAAAACCCCTGAATATGAAACTACTTTTTAATCACAGATCAATAATTGCGAAGTCTCTATGACATACAAGGATGGCATTGTTGCAGTGTTTGCTGCAGTAATAGGATATTTCATCGGCAGCCTAGTCAGTTTTATGCTGAGTACCTTAGTCGCCGTGACCATTATGCTCGCTTGGCAGTTTCATCGACAATCTTCAGTGTCTCAACCCATCTCCCATGCCTATGCTACGTCTGGTACTCGCGCCGATTGGCAAGACCAACTGACGCTGTATCAAGAAGTGTCTGTGTCACTAAAAACCTGTGAGCAGAGTATCGACGATGTGCTGTCGGTGCAGTCGGATGCAGTCGACCTATTGGGTGGCGCCTTCGATGGCCTAGGTAAGTTAATGCACGAGCAAAGCGAGTTTATTTCAGCACTGGTGCATAGCACGGATGATGAAGAGATTTTCCATTCTGAGCAGATGAAGCTATTTGCTAATAACACCTCGACCACGCTGGAGCGATTTATTCAATCGACCATTGAGATGTCAGCTTCCAATATCGATTTGCTCGAGAAAGTGAATGTGATTTATGAATCCATGCCGCAGGCGATGAAGGCCTTGAAGGATATCGACCAAATCTCTTCGCAAACCAATTTACTGGCATTGAACGCGGCAATTGAGGCCGCCCGTGCAGGGGATGCGGGTAGGGGCTTTGCCGTGGTGGCCGATGAGGTGCGTGCCCTTTCTAATCGCAGCGCTGGTTTTAGTGAAAGTATTCAAAAACAGTTACATACAATTCAAGTACAAATTGAACAGTTAACCCATCAAGTGAGTAAAGTCGCCGCTCAGGATATGTCTTATATTATCGAGGCGAAAAAAGATCTCGATACGGCGCTAGAACAAATCATTGTAAAAGCTGAAAAAGACGCTGTGGTCATTGACCGCATCGACGCCTCCGCCCACGAATTAGAGAGTGCCATTGCCGACACGATTCGTGGCTTACAATTTAGCGATATCACCTCGCAAAGTTTGATTTATACCAATCAGAGTTTGCAGCACTTGCGTGAATCCTTAAATCGGGTCACGGCAATGTCGCCCGAAGAATTCGATGAGCAGTGTGATGGTTTAGTTTCACAGATCAGTGGTCGGCGTACCAACACCCATAATCCAGTATCCGCAAGTCAAATCAGTTGTGGTGAGATTGAGCTTTTCTAAACAGGGAAGATTGTGATGGCTAATATTTTTTATATCTCTTTGCCAGAACGTTTTGATTTTTATCATCATAAAAAATTCACCAGCGATTATCAAAAGGCCTTTCTCGAAGAGGACATTAAGCACTTAGTGCTGGATTTTAGCCGCGTGCTCTACATTGATAGCTCGGCACTGGGGATGATGGTGCTGCTGCATCGTAAGGCGCTTGAGCGTCAGATCAGCACGGCGATTCGGGGACTGCATGGGCAAGCGGAAGAAATTATAACGATTGCCAATATGGGACGTTTGTATCTTGTTGAACGGGATGTGTAAGTGCCTAAAAGCCAACGTTATATTCTGGTCATTGATGATGACTTAGTCACAAACCAAATTATTACGGCGTTTATTCACAGTAAAGGTTGGGGGTGATTACTTGCTGTAATCTGGAAGAAGCAAACGAAGAAATTAATCAGCAAAATATCGAACTTATTTTATTAGACTATTATTTGCCCGATGGCACCGCCCTGACGTTATTAGAAAGACTGCGATACCGAGAATCGCCCGTGCCAGTAATTGTTATCAGCGCGGATAACGAATATCAAAAAATAATATCCTGCTTTCGTTTAGGGGCCTTAGATTTTATTATTAAACCGATTAATTTAGAACTGTTCTGGCATAAAGTTGAAGGGTTATTAGCGCATTTTTCCTTAGAAAAACAAGTTAAGCAACAACGCTCAATATTAGAAAAAATGCTCTATCAAAAGGCCCGTGAAGAACAAATGGCAAGGCATTTATTTGAGCATCTTGTCAATATTCGCAATGTCAGTTTTGATTTCGTCAAATCCTTTACTCAAGCAAGTGCTAATTTTAGCGGCGATATTATTCTTAATACCGTTGGTCCCAACGGAAACTTTTTCTTAATTATTGCGGATTCTACCGGCCATGGATTAAGTGCGGCAATGCCGATTTTGCGGGTAGCCAATACCTTCAGGGCCATGGTGGCGAAAGGCTTTAATCTCGTCAGTTTGATTTATGAACTTAATGCCAACGTGTATGAAGACAGCCCCGGCGATCGTTTTGTGGCGGCCGTGGTCTTAGAGATAGATTTCTTTAAAAATCAAATCAATCTCTGGAATGGCGGCATGCCGGACGCATTGCTTTATCAAGATGAATTGGAAAGCGATTCGGCTTATGCCGAGCATGAGCATATACAGAAATACCGCTCTAAAAATATGGCTCTAGGCATTTTGTCGCCCAGTGCGTTTATCGCGAATATTGCCTCGTTTCCCATTCCGCGGACGGGGCGGATCTGTTTACTCAGTGACGGATTAATTGAGCAACAGAGTAAAGGCGGCACATTTTTTGGCATGGACAGCGTGATTTCGTTGTTGAGTTTTTATGGTCGCGATTTAACTGAATACCTAAGAACAAAACTCAAAACCATTTTTGAACACGAGATCACCGATGATATTGCGGTGTGTGTACTCGATTTCGAGTTATTACATAACTGGTATCGAGAACGAGAACATAAATCGAGTCAAATTTGTATGAAAGGCGAGTTTACTTGGGCCATTAAAATGATGGGCGCCATGTTATTAAATGCCGACTATTTAAATTCACTGAATCAGTTTTTGAATATTTTTGGGTTTTCTACTACGTTTAGTCAGAGGGTATTTACTGTTGTTTCTGAGTTAGTTACTAACGCAGTTGACCATGGTGTGCTCAAGTTAGACTCTCGTCTTAAAAATGATCCTGAACGTTTTGAGTTATACCACAGCATACGTGAAAGCAGCATAGACAAGCTTAAGGCTGAAGATTGGGTCAAGGTTGAGCTGGAATGGCATGCACAACTCAGTGAACTCAGGATCACTGTATCCGACAGTGGTGATGGGTATGTGCCGAAGGAGCAGGAGGAAATCGCAGATTGGTTTCAAATTTCGGGTCGTGGTCTTTTATTGGTTAAATCCCTCTCTAAGAGCTATGAGTTAGTAGCTCCAGGAAATAAAACTAAAGTCATAATGGAATGGTAAATGAGCAAAAAAATATTAATTGTTGATGACTCGGCCGCGATCAGACAGATGGTTGAGGCGACGTTAAAGTCGGCAAATTATCAAGTCGTGCTCGCAAAAGATGGTCAGTGAAGCCCTAGATTTATGTGGCGGACAACGATTCGATTTTATTTTGACGGATCAAAATATGCCCCGTATGGACGGTTTGACGCTCATTAAATCCCTCAGAGCCATGACGGCGTTTATGCGCACGCCCATTGTCATGCTGACCACCGAAGCCGGTGAAGATATGAAGGCGCAAGGTCGAGCCGCAGGCGCTACGGGATGGATGGTCAAGCCCTTTGACCCGCAGAAGCTATTAGCTATTACAGCCAAAGTGCTGGGCTAACCTAGGTCGGGGTGTGCTATGTCCATTAATATGGCAGAGTTCCATCAGGTTTTTTTGAAGAAAGCCACGAACATCTTGAAAATATGGAGCAATTGCTCCTTGCATTAGATTTAGACGCCCCCGATCCCGAAGAATTAAATACCATTTTCCGCGCTGCCCATTCGATTAAAGGGGGCAGTGGCATCTTTGGTTTTACCGCGCTGACTAGCGTGACCCACGTAATGGAGAATTTGCTCGATAAAACCCGAAAGGGCACGTTTGAGCTTTCCTCTTCTGTCATTGATCTCTTGCTTCGTACCGTGGATACCCTTTCACATATTTTAAACCTCTATCGGGAAGAGGAACCCATCGATTGGCAGCAGGTGGAATTTGCCAAAAACCAGCTGGTGGCAGCCTTAAATGGTGAACCCTTTTCCACTCAAACCGCTAATGTGACAAGTGGGGTAAGCGCTGCTAATGCCAATCATCAGAGCGAAGATAAACCCTTACAAGCAGCGGTTAAGCCAAGTGTAGCGACTCAATCAGTAGACGATAGCTTCGGTTTTTTTGAGGATGAAGTGGAGCTAGGGTTAGTCGATGAAACGGAACATTTCGGCTTTTTTGATGAGGCCTATACCGCAAAGGAAATCCGCGCCGAGGATATTCACGCATCTACTGTAACTGAGCAGAGTTCGACACCGCAGGAACTGACGGTTGCTGATCTGGCTGCCAATCAAGTCGCGACTGTTAGCGACGATGCGCTAGATGATGAATTAGGCTACGGCTTTTTTGAATCATTAACACCCGAAACATTCGCCACTGAAATTGATGCCTTAACTTCAACATCGGTCAAAGAGAAGTCCATCACTAATCAGGTGCCAGCGCCTCGAGCAGAAGCGGACACTTCAAAGTCGCAATCGACTCGAGCCAAAAAGCCCGCACAAGAAGTCTGTAAACAGCCTGCCAAATCGGCGGCTAAAGCCGAGGCAATGCCGCCACAATCTTCTACTTCAACCATAGGCTCTGCATCCGGCAGCAGTAGTCAACCCGCAGCGAAAAAGGCCAGTGCCGCCAGCCAAGATGCCACGTTGA
Source organism: Shewanella seohaensis (assembly GCF_025449215.1). Taxonomy (NCBI): domain Bacteria; kingdom Pseudomonadati; phylum Pseudomonadota; class Gammaproteobacteria; order Alteromonadales; family Shewanellaceae; genus Shewanella; species Shewanella seohaensis. The sequence continues at coordinate 2,711,531 of NZ_CP104900.1, forward strand.
GGGTAGAAACCTCCAAGATAGATACGCTAGTTAATCTTGCGGGTGAATTGGTGATCACCCAATCCATGCTCACCCTTATCGGTAATGAGCTGGGCGGCGAATTAGGTGAGCGGCTAAAAACGGCGCTTAATGAGTTAGAACGCAATACCCGGGAAATGCAGGAAGCTGTCATGTCGGTGCGCATGTTACCCGTGTCGTTCGTGTTTAACCGTTTTCATCGACTGGTGCGGGATTTATCGGATCAGCTTGGCAAAAATGTCAGTCTGGTGATTGAGGGCGGTAACACTGAAATTGATAAGGGGATGATTGAAAAGTTAGTCGATCCGCTCACCCACCTTGTTCGTAACAGTCTTGACCATGGTATTGAAAAACCAGAAAAAAGACTTGCAGAAGGCAAAAGTGAAGCCGGTGTCTTGTCCCTTAAAGCCAGTCAGCGCGGCGGCAGTATAGTGATCGCCGTCCACGATGATGGTGGCGGTTTAAACCGTGAGCGCATTTTGCAAAAGGCTCGGGAAAATGGCATGGCGTTGCCCGAGAACATGACGGACAAACAAGTGTGGCAATTAATTTTTGCTGCAGGGTTCTCAACGGCGGCTGAGGTTACCGATGTCTCGGGGCGCGGCGTGGGTATGGACGTGGTGCGCAAGAATATTGAGGCCTTAGGTGGTCGGATTGATATTGATTCCGTGGCGGGTCAGGGCGCGACCTTCGAAATCCAGCTTCCCCTTACCTTAGCCATTGTCGATGGCATGAGCGTCAGCGTAGGTAATCAAATCTATATCTTACCTTTAGTACACATTATCGAATCGATACAACCGCAAACCGAGCAGCTTAAATTTTTGGCCAAAGAGCGGTTACTCAGGGTGCGGGAAGAATATTTACCCCTGCTAAACCTCTATCAATTAATGGAAATAGAACCCCAAGCCAAGACGCCAGAAGCCGGCATAGTGGTCTTGCTCGAAAGCAATAATAAACGCTTTGGCCTGTGTGTCGATGCTCTCGTCGGGCAGCAACAAGTGGTGATCAAGAGCCTTGAAAAACACTATCGGCGGATCCCCGGCGTATCGGGGGCGACCATCATGGGCGATGGCAGCGTGGCCTTGATCCTCGATGTTGAATCACTTGCACTGCATATCAAAAATTAACTAAGGATGTCGCAATGGATAACCGCACGAACACGGTGAGTAAGCAGGAGTACAGCGTCCACGATGAGGTCGAGTTTTTAAGTTTTGTGCTGGGTGAAGAGCATTATGCGCTCGACATTATGTCGGTGAAGGAGATCCGCGGGTATGAGCCTGTCACCAAAATCGCCAATGCGCCGAGTTTTATCAAAGGCGTACTGAATCTTAGGGGCGATATCGTACCGATTGTCGATTTAAGGATGAAGTTTGCCGTGGGCAGTGCGACCTACAACGAGTTCACCATCGTCATTATGTTGAATGTGTTTGACCGTATCGTCGGGATTGTCGTCGATGCGGTGTCGGATGTGATTAAACTCGCCGCCGAAGAAATTCTACCCGCCCCCGAATTTGGGGTGGCCTTCGATAGCCGTTACCTCAAGGGGCTGGCAACGGTAGAAGACAAGATGATCATTTTGGTAAATATACAGGCTCTGATCAGCAGTGATGAGCTGGGTCTAATTGATGCAAATAGTCTGTCTGATCAGGAGTAATCATAATGGGTATTTTCAATGTGTTTGGAAATGAAGAGGCGCGCCAGCAAAAGGAAGAGGAGCTGCAACGCTATTTCCAATTATTAGATAACAGCGGCAACAGCTTTATGATCGCCGACAGCAACCGCAATATTATCTACGCCAATAAAGCGGTATTGAATATGTTATCCGAGGCTGAGGCGGACATTCGCAAAGAGCTGCCGCAGTTCTCTGTGGCCAAGGTGGTGGGCAGTAATATCGATATTTTCCATAAAAATCCGGCTCATCAACGCAATATGCTCGAGCGCCTTACCCAATCCCATACGGCGCAAATCACCATAGGAAAGCGGACTTTTAAGCTGATCCTGACGCCCATTATCACCCGTGAAAATAAACACTTAGGTACGGGGGTTGAATGGATTGATAGAACGGAGAGCATAGAGTCCGAGCGGGCGACGCAGCGCATTTTAGAGGCGCTGAATAATACCAGTACCAATGTGATGATCGCCGATGCCAACCGCACCATCATCTATATGAACCGCTCGGTGGAATCGATGCTGCGCCAATCGGAGAATGAGATCAGGCAAGCGCTGCCGCATTTCTCCGTCGATAAAATTCTTGGCAGCTCTATGGATATTTTCCATAAGAATCCTGCCCATCAAGCCAGTCTGTTAGATAAGCTCGACCGTAAATATGAATCGCAAATCAAAGTGGCCAGTTGTCACTTCCGCTTAACCGCAAGCCCGATTATTTCCAAAACGGGTGAGCGGTTAGGTTCAGTTGTCGAATGGCTCGACCGCACGGTCGAAGTGCAAATCGAGCAGGAAATCTCGCGCATCGTCAATGCGGCTGCGGCGGGGGATTTCTCCCAACGGGCTGAGACACAAGGTAAGCAGGGCTTCTTCTTAATGCTGGCGAACAGCCTCAATGCCTTGATTGAAACCTCGGATCGCGGTCTACAGGATGTGGCGCGGGTGTTGATGGCGCTAGCCGAAGGCGATTTAACCACGCGTATCTATAACGATTACGAAGGCACCTTTAATGATTTGAAAAACTATTCAAATCAAACCGCTGAAAAGCTCTCTTACATGATAAGAGACATTCAAAAGGCCGCCGATACCATTAATACCGCCTCTTCAGAAATCGCTCAGGGCAATGCTGATTTGTCGAGCCGCACTGAGGAGCAAGCATCGAGTCTTGAACAAACTTCGGCGAGTATGGAAGAACTGACAGGCACGGTGAAGCTAAATGCCGACAACGCCAGTCAGGCTAATGCGCTTGCCTCTAAGGCCGCCGATGTTGCCGTCGATGGGGGCGAACTTATCCAGCAAGTGGTACAAACCATGGCATCGATTAACGAATCGGCACGCAAGATTGCCGATATTATCGGTGTTATTGATGGCATAGCCTTCCAAACCAATATCTTAGCGCTAAATGCGGCGGTCGAAGCGGCTAGAGCCGGCGAGCAAGGTCGTGGATTTGCGGTGGTGGCCTCAGAGGTGAGAAGTTTGGCCCAACGTTCGGCCAATGCAGCCAAGGACATTAAAGCCTTGATCTCCGACTCGGTGACCAAAATCGAAAGCGGTAACAGCTTAGTCGGCAAATCCGGCGACACCATGAAAGAAATCGTCATCGCCATTAAACGGGTGAACGACATCATGGCCGAAATTGCCTCAGCCTCGAATGAGCAGGCGATCGGTATCGATGAGATCAGTAAAGCCGTAGTGCAAATGGATGAAATGACACAGCAAAACGCGGCCTTAGTGGAGGAAGCCGCCGCCGCAGCCGAAAGCATGCAATCGCAGGCGCAGCAGTTAGCGGACAGTGTGGCCAACTTTACCGTGGACGAAGACACCACAGCTGCGCCAAAACCCGTGGCGAGCCACAAGAAGTTAGCGGTAAAACCGCCATCGACTGTGACTCGCATGCCCGTTAAACCTAAGGCGATGGCGCCAAAGGTCAATAAAGCCGACCAAGATGAATGGGAAGATTTTTGATTGAGCGAACATCAACCTCTAGGGAAAGAGTTTGTTTTTACGGCGGCGCACTTTAATACGGTGAAAACTCGGCTGTACCAATTTGCCGGCATTAAGTTAGCCGACAGTAAAGACGCCATGGTGTACAGCCGTTTAGTCCGGCGGATAAGGGCGCTCAAGTTAGCGGGATTTACTGCGTATTTTGAGTATTTGCAGGCGCACGAGAGTGAACATCAGGAGTTTATTAATGCGCTAACGACTAATCAGACGGCGTTCTTTCGCGAGCCCCATCACTTTGAGATCTTAAAACAATATTTACAGGCTCACCCGCACACCAAAAGGATCTGGTGTGCGGCCAGTAGCACGGGGGAAGAGCCTTACTCCATTGCTATGGTGGTCGCGGAACATTTCGGCCGCTTTAACACGCCCATCGAAATCATTGCTTCGGATATCGACAGCGGCGTACTGAAAAAGGCGCAACTGGGCATCTATCCTATCGAGCGTATCGAGGCGGTAAATGCCGATCGCAAGAAGGCGTTTTTTCAGCGAGGGCGTGGGGCACAACAAGGCAATGTGCGCGTGGTGCCAGAGCTCAAACAGATGCTGCAGTTTACCCGGCTCAATTTAGTCGATGAGTTTTGGTCAATCAAGACGCCAATCGATGTGATTTTTTGTCGAAACGTGATGATTTATTTCGATAAAACTACGCAGGAAAGCATCCTTAAACACATGATGCTTTCCCTTGCCGATGATGGACTCTACATCGCAGGCCATTCGGAGAACTTTAATATGTTCCCCCAAATCATAAAGCCAGTAGGCCAGACAACCTACAAGGCGGTAAAGGGAGCTTGATGAGTGCCAAAGCCGAATATTGAATACCCCGTTATCGAGCCGAATCGCTATTATGACCATCATTTTGGCTGTGATGCGGTCAAAATTCTGCCGGGGAGTTTTTCGCTACCCGCGATCAAACCATGATAGTCACAGTGCTAGGCTCATGTGTGTCCGTTTGCCTCTCCGATCCCGATTTAAAAATTGGTGGAATGAATCATTTTTTATTACCGAGTGATAATGGCAACAGTTCGGGGATCTTAACCGATTCAGCCCGTTATGGTGTGTACGCCATGGAGTTGCTGATCAACGAATTGCTCAAACTCGGTGCGCGGCGCCGTGCCTTGGTCGCGAAAGTGTTCGGGGGCGGAAATATGCTCAATGGGATCACCGCCCATAATATCGGTGAGCGCAATGCGGAGTTTGTGCTCGAATATTTGCAGATGGAACAAATCCCCATCTTAGCTGCAGACTTACTCGATTATTATCCTCGAAAAGTGTATTTTTTTCCGGCGACAGGTTTAGTAAAAGTTAGAAAAATCAGAACAATGCATAATAGCACCATTATGGACAGGGAAAGTGAGTATCGCCTAAGGATCAGGAATTTGCCGAGTGGCGGAGATGTGGAACTCTTTGGTGACTAAGACATGACGATAAAAGTACTGGTGGTTGATGATTCGGCATTGATCCGTAACTTATTGGGCAAGATGATCGAAGCCGATAGCGAACTTTCCCTCGTGGGCATGGCCGCCGATGCCTACATGGCCAAGGATATGGTCAATCAGCATCGCCCCGATGTGATCACTTTAGATATTGAAATGCCTAAAGTGGATGGCTTGACCTTTTTAGACCGCTTAATGAAGGCTAGACCCACGGCGGTGGTGATGATTTCGTCGTTAACCGAAGAAGGCGCGGACGCTACATTTAACGCGCTCGCCCTCGGAGCGGTAGATTTTATCCCCAAGCCGAAATTAGATTCGCCCCAGGATTTTAATGAATACCAAGATTTAATTTTGGAGAAAATTAAATCGGCCGCCCACGCTAAACTGAAAACCCAACGAGCAGCTCCTGCCGTCGTGGTGCAACCTAGCCATAAACCCGCGCTGAGCAACCGAGTAATCAACACGCAATTGGTGGCAATAGGCGCCTCCACTGGCGGTACCGAAGCCATTTTGTCACTGTTACAGCAGTTTCCGGCGGTGATGCCACCGATTGTGATCACCCAACATATGCCACCGGGCTTTACTCGCACTTTTGCTGAGCGGCTAAATAAACTCACCCGTTTGAATGTCAAACAGGCTGAAGATGGCGAACGTTTGCTGCCCTGTTATGTGTATATTGCGCCGGGGGATCAGCATTTAGAAGTGATTAAGGTCGGCGGCAGTTTTAAGACCCGCTTGACCCAGGGCGACAAGGTGAGTGGCCATAGGCCGTCGGTCGATGTGCTATTTAACTCGGTTGCCGAGTGCGCGGGGGCCAATACCACTGCGGCGATTTTAACTGGGATGGGCAAAGATGGCGCCGATGGGATGGCGTTAATCGATGAACAGGGCGGTAAAACCTTTGCGCAGGGAGAGCAGAGTTGTGTGGTGTTCGGCATGCCAAGGGAAGCGATCAAACGCGGCGTTATCCATCATGTCGTCGAACTGCCGCAACTGGCGGATAAGATGCTCAATTATTTAGCCTCGCTTAAGCGAGACTAAAATCACTGACAACGTCTGTTAAGATTGCAGTCCTAGCGCGTCAATACATCTTGTTCTTATCAATCGCAAACAATGGCAAATGACGCGCTACCTTGTCATTCCACATAGCAATCTTATTTGTGCGCATTCGTTTAGTTAGTCATGCACACTACCATTGATCAATTTTTTAAAGCCCTAACATAATGAGATTATCGCCAGAGTAAGGTTTATTTTATTAAGGTAGTGATCAAACGGTTACGTCCCGTACGTTTTGCCTCATACAGATTTTTATCCGCCAGCAATAAACAGTCTTGAAACTCGCTGCATTCGGTCGAGAAGGCTAAGCCCCCGCTTAAGGTGACTTTAAATTCGGCGCCTTCTTCGACAAACACAATATGGCTAAAGCTCTCGCGAATAGCATTAAGCTTGGCTATAGCTAAGGGGCGGGTAGATCGGGTAAGACCAGCATAAATTCTTCGCCGCCGTAACGACCCATAAAATCGACGGGGCGCAGGGATTGCTGCAACAGATGAGCAAAGGCTAATAGCACTTTGTCGCCGCCAGAATGCCCATAGGTATCATTCACTTGCTTAAAGTGATCTAAGTCCAGCATAGCAATGCACACCGAGGAGTTGATGCGTTTGGCAAGGTTAAAACAGCGGCGGGCGGCAACGAGGATCTGGGTGTGATTGAGCAGTCCGGTTAAGCTATCGCGGCTGGCGGAGCTTCGAATATCATGGCCACGCTGGGCGCGGGAAATCACTTGCGTCACAAACAGACTCGGCGCGGTTTGTTTCGAGATTAAATCGTCGGAACCCGCCTGAATGATGCTGACTTTGTTCTGCATAGTGTCGTCGGAGCTGAGCACTAGGATAGGGCTTGAGCTGTATTTATCTAATTGGCGGATCATTTTCGCCAGCTCTAAACCATTCACATCGGGCATATACAAATCGAAAATAAACAGATCTGGCTCAAATTGCTCTAGGGTCGGCAGCACTTGCTCGGGTTTGGTCATGCCTTTTACCATCAGCCCATGACTGCGAAGCAGGCTGGAAAAATAATCGACCATGGATTGCTGATCGTCCACCAGCAAAATTTTAAGCGGCTGTTTTTCTGACATTTTGAGCCACTGGTGGATCTTGCGTACCAGCAGGGTGGTTTCGGCGGGTTTGACAAAATACTCGCTGACATTGGCACGGATCGCCAGCAGTCGCATCTCAAAATCACCGCGGGAAGAGAGAACAAATACACGGGTATTGTGCTTCTCAAACTCGGTCGCCGCGGTAAATAAGGCTTCTTCGGTATAATCGGGCAAGATGAGATCTAATAAAATCAAATCGAAGGGCGAGGTATTTTGAATTTCGAGGAAGTCGGTGAAGTTTAAAAAGTGCTGCACATTAAAGCCAAACTCATGCAGCTGCTTTGTTATCATCGCCCCGACATTGTTGTCATCCTCAATAATCGCAATTCGATACTCGTGCCGTGCTTTTGTCGGTTTATAGGGACTGTGCTGCATTTGCGCTTCAACCACGGGGGCCGCTGGCTCACCACGGAGGTTATTTTGCAGCAGCTGGTGGAAGAGGGTATCTAAGCTTTTGATCACATTCAGCGCTGGTGCGGGCGAATCGAGTAAATTTTTTAACAGCAGTTCAAGCTTATCGACAATCTCTTTGGTGTCGGTAAGGCCAAAAGTTTCGCAGGAGCCTTTTAAGTTATGGACTTCACGGTAGACCGCCGACAGCATATGGCTCTGCCAGTTTTTCCGTAGCGAGATCCACAGGGTGATAATTTGTTTCTTCTTATCGGGTAGTGCATGTAAGTACTGACGTTTTAGTTGTTCTAAGGATTCTTCAAGACTCATAGGCTATCACCACCATCAGAATTTATAGGATAAGCTGGTGCACTGCTGGCGCGTATGCAATACCTCATAAGTATTAGTCGGCACAATTAGTGGGATTTTCTGCTTATTCGATACCCTAAGAGTGTAAACCAAGGTTGAGAAAATGCGGTGCTTGAGCTGTGATTTCACTCGATATTTATGTCGCGAGAGACCGATATGATACATTTCAGTCAAATGTAGCACTGGCTAAATCTTGCAAGATAAAAACACATGCCAACAAGTGTTCTATAACCGCCATGGGCATTAACAAACCGTACAGGAGTACAGACAGAGTGAAGGGACGCGTCAAAGATAAGTGGGCTTATCCCATGGTTTTTCGAACGTTAATCTTGTGGATGAGCGCTTTGAGTATCGGCTTATCTTGCTCAACGGCATGGGCGTTGGTGAAACAAGACTCTGAGGCCATCTGTATTCTTATCCAAAGTGAGATGCAAGATTGGCATCCCACTACGCCGCGCTACCAAGAGCTTAAGGCAAGATTTGACGAGCATTGCCAGCAGCCCGTCGCCAACGGTGTTAAATCCACGCTAAAGCCGCCTGCAACGCCAACTACGATTCGCCATGACTTGTCTAAGCAGAAACCCAATATAATACCTGTCGTGGTAACAGCGAAACCTACGTCCGCGCCAAGCACAATGTCTCCCATCTCTTCAATGTTCGAGTCGTTGTCGATTATTTTGGTTATTCCAATCCTTTTGCTGGTGTTGGCGATAGCTACCTTGTTATTTCGTCCGTCACTCAGACGATACCGAGCAGAAAGGTTAGGACAACAGGGGAAAAGCGGGTCGCTAAGTTACTGAAACAAGAACTCAAAGATGAGGACTTCCGACTTTACCGCAATTTAATTTTACCTATGGATGAGATAACTGAAGGTACGCCTGCTTTGACAGAGGTGGATTTAGTTTTACTGACCCATTTCGGCGTGTTCGTCCTTGAAGTTAAAAATTACTCCGGCTGGATATTTGGCGGCGAGAAGCAAGCCCAGTGGACGCAAAAAATCTTTACCAAACAAACCCGCTTTAAAAATCCTCTCCATCAGAACTATAAACATTGTTTGGCGGTTGCCCATTGCTTAGGGTTAGTCGAAGGGCTCCATTCGGTCGTAGTGTTTAGCGATGAGGCTAGCTTTAAAACGCCGTTGCCTAAAAATGTGGTGAATGAGTCGGGACTTTTGAGTTTAATCGCTCAATATAAAGGGCAAATAACGGAAACCTCTAACAGCACAAATCTGGCATTCACTCTCGCCGCAGAACGGCTGGATATCGCTCAGCAGCAGTCGGACTCTGATGCTAAGTCATTGCACTTAATGCAGTTTAAGCATCGCCGCGTTGAGCCAACCATTTCAAGCTGAGGGGACAGTTAATATTCTCGCGCAGGTGATAACGAATGGGATTCTTGCGCTATCTTTAAGAACATCATTGGCCTATAAGCAACTGGAAGGATAAGGATATGCCCAATAACACAGGTACAGTGAAGTTACATAGAGTGCTACGCGCGCCTGCGGCGTTAGTCTACAAGGCGTTTACCGATAAAGCGGCCCTAGAGCGTTGGTTACCACCTTTCGGCTTTGTGGGAACGATTCATGAGTTTGAATTAGCCGTTGGGTCAGGGTATTCCATGAGTTTTACCCAATTTGCGACTGGGCACAGTCACTCCTTTAAGGTGATCTATACCGAGCTTATCCCCAACACACTTATTCGCCATACCGACCAATTTGATGATGAACATCTGCCTGGGGTGATGCAGGTGACTATCGCGTTAACCGAGGTCTCCTGCGGTACCAATTTGCAGATAGTGCAGGAGGGTATCCCAGCCGTGATCCCAGAGGAGATGTGTTACTTAGGCTGGCAGGAATCATTAACGCAACTTGCTGCTTTGGTGGAAGCGAAGACGGAATGAAGCCGTCAGTCACAGGGTGCTATAAAGGGGAGGATAAAAGGGGGATATGAGAGGTATAAAAAAGACGCTTATCTCGAGTAGAGTGAAGCGTCTTTTTATTAGGTAACTTTATTGAGTAATTTTAAAGGGCAATGGATAAAGCCTTTTAAAAAAGGCTTATCACACAGTAGCAGGATTATGCACTGGCAAGGTTTGCCAGATACTCATCAAAGGTTCCTTGGAAGTTCACCAATTTTCTATCCCGAATATCGATAATGCGGGTCGCTAACGAGGACACGAACTCGCGGTCGTGGCTGACGAAAATCAATGTGCCTTCAAAATCTTTGAGGGCATTATTTAAGGATTCAATCGCTTCCATATCCATATGGTTAGTCGGTTCGTCCATAATGATGACGTTGATATCTTGCATCATTAACTTGCCGAAAATTAAACGGTTTTTCTCACCACCTGAGCAGTTTTTCGCTTTTTTGTTGGCATCATCTTCGGTAAACAGCAAACGACCTAACATGGCTCGCACCATTAAATCGTTGTGTTTTGGCTGACGCCATTGGTCCATCCATTCAATAATAGTCAAATCATTATCGAAGTCGCTGGTGCTGTCCTGAGGGCAGTAACCAATGGAAGCGTTTTCGGACCACTTAATCACGCCTTGATTATGGATTAACTCATTGACTAAACAGCGTAATAAAGTCGTTTTACCTACGCCGTTCTCGCCGATAATCGCAAGCTTTGCACCGGCTTCGAGGATTAAATCGCCGCCTTTGAATAATAATTCGCCATCAAAACCGTGGGCGAGGTTCTCAAGCACCAATGCCTGACGGTGCATCTTTTTGCCCGGCGCGAAGCGAATCGATGGCGCAATACGGCTGGAGGATTTGACCTCATCCAGCTTAATTTTGTCCATGCGCTTGGCGCGTGAGCTGGCGAGTTTTGCCTTAGAGGCGTTAGCCCCAAAGCGGTTAACGAAGTCCTGTAGTTCTTCAATCTCGGCGCTCTTCTTGGCGTTGCTCGACAGCAGTTGTTCGCGCTGCAGGGCCGATTGCTCGAGGAAGTATTCGTAGTTACCGGGATAAATCCGCAGTTCACCGTAATCGATATCCGCCATATGGGTACAGACAGCATTTAAGAAGTGTCTGTCGTGGGAAATGATGATCATGGTGCATTTGCGCTTATTCAGCTCAGTTTCGAGCCAACTGATGGTGTGAATATCCAAGTTGTTGGTGGGCTCGTCGAGCAGCAGAATATCGGGGTTAGCAAACAGGGCTTGGGCTAACAGTACGCGCAGTTTCCAACCGGGGGCAACCTGTGACATAGGGCCATAGTGGAAGGATTCTTCGATACCGGCTTCAATCAGAATTTCGCCCGCGCGGCTCTCTGCGCTGTAGCCGTCCATTTCGGCGAATTCACTCTCGAGATCGCCCACACGCATGCCGTCTTCTTCGGTCATATCGGGTTTGGCATAAATCGCGTCACGCTCTTGCTTGATTTTCCACAGCTGGGTATCGCCCATGATCACCGCATCGATAACTGTGTATTGCTCGAAGGCGAATTGATCTTGGCTTAGGGTGCCGACCTTTAACCCCGGCGTGATAGACACATTGCCCGAGGTTGGGGCGAGGGCGCCACTTAAGATCTTCATAAAAGTCGATTTGCCGCAGCCGTTTGCGCCAATCAAACCATAACGGTTGCCGTTGCCAAATTTTGCCGAGATATTTTCAAATAATGGCTCTGGGCCGAATTGCATGGTGATATTTGCGGTAGAGATCAAGGGTATATCCTAGGAAAAAGTCGTTAATAACGGCTTAAAAGCTGACAACCGCAAAGGGTTGCAATATCGAGCTAGTTATTGGCCACATATTTGGGCGCGGAGTATAGCGATTTCAGGCTCAAGATGCGAGTTTCAAGCATAAAGGTTCAAGGCAAAAACAAACCGAGCCACTCGGACTCGGTTATCATTCGTCTCGCCAGAAGATGCCGATTTCAGTTGGCGAAATACTCAGTTAAGCGATAACTTCTCGACAATACTGCGCCAAGGCAACCATTTAAAAGATTGATTATTATCGGGTAAATGATTGTGTCCATCCTGTACCACTAGCATCCCCTGTTGCCAAGCACCCGTGCCGACGCTTAAGTGAGTCACGGCTAAGCCATCGGTTTCACTGCTGCCATCGATACTGGTTTCACGGCCATTTTCCATCCCGTTAAGGTTCATTCCAAGGCGAAACTTGCCTAATTGGGCGTAGGGCGGCTGCGCCTGATACAGCAAGTAACTGTTATCGCCTTGGCTGGAGACCACCAGCAGATCCTGCTTTTTACCGCGAATAGTCGCGCCTTGGTAGAGTGAAATCCCTTCGACATCGGGAACTAAATCGCCCTCGGCTTTAATGATGAGTTCGCCTTGAGTGCCGCCATTGGCCTTGGCATTAAAGCGCCAAATGCCTTTGTCTTCTTCGCCAATAAACAGCGCGTGTTGAGCTTCATCGACCACACAACCTTCGACTTGGCTTGGGGTATGGATATCACGCACCAGCTTAATACTTGGGCCATTTGCCTGCCAATCGACGCGGTATTGGGCGATGCGGCCAGACTTTTCATTAGCGAACACATACAGGCTATCGGCATCTTGATACAGGCACATGCCATAAATATCCACCAAATTGGTGGCTTGATTGGGATACTCGTAGAGCTTCCCTTCAGCATCGATTTCATAGAAGGCGAGGCTGTCGTTATCCCTTAGGGTCGCCACCGCGATATCGCGTTTTTTACCGCCCAGCATCACTTGCTGGCGCAGATCGACGTTATTGATACGCCCCGATGGCAGGGCTTGAACCTGCTCGCCACGCATATTAAAGCTCAATAGTCCCCAACGTTTGTTGGTGCCAAGCACTAGGCTTTTTTCCGGTTGAGTTGCATGCACCCAAATCGCCGGATCGTCCATGGTATCGCCGGGCCTATCGGATGGCGCGCTTTCAACCCAAGCAGGGATTTCGATAATCTTATCGCTGGACTCGTTATTTGATTGACTCTGCTCTACAGGCAAGACTGCTTGGCTAAATAAGTACTGATCGGTTTTATCATCATAGAGGGCAAACTGGATTGCCTTGTTGGTGCTGGTTCCGCTTAGATAACCACTGAATCCCTGTACCTTCCCTAAGTCGTAGTTCGCAATAGCCTGTTGATCTAAGGTAATGGCGCCTTTTTTATCGCTTAACAATAACTTGCCATCGATGACTTGCATGCCCGCGATATCATTATTGAGCGCGGCGAGCACCAACTTAGCGCTGTTATCGGCGAAGGGGCTGGCATCAAATTGCCAGACACCAGCTTCTGGCTCACTGACTAACAGTTTGTCGCCATCGATGGCGCAGCTGGTGCTGTTGACGGGAATCGCCTGACTGCGCAGCTTTTTCGGCATAAAGTGTCCGGCATCGCCTAACAGCCATTGCTCGCTATAACCGTCTTCGCCGCCAAACCACGCATAGATATTGCCATCCTGCGGCCTTGGCTGAATGCAGATCCAATTGATTTCAAATGACGCCATCGGCAGCAGTGGTAACACGTTGGTCGCGACCTTGCCTTCTATCTGTTTGATCATGATAGGGCGAATGCGATCGGCGCGGCGATCGAGCGTTAAAGCATAGGGATCGCTAAAGGCTAACAGCTCAAACTCGCCTTTGACTAAGGTTTTCGCGGCGGGCAGCGAGGTTTTATCCGCGCTTGACATGCTTTGTAGCATCAAACCTTGCTTTTCACTCACCCACAGCCAATCGGCGGCAGGGCTTACTGCGTGGTTATCGTTGTTAAACAGCAAGGCTTGGGCTTGGCTGCCTTTATAAGCTTGGACTGAGACGGGTTGAGCTAATGCGCTCAAGGGCGCACTGATAAGGCCTAAGGTCAGTGCTATGGCACTAATTTGGGTAAATGCTGTTGTCATATCTTTGTTCTTTTTTAATGGGTGATTAATAGTTGGTGTACTGCACGCCTAACTGGAAAGTGCGGCCATAGGCTTCGTATTGGGCGTTATAGCTGCTGTCACCCGTGTAGCTGTAGTAGGGCTCGTCGGTCAGGTTCACCCCTTTGAAATACAAGGTTAAATTGCTGGTTAAATGGGCCTTGGCGACAAAATCCCACTGCAAATGATTGTCTTGATAGAGATCGTAACGCTCATCACTGAGCTCAGTGACTTCTTGTAAATATTCGGATTTATAGGCCGCCGATAACCAGACACTGGCGTAGCTGTTTTCATAGCCAAGCGACAGGTTTGCGGTGAGATCCGATTGGCTTGGCATGGGAATATCACGGCTCAGTAATTGGCCATCCTCCAGCCAACTGATCTTGGCGCTGGAATCCGTGTAAGTGAGGTTAGAGTTGAGCACCAGCGCATTAAAGGGCTCGGGCAAAAAGTTAAACTCTTGCACATAACTGAGCTCGACGCCGTAGATGTCGGCACTGTCGCCATTAACAAAGGTGACGGCGCTATGGGCATCCACATAATCGCCACGACCAGCTAGATCCGCCTGATAGATAAAGTTGTCGATATCTTTATAAAACAGTCCCGCCGAAATTAAGCCGATATTGCCGAAGTAGTGCTCGAGGCTTAAGTCAAAGTTCATCGATTCGAGCGACTTAACTTGTGGATTGCCAAAGGTTAAATCGATATCGCCATCATCCTCTTCGAGCAAATATCCCGGCGCCAATTGGCCGAATGTCGGGCGCACTAAGGTGTTGGTCCAAGCGGCGCGCAGCACGGTATTGTCGCTATAGCGGTAAGTGAGGTGCAGTGCGGGCAGCCAATGATCTTCATCGCGCGAATGCTTGATATCGATAAACTCGCCCTTGGCGCCATCGTAACCGTAGCCACTAGAGTCCCATTGATTTTGCTCGAAACGCAGCCCTGTTAAGATACGCAGCTTATCGATATCGATGTGGCCCATCAGGTAGGCGGCGTTGATATCTTCGCTGATATCAAAGTCGTTAATGGTGGACTCGATATCATCGCGATTGCTGTCGGCATCGAGGCTTTCTATTAGCTGCCATAGCGGCGCAGCATTGATGCCGCTGCCAAAGCGGCCGAGGTCATAGTCAAGCTCATTGCCCGCATATTGACTCAATAACAAGTCTTCATCACTCACGCCTTGATCGCCTAAGTCGCTGTAGATCCAAATATCTTCGCGATTGGATTTATCGCGGCGGCTTAGCTTGACCCCAGTTTTTAGCTCGACACTGTAATCCGCAATGGTTAACTGGCGGGTGAGATCCAGTTGACCACTGTTGATAGTGTCTTTGGCCTTGGAGGCGGCGATTTCTATCTTATCTAATTCAAAATTGTCGTTTTGGTAATAGTCTTCGGGGGCGATAATTTGTGGCTGTTTGGTATTGCTAAAGCCCGTGTTATCAATCTTGGCGACAAAGTCGGCGCCGGCGATATCCCGCGGTTTGTCGGCGCTAGCGGTGCTGTGGCTTGCTTGATAGTCAAAGGTCCAGCGTTCGAAACGGGTTTGACCACCGAGCACAAAGGAGGTGATGTTCTGGTTCTCGGTGCGTGATTTTAATGAGCGAGTGGTTTTGCCTTGGCTGAGGGCATTGGCTTGCTGCGGCGATTTCCACTTAGTTTTGGCGCTGTTACGGGTTTCGGTATCATCAAACTCACTGTAAAGGGTGCGCAGATACAGATCGGTATCATCGCTCGGGCGATAATCGAAGTTCACGCCTATGCCTAAACGCTCGCGATTGATTTGATAATCCCGCGCATCAATGGATTCAAGCGCCGCATCCTCAAAGCCGTTATCCCCGGCAAATTCCCATTTACCACCGGTTTCGACGTTATCTGAGCCAAAGTCACGGTTATACCAACTGGCACCTATGGCTACCCCTAGCTTGTCGGCAAAGATATCGCTGTAGCTGGCGGCGAGTTTGGGATTGGTATTGTCGGTTAAGGTATCTTGGCTCGCCTCGGCGTTAAGGTTGAGATAAGTGTCATCGCGATCGAAGGCCGACAGACTTTTAACCTCAATGGCGCCGCCCAGTGCATCGGCATCCATATCCGGCGTTAAGGTTTTGCTCACTTCTACCGATTGCAATAGATCCGATGGCACCACATCGAGGGCAACCGCACGGCGATCGCTTTCGGGTGAGGGCAAGCGTGTGCCGTTCATCGATACTGAGTTATAGTCAGGCGCCATACCGCGCACGCGCACAAAGCGACCTTCGCCCTGATCCCGCTCGATAGACAGTCCAGGCACCCGCTGCAGCGATTCACTGATATTGCTATCGGGGAAATTCCCCAGCACATCGGCACTGACCACGCTCAGCACGTTATCGGCGCCGCGTTGGCGGTTCATGGATTTACTTAATGCGCCTTGTTGGCCGACCACGCGGATATGCTCCACATCTTGGCTATTTAAGTTGATGTCTTGCAGTGTGGTTTGTTTATCGCGAATGCTGATCCTATGTTCGGTCGGCATCGCACCTAGGTAGTTGACCACTAAGGTGTAATCGCCATCCTGCACACCGACAAAAAAGAAACGCCCATCACGGCCTGCTTGTTGGCTAAGGTTGAGCTCTTTTAAGGTGACGGTCGCACCTGCAAGGGGCTGTTGGCTGCTGTTATCGCGAATTTGCCCCTCAAGTTTGCCTATGGCGAGAGCATTGTGACTCAGTCCAGCGAGCACCATGGCTAAGCTTAAGGCTGAGAGACGCGACGTGAGACGTTTGTGGACCCTAGCGACAGGATGCGCTTGTTGTGGCAGCAGAGAACCTAATTGTCGAGCGATTGGAGATTGCATCTTGAGTTCCGTTTCAGTTGTTTCAGTTGAGTGTTATTGCAAGCCTTGTGGGAAGGCTGATTTGTAATGGCGGCCAAGTTAGGGGAGCAAAATGTCAGATTTGTGACGGCATCGTTGAGCAGTACGGTTTGGCCCACTTTTACCCACTGAAATGGCGATTTTGAGCTAAGGCTGAGCCAAAATGACGCTTACAGAATCAACGCCGAATAAGAAGGCGTTGGCTGTTATGGGGCGCTTGCATGATTGAATCATTCAATCCCGTTTGAAGTGAAAATAACGCGGTTTTAGAATGGGTTAGAAAGTGTTTATTTAGATTTTGGCTCGTTATTTTCGGGCGGGACGCGATGCTTTTTGAGCTAAGAATACGGCGTAGATTGAGTTAACAGGGATTCAAATTAAGCGAAGATGGCACTTTTCTCGACCCAGCGGAAAACTGCCTGAGCTAATTTGCCGCAGTAGCAGTGCGTATTGTGAGCTGGAAAGGTTATTTTTAGCTTTAAATTTAATTGCTTAGATTTGAATCATGTATTTTCTATCGTAAAGTCGCGACAAGTGACGTCACTGAGTTGTCATAAAAGCCCGCTAACTTGCGTCCCCATAGTATCAAGGCTTAATTCTCCTTTTAGGGCTTTATTAAACAAGGTGTGTATTTTGGAAACTCCTGCAAAATCATTACGACTCGCCAGCGTCTATGGCGTGAGTCTGCTGATCATCTTTATGGTGCCTTTACTGCTTTGGCAGAGCACCACGGCCAAAACCGTAACGGCGGTGGATTGGTTTGATGTGGTCACCGAGGGCGCCTTATTTGTACTCGGCATGTGCTGGTTGATGGTGATGGTCTCGGTGCGCCCCTCGGGCCGAGTGACAAATCTGTTGATTGCGGGCCTCTCAAGCTATTGTTTGGGTTGTTATTTGGATTTACTGGACGAGATTTTTATCGTCAAAACCATTCCTGTATATAACTGGTTTGAAAAGATGCCCACGCCTGTCGGGCTGTTGGTGCTGACCTACGGTTTATGGTTATGGCGCGATGAGCAAACCGTCGTCAATCGCCAGCTACAAACTCGGGAGCAGTTTCACCGCGAACATCAGTTAACCGACGGTTTGACCTTACTCAATGACGCGAAGGCATTCGAACAGCATCTCATTAGACAAATATCGCAAAATCAATCATTTGGTCTGATTATGCTTGATGTCGATAATTTTCATCAATACAACGAATCAAACGGCGTTGAAGAGGGAGATAGGCTGTTGTCCCAGTTAGCATTGTGGTTAAGCGCGAGCCTAAGAAGTCAGGATTTAGTCTGCCGTTATGCTGGCGATCGCTTTATCATTCTGATGCGCGGCGCCATTCCGCCCTTAGTAAGTGTGATGGCAGAGCAGATACAGCAAGGGGTGAGGGAGTTGGGCTGCTCTGTTTCAGTGGTTTGGACGCTACCCTCTCCCAAAGCATTGGATAGGCAGGACAAGCAGAATAGTCCAAAGGCTGAGGCTGCAACGCTATTGCAATCGTTGAATCAAAAAATATCACAGCAAAAAGCGTATCGCGCCTCGGCGGCACCTTTCACTCAGCCGTTTCATTCGCGCAGCACCTCGACTGAAAGCGGGCTTAACTGATGCGCGCGCTCGCCACATGGCAGGATAAATGTATCGATAGCCAATTGCTGGTGGCAAGTTTAGTGATGTTGTTTAAGCAGCGTGAATTGGATACTGATAAGTTACTGCGCGGGACGGGGATTTTTATCGGGGATATTCGCAAACCCGATCACCTTATTAGCCCCAAACAATTATCACGACTGCTGGATAATGCGCTTTCCCTGTGGCCAAGTGGCGATTTAAGTTTTTTATTGGGTCAACGTTGGTTGCCATCCCAAAGCGGCGCGCTGACGGCGGCCATGTTTTGCGCGCAGGATTTACAGGCATTAAGCCGCGTTTGGCATAAGTATCATTGGCTCACTCAGCCCTGGCTGCAAACTTGGTGCTGTCAAGGCGAGCATGAGTGGCATTATCTCTTGAGTCTCGACTTAGGTATGCAGCGCCATCGGCAGTTTTTGATTGAGCTGAGTCTGTCGTCGCTTACCGCAGCCTGTAAGCAGCTGCTTGGGCAAGCTTGGCGCGGCAGTCTGTGTTTTCCCTACCGCGCGCCGGATAATTTGGCCCATTACTATAAATACTTTGGTACCGACTTAAGTTTCGATGCGCCCCTTTGCCGGATTTCGATGACTAAAGCCCAGTTACGCCAACTCTCATTATTTGCGCGCCAGAGCACGGCCTATGCCGTATCAACTGGGGAAGAGAGGGATGACAATCTCATTCATCATTGTGTCATCGATGATGGTGTGATTCATCATGGCACTAGTCATTCTGTGGGTGACTCTATAGCCTTAGTATCTCAAGCCACAGCGTCTCAAACTATTGTATCTCAACAGAATAGGCTGGATCAGGCGCCAAATATAATGTCAGCGTCGAATATCGCTCCTGCGCCGAATATGACCCTCGCGGCTCGCCAAGCGTTGTTAACACACGAGTTTCGCCTTGGGTTGGCGGGAGGGATCCGCCTTAAACTGATGCGCAGCACTCTTTCCTTGCCAGAGATGGCACAATCGCTGGAGATGAGCCCTGCAACCTTAAAACGCCGCCTGACGGAGATGGGCTTAAGTTACGGGCAACTTGCCGACGAAACGCGTTTGATCCGGGCGCTGTATTTTTTAGCCGAACCCGAGCAAGATGCGCACACGATTGCTAATTCTCTATCTTTTAGTGATGCCAGTAATTTCAGGCGTTCCTTTAAACGTTGGACAGGTCAACTGCCTGCGTATTTCCGCTTTTGGTTAGCCTAGACCTCAATTAGCCCGCCCAGTCCCCATTAGCCAAGTCCCCGATTAGCTTAAACAACAGCACCCCGCGATTTCCCTCCAGACTGATGATAAATAAGCCACCTCAATCCATTTCTGAATGACTATTCGTTGATTTGCATATTTGTTAGAAAATTTCCGAGGGTTATATTTTTATTTATGCAAATGCGCGAATAAATACTCAAAATGGATTTTGTGTCTGTGCTATTACGTATGTGAGTATTAAAGCGCCTTGTATCGTTGAGGGGCTGGACTGTAAATGCTGTTTTGTTTCACTTAGAATAACCGTCCTCGACCTTTCACTTGCCGTTTTAAGGGATCGCGTGCTAATCCATCAGCAATACCATCGTCATGGCCCCGATTATCGCTTTGGGGAGCAAATGACCTTTCTCGATGTGAAGCAAACCTTTGGTTTTAGCCATGTACGTGTGGGACGTTGGGTCACGCGCGAGGAGTCATTAATTGCCGCGAATTTGGTATTTGATTCGCTGGCAGATCTTGCCTTTATCCTCAATTTACCGCCGTTGACCTTAGGGCTAAGGCAAACCTTAAGCCTTGCCTTTGGCCATGGTGGGCAAAAGGGTGTGCAGGCACACTATGCGCCAGGGGCGCGAGAATTGGCATTAGCGAAAAATGCGGGGGCAGGAGCGCTGGCCCATGAGTTTTGGCATGCGTTTGACCACTATGTTGCCCCTAAGGCGTTTTCGCGCGCCACGGGACGTTTTAAGTGCGCCAGCGATCTCTGGCTTGCGGATCAGCCGCTTATCGAGCATCCCCTTAATCACCGTTTAGCTGAGATCTTTCGGGTTACCTTGCTCTCCGAGGACAATTTGGAGCCAAGTGATTACGTGCGCCGCGCAATTGCCTTAGATAAGCGTTATGGTGCGCAGTATTTTGCTAAACCGACGGAAATGATGGCGAGGGCCTTTGAGGCCTGTATCGAATCCTATCAAGGGATCCAAAATCCCTATTTAGTCTCTGGCACGCGCTATTCAGCACTGGCAAAGGAAGGGGCCTACCCCGACGAGCCACATAGACAACGTATCTTCAATGCCTTGATTGCCTACTTTGAGCCATTAGGTATGGCGTTAGGGAAAACCGGATAAATCTGATGCGCTAGTCCGTGAGTTGTTGCTGGCAATAGGCGAGCTGGTGGCGAATGGCATCGAGGGTTTGCGAGGCGGCATAATCCATCAGATACCAAGGGCTGATTTGGCTTTCGGGCTGATGATTAAAAAACAGTGACTCGCATGCTTTAAGCCTCGATTTTTCAGCAAATTGTTGCCAAATTGCACTGGGTGTAAGGGCGAGTTTGGCTAACTGTTCACGTAGTTGTTGTTTTGTTTGCTCACTTACGTTTGGTGTAAGTGTGGATTGCCTGAGTAAATCCAGTTGGCTGAAGGGATCTTCAAATCGTTTGTTTCGGTCAGTGTGGTGAGTCGGTTTACTCTCTGCGCCATCAGTTTCACAGGCCTTAGGCATACTCTCCCACGGCGTTAAGGTAAATTCCGGCCAATAGATACGCTCGCATAGCAGCGTTTGGGCGATTCTTCTCTCTCCAAGCCAGTTGTGTACCATACAAGGCAAATGAATGTTGTCCGGCAAGTCCATACTGCGCTGTAAGCTCGGCAACAGCGACATCCGCTGAACTTGTACCTTTTTGGCTAATGACATCATTAACACGACTGTGGTTAGGCCCGATGACGGCCAGCAGCCGAGGGAAGGGGTGAGATCGGTTGCGACTTGGGTCAGAGCCTTTGCCAGTTGTACGCCTTGGGGATGACCTTGCACTTCGAAGGCATATTGAGATTCGGCAAAGCCACCATTGGCAATATTGACCACTTGGCCATGGGCGGATACATCTTCGGGGCATTGGGTGCCATTAAAGATAAAGGTGAGTCCTTTGTTTGCGGGTTGCCAGTCGCCTGAAGCGTTACCGATAATGGTGGCCTGCTCAAGCTTGAGCTGCTCGGCTAATGCGCTTAACGAAATCCTGGGTTGTGGCTCAGCCAATTGACGGTGCATATGCGTATGTGATTGAGGCGCATCGGCTAAGGGCTGTGGATAGGACATACTCGCAAGGACTCTGTAAAACAAAGAGGCTAATTGTACTGGAACTTCCCCGCTGACTAAAGGGCTATTCCCTATCGATGCTCTGTAGATTCATGAATAAAATTTCACAATAACAGTACGTTAGACTGTTTTGTTAAGGTTTGATGGGGAGCTTCACGTTTAAACAGACACTTGCAACCTTATGCCATCGAACGCCTTTTTGAGCGCATTATTTAGCGTTTTTAGTGAGTTAACTAAAGGGCTAACTGAATGGATGATTTAGTTGCTATGGGTCTGTGTGCTAAGACGCTCTTTTTCAATCACGCTAATGGTTCTTTCGATAAATTTCCTTAAAGCCTTTGGCGGTAAAAAAGGGGATTTACCCTCCTGATTAAAGCGTGCAATAAGGGTCGCGACCTGTGGATGTTGAATGATGTCCTCCACACTTTTGCCCGCATCTAGCTGGGCTTCAATCAAGTGTACCCAATCGTTGGTGTTTTGCTTAAAGCTGCGAAGTGATGCTTTATTACTTGGCTTACCATGTCCCGGCACGATAAGGCTGTCTTCATCGCCGAGACGTAAAATGTGGTTGATTGCCGCATTAAAGCCGCGTATGCCACCGGCATAAAATGTGGGGTGCCAGCTGTTATCGACAATATCGCCGACAAATAGGCTGTTGCTTTGCGGATGAAAATAGATCCTGTCGGCGGCAGAATGGGATGAAACTTGGATGGTCACTATCTCTGCCAAGAATGGCTGCGCTGAGGCTAGGCTTTGTGTTGGCGCTAGGCCTTGGGTTGACGCTAAGCTGGCACCTTGTTGGATAAAATATTGATTACCGCCGGTATGATCGGCGTGTTCATGGGTATTCAAGATAAACTTAACGGGTTTGCCATAGAGGGATTGAACGGTACGACTTAAGGCATCTAAGTGTTCATCCCCTGGCATAGGGTCGATAAGCACCAAGCCTTCGCTCGTTGATAGCACGCCGATATTGGTTCCGTAGTCCACACCCTTCAATAGCTGCAGTTGATCGGAGACTTTTTCAATAGTGATGGTATCGGCGTTGGCTGCAAAACAGCATGTAACAAAGACGAGGGGAGCTAATGCTTTATACATGTAGGCCAGCCTATGATTAAGTGTGAGTGTTGAAATCTATGCGCATCAAATCTTTTCGCATCAAATCTATACGCATTATTAGCGTCAGTCAGCTGTCTCGCCAACTCTCACATCTGCTTAATTTGTGACAAATCTTATAAACCTATCGTATTATCAATATGTCGTATTGATAACAATTCGTATTAACCTTACACTATCGGGATTCTAAAAGAGGTAGGAACAATCCCCCATGGCGAAAATAAGTAATCGCTTCTGGTTTATGTTACACGGTTGGGTATCTTTGCCCATCTGGATTTTATTCAGTTTTATCTGCTTAACGGGCACGGTTGCCGTACTCAGTCATGAATTGACTTGGCTGACCAACCCCGCAGCCCGTGCACTCAATCCAGAAGAGCTGCCCGCAAAACCCGTCGATGAATTAATGCTGGTGGTCGAAAAGGCCTATCCGAATGCGCAGGTGATGGGTGCTATGACCTTTGAGCCTTACTTAATCAATGCGATTACCTTTACCGATGCCGATAAACCTTATGCTATCGCCTATGTGAATCAATATACGGGACAAATTCAGCAGATCAACGAAGGACTAACCTTTATTGGCTTTATGCGTTCCTTACATGGTTGGTTGTTGTTTCCTTGGCAGAGCGGCTACAGCGTCGGCTATTACCTTGTTTGTTCTATGGCGCTCATGATGCTCGCCTCATTGATTACTGGGTTAATCGTTTATAAGCGTTTTTGGCGCAGCTTTTTTACACCCAAACTTAGACTTACCCAAGGGAAGAAAACCTTACTCTCTGATTTGCATAAATTATCCGGCGTCTGGTCGATTTGGTTTATTGCGATTATGAGCCTGACTGGGCTGTGGTATTTAGTTCAAGCTATCTTCTGGCATGCGGATATTGATATCGAGCCCCATGCGCCTATGATTGCCGCCGAGCAAGTGCCGCTGATGCAAGCGGGTGATACGCAACTGCCAAGCGCCAATGTTTCTTTTACTGAGGCCTTAAGTTTAGCTAAGCAGCGCTTTCCCGATTTTCAGCCAAGTTATGTGATGTTGCCTGAGCATCAACGGGATATGTATCATTTGAGTGGTAGTGGCGATCATATTTTCTACGATCAATATTCCTACAACCTCAGTATCAATCCGTGGACGGGTGAGATTGCTAGCGCGACCTCGCCAGACACCATGACAGGTATGCAAACCTTAATGCATATTGCCGATCCGCTGCATTACGGCACCTTAGGTGGGATTTGGACTAAATTGATTTGGTTCTTCTTTGGGCTAGTGCTTTCGGGCATGTCGATCACCGGTTTTATGATGTGGGGATTACGCCATGTCCGTGCCTTTAAACAGGCCGAAAGCAAAGACTTAGCCGCAGATATGTTAGGGGAGGCACGCTAATGGCATCATCGGTATTTTGGTTAAAACATAAGTACAAGCTCAGTGGTTTGATTTTGATCTTACCCTTAGTGTTTCTCTATCAGTCGCTTAACCCGAGTTTTCCACCCGCGTGGCCGAGCCAGCAATTAGGTGAATTTAAAATCGCGCCAATGCCGTTAGATTTAAAGGCACCTTATAAGCACCACGATGATTACGTAAAAGATTTTATGTTGATCTTTGAACAGGGGAATGTCGCCCATATTCGCCAAGGGTATGCCAATATCGGCCCAGAGGCTCTGCCATTGGAAGCCCTACAAAAAGGCGAAAATGGAGTGTTGCATGGCAGCAAACATGGTCAGCATGTGCATGCGATTACTGGCGCTAAGTTAGCGGCAACGGACAGCTTGTGGGTGTCGATTCAAAATTGGCAGGGCGAATGGTTGGCTAGCCAATGGCCCGTACCCGAGGCGGTGTTAGTGCAGTAATACCGCTAGTTAATTGTTTGCAGTAAAGTAGCCCTCAGGTGCAAACTGTGCCCGAGGGTTATTTTTTATCGGATAGGCTGACTGCAAAGGATTGGATATGGAATTTACGAATGCAGAACTTGCGCTAATCACTGCCGCGAAACAAAAAGTGCAAATGGCGCAGCGGGTGCGAGTTGGGGTGATTATTTTGCTTATCTTAGGCACGCTTACGCTGCTGGCTGGGTTTTGGAGTCACCCTTATGCGATTTACATTGCCTTTGCGCTGGTGGTCTTTGCGGTCGCGCTACCTCAGTTTGGCCAAGGGCCAAAATATGAAGAATTGCTCGCCCTATTGCAGCAAAAAGCCGCTCAACAAAATGGTTAATCTGCGCCATAGTACTAATCACAGCGCTAAGAACGGTGCTAACAACAGCGCTAATAACAAAAGGGCTTTCAGCAAGATTGAAAGCCCTTGTTACTTGTTCATTCCGTTAGTTAAAGCGCTTAACGATAGCCTTGTAGCGCCCTTACTCTTCGGGGTAGACCTTTTCCTTAAATTCGCAAAGATCCTCAATAATACAGCTGCCACAGCGGGGTTTGCGAGCCAGACAGGTATAGCGGCCATGCAGAATAAACCAGTGATGCACATCGACTTTAAATTCGGCGGGAACAACCTTTAACATGCGCTCCTCGACTTCGACCACGTTTTTACCGGGGGCGAATTTAGTGCGGTTTGCCATGCGAAAGATATGGGTGTCGACGGCGATGGTCGGCCAGCCAAAGGCGGTATTGAGCACCACGTTAGCGGTTTTACGACCAACGCCAGGAAGCGACTCTAACGCCTCTCTGTCCTCTGGGACTTCACCATTGTATTTTTCAATCAAGATCTCACAGGCTTTAATCACATTGATGGCCTTGTTGTTATACAGGCCAATGGTCTTGATATATTCCTTTAATCCATCCACGCCTAAGGCATAAATACTGTGGGCGGTATTGGCCACTGGAAACAGTTTATCGGTCGCCTTATTTACGCTCACATCGGTCGCCTGCGCCGATAAAGTCACTGCCACCAGTAATTCAAAGGGACTGGAGAAATTCAGCTCGGTTTCGGGTTTGGGATTGTTTTCGCGAAGGCGGGTGAGGATTTGGATGCGTTTTTCTTGATTCATAGTGATCCTTGTAAGCAGTGGGTTTAACGCTAAACCCACCACTTAAGCTGTTATCTCAATAAGGGCTTAACTCACTTTGGTGATCCGTGCCCGTGTCACGCTTGGTTGTACAGCCGCTTCGGGTTGACGCTCTTTAAGCTTTTTATCGATAACGTTTTTCAGGGCGATAAGTAGGCCCATCACAATAAAGGCGCCGGGCGGTAACATCGCCAGCAGGAAGGGGGTATCGACTTGCCATACCTGAATCGTTAAGGCTTTAGCCCATGGGCCGAGCAGTTGGTCGGCGCCATCAAACAGGGTGCCTTGGCCGAGAATTTCGCGCGTGGCGCCAAGAACCGCTAAGACTAAGGTAAAGCCAAGCCCCATCATCAGTCCATCGAACGCAGCGCTAAAGGCATTATTACGGGAGGCAAATGCTTCTGCGCGGCCAATGATAATGCAGTTGGTCACAATCAGCGGCAAGAAGATCCCTAAGGACAAATACAGGCCATAGGCGTAGGCGTTGATCAGCAATTGCACCGCCGTCACCAGCGCGGCAATGATCATCACAAACACGGGGATACGGATTTCCTTAGGCACATAGTCACGTACCAACGAGACTAAAATGTTTGAGCCTATCAGCACCAACATAGTGGCGACCCCAAGCCCGAGGGCGTTGGTGAGGGTGGCCGTTACGGCTAACAGGGGACACAAGCCCAGTAATTGCACTAAGCCAGGGTTGTTTTTCCACAGTCCTTGCCAGGCAATTTCGCGATAATTAGTCATGGTTGGCCTCACAATTCAGAGGTTGGCTGAAAATCTCTGCTTGATGCTGAGTAAAGTACCATACGGCGCGCTTAACCGCTTTCACATAGGCGCGTGGTGTGATTGTCGCGCCGGTAAATTGGTCGAAATCACCACCGTCTTTTTGCACTAGCCATTGCTTATCATCTTCTGATTTAAGCACTTTACCGACGAATTGCGTCACCCAGTCGGATTTACGTAAATCGATTTTATCCCCAAGGCCAGGGGTTTCTTGGTGGGCGAGTGTGCGCACGCCTAATACTTCACCTTGGGTATTGATGCCCACAATCAGCTTAATATTGCCGTTGTAACCATCGGGGGCAATGGCTTCTAGGGCGATAGCAACGGGTTTACCAGCAGCGGTAGCGATATAGGCGGGCATGGCATCTTCGGTGCCGAGCGCCTCTTTATCCTGCAACAGAGTGCATTGTGCGGTCAGCTCATTGTCATGGAGCTCATCAGGGATCAGCTGATGCAGCACGCGCATCAATTCTTGCTGCTCTTGCTGCTTAATTTTGTCTAAGGTCTGTTGATTGATCACTGCGACTAAGCCCGTGCAGAGCAGGGCAAACAGGGCAAGTAGCAGACCATTTTTAATCATTGGATTATTCACGTTTATTCCTCAAGAATCTTTGTTCAAGCATGCTTGATTCTTTTGCCACAGGCCTAGGGCGCTGAATGGCCATAGGTGCGCGGACGCACATAGTAGTCAATAAATGGCGCGCACAGGTTTGCGAGCAGCACGGCAAAGGCGAAGGCATCGGGGTAGCCACCTTGGGTACGAATGACATAGACCAAGACGCCAATTAATGCGCCGAAAATTAAACGGCCACGCGGACTGGTCGCCGCGGTGACGGGATCGGTCGCAATAAAGAAGGCGGCGAGCATGGTCGCGCCCGAGAATAAATGGAACAGTGGGCTTGCCTGTGTATCGGGCGACAGTAAAAAGCCAATGCTCGATGCCACAAATAATCCCGCCAATACGCCGGTGCTGATATGCCAACGGATGGCTTTTAATTTAAGTAGCACTAAACCGCCAGCAAGATAAGCCAAATTGACCCAAAACCAACCTACGCCAGTGCCGCCATCGAAGATGCTTTTAGCCATACTCTCAGTGGTGGTGAGCCCTAAGGACAGATCGGTTTTGAGGGTATCGAGTGGTGTCGCCATACTGATCCCATCGATACCGAGGCGGAATTGTTCCATGCCACCATGGGCGCCGACATTGAAGATCAATTGCAAACTATCGATCACACTTGGGGTATTGAGTGCAACCGTACTTGGCGCAATCCAACTGGTCATCTGCACAGGGAATGAAACCAGCAGTAACACATAGGCGGCCATCGCGGGGTTGAACAGGTTATGGCCTAGGCCACCGTAGAGGTGTTTGACGATAACAATCGCAAACACTGTGCCCATAACGATCATCCACCAAGGTGCCAGTGGCGGGATCGCAACCCCGATTAAGATCGCCGTCAGCATAGCGCTGTTATCGCTTAAGCTTGCTTTGATGCTGCGGTTACGCAGTTTCATCACCGCGGCTTCACAGCTTAGGGCAACGATAATCGCCAGTAACACTTGAATAAGTGTGCCCCAGCCGAAAAAGGCGCATTGCAACACAAGGCCGGGTAACAAGCATAAAATGACCCTTTGCATAACCGTTGAAGTATGCAAATTACGGGTAACATGGGGTGATGAGGCTATTTTAAACGCCATTGTGATCCCTTTTATCTAATCTTGAGTCACTGATTTTTAAGCTAATCATTTTTAAAGCACTGAGGTTAAAACCCGCAGTGCTATTCATTTGCATCGCTGATCGCATTCGCTTCTTTGGCCGCTTTTTTGGCTTTCGCGCGGGCAACCGCAGCAGCGACCTTGGCCTTTTTCTCATCTTCAGGACTGAGTGGCGCACTTGGTTCAGCGACTGAGCTTGATTCATTTCCTGATTGAGAGTCTGGTTCAGAACCTGACTCAACGTCTGATTCAGGCTTAGCGTCTACGGCTAACTTGGGCTGAACTTCGACAACATCACTCGAATCTGCTCGCTGCGCGGCGGCCTTTTTGGCTTTCGCACGGGCGACCGCAGCTGCGACTTTGGCCTTTTTTCATCTTCGGGGCTGAGTTGTGCGTTTGGTTCAGCGACTGAGCTTGATTCATTTCCTGATTGAGAGTCTGGTTCAGAGCCTGACTCAACGTCTGATTCAGGTTTTGCGTCTGTTGCTAACTCGGGCTGAACTTCGATAACCTCAGCCGACTCAGCTTGCTGCGCGGCGGCTTTTTGGCTTTTGCACGGGCGACCGCAGCTGCGACTTTGGCTTTCTTCTCATCTTCGGGACTCAGCGGGGCGCTTGGAATAGAGCCTGACTCTGATTCTGGCTTAGCGTCAGCGACTCGCTCGGGCTGAACTTCGGCAACCTCACTCGATTCAGCTTGCTGCGCGGCGGCTTTTTTGGCTTTAGCACGGGCAACGGCTGCAGCGACCTTGGCTTTTTTGTCATCTGCTTCTGCGTTAGCCGTTGTTTCTGTTGCTGACTTATCTGTGTTGCCTGTCGCGGCATCAGTGTCGTCATTGGCATCCGAGTTGGCCTTTAACGCTGCTTTTTTCGCTTTGGCGCGAGCGATGGCTGCGGCGACTTTATCTTTTGCGATAACGTCTCAGCCTGCTCAGTTGGCTCGTTTTGCTCAGAAGATACCTTTTGTTCAGAAGAGACTGATTGCTTAGAGGATTCTGTATCATCCGTCCCTTGAGCCGCAGCGGCGGCTTTCTTGGCTTTAGCGCGGGCAATTGCGGCGGCTACGGCTGCTTTACTCTTAGGTGCCTCAGTGCTGTTTGCATCAGCATTCACGACTTCGGCTGGCGCGTTATCGGCGGTGGTTTCTGCCGCAGCTGCTTTTTGGCCGCGATCCGCGCCATGGCTTCGGCGACGGCATTTTTATCCGTTGAGCTCATGGTCGCTTGGCGACGCGCAGCGGCTTCCTTAGCCTTGGCTTCGCGGGCGAGTTTTTCTTCTTCGAGGCGTTGAATACGTGCCTCGAAGCGCAGTTTGGCGCGCTCGGCTTGATGTTTCTCATCGGCGGCTTGTTTTAGTGCCGATTTAGCGATGCGGTAGTATTCCACCAGTGGAATATCACTGGGGCACACATAACTACAGCAACCGCATTCGATGCAATCTTTAAGGTTGTAGCTGGCCGCCTTGTCATATTCTTCAGCTTTTGCATGCCAAAACAGTTGTTGTGGTAGCAAGAGTGCAGGGCAGGCGTTGGCACATTCGCCGCAGCGGATACAGGCCTTTTCCTCTGGAGTGGTTCCAATCTCTTGACTGCTTGGCACCAAAATACAGTTTGTGCCCTTTAAAATCGGCACTTGGATGGTGGGTAACGCATGGCCCATCATAGGGCCACCAATAATCACTTTTTGATCGGCTTCGGCGTTAAATTCAGTATATTTGAGCACATGTTCAACGGGCGTGCCTATGGGTAACCAATAGTTGCCGGGCTTACCGACATTTTGGCCGGTAACGGTAACCACTCGTTCAATCAACGGTTTACCTTGGGTCACGGCTTGGTGAATCGCAAACGCGGTTCCCACGTTATGCACGACAATCCCAAGCTTAGCGGGGATGGAGCCTGAGGGCACTTCACGCCCTGTGATGATCTGAATAAGCTGCTTTTCACCGCCAGAAGGATACTTGGTTGGTATCGCCGTCACCCGCGTGCTGCCCGCAGGGAGCGTGGATTGACTCACCGCCTGTTGCATGGCTTTGATGGCTTCGGGTTTGTTGTCTTCGATAGCAATCACAATACGCTTGGGCGCGAGGAGGCGATGGATAATTCCAATCCCCGCCAGAATGTCTTGGCTGTATTCGCGCATTAAACGATCGTCGGCGCTGATATAGGGTTCACACTCCACGCCGTTGATAATCACTAATTCGATTTCACTGACGGGATTCAGCTTGATATGGCTTGGGAAGGCGGCGCCGCCCATACCGGCAATGCCTGCACCATGGATTTTGGCAATCATCTCTTGATTGCTGAGCTCAATTGAGCCTGGCGTTAACTCGCACCAGCGGTCTTCACCATCGGCGGCAATCACGCAGGTATTGACCGGCAAGGCCGAGGCGT
The DNA here is from genome assembly GCF_025449215.1 of Shewanella seohaensis. NCBI lineage: Bacteria > Pseudomonadati > Pseudomonadota > Gammaproteobacteria > Alteromonadales > Shewanellaceae > Shewanella > Shewanella seohaensis. Next base: position 2,742,197 of record NZ_CP104900.1, read on the forward strand.
GGTTGCTGGCTCTTGGCTCAATGGCGACGACAGTGCCAGAGGTTGGCGCATGCACTGGCAAATGCCAAATCGAGGTGCCTTGAGTTAATGGCGCGCCTTTTAATACTTTGTCACCCACTTTGACTGCAAGGGTGCAGTTTTCACCAACCTGTGGCACAGGGACAAGGTATTCCTGTGCTAATGGCAGTTGGCTAATCGGTGTGGTGTTGGAGAGGAATTTGACTTCAGGCGGATGAATGCCACCGGGTGAGCGCCAAAGGGTTCCTTTATCTAATTGATCTAATAAAGTCAGCACCGCTTATCCTCTCTTTTCTTCGTGCGGGGTCTCTTGGATAAGAGTCACGGGAATGGCGTTTAAGCGCCAGTTCCAGTTTTTCAGATTTTGGCCCACAGGGATCATATCGATACAGTCAACGGGGCAGGGCTCGACACAGAGATCGCAACCTGTGCAGTCTGCCGTGAGCACGGTATGCATGAGTTTGCCCGCACCAATAATGGCATCGACTGGACAAGCCTGAATACATTTAGTGCAGCCAATACATTCATCTTCGCGAATGTAGGCGACTTTTTTGACTTGGGATTGGGCCTCGGCATTGAGCGGCTCAGGCTCTACGCCCATTAAGCTGGCGAGCTTTTCCATGGTCGCGGTGCCGCCAGGCGGGCACTTATTGACTTTATCGCCATTGGCAATCGCTTCGGCGTAGGGGCGGCAACCGGGATAACCACATTGACCGCATTGGGTTTGTGGCAGAATCGCTTCGAGTTCATCGACGATGGGATTGCCTTCAACCTTAAATTTTAAGGCGGCAAATCCGAGTAATACCCCAAAGAACAATGCCAATAGGGTTAATAAAATAACGGCAATTAACATGGTGGACATCTATTTAACCAATCCTGTGAATCCCATAAAGGCCAGTGACATCAGCCCTGCGGTGATCATGGCAATCGCGCCACCTTTGAAAGGCATAGGCACGTCGGCCGCAGCTAAACGTTCACGCATCGCGGAAAACAGAATCAACACTAAGGAAAAACCCACCGCAGCACCAAAACCATAGATAGCAGATTGAATAAAATCGTGTTTTTCGTTCACGTTTAACAGGGCAACCCCGAGTACAGCGCAGTTAGTGGTGATGAGCGGCAGATAGATACCGAGTGCGCGGTGTAAAGCCGCACTGGTTTTTTGCACCACCATCTCAGTAAATTGCACCACCACGGCAATCACCAGAATAAAGCTCATGGTACGCAGGTAACCTAAGTCAAAGGGCAATAACAGATATTGGTTGACGAGGTAACTGAGAATCGACGCTAAGGTCAACACAAAGGTCGTGGCCATAGACATGCCGATAGCGGACTCCAATTTGCTGGAGACCCCCATAAATGGACATAAACCTAAGAATTTCACTAAAACGAAATTGTTAACCAGCACTGTGCTGATCAACAACAGGAGATATTCACTCATCTGAATACTTGTCTAAACGGATCTTGGCCGTATTATCGACTTTTCCGTTTGCATAAACAACATATAGAATGCAGGGTTAACTATCTTTACTGTAAATTTGCGCGGTCCGTTAACCCTGCGCTGGCTTAAATTTGGTCAGTTAAGGTAATGGCTTGCGGCTGGGCAATATAATAGCCCTGCAGCCCATCGACGAGGAGTTTTTCGAGGGTCAGTTTTTCTTCCTGACGTTCGACACTTGTCGCGATAACACGAATGCCGATACGTCTTGCCACATCCACCATCATCCGCACGAAAAACTTATTATTGCTGTCTTCATCGATTGATGAGGTGTAGCTGCCATCGAGCTTAATGTAGTCTGGGCGCACTTCGCTGAAGAATTTGAAGGAGGTAAAGCTCATCCCAAATCGCTCGATTGAGACCCGCGAACCGACACTGTGAACCTCACGGACGAACTTATAACTGGCACCTAAATTGGCTTGCATACCCGACTCGTTGATCTCAAACACTAGACGTGAGGCGATATACCTGTGCTTGCCGAGAACATCTCGCAACCAGCCGACAAACAGTTCTTGATGGGCCGAAAAAGCGCTGATATTGATGCCAAAGTTACCGCTAATGGTCGGATTTTCTTTAAGCATTCTTAATGTGCTGATCACCACGAGTTTATCTAATTCGGTGCTCATGCCGTGGCGCTCGGCCATGGCGATAACTGTGGTGGTGGGTAAAAACTTGCCTTCGCTGTTGTAAAAGCGTGCCAGTAACTCGCGGTAGACCTCGACATCATTGCGGCAAGGTTGAATGGGTTGCTGAAAAAACTTCAGCGCTTGGCGGCTAATTAAGTCGTTGATTGCCACTTTCCAACGATCGTCGCCAAACTGCTCGTCACCATTGAGTTTCTCTTGAATATGGAAACTGTTGGGGCCTAAGGTTTGGGCTATGCTCACGGCGGTGTCCGCCAAGGAGAGCAGGTTAACGGGATCTGTACCCTGTTGGTAAGGCACTAAGCCAATGTGCGCCACAGATTCGGCTCTCGTCATCTGCTGGTATTCATCGAGGAATACTTTAAGTTGTTCTAAAAATTTAGGGCCGTCTTTTAACACTAAATCGGGTAAAAAAATCGCAAAATCGGCGCTGGAGACGCGGTAGCATTCCGAATCGGGATATTTTGAACAGGCCTTACGAATGCAATTGGCGACGCTGGCTAAATAATCATCACCAGCGGAGCGACCTTGTAACTGGTTCACATGGGAAAGCTCAGTCGCTTTAACCATGGCGAGTAGCCCAAGTTGCGGCACGCTGCGGTTACTAATGCTTTCCAACTTTGTGGTAAAACGCGGACGACTGCCAAATCCGGTGATCGGATCCTGATAAGCCACCTTATGCAGTTTCTGGTTCTCTTGGGTGAGGGTATCCATTTGCGATTTGAGCTGCAGGCGGCAGTCTTCGAGTGCCAATCTCACTGGCGTCATTTCACCATTGAGTTTGGAGGACTCAATGGCGGAAAAATTCATCTCTGGAATGTGGGAAATATACTCAGCCGCATAACGGATAGCCGATCTTAACTTGTTGTTAAGCAATACAAACACAACCAAGAGTATGATGTAGGTGAGTATCAATACTAAGCCGAGTTGCTGAGTGCTGCCGATAGCTGTCTCAATCGCTTGGTCGGCACTGAGTTTTACCTGCAAACGACCCGCGGCCAGTTTTTGCGTATGAGCTAAATCTAAGGCAAATAATCCAGAGAGTGGATGCGAACCCTGGGAATTGAGCTCACCTTGGGTGTAATTGAGCTGTCCATCGGTATCATCAATATATTGAAAAAACTGCAGCGGGTAATGGGCAGAAATAGTTTGATAGAGCTCGGCGCCATTGCCTTGCCACTGGGAAAAATTACCCAAGTATTGTTTGAAGTTACTGAGCTCTTGTTGTTGCTGGACCTGGAGCTGGTTATTTTCGTTGTGATAAATCCAACCAAACAGCCCTAAAAAAATCAGCAATAAAAAGATGGGATATGATTTAGACATCGCCATAAAAATCCGCTCTCAAAGTGTCTTAGTATTACGGACAGAATATTAAATGAATGCTCAGTCAATATCCCTATCTGCGTGATGATACTCAAAATTTTGGTTAACAAGCAGATCACAGTGTAACTGTATTTGAGGCAAAACAGAAATGAAAAGCGATTAGTTTAACGGAGTCACAAAGGAGGGGATTGTGTGTATTGCGATAAGAAAGTGGCTCCCCTGACTGGACTTGAACCAGTGACATACGGATTAACAGTCCGCCGTTCTACCGACTGAACTACAGGGGAGTAGAGGGTGCGATATTGCTATCGACTTGAGATATCATCTTTTAAAGTGGCTCCCCTGACTGGACTTGAACCAGTGACATACGGATTAACAGTCCGCCGTTCTACCGACTGAACTACAGGGGAGTAGAGGGTGCGATATTGCTATCGACTTGAGATATCATCTTTTAAAGTGGCTCCCCTGACTGGACTTGAACCAGTGACATACGGATTAACAGTCCGCCGTTCTACCGACTGAACTACAGGGGAGTAGATGATGCGATATTGCTATCGACTTTAACTTGTCTTGCGTTAGTGGCTCCCCTGACTGGACTTGAACCAGTGACATACGGATTAACAGTCCGCCGTTCTACCGACTGAACTACAGGGGAATCGTTTAACGCAACAGCTTGGTAATTAAGTGGCTCCCCTGACTGGACTTGAACCAGTGACATACGGATTAACAGTCCGCCGTTCTACCGACTGAACTACAGGGGAATCGTTAGTTACCTAACTGCGCCTCACTTTTATCGAGATTGAAATTTGGCTCCCCTGACTGGACTTGAACCAGTGACATACGGATTAACAGTCCGCCGTTCTACCGACTGAACTACAGGGGAATCGTTTCTCTCGTCTCGATGACTTGTTGAGAACGGAGCGCATAGTAAAACGCTCTGTGGGATGAGTCAACTCGAGTTACTAAAAAAAGTGTAATTATGCTGTTAAGTGTTCATCTAATGTGCATCGTGGTGCCAAAATCAGCATTTTGATGAAGAAATAACTTATGTTTTCGTAAGATAGCGCGTCTTCATCTTAAAAACACTTGGGATTTTTAGGGGAGACAAAAAGCGCAAATAGACCTAGTTGGTTAAATTCTCAGCATTATTTTGGCGGGAGACCCATTTGATATTTCAAAAACCTCAGGCTTAAATAGATAAAGTGTATTTGAGTGGCAACGAATCGATGCTTTTGTGGTCAAAACCTTTACGCCGTCATGCTGCCACTCGCTTGGTAAGTCTTAACCTGATGCTTTAATTACTGATCTCACAATATAAGGTACTAATATGAGGTGCTGACTATTTATAAAGTGCACAATATGCGGTAGGTATATTAGGCAGCACTGCAGCTTCCACTGGTTATCCCTAAAGCGACAGCAGGAAGCCCATCTCAGCCGAGTGGCAAAACACTTATCGAGAGGTGAAAACAATGGCAATGAGTCGATTAGAACAAGCAGAAGCGTTACTCGAGCAGCCCTTAACCTTAGATGTACTGCGTCAGTACCGTGAGTTGTCCATGCATTTAGATGATCCTGATTTTCAAAAAATCCAAGATTTAGCCGAAATCCTCTTTGTGGTTGCCTCTACGGACGAAGCGCTTTTTGCGGCCGCGCTTGCAGAAGACTTAATTTAAGCGCTAATCAAGTTATCCCTCGGTCATGAATATTCACTTTCTACTATTTTCTGCGAACAGATAGCCCCAATTCTACTGACTCATATGGATAAAGCGGAAAGCGCTGTCATTTTATGCTGTAAAACACGAATAAAGGCGTAACAGCAGGAGATCAATCAGATTTTGTGAATGTTATCGGTTGTAACAAGTAGTAACTGTAACCGTTCATATAGTTTGATAAATAGTGGGAATAGGCGAGATTAGCTAGAATTTGGCGGGATACCTTGATTTATAAGGCTTGAGCTAACCTAGTCCTAAGTCGGAACTGAATCACTAGGATTGATAAAAACAAAGCTGGCACCGAAAAGGTTCACCAGCTTTGAAAAAGATTCACAGTTCATCAAGATTGATAAACTCGGAACTCATAAACGTTTAATCGAGATTTTTACCCATCCAAACCACCTTGCCGATGATTTGGAGCATAGGCAGCTCATCTGCAGACACAACCTGAGACTTGTACTCTTTGTTGTCGCTGATGATCTCAATGCCACCATCAAAGAGTTTTTGTAGCCGTTTGGCATACAAGTCATCGCCCAAGCGTAAAACGAAGATACAGCCATCTTCTAGCGTAGTCTTGCTGATATCGACTAATAGGCTGTCACCGCTATGAATAGCTGGCTCCATCGAATTGCCCTTGGCATAGACCACTTTCAAATTCTCAGGCTTTAACCCGCGATACTTGAGCCAGTTCTTTCTAAACGACAAGCGTCTGCGCACACCTGTCTCATCGTTAAAAGCCCCATGGCCCGTGCTCACCACCACGTCATAACCTTCAATAAGGTAATACTCTTCATTGAACTGGTCTTGATGGACATAGACGATCCCTTCCTGGGAAATCTCGTCTACTTGTCGGTTGGGGTACTTAGGGCCATTGCCCGTTGCTAGCCAGCGAATATTCACGCCAGCCTCTTCAGCAATACGGATCGCTGTATCTAACTTTGGTTCGCCACCCTTAATGAGGTTTCGCAGCGTTCCCTCAGAAACACCAATCCTAATAGCAAACTCCCGAACGCTGTTTTCTCCAATAGCCTCGGATATGCGGTCTGCAAGAGTTCCACCTTTAGTCACAGAAGTCGGATCTAAAGATGGATCTGAATGTAAGGCTTCCGACTTCATTATTTTCCTCAAACCCAAATCTATGTAATGCGTAAACAACGCAACTTTTTACTTAAGAACTACCAGATAAGTAACAGTTTATTGAGCTTTAAGCCCTTATTTACATCAATTCTCTACGCATTAAATACCCGCTATTGCGTAACGCTTTGCGAAATTAATCAGAAAACTGTTGATCTGAATAAAAGTTGGATCTATATTCGCAATATGTTACGCAATGCGTAATGTATTGATGTTTTCATTAGTTCGTTCGCAATGCGAACGTAATCAAAATATTAGCACGGTAATTCTTATGAAGATAGAAAGCGCTCGTCATATACATGCTGCCTTGCTCGCAAATGGGCAAAGTTGCCGTGCGTGGGCGATTACGCATGGATACAACCCAAGGACGGTACAAAAGTGCGTTCAATGGTTCGCGCCAAATACAGGACGAAAGCCTAAACGCCTTAAAGCCGTTGAAATCATGGCCGCGCTATCGGACTACCTCGGCGTTGATTTAATTGGAGAGCACCATGACTAAGGAATGGTTTAGCACCATCGAAATAGCAGAACTGCTAGGCGTAGGTGATCGGCGCATACGTGATAGGGCCAAGCAAGAAGGTTGGCAAAAGCAAAAGCGTCACGGCTTAGGTGGGGGATTTGAATATCACTTAAACAGCTTGCCGATTGAAGCGCGGCAAAAGCTGGCACGCCAAGAGTCTGAAAAATTAATTAACTCGCCTTCGGCAATAGTTCGAGCTGGTGCGGCCGTCGCTCATTTGCAAGTACCCGCAGCAAGCCAAACCACAAAGGCCAAAAGCATTCAGCAATTTATTAATTTGCCTGAGAAAGCACAAAAGCGTGCAGATGCCAAATTAGTCATAGTCAACGCTAAGGCTAAATTCTGCATGCCTTACATCGAGGTGCGCCAACTTGTTGAAGGTGAAAGAGCATTCTGCGAAGCCTACAACACTAAGTCGCTTGAGCTACCCGAATGGATATTCTCAACCATTCAAAAGGTTTCTGTGGTCACTATTCGCCGCTGGGAGAAAACGCTCGAAGCAGAAGGGGTTAGCGCACTTGCTGGTAAATACGTCTCTGAACGGCAAAGCCTGCTTAACGATAACGCCGATGTAGCAGATTTCTTAAAAGGGCTGATCACCGCCAAACCGCATTTAGCGGGCAAGGCAAAACAGCTTAAAAAGCTCACCGAAATTTATGCCACTAAAACGGGCGCACCTTGGCAGATCCCAAGTGTCTCAACAATACGCCGCTGGGTTCTTAAGTGGGTGGATCAAAACCAAGCTGCGTTCACCTTCGTTACCAACCCTAAAAAATTCAATGATAAATATCGTACCGCAGTAGAGCGTACCTATCCTTGGATGGCTGCCCCAAACGATGTTTGGGAATTCGACTCAACCCCAGTCGATGCCATGCTGAAGGAAGGCCGCCACACCATTATTGCGGTGATAGATTGCTTTACTCGCCGCGTAAAACTGCTGGTATCGCCAACTTCATCCAGTGAGGGTATCTGCCTGTTAATGCGTAAAACCTTACTGGCTTGGGGTGTACCTAATCCTGGCGGTTTAATGCGGACAGACAACGGCAGCGATTATGTTAGCCAACGTACAACAAGCATCTACCACTTGCTTGGCCTAGAGCAAAGCCGCGCTAATCCATATTCAGGGTGGGAAAAGCCTTTTATCGAGCGCTTTTTCAAAACCCTCAGCCATGATCTTATCGAGCTGCTACCCGGTTACATTGGCCACAATGTCAGTGATCGCGAGGCGATTGAAGCCCGAAAAGAGTTTGCGGTACGCCTTAAAGAGCGCAACAAGAAGGAAAACGAAAAAGCCGATTTTGATCTGCGTATGACTCAAGCGGAGCTGCAACTGCTGCTCGATAACTGGGTCGATGCCTATTATCACCTTCGCGCCCACGATGGCCTCAAAGGCTTAACCCCTAGCGAAGCCTATCGCGCCGCCAAATATCAAATTAAAGCCGTAGAGCACCCCGAAGCGCTCGATCTCTTACTCAACTATGTGGGTGAGGCGACCATTCTTAAAGGCTTCATTAAAGCTGGAGGCCTGCGTTACACCGCCCCCGAAATGCTTGAGCACCAATGGAAAGGGCAAAAAGTCAGAGTCTTTCTTGATCCCACCGATGTGGCCCGGGCCTTCGTGTATCCACTAAACAACTGGGAAACCCGCATAGAAGCCGTGGATCACCGTCTGCTTGGGCAAGAGATCAGCCCTGCAGCTTATCGCCAAACCAAGAAGAATGAAGCTAAGTCTCTGCGCAGTTTCCGCGCCGAAATGAAGCAACTCGCCAAGACCTTCAACATCGGTGAAATCCATCAAAGCGTTATCGAGCACTTTGCTGAGCAAGCCAAATCACTAGTGGAGTTTCCAACTCAAACCGTCACCCATCAAAACCCTGGCTTAACAGCGCTCACCGAAGCCGCAGGGCAGCTCGTTAAAAGCAATAAACCAGCCTATAGCGACCAACAAATTGAGTACTTACGCCAAAAACGCAAAGCCATCGATGAGCGTAAAAACGCCATTAACCAGCAGCACGCCACGCTCGTGCGCAATGAACACGATAAAGCTCGTTTACTTGCCACCGAGTCGCTAAGTCGCGAGCTAACAGCCAAAGAGGAGGAGTTCTTAAAGGATTACAAAAAGCACAACAAGTTAGGGGCAAAACGCATTGAAGAAATCATGGGCCATAAGCGCAGAGCGACCAACTGAGCACTTATGACCCATCGCGGCCGTGAAGGCCATAAAACTAAAGCAAAATGGAGTATACAAAATGAAAGCAGTGATCGCACCTGTAAAGAATGTTTTAACAGCACAAGATGCCTTCGATAACCTCTGCACCCGAGGTATCGGTGTACCCGGTCTTGGCTTGTACCACGGCCCAAGTGGATTCGGTAAAACCACAGCGACCACCTATCTGTTTAACCAAGTGAATGGTATCTACGTTAGGGCTATGGCGACGGACAGCGCCAGCACGCTGATGAATCGAATTGTTGGTGAACTCGGCTCCAGCGGTATGTGGCGCATCAATAAGATGGTCGATTTTACCATCGAGCAAATGAGCATGTACGAGCGTCCATTGTTTATCGATGAGGCCGACTACCTGATGACGGACGTGCGCATGCTCGAAACCGTGCGCGACCTTTATGACAACACCGAAGTGCCAGTGATCCTCATCGGCATGGATCAAATTGCCCGCCGTATTAGTACCCGCAAACAGTTCTTTAACCGCATTTCAGAATGGGTTGAGTTTCGTCCCGCAGACTTAGATGACGTCATGGTGATGGCTGACTCTCTGCTCGATAACGGCATTAAAGTGGAGCCAGAGCTGCTAGATGAACTGCGCAAGGCCAGTGGCGGCGAAGCAAGGCGCATTGTGATTGGGCTAAACCAAATTGAGCGTTTAGCCAAAATGAATGAGCTGGATTACGTCACCGCCGAGCACTGGGGCGCACAACCTTTCCACGGCGTTCGCCGCCAAAGCTTAGTGGGATAAGAGCCATGACAGGGGTCAAACGCTCAACGCCATTAAGAAGCAGCGCATGGCTATTTATGTGCTGCTGTCGTAATCGCAAAGTCAGCTTTAGTGCCGAACAAGTTGCCGACGCATCGGGCATGCCTAAATGCCTCGCTAATCGCTTCTTAAGGGATCTCTACAGAGAAGGGCGCTTAACACTCGAATGGAAAGGGCGGACAGGGCTGACAAATCGCTACTGGTTAAACGATGACAACGCGCCAAAGCGCCAGTCTCAGTTTGCCAAAATCAAGGCCAATCAACGGATCTGGAATAGTTGCCGCATTATGCGCAACTTCTCCATTGAAGAAATCATGGTGACTGCTCGCGTCGCACGTTCAACGGTTAAGCGTTATCTAAATGCCCTGCAACGGGCAAGCTTGATCCGTGTTCGCGCTATCGAAGAAGAAACCGTCATCTATCACCTCAATGTTGACTGTGGTGCGCTAGCGCCCGAACTCATCGATGACGGTATCTATGCTCCAACCAAATCGAAGTTTTATCCCTATCGGGAGGCGCTATGAACAAGGATGAATGGTTTCAAGTGCTTGAGTCAAAAGTGAAGAACGCCAGCCAAGGCAAAATTGCCAAAGAGTTAGGTGTAAGTACGGCCATGCTGAATCAAGTTTTGCATGGCAAGTACAAAGGCAATATCGACACTATCAAAAATCGGGTGGAAGGGCGTTACTTGCGCCATCACGTCCAGTGCCCCGTCGCAGGGGAGATAAGTGTTGATGCCTGCCGTGATAACCAAGTCCGGCCCTTTAGCTCTACAAACCCCCAACGAGTGCGACTTTATCGCGCTTGTCGAGGTGGTTGTCCGCACTCTCAACTGCAACAAACTGCAGTAACACAAAGGATCGATGTGCAGTCGGCCTCAGACAGTCGTTACAACGTCGAGGAACAACTCGCGTTTTGCCGCAGGCTCGCACAGGGAGATCCCCAACACCATATCGAACTACTCGAAAGGGAATTGCAAAAGGTGGCTAACCGCCTAAACACCTCCCTTTGGGATAACAAATGGAAAGGTAAATAACATGCATAAAACCCAACCAATCAATGTGATCGCAGCATTAAGGCTTAGAGGAATGAAAGTGGTGAGCCAGCGCAGGGGAGTGATTCAAATCGACAAGCCGAGTGCCGATTTTCGCCGAATGGCCGTGGACATTATCGAAAACATAAAAGGCATTCGTCGCCGCTGTCGAGCGGTGCAATTTCATGGTGTAACCGTTCGTTGGAGTGAGGAGTAATAACATGACCAGTCAACAAACTAACCCACAGATCCCCGCAGGTTACCGCATGAACGCAGTAGGGGATCTCGTACATGAAGATCGCATTAAGCCCGTAGACAAGCTGCGTGATGAGGTGGTGCATTGCATTATTGGTCTCGCGCAGCAGCTACGCGAGCAAATGATGCTGTTTAAGTTAACCACCATGGCGCAAATCGATGACTTTGCCGAACTCTCCGCGAGTGAGTACGGCACTAAGGTCGGTGGCAGTAAGGGCAATATTTTGCTGACCAGTTTCGATGGCAAGTACCAAGTCCGTCGTCAGGTAGGTGAGCACCGCGTATTTGATGAGCGCATTCAAACCGCAAAAACCTTAATTGATGACTGCATTAAAAGCTGGAGTGGTGGTGCAGATACCCGCCTGATGGCCATGGTTGAGCATGCCTTTAGGGTTAACCAGCAAGGCCGCATCGACGTTAACCAAGTGCTTAGCCTGCGCCAGTTGGATATTGATGACGCCAAGTGGAAACAGGCCATGGATGCGATTGCCGACGCGATTCAAATCACCGGAACCAGCCAATACCTGCGCTTATATGAGCGTCAGCCGAATGGCAAATACATTCAACTTCCACTGGATATCAGCACGCTTTAGAGGCGCAAGGAGCACAACATGACTCAAGGCATTCAATACCTAATCAACAAAAACCAAGCGGCGTTAGATCGCGTGGCTTTTAAACTGCGGATTGCCGCGCTGTTAGAGGCCAACTACGAAACCCTACGCAGTGAACTCAGCGGCATGGCAGCCGATACGCCACACCAGTGTTTGCTGGTCGGTGCTGTATTGCTTAACGAACTGCGTGGATTAAGTACTGAATTTGCAGGTGAAAAGCGCCGCGTGATTAGCTTTTTTATCAAGCGTTCCCTGAAGAACACTCAAGCATAACCAAGCGAAACCCGCCCCACTCATGGGGTGTGGTCTGTCTAATGTAGTGATTAGACACTGATGAGCAGCTAACAAAATGAACTCATTTTAAGAGCGAATGAAATGACCCCTTACGCAAAACGCTTACTGAAATATGCCATTGCTAACTGTCCAGCCCGGCCAGTGCGTAAAGGTAAAAGCAAAGCCGAATTGCTGGCAGATCGCGAGCAATGGGCGGTGAACTATTTGAACGGGGCATTAGGCCATGGTTGGCCAAAACGTAAAAGCCAACCTAAAGCCGTTCGCGTGCTAGTGACTGAATCAGTAACGACAACCGATGAGGATGACGAATAATGCTAGACACTAATCAACAAGCCCCTGCGCCAGTCGCTCAACACCCTAGCAGTAAGCATAAGAAGCGCCTAATCACGTTAATCAATGTGGCTAAGGGATCATTGCAGCTCGATGAGGCTATCTACCGTGCCATGTTAAAACACGCTACGGGTAAGGACTCCTTAAGGGCGATGAACTTACCCGAGCTTGAGCAGGCGCTAGAAGTGTTTAAGCAAAAGGGCTTTAAACCCACGTTAAACAACCATAAAAAGCGCCGTTTAAGCCCTGCGGCGGGTAAGAGTAAATTGGCCTCTATTGATAAAATCCGTGCTATTTGGATCACCATGGGCCATCACTTAGTTATCCAGGATAACAGCGAGTCGGCGCTCGATGCCTATGTGCGCCGCATGACGTTACGCTGCCACATTGCCAATAACCAAACCCAAGGCGTGGATGCCACCGCTTGGATGACAGAGCAGCAAGCCTACAAGGTATTAGAAAGCCTTAAAAACTGGCATAAGCGGGTATTAATCGAGCGCATTATCGCCCGTGGTGAAAGCTTAAAAATGAACGATGCAGGCACACAGCCAGCGGCTTATGAGTCCATCGTTGCACAGTATGAGGGCCATGGTTATGAGTAAACATAGGCAAGATGCTGTAAGCGTTCCTGACAGCCAACTGGATTTACTGTCCACCAGTGCCGCAGAACTAGAACAAGCTTTGGAAACCTTAGCCACGCTTAAACCAGATGAGCGCGAGGACTTTATTCGTCGCTGGCCTTCAACCCTACAAAGTCTATGCGATGTGATGCGCCAAACTCTAAAGCAATATGAAATTGATAATGCCGATAATGTGAGTGAAGCTTTAGCAACTAGCCTAAGTGCCTACCTAGGCGGGCGTGATATTTATATCCCCAATGGCGATCGCCTTAAGGATGCACTGCGGGATATCCGCATCTGGCGCGAGTTTAAGGGCAATAACCTTGAGCAGTTAAGCCGCCAGTATGGCCTAACCGAGCGCAGGATCAGCCAGATAGTGGCGGAACAAAGGGCAGCATTTGTGGCGAGGAAGCAGAGGAGATTGTTTTGAAATCCAATCTATATCACAGGGTTACCAAAAGGTAGCCCTTTTTATTTGCGTATAATGAGGATAAACTCGTAATAGTAAAGCAAATTTTTAACAATTAGGATGTTGAATCATGCAGATACGGACATCGCTACTAGCTCTCTTACCTGGTGTCGTTACGTTTTCTTTGCAAGCTAGCATTTATAAATGCACTGTAAATGGGGTGGAGACATTCAGCCAAGTCCCTTGCGCTGAAGATGCCCAGCCTATAACTGTTACCCCTCCCGCAAAAATTTCATCTGGCACTACTAACGAAGCAGAACTTATTGAGCAATGCGTTACTTACTTGAAACGTGCTGGTGATTACAAAGATCCCGACTCTATCAAGATCGAAGGACATTTCTTTGATTGGTTACAGGATGACAGCGGTGCTCGCAGGGTGTTACAACTAAAGGTTAATGCAAAGAATAGTTATGGGGCGTATGAGGGGGGATATATCGCCCTTGCTTTCTAAACTACAATGGCACGAATCTTAGTGAACATCAATTTCTGATTGAAACAAAATCATAAGTTATTGTAATTATTAAATTAAACCTATTTAGTTTTGTATGGGTTTAAATGTATCTAGCATTCCTGGTAGTTGATAATATAAAGGAATTAAATCAATGCCCGTACAACTAATTGATAGATATTGGTCTTGTGGTGTATACCATCCATATAGGATTATGGGGGAGAGAAACCCGAATTGCGACGAGTTGACTTTCAAAATGATGGATTTAAAGAATCCTAACTGTCAGGCTCACTCTCGAGCTGTTGAGTATTTTGCAAAGCGATGGGGGGATCTTCTTAGTTCTTTGCTTGTTGATAACAGAAGATTAGTCGAACAGAATTTTAATATCGCAATTATTCCAAAGCATGAGCGAGGTAGGGTATCTGAGGGATTACAAGCTGTTGCTGGCATTGTAGCCACCAGAATAGGTTATCTTCCAAATCCGCCTCCAATAATTCTTTATAGGAAGTATGATGTACCCAGTGCTCATAATTCTTCTGGAGGGCGCTCAGTCATGACTCATATAGATAGTATTGAAGTCTTGAAAAATAATCTTCTTAAGGGAGCCCCGACAGTGTTATTAGATGATGTGAAAACCACGGGAGTTAGTATGTCAGCATGTCGTCAGTTATTGGAGCAAGCTGGCTCTGGTGTGGTAATCCCTATGCCAATATTGGAAACAGCATGAGTACTGATTACCTTGCTAGGGCTAAAGCAGTATTTTGTGTTGCTTGCCAAACAAGAAACCTAACAACTGATGCAATTTTAATGAAATTGCTGAAATTGTCTGATTCATTGGATTTAAGAGATGAATTGGACTGGATTACTTTTGTAAATAGTACTTCACACTTTAAGGAACTTTTTTCGACATCTTTTATAAGGGAGAACAGTGATTTATACGAAACTCACTTAGACTTTTCAATCAAACCTATTCTCTTTGGAAGTGAACTTTACCCAAATTCACTCGCATTGATCAGTCAGCCACCACCAGTGATGTACTTTAAAGGCGATGAAGATGTATTAAATGAGTTACCGGGGATTGCAATTGTCGGATCTCGAGAGATTTCTACTGCTGGTGCAGAGATAACAAGACGTATTACAACTCAATGTGTGAAAGCGGGACTTGTGGTCGTAAGTGGCTTGGCAATAGGCGTAGATGCTTCAGCTCATCGAGCAACGCTACAAGCTAATGGGAGAACAATTGCGGTACTTGCTAATGGTTTAGATCAAGTGAAACCAAGACAAAATCAAAAGCTTGGTGATGAGATTTTGGATTCTGGAGGTGCTTGGATCTCCGAAGTACCGATTGGAAGCAAGGTATTCAAGAATTCATTTGTACAGAGAAACCGTATCCAAGTAGGACTGGCAGCCTCATCTGTATTAGTTGAAGCTGCGCTTGGAAGTGGAACTATGACCCAAGCAGATTTTTGTTTTAAAGCTAATCGCCCAATGTTTGCAGTTGTACCCCATAAGGATGGAAATCCTTTGGGGTTAAATTGCGAGGGTACTCAAAGTTTGGTTAATGAGGGGAAAGCCATTCCCTTGAAAACTAAAGATGACTACGAACAATTAATTAAAGTCACTTTGGAATCTCGCTCATTTTTGCAGGGATATGGGAAAATCGGCCAAAATATATCGATGTCATTCTAACTAATCCCGAAACCTTTCCAATCCGCTGAAAATCCCTAAACCGAGACAATGAACCTATGCTCACTGTCTCGGTTTTTTTATGGCTTTCATTTCACACAACAAGGTTCGCAGCGGCGTTAACAGTATGCCGATTGCTAATGCTCGCCCTAAGCGCATCTCAAATCGAGTCTATCGGCAATGCGCATTGGACGGCTTTAATGCCTGCATCAAAGCGCACTTAGCCGCAGAGAATGCTGGCGATGTGCCCGCAGCCGTACCGCTTTATAGCCACAGCGCCACCCGCCAGAGTTATTACGCCCAAGGCTGGCATGCCGTTACCCATCTACACGTATTGAAAGCAAAGGAAAAAGCCCGCGAAGAACGCAACAAGGCACAAGCTATGGCGGTGCCTAATGAACAGTAAACTCAAAGCGTTTTTAATGGCCGCAGGCTTAAGTTCGGCTGCAATTACTGGCGCACAGCTTACAGATAAATGGGAGGGCAATAGCCTAACGGTTTATGTCGATGCTGTAGGTGTGCTCACCGCTTGCCGTGGCCATACAAGTAAAGACTTGAAGCTTAATCAAACCTTTACTGAGCAGGAGTGCATGGAGATTTTCGCCAAAGATATCGCCAAGGAAGATAAGCAGTTGCTGCAACTCACGGCCCCTGTAAGGCTCACCCACAGCGAGCATGCCGCCTATTTATCGTTTTTGCACTGGGCGGGATACGGCAACTTTGCCAGCTCAACCCTGCGTAAAAAGCTGTTAGCTGGGGATCGTGTGGGAGCTTGCATGGAGCTAACCCAAGCCTGTTCTACCAACCCGCAAACGGGTGAGCGCGTCTGTAATGGTTGGACGTATGGCACCCGTTTAGGTGCAAAAGTGCGCCTAAATGGGCTGATTAAACGCCGAGCCGAAGAACAAGCCATGTGTTTAAGCGAGCTGGGCCTCGGGCAATCAGCGGGGGCGCTCAATGAATCCCTCACAAATCATAAGCGCTGTGCAGTGGTTATTTCTGTCGCTGGC
This sequence comes from Shewanella seohaensis, assembly GCF_025449215.1. Classification (NCBI taxonomy): domain Bacteria; kingdom Pseudomonadati; phylum Pseudomonadota; class Gammaproteobacteria; order Alteromonadales; family Shewanellaceae; genus Shewanella; species Shewanella seohaensis. The sequence goes on from NZ_CP104900.1 coordinate 2,758,792, forward strand.
GATTGTCACCATTGGGCTGATGTATCAGCAACAACAGAGCACTAAAAGCCTGCTCACTCAAGCGTTGGCTGAGAATGCCACCCTGCAACAGAGCGCCGACACTCTGGCGGTATGGCTGCAAGACGCCAACCTCGAACGCTCAGCGATCAAAGCCGAAGGCGAAACCCTCGCCTTGCAGGTGCAAACCATCGAACAACAAAAGGCCGCGTTAGCTACCCGCAATCAAGACCTTAACCACCAACTGACCCAGCTACTTGAGGATGCCCAGGATGAACAAACGCAAGCATGGCGTATGGCTAGCGTGCCTAACGATGTTGTGCGCGTGTACGACAGCGCCGCCCGCTGTGCGTTACGTGCCAACTTACAAGACCCAGCATGTGTTGCCGCCCAAAGCTCTGGTGCGCGAGTGCAACGTCACTCAGGTTCCTCCACAGGTCTTGCAGTGTCTGCAAACCCAGAATGAACAGTGCCTATCCAACCCACAGTCAGTGAGGCTAATGATCTCGTTACTCACTGACTTAGGGCAATGCAACCTTTACTGGCAAGCCCTGCACGATTGGCGGCAACGGCACCAAACAGACCAAACAAAATAAGCCAAATATTAGGAATAGGCATGGACGAAAACGATTGGGCGAGCACGATGGAAACCCGCGAGCGTGATGCTTGCATTGATGCCGCCCGCCACAAACAACAGCCTCAAGGCAATGGTATTTGCATTGATTGCCATGAGGCAGTGGAGCCAGAACGACGCACAGCCCAGCGCTGTATTAGTTGCCAACAGGATGAAGATAAGCGCCAAAAGCAGCGCTATGGGACGCGTTTATGATCGAATCGTTATTTGAATTTTTCGGCAAGTACTGGGGCTTTATTGGCAGTGTGATTAGCGTGTTTTGCGCCTTGCTCATGGCGTGGTTTAGCACTCACTTTACCCCACGCATCGAGCACGACAAGGTCGTCCAAAAGGTGGCCGAAATCGACAAGCGCCTAAGCGAAACCGAAATGCAGTTGGAGTACATGCCGACCCGTGACGAACTGCATGCCCTGGATAAAACCCTCGAAGGCTTAGGTGCTCGCTTTGGCGCAATGGAACAAGGCATTAGGCGACTCGAAACTAAGACCGACATGCTACTCGAAAACGAATTATCTCAAATACCAAAGGGAGGCCATTAATGGCGATGCAGCAAATTATCAATGAGCACCAACGCCTAGTGGTGCTTCGATTACTGACCGAAGCGGGAGCCTTCGCACTCAATGAGTCCATCTTACAAGATGGCCTGATTGCTTATGGACTCGACATTAGCCGCGACTCATTAAAAGTGCAGCTAGCATGGCTTGCCGAGCAAGGGCTTATTAAAACCGAGTTAGTGGGCAAAGTGACCACAGCCACCCTAACAGGTCGCGGCCAAGATGTAGCCACAGGCCGCGCAACAGTGCCAGGCGTTAAGCGTCCACGAGCGGGAGAATAGCCATGGCCGTTAAACCATTAACCGCTGGCCAAAAGAAAGTGCTTTATCACTTAGCCCTGAGTCTGGTTGCCGCCAACATGGAAAGGGTAGTGCTTAAGCCCATGCTGGAAAAAGAGGGCAAGCATTATGTCGAAGGGGACTTTCGTAAAAAGTACTTAGCCAAAATGCCCCAATGCGCACAGGCCGAGAGGGCACTGCAAAAAGCGATGGCTCAAGCCAATACCGATATTGCTGCTTCATTGAAGCTTTCAAAAGGAGCTGACAATGGCAAATGAAACCAGAGGCCGCCGTTCTAAAGTGGATTTACTGCCCGCCAATATTCGTAAGCGCCTCGATGCAGGGCTACGCGATGGCTCGATTCAGCAGATTGATCTACTTAATGAAATCAACGCCCTGATTAAAGCCGCAGGGCTGCCAAAGGATAATCTTCTGTCTCGCGCTGGTATTAACCGCTATGCCACCAAGATGGAGGCAGTGGGTAAATCCTTAAGGGAAATGCGTGAGATCACCCAAGTGTGGACGGCAGAACTGGGCGACAAACCCACGGGCGAAGTCACCAAACTGATCCTTGAAATGGCCCGTTCACAGCTATTTAAAGCCCTGTTAAACGAGTCTGAAACGGGCGAAGGTGCCGACGTGGGCATGATTAAAGATGCCATGTTAGCGGTGCAGCGGCTTGAGGCTGCCGCTATGGCCAGCCATAAGCGCGAAAAAGAGATCCGCCAAGCCTTTGCCGCTGAGGCTGCCAATGCTGTGACCGAGGAACTACGCGGTGAAGATGGGATGAGTGAGCAGCTCGAAAGCAAAATCCGCCAAATTTTATTAGGGAAAGCATAATGGCGAAATCAGGCTTGCATCTAACACCCATCACCAGCCCACGCAAAATCGATCTAGCCGAAGAAATGGCGCTGGCGGGTGTCGATGTACCGCAGGAGATTGTTGAGGCGCAGCCAGCCAACGAACCCGTGTTTTTGCCTTATCAGCAACGCTGGTTTGAAGATGAAGCGCAGATCATGATTGCCGAGAAAAGCCGACGCACCGGCTTAACTTGGGCCGAGGCTGGACGTAACGTTATCAAAGCCGCCAAACCTCGTCGCCGTGGGGGCTGTAATACCTTTTACGTTGGCAGCAAAAAAGAGATGGCGCTGGAATATATCGCCGCCTGTGCGCTGTTTGCCCGTGCGTTTAACCAACTCGCTGAGGCCGATGTTTACGAGCAAACTTTTTGGGATAGTGAGAAAAAGAAGAAATTCTCACCTATATGATCCGCTTCCCCAAGACGGGGCGGAAAATTCAGGCGCTTAGTTCGCGCCCCTCAAACCTGCGTGGTTTACAGGGCGATGTGGTTATTGATGAGGCCGCCTTCCACGAGTCTTTAGAAGAACTGCTTAAGGCCGCGCTAGCGTTAACTATGTGGGGCAACAAGGTCAGATTAATCAGTACCCACAATGGCGTGGATAACCTCTTTAATAGCCTGATTAATGATGCCCGTGAGGGCCGCAAAGACTATAGCATTCATCGTATTACGCTGGATGATGCCATTGCTGATGGCTTGTATAAGCGTATCTGCTACGTCACAGGCCAAACATGGACTCCCGAAGGTGAAATTGCCTGGCGCGAGGGGCTATATAAAAACGCCCCCAATAAAGAAAGCGCCGACGAAGAATATGGCTGTGTGCCGAAAAAGTCTGGTGGTACCTATTTAAGTCGAGTGCTGATTGAAGCGGCGATGGTGGCTGATCGTTCTATCCCTATCTACCGTTTTGAAGCGCCAGAAAACTTCATGAGCTGGACGCCAGAAATGCGCGAAGCCGAGGTGCGCGATTGGTGTGAACAGCATTTAAAACCCGAGCTGGCCAAACTCAATCCAGATCATAACCACTCCTTTGGTGAAGACTTTGCGCGGCGTGGCGACTTAACCGTGTTTGTGCCTTTGGCCATTAAACCCGATTTAAGAAAGCGCGCTCCTTTTGTGGTTGAGCTGAGGGACACCACTTACGAGCAACAGCGCCAAGTGATGCTTTATATCGCTGATAGGATGCCAAGGCTTGTCGGATTGGCGTTTGATGCCACTGGTAACGGCGGCTATTTAGCCGAACAAGCTGCGCTGAAATACGGCACAGAAATGGTTGATCAAGTGAACCTGTCACAGAGCTGGTACCACGAGTGGATGCCAAAAATGAAAGGTGAGTTTGAGGCATTTAACCTTGAGATCCCCCGCCACCAAAGCGTGCTCGATGACTTACAGCATATCAAGTTAGTTAACGGTATCCCCTCGATCGATAAAGGCCGTCAGGCCGATTTGGAATCGAGTAAAGCTAAAGGCAAGCGTCACGGTGACTTTGCCGTTGCCCTCTGTATGGCCGTAAGGGCGTCATATATGGAGGGCGGCGCTATCGAATTTACCCCTATCCCTAAGAGTGATCACCGCAATCCAAATGCCCATGCAAGTGCCCATGAGGATGATGATCATCAACTGCAGCGAGGTTGCTGGTAATGCAAGAAAAAACAACTGAATCACGGATTTTAGACGCCAGTGGTCGCCCCTTTAAACAGCGTGAGGCCAAGGAGCTACAAACCGACGATGTGCGCCTAGCTGGGCTGCACCGCACCTTTAGCAACCATCCTAGCAGCGGGTTAACGCCCGCCAGTGCTGCCAGTATTTTACTGAGCGCGGAGCAAGGGGATCTTATTGCCCAATGCGAGCTGGCCGAGGATATCGAAGAGAAAGACGGCCATCTATTTGCCGAACTCGACAAGCGCAAGCGTGCACTCATAGGCGTCGATTACTATCTGGAACCGCCCAGCAACCCCACCCCACAGGAAAAGGCCGATACTGAGTATCTGCAACAAATGCTGGAGGAAGGCGGCTGGATTAAGTCGCTTATCAAAAGCATCGCCGATGCCATTCTTAAGGGCTTTAGCATGCACGAACTTGCCTGGTCACGTGAGCTGGGTGAGTGGTTTATCGAGGTGCCAGAGTATCGCGATCCCTCATGGTTTATGACCCACCCCGAGCGCCGCAATGAGCTACGACTGCGTGACTCAACTCATGAGGGTGCAGAGCTGTGGCCCTTTGGTTGGATTAAACATATCCACCCTGCCAAGTCGGGCTATGTGAGCCGCAGTGGTTTGGTGCGCCAGTTGATCTGGCCATTCATTTTTAAAAACTACAGCGTGCGTGACTTGGCCGAGTTCCTTGAGATCTACGGTTTACCGCTGCGCATTGGTCAGTATCCTGCGGGAGCAAGCGACGCGGAAAAGCGAGCGCTATTAAACGCGGTAATGAGCATTGGACACAATGCGGGCGGCATTATGCCGAAAGGCATGGTGATGGACTTTCATAGCGCCGCCACAGGCCAAGCCGATCCGTTTGAACTCATGATGAATTGGGCTGAAAAAACCATGTCCAAGGTTATCCTGGGCGGTACACTCACCACGCAAGCGGATGGTAAAAGCTCCACCAATGCGTTAGGTAATGTGCATAACGAAGTGCGCCAGGAGCTGCGCGACTCAGACCTTGAGCTAATTGCCGAAACCCTCACCCGTGACCTAGTGGCTCCATTGTATGCGCTTAACTGTAAGAGTTACCGCAGCCATCGCCGTCACCCTCGCTTGGTGTTTGATACCACCGAGGCCGAAGATTTACGCGCCTTGGCCTATCCGCTGCGGGCGTTCGTGAGTATGGGCATGCAGATCCCGCAAAACTGGCTGCATGAAAAGACCCGTATTCCTAAGCCTGCTAGTGGTGAAGCTGTGCTGGTGATCCAACAGGATGACCCTAATGCCACTGCGGCCAGCCAGGCGGCCTTAGCAGCACTCTCTGCCAAAGATGGGGCTGCGAAAGAGGGAGCCGCCAAGCAGCCAGATGCCTCGTTAAATGAACCCAGTCAAACCGCCTTAGATAAGGCGCTCGATGCACTCACCCAAGGCCAAATGAGTGAAGCCTATATGGCGATGGTAGAGCCGTTGCTGGCACAACTGCAGAGCGAGCCGGAGCAGCTGCGCGCCCAGCTGGAACAGGACTATCCCAACATGGATACCGAGCAGCTTACCGAAACGCTCGCGCGGCTAATGTTTGTGGCTGAACTGTGGGGAATGGCAAATGCCTAAACAAAGAGTGCCTGAAACTGTTGATTTAAGCATTGCCATTAACCAAGCCCCCGCTGATGCGGTGGCTTATTTTCGTGCCAAGGGTTTTGCCATCAGTGACGATTGGCAAGATGTCTGGACGCGCGCCCATGCCCGTGCGTTTACGGTGGCCAAGGCTACCCAAATGGATGTGCTCACGGCGATCCGCAATGAGGTTGATGCGGCCCTTAGCCAAGGATTAACCGCTAAGCAGTTTCAGGCCAACCTCAAACCGCAGCTTGAAAAGCTCGGGTGGTGGGGTAAAAAGGACGTCGATGGCCGCGAGGTTCAGCTGGGCAGTCCTTACCGCTTAAACACTATCTACCGCCAGAATCTGCAAACCGCATATATGGCTGGGCGCTATCGGCGCATGTTGTCGCGTACTAAAACCCACCCCTATTGGCAGTATGTGGCGATTGATGACGGCCAAACTCGCCCAGCCCATGCGCGGCTGAGGGGTAAGGTATTCCGCTTTGACGATCCGATATGGGACATTATCTATCCGCCAAATGGTTGGGGCTGTCGTTGCCGCGTTCGGGCGCTTACCGAGGCGCAGGTAAAGGCCATGGGCCTGACGGTGGAAAATGGCGAAGGCTATATCCAGCGTTTTGATACCGAGACAGTCGCGCGCGGCACGGGTGAAGTGTTAACCGTGCCCCATGCACGGATTGATCTACCCGATGGCAGCAGCATGAGTCCCGATTTAGGCTGGGCCTATAGTCCAGGCGAAGCCGCCTTTGGTACCGATGTGGCAGTTGCTAAAAAGCTTGGCAGCATTCAATCCCTCGATACCCGCGCCCAGTTTATTCAAACCCTCAATAACAGCCCACTGCGCCAAGCTCAGTTCGCCCAGTGGACGGATGAAGTACTCGCCACTCATCCAGGACAAAAGCGGCGTCCAGGCTTAGGCGTTCAGGCGTTAGGTTTTATGACGCCATCGATCCAAGCGGCAGTGACAACGCGTTTAGGCGCAGAACCCACCGCATTACTTGCCATTGGCGAGAAGCAGCTGGTGCACGCAGATAGCCCACGTCATATCAAAGAAGGGGTGGCATTAACTCGGGATGAGTATCAGCAATTACCCTTGATGTTGGCACAACCTGAGGCCGTGTTATGGGATAGCAAGAACCAGAATTTGTTGTATGTCTATGCCACTGAGGATGATGGCCGTAAGGTTAAAGTGATCATTAATAGCGCGTGGAAGATGAAACGCCAGCAAGCAATGGATGCGGTGATCAACGTTTATAAGATCAATGCGGTGGACTTAAAGCACGGACAGTACGAACTGTTAGAGGGCAAGCTGGAGGGATAGCGGACGATATGGTGGGAGTCGAACCCACATACACACGATTTACGCCTAAGCGCTTAATCGAGTCTGCTTTACCAATTAAGAGTACACATCGTTCGCTAGATCAGTATACCACTGTAGCCAGCGGTTAACAGTGTGAAGGATGAAAAATGAACAAGGTAGAAATCGTCTTAAGTGATTCCCCCGTGCTGCAAGTGCTAGGGAGTTTAGTAGATAAGCTCGATGACTTAAGCGAACCCATGAACGATATTGCCGCCGTGCTAGAGTCAGCCACAGAATCTGCGTTTGAAGCAGAGGCCGATCCCGTAACAGGTCAAGCTTGGGCATCTTTAAGTGATGCCTATCTTAAAGCAAACCCTAAACGCCAGGGCGGCAAGATACTGCAGGCCAGTGCTGGCGGGCTAGCTGCCAGCGTAACAGCCGACAGCGGCGACTTTTGGGCGGCGATTGGTAGCAATAAAATCTACGCCGCTATTCACCAGTTCGGTGGTACCGACGATATGCCCGCAGGCCCAGCGGGAATTCCGGCACGGCCATACCTAGGTGTAAGCCGCGAAGATGAGCAATCGATGTTAGGGATCTTGGGGGAGTATTTACTATAAAGCTAAGACTTATCTGTGTTGGGAATTTTAGCTACATTCATATATCCAGATAAAAGAGTTGCAATTGTGGTGATTTTGCCTTGAGTCACTTCATCAGGGTAGATTCGGTTTATTGTTTGCAGCATATCGTAAGAATCAAACATGTAAGCTCTTGCGAACTCTTCACTTTTATTGATCGAATAATATGTAAGTGCTAAATCTGAAATAAGTATAGTTTCACGCCTAAGTAGATTTAAATGGTTTATTACTTTTTCGTCTTTTGCTGATGCCAGAATAATTGCCTCATAGGTGATAGGATCTACATTTAACAATGTCTTGTTAAGTAAGGATTGATACGTATCACTAATCATTCTGGTTGTGGCAGGATTGGTTTTTACTTTGGCTATTGGAAAACTCTGGTTAATGATAGCATCATATTTTTTTTGTGAGCGCTCTAATAGTCGTGTTAACTCATTTAGCTTTGCTTCATTTTTAATATGGTTTACTTGATCCTCCATCGCCTTCCGGCTTAAAGCTGTTTCTTCTTTGGTCTCTGCAAGTTCTTGTCGGGTGAGAGCCAGTTCCTGCCGTGAAAGAGCTAACTCATCCATTTGGTATTTCAATGACCACACAAGCAGGCCAACAGTAGCAAAACCAAGTATCGGGTTTAGCACGCCCCCAAAGTAATCTCCAAAGGCACCAAAGTCGCCTTTATCCCAGATACCCCCGTGGAAGTTTAAAAAGTAAAAAGCCACCAAACAAACCGCAACAATGGCCAGAAACACAATGAGCCATTTAAAAGACTTCTCTGTTCGAGGTGTTTGTGCCTGCTCGGCTTGGAGTTGCTTAGGGGGATTATTGGTCATACGCCGTCCTTGGAGGTAAAAATGAGGCCATCATTCTAAGTGGAAGGCGCTTTTAGCGCAAAGCGCTAAAACGCATTTTAAGAGGCGTAGCTCTCAACTTGGTACAAAGATATACCACAAAACCATTTAAACGATTTCAGAAGGGTTTAAAGGGATATTAAAGGTATTTAAATCACAAAATGGTGTAATTGAATTGTTATTTGAATTGAATGTGTTAAGTTCACAACTGAACTATGTAAGTGTTAAAGCATCTCGCTAGACATCTAGTAATGAGATACGGCCCAACCTAGTAACACTATTCGCAAATCTTGGCAAGGAAGCCCCCATTGAATTCCTTTGCCAGTTTGCATAAATAAAATTTTGAAGGAACTTTAATGGGTATTAATAAATTTATTGTACATCAGGTTGTTAGAGATGATAAAACTAACCTGATTCGACTTAATCGTCGTGAAGAAGTGAATAATATTGAAGGTTTAACTGCAGATGTGACAGATAAGTTAGTTAAGCTTTTCAATGACTCTAGTCTAAGCTCGGGATGTTTCACTAACGATAACAATGATGACCCAGATGCATTGCTTCCTCGATTTGCTGAACTTCTAAAAGATGATTTTGTTAACAATGAGTTTACAGACTTTGTCGGATTGACTCGTACTTTAGCGAAGTTATTTGCAGACGAACATTTAGAAAAGGCTAAAAATGCCGCAGGAGGATATCTAGTGTTCTACCATGCAGAGCGTGGTGAGTCTCACTTTTTATCTGTTGTGTTGCTTCGAATGGCTGTGGGTATGACTCTAAGTAAAGATCTAGAGTTTAACGAGAACGAACGGTTAGACCTTGAGCACTTACATTTAGCTGCGAGGATTAATATAACTGACTGGTTAGCTGGACTACATTCTAGGTATTTGGCATTTAAAGTAGGCAGAACTGCTAGTGAAATGAGGGATTATTTTTCAGATTTCATTGGATGTAAGGAATTTACTGAAGAGAGAGAAGATACACGATTGTTTATTGATGCCGTGAATCAGTGCTGTGTAACATTAGGGTATGATGAAACTAAAACGTCTCAGATTCGAGAGCTAGCTTATACTGCAGCTTTAGAAAAGAAAAAGCTCGGTCAGCCAGTGTGTTTGGAGCACATGAATGCACATTTGTTTCCAGAGCACCCCAAAAGTTAGTTCAAATTGCGCAGGATGACCCCTATAATCTGAACGATCAGTTTAGTGTTGATACTCGTGAGCTAAGGGGATTTGTGCGTTTTAAAGGTGTTACAAAGCAATTGAGCATAAGTTTTGATCAAGCTTTATTGGGTAATGTAATCGTCTTTGAACCAGAGGCAAAGTCCTTAACTATCAATTCAATACCGCCAAAACTATTAGCCCAATTAGAGAAAAAAGACCCGTTAATAGATGAATAACCTCTAAATTTATGAGTAAATTGAAGTTACGCCAAGTTAAAAACTTGATCTTACAGCTCTCTGAAATTTCTTTTAAAGACAGAGAGTTGCAGGGGTCTTTACTGCTATCTGAATCTAGTCTTAGCTGGATAAAAGAACTCGCCGATAACCAAGTAATTGGTGCTACATGTGAAATCCAAGGTCGTCATACAGCAATAAAAAGTATAAAAAGTAATGCTTTAGGTCAAATTGCTAAACTAAACATAAAATCTAGCGATTACCAAGGAGTAGACGCTTTTTTTGCTGAGAATCTTTCAGAACTAATAAGTTTTGGTGGAAATCAATCAAAAGTCCCTGATTGCTTTTTGCTGTATAACGATGGGGAGTGTTTTTTATATCCTGATCAGATCCCGCAAGATGCTGAAACTTTACACTATATACAGATAACCGAACTGGTACAGTTACTGAATGAACATGCAGATTATTGCGAACCTAATAAACTGATTTTTTTGCAAAAATCCAAGTTGATTCTAACTGTGCCTAGTTACGACATGGATTTGTTAAAGTATGAACTTGATGGTTTTGTCTTACTCAAGAGAACATTATCTGATACCAATCATCAGGCTGAGAAGTCCAGTATTCTTAAAGAAGCTTTAGTAAGTTTATTATCTTCAGTTGAAGTAAAACATAGATTTAAATTTTTAGTCTCTAATTTTTCAGAGTTTTCAGTAAGATTCGAAGAAGGTTATCGCCTTTTCGCCGCTAGTTTTTCATTTGAAAAAGTTAGACAAGAATACGAAGAACAGTATCGTGAATATGTCTCAAAGTTAAATGCTGCTTTTTCAGAAGTAGCTAATAAGTTGCTAGCTATACCGATCACATTGTTTGTGTCTTTTTCACAAATAATACCTTTATCTACTATTACTGACCCGGTAACAGCTCAAATCACAATTGTTAAGAATGTGGGGGTTGTGCTAGTTAGTTTGTTAATGTTTTTATACGTTAGGGAATTGACTGTGATGCAACGTTCAACTCTATGCGCGGTGCATTCGGAGTACACTGAACTGATGAAACGTTTTAAATCTTCTTATCCAACTGGTTACACCAGAATAGAAGAGTTACATTTAAAACTTGATGAGCGATATAAATACCTCAAACGTGGTTTATTGTTCGCGGACATTACAGCATTTATTGGTTTATTAGTGACTTTGTACATTTTTAAATTTTGGCTTTGACTTTCAAAAACAAGGAAACTCATATTCAAAAACATATATTGAATTATGTTAATCCCGAAACCTTTCCAATCCGCTAGTTAGCTCCACTCGATCATGATGGGCACTCCAATGTTATTGAGAGTGCCGTTGTGTCAAAGTCCAAACCACAAACCGCTATCACTATCACTATTGGTGTTGCTGCGCTCAGTAGCACCATAGCGATTAACCCAAACACCACGGGCGTTCTGTTCGGTGAAGATGGTTATATTCAGGCATTGCCTGATGGTCATTTTGCTGCCGTTGATGGTCGCCCCGATGATGTGCCGGGTGGCAAATGGTTGATGGATGCAGCGGCCTTTGCGGCCTTAAAAGCGAATACCCCCACAAAGCCGGTGATCTGGTTATTGACTACGAACACCAAACCCTCAACAAAGAACAAAATGGCCAGCCTGCGCCTGCTTCTGGCTGGTTCAATATCGATGATGTGCAATATCGTCAAGGGCAGGGCTTGTTTATTAAGCCACGCTTTACCGATAACGCTATCGCCTACCTTAACGCTAAGGAATATCGCTATTTCTCCCTAGTGTTTGGTTATGACAAGGCCACTGGCCGCCCGCAATTTATTCACTCCGCCGCATTAACCAATCGCCCAGGCGTTGATGGCATGTTGCCACTCGCCTCGCTGGCCGCATTGGCTGCTCTTAATACAAGCCTCAATCCAGACCAACCTAACCAATCCACCGACACGGAGGAACTCCATGTGAACCCATTACTGAGAAAAATCTTAGCTGCCCTTGGGGTAGAAGTGCCCGAGGCTGCAACGGCCTTAACTGCGGATCAGGAGGTCGCAGCACTATCTGCGCTTGATACGCTAACCACGGCCGCAAATAGCGTGGATGGCCTTAAGCAAGAAGTCGCCGCCTTAAGTGCCAAATCTCAACAGGTACAGTCGCCAGCCATTGACCTAACTAAGTACGTGCCCATTGCCACAGTGAATGCACTGCGCGAGCAGCTGGTGGCGCTCACTGCTGAAAACGGCGTGCTTACTGTTGAGCAAACCGTTAAGGCGGCGATTGATGAGGGTAAAGCCTTTGAGTGTGAGCGCGATTACCTCACCCAATTGGGCAATCAAAACATGGCAGCACTCACTGCCAACATTGATGCACGCACCCCCATCGCGGCATTAACCGCTAAGCAAACCACCACAGTCCCCGATCCTAATAAGGACAAGGACACCAAACTCGCGGCACTAACTGCCGACCAAATCAAACTGGCCGATTCTTGGGGCATGTCGCACGCTGACGTTGCTAAAGCATTAGCCGCTGAACAGGAGCAAAAATAATGGCCGCGATTAATGCTGCAGTATTACAAGCCCTGCGCACGATGGTGCGTAGCGAGTTTCAAAATGCTTTGACCAAGACTGAGCCACTGTATTTAAAAATTGCCTCAGTCGTACCAAGCAATACTAAGTCCAATACCTATGGCTGGTTAGGCTCGATGCCGACTATGCGGGAGTGGATTGGTGCCCGTTTGATCAACTCCATCAAGGAACATGGTTACTCAATCACTAACCGTACCTTTGAAACCACCATTGGGATAAGCCGCGATGATGTAGAGGACGAGGTTATCGGTACCTATAAGCCCATGGTGCAAGCCTTAGCGCAGGAAGGTGAAGAGTTTCCAGACGATCTGGTGTTCGAGTTGTTAGCCGAAGGCTTTAGTACCTTGTGTTACGACGGACAGAACTTTTTGATACCGACCACCCCGTTAACGAGAAGCACGATGGCACGGGAGCCGATGTTTCAGTGGCCAATATGGTCGTCGATGGTGCCTATACGGGGGAGCCTTGGTTCTTACTCGACACAACCCGCCCACTTAAGCCAGTGATCTTCCAGGAGCGCCGCAAGCTGGATTTAAACACCTTGTTTAACCCAACCGATCCTGCGGTATGGACTAACAATCAATTCGAGTTCGGTACCGATATGCGCTGTGAAGCAGGCTTTGGCTTCTGGCAAATGGCCTTTGCCAATAAGCGTGTCCTCAACGCAGACAACCTGTGGGACACCATCGAGAAGATGAAAGCCTTCAAACGTGATGGCGGTAAGAAGCTCAAGATCCGTCCAAGTCTGTTGGTTGTTCCCAGTTCGCTGGAGAAAGTAGCCACTCAGTTGCTTACCAGAGAGCTTATCGATGAGAACGGCACCACAGTTGAGAACGAGCTGAAAGGCAAGGTCGAGCTGTTAGTGGTTCCACAGTTGTAAGCGCTAATCGAATCGGCACAAGGATGTGCCACCCAATCACAGTTTTTCACTTTACGAGGTAGCAATGAAATGGCCCAAGTTTCTGCTCAAACTCAAGATAACGTTTCAGTCCTTATGGTGGTTAGTCGTCAGCCCAATGGCTATCGCCGTGCGGGGTTGGCCTTCAACAAAGGCGATAACCATTTGCCGCTGGCCGAGCTGTCGGATGAACAAGTCGCAGCGATTAAAGCTGATACCCGCCTTAAGGTTTTCGAGACCTCAATGGCAGTGGATTCGCCGGGGAGTCTGGACATTCCAAACAGTGATCCGTCACTAACCAGCACCGATACCACCACAGCGGCAGTGCCACTCAGTTTTGCCGAGGCGATAGCCAAGCTCGACAAGGCAAACAATGAGCACTTTACCTCAAGTGGTAAGCCGCAATGCAGCGCCCTTGAAGCCTTGATGGGGCAACCCATTAGTGCCGCTGAACGTGATGCGCAATGGGCTGCATTTACCGCTAACGCTGACGGTGAATAACCATGGCTCAAGTGATGTACGCCACCCCTGACAATATGCTCAGCCGCTTTGGTGAGCAGGATTTAACCCTGCTGACCGAACGTGAGGACAGTGTGCTAGGGGAAATCAATCTCGCTTTGCTGGAGCAAGCGCTGCGCGATGCATCGGCTGAGATTGATGGCTATATCGCAGGCCGTTATGTGCTGCCGTTAACCACAGTTCCCGCCGTGCTGGAGCGTAACTGCTGCGATATCGCCCGTTACTTTTTGTATGGCGATAAAGCCCCTGAACAAGTCGAGAAGCGCTATGCCGCCGTGGTGAAGTTTTTAACCGCAGTGAGTAAGGGCGATATCAGTTTAGGGCTGGCCGAGACGGGCGAAACCGCAGGCCAAAGCGAGCTGGTTATCAGCATCGAAAGCGCGGGCAGTGTGTTTGGCCGCAAGTCAGCTAAGGGGTTTATCTGATGTTTGAGATTAAAGATAACTACTTGGCTGCGGGTGATGCGTTAACCCAATTACTGGAGCCATTAGTCACTAGCCAGAAGCTGAGAAAGGTCTATCAAGCCAATGAGCTAAGCGAAGTCGATGAGCGCAGCCAAATCACCCCCGCCGCCCATGTGCTGTATCTGGGCGATGGCTTGCAGGAGACCTCTCAAGGCGGCAACAGCAGCCAAGTTAAGCAGACCTGGCTTGTGGTACTGGCGTGTCGTTTATCCATCCACGAACGCCCCGCAGGTGAGCTGCTAGTCAGCCTATTAAACGCGGTTGTGGGCAAGTCCATTGCAGTTGATGGTCAGATGCTTGGCCCCTTTGTGCGCGTTAACAGTGCCGTTAAACCCCGTTTCACTAAAAGCCACGGTTATTACCCCGTGGCGTTAAGTGTGATTTTACGATTCAAACCTTAACAACCTAAGAGGATTTCACCATGAGTGGATTATTAGTCGCAGGCAACTTCTTTGTTGACCGCTTAAATGCCCAAGGGCAATCAACGGGGATCATCGGCCCCATTAACACCACCAAGCTCGCGATCAAAGCCGATGCCGATGAAAAAGTGCGTGGCAGTCGCAAGAAGGAAAGCTACGGCCAAGCCTTAAGCGTGGTGAATATTGCCAAGCCAGTTGAGGTGGAATGGTCGTTCGATGATCAACCCGCCGAACTGATTGCCATGGCACTGCTGGGCGATACCCAAGTGGTCAACTCGGGCAGCGGCACCTTAACCGATGAGGCCGTGACTTTACCAACCAATCAGCGTTGGGTGCAGTTACCCGAAACTAACTTTGCCACCATCGGTTTTGCGGTAAAGAAAGACGCGGCCACCTTAGTGCTGGGCACAGACTATGAGGTTAATTATGCCCTCGGTTTAGTGCGTGCCCTTAAAGGCGGTGCGGTAGAAGCGGGCGGTGCTGTGACGGTATCAGGCCAGCATAACGCGATCAGCGGTACCTTGGTGCGCGGTGGTATTAAGGCCCAAACCCGTGCTCGCGTGTTCGGTGAAGGTACCAACTTAGAAACAGGCAAGCCGATAAAGCTCGATATTTTCGATGCCAGCTTAAAACCCACAGCCGCATTGGACTTTGCCGCCAGTGAGTTTGTGAGCGCGACCCTTGCGGGTAAAGCCCAGTTAGTGGCGGGTAAGGATCATCCGTTCGAGTACCTAGAGCTGGATACCTAAGCGGTTTTGCTTAACCCAAGGGCATGGCCGGACTCAATTGCCATGCCCTTAAATCCCCCTTTAACCGCCGTTTAAATACCGATTATTTAGATACTAATGAGAGCATTAACGAGATAGCCATGGCTGATAAAACCTTAGAACTCGCCCTGCGGATCGTGGCCGAAGCCACGGGCAAGCAGCATATTGCCGCCTTGGTCGATGAGCTTAAGCGCATCGGTGCCGAGTCGGATGCGGCGAATCCTAAGACGCAAGCCTTAGCCGATGAAATTGATAGCGTTAGCGACGCCAGCCAAGCGGGCGCGAATCAAGTTGATGAACTCAAAAACAGCCTTGATCCCTTAAGCAACCAGCTAGACCAAGTGGCCCAAAGTGGTCGCAATACTAGCAACCAAGCAGAGCAGCTCACTAACGAGCTTAAGCCCTTAGCCACTGGGCTGGATGACGTAGGCGATAGCAGCCAATCGACTAGCCAAAAAGCCAATACCTTAGCTAATAAGCTCGATGAACTGGCAAACCAGCAAGACCTAATCAACACCTTTAAACGCTCCCGCAATGAGCTGGAACAGCAAGAGCTTGCGGTTACGGCAGCGGCGTTAGCACTGCAGGACTTAAAGCAACGTGCCAGCCAAACCGACACACCCTTTGTGCAGCTGGCTCGCTCCATCGATGTGGCCGAAAAAGAGCTGGAGCAAATGCAGCGCGAGTTAGCGCAGCAATCGGCCAGCCACACTAAGCTGCAAAATGCCCTGTCCAAATCGGGTATTGACTATAACAACCTCACCACCGCACAGCGCAAGTTAAGTAGCGAATTTGACGGTACTGGCCGCAATGTCGATAAGTTTGCTAATCAGCTAGATAAAGGCAATGCCAGTGCCCGCGATCATGCTGCCAGCCTGCGTGGGGTGATCGGCCAAGTGACCGCCTTGGCGGGCGCATACTTGGGCTTTGACCGCGTAGCCCAAGCCGTTAAAGACATCTTTGCCACAGGGGATCAATTTGAGCGCTTAGGCGTGCAGATGAACGCCGTGATGGGCAGCTTTGAATCTGGCCGCCAAGCCACCGCTTGGGTAAAGCAGTTCGCCATCGATGTGCCACTGCAACTCAATGAAGTTAACCAAGCGTTTGTAAAAGCCAAAGCCTTTGGCCTTGACCCAATGAACGGCACCATGAAGGCGATTGTGGATCAAGCCTTTAAACTCGGTGGCGGGTTTCAAGAAGTCGAGGGGATCACCTTGGCTTTGGGCCAAGCCTGGGCAAAACAGAAATTACAGGGTGAGGAGATCCTGCAACTGATTGAGCGCGGCGTTCCTGTGTGGGACATGCTGGCGAAAGTCACGGGCAAGAATAGCCTCGAACTAGAGAAGTTAAGCAGCCAAGGTAAGCTGGGGCGTGATGTTATCCAAGCCCTTATCGATGAGATGGGCCGCGCAAGTAACGGCAGTGCCGCCGCGCAAATGGCTTTACTCAGTGGCCAAGTTTCCAACCTTAAAGATAATCTCACTAACTTTTACGACCTAGTGGCTCAGTCCGGCGCGCTTGATTGGCTTAAGGGGCAAATCAGCCAGCTAAACCAAGAGTTTGCTGCCATGGCAAGCGACGGCCGTTTACAGCAATGGGCGCAGCAAATCAGCGATACCATCGTCAGCATTGGCTCTGCGGTGCAAGATGGCGCGGCCATGCTGTACCACTACCGTGATGAAATCGGGTTTGTGGCTAAGGCATTTTTAGCCTTAAAGGTTGGTAGCTACTTTAGCGATGTGATCACGGGTGCTAATGCCGTCATTGGTGCAATGCGCCTGTATACCGGAGCCATTGCAGGCACAACCGCTGCCAGTGAAACCGCCACTCTAGCGGCTGGTAAATTAAAAGCCGCCTTAGCTACGGCTGCTAAGGCTGGTTTGTATCTAGCATTAATCAACGAGTTGGTTGAATTGGCGCGGGTGTACCAAGAGCTACTGATCGCCGAAGAAGCATTAGCCAAATCCAAACGTACAGCAGCGGCCAGCACAAAGCAGTTGGCGTTTTCCTTAAGGATTTAAGCGAGCAAACGGGTGTTGCCTTTACCACTATGGCCGAGTTCAACAAGGCAGTGGATGACGGCAAGCTGATTTATGACGATGCCAGCGGTAAATGGAAGAACGCCGCCAAAGCCATGGAGGAAGTCAAACAGGCTGCGGTTGAGGTAGTTGAACCGATTAAGCTGACGGTCGATGAAGCGCTGCGCCTGACCTTAACTTTAAGCGAACAGGTTAAAACCCTTGATGATGTTAAAGGCGGTATGGGCGGATTTATTCGCCAAATTGATGCGGCCTTAGAACCTTTAAAAGCAGCGGGAACAGAGTATGCGGGCCATGTAAAACTGCTCACCGAACTGCGGGCCAAATTCGAAGAGCAACAAAGCTACCTCGATGCCACGGCCAAAGGGACTGCAGCGTTAGAGCAAGCCTATAAAGACTTAGGCATCACCAGCAGCCAAGCCTTGATTGAGGCGACCAATAAGGCTGAGGCTGCTTTTAATCTTATCCGTAATAACCGCGAACCGCTTGAGCAGCAAAAGGATGCATTTTTAGCGTGGGCAAAAGCCGCGCTGACAGCTGCCGAAGCCACTGGTGCTGTAGTACCAGAATCCCTAAAGGCGCAGGCGGCAACCCTTGGACTCTCTAAAGAGCTTAGCGACCTTACGGCTAAACAGTATGGCTATACGGCCAGCACTAAGGAACTCTCACCCGAACAGGCGAAGTTAAGCCGTGCAGTGGCAGAAACCGAAGCCCGTTTAAAGCAATGTAACGACGTGCTTAAAAGCTCCACGGTATCAAGCAAGGATAAGTCCAAGGCTCAACAGGAACTGATTAGCCTGCAAGGTAAGCTGCGCGATCAAACAAAGCAGCTTAGCGAAGTACAAGCGCTTGAAGCCGCCAACTACGAGCAGATCAAAAGCAAGTATGCCGCCGTCAGCGATGAAATGTTAAGGCTCGAAAAAGCCTATAAGGATGGCGGCATTACCGCTGAAGAGTACTTGCAGCAAAAAGAACGCTTGGTGCAAGTGCTCAACGTACTGCAACGTTTAATGGGCGGCTTAGGTGATGGTGAGCAAGAAACTGACGAACAAGTCAAAGAGACTAACAAAACCTTAGCAGAACAGCGCCAAGAGCTTGAGCAATTAGAAGAAACCACAGGCCGCGCCACTGAGTATGTCAACCTGTTCGCGGGGGCTTATGCTCACCTCAATAAGCAATTCAACTTTAACGAAGATAGCACCGAAAAACTGAATGCTCGGCTCGATGAGCTGACCAAAAGCATTATGAACAATATGCGGGTAAACACGGGCTTTTGGGGTGTGCTGGCACAGCTCAGTAACCAAGCCTTTATCCGCGAAAAGCAGATCATTAATGAAACCTTGCTGACGCGTAAGTGGGCTGAAGAGCTTGAAAGCTCGACGATAACCCTTGGTCGGGTGAATCAAATCAGTCGCGAGTCCGGCTATTTAATCCGTGAATTAGGTGATGAAGAACTCAAGCCGCTGCAGGCCGCCATTGATGCGACCCGCAATCGGATTCTTGGCCTGCGTGACGATATCAACGCGACCTTGGGCAGTCTCAAAGATGAGATGGATCAGCTCAATAATAACCAAGCTGCTATTGAGAAACGCCGCTATGAGCAGCAACAGGCCGAACTCAAGGCGCAGCTCGATGCAGCCCGAACCGCCCAGGATAATGAGTCCATTGCCAGTGCCCAAGAAGCACTACAGCTCAGCCAGCAAATCTACGCCACCAAACTTAAACAAATTGAAGCCGATGCGGCAGAACGCAGCGCACGGGCTAAAGATAGCGTATCAAGCAGCGCCAGCACCGCGACGAATTCCACGCGCAGCAGTGCCAGCCAAGCGCCAGCGCCATCGGTCAACAATCCAAGCACGGGCGGCAGCGTGCAGGTGTATCGGCTAGAGCTAGTGATGCCCTCCGGTAATGTGCTGAAGGCTGATTTATTGGATGAGTTTAAGCAGATGTTTTTACGCGAGTTAGAGCAGATTAAGGCAACGTCATGATCACCCTAGACACCATTCAATTACCGCAATTTATTTGGCTTAACCGCATCGGTTATACGCCCTTTGTCTGCACGAGTGAATTTGCTCTCGATGGTTCGCAGCATATCGAAGTCGCGACTAAACAAGCTGGGCGATCCATTGTGTTATTCAGTGATGGCGAATCCATCAACCTATTTGAAGCCCTTGAAACTCACGCCAGCACGAAAGGGGCGACCAGCTTCAATCTGGATATTAACGGCACGGTATTTAATGTGATTTGGGATTACCGCGAACAAGCGATTAGCGGTGTACCAGCTATTAACTACAGCGATAGCGCACCCGATGCTGTCGATGCCATCACCATTAAGTTAATCACTGTTTAAAGGCTATTTAATATGGCAACTTCCCCGACTCCAATTTCCCGCGACAGCTTAAAAATCTTCAAGCCTGAACTGTTAGGTTCGAGCAATGAGGCTGGCGGCCAGCGCACGAACAACGCTGTGCAATCAGGGCAGATTAATGAAATGTTTGATGCTATCGCTGATATCGATCACGCCCAATCGAGTATCGAAATAGCTAAGGCTTACCCAACGCTTTACACCAACGACACGGGCAAGCTTAAGCAGGCCTATGTGTTTTTCAGTGAGCCACCAGTCGATGAGCTGGTAAACGTGTTTATGATTGAATCCCCCGCGCTTAATGATGCGTCCCGCATGACCGATATGAAAGAAATTATCGAATCATCGGTAACGGCAGGGGAATTAATTCGTGAAGGCGGCCCCGGGTTCCTTGTGAATCAAAACTCGTTTTCCTCAGACTATTTGCAGTCTATGTATCGATTTAATGACCGCGATTATTGGAAAACCACCTATCTGCAGGTCGGCCAAGTGATCTGTATTACCGTGGAATATACTGGGGTAGAAAATGCCGACTGGCCACGTAAAACCCATTTTGCCAAAGTCACTAAGACCAGCATCGTTAATGGTTATGTTGGAACGGTCAGCTTTGACCCGCCGATCCCGTTCGCCACGCCTTGGCCATCATTAAACATTAATGGCCAAACCAACTGCACTAAGTTGCGCTTATCGAATACCGCATCACCGCTTAAGTTTCACGGCGTTACCAAGTTAACGGCAGTAGCCAATGGTGTGAACTTAGCCGTGGGTACCACCCAGCTTTCATTGCTTCCCGCCATTACCACCATATTGCCAAAACCAGGCAATACCATTGTCGGTGGCAGTGAGAACGGCGATGCCACGGTAAGCCAAGTGATCCGCAAAGTGATCAACCAACCCGCAGCAGAAGGTACCTATAGCTATACCTTCACTACGCCTGACTTACTGACCGATGATAATGGCGTGTTGGCGATTTCAACCGTCCCCACAGCTAACTTAGGTGGATACACAAGCTATATTCAGTCAGTGACCATTGGCACGGGTAATATCACCGTCACGTTAACCTCAAACGCGAGATTTAATATCCCGACTCTTAGCTTGTTTTATGTGTCATCGTATAAGTACAGCATTTATTCAAGCGCCAATGTGTTCCCTGCAAATAAGCAGCTTACCGTGGGCAGTATTAAGGGCCGAGTGGTGTTTGATGATGCCAACTATGCGCCGCAAGATATTTATGAGCAAGTGAGCGCTGATGGCAATAGCGGCAAGCTGTATGACGGCACAGAACACCTGGCGACAATTGATTACTTAACAGGCGTGGTCACTCCACAAGTCGTAAGCCGTGGCAGCTTCACCTTAACCTATGCAGGTTTAGTTGAGTCGAGCGACGCAGCAGCGGCAGGGGATACAGTCGCCAAGTTTACCTTGGCGGTACCCAATCCCTTGCTCGAGAGCTTTTATGTGCAGGTTGAGCGCGTATCAGACCGAGCGCTGATTAGCGCCTCAGCAGATGCTCAAGGCGTGGTTACAGGGGCAGGGGTAGATGGCACAATTACTAATGGTATTGTCGAACTGACCTTTAGTGCTGCAGTGGATTTAATCACCTTGCGCTATGACATTAGCGACCAAGTCCGGCAACTGCCACCGGCTGAGATTTACGGCCTTAATCCGCTGCGTATCCCTAACGATGGCATTGTTGATATGTTTCGCCAGTGGGGCACGATAGCGCTATCACACTCACAAGTGCAGCAAGTCACAGGGAATATTGGTACCGTCTATAACATTCGTGAAAACGCCACCTTTAGCGATATTACCGATGCCAATGGCGCCAGCCTATGGACAAGCGACAACACCCACTACACCGTGAACAAAGCGGCATGCACAGTCACCATTAATAGCGACTTTGCAGGATTCGCCGCGCCATTTCTATTAACCGATGTGATTAGCGAACTCGCGTTAGTGTCAAGTTTTACCCCAAACAGCATTGTGTTGGCCAAGGAGTTATCCCGCGAATATCCCGTAGGGACTACCGTGGCCAGTGTGCTGATTTTAGGGGATTTGCAGGCCCGTGTCGGCCAAGTACGCGATATGACCGCATGGGCCAATAATTGGGACGTTGACGGCGACCCCGCCACGGGTAATTACAACTCGGTTGATTATCCAATTGAAGTCAAAAACAACACCGCCGTAAATGAAGATTGGGCGTTTATTATGACCAGTCCAACCGCGTTCCGCTGTGTTGGTCGCCGCCTCGGCCAAATCGGTACTGGCGATACCCTTAATGATTTCGCCCCAATCAACCCAGTGACAAACAGCCCGTACTTTATCCTCAGAAAAGGCGGGTGGGGTGGTGGCTGGCAACAGGGTGAAGTGCTGCGCTTCCCAACCTTTGCCGCCTCCAAACCCATTATGCTGCTGCGTAATGTGCAGGTTGGCCACAGTCAAATCACTACAGATAAAGCCGTGTTGTCCTTCTTTGGTAATGAATCTTAAATAGGAGTTGATATGGGATTACCAGTAACCGTTTATCGCAGCACTGACCAAGGTGCGCCTGTTGGCACCGCCGCCAACCCATTAGATTGGATCACTATTCTTAAAAATGTTTGGTCGAGGGCTATGGTGATAAATCGCCGCTTGGTTGGACGTTAGAGTTTGAAAATGCGGCATCTTATGCAGCGGTATTTCGAAATAACCCTGTAGTGGGTTCTGGCGGGTATTTCCAGATTGCCAGTAGCAACGGCACCAATGGGACAAACGTTTCGATAGATCTATCTGTTGCAAAAGGCATGACTGATGTTGGCGTTTATATCGATAAAATTTTGCAACGCAGATTAGGTTTATATCAGGCGCGCACTAATGGGTGGGTGGTTTTTGGTACGAGTCGCGGGTTTTGGATGGTTCAAAATTCATCGGAATTAACATGGGCATCAAGTACGGGTTATAGCAGTGGGTGTTGGACAGTATTTGTGGGTGACATTGAAACATTTGATCCAAACGATACCAGCCCTTTTACGCTAGTTCATGGTATAGCGGGCACCGCAGATTCTACAGCAGCAAGCTACAGCGACAATGTTGGTAGCTCTCCAAACCTTGTTGCTATTTTATACCCATCAGCAAGTGGAACTGGTAGAACCGAATATAGGGTAGATACGAATCTTATTCCTTATACTGCCAGTGACCAAAATCCGGGCGGGATTTTTGCAACCAATCTCCCTATGGTATTTACACCAGCGGTATTGCGTAGAGGTGTTTCAACTGCCCCAGCTGGTAATATCCCTGTAAATGACAATCTGCCTTTTCTACGGGGAATCATACCTGCATTGGTTATTCCGTCGGTTCAAGGTGGGCGCACCTTAACTGGGTTCGAACATACTTTTGATGGTGTGTTATATCGTGTAGTACAGGGGTACGCTACAACGATGTTTTGGTTAAAAATGGAAGGTGAATGGTATGCCTAATGGTTTAAAAACGATAACACTTACAAGTGGTTTCCATACCAATGCCTATCAAGCCATAGTATCAGTTGATGTTGACCCTGCCGCAAATAGAGTCATTATTTTCAACCGCGATACATTAGAGTATTACGCAAATAAAAGAACGGATACCCCAATCGTTAATCTGCGTGTGCCAAATGAGTTTGTCATTAATAACAAGCTGATAGTCGGCATATTAGACGAGGATGGTGTCTATGATTGTAAAATGGTCGATGGTAAAAACGCCGAATTATTGAAGCCAATCATGCCAGTGATTCGATCATGACAACCCTTGTTCTCCGTTTTGATAAACCATGGATTGTCAGCACTTCACCTCTTGTTCTTCGCTTTACTGATGACCCTATACCTGAAGTGCCAGAGGTACCCATTAGCGCGGGTACCATTGGCATGATGTGCGGCCTTGGTATCGCCATAGGGCAGAGTGTCGCCCAGCAGCTAACCATAGCGAGTGCGACTGAAAGCTACGGCATAATGTTGGAGCTGCAGTGGCAAGTTAATTATGTGAAACAACTGCTAACGGCCAAGTGGCAAGCTAAGGCATTAATGGGGATAACCGCCTCAGTAGTTTGGCGCTGGAATAACCTGGTGCCATGCAAAGCAGATCTGCTGTGGTTGGTACCCGATTCACATTCGGTGCAAGCTGCCAGCCTATGGTTATCGCCAGAGGCTGCGCAAACCATGGTTGAAATGCCATGGCGCCAACCTAAGGCCACTACGCAGATTATCGGACTGGGTTTACTGCAAGGTGATTTAGCCGCAACAGAGGTTAGGCTTGCTTATTCAGATATCCTAGGCTCAGGCGATATGCAGGGCATCACATGGGGGCCACACGCTGCGCGTTGGGTATGTTCGAGCAAGTACAAACCATCCGTTGGCACGGTCACATTGCGCTTTAATGAGCTATTATCCGACAACCATAGCCCGATAGTGTTGCGCTTTACTCCTTCACCCAATGTTTGTTACTGGGACGATGGCGGCGGCCTGATAGGCACGAATCCATCATTACCCACTATTGATTTTAAGATCCCCATTGAACCGCAAATTAGAAGGAGTTATCTCATGCAGCCGCAAATTAGTTGTATTCGGGTAAGTGATGGTGCGGCGGTGGTGCTGAAATCGGTCTCTATCGCTAAGTCGCGTTCCCAATGGTCGAGCAATGGCACTGTGGTGTTTTCATCCCGCATCGATGCCGAGCGTGCGGCCAATGAACTGCTAAAAATTAGCATTAACGGTTATGACTTTTATCTGCTGTGTGAGTCTCCAAGCGAGTCCAAAGGTTTTGGTAAGTCAAGCTTTAGTGCTACTTGCCGAGGTCGTTTAGCGGCGCTTGCTAGTCCATATAAGAAGGCGACCAACTATGTGAATATGGCCTCCCGCAGTTTTATCGGTTTGATGTCTGACATTGTGGCCAACACTGGCTGGTCGATTGCCAGCCAGATCTCAGATTTTACCATCCCCGCGAATGCTTTTAGTTATGCCGCGAAAACTCCCGCAGAAGCATTGAACATGATGGCGTCGGGGATTGGGGCCATGCTCGATGTGGATGATGAAACCCAAACGATTACCGTGATCCCTCAGTGGCCAGTGGTGCCTTGGAATACCGCAACTGCGGTACCTGATGTGATTCTACACGATAGCGTGATCCTCGATTTTAGTGAGCAAGTGGATATTCGGCCCGATGCTAATGCGGTGTTTGTAAGGGGAGAACAGCAGGGCGTTGCAGCAAAAGTGAAACGCTTCGGGACTGCTGGCGACAACTTTTGTGTTGATATAGTGGACAAGTTAATCACTGATAACCAAGCCGCCAGAATGCGAGGCACCACTGAGCTAGCCAATGCGGGTAATAAAGTGCAGACCTCAATACGTACCAAGGTGCTAGCGGATTTACCACCGATGCGACCAGGTATGTTGATTGGGGTTCGTAAAGGTGCCGAGGTGTTTAAGTCGGTGTGTGAGGCGTGGAGTATTAGCGCTACGGTGAGTGAGTCCACTGGTCAAGTGACGGTCAATCAAACCGTGACTTTATTACGGAATAAGGACGCTAATGGAGTCGCAGCATGAATATCTATCAACGCTTAGCGAACCTAAACCCTAAGCCGCAACGCAGCGTGGCGACTGTAGTTAACGTGGCTAATGGCAGTACGACAGTGCAGCACGCCGATGGCAGTTATCAAACAGTATTGGGTGACTCAGTGGCAAGCGGCAAAGTGTATATCGTAGATGGGCAGATCCAAGGCCAAGCCGCCGATCTGACTTATGTTGAAATAGAGATTTAAAGAGAGCGGTCTGGCAATGCTACCAACATTACCAGACCGTCAACACACAGGATAAGACCCTGTGAGCCAACCAAGGCTCCCTCACCGCGTCGACACGGCGAACCGAGCCTAGCATAAAAATCCTAAAAAAGGAGGCTCACATGCCAAAACCGATCATCCCTTGGATGGGGGGTAAGCGTAGATTAGTTAAAGAGATTTTACCGTTATTTCCTGAGCATCATACCTATGTGGAGCCATTCTGCGGTGGTGCTGCGATGTTCTTCAGCAAAGATGAAGCACGGGTGGAAGTGGTTAATGATATGAATGGCGATTTGGTGAATCTTTACCGTGTCATTAAACATCATTTAGAGGAGTTTATTAGGCACTTTAAATGGGCTTTAATCAGCCGTGAAGAATTCCTATGGCAGAAGAATACTAACCCTGAGACCTTAACCGATATTCAGCGAGCAAGCCGATTCTACTATCTGCAAAAGCTGGCGTTTGGTGGCAAGGTATCTAGTCAGAACTTTGGGAGTTCGGCATCACGCCCTGCTGGTTTGAACTTACTGCGTATTGAGGAGGATCTTAGCATTGCGCATCTTCGACTCGCGAGAACCTATATCGAGCGGTTGGATTGGGCGGAATGTGTAAGACGATACGATAAGCCTGAAACCTTGTTCTATCTAGACCCGCCTTACTGGAGTACTGCAGGATATGGCGTGGAGTTTGGACTAGAGCAATATGCCTTGATGGCCGAGCTGGCGAAGACTATAAAAGGCAAGATGGTGATCAGCGTTAATGACATCCCCGAAATGCGTGAGGCGTTTGACGGCTTAGAAATGAAGACGTTAGGTATTCGTTATACAGTAGGAGGATCAGGACGCTCTAGCGAGCAGCAAGAGCTACTAATCTGGAATTGGTAGGGGAATGTATTCAGCGTTTAATATGTCTCAATAGCCCTCTTTTTAGAGGGCTTATATACAATTTTTTCAATCTATGTGAACTCACATTTTTCAAAATAGATGAATCCGTTAGTAAATAGCGGCTTATAACTTTTTCATTTCACATGAATTTGTTTTTCAAACCATGTGGCGCGCTACATAACAAGTAGTAACATTTATCAAATGTAATAAAATTACTAAACCCGACGAGCGCGCGAGCTAAGGGTGGAATAGTCCTCAATCCCGCATGGTTTCTCGCTAATTTCGACTTATCAACAAATTCTGTGGATAACCCTGTGAGTTGCGGCTTGAAACAGGCGGCAAAGCCTTGCTGCACGTGTGATGGACTTAAATTGCACTATTTTGGCGATAAAAATTTAATAGTATATTTATCAAATAGATATGAATTGCAAGCCTTATCTTTTTGGGTCTTGTTTGAGGTTGCAATTTTGTAAGCAAGTGAAAGTCAACTCTTGTGTATTAATTTGGCATTTCTCCTGTATTTTTGGGCGTTTTATCGCCAATTTGAGCATTAAAAGCTCGTGGTCAAAAAGTTTCATTTTCTGTCCATCAAACTGTCATTCAGATGCTTTAGGGATTAATGCTCCCTTTGACTTCTAAAGGAGAACTGCTGGAGCTTGAAGGATGAGTTGATTAGAATGGGGCGACTAACCACAAGGATATGTTCGCGTGTCAGAATCTGTTTTTCAGCTTGAATCTCAATTTGCCCCCGCTGGGGATCAGCCCACGGCTATTGCCAAGTTGGTCGATGGCTTAGAATCGGGCCTTGCTTGCCAAACCTTATTGGGGGTAACTGGCTCCGGCAAGACATTCACTATCGCCAATGTGATCGCCCAACTGGGGCGCCCAACCATTATTATGGCGCCAAACAAGACGCTGGCGGCGCAGCTTTATGGTGAGATGAAAGAGTTTTTCCCCAATAATGCGGTGGAATACTTTGTCTCCTATTACGATTATTACCAACCAGAAGCCTACGTGCCCGCATCGAACACCTTTATTGAAAAGGATGCGTCGGTTAACGCCCATATCGAGCAAATGCGACTCTCGGCGACGAAAGCACTGTTAGAGCGTAAGGATGTCGTCTTGATTGCCTCTGTATCGGCCATTTACGGTCTGGGCGATCCCGATTCCTACATGAAGATGCTTTTGCACCTACGCCAGGGCGATACCATGGGGCAGCGGGATATTCTTAAGCGATTGAGTGAGTTGCAATATACTCGCAACGATCTCGAGTTGCAGCGCGGTACTTTCCGCGCCCGTGGTGAAGTTATCGATATTTTCCCCGCCGATTCTGACCGCTACGGGATTCGAGTCGAACTCTTTGACGATGAAATTGAACGCTTAAGCGAGTTTGACCCGTTAACGGGGCAAATTGTTAAGCGTATCGCGCGCACTACTGTGTATCCGAAAACCCACTATGTGACGCCGCGGGAAAAAATCCTCGAAGCGACCGAGTTAATTAAAGAAGAGCTGCGCGAGCGTAAGCAGTATTTGCTCGACAATAATAAGTTGATTGAAGCGCAGCGGATCCACGAGCGGGTGCAATACGATATCGAGATGATGGTCGAACTGGGCTATTGCTCTGGTATTGAAAACTACTCCCGCTATCTGTCGGGCCGTGCACCGGGTGAAGGACCGCCGACCTTGCTTGATTATTTACCCGCCGATGGTTTGTTGATTATTGACGAATCCCACGTCACTGTGCCGCAAATTGGCGCCATGTATAAGGGTGACCGCTCCCGTAAAACCACGCTTGTGGAATATGGCTTCCGTTTACCCTCGGCGCTGGATAACCGGCCGCTGAAGTTTGAAGAGTTTGAGCAATTGATGCCACAGACCATTTATGTGTCGGCAACACCAAACCCTTACGAACTGGATAAGAGTGGTGGTGAGATTGTTGAGCAAGTTGTTCGGCCAACGGGTTTGCTCGATCCCGAGTTAGAAGTGCGCCCGGTCAGCATTCAAGTGGATGATTTACTCTCCGAGGTTGCCAAACGCGTCGCCGTCAATGAGCGGGTGCTTGTTACCACCCTAACCAAGCGCATGTCGGAGGATTTAACCGAATACCTCGATGAGCACGGCGTCAAAGTCCGTTATTTGCACTCGGATATCGATACCGTGGAGCGGGTGGAGATCATTCGGGATCTGCGCCTCGGTAAGTTTGATGTGTTGGTCGGTATCAACTTGCTGCGTGAAGGTTTAGACATGCCCGAAGTTTCCTTAGTCTGTATTCTCGATGCGGATAAGGAAGGCTTTTTACGTTCGGAACGTTCGCTTATTCAGACCATAGGTCGCGCCGCGCGTAACGTCAATGGCAAGGTTATCCTCTATGCGGATAGGATCACTCAGTCGATGGCCAAGGCGATGGGTGAAACCGAGCGTCGCCGCGAGAAACAACACGCCTACAACCTTGAGCATGGCATAGTGCCAAAAGGCGTGGTTAAGCGCATTACCGACGTGATGGATATCGACGATGGCAGAGACACTGAAAAGGGTTATAGCCCATCGTCACTGGGTAAAGTGGCTGAACCTAAAGCCAAACGTTATCAAGCCGATGCGGCGCAGCTTAGCCATGATATCGACAAACTCGAGAAGCAAATGCATGAACATGCGCGTAACTTGGAGTTTGAACAGGCGGCGGCCTTGCGTGATGAGGTGAAACGGCTACGGGAGTTGCTGATCACAGCCTAATAAAATCTAGGCCTCAGCTGATTTAGACTCAGGACTTTGATCCTAATTAAACTATCCCAAGCTTCTCTACTTAATAAAAAAGCCGCCAACATAACAATATGAGGCGGCTTTTTTGTATGGATTAATCAAACTTTGAGGTATTAGCGCTGCGTTTCCTTGGCGAATCTGCTTCGTTGGTACACAAACACCATAAGCGCGCAGACTAAGCCGCAGATCAGGCCGACTAAATGCGCCTCGGTGGCCACGCGTGCACCAATCATTGCGGTCACATCATCACTGGCGCCATAGAACTGTTCATGGCCGACTTTAACTATCACCCCAATAAGCAACAAATAACCCGAGCGCATTTTGCGGCGAATATCCTGCACTGCACCAAAGGTGAATAGCCCGTGTAACATGCCACTCAGCCCCACATAACCTAATAACTGCGGATAGCCCAGATACAGACCAATGCCTTCAAACAGACAAAGCAGGATAAACAGCGCGGTTAAGCCCTTGAGCCGGTAATGAAAGTGGTGCAAAAACAACACTACCCATAATCCTGCGAGGTTCATCAGCAGGTGCCAATGATTGGTATGCAGCAGATTGCCTGTGATCAGGCGCCACCACTGGCCATCACTGATGGCGCTGCGGCGATAGGCGAGCAGGTTATCTATGCTCGGGGCAAAAAGTCCCGCAACATACAAGAGTGCGCAGAGCAGACTGACGATTAGCGCCAACCAATAGGGGCCGAGTTTTTTAACGTCACCAGTCTCACGCCTGCGGTTTACCCGTTTCAGTCGCCTTGTCGAGTGAGGCCATTACCTCTGCTTTATTTTGCAGGTAATCCTCTAAGCCGCGTTTACGAAGATGGCAGGCTGGGCAATCACCGCAACCATCGCCGACAATGCCGTTATAACAGGTCAGGGTATGGTGGCGAACCAAATCGAGCTGCTGATATTTATCGGCTAGCGCCCAAGTTTGGGCCTTGTTGAGCCACATTAATGGCGTGATGATCTCAAGCTTTTTATCCATGCCTTGCACTAGTGCCGATTCCATCGCGCATACAAAGTCGTGGCGACAGTCGGGATAACCGGAAAAATCGGTTTCGCAAACACCAGTAATAATCGCCTCGGCCCCTAATTGGTAGGCGTAGATCCCCGCCAAAGTCAAAAACAGGATATTACGGCCGGGCACAAAGGTATTGGGCAAGCCATTTTCCATTAATTCGTGGGATACAGGGATCGCATCGCGGGTGAGGGCAGAAATAGCTAACTCATTGAGTAAACTCACATCCATCACTTTATGGCTAGTGATCTTTAAGCGCTTGGCGAGGGATTTAGCAACTTCAATTTCTTCACGGTGACGCTGACCATAATCGAAGGTGATCCCGTGGACTTCATCAAACTGAGTTAAGGCTTGAATAAGACAAGTCGTTGAGTCTTGTCCGCCACTGAAAACCACTACCACCTTTGAAACTGATGCTGCTGACATAGGATCCACTTAAATTGACACATAAAATAGGGCGTAAGTGTAACTCAGGCGCTAGGGCTTGCAAACTCTTTGCTGACGCGTGGCGACGGGTATTCGGCACTTGGTATCACAATGGCTGAGGCGGTAAAAACTTGCAGCTGCAGCTAAAATCCTCTATAAATGCCGCCCCAGAAAAACGGAACGCTAGCATGAATTACCCAGTCAACGAAGTCTTTGAAACCATTCAAGGTGAAGGTGTCTTTACCGGAGTGCCCGCCATTTTTGTGCGTTTACAGGGTTGCCCTGTGGGATGTGCTTGGTGTGATACGAAACAGACTTGGGATCTGCTTGAGGAAAATAAGGTGTCACCCGAACAAGTGATCACCGTCGATGGCTCCGTGGGGCGCTGGGCAAACCATACGGCGCAGAGTCTTATCGAGGCTTTCAACGCTAAGGGATACACGGCGCGCCATGTGGTGATCACAGGTGGTGAGCCTTGTATGTACGATCTGAATGAATTAACTCACACGCTTCATGCTGCCGGTTTTGCCACTCAAATCGAGACCAGTGGCACCTTTGAGGTGAAGTGCGATGCTGATACCTGGGTAACTGTCTCGCCCAAGATCAATATGAAAGGTGGTTATCAGGTGTTAGCGCAGGCCTTGATCCGCGCCAACGAGATTAAGCACCCGATAGCGACCGAAAATCATATCGACGAACTCGATGAGTTACTCAAAGGGATTGATGTGTCAGCGAAAACGATTTGTCTGCAACCGATCAGCCAAAAACCAAGGGCGACGGAATTAGCCATGAAGGTGTGTATTGCCCGCAACTGGCGTTTATCGATTCAGACCCATAAGTACTTGAATATCGATTAATCGCCACTTAGCGCTATGTACTCTTCTTGAACGCTCCGAATGGGGCGTTTTTTATCAGCAAAATCTATGGATTAAAGACAATAGTCTTAAGTAAGCGATAAAAATAACTTTGGATAAGCTGGTGTGCTAGAAAGAAAACTTGGGGAATAAAGCGGTATAAAGAGTGATATGAGAAAGAAGTGGTGGAGGGAGAAGGATTCGAACCTTCGAAGGCGGAGCCGTCAGATTTACAGTCTGATCCCTTTGGCCACTCGGGAACCCCTCCACATATTTTCTTCAACTTTTAAGTCCGACTCATCGAGTCTGATTTTAAAGTTATCTTAAATCTTGGCCGGATTTAAGGGTAAAGCAAGTTTACAGCAGACTAACGATTGACGAAGAACAGAAGATAAAAGTGGTGGAGGGAGAAGGATTCGAACCTTCGAAGGCTGAGCCGTCAGATTTACAGTCTGATCCCTTTGGCCACTCGGGAACCCCTCCACGAATATCTCTTTATAGTATCGCTAATTGTTAGTGCAAATGGTGGAGGGAGAAGGATTCGAACCTTCGAAGGCTGAGCCGTCAGATTTACAGTCTGATCCCTTTGGCCACTCGGGAACCCCTCCTCAATTGCGGCGGCAATAGTAGTCAGAAACGTTTGGCATGTAAAGTCTAAATATGAAAATTTTCCTAAAGTTCTGGTTCAACTGGTCGATTAACTAACAACGAGTTGTTTTAATGATGTTTTTTTATGCAGATCGATGTTCCTTTAATCAACGAAGCCCAAATTGGCTCCCGCTTAAATGCGGCAATCGAACACAACAGGCGAGGAGAGTTCGCCCTGTTGCTGTCGCTATTGTCTGCAGACGCGAGGGACATGGCGCAGTTTCAATGGCAAAAAGAGCTCGATAATGCAGAAAAATTACAACGTCAGTTCGAGTTACCCCCAAGCAAGCGCTTGTGGCGGATTTATCGACGGATAACAAGGTTACCGACAATAGTGCTGTTTTTGCTGAGCAAGGCGCGAGGGCGTTTCAACTGCAACAGGCATTGCGCCCAGAGGCATTAGTGATCCGCGGTGCTGAGCCTATCGCGATGGCCGAAGCCTTAAGCAATTGCGATCTCACCACACGTCTGCGCCAACGTGGCCAGTTGCCATCCCCGAAAATGGACGTCATGCATTTTGCCGATCAACTGGCGATTCAACGGAACTTAGTGCCGTTATTGGCCAGCGCCTAACGAGTATGTCGTCTTGCCTCCAAGTCGCTATCGGGCTGTTAAGCAAGATTCTGTCTTTAAAAGCAATGCTAGGGATTAAAGGAACTTGTTGGCCAAATAGCCGTCAACTGTGTCGATGCACAATAATAAGCGTGAGCTAAAGCTGAGTCTCTGCCGCCACTGTTACCTATAATAAGGCGTTAATGATGCTGGTTTAAGTTGATGCATCACCCTTACAGCGATTAGAGAGGAAAAACAGATGAAAGGTATCATTGCAGGACAAGCGGCTACCGTGAACGACACTTGCACCGATTGCGGCAGTTTTGTGGATATTGGCGCTGTGATTGATGAGCAGGATACAGTGCTGGAGTTATCCTTCGCGGGTGCAGAGGCTGAGGTCGAAGCGACTAAGATGTTGGAGCGGGCTCAAGCGCGTTTTAGCCAAGCCCAAGGGAATATTGTGCAGGATGAAGTGGGTGTTACCCTCAAACTGGTCTTCGATGTGAGTGTCGAGAAAATGATTTTTCAATTAGAGAATGGCCTATGATGCAAGCGACCGTGAAGTCCGTTAGCGTTAATTTGTAATAAAGTGTGGCCGATGTTGCTGTTTTAAATGTAGATAGTGTAATCTGCATCAACAAAAATAAAGATTAATTGGCTCTATTAACACGCTTCTTTAGTGTGTTAGTCGCAGCAGTACCGTTTTACCCAACACGAAGTTTTGTAGGGATCAGAGTGAAGCGACGTCAGCATCAGCATTTATTAGAGTCTTTAGTGCATTCCACGGCTAAACAGCAGGGTGATTTTACTAAGACCGCAGAGTTAGCCACTGAGCTACTTTGCCAAAATTTAGCCGTTTCTCTGGTGTCGGTATGGATTTTTTCCGCCGATCAATCGAGCCAATCCCTGGTAGCGCAATTTGGCGCTATGGCCCTACAAGACACTTACCGTCCTTCACAGTTGCAGACGCTGCCATGCTATTTAGATGAACTCAAAAATCATCGCCATATCGATGCGAGTAATACGCTTATCGATCCGCGCTTGACTGAGTTAGTCGATAACTATTTTATCCCTCGGAAAATTTTATCTAGTCTCGAGATTGGCATTCGCATTAATGGTCATCTTGAAGGCGTGCTTTGCCTTGAGCGAGCGCAACTGACTCACCATTGGCACGACAGCGAAATTCACCTTGCCTGCCAAATGGCCGATCAACTGGCCCTCACGCTGGCCACCAAACATACCTATGACAAAGAAGAGCGCTTAAGCCTGTTTCGCTGTGCCACCGAGCAGTCTCGTCAAATGAGCATGTTGATTAACCTGCACACCGAAAAAGTGGAATACGTTAACCAAGCCCACGAAGAGATCACCGGCTTAGCGCGTGAAAAAGCATAGGCACCAATTTACGAGAGTTAAGTTTCTTTAAGCAGCACAGTGAATTAGCCGAGCAGACCTTGGCCAAGATTTTCAGAGGCGAGCAGGCCAAAGGCGAAGTGCAATTTAATCGAGCCGATGGCAGTCGCTACTGGCTCAAGTATGTGGTCAGCCAATTTATCACCGATCGCGGCAATCATTACGCTTTAGTTTCCGGCGAAGAAAGCACAGATGAGCACAACTATAAGGCGGAGCTTGAGCGTTTAGCCTGGCGTTGTAGCCTCACTGGGCTGAATAATCGTAGTCACTTCAATCGCGTATTGGAGCGCACCACCAATGGATTGTTGCTGTTGGTCGATTTAGTCGCCTTTAAACGTTTCAACGATACCTATGGCCACGAAAATGGCGATAGCTTGCTGATTGAAATTGGCCGGCGCTTAAAACATTTTTCGGAAATTAATAAGGCAACCGAAATTGCCCGCGTCGGTAGCGACGAGTTTGCCGTGTTGCTCACCGATGATAACGCGGTTTACGATCTGGATTATTTCAGTACTCGCCTATACCAGCATTTAGCCATGCCGATTTTAATCGGTCGTGAGCAAATCGAACCCAAACCTGCATTGGCGGTTGTCGATATCGCCTCGGTGGCCAATCTGTTCGCGCCGCTGACCTGCGCCGATATCGCAGTGCAATACGCGAAGAAGAAAAAGGGCACTGCTATTCAAGTGTTTAACAGCACCTTGCTCAGCGCCTTTAAGGAAGATGCACAAATCGAGCGTGATTTGCATAGCGCGATTCGTGGCCGTCAATTCGAACTTTATTATCAGCCCTTACGGGATCTGGAGCAGAAAACCTATATCGGTGCTGAAGCTTTGATCCGTTGGCATCACCCGAAAAAAGGTGTGCTGTATCCCGGCGCCTTTATCGATATTGCCGAGCAATCTGGGATGATCAACGCCATTGGCAGCTGGGTGCTTGAGGCCGCGTGCCGACAATTGAATATATGGCAGCACCATAATGCCGATTTAAGCATGCATGTTAACGTGTCGGCGCGGCAGTTTTTTAGCGGAAACCTGTATGAGCAAGTCTGGCAACTGCTGACGCGCTATCGTTTAAAGCCTAAAACCCTGATCCTTGAGATCACCGAGACGGAATTGATGGGCGACATTCGCCATGCCACGCTCTTATGTCAGGAATTGGCAGAGCTGGGTGTAGGGCTGGCCATCGATGACTTTGGTACGGGTTACAGCTCGATGCGCTATCTTAAACAATTCCCGATCAGTAAGTTAAAAATCGACCGCTCCTTTATCTCCGATCTCACCATTAGCCGCGAAAGCCAAGAAATCGTCTCGGCCATTATTGCGATGGCAAGCGCGCTTAATATTTCCTTGACCGCCGAAGGGGTTGAAACCGCCGAGCAGGAAGCGTTTTTGGCGAAGAGTTTTTGCCATCAGGCGCAGGGGTATTTATACAGTCCTGCGTTGCGAGAGCCCGAATTTGCGCAATTCTTATTGGCGGCAAAAGAACCTAATCTTGTGACGCATTAACCAGTTAGATTAGTCGTATTGGTGATATAAAAACAAAAGGCAATCAATCGATTGCCTTTTGTTTTATCTCTGGGGACTGGTTAACCCTTCATGCAGCACTGCTTAAACTTCTTACCACTGTGGCAGACGCAGGGATCATTGCGCCCCGGTAATTTGGCATGCATTTGATGGCCTTTAGTGTAAAACCAACGACCTTGCTCGAAGATAAACTCTGAGCGCTCGTAAATGGCATCAATCTCGCCACTCATTTTATACCAGGCCTTAAAGGTAACAGTGCCGAACTTGCTGCCATCGGGCTGGGTAGTGTCATTGGCGGATAATACATCGAGCCCTAACCATTCGGGATGTGGACCTTGTTGGAGCTGCTCAAGGGTTAAGCCATCGAGGTAATCTGCATGGTGTGTTTTGATGATGTAATCAAAATTTTTCAATACAAAAGCGCAGTAGCGAGAGCGCATTAATTGCTCAGGACTCGTCGCCAGTTGTGCTCCTGAATCGAGCCCTAGATGCAGTATTTGACAGCAATCTTGATAGATTTTTTGGCTGCCGCAAGGGCAGATTTTTTCGTGTATCATAAAAGTAATGCTTTAAAATATAGTAGATTACTGCTTTTTCTTTTGGCTGTCCGGTAACGGTGGGAACTGGCGGCCATAGTAAAGATTGGGTACAGGTTTGGCATTCAAATAGAAACTGGGTTCGGCACGGTTATTCATATCCAGTGTGACGTTCCAGCGCTGCTGAGAGTCTTTTTGGGTGCCAATCACAAATTTGCCAGCAAATTCACTCACAGGTTCGCCAGTTTCTTCTGCGGGGTAAAAACGCACTAAATAATAGCCAGTGTCGAACGCGCTGTTGCCGGATAGCTTACGGTTGAGTACCCGGAAATCGATATCGATACGGGCCTTTTTATTGCGGATTTTATCGAAAAAACGTTGGTAAATAGCAACGATACTGTCGCGGCCATAATAGATTTCTTTACTTTGGCTTTCAGAGAGGTAGCTTGCATCTTTTGCATAAATGTCTGCGGTGACTTCGGGGGCAAGCTCAGTAAATGCTTTAGTGAACAGCGGATAATTCGCATTGATCAGCTGATCGGTTGTCATGGTTGTTTTGGCTTTTGCGGGAGTAGCAAAACTTGGAAGCGACAATAGGCATATCAGGGCTAGCAGCAAAAATCTCATTACATTATTCTAATCAAGCATTCATGGCGCCACTATAATGGAGGTGCCCGCTGAACTAAAGGGTTGAATGTTTACAAAGTGTGTTTCTGTTCTAAAAGTGCACACTGAGCGTTAAGAGTGGAGGAGCTTGCCATGCTAGATGATGAATCAGCACTGTTTTTTGAGGAAATGGCGGGGGTTGTGCCACTAAAGGGTGATGTGAAAGCGGTGAATTTGCAGCCTAAGGCACTAACGGAGGAGCAACTTCAGCGCCGTGATGCGTTGCAACGCGAGGCTTATTTGGCCTGCATGCCCTTGGATTTGAGTTTGATCCCGATAATAGCGCCCGATGATATCGCCAGTTTTAAGCGCGAAGGGGTACAAGGTGCAGTGTTTAAGCGCTTAAGGCTGGGGCAGTACAGCATTAAGATGGAATTAGATGTACATGCCTACCGTTTAAGTCAGGCCCGTGATGCGTTGCTCAATTATCTGTTAGCGGCACAGGCCCATGGGGAACGCTGCGTCATGCTTATCCATGGTAAGGGTCATAACAGTAAACCCGTGGCTGGCCTGCTGAAATCTGCCGTCTGCCATTGGTTGTCTCAACTTGATATGGTGCTGGCCTATCATTCGGCGAAAACCGAGCAGGGCGGCACGGGCGCCTTGTATGTGATGCTCACTAAATCCGAACAGCTTAAGATCGAGAACAAAGAGGCAAATCGTAAGGGAATGGGTTGGCGTTAATAGGTTTCTGAACGCATTGATTTTATCTGATTGATACTCGCGTTCGTTATTAATGCCGAAGCTTAAAAGAAAATGCCCAACATCGTTGGGCATTTTTATCGGTTATATTTTCACACCAAGAGCCTAGGTGTTACTGACGTTAGAGTCTTCATTCCGTCTTGGTTTTAATTACCAACCACATTGACGATTCGCCGCTGTGTTTTGCTCATCGAGCCAGGTTTTAAGCGGCGCAAAATAATCGAGTACGGCTTTGGCATCCATTCCCTCAGTACCTGTCACTTCTTTTAAAGCAACTGGCCAAGGTTGGCTTGCACCCAGCTCTAACATTTTATTGAGTTTTTCCCCTGCGGCTTGATTGCCATAAATACTGCATCTGTGTACAGGTCCTTTATCGCCGGCGGTATCACACAGTGCCTTATGGAACTGGAATTGCAAAATATGCGCGAGGAAGTAGCGCGTATAAGGCACGTTACCGGGCACATGGTACTTGGCACCTGGATCAAAATCGGCTTCGCTGCGGTCCGTTGGCGCCTTAACGCCTTGGTATTTTTCTCTTAATTCCCACCAGGCTTGGTTATATTGCGCTGGGGTGATTTCACCGCTAAAGACTTTCCAGCGCCACTGGTCAATCATCAAACCAAAGGGTAGGAAGGCGATTTTATCCAGAGCTTGTTTCAGCAGTAAGCCAATATCCTTGGAAGCATCGGGCACGTCTTCGAGCAGGCCAATCTGTTTTAGATAGCTTGGGGTAATTGATAGCGCGATCGTGTCACCAATGGCCTCATGGAAACCATCATTGGCACTGTTTTTAAACAGGAAAGGCTGCTGCTTATAGGCACGTTGATAGAAGTTGTGTCCAAGTTCGTGGTGAATAACGGTGAAGTCTTCAGCGGTTTTCTGGATACACATCTTGATGCGAATATCGTCGAGGTTATCCAAATCCCACGCCGAGGCATGACAAACGACATCACGATCCTTGGGTTGCAAGAATAAAGAGCGACTCCAGAAACTGTCTGGCAGCGGCGCAAAGCCTAACGAGGTGAAAAAGCTTTCGGCCTGTTTAACCATTTTGTGCTCATCATAGCCTTTCTGCTCGAGCAATTCCGTCACATCATAGCCAGGATCGGCATCGTCAGGGGCGACGAGATCGTACACATTACCCCATTGCTGTGCCCACATATTTCCCAGTAAGTGTGCGGGAATAGGGCCGGTTTTTGGCGCGATGGTGTCACCGTATTCGTTATTCAGCTCGCCGCGAACATAACAATGCAGGGATTCGTAGAGAGGCTTAACTTGTCCCCATAAACGATCTAATTCCTGTGAAAATTCATCGGGTTTCATATCGTATTGGCTGCGCCATAACTCAGAGAGGTTCGCGTAACCTAGATCTTTTGCACCTTCGTTGGCGAGTTCAACTTCACGTTGAAATAGTGGGCGCATCGGTTTTGCAATTTCACGCCAGCCTTTCCATGCCTCAAGCAGTTTGGCTGGGTCACGCGATTCCGCCATCAAGCTTGACAGCTCTGGCTGGGTCATACACTTGCCATCGGCGAAACAGTATTTGCCTTTACCATACAGTCCATTGAGCTCGGAGCTGATTTGCGCCAACTCAGCATTTTTGGCGGGATCAAGCGGCGCAGGTAACACGAGTGCGCTGCGCAGAATATTCAGTTTGCGCGCATTGGCTGGATCGAGTTCCACATTGGCGTACTTGGCAGCTTCGGTGGCGAATTTGACCGACGCGGCACTGACTTTTTCACCGACTGCGGCCGAGAGTGCAGCGGTATCTTCGGTGATGAAGTTACTGTAAATCCATTCGGCGCGATTCGCTTCGATAGAGAGCTGCGCCATCTGGGCTTCAGCATCTTGAATAAAGGCGATGGCCTGAGCTTTATCGGGCGCGGCCTGAGTTGCTACTGGTGCCGCTGCAGTGCTTTCGGCCTTGCTTTGGGCATCATTACAGGCGGTTAAGCCTAAGGTTAGCGCTATGGTGAGCGCAAGAGTGGTGGGACGATTCAATAGAATAGCCATGTATTGCAGTCCTTTGTTGTTTTTGTGTTAAGCATTCTACCTAAGCACAGTGTTTTTTGCACAGGACTTGATGACTTTTCATGGTTTTTTGCAACGGATGTGAGTGGCCTGTTAATCCCTGTCAGCATGGCGCAGCTTATTTGGCCATTTTTCGTTTGACAACTCCCATACCAATGTTTAATTTAAACGAGTGTTTTAAATTAATTCAAGGTCACGGAATGGCAAGTCGATCCGATACAAAAACTAGAATACTTGATGCCGCAGAGAAGCTATTTGCCGAAAGGGGGTTTTCTGAGACGTCATTGCGACTTATCACGAGCAAGGCGGAGGTTAACTTAGCCTCGGTGAACTATCACTTTGGCTCTAAAAAAGAGTTAATCCGCGCCGTGTTAGCCCGCTATTTAGACGTGTTTATGCCCGCCGCATCGACGGCCATAAAATGTTTGCATACTGCGCCAACACAAGCTTCGTTAGAGGAGATTTTCTCTGCGTTAGTCGATCCATTATTGGATTTGAACGAGCTGCGCACCGAAGGCACGACAATTTTCCTACAATTGCTGGGTCGCGGTTACATTGAAAGCCAAGGGCACCTGCGTTGGTTTATCACCACCCATTATGGGCAGCATTTAGACACCTTTGTTAAAGCTGTTTCGGCCAGTGCTCCGCATATTCCTCCTGCTGAAATGTTTTGGCGCTTACACTTTACCCTAGGCACGATTGTTTTCACCATGGCGTCAGCCGATGCGCTCAATGATATTGCCGCGGCCGAATTTGGTGAGCATAACGACATCGAAGCCGTGATCCGTAAAGTGATCCCCTATATGGCTGCGGGCGTATCAGTCCCCGTGGCTTCTTAATAAAAGGTCTTGAT
This sequence comes from Shewanella seohaensis, assembly GCF_025449215.1. Classification (NCBI taxonomy): domain Bacteria; kingdom Pseudomonadati; phylum Pseudomonadota; class Gammaproteobacteria; order Alteromonadales; family Shewanellaceae; genus Shewanella; species Shewanella seohaensis. The sequence continues at coordinate 2,799,254 of NZ_CP104900.1, forward strand.
TATGTTGACGATTATAATTATTGCCCTGATTGCGATTATTGCGCTGTTTGCAGTAAAAAGCCTTCGGATGCAATTTATCACCCAGCCTGTGTTTCACTTCTTTAAAAAGTATTACCGCCATTATCCGATACCGAGCGCGAAGCGATGGAAGCGGGTGATGTGTGGTGGGAAGGCGAGCTATTCCGCGGTAATCCGAATTGGAATACCCTGCACAGCTACGGTAAACCAACCCTGACGGCTGAAGAGAAAGACTTTATCGATAATCAGGTTATGACCGCCCTGAAGATGATCGATGATTTCGACATTGTGCATAATCGTAAGGATTTGCCACCAGAGCTGTGGGACTACTTTAAAAAAGAAGGCTTCTTTGCACTGATCATCCCGAAAAAGTTTGGTGGTCGTGCGTTTTCTGCCTATGCCAACTCGACGATTGTGAGTAAATTAGCCAGCCGCAGTGTGAGTGCCGCGGTCACTGTGATGGTGCCAAACTCATTAGGCCCAGGTGAGCTTTTGACTCATTATGGTACCAAAGAGCAAAAGGAGCGCTGGTTACCTGCATTAGCCAAGGGTGATGAGATCCCATGTTTTGCATTAACTGGTCCTGAAGCAGGTAGTGATGCGGGCGCTATCCCCGATGTGGGTATTGTTTGCCGTGGTGAGTTTAACGGCGAAGAAGTTTTAGGCCTTAAATTAACCTGGGACAAGCGTTATATCACCCTCGCACCAGTGGCAACCGTATTAGGTTTAGCCTTCCAGATGCGCGACCCTGATGGTTTGCTTGGCGATAAAAAGAATTTAGGTATTACCTGCGCCTTGATCCCAACCGATCATCCTGGTGTGGTGATTGGCCGTCGTCATAATCCGCTTAACATGGCGTTTATGAACGGGACCACTAAGGGCGAGGAAGTCTTTATTCCGCTGGATTGGATCATCGGTGGTCCTGAGTTTGCGGGCAGAGGCTGGCGCATGCTGGTTGAATGTTTATCGGCGGGTCGCGGTATTTCTCTGCCTGCATTGGCTACCGCTTCTGGCCATATGGCGACCAAAACCACCACAGCTTACAGCTATGTGCGTCACCAATTTGGTATGGCGATTGGCAACTTTGAGGGTGTGCAGGAAGCGCTGGCGCGCATTATTGCTAATACCTATCAATTGGAAGCGGCGCGCCGTTTAACCACTACGGGCATCGATCTTAAAGTTAAACCTTCAGTGGTGACGGCAATTGCTAAATTCCACATGACTGAACTTGGCCGTGCGGTGATGAACGATGCGATGGATATTCAGTCGGGTAAGGGTATCCAATTAGGACCTAAAAACTACTTAGGCCACCCTTATATGTCGAATCCGATTTCGATTACCGTTGAAGGGGCGAACATTTTGACGCGTTCCTTGATGATCTTTGGTCAAGGTGCGACCCGTTGCCATCCATATGTGTTGGCCGAAATGGAAGCTGCGGCGATGGAAAATGAGCACGATGCGCTCGAGCGTTTCGACTCGCTGTTAATGGGTCATATGGGTTACGCCACTCGTAATGCGTTTAGCGCCTTATTCAACGCCTTGACTGCCAGCCGTTTCGGCAGTGCGCCAGTGAGCGGCGAAACCAAGCAATATTATAAAGACATGTCGCGCATTTCATCGGCATTAGCCTTGATGACAGATATTTCGATGCTGATCATGGGCGGCGATTTGAAGCGTAAGGAAATGTTGTCGGCACGCATGGGGGATGTGTTAAGCCAGCTGTACTTAGGCTCGGCTACCCTAAAACTGTTTGAAGATAATGGCCGTCAACAGGACGATTTACCTGCGGTGCGTTATGTGATGGCAAATCGCTTGCACTTAGCGGCTAAAGCGCTTGAAGAAGTGATCCGTAACTTCCCGAACCGCCCATTTGCATGGTTGCTACGCGCGCTGATTTTCCCCATCGGCAACCATTTCAATGCGCCTAGCGATAAAATGGCGACTGAATTGGTCTCTGGCATGTTAAAACCAAGTCCTGCCCGTGAACGCATTACTTTCCTATGCCCTGAGTTTGAAGGCGATGTCGGTGGTATTGCTGAGGTTGAACAGGCCTTCGTGGCGCAATATGCCTGTAAAGAGATTTACAAGAAGCTCAAGAAAGCACAACGCGCCGGTGAGTTACCTGCCAAAGTGCCTAACTTAGTGTTATTTGCTAAAGCGCTGGAGCAGGGCACTGTGACTCAAGATGAGCATCAAAAGCTGTTACATGCCGATAAGCTGCGCTTAGCGGCCATCAATGTGAATGATTTTGAAGCCCTTTAATCGGGTCTGCTAGCACGATTGAAATGACAAGATATAAAAAAACCACCTCAATTGAGGTGGTTTTTGTTTTTAAGCTTAATGACAGTTAGCCTTACTTTGTACGTCTAGCTAACGCCAATCAGCAAAAATTATGCAACGATCAACACTTTACAAGTGTTAGTGCCGCCGATAGTTTCCATCGCATCGCCCTTGGTCATTAATACCAAGTCGCCACTCTGTAGATAACCCGCAGTTGTTAATGATTCCAACGCTTTTTGCGCTAACTCATCGGCAGGATAAATGGTTGAGTCGAAGTAAATCGGTAACACACCCCGGTACAGTGCCATCTTCGCCAGCGTTGTCTCATGGCGTGATAAACCAAGGATTGGTAAAGATGAACTGATACGTGACATCAGTTTAGGTGTTGCGCCGGACTCAGTTAAGGCAATAATCGCTTTAACGCCTTCTAAGTGGTTAGCGGCATACATAGTCGATAGTGCAATCGTTTCTTCAACTGAAGTGAAACGTGCATCTAATCTGTGCTTAGACACTTTCACGCTTGGGTGAGATTCGGCACCGATACACACATTCGCCATCGCCTTAACGGTTTCTTCTGGGAAGTCACCAGCAGCGGTTTCGGCAGACAGCATCACTGCGTCGGTACCATCGAGCACGGCGTTGGCCACGTCCATGACTTCAGCGCGCGTTGGCATTGGGCTCGAAATCATTGACTCCATCATTTGAGTCGCAGTGATCACGATTTTATTCAGTTGACGAGAGCGCGCGATAAGCTTTTTCTGCACTGCAACCAGTGCTGCGTCACCAATCTCAACCCCTAAGTCGCCACGGGCAACCATGACTACGTCAGAGGCTAAAATCACATCATCCATCGCTTCTTCGCTAGCAACGGCTTCAGCACGTTCTACTTTTGCGACGATCAGTGCATTGCTGCCAGCTTGTTGCGCTAAAGAACGGGCGTATTCTAGATCGGCGCCGCTACGTGGGAAAGACACGGCTAAGTAATCCACTTGGATCATGGCCGCAGTCAGAATGTCTGCCTTGTCTTTTTCAGTCAGAGCAGCTGCCGATAGGCCACCACCTTGTTTGTTGATCCCTTTATTGTTTGATAGAGGGCCAGCAACGGTAACAGTCGTGTGCACTTTACGACCTTCAACGCGCTCAACACGCAGTTGAACACGGCCGTCGTCGAGCATCAGGATATCGCCAACATTCACATCGTCTGGCAATTGCTTATAGTCGATACCGACTTGATTCTCGTCGCCTTCGCCTTTACCTAACTCGGCATCCAGAATGTAGGCTTGACCTAAGTTCAGTTGAACTTTCTTGTTGTCTTTAAAGGTAGATACACGGATCTTAGGACCTTGTAAGTCACCTAAAATAGCAACATGGACACCTAATTCTTTTGCAATTTCGCGAGCTTGAGTCGCGCGTTTGAGATGATCTTCGGGGGAGCCGTGGGAGAAGTTAAGACGAACAACGTTTGCACCTGCCGCGATAATACGGCGTAAGTTATCGTCACGGTCAGTGGCGGGGCCCAGAGTGGTGACGATTTTGGTTCTGCGGAACATAAGATACTCCGTTAAAGTTAAAAAAATCTTGGGGCTATATTACCATGCAATTCCAAATTATGTAGTAAAGTTACAATCAAATTGATCTAAAGTTATGTTTCAAATTTGTGAGGTATCGCTGAAATTTGCTTTAAAAAAGGCTAGACGGACGATTTGCACTAGCCTTTTTTAAGATAGGAAGTGAATTACAGTATCGGATCTTTATTGATACGAGACTCTTTCAACACTTCTTTCACACGTTTTAAATTGTCACGGAAACGCGGGCCGCGGCGTAGGGTAAAGCCAGTCGCCAATACATCTATAGTCACCAATTGCGCTAAACGCGAGGCCATTGGTAAATACATATCGGTATCTTCAGGCACTTCCATCGTCACGGGCAGTGTACATTCCATAGATAACGGTGAGTTACGAGCCGTAATACCAATTACAGCCGCGCCGTTTTCTCTCGCTAAACGCGCTATTTCAATCAATGATTTAGTGCGACCGGTATGGGAAATCAGCACCACTACGTCGCCTTCATTGCTGTTAATACAGCTCATGCGCTGCATCAGAACATCGTCAAAACAGATGACAGGCACATTAAAACGGAAAAATTTATTCTGGGCATCATGGGCAACGGAGGCCGAAGCGCCTAAGCCAAAGAAGGAAATAGTTTTGGCTTGAGTCAGAATATCCACGGCTTTATTGATGGCAGTGACGTCTAAGCTTTGACGTGCTGTATCTAAGGAAGCCATTGATGATTCGAAAATTTTTGTGGTGTAAGACTCTGGAGAGTCATCTTCTTCCACATGGCGGCTCACATAAGGCGTACCGTTTGCGAGACTTTGCGCCAGATGTAACTTAAAATCAGGAAAGCCTTTAGTATCTAAGCGGCGACAGAAACGGTTCACAGTAGGTTCACTCACATCTGCCATCTTAGCCAGAGTGGCAATACTGGAGTGAATAGCTGTTTGCGGAGAGGCTAAGATCACCTCTGCAACCTTGCGTTCTGACTTACTAAAATGGGTGAGGCTTTTTGAACCTTTTCTAGGGTATTCATACGCGTACGTCCGCTAAATTGAGAATGTAATTTTATTTATTTTTGTTTAGTGCTGCTGATCTGTTTCAGGATCTCACTAATCGACACTGCTTAAGTAAGTTTTAAGTACATTTTTGAAATAAGAATTTACTATCATCAGTAATTTAAGCACAAAAAGCATATCAGATTTATGCCCTAGGTGCCTAGTTAGCAAGAATGTTAATATTGATAAAAATAGATGCATTTAACAAATTCTGTTGTTATATTACAACAAAAGTGTGGATTTCTTCATTGGCATGAAGGGACACGACATAGAAAGGAGAGCGTAACGCAATGGGCAAAACAACATCAGGCGCCAAAGCTTGTGACTTCGTACTCTTTGGTACTAAAGGCGACTTGGCACGACGCAAGTTGTTACCTTCTTTATACCAGCTAGATAAAGCTGAACTTCTGGATAAAAACACCAAAGTCATTGGGGTTGCCAAAGATGAGTTCAGTCAGGATGAATTTAGAGAACTCGTCATCCTTGCGTTAAAAACCTTCGTAAAAGAAGCCCTCTGCGAAGAGACTGTCCAACGCTTCTTGTCCCGCTGCCATTATGTTGGCACTAATTTCACTGAATCTGCAGGCTACAGCGCCTTCCATGAATTGCTCAAACCAGAAGAGCGCGTCATGGTGAGTTATTTTGCCACCCCTCCTGCGATTTTTGGCGATATCTGCCGCTGTTTACACGAACAAAACCTTATCCATAGCGATTCTCGCGTGGTACTCGAAAAGCCCATTGGCTCTGACCTTGCATCTTCCCGCGTGATTAACGATCAAGTTTCTGCCTACTTCAACGAAAATCAAGTTTATCGTATCGACCATTACTTAGGTAAAGAGACTGTACAAAACCTGATCGCGCTGCGTTTCGCCAATTCGTTATTCGCCTCTAAGTGGGATAACCGCACCATAGACCATGTGCAGATCACTGTCGCTGAAGAGGTGGGTATTGAAGGGCGTTGGGGCTATTTCGATAAAGCCGGTCAGATGCGTGACATGATTCAAAACCACCTATTGCAAGTGTTGACGCTGGTCGCCATGGATCCACCGGTTAACCTAGATGCTGATAGCATTCGTGATGAAAAGGTTAAGGTACTGAAGTCGCTGCGCCCAATCAATGCCGACAATGTGTATGAAAACACTGTCCGTGGTCAGTATAGTGCAGGCTTCCTAAAAGGCAGTCCAGTGCCAGGCTATTTAGAGGAAGAGGGCGCTAACCTTCAGTCCCACACCGAAACCTTTGTGGCGCTGCGTGTCGATATCGACAACTGGCGTTGGGCGGGCGTGCCATTTTATCTGCGTAGCGGTAAACGCATGCCGTTCAAGAGCTCTGAAATTGTGGTGTATTTTAAAAACCCACCCCACAATTTGTATCGCTCAAGCTACCGTAACTTGCCACCTAACAAGTTAACCATCCGTCTGCAACCACATGAAGGGGTTGAGATTCAGATGATGAACAAGGTGCCGGGGCTAGAGCAGAAGCAACGTTTACAAACCACTAAACTCGACTTGAGTTTCTCGGATACCTTTAAAAACGAGCGTATCGCAGATGCTTACGAGCGTCTGTTGCTCGAAGCCATGCTCGGTAACCAAGCACTGTTCGTTCGCCGTGACGAAGTGGAGCAGGCTTGGACTTGGGTGGATGGCATCATCCAATCATGGGAACAAAGTAACGAGAAGCCGAAACCTTATCCTGCGGGCACTTGGGGACCTGTAGCGTCGGTCGCGCTGATCACCAAAGACGGCCGTTCGTGGGATGAATAGGGGACTTCGATGATTAAAGAAACCGTATTTAAATCCTTTGATACACCCGCCGCGCTCGAGCAACAGTTGGCGAATAAGATCGCCAGCCAGTTGCAAGAGGCCGTGGATGCCCGTGGTAAGGCAAGCTTAGTCGTCTCCGGCGGCTCAACACCGCTGAAACTGTTTGAGCTCCTCAGCATGAAATCCATCGATTGGAGTGATGTTTATGTCACGCTCGCCGATGAGCGCTGGGTAGATGTGGAAGACAGTGCATCGAATGAGCGTTTAGTGCGTGAACATTTACTGCAAAACCGTGCGGCCAATGCCAAGTTCCGTGGATTGAAGAATATGTTTTCCACCGCCGAAGCGGGCGCCGATATGACCGCCGAGTCGCTGTCTAATTTCCCGCGTCCCTTCGATGTGGTGGTGCTCGGTATGGGCAACGATGGTCACACTTGCTCATGGTTCCCCTGCAGCGCCGAGTTAAATGATGCCTTGAGCACTCAAGCCCTGTGTGTGGCAACCAATCCCACCACGGCGCCCCATGGCCGGATCACATTATCTAAGAATGCGATCCTCAATAGCAGACAGATTTATCTGCATTTGGTCGGGGAACAGAAATTATCCGTATATCGTCAAGCCTTAGAAAATGATGATGTTAATGCTATGCCCATCAGAGCCGTGTTAGCGCAGCGTAAAACGCCCGTTGACGTGTTCTGGAGCGCTTAAGGAGTCACTCTCATGCACTCAGTCGTTCAATCTGTAACCGACAGAATTATTGCCCGTAGCAAAGCATCTCGTGAAGCGTATTTAGCCGCGTTAAATGATGCTCGTAACCATGGCGTACACCGTAGCTCGTTAAGCTGCGGTAACTTAGCCCACGGTTTTGCTGCTTGTAATCCAGATGACAAAAATTCATTGCGTCAACTGACCAAAGCCAACATCGGGATTATTACCGCATTCAACGACATGTTGTCTGCACACCAACCCTATGAAACCTATCCTGAACTGCTGAAAAATGCCTGTCAGGAAGTGGGCAGTGTTGCACAGGTCGCCGGTGGTGTACCTGCGATGTGTGACGGTGTGACTCAAGGTCAACCCGGGATGGAACTGAGCTTACTGAGTCGTGAAGTGATTGCCATGGCGACGGCGGTGGGCTTATCCCACAACATGTTTGATGGTGCCTTATTACTGGGTATCTGCGACAAAATCGTGCCGGGTTTATTGATTGGCGCCTTAAGTTTTGGCCATTTACCTATGCTGTTTGTGCCTGCAGGGCCAATGAAGTCGGGGATCCCTAACAAGGAAAAAGCCCGTATTCGCCAGCAATTTGCCCAAGGCAAAGTCGATAGAGCGCAGCTGCTTGAAGCCGAAGCGCAGTCTTACCACAGCGCAGGCACTTGTACCTTCTATGGTACGGCTAACTCGAATCAGCTGATGCTTGAAGTGATGGGGCTACAATTACCGGGTTCCTCCTTTGTGAATCCTGACGACCCACTGCGTGAAGCGCTGAATAAAATGGCGGCCAAGCAAGTGTGCCGCTTAACTGAACTGGGTACTCAATACAGCCCAATCGGTGAAGTGGTTAACGAGAAATCCGTGGTGAATGGCATAGTGGCGTTACTTGCTACGGGTGGTTCAACTAACTTGACCATGCACATTGTGGCGGCGGCGCGTGCGGCTGGCATTATCGTGAACTGGGATGATTTTTCTGAATTATCTGACGCGGTTCCATTATTGGCACGTGTTTATCCAAACGGTCATGCGGACATTAACCACTTCCACGCCGCAGGCGGTATGGCTTTCCTTATCAAGGAATTACTCGATGCGGGCCTACTGCACGAGGATGTCAACACAGTTGCAGGTTTTGGTCTACGTCGTTACACCCAAGAGCCCAAATTACTCGATGGCGAGCTGCGCTGGGTAGATGGTCCAACCGTCAGCCTAGATACCGAAGTATTAACGTCTGTCGCTACGCCTTTCCAAAACAACGGTGGCTTAAAACTGCTTAAGGGCAACTTGGGCCGTGCTGTGATTAAAGTGTCAGCCGTGCAAGAAAAGCACCGTGTGGTGGAAGCGCCTGCCGTGGTGATTGACGATCAAAATAAACTCGATGCGCTGTTTAAATCCGGTGCATTAGACCGAGATTGTGTGGTGGTCGTAAAAGGCCAAGGACCGAAAGCGAACGGTATGCCAGAGCTGCACAAGTTAACGCCGCTGTTAGGCTCTCTGCAGGACAAAGGCTTTAAAGTGGCACTTATGACCGACGGTCGTATGTCGGGCGCATCGGGCAAAGTACCAGCAGCGATTCACTTAACGCCAGAGGCTATCGATGGCGGGCTCATTGCCAAAGTGCAAGATGGCGATCTTATTCGTGTCGACGCGCTGACCGGTGAGCTGAGTTTATTGGTCTCGGATGCCGAACTTGCCGCGAGAACCGCCGCAGAAATCGATTTACGCCACTCACGCTATGGAATGGGCCGAGAGTTGTTTGGGGCACTGCGTTCAAACTTAAGCAGTCCAGAAACCGGTGCGCGCAGTACCAGCGCCATTGACGAACTTTATTAATACAAAGGAAGAATACCGCAATGCTTGAGAATAACTGGTCACTACAACCACAAGATATTTTTAAACGCAGCCCTATTGTTCCTGTTATGGTCATTAACAAGATTGAACATGCGGTGCCGTTGGCTAAAGCCTTAGTCGCTGGCGGGATCAGCGTTTTGGAAGTGACATTACGTACTCCATGCGCCCTCGAAGCTATCACTAAGATCGCCCAAGAAGTGCCTGAGGCGCTTGTCGGTGCGGGTACCATTTTAAATGAAGCCCAGCTCGATCAGGCGATTGCCGCCGGCGCACAATTTATTATCACCCCTGGGGCGACGGTTGAGCTGCTTAAAGCCGGTATGCAAGGCCCTGTGCCTTTGATCCCTGGCGTTGCCAGCATCTCTGAAGTGATGACTGGCATGGCGCTCGGTTACACTCACTTTAAATTCTTCCCAGCGGAAGCTTCGGGCGGTGTGGATGCGCTAAAAGCATTCTCTGGCCCATTAGCGGATATCCGTTTCTGCCCAACGGGTGGAATTACGCCAAGCAGCTATAAAGATTACTTAGCGCTGAAAAATGTGGATTGTATCGGCGGCAGCTGGATTGCCCCAACCGATGCGATGGAGCAGGGCGATTGGGCGCGTATCACTCAATTGTGTAAAGATGCGATTGGCGGTCTCTAAGCCGTTTACTTGCAGAACGCACTAAGAATAAAAAACCACCTTGCGGTGGTTTTTTACTGCCTGTTCAGCGCTACATCTCTTTGCTGAGTTCCACGTTGGAGCCCGCCTTGGGGCTAAACAATTGCTGGTATAGTCGTCCGGCAAATTCATCCGTCATGCCAGAAATATAATCCGCCAACACCCTGTGGCTGTTTTGGCCTTGCAGCTCACTGGTGCGCCAACGTTCTTGGGTATTGAGTGGTAATAACCGCTCAGGATCCGAGGCAAACGCCTCAAAGAGCCCCATCACTATCTGTTGGCCCTTGTATTCCAGCATTTGGATCTCGGGTTTACGGATAACGTATTTAAACACTAACTGCTTTAGCACATTGAGCGCATCAGCAAATTCGGGTTCGAGGCTGGCATTAAACCGCAGCAACGGTTCCTCGAAGGCCGGATCGTCGTTGATAATAATGGCGGTGACAAAGCCATTTACTAAGGTGCCGATGGCATCCTTTCGCAGATGATGTTCATGGGAGAAGAGCTTAGTGCCGATATCGGCAAGCTCCTGGCGGATCCAAGGATCGCCACTGTGCTTAAGTGTCGGCGCCACATCCTGTTGCCATTGTGAGGCGGTAACTATGCCCATGACAATCGCATCTTCAAGATCGTGCACGGCGTAGGCGATATCGTCAGCCAGTTCCATAATCGAGCAATCGAAGGATTTAAACTGAGTGCGTAGATGCGGGTAGTTTGGCTGCAGGCTCGGCTGAACGGAGATAAAGCGCGCTCTATCGGCAACGGATAACGGTTCCAGTACCCAATCGAAAATGTCACTATCATCGTCGAATATGCCTTTAACAGGCGGCCATTGTGATGGTTTAAGCTGTCTGTGATTGGTGATTTCAGGATGTGAACCTGGCACAAATAGCAGTGATTGCGGCGCGGGATATTTTAAAATCCCGAGCATAGTACGGCGGCACAGATTCATCCCAAAGGCCTCGGTGTAAGGCTCGAGTTTCGAGAGAATACGAAACGTCTGGCCATTTCCTTCAAAGCCACCGTGGTGGCGCATCATATAGTTGAGCGCGACTTCACCGCCGTGACCAAAGGGTGGATGGCCAATATCATGGGCAAGACAGAGGGATTCGAGTAGGCTCATCGAGCCTAATAAGGGCTTATGCTCGGGATACTTGCGGCTGAGCTGCGCCGCGATGCCGGTGCCGATTTGTGACACTTCGAGTGAATGGGTTAAGCGTGTGCGATAAAAGTCATTCATGCCCACCCCAAGCACTTGGGTTTTGGCCTGTAGGCGGCGAAAGGCGGCGGAGTGGAGGATCCTTGCTCTGTCCCTTTGGAAAGGGCTTCGATGATCATTACGTCTTTGTTTATCTTCGCCATGGCGGCGTTCTTGCCAAACACTTGAGCTCATATGCATTCCTAGCGAGAGTGATACATCATAACATCTTGTTAATTTCGTCCAAATTCAAGGTGAAACTTGGCACAAAGCAATCCATAAAATATTTCACCGACGGATCGGGATTGGCCGCCAGCATGGCTTCGAGACGTTTACGCGCGGTATTAAATTCGGTGTTGCCAGCGCGGTTTTCCTCTAGACATTTAAGGTAAGCGCACAGGGTATCGGCGGATTTGACTATGGCTTTGTAAATCGGATCGGCGTAATCGCTAATAAAAAGGCTGCGATAATCCTCTTTAAATTCATCGGGTACCATATCGAGCATGCGCTGCTCGGCAATGGCCTCAATCTTCTTATACTCGGCTTCGATTTCTTTATTAAAGTACTTTACCGGAGTCGGCAAGTCGCCAGTTAAAATCTCACTGGCATCATGGAAAATCGCTAAACTGGTCGCCTGATGGGCATCGAGCGTGGTGCCAAATTTCTTATTACTGATAATCACGAGGGCATGGGCGACCATGGCAACTTGCAGTGAATGCTCTTGAACGTTTTCGGTGCGCACGTTGTACATTAAGGGCCAGCGCTGGATAAGTTTCATTCGGGCGAGGTGGGCAAATAAATGACTCATAATGCTCCTTTATATGAATGCCGGACCGCATAACACTCAACTCGAGACAAATCGGTGAGAAGCGTGGCTTAAAAATACGGCTTAAAAATACTGCATAAAAAAGTACGGCGATGAAGCTTTAGCCTAACACAGGCAAGGTAGATAAGTGAGTGGAATGATTGAAGAGTTTTTACGCACAGCAAAAATAAAGCGACCCAGAGGATCGCTTTAGTCGAGGTTAACCTAATGGTCATCTTGGCGGTGAGACTAAAACATTATTGCTTGTAGGTCTCGAGGAAATTGCCAAACTCTGTCAATGCTTTAGTCAAATCTTCCTTATAGGGTAAAAATACCACTCTGAGATGATCTGGCTCTGGCCAGTTAAAGGCGCTGCCGTGCACGAGGAGGATTTTTTTATCCCTGAGCAAATCGAGTACTAAGCGCTCATCATCCCTGAGGTTGAACTTCTTCATGTCCAGTTTGGGGAAGGCGTACAGTGCACCCTTGGGCTTTTTCACGCTCACACCGGGAATTTGGTTCAATAACTCATAACAGGTATCGCGCTGCACGGTTAAGCGCCCGCTCGGTAAAATCAGCTCATTAATGCTTTGGTAACCGCCGAGCGCGGTTTGAATCGCGTGTTGATTTGGCACGTTGGCACACAGGCGCATCGAGGAGAGCATCTCTAAACCTTCGATATAACTCTTGGCGGCCTTAAGATTGCCAGACAACATCATCCAACCGACACGAAAGCCCGCTGCGCGATAGGCTTTTGATAGTCCATTAAAGGTCACGGTTAAGATATCGTCAGAGAGGCTCGCGGCCGGAATATGTTTGGCCTCGTCGTATAAAATCTTATCGTAGATTTCATCAGCAAATAAAATCAGGTTGTGCTCGCGGCAGAGCTCGATAACTTGCAGCAGTAATTCTTTGCTGTAAACAGCGCCCGTTGGGTTATTTGGGTTAATCAACACAATACCACGGGTACGAGACGAAATTTTGCTCTTAATATCATCAAGATCCGGGAACCAATCCGCCTCTTCATCACAGCGGTAATGTACCGCTTTACCGCCGGCTAAATTCGCCGCCGCGGTCCATAGCGGATAGTCGGGCGAGGGGATCAGCACTTCATCATCGGTGTTTAATAAGCCCTGCATGGCCATCATAATCAGCTCTGACACACCATTACCGATATAGACATCTTCGATATCGACGCCTTTAATGCCCTGCGCTTGATAATGCTGCACAATCGCCTTGCGGGCAGAGAATAATCCTTTCGACTCACAGTAGCCTTGGGCGCTGGGAAGATTGAGGATCACATCGCGCACAATTTCTTCCGGCGCTTCAAAACCGAAGGGGGCAGGGTTACCAATGTTGAGTTTGAGGATGCGGTGTCCCTCGTCTTCTAAACGTCTGGCTTCCTTGTGCACTGGGCCGCGGATGTCGTAGCAAACAGTATCCAACTTGTTGGACTTGATGATAGGGCGCATTTACACCTCGAAACATGCAGTTAATTTAGGCTTAAGTTTGTGCACCATAACGAAATTATTGGGCTTAAGGAAGGGGCTTGAGCACAAATAACAAGTTTTTTTCATCAAACTCGCCAGTTAAATATGCTTTAACCAAGCTTTAAATAAATTAAAACAAGTTTTAAATGCTGAATGCATGCAAAGTATCAAACTAATTCACTGTTGGTTTTGGTGGGGTCAGCCTTTGCGACTATCAAGTGGCTTGTTTGAGCCTGTGGCCGCATTTTTTGAAACTGAAAATCCATTCAGCGGTTAAATGTTAATAAAATTGTTAATCAGTTTTTGCTTAACCGCTGATTTACTAGTGGTGATTTTAGTTAATGCGGTTTTATCGGGTGTTCAGCGATTTTTTGATATTTAGGCAGATTAACTGAATGCTTATTAAGCATTTAAGGTCAAATAAAGATTTCGTTGTGCGGGTTTAAAGTTATTTAAAATCATGCACATATATCAATGCTTATTTCAGTATTAAAAATTATTTATGGTTAGCATAAATTTATGGTTGACTCGATATTCGATGCGCTTTATTTTCTGCGCGATGTTTTTGGCAAGGCACCTAAGATAACAAGCTTTTAGCAGGTTTTATCAGCGGAGTTAGTCATCATGAAGCAGCAATATTGGCGTCCGTTATCGAGGTGATTTCAGGCGCTGTTCTAAAAACTTTTGCCTTTAGGCAACTTATTTAGAGGACCTAAGTGCATGTCTGAACCGACAGCGTTAAGTCTTATTCCACCTCTGGTGGTATTGGTGTTGGCCATTTGGTTACGCCGCCCCATTCTTTCTCTGATCATTGGTGCGGTAACTGGTTTTCTGTTACTCGATCCGTCGCAAGTCTTAAATAATTTCGCCAGCACTTCATTAAAAGTCATGGCCGATGAAACCATCGGTTGGTTGATTTTAGTGTGTGGTTGTTTTGGTGCGTTAATTGCCCTGTTAGTGCGTACTGGTGGTGCACTGGCGTTTGGTCGAAACGCACTGAAATTTGCTAAAGGCCCTAAATCCTCTCTGTTTATGACCTTTATTCTCGGGATTGTGATTTTTATCGATGACTATTTGAACGCGTTAACCGTGGGTGAAACCATGAAGCGTGTGACCGATAAGTTTAAAGTGTCCCGTGAAATGCTGGCCTATGTGGTTGACTCTACCGCAGCACCAGTGTGCGTGCTCGTGCCATTATCCACCTGGGCAGTATTCTTTGGTGGCTTGCTGGTCGATAACGGTGTGGCGGCTGAAGGTCAGGGCATTAGCGTATATATGCAGGCGATCCCCTACATGCTTTACGCTTGGTTAGCCGTAGCCATGGTGTTACTGGTGGTGTTAGGTGTTGTGCCTGCCATTGGTCCGATGAAAAAAGCCCAGCTGCGCGCCGCCCAAGGTGAACCTGCTGAGGCGCAAGTCGATTTAGACCAGGTACAAACCTCTGACGAATACGCGATTGCTGCGATTGAAGAAGAGTTTAAGCATGCCGACAATCAGGGCAAGCTGCACAACTTCTTGGTGCCTATTCTGCTACTGGTTGCCTTTACCGTTTATTTTGATATCGACGTGTGGAAGGGCTTGTTAGCGACATTAGTTATCACGCTGCCTTACTATGCGGTGCAGCGTTTAATGCCACTGTCAGAGATGATGGATCAGATGATCGATGGTTTTAAGAGCATGTTGCCCGCCATTGGTACCGTGATCGCCGCATTCGTGTTTAAGGATGTGTGTGATGCGCTGCTGCTGCCACAATATGTGATTGAATCATTGAGCCCATTCATGACGCCTAAGATGTTGCCAGCGGTAGTATTCCTCTCTATGGCTATTCTTGCCTTTGCGACGGGTTCAAGCTGGGGTATTTTTGCGGTGACCATTCCAATTGTGATGCCACTGGCGCAATCGGTTGGTGCGGATATTCCACTGGTGATTGGTGCGCTGCTGTCGGCATCATCATTTGGTAGCCAAGCGTGTTTCTACTCAGATTCAACCGTATTGGCCGCACAAGGCTCTGGTTGTAACTTAGTGAGCCATGCGGTGACTCAGTTACCCTATGCGTTAATTGCCGCTGTGATTGCGTTCTTTGGCTTTATCTTGATTGCCTAAGCTGCGATGCAGTAAATATAAAAAACCAGCTACGGCTGGTTTTTTTATTGCCAACCGTTTATTGCGAAGGTTTATTGAGCGTGTTGACTGGCTCGCGCCACTAAAGAACTCTTCGCTCTTTACTTCGATACCCAATTTCATGTGATAACAGTTCGCTGCAAACCGTTAGAATTATCAAATTCGAGGCAATAAAAAAGCCAGTGCAGGCACTGGCTTTTTTATCTGGGAGTAGGAAGGGCGATTATACGCGCTTCTTGAATTCGCCAGTACGAGTGTCGATTTCAATCTTGTCGCCAACTTTAACGAAGTCAGCCACGCTGATTGTACCGCCGCCAGTGATAGTTGCTGGCTTCATTACTTTACCTGAAGTATCGCCACGAGCAGATGGCTCAGTGTAGATCACTTCACGTACGATAGTGGTTGGCATTTCAACAGAAATTGCTTTGCCTTCGTAGAAAGTCACTTGGCAAGTTTCTTCCATACCGTCAACGATGTAAGCCGCTGCATCACCTAAGTTCTCAGCTTCTACGTCGTATTGGTTGTATTCTGCATCCATGAACACGTACATAGGATCAGCAAAGTAAGAATAAGTACAATCCAGACGATCTAGGATAATATCGTCAATCTTATCTTCACCTTTGAAAGTGGTTTCAGTACCAGAGTTAAGCAGTAAGTTTTTCAGCTTTAACTTAACGATGGCAGCGTTACGGCCAGAACGAGTTGTTTCTGTTTTCTGTACAACCCATGGGCTGCCTTCAAACATGATCACGTTACCAGGACGGACTTCATGAGCAGTTTTCATTACACAATTTCCTATATGTCGATTTTCTATTTCAGCGCAGCATCTTAGCTTTTTTGACGAATTGGACTAGCCGAGTCGCAAGATCTGCAGCATTTATTGCGTCAATTGGCCAATCTTTAGCATGTTGCAAGAGTGGCAAACGGACAGGATTTAGGTTTTGCCAGTGAGTTTTCACGGCAGATTGCTCGCCTTGGTTAAATGCAACATTCAATTTAGACCAAGTGTCGGCAATATCAGGGGGCAGATTATCGCAGTAAAGTTGGATAAAAGCTCCTAATTTTATTAGATGATAATCATCTTCTTGCGGATAAATATGCCAAATAAAGGGTTTAGCTGCCCATTGCGCCCTCAAGAAGCTGTCTTCACCGCGGACAATATTAAAGTCGCAGCTCCACAGTAGGCGGTCGAACCCTTGTTGGTCTGTCATCGGCAAGATATGCAGAGTCAAATGACCTAGCTTAATTTGCTGTCCGGGGCTGAGCGCCTCAACCTTGCAGGGTAATAAGTGTTGTAAGCTGTTTAAGCTGCGTCCCTTGGGAATAAGCGCATGAATTTTGGCATCGCTTGTTGCACTGGCTTGCCAGAGCTCACACAAGGCCGGTAGAGAATCAGTTTCATAGCTAAAGACACTGTAGACAGTATCTTGCGCTTGAATATCCTTAAGACCAAGGCGCTCAAATAATTGCAGTTTATTGGTGCTATCCAGTTGCCATCTATCGCGTTCAGCAAATAGCTCACGCTCACAGATGAGTCCACCCGTCTTTGGGGTAAAACCCGGGAAAAAGAAATACTTTTTGATGCCACTTGCCTGCATTGAGGGTAACCCATGGCAGTCATCGACCCAGTCTTCTGCGCTTAAATATTCTAAATTCAGCCATACAGGCACCGCTTGCGGTGTGGTGCTGTGCAGCGTGATGAGTTGTTGTTTGACCTCGTCAGGCAGTTCGCAGGCAAAGGCTTCAATTAATACGGTGCCAGGCACAAATGCCACGGGCAGGGGCGTTGTCCAATGATTGATGGTGACGCCATGAAAGACTTGGCTGCTTTGGTTTGGATCAAGGCTCGGTAAAATATGCGAGAAGCTGTTTAAGTCATCGACCCAGAGTGTAATGGGGAGTTGATATTCATTGACCAGCTGTTTGGCTAAGCGCCAAGTGACGCCGATATCGCCGTAATTATCGACGACGCAGCAAAAGATGTCCCAGTGGGGGGCGGTGGTTGCCATTGAGTGTATCGCTTTCATTAATCGGGAGAGCACACATAAAAAAAGCGGCGTTTCGGCCGCTTTTTTTACGGAACTGAGCTTAGTCTTCGAACTCGGCTAAGCACATTTCTTCGTAGATTTGCTTAACCCAAGCATCCACACGCTCTTCAGTCAGCTCTGGTTGACGGTCTTCGTCAATCCCTAAACCGATGAAGTGGTCATCATCGACTAAGCCTTTTGACGCTTCGAAGTTATAACCTGCCGTTGGCCAGTGACCGATGATGATACCGCCACGTGCTTGAACGATATCGCCCACCATGCCCATGGCATCGAGGAAGTATTCTGCGTAGTCTTCTTGGTCACCACAACCGAAGATAGCAACCAGTTTGTCTGTAAAATCAATCTGTTCTAATTCAGGGAAAAAGTCATCCCAGTCGCACTGTGCTTCACCGTAATACCAGGTTGGGATGCCGAACAGCAGCAGGTCGTATTCTGCGATCTGTTCTTTGGTGCTCTTGGCGATATCTTTCACCTCAACCATTTTCTTACCCAGTTTCTTCTGGATCATCTTGGCGACAGCTTCGGTGTTGCCTGTGTCGCTACCGAAAAAAGACCTACAGTTGCCATTGTCTATCCTTTATGTCTAGTTCACTTATACGTTAATCTTGCTGCTATCGATTGCTCAGCATTCAATTTTTTGCTGAAGAATTAATTCGATTAACTGGCTTCGGCTGATGTTACTGGCCAATGCCTGCTCATTCAAGGCGTCATATAAATCTTGTGACACCTTTAACTCTATTCGCTTTAATCCTTTGGCTTTATCCCGCTGGATCTGGTTGCGCTTATTGACCTTAAGTTGCTGGCTACGGGACAAAGGATTGCTACGTGGGCGGCCCCGGCGCTTTTCATTGGCAAAAAGGTCAATGGTTGTTCTATCTGTTGCTTCTTTTGCCATGTTCTTATTGTTTAACCGATGCCTGAACCTTCCCAGGACATCTGGATAATACCTTTTGCAATAAACCCGGCGCAGCCGAGAAATAACACTAACCACACAATAAATCGACCAAATTTCGGCACATTACCTTGTTTAAGCACATCGTGGATGGCCATGCCGATAAAGAAAAATATCGCGGCAAAAAACAGGTTCAGGCCAATGGTTTCAATTTGTTCCATGTACTGAGATAACATACTTTCTTAGTCCTCTAGAGTCTTCTAAGGCTAAAAGAGGCGCGAATATATCATATCAGCAGGGTGTCGGCTATATGATTTAGGTCGAGAATCATTGTCATTTACACTGAGTGTTTGTCAATAAATTCAGACACAATACGATTAAACACCGCTGGTTTTTGAGCATGTAGCCAATGGCCACAACCTTCTAATGTTTTGGCCTGCGCCGCGGGAAATTGACGCATGATCTCGTCGCGATGTTCTGCGGTCACATAATTGGAGTCACCACCACGGATAAAAAGGCTCGGTCCGTTATAGACTTGCTGCGATTTGTGGTTTTCATTAGGCCAACCAATGATGTTGGGATAACAGCTTTTAAGCCAGTCAGGTTCATCTTCCAACGAAAGCCGGTGTCGGTGCGCTGGAGGTTTTTGAGTAAAAACTGCGCGGTCGGTTCATCGATGCCACCCGCTAATAAATGCGATAACGCAAAGCGGCGGTCGGTGTGGCCTTCAAGTGGCAAACTTTCGAGTGCCGCAAATACCGCATCATGGCGCGGCTGGTAAGCAACTGGGGCAATATCGGCGGCTACCATGCTGATGATGCGTTCTGGATAGGCAAGCGCGGTTGCCATGGCGATTTTACCGCCCATGGAATGGCCAACAATGTGTACACGCTCAAGCTCAAGTTCATCTAACAATGCCACCATGGCCTCGGCTAAGCTTGGGTAATCCATCTCCTGCCAATGTTCACTCAAACCGTGATTAGGCACATCAACGCGGATAACCTGATGATTTGCTTCGAGGACTTGTCCTAGCCCCTTAAGATTATCTAAATTGCCAAAGAGTCCGTGGATAAGGAGGACTGCTTCTCCTTGACCTGTGGATGCAAAATTCATGAAATCGCCTGTGCTGTGGTACATAAAGTGCTGCGGATTGTGCCCCTAATGGGTTAAGTTTGACAAGTCTTGAGGCAATTTTGAGGCACAGTGCGCCGAACTTGCTGGCTTTTTCAGCGATTAACCCGCTTGTGCTAATTTGATGTGCGATTTCACGCATTTTTAGATTAATGATGCTTTATCAGATTGATAGAGATAGATACACTGGGGCAACGATCGCACAGATCCTTTGCGAGGATCGCCTGTGGTGCACTTTTTCGGTTAAGCCTATCGAATAACAAAGGATAATAAGGTTATGAAATACATCGAAGTGGATGAAGAGCTCTATCGTCATATTGCCAGCAAAACGGAACGTATTGGTGAGAGCGCCTCTGACATTCTCCGTCGATTACTCGGCCTGTCCGTCGATGCGGTTGAACAAACGCAGCCACAGGCCATTAGCCAACCGAGTTTAGAAGCAACGACGCCTGAACCACAGATTGCGTCTCAGGTAGAAACCTTAGTCTCTGCGCCCGATTTCAATCAATTGGTGGATGAGCATAAGTTAGAGCAGCAAAAAGGCGCCGTGGGTCGTTTCTTATTCTTGCTCGAGAGTTTATACCAACAGAGCCAAGCGCAATTCTCGCAAATTTTACAGATCCAAGGTCGCGATCGACTCTATTTTGCGCGTTCACGGGAAGAGTTACTCAAGGCCAGTGCTACTGCTAATCCTAAGGAAATCGGTAACACCGGATTTTGGGTCACGACCAACAATAACACCGCCAAAAAACGGGCCATTTTAGTCGAAGCCTTAATGCAATTTGGCTGCGATGCCCAAATCGCCAACGGCATTGCCGAACGCGTATAACGCCTTTATCGACGCCGCAATGATGCGGCGTTTCCATTTAATTAACCGATTTTCCAGTAGGAGAGGATCAGGTGGCAATACATCAACGGGCAGGACAAACCGCGAGTCAGACGGATCTGGTGAATATTCCAAAGCTGATGAGCCATTATTACAGCATCAAACCTAATGTGGATGCTGCCGAGCAACGTGTGACGTTCGGGACCTCGGGTCACCGCGGAACCGCATTTCAAGCAAGTTTTAACCAAGACCATATTTGGGCTATTACCCAGGCCGTGGTGGATTATCGCCAATCGGTGAATATCGACGGCCCGCTATTTTTAGGTATCGATACCCACGCCTTATCTTATGCGGCTTACGTGTCGGCGATTGAAGTGTTAGCGGCCAATAAGGTGACTGTGCATATTCAGCAAAATGATGGCTTTACCCCCACACCTGTGGTGTCCCATGCCATTATTTGCTCTAATCGTGAAGCGGCGCTGAGTGGCGCCGCGTTAAGTGATGGTTTGATTATTACGCCATCCCATAATCCACCGCAGGATGGTGGCATCAAGTACAATCCTCCCCATGGCGGCCCAGCCGAAGGCAATATCACCGCTTGGATTGAATCCCGTGCTAATGATTACCTGCGCGCAGGGCTTAAGGGCGTTAATAAGCTGGCTTATGCCGATGCGTTAACTTCGGGTTATGTGCATGCCATTGATTTGATCACGCCCTATGTCGCGGATTTAGTCAATGTGGTCGATATGCACGCTATCGCTAAGGCTAAGCTGAAATTGGGCGTTGACCCATTAGGCGGCTCGGGTATTCATTATTGGACGCCGATTGCC
This sequence comes from Shewanella seohaensis, assembly GCF_025449215.1. Taxonomy (NCBI): domain Bacteria; kingdom Pseudomonadati; phylum Pseudomonadota; class Gammaproteobacteria; order Alteromonadales; family Shewanellaceae; genus Shewanella; species Shewanella seohaensis. Next base: position 2,820,494 of record NZ_CP104900.1, read on the forward strand.
AAGCACTATGGCATCGATATCACCTTAGTTAACGATAAGGTCGACCCAAGCTTTAGCTTTATGTCGCTCGATAAAGACGGCAAGATCCGCATGGATTGTTCTTCTCCCTATGCGATGGCAGGCTTACTGGCCCATAAAGAATCCTTCGATTTATGCGTCGGTAACGATCCTGACTACGACAGACACGGTATCGTGTGTCCGGGAACAGGGCTGATGGACCCCAACCACTATTTAGCGGTAGCCATTGATTATCTGCTGACCCACAGACCTGAATGGAGCGAGCAGTTAGCCATCGGCAAGACGCTGGTATCGAGCGCGCTTATCGATAAAATCTGCGCCTTCCATGGCAAAAAATTACTCGAAGTCCCGGTAGGCTTTAAGTGGTTCGTCGATGGATTAGCCGAGGCAACCATTGCATTTGGTGGTGAGGAGAGTGCTGGCGCGGCGTTCCTGCGCCGTGATGGCACGACTTGGTGTACCGACAAAGACGGTTTTATTCTGGTACTGCTAGCGGCCGAAATGCTCGCGGTTACTGGCAAGACGCCGGGGCAACGCCATCAAGAATTAGTGGCGCAATTCGGTCAAAGCTTCTACAAGCGTATCGACAGCCCGATTAGTCTTGAGAACAAAGCCAAATTTGCCAAGCTTAATGCCGAGACCTTGAACGCTACTATGCTGGCGGGTGAGAAGATTGATGCCGTATTGACCCACGCCCCTGGTAACAATGCCTCGATAGGTGGCATTAAAGTGACGACGGCCAATGGTTGGTTCGCGGCGCGGCCGTCGGGCACTGAGGCGTTATTTAAGATTTATGGTGAGAGCTTTATCAGTGAGCAGCATCTTGCCGATATCATCAAGGACGCACAGGCCTTGATTGATAAGGCGCTTAGCGCCTGACCTAGCAGTTAAGCATTGATTTTACCGATAAAAAACGCACTCATGGAAATCCTATGAGTGCGTTTTTATTTGCAGCGATGAGAAGTCAAGCCGCTCACGCAGATGCTAAATGGTGATGATCAATACTCGAGATGGCAACTTGGTAAGTTGTTCTTATCGATATAGTTTTGATGATATTCCTCTGCCACATGGAATTGCTGCAAAGGTACAATTTCAGTCACAATGTGGCGTAATCCCCAGCGGCCCGAGCGGGCAAAGGCCAGTTTAGAAGCTTCGGCCGTCGCTTTTTGCTCACGGTCATGGAAGAAAATGGTACTGCGGTACTGAGTGCCAATATCGCCACCCTGCATATTGAGCGTGGTGGGGTTGTGGTTCTTCCAAAACACATCCAGTAATTCGTCGTAGCTGACAATCGCAGGGTCAAATTCCACTTGCACGACTTCAGCATGGCCTGTCTTACCTTTTTTGACTTCCTCATAGGTGGTCGCTTCGTTATTACCACCCATATAGCCGCAGGTCGCGTTGGTCACGCCGTTGACTTGTCTAAAGAAATACTCCACGCCCCAAAAACAGCCGGCACCGAAAGTTGCTAACGCCATGATAAATCCTGATAGAAGTCTAGATGGCTAAGGATTGTGATAAAACTCATCCCTAAAAGCAAGTGTGTCGACAAAATTAATCCTATGTCGACCAAATGCGGCTAAGATGCTGTGGTTTTGCCGCGAAATGCGCTTGTTTGACCAGAATGACAGAGTAACGGCCCAAAAACTTGTGTTAGTATGGATGCGCTTTTTAAGGCGGGTAGCGATAAGTGCCATGAAACAGGCAGTTATTGCCATCACTCCCGTCTTTAACACGCTATTATAAGGAGAATTCTGTGTTACAAGTTCTGTTAGATTCGAAGGATTTTCTCGCGCTGACCCTCGCCAATCCTGAAACACTCGGGGATGAGTTTAGTTTCACCTTAGGGGAACATACTCGAGTCGAAGTGTGGGACACAGGTGTGATCGTCTTTGAGCCAGCACAAGCCCAAGGTAAGGATGTCATTCTCTCCTGCGGTGTCCACGGTAATGAAACCGCACCCATCGAACTCTGCAATACCTTAATCAAACAGCTTCTCCAACAAAAAATCATCGCCAAACAACGCACGCTCTTTCTTATTGGTAACCCTTTAGCGATTAATAACGGGACTCGCATTATCGACGAGAACATGAATCGTCTCTTTAGTGGCGAGCATTCAAACCCACCGGGATTAGTGAATCCTGAGCGGGTGCGGGCAAAAAAATTAGAAGCCTATGTCGACCGCTTCTTTAAGGGCGCAGCTGCAGGGCGCCAGCGTATTCACTACGATTTACACACGGCGATGCGGGCGTCAAAACACGAAAAGTTTGCGATTTATCCCTATCGTCCCGGCCGTGCTTACAGCGCCGAGCAAATCATGTTTTTAGCCGCCAGTGGCGTCGATACTGTGTTATTTCACCATGAGCCGACAACCACCTTTAGCTATTTTTCCTCCGAGCAGTATGGCGCCGATGCCTTTACCATTGAATTAGGTAAGGTGTATCCCATGGGGCAAAACGATATGACGCGTTTTATTGCCGCCCAAGAGATGTTTATGCGCCTTATCACAGACAAACCCTTAGCGCTTGAGCCATTCTCAGCGGATAAGGTGAATCTGTATCAAGTGTGTCGGGTGATTAACAAACATTTTGATGATTTTGAATTTACCTTCGCGACCGATGTCGAAAACTTCCGATCGTTCCCGAAAGGCTTTGTATTGGCCCGAGAGGGTGGGCAGGAAATTAAAGTCGAACAGGAATTTGAAGCGATTGTCTTCCCCAATGCTAAGGTGCCCATCGGTAATCGCACTGTGATTTGCCTGATCCCTTCAGTCGCGCCAGATGTTCGCTAGTTTTGTAAAGCATTATATACATGCCCACAGGGGATTAGTTGTCGTTTGAACTGTGCCAACGGTTGATAGGTAGTTTACGTTAACGTAATGTTCATCCGGCATATTCGTATAAATTAGGCGTTGTGGATTTTCCATGGCGTAACGAGATAACAAGAGCACAATATGAGCAAAGCAACACTCAACACTGATACAGTGCACCGTGTCGGCTTCTTGGATAAGGCATCGCTTCACATTCCTATCCTTCGAATTCTACAAGCAGACGGCACTACCTATGAAACCGCGGTTTTGCCTGTAATAGATGAAGCCTTAGCCACCAAAATTTACGATACTTGCGTATTTACGCGGGTACTCGACGAACGTATGTTAGGCGCACAGCGTCAGGGACGGATCAGCTTCTATATGACCTGTACGGGTGAAGAAGCGGCGATCGTCGGCAGTGTCGCGGCGCTTGATCAAGAAGACGTGATCCTCGCGCAATATCGTGAACATGCGGCGCTACGCTACCGTGGTTTTACCACCGAACAGTTTATGAACCAGATGTTCAGCAATGAGAAAGACCTGGGTAAAGGGCGCCAAATGCCAATTCATTACGGCTGCGCGGCGTTAAACTATCAAACCATTTCATCGCCACTGGCCACGCAAATCCCGCAAGCGACAGGTGTCGGTTATAGCCTGAAAATGCAGGGCAAACGTAATGTCGCCGTCTGTTATTTCGGAGAAGGCGCTGCCTCTGAAGGCGACTTCCACGCCGGCTTGAATATGGCTGCGGTGTTAAAATGCCCCGTGATTTTCTTCTGCCGTAACAATGGTTATGCGATTTCCACCCCAACTGAAGAACAGTTTGCTGGTAACGGTATCGCTAGCCGCGGTGTGGGTTACGGTATGCACACCATTCGTGTCGACGGGAACGATATGCTGGCGGTGTTAGCGGCGACGCAACAGGCGCGTGCCTATGCGATTGAGCACAATGCTCCCGTGTTGATTGAAGCCATGACGTATCGCCTTGGCGCGCACTCATCTTCTGACGATCCTTCTGGCTATCGCTCCAAAGAAGAAGAGGCGAAGTGGCAGCAACACGATCCAGTCAAACGCTTCAAGTTATGGTTGATCAACAAAGGCTGGTTGGCCGAGGCCGATGATGCCCTGCGTTACGAAAAGTACCGTGAAGAAGTGTTAGCCGCCGTTAAAGTCGCTGAAAAATTACCTATCCCTATGCTGGATGAGATCATTGAAGATGTGTACGACAAGCCAACACCAGCGCTGAAAAAGCAGCTGAGTGAACTTAAAGAACACATCAAGAAATATCCGCAATCCTATCCCAAAAGTGCAGGGAGGCTATAAGCCGTGGCAGAAATGAATATGTTACAGGCCGTCAATGAGGCCTTGTCTATCGCCATGCAATCTGACGAGCGCATGGTGGTATTTGGTGAAGACGTTGGCCACTTTGGTGGTGTGTTTCGCGCAACCTCAGGTTTACAGGAAAAGTTTGGTCGCAGCCGTTGCTTTAACACGCCGCTGACAGAACAAGGCATCGCGGGTTTTGCCAACGGTTTAGCCTCTAATGGTATGACCGCCGTGGCGGAAATCCAGTTCGCCGATTACATCTTTCCAGCGTTCGATCAAATAGTGAACGAGTCTGCTAAATTCCGTTACCGCAGCGGTAATGAATTTAATGTGGGAAGCCTAGTGTTCCGTACACCTTATGGTGGCGGTATTGCGGGCGGCCATTATCATTCACAATCGCCAGAAGCTTATTTTACCCAAACGCCAGGCTTAAAAGTGGTTGTGCCACGTAATCCAGAGCAGGCCAAGGGCTTATTATTAGCCTCTATTCGCGATAAAAACCCTGTGGTGTTCTTTGAGCCAAAGCGTTTATACCGTGCTTCAGTGGGTGAAGTCCCTGCGGGCGATTATGAAATCGAGCTGGGTAAAGCCGAAGTGGTGCGTGAAGGGAAAGACATCACCTTAGTGGCGTGGGGCGCACAGATGGAAATCATCGAAAAAGCGGCCGACATGGCGGCAAAAGAGGGGATTTCCTGCGAAATTATCGACCTACGTACACTCGCGCCTTGGGATGTAGATACAGTTGCAGATTCTGTGAAGAAGACCGGCCGCTTACTGATCAACCACGAAGCGCCATTGACGGGTGGTTTTGCCGGTGAAATCGCCGCGACGATTCAGCAAGAGTGTTTCTTGTATTTAGAATCACCCATCAGCCGTGTATGTGGTCTAGATACCCCATATCCACTGGTCCACGAAAAAGAATATATGCCCGATGCGCTCAAAACCTTTGAAGCCATTAAGGCATCGGTGAATTTCTAGGAGTCCGGTATGATTAAAGATTTTATTTTGCCGGACATTGGTGAAGGCGTTGTCGAGTGTGAACTCGTCGAGTGGTTGGTGCAAGAGGGCGATACGATTGCTGAAGATCAGCCCATCGCCGATGTGATGACCGACAAAGCCTTAGTGCAAATTCCAGCGCCTTTTGCGGGAGTCGTGACCAAGCTGTATTACGCCAAAGGCGATATCGCTAAGGTGCATGCGCCGCTTTATGCTGTGCAGATTGAGTCCGACGAAGTCGCACCTGTTGCTGCGTCTCAGCCTGAAGCACACACAGCGACGCAAACACCTGCAAGCCAATCCAGCGCGGCGGGTACGAGCGTAGAAGAGTTTCTGCTACCCGATATTGGCGAAGGTATTGTTGAGTGTGAACTGGTCGAATGGCTAGTCCAAGAAGGCGATACTGTGGTGGAAGACCAACCCATCGCCGATGTGATGACAGATAAAGCCCTAGTGCAAATCCCTGCTATCAAAGCGGGTAAAATTGTCAAATTGCACTATCGTAAGGGCCAGTTAGCTAAGGTACATGCGCCATTATTTGCGATCGAGGTTGAAGGTGGCGTTAGTGCGCCAGTCAGCCATGTACAAGAAGCCAGCGCCACCGCTGCGAATACCGCAGCACCAGCCGCTTGCGCGGCGGTGTCCTCGGAGCCTGCTCGCCAAGGTAAAGCCTTAGCCAGCCCAGCCGTTCGCCGTATGGCACGTGCCTTAGATATCGATTTAAGTCGCGTCCCTGGTAGCGGCAAACATGGCCGTGTGTATAAGGAAGACATTACTCGCTTCCAAGCGCAAGGCGGCGCTGTGCCTGCCGTTGCGTCAGTGGTTGCTGCCCCAACTGTGGCTCAATCGACCGTTTCTACAGCAGTGGCAAGCGCTGCACGGGGTGACATTATTGAGCCTATCCGTGGCGTGAAAGCCGTGATGGCAAAAATGATGGTGGAATCGGTATCCACCATTCCACACTTCACCTATTGCGAAGAGTTTGATTTGACAGACTTAGTCGCTCTGCGTGAAAGCATGAAGGCCAAGTATTCCACCGACGAAGTTAAGCTGACCATGATGCCATTCTTTATGAAGGCCATGTCGTTAGCCTTAACGCAGTTCCCTGTACTTAACAGCCAAGTGAATGCTGATTGTACGGAAATCACCTACAAGGCGCGTCATAACATAGGTATGGCGGTCGACTCTAAGGTGGGATTATTGGTACCAAACGTGAAGGATGTACAAGATAAGAGCATCCTTGAGGTCGCGGCCGAAATCACCCGCTTAACCAATGCCGCCCGTAGCGGCCGTGTTGCGCCGGCGGATCTTAAAGAAGGCACGATTTCGATTTCGAATATTGGCGCCTTAGGTGGCACAGTCGCAACGCCTATAATCAATAAGCCGGAAGTCGCGATTGTCGCATTAGGTAAGTTACAAATCTTGCCGCGCTTCAATGCGAAAGGTGAAGTCGAAGCGCGTCAGATCATGCAAGTGAGTTGGTCTGGGGATCACCGCGTTATCGATGGTGGCACCATTGCTCGTTTCTGCAACCTTTGGAAACAATACCTTGAGCAGCCGCAGGATATGCTATTAGCCATGCGCTAATCGGCTGTCAGCCAATACTTACAGCCAATCCAGCAAATAAGGACGCAATTTAGCGTCCTTTTTTATTCGCAGGCCATAAATGGGTTAATCTTTTGATCCCAATTACGTATAATTCACGAACGTTGTTATCCTGATGGATTTGTTATGAGCCCCAGCCCATTTGCCCCAACAATCGAAACTATTGATTATCCGTTTCCGCCTAAGCCAATTCCTCTGTCCGATGCCGAAAAGGCGGACTACAAGGCACGTATCAAGCAGCTGCTGATTGAAAAAGATGCGGTTTTGGTTGCCCATTATTATACCGACCCTGAAATTCAAGCTCTGGCCGAAGAAACCGGCGGTTGTGTTTCTGACTCGCTTGAAATGGCGCGCTTTGGCCGCGATCATCCCGCTAAGACGTTAATTGTCGCTGGGGTGAAATTTATGGGGGAAACTGCCAAAATCTTAAGCCCAGAAAAACCATTCTGATGCCGACCTTGGAGGCGACCTGTTCATTGGACTTAGGTTGCCCCATCGATAAATTCAGCGCCTTCTGTGATGCGCATCCTGATCATACCGTGGTCGTTTATGCCAACACTTCGGCGGCGGTAAAAGCCCGTGCCGATTGGGTGGTCACCTCAAGTATTGCCCTTGAAATCGTTGAGCATTTAGACAGCGAAGGCAAAAAAATCATTTGGGGCCCAGACCGTCATTTAGGCAGTTATATTGCCAAACAAACGGGCGCCGAGATGTTGATGTGGCAGGGCGACTGTATCGTTCACGATGAGTTTAAGGCTAATGCGCTGCGTGATTTAAAGCGTGTTTACCCCGACGCGGCGATTCTAGTACACCCAGAGTCACCCGCGAGTGTGGTGGCGATGGCGGATGCTGTCGGCTCCACCAGCCAGTTGATTAAAGCTGCGCAAACCATGGCTAATGAGCGTTTTATTGTGGCGACCGATCGCGGTATTTTCTACAAAATGCAACAAGCGGCGCCGGGTAAAACACTGATTGAAGCGCCTACTGGCGGTAATGGTGCCACCTGTAAGAGCTGTGCTCACTGTCCTTGGATGGCGATGAACGGCTTAAAGGCGATTGAAGCGTCATTAAGTGACAGCGACAAAACGACTCACGAAATCTTTGTCGATGAAGATTTACGCGTGAAAGCCTTAATCCCGCTGACCCGCATGCTTGACTTCGCTAAAACACTGAATATGAAAGTGAAAGGCAACGCTTAATCAAGCGTCCATAACACTCACGAAAAATGAAATCCCTGCCACTTGGCGGGGATTTTTGTATCGGTTCAAATTGATCAGCAGCTAAGCTGCTAAGTATGTGCTTAATAAGGTGCGCTAGCTTTTAGACGCCATTCTTCATAGATGCATATATGCTTCAATTTAAAGAAATACACGCTCTTTTACTTACTGGATCGGTGTTGTTGGCCTAAATTTGATATATCAAAGCGTAGGTGAGTTCACTCATTGCGCTGTGTTCATGCAATTTTGTATAAGATAACCATGGAGAAGGGTATGAAAAACATCGTGTTACTGCTTGCATCAATGTCTGCTGCCAGTGCATTTGCAGACGTGAGTGTGCCTATGAATCTTGTCAACGAAAAGGGCGTGGGTGAAAGTGTCGGTCAAGTGACCATTTCAGAGTCGCAGTATGGAGTGGTATTTACGCCATCACTCAAAGGCTTAATGCCGGGATTACATGGTTTCCATCTACATGAGAACGGCAGCTGTGATCCAAAGGAAAAGGACGGAAAAATCGTTCCTGCTGGCGCGGCAGGTGGACACTATGATCCTGCCGCCACGAAGGCCCACGGCGCGCCATGGGGAGAAGGGCATTTAGGCGATCTGCCACCATTGTTTGTCGATGCAGACGGTGCTGCTAGCCAGGCCGTGCTGGCACCGCGCTTAAAAATGGGGGAGCTTAAAGGCCATGCGATCATGATCCATGCCGGTGGCGACAACCATTCCGATCACCCAGCGCCTTTAGGTGGCGGCGGTGCGCGTGTAGCCTGCGGTATTATCAATTAATGTATCGCCACATTCAGTGGTTAGCGGCGAAATGCTAGCATTGGTAACGACAGTGGATTAATGAGCCGTGAAATCGGTATAAAAAAGCCCCGCAAGAGCGGGGCTTTTTGATAAAGAAGAATGATTACTTCGCGTTCATCAGCGCAACCGCGTTATCTAACATACGGTTACTGAAGCCCCATTCGTTATCGTACCATGCCATCACTTTGACTAAACGGCCGTTAACGCGGGTTTGAGTCGCATCGAAGTTAGATGAAAACGCATTGTGGTTAAAGTCGATAGACACCAGTGGCTCTTTGTTAACCGCTAACACTTCGCTCAGTGGCGCAACAGCAGCGGCACGTTCGATGATGGCGTTAACTTCTTCAACAGTGGTATCACGTGCTGCAATGAAAGATAAATCCACTAAAGACACGTTAACAGTCGGTACACGTACTGCTAAACCATCGAATTTACCTTGTAATTCAGGTACAACTAAACCTACTGCCGCGGCAGCGCCAGTTTTAGTTGGGATCATTGACAGTGCTGCAGCGCGGGCACGGCGTAAATCTGTGTGGTATACGTCAGATAAACGTTGATCGTTGGTGTAAGCATGAATGGTGGTCATCAGACCTGATTCGATACCAATTTCGTCATTTAACGGCTTAGCGAAAGGCGCTAAACAGTTAGTGGTACATGAGGCATTAGAGATAACTGTCATATCCGCGGTCAACACATTGTTGTTTACACCGTAAACGACGGTTGCATCAACGTTTTTACCTGGTGCAGAGATAATGACTTTCTTCGCGCCCGCCGCTAAATGTGGCTGTACAGATTCTTTAGAAGTGAAGATACCAGTACATTCGAACACGACGTCAACTTGTAAGTCGCCCCAAGGTAATTTACCTGGATCGCGTTCTTGGAAGGTGAGGATCTTGTCGCCGTTGACATAAATTGCTTCAGCATCATGCTCAACTTTGGCATTGAAACGACCATGTACAGAATCGTATTTTGTCAGGTGAGCGTTGATTGAAGCGTCGCCTAAATCGTTGATGGCAACAATTTTGATTGGGTAAGCTTTTTCGCTTTCATACAGGGCGCGTAATACGTTTCTACCGATACGGCCATAACCATTTATTGCTACACGGATAGTCATCTCATATCCCTCTGGTGATTATAAAATTCAACTGGTAGTAAAATTACCAAACTGACAGCTATCGTCAAGTGAATTCGGCAATTTTGCCGGGATTCGGTTAACAAATTAGGTGTTTTTTTTACATTGCTCGCGAAAACACCATTTTCAGCGCTGTATTTGGGTAAAAAATTACAAGGTGGCAAACATTTTGCCGACGTTCTTCAAAACGCAAGTTAAGGCGAATTTGGCTTCTCTGGCTCGACAGTTGTTGCCGCAGGCGGTGTTACCTCTGTCTGGGGCGGAGCAAGCCAGAGCGCAACCGGACTGGTTGAATAGAGGCCATCTTCTAACGCGTCGATTAAGTTCTGGGCGTATTGATCTAATTTGGCCGCTAGCGTCTTGTCGCCACCGATTAAGGCTAGCATCTTATCTTCAGAATACTTCTGCTGCGTAAGTAGTAAATTGGCTTTGGTCAGCATATATGTTTTTTCAAACGCTTGGGTTTGACGATAGGCTGAGGCGAGCCCAAGCAACCAGTTGGGATCAAAGTCGGCATATTGAATTTCTGCAAACACTTTAAGATAGAGTTGCTGCGCTTTGATGGCATTTCGATTGCTGTAATAGGTGGCGATTTGCGCTAAGAGAAAAGGTTCAGTGACTTCACCGGCATTTTCTTGCGCTAATAGTCGGTTTAAGGCATCGGTGTCGCCAAAACGTGTCCATTGATAGTAAGACATAAAGGGGTCTTGGCGTTCGCGGGTTTCTTCCTGTAGACGGCTGAGGTTTTCTGTACTTAGGCGAAAGGCTCTTGCTCGGTCTGCTGTGCGATTCGTATGGATGATATGTTGCACCCCTGAGGCCAATTCAATACAACGGCTGTAATCTTCAAGGTAAGTTAACTGTTGGTAAAGTTGCTTACCCGTAGGATTTTTGTTGTCTAATAGGTCGAATCGGCTCTGGATCAGCAGGGTTTTCTCGGTTAAACACCATCCATCCTTATGCAAATCAGCACAAATTTCAGGATTATTTTTACAAATCGTTTCGATATTTCGGCCATTATCACAACCGAAAAGGCTTATTGCGAGGGTAAATGATGTAATTATTACTAGATTTTGTCTCAAAATACGCTCCAAAATGCAATTTTCTCTAATAAAATTACAGATTTACAGAAAATATCTTACTGGCAAGCTGGGTCAGTTTTCATTACAATGGCGCCGACCAAAACACAGGGTTTTCCCTAAAACCTCCATAAGATTATTGGTCTTTTCGTCATGTTACTCAAACCTTTCAATATATTTTATTGAAAAGTGAGATAAAGGATCTGTAAATGAGCGCTGATAAACACCTACAAAGTTGGCAAGAACGTTTTGAAATGGCAGAGGCAATGCAACCTTTGCTGGGCAAGTTGTACCGTAACCAAGGCGTCGAAGTTGTGGTTTATGGTAAGCCATTACTCAATGCTTCTACTATTGAGATTATTAAAGCGCACCGTTTAGTTCGTCGTCATGTCGGCGAGAAATTACGTTTACGCGAGAGTTTCCCGTTTGTTCAAGCCTTAAGCAGACTCGCAGTTAAACAATGTAAAGTGGATATTGGTAAGCTTGCCGTTAAATACTGGGCTGAACATACCGATACCAACGAAATTGAAAGCTATATGGCACGTGAATTAGCGGCGGCGATTGATCATGCTGATGATATCGCCCCGCGTGATGTCGTGTTGTATGGTTTTGGTCGTATTGGCCGCTTATTAGCGCGCTTACTGATCGAACGTACTGGCCGCAGCAACAAGTTAAGACTGCGCGCTATCGTGTTACGTGGTGGTAAGAAGGGCGATTTAGAAAAACGCGCAAGCTTACTGCGTCGTGACTCTGTTCATGGTCCATTTAACGGTTCAGTTGAAGTGGATGAAGAGAACAACGCTATCATCGCTAACGGCACCTATATCCAAGTTATTTACGCAAACTCGCCAGATGAAGTGGATTACACCAAATACGGTATTACTGATGCCTTAGTGGTAGACAACACGGGTATTTGGAAAGATGAAGCTGGCCTTGGCTTACACTTGAAGAGCCCTGGTGCGAGCAAAGTGTTACTGACAGCTCCTGCAAAAGGCGCCATCAAGAACATCGTTTACGGCGTGAACGAAAGTGACATCACTGCAGAAGACATCATTGTGTCTGCGGCGAGCTGTACCACTAACGCCATCACACCAGTACTGAAAGCGGTAAACGACAAGTACGGTATCGAGAATGGTCACGTTGAGACGATTCACTCATACACAAACGATCAAAACCTGATCGACAACTACCACAGTGCTGACCGTCGTGGTCGCAGTGCACCATTAAACATGGTGATAACTGAAACAGGCGCGGCTAAAGCCGTAGCTAAGGCACTGCCTGTATTAGCGGGTAAACTGACGGGTAACGCGATTCGCGTGCCAACACCAAACGTATCTATGGCGATCATCAGCATGAACCTCAATGCTGAGACCAACAAAGACGAATTGAACGAATACCTGAAAGACACGGCGCTGCAATCACCATTGCAAAACCAAATCGATTACACAGACTCAACTGAAATCGTATCAAGCGATTTAGTGGGATCTCGCTATGCGGGCGTGGTTGATTCACAAGCGACTATCGCCGAAGGTAAACGTGCCATTCTGTACGTATGGTATGACAACGAATTTGGTTACAGCTGCCAAGTAGTCGGTGTGATGCAGACGATGTTAGGCCTGACGACTCTGTCTCTGCCGGCATAATTGCTACGCACATAAATACTTCCAAGAAAAAGCGTCCAGTAGGGCGCTTTTTTTATGGCATTGACCCGTCCTAAATAGCGTTGATAAGGCTGGGTAACATCACTTCAGCTCTTGTTGTTGCAAAGAAAATCATCAAATTGATTATTCAATCGGCAAGTTTTTATCTCTGTGGCTGAATATTGGGCAAACAGTGCTTCTGAGCGCAATATTTCAAATTTGTTGATTGACTCTGAAGGTTAAATCGGTAGAATGCCAATCCGCAGTCAGGGGAAAGCGTAGCAACGTAACTCCTAAGCTTAATCGCTGATTAAGCTGTGACATCGATGCGACATTAGCTCAGTTGGTAGAGCGATACCTTGCCAAGGTATAGGTCATCGGTTCGAACCCGATATGTCGCTCCAACTCTTTACGAGTTTGGAAATCTGGCGCGATGGCAGAATGGCTATGCTGCGGATTGCAAATCCGTCGATCTCGGTTCGACTCCGGGTCGCGCCTCCATAGATTAAAGTATTAATGACACGATTCCCGTCGTTAATATAAAGAGTTTGCCCGAGTGGTGGAATCGGTAGACACAAGGGATTTAAAATCCCTCGCTGGTAACAGCGTGCCAGTTCAAGTCTGGCCTCGGGTACCATAACATAGAGAAGGCCTAACAGATGTTAGGCCTTTTTTATTGCCGAAAATCCCATTCTAACACCTACAAATTAATCCTTAAACAAATAGTGATCAGCCTCTTAAAAATCACAATTATCAAAAATTTCAGCTTCAAGACAATTGATCTCTCATTTAGTTGTTATTTATTTTAATCAATCCATAATACGCAAACTATTTCCTTAAGATGCGGCAATAGGCGCTATTCCCCCTCTTAAGACAGTGGTATAAATAAGCCGAATTTCCCCTACACGTGAACATTTAGGATAAGTAGTCATGATTTTCTCTCAGGTAGTACTCGCACCCGCTGATCCCATCCTTGGTTTAACCGATACCTTCAAGGCCGATCCACGCCAAGATAAAGTGAACCTCGGTGTTGGCATTTATAAGGATGAAGCAGGGCAGACTCCAGTATTACAGTCAGTGAAGAAAGCAGAAGCCCTATTGCTTGAGCAAGAGAAGACCAAGAACTATTTAGGTATTGAAGGGGTTCAAACCTATAACCGCGTGGTACAAGAGCTATTATTTGGCGAGGGCAGTACGCTTGTGACGTCAGGCCGTGCCGCGACCGCTCAGGCGCCAGGTGGTACTGGTGCACTGCGTATTGCCGCCGAGTTTCTACTGCGCAACACGCCATCGCGCACTGTGTGGGTAAGTAACCCAACTTGGGCGAACCATCAGAATATTTTTGAAACTGCAGGTTTAACGGTTAAAGAATACGGTTACTACAATGCCAGTGCCCACGATATCGATTTCGATGGCATGATGACAGATCTCGCCAATGCACAGGCGGGTGACATTGTTCTACTGCACGGCTGCTGCCATAACCCAACGGGTATTGATTTGACCTTAGCCCAATGGGAATTAGTTGCTAACCTGTGTGCAGACAAGCAGTTAGTGCCATTGTTTGACTTTGCTTATCAAGGTTTTGGTGCTGGGATTGAAGAAGATGCCGCAGGACTACGTTTAGTGGCTGCAAAAGTACCTGAGTTGTTAGTGGCTAACTCTTTCTCTAAAAACTTTGGTCTTTATAACGAGCGTATCGGCGCTGTGACTGTAGTGGCACAAAATGCCGATGAAGCGGTGCGTGCCTTCAGCCAAGTGAAGCGTACCATTCGCGCTAATTACTCAAACCCACCAGCACACGGTGCGTTAATCGTTAGCACCATTTTAAGCGATGCGGCATTAAAAGCACTTTGGGTACAAGAGTTGACCGAAATGCGTGAGCGTATCGCCGAGATGCGTACCCTGTTCGTCCAAAGCTTAAAGGATGAAGGCGTGACCCAGGACTTTAGCTTTATTTCCCGCCAAAACGGTATGTTTAGTTTCTCTGGCTTAAACAAAGCGCAGGTTGCACGCTTGAAAGACGAGTTTGGTATTTATATCGTCGGTTCAGGCCGTATTAGTGTTGCCGGTATGACCAAAACCAATATGCCTGTGATCTGTAAAGCGATTGCCCAAGTTCTTTAACTTAGTTCTTTAATTTAGTTCTTTAATTTAGTTCTTTAATTTAGTTCTTTAAGTTAGCTCTTTAACTTAGTTCTTTAATTTAGTCCTCTGGCATAAGAAGAGGGCTCACTAAAAAGGACAGCTTAGGCTGTCCTTTTGGTATTTTGAGCTGTCCTTTAGCATTTTGAATCTGTTGGGTGCTGAAGGGATGCGATTAGTGCGTCGTTATGACGCCAAGGTTTCTAGCGGTAAATCCGACTTAATTCTCAATACTGCGCTGAGCGCATCACGCAGCCCCGCCTGATCGTGTAATTGCGGATTGTGGCGATTTCTTAACGGGAAGTAATTCATTAAAGTGCCAAGGCGCACTTGTTCAGAGTGACGCAGTACCTTAGTGATCACAGGCTTGCCAATCACTTGATGGCACCAAGCTATCCGCTGCTCAATACTAAACTGGCCGGCTGGTGAAGTTTCTTCATTCAGATTATCGATAAAAACCACGGGCGCAGTGGTCATCGCTAAGGCTTTAGCAAAGCAGGGCAGTAACAGCGGTGGCATAATACTGGTCAGGAAGCTCCCTGGGCCTAGGATAATCAGATCCGCACGGCTGATGGCTTCACAGGCTTCGGCAGTCGCATCAACCTGTGGTTCAAGACATAAGGCAATGGGCGCCTCATTCATCTTATCGACATTAACCTCACCAAAGACCTTACAACCAGAGGCCTGCAATGCCACTAAATGGGTTGGTTGCTCTGACATTGGGATAATATTGGTTTCAATCTTAAGCATATGACGAATAAGATTGACGGCCTCGAGGGGCCTAACGCAAAGCTTGTCGAGGGCAAGCAACATCAAATTACCCAGATTGTGGCCGCTTAGTTCGGTTTCGCCCTGAAAGCGGTACTCAAATAATTGCGAGCTCACCGAAGGGCGATGGGCTAGTTGAGACAGACAATTACGCAGATCGCCCCAGGCAATACAGTCCTGTTCGGCCCGTAATCTGCCCGTAGAGCCACCATTATCTGTGGTTGCAACAATGCCTGTGAGACGATTGCCCAGAAAATCCAGCGATGAGAGTACACGACCTAAGCCGTGACCACCACCAATGGCGACCACGTGTCTGTATTGATTTAAGATTTGATGCTGCATGAGGGTTCCTTCCTGAATACCCAAAAATCCTGTCCTGTTGTTAAGTGGTGCTGCGAAGCCTCGTTTGGGCTCGGTTGCCAATACCTGCATTAACGGAACCTTAGTATAAAAGCTCAGTCAAAAGCATGCACTAAATATTCACGCTCAAATTGTGCCAATGTGTATGAGTTAAGCGTGGGATCGCATTTTCAGAACAGATACGCTTTGACTGCGCTTGGCATGGGCGGTTTTGTCGTCAGATTTCGTGAATTTCAAGATATGACATATAATCTGGCGCTTATTTTGCCACTCGTGACTCAATATCAAAGGTGACTTATTGAAAACAGGTAGAATTGGTTCGTTTACACTCGCGTTAGCCCTAGTGATCTTAGCGATTTTTTCGCTGAGAGTCTGGCTCATTCCTACAATTGATGAGCCTGAATCTATCGTTAACCAACTGGAAAACTCCGTTGATCCCGTTACTCAAGTGCCTGACTTTTCTGCCATCAATGATGTGGCGGAAAAAAGCGTGCCTTTTTTGATTTTCTCAGGCCGATCATTCAACAGCAAAACGCCATTATTGCCACCGAGCGTGACTTTATCACCGACATGTTGGCCTTAGTGGAGAACGACAGTACTCTGTCGGATAAACAGTTAGCGCAGCTCAATCAGTTATTTGATAAATATCAATATGCTGCCCGTAATGTGGATGCAAAATCCCTGAACAGTTTACTCAAACGGGTCGATATTATTCCCGAATCTATGGTGCTTATTCAGGCGGCCAATGAATCGGGGTGGGGCAGTTCGCGTTTTGCCCGTGAAGGCTTTAACTTTTTCGGCGAATGGTGTTTTAGCAATGGTTGCGGCATAGTGCCATCCTCTCGTGGTTCAGGCAAAACCCATGAAGTGAAAGTGTTTCCCTCGGTGGATGCTTCAGTGTCTTCCTATATGCGCAATTTGAACTCGAATACGGCATACACGCTGTTTCGCTCAATACGGGCCGATTTACGCTCTCAGGAAGCAGAGCTAAGTGCCGACCAACTGATCTATGGACTAGTGAATTATTCTGAAAGGCAAGAAGCTTATATCGACGAGTTACTCGATATGTTACGTCATAATGAAAAATATTTGGTGAAGGCGGATGTATAAAAAATGGTGGTTAGTGGGGCTTTGCTTGTGTGCGACAAGCCTGCAGGCAGAAACGATTTCCCTCGAATATAAAGGCTTTTATGACAGATTAAAGCAAGTCAATAAGGGGAATTATCAGTTAGTCGAAATCGCCTTTAGTGTACCAATGCTGCCTAATTGTCAGATCCAGAGTGGAAGCATTTCGAGTGAATTAAATTCAACGCCACTCACTTATACAGCGGCGCAGCGGTTGTTTATTCCCTTTGATGACGCGCTGAAAGATCAACGCGCATTAGTGAATCTAGAGTTTGAAGGCAAGGCTGAGGGCTGTGGTATTGCGATGCAAGTCAGAGCTAAGCAGACTTTAGCCACATACGACAAGGCGCGACTAGCGCAAATCGCCAGCGAAATGGATGCTTTACTCGGAGCCATGCAGGGCTTCCCGATGCGCTATTTTAAGGAGCCAATCGCGGGATTAAACTTTGAATTTGCTCAAGACCAAGCCGTTACTGTGACGCTTGATGGGCGTGAGCAACAGGTGAACAGCAGCTTTAAGTTGAGTGTTGAGCAGCTTAACAGCTTGACGTCGTTGCAATTTAGCCAGGCGCCGACCGTATTGAGCCCTTGGGTTAAGTAAGGATAGATTTTAGCTATAAAAAAGCCCACTCTCGTGGGCTTTTTTATGCGTATCGCGTTTACGCTTCGTAAACGTTGACGATATTGATGCGTTTTGCCGCATCTAAATCGATATGGCCGCTGTTGGCGATATCCAAAAAGTCAAATGCGGGTAAATCGGCTTCGGCCACATCACCCTTCATCGGCGCGTTGGGATCGCGTTTCAACGACACAAAGTCAAACTGCTCACGGTCAACACCCTGTGAAGGGGCTGTGTTTTGCATGGCGGTGAAAATGGTTTCAATACGGCCTGGGTAGAGTCTATCCCACTGATTAAGCATGTCTTTCACTGCTTGGCGCTTGAGGTTTTCCTGCGAGCCACAAAGGTTACAGGGAATGATAGGGAATTTTTTCAATTCCGCATATTCTTCTAAATCCTTTTCGCGGCAATAGGCGAGTGGACGAATAACCACGTTAGCGCCGTCGTCCGAGAGCAACTTAGGTGGCATGGCTTTCATCTTGCCGCCGTAGAACATGTTGAGGAACATGGTCTCAATAATATCGTCTCTGTGGTGGCCTAGTGCGATTTTGGTTGCGCCAATGCGCTGGGCAAAGCCATAGAGAGTACCGCGACGCAGGCGAGAGCACAGCGAGCAAGTGGTTTTGCCTTCAGGGATCTTTTGTTTCACAATCGAGTAAGTGTCTTTCTCGAGAATGTGATAGGGAATATTTAGGCTGTCTAAATAGGCTGGCAGTACGTGTTCAGGGAAACCCGGCTGCTTTTGATCTAAGTTAACGGCAATAATTTCGAACTGTACGGGCGCGCGCTGCTGTAGATTAAGCAGAATATCCAGCATGGCGTAACTGTCTTTACCGCCACTTAAGCAGCACATGACTCGGTCGCCATCTTCAATCATGTTGTAATCGGCGATGGCACTACCCACTTCACGGCGCAGACGCTTCTGTAATTTATTCAGACGGGTAATTTGTTTTTTTGATAATTCTTCAGGCATTTGACTCGCCGTAACTTCAGACATAGCTTCCAACATAAAAAAAGCGCCCAGTAACTCAGTTTCAGGGCGCGTATTATTCCAGCTATCGACGGCGGGGTAAAGAGCGGCGTGCGTTATGCCTCTTCAAGCGGCGATTTATAACCATCGGGTTTGATGGCTAATAAATCACAGTTAATGCTATCAATCACATGCTCTGCGGTATTGCCGATAAGCGCCGCCGAGAATCCAGTCCGACCGACGGTGCCTAAAATGACCAGCTCGGCATCGAGTTGCTCGGCAAGCTCAGGGATCACATCCTCTGGTAAGCCTTCTTTCACATGGCAGTGCAGGGTATCGATACCATAGGCATTGGCAAGGTATTGCACTCGTTGCTCATGTTGCATGCGAATGGTGTCGTTATAGGTTTGTGCATCGAAATCAGGCAGTTCAATAGCAAGATTCACCGGTGTGCCGGGATAACCATTGACTAAGTGCACTTCGGCGGCAAATTTTGCGGCTAAATCCTTGGCATGTTCGATAATCTTGCCATTTAGCATCTGATGATCGGTATCTTCGGTTGCCACGTTGACGGCGCAGAGGATTTTACCCGCTTCTGGCCAATCATGATCTTTGACCATCAACACAGGCACTGGCGCTTTACGCATTAAATGCCAATCGGTTGGAGTAAAAATAACGGCCTTTAACTTGTCGTGGGCGTGGGTGCCTTTGACGATCAAATCATATTGCCCTGCAATCGCATGGTTGATGATGCTTTCAAATGGGCGATTGTGCCAAATAACTTGAGTATCAATATCGAGTTGCAGGTGGTTATAGGCGGTCAGTAGATCTTGGATCCACGCCAGACGCTGATCAATCACACCTTGGCGCATGGCTTCGCGCTCTTGGCTCGATAGAATCGATGTCATTTCGTAGGAGAAGTCAAAAATAGAGAGAAACACAGTCACATGGGCGTTACTTTTACTGGCCAAGGTCACCGCTCGGGCGAGTGCAACTTGATGCTCTGTCGTTGGGTCGACTACTACCAGTATTTTTTGATAATCCTTCATAACATGTTCCTTTAGTCATAGGCTCATGTTCATCATGAGCCTTTGGCAATTATCTGTATTGTTCTAGATCAAAACTCTTTTCAAAACCAGTGCCTAGCGCATTAATTACGAATATTAAAGCACAAATCTAGGAAGGTGTGACTTATCTGGCGATCCTGGCATTACCTGCCAAGAGATTAAGTTCGTGGTGGTCAAGGATGGTGATGTACTTGCCTTTCACTTCAATCAAACCTGACTTTTGGAAACGGCCTAACAAGCGGCTGATGGTTTCTACGGTTAAGCCAAGGTAGTTACCAATGTCACCACGGGTCATGGTTAAACGGAATTCTTTCGGAGAAAACCCACGGTTGCCAAAGCGGTTAGCAAGATTGCTGATAAACGCGGCGAGGCGTTCTTCAGCGTTTTTCTTGCTCAGCAATAAAATCATTTCTTGATCGCTCATGATTTCATTGCTCATTAAACGCATGATTTGTTGGCGTAACTTGGGCATGCTGCCTGAAAGCTCATCGAGAATATTGAAGGGGATTTCACATACCATGGAGGTTTCTAAGGCTTGGGCAAAACTCTGGTGGGATTGAGCGTGTATACCGTCAAAACCAATCACATCGCCCGCTAAATGGAAACCAGTGATCTGTTCATCGCCCTGTTCGGTAATCGTATAACTTTTGACTGTACCAGAGCGGATGGCGAACAGGGACTTTAATGGATCGCCTGATTTAAAAATCTGCTCACCTTTTTGAATTGGCTTTTTACGCTCAATGATATCGTCGAGCTGATCGAGCTCGTTGGCATTGAGGGTAAACGGAATACAAAGGGTACCCATACTGCAATCGTGACAATGAATTGCGCACCCACTCGCGGCGGGACGACGGTTTTTATTCTGCTCTATTGTCATGTCGGTTCTCAAGTTAATCCACTGCAGCCATGTTAAACCAATTCACTCGCTTGGGCTAGTTTAGCTGCGACAGGGCGATATATAAAGTTTGTGCGCCGAAGGCAATTAAAAGTAAGCCACTCAATAATCTAACGGTTTTTTGCTGTACCCAATTGGCCAAACGTTTGGCCGCAACACCGGCACTCAGGAGCGCTGGGAGTGTCCCTAATCCAAAGGCGAACATAATCAAGGCGCCTTGGCTGGCAGAGCCTGCCGCCACCGACCAGGTTAAGGTGCTATAGACCAAGCCACAGGGTAGCCAGCCCCAAATCAGTCCAGCGGTGATGGCCTGCATGGGCGTAGTGATGGGCACGAGGCGTTGGGCTAAGGGTTTCAGGTAGCGCCATAACACTTGGCCAAGGCGCTCAATCTGCACTATACCCACCCAGATTTTTGCAATGTAAAGCCCGGTTGCAATCATCATCACGCCAGCAATGATCCTTAGGATCAACAGGTAACTGTCGAGTTCAAATAAGTGCCCAAGCATGGCCGATGAACCGCCGACTAAGGCGCCTGCGAGGGTATAACTTACTATCCGGCCGACGTTATAGCTTAATAAGTAGGTGAGTTGATGGGCTAAGTGATTGCCCTGTTTAGGATTCGGCAGTTGGGAGGAAAAGGCGCCAACGAGGCCGCCACACATGCCAAAGCAATGAGCTGCGCCCATTAACCCCACCAGAAATGCCCCTGTGACGTTATATTCAATCACAGAGCCAATCACTGAGGCATGCCTTTATCTTGTGCCTGTGACGATGGATTGGCTTGAGTCGGTTTGTCTGCATCCTCATCGAAGAGAATCGACACGCTTTGACGGTCTAAGTCATCGAATTGTTCGGATTTGACCGCCCAAAAGAACACGGCTACGGCGATCAACACAAAGATCATCGCGATAGGGATTAGTACATAAATGATGCTCATAACCTAAGCCTATTTCATTGTTATAATTTAATTCGTAATAATCTCAAACTGTTACCCACAACAATCAAAGAGCTTGCCGACATACCAAGGGCGGCAATATAAGGCGCAACATGCCCAGTTACCGCCAGCGGTAAAATCAGTGCGTTATAGCCTAAGGCCCAAGCGAGGTTTTGACGAATAATTTGTGTGGTCAGTTTAGCAACCTTGACCGCTTGGGTGAAGCGAGAGAGGTGATCGCCAAGCAGAATGAGATCGGCGCTGTTTTTAGCAATCGCGCTGCCGCTCCCCATAGCCACAGATAAATCGGCGCCCGCGAGGACTGGCGCATCATTGATGCCATCGCCGAACATCGCCACCGGTGTCGATTGCTGTAGTTTGGTCACCAGGGCCAGTTTATCGGCTGGAGTCAGTCCACTGTGAACATCGCTAATCCCGAGTTCTTTCGCCAATTGATGCACATGCCCAGAGCTATCGCCACTGGCAATACTAACCTTGCAACCTTGTTGCTTCAAAATATCGACGGTTTCTTTGCTATCGACACGGATATTATCTTGGATCTCAATCGTGGCGATGACTTCAAGCTGGCCATTATGGCTGCGGGCGAGCCAAATCAGCTGGTTTGCAAGTTTGGACTCGGCGGCGGCCCCCGTAAAGCTTGAGTTACCAATGCGGTACTCGGTGCCATTAATCAAGCCTTTCACCCCAAAACCCACTTCATGGTGAACTTGCTCGGCAACAACATCGACTTGGGCAAAGCTGGCAAAGGCCGCGGCAATAGGGTGGCGTGAGCCTGATTCTAGCGCTGCCGCAATTGCCAGTACCTGTTCTTTCTCTATATCGCTATGGCATTCAACCTTGGCAATCGATAGGGTGCCGCAGGTGAGGGTGCCGGTTTTATCAAATACCACATGTTTGATTTGTGGCAGTTTTTCAAATACGCCAGCTTTACGGGTAATAATCCCAAGGCGAGTAAGTATTGCGGTCGCACAGGTGACGGCGGTGGGGGTGGCTAGCGCAAGCGCGCAAGGGCAAGTTGCCACTAATACCGACAAGGTGACCCAAAAGGCATCTTCGGGGGAGATTTGCAGCCACACCAGATAGGTGATTGTCGCAATCGATAAGATAGTGCCTGAGAAATAACGCGACAGTTTATCGGCTAGCATAGCCACGGCAGGTTTAGTATTTGAGGCTAATTCCTGCAGGCGAATAATTTCGGCAACCAATTGGTCTTGCCCAAGGGCGGTCACTTTAACCTTAATGGGTTGGTCTAGGTTAATGGTGCCAGCAAATACTTGGCTATCGACGGGCTTTTCAATCGGCATTTGCTCACCGGTGAGCATGGCTTCATTGATGCTAGTGTGGCCGTCAACGACGATTCCGTCGGCGGCGACCATTTCGCCGGGTTTAATAAGAATAATGTCCCCGAGGCGTAATTTTTTCGCGGGGATCTCTTCTTGCCCCTGGGCCGTGACTAAATGCGCCGTTAACGGCACTAATTTGTGGAGATTACTGGAGCTGACGGAAGCTTTTTGTCTTGCCTTCTGCTCGAAATAACGCCCCAGCAGCAGGAAGAAGGTAAACATGGAGACGGATTCAAAATAGACTTCGCCCGTGCCGTTTACAGTCGCAAAGCAACTGGCGATATAGGCGCCGCCAATGGCAATAGAGACCGACACATCCATATTGAGTTTGCCACTGAGCAGGGTGCGAATGGCGCTGAAATAGAAGGGCTGCGCCGAGTAAAGCACCACGGGTGTGGCAAAAATCATGCTCACCCAACGGAAATAATCCCGATATTGCACATCCAAATCGGTAAAGTAACCGGTATAGAGGGCGAGGGCGAACATCATCACTTGCATGGTAGCAAAACCCGCCAAGCCTAAGCGCAGTAAAAATTTGCGGCTATTTTGCTTGGCGGTCAGTTCTTGCTCATCCACTTGATAGGGCGCGGCTTGATAACCTATACGGCTAATTTGTCCAAGAATATCACTGAGTTTAACTTGCTGTTTATCCCAGCTGATCATCGCCCTTTGGGTGGTGGAGTTGACCATCACTTGGCTGATGCCAGGCAGTTGTTTCACTTTATGTTCGATTAACCAAGCGCAGGCCGCACAGGTAATGCCGTCGATGGACAGCGACACAGAGTCACTCTTTTCCTCCGAGTGGACAAAGTCCTGCTGTACTTCGGGCAAATCGTAGGCACTAAACTGATTTAATTCATCGGGTACGAGTGCCGTCTGTTTACTGCCAGGTTCGGTTCGAAACTTGTAATAGCTTAATAAGCCTGCATCCACAATGGCTTGAGATACCGCTTGGCAGCCTGGGCAACACATGAGTTCATCGCGGTCATTAATGCGGGTGACAAACTGAGTCCCAGTGAGCACGGGCTCATTACAGTGAAAACAACTTGGATGTGTCATAGCAATATTCATTCAACCACAATTAGTTCAACCACAATTGGACGTTGTCTTTGAGTTCGACACGTTGATGAATACGCCATTTACCGTCAAAACCTTCGAGGCGGACTTCCCAAGCACCCGTTAATACATCGGGCAGGGTAATGCGATACACATGGTTAGCATCGGCCGTTACCGTCATCTTGATGTCTTTTTCGGCAATTGTTGGGTGATAAAATTCGACTTTTAACGCGGCTTGATAGGCGGGTCCACCGTGTTGGGTGAATAGCACTTCGTGGTGATTTTGTTCGAGTTGCCATTGCATGCCAAGCTGCTTGGCATATTTGACTTTACTCAAGTCCATGTTGATGGCTTTGCCTTCTTTGTAATAATCCTCGGCGACCAGAGAGTCAGAGTTAGAGAGGGCAATTTTTAGCGTGGTAAAACTTGCGACGACGGCACACAAAGGAAGAATAATTAAAAACCAAGGCCAAAACTGCTTATACCAGGGTTGTTGTTCGCTCATGTTAAATACCCATAATAAAAATTTGCGCCATTTTACCGTTAAAAGGTGGCTTTAGCACTTTAAAAAAAGGCCTCGACGTTATCGAGGCCTTAGCGTTACTCACATCTAATTACTTGTTTGACAAGCTATAAACATAAGCTGCGATCACGTGGACTTTCTCTTCGCCGAGAACGTCTTTCCATGCTGGCATCACACCTGCACGGCCGTGTTTGATCGTTTCTTCGATCACACCGCGGCTACCGCCATATAACCAAACATCGTCAGTTAAGTTAGGCGCGCCCATGAGTTTGTTGCCTTTTGCGTCCATACCGTGACACGCAAAACAACCTTTCATGAATGAACCTTGACCTTGAGCGGCGAGTTTCTCGTCGTGCTCACGGCCAGATAACTTAACTACGTACTCGGCCAGACCTGCAATTTCGCTATCGTCGATTGGCAAACCACCTTTTGGTGGCATCATGCCATGACGACCGTTCATGATAGTGGTCTTGATGGTCGCTAAATCGCCACCGTATAACCAATCACTGTCGGTCAGGTTAGGGAAGCCTTTGCTACCACGTGCGTCAGAGCCATGGCACTGCGCGCAGTTTTGTAGGAACAAACGACCGCCCACTTTCAACGCTTCTTGGTTTTTCACTAACTCTTCGAGTGGTGTAGCCAAGTAAGCCGCGAAGATTGGGCCATATTTTTCGTTAGCGTGTTTAACTTCTTGATCATACTGAACGTACATGCCTTCTTTTGCTGCCAGCTCAACCGCTGCAGCAGAATCGGCTTTAATACCTTTCTCTGTACCAATGCTCTGGTTAGAGCTGGTCCAGTTCAGTAGACCTTTGTAGTTACCTAAACCTGGGAAGAGGGCTAAGTAAACCAGGCCAAACACGATAGTGATATAGAACATATAACTCCACCATTTTGGCAGTGGGTTATTGAGTTCTTCGATACCATCGAAACTATGACCCATAGATTCGCCTTCTTTGACATCCGTGGTGTTCTTTGAACACACACGCAGCAACAGAAAACATCCTGCGATCACAATTAACGAGAGTACGCTAATCCAAATACTCCAGAAGCTACTCATCACTTATTCTCTCCTGAGTCCTTCGATTCCTTGCTGATTTCCTCATCGGAAAACACAAGATTGGCTGCTTCATCAAAGGATTTTTGACGACGCGAGCTATATGCCCAAGCAAATATACCGACGAAGGTCAGCATCACAATGATGGTTAAAATACCTTGTAATGTGCCGTAATCCATATATTGCCTCCTTATTTGAGTGCGTGACCCAAAGACTGAAGATATGCAATCAAGGCTTCCAGCTCTGTCTTACCTTCAACAGCTTTCTGAGCGCCTGCGATTTCTTCATCGGTGTAAAGATCATTACCTTTGTAACCGCCTTTATGCATGTTACGCAGAATAGTCATCTTGTCGCCGGTTAACTTGCCGTCTAACTTGTTTTCGGCAAGCCATGGGAAGCCTGGCATATTCGATTGAGGGACCACTGCACGAGGATCGATTAAGTGAACTTCATGCCATTTATCGCTGTAGCGACCGCCAACACGAGCCAAGTCTGGACCAGTACGCTTAGAACCCCATTGGAATGGGTGATCCCAAACAGACTCACCGGCAACAGAGTAGTGACCGTAACGTTCAGTCTCTGCACGTAAAGGACGGATCATCTGGCTGTGGCAGTTGTAGCAACCTTCACGCACATAAATGTCACGGCCTTCGAGTTGCAGGGCAGTGTAGGGTTTCAAACCTTCAACAGGCTCAGTGGTATCTTTTTGGAAAATCAACGGCGTGATTTCTACCAAGCTACCGAAGCTGATAGCGATAACAGTGAAGATCGCTAACAAACCGATGTTTTTTTCAACTATCTCATGATTAAATTTCATCGAGTTTGCTCCTTAAGCCGCTTTTGCTTCAGCCAGTGCTGGCAATGAATCTTTAGAGGCTTTCACAGTACGGATCACGTTGTATGCCATGATCAGCATACCGGTTAAGAAGAAACAACCGCCGAGGAAACGTACGAAGTAGAAAGGATAAGAAGCTTCCAGACTTTCAACAAAGCTATAAGTCAAAGTACCGTCAGAGTTTACTGCACGCCACATTAGACCTTGCATAACACCCGAAATCCACATTGAAACGATGTAAAGAACGGTACCGATTGTCGCTAACCAGAAGTGAACGTTAACTAACTTGATGCTGTACATACGGCCATGACCGAACAGTACTGGGATCAAGTGGTAAAGCGAACCGATTGAAACCATAGCTACCCAGCCTAGCGCGCCTGAGTGAACGTGACCAACAGTCCAGTCGGTGTAGTGAGATAACGCGTTCACTGTCTTAATCGCCATCATTGGACCTTCAAAGGTCGACATGCCGTAGAAAGAGAGAGAAACGATAAGGAAACGCAGTACAGGGTCAGTACGCAGTTTATGCCATGCACCAGATAAGGTCATAATACCGTTGATCATACCACCCCAAGAAGGTGCAAATAGGATCAGCGACATCACCATACCTAAAGATTGTGTCCAGTCTGGTAGCGCAGTGTAATGTAGGTGGTGCGGACCCGCCCAGATATACAGTGCAATCAATGCCCAGAAGTGAACGATAGATAGACGATAAGAATAAACAGGACGACCAGCTTGCTTAGGCACGAAATAGTACATCATCCCTAAGAAACCAGCTGTCAACAGGAAGCCAACGGCGTTGTGGCCATACCACCATTGCACCATGGCATCGACGGCGCCACTGTACATAGAGTATGACTTGAACAGGCTGACAGGTACTGCCATAGAGTTAACGATATGCAGCACAGCTACCGTGATGATAAAGGCACCAAAGAACCAGTTCGCTACGTAGATATGCGATGTTGTTCGTTTGATAATAGTGCCGAAGAACACTATTGCATAGGATACCCAAACGATGGTGATGGCAATATCGATTGGCCATTCTAATTCAGCATACTCTTTACCGCTGGTGTAACCCATAGGCAGAGTGATGGCTGCTGAAAGAATAATGGCTTGCCATCCCCAGAATGTAAATGCAGCTAGCTTAGGTGCAAATAGGCGGGTTTGGCAGGTGCGTTGGACGATATAATAGGATGTTGCAAAGAGGGCTGATGTTCCGAACGCGAAGATAACCGCATTGGTATGTAATGGTCGCAAGCGACTATACGTAAACCAAGGAGTATCAAAGTTCAGATGTGGCCAGATTAACTGGGCCGCGATCAATACACCTACTGACATACCAATAATGCCCCACAATACTGTGGTTAAGGCAAATTGGCGGACAATGGTGTAATTGTAATCAGCGCCTGTTGGCTGGGAATGGTTCATCATATTGCTTCCACTGCTTATTACTTTTACTTTTAGTAAAGACAAGCTTTACCTGTTATATATGACACAAAATCCACTTCCCTATTAGGGTTGTGAAGCCATGTCAATGCGTTACCCTACACATTTGTGCTCAAATATGAGGTTTCGCAATGATACTTGAGCCATGTCAAAAAAGATACCAAAGAAGGGGGCTGGAAAGTTGATCTAGATCAACCTACGCCATAGAATGTTAACATCTTGCATCACAAGGTTAATTTTTGTGCTTATTCGCAAACTTCTCCCACTCTCTCTCATGCTAGTTATGATGAATCTCACAGCTTGCAATGAAAAGACCACGCAACAGATAAAAACAATGCCCGCTGACCCGACACTTTGTGCCTTTACACGGGGGGATTGTATTAAACGCATTGGCGATTTAGAGCTGAGTATTAGTCTAACACCAGCGCATGCCCCGAGCGAAAAACCATTAACATTGAAGCTATTATCATCCGATGCTATCGATAATCTTCAGATCCGTTTAGAAGGCAGAGACATGTTTATGGGGGTTATACCTGTTAATCTTCGTGAAGTGAATAAAACCACCTATGAAGGGAAGATGATTTACGGCGCTTGCAGCAGTGGATACATGGTCTGGCGAGGATTTATCAGTTTTAACCGAAATGGTGTTCAACAAGCCATCGTTTTTGACTTTCTGGCCGATAATCCGAGTTGATTGGAACGATTGAGTCAAATAAAACCTTATTTCGTGAACTTTTGCTGAAGAAATAGCAGATACAGCTATTTACCATTCAGTTTGTGCTGATTTTTAAGGTTATTTTAATGACTCGTCATGATCCTTCCAGTTATCTTTGACTCGAACAAAGATATCGATGTTATTGATAAAGAGTTCGAGCAAATCAGGATCAAAATGTTTACCTGCACCTTTACGCATTTCGACGATAACATCCTCTAATGGCCAGGCAGCTTTGTAGCATCTTGCGTGTGATAGGGCGTCGAACACATCTGCGATAGCAACGATGCGGGCAAAAATGTGAATTTGGTCTTGTTTTAAATTGCTTGGATAGCCAGAGCCGTCATATTTTTCATGGTGTTGTAGGGCGATAATCGCCGCCGCTTTTAAAATCGGCCGTTCGGAATTGGCGAGGATCTGGTATCCAATGCTGGGGTGCTGACGCATTACAGACCATTCTTGGTCATCTAATTTGCCAGGTTTGAGTAATACCGCATCGGGGATGGCGATTTTACCTATATCGTGCATTGGAGAGGCGCGGCGCAATAAGTCGGCTTCGGTCTCGGTTAACCCCGCCAGTAACGCCAGTTGGGCACAATATTCCGCCATGCGCTTAACATGATTGGCGGCTTCTTTAGAACGACTCTCGACCACATCGCCTAAACGCAGGATCAGTTCTGATTGAGTATCTTCCACCTCTTGATTCAAGAGAAGATTCTCAAACGCAACCCCGACGTTTATCGCAAAAATATCGACCAGCTTTTTGTCCAAATCATCAATTTTATCAATGCCATCCATATAGAGCAGATTAATAAGACCGCTCTTTGTCGGGAAATAACCGATAAAGCAATTGTCTTCGTACAAGCAGCGCTTTTGCATTAAGGCGCTACGCAACAGCGTGGCGATATGCTCAGGGAGTTCTTTATGTGAAGGACTATTAGCAAATTGCCCTGTACCGGCGAGGATTTCAATTTCAGCCGTATCCACATGGCCACTAATCGCATCCATCGCATTGCAGGTCAGCAGCAAGGTTTCAGTATCAAGATTAAGCAGAGTCGCAACTTGGGTGAGTAGGCCATCGGCAAATCGATGTAAGGTTCTGAGTTCAAATAGGCCCGAGGTGGCTTCAAGCACCCGCTCTAAGCCCTTACGATGACTCACTTGCGCTCGTCTTGCTTGCTCGATTTCCATAATGTCGCGATAGGAGCGAAGGGCAGAGTAGACGCTGGTCATGAGTTTGCGGGAATCGAGTTCAGATTTGGCTTTGTAATCATTGATATCGTAATTGACTATTACATCCTCTTCGGGGGCTTGTCCGGGCTGGCCAGTACGGAGAATGAGTCGAATATTTTTGTTCACTTGCACTTCGCGGATCCATTTAACCAGCTCGAGTCCCGCATGGTCGCTTTCCATCACCACATCGATAAAAGCAACGGCAATATCTTGTTCATGGGCGAGCAGCTCCTTTGCCTGTTCGCCACTGTAGGCATTAATAAAGGTGAGGGCACGGCCATCGAGGCGAAAACGGGAAAGGGCGAGCTTAGTCACGGTATGGACATCGGGCTCATCATCGACAACAAGGATCTTCCAAGGGGCCCCAGAGGTAGAGGTTTCAGTGGTTTTCTTAGTGGAGAACAACGGCTTTTTGTTTGTAAGATCAATCACCATCCGGTACCTCAACACGTAAAGGAGCAGCACACAGTTAGAGTGTAGTAGAAGCCAATCAGATCAGTTGAAAATAATTAAGATAGTGGGGGAGTTAGCATTATTGCATTAACCTTGTTGATAACTATTCTCATTTTAGTATTATCGACACAGAGTTAATCGCAGGGGATTTATATGGCTGAACGGATCAATCTATCCATTTCAGAGGAAAAACTCGCGCAACTTATTCGCGAAGGCACGTTATGTGCGGCGGACTTTTCTTGTCTCGATAGTCAATCAAAACGAAAAGTCTGGCAGCTTTGTCTGATTTGCTGCCAAAAACGCATTGGTTGCCAGCAATGTACGCAAACGAGCTGTCCACAAATTGAGTTTTTGGTTAATGCCGATAAATAACGTTATCGGCATTTGCATTTAAGTATTATCATGCAATAAACCATTAAATTTTAAAGTTAATATGCAGCTTCCTCCAGTATTACCATTATTTGATTCAATTCAATTCATACAAGACGGTAACAGTGTGGTGAATCAATACATCACACAAGTCAGTCTTGCAGATGTACCTGATGCGGGTTTAGTAATGGAACACGCAACTGATTGGTTATTCGAGCAAAAACACAGTGAAAACAACTATAAAGCCTATCGGAGTGAAGTAACAACGTTCCTGCATTGGTGTTTTGATGTCGCGAAAATGTCGCCCACACAGGTGTTACGTAAGGATATGAGTCGCTATGTGGATTATTGCTTAGCGCCACCATTAACGCTAATCGGTTACTTTAACGTGCCACAGTTTAAAGTCGATAAATTGCGGGATGAGCGAGTGCCCAACAGCCTTTGGCGGCCATTTGTCGGCAAGAAAACCCTTGGGCAAGTGCAGCCTTATGTGCTGAGCGATAACGCCTTAAAGACCAAGATTGCTATTTTATCCTCGTTTTATAGCTATTTAATGAGTGAGGAGTTTTGCGAGCGTAATCCCGCGCAAATTTGGTTGAATCACAGTCGTTTTGCGCAAAACAAGCAGTATCAAAGACAAACTGATGAAGATGAAAACAGCTTGGCTTTCACAGAATTACAGTGGTCCTATGTGATGAGTACAGTGACTCAGCTGGCAGAAACGACACCCGAATTACACCAACGTAGTTTGTTTTTGATTTCATTGATTTATTCCTGTTATTTGCGTATTTCAGATGTTTCGGCTCGGGTTGGCTATTCGCCCGTTATGGGGCAATTTAGGCAAAATCCACAGACTGGAATTTGGAGTTTTCACATTCCGCTCAGTAAAGGTGGGAAAAAACGCAGCGTGGCCATTTCTAAGGCGTTACTCGATGGTTTGGTTAAATACAGGCAATTTTTGGGGCTGTCAGATTTTCCAAGCCAAGGTGAACATCATCCTTTGTTTGTTCGCCATCGCGCCGCCGGTCGTGGCCGCGACGCGGGTCTTGTCAATGCCAATCTCGGGATCCGGCAAATCCGCGACGACATCCAAACCATTATCAATCTCGCGGCGGATAATGCTCAAACCGATGGCTTTATCCAGGATGCTGAGCAAATGCGAAAACTCACCGCACACAACATTCGGCACACGGGGATCACCCATGATATCAATATCAATCGTCGACCGTTGTCACACGTACAAGCCGATGCTGGCCATGAGAGTATCGACACCACATCGAAATATTTGCATACCACACAAATAGAAAGACATGAAAGCGCCTTCAATAAGCCATTAGACCATTTACGCGGGATTGACTAGTACCGCGTTGGCATCCCAAATCCCTCTCATACAAAACTGCGCACAATGTATATTATGTTAAATTGAATGTGAGTGAATATGGTTGATTACCTTCCCTAGGCAAATGGCAGAATTTTATTAATTGCTCTTATTAGTCACTCACCATAAGGGTTAAGAATGCCCTCGTTTTAACACTCACCGTTGGTTATTAATCATCAGCCTAAGGATGCGTTTAATGAATTTATTAAAAGGCGTTTCTACGTGAATATTTGGCTAGGATTGCCCTGCAAGTTGTGCAGATTTCACGTAGCGCACGAATGTGACTAAAGGATTGTGATTAACAAAGATTGATGATGTAGCGATAAGTTCAGGTGGACTATCTTCATGCGCTATTAATGAGCGCGTTGATTAACCTCGCTAAATCGCGTTGTTTAGTCACGCCTATTTTTGGTGTAAACCTCACAATACTCAGATACCGCAATGTAGTCCCTTCATCAGTGGAATCGTCTTTGAGCAAAATGCCTGTTGTGCAATGCGCCTAAATTATCCAAATTCCCAGAGCATTACGGTTCAATGCTGTTAAACCTACCTACACAAAGAAGTCTGTTGGCTTGAATGATGATTTCGACTCCACGCTCGCAGTTCCAGTCAGATTCGAGTTCAAGATGCATACCGCCATCGTTGTTTGTCGCTGGGTTTCTAGGTTTAGACAAACGGGTTTGAGCGACGAAAATATTCTTATGGAGTGAAAGTATGCTTATGGAATGATTGAAGCTTCTTGGTTCGCTTTGTGGAGTAAAACTTTGTAATGCCGAGTGTAATCTTGGCACAATAAAACACTGTTTTTATCTAAGTTATTCTAAATAATACTGTTTAAACTCAGCTCCGCAAAATCCAATATTGTTTCATCTAGGCATTCCACATGGTTTTTATAACCATTAAGGCCTAATAATGCTTTAGCTATAAAGTGAAGGGGCATTTGAATCAATACAGCGTATGCCAAAAAGCCTGATAACCGCCCCACTCTGATTTTACCGGCGAGGTTGATATCACAGTCAATGACCATTCGGTCACAACTTAAGTGGTGACCGAATGGAACATGTTTAGCAAAGGCCATCCATGGCCTTGTTTATTCAATCCTTTTTTATTGGTTAGGCCTCATGTGCAAGTAACAGCGGATTTACCGTTGTCGCAACATAGCCCTTTGCATTGAGCTCGGCATCCAACCCCAGCGTTGCGATATCGTCCGCAGCCGCATCTAACAATGGCAAACGGTTGGTAAACAACATCTTAGTGTAGCCCTTACACGTCTCACAGCTCTCAATCCGCACGTTGGCTTTATGATCGTCAAAGGACCAAATGGACATCTCCCGAGATTGTTCGCAGCAAGTACAATGGGCGCGCACATAATGCCATTCAGTTTCGCACAGACTGCAATGCAGATAACGCAGCCCTTCGCGGGGTTTATCGACAATCATGCTGGCGACCGGATGACTACCGCACACAGGGCATAAACTGGACTGTTTAACCCGATTGACATCCATACGTGCAATCACCATGGGCGCCCAATGGGACCAATACAGTGACAAACCCGCCCAGATAAATAAGCTGAACTGTGCGGGTACGGCACTAAACTGCCCTTGCCTTAGTTGATTGCCCCACTCTAGCAATTGAGCTGGTGACTGCTGTTGTAGCTCTTGTATCACTGGCACTAAATGCGCAGGTACTTGAGATACCAACTCAGTTAGCAGTGCTTGCAATGGCCGTAACCAAGCTTGGGCCTTAGCAGTTTGACTCACTGACAGCGGAAATTGGACCTCTGGGTCAATCTTTGGCGCAGGGCCCATTTCCGTTGCAGCCAGTTTTTGCTGCGTCGACACAAGGATTTGGCAAAGCTTAAGATAATCCGCCAGCGGAGAATCCTGCGCTAATTGGGCTAAACGACGTGCTCTATGTTGATAAATTTTCTCAGGATCTGCCGCTTTTAGCGGTTTCAATGCTAAGGGAGACTTATCAACAAAACTTAACGGGATATCGCTGGCCATCTTCATTGCTATTTGTCCTCGTGTTCTTCTAACATGGCTGGATGGTGCTTACGGGCCCAAGCCTTAGAGACTTTTCCGTAGAGCATCCCAGTGATAGAGCCTTCAATCCAGCAGGCCATCCACACATGCACCACGAGGGAGAGCAGCATTAACACCCCGCAGGCCGAGTGGACTAAGGTGGCCCAATTGACCGCTTCTGCCGAGAACATGGGCGCAAAATAAGGCTGCCACATCATGATGCCGCTGATCAGAAACGCCAGCACAAAAACCACAAAGGCGCGGAATAACATTTTCTGACCTGGGTTGTAATGGCCCACGGGCGGAATGTTCTCTTCTTTCTGCAGTAACACCCACACCACGGCTTTCATCCAAGGCAAATCGTATTTATTCCACTTATTGTGCTGGTAGTAGCGGATCAACATCACCGCCAGCAGCAGACACATGGCGATCCCGAAAAATGGATGCATCACTTTTGCCAGCTGTGGTGTGCCAACAATGCCACTGAGCCACTGGAACGAGGGATAAAAAAACGAGAATCCCGTTAGAAAGGTCACTAGGCCAACAAAGACTATGGTCCAGTGGCACAGGCGATCAACGAGCTTATGACGGACAATCATTTCTTTATGATTCATAGCTTTTCCTCCTCTTTGACACCGGCATCAATGTAACCTGGCTGATCTTCCTCGACGATGTTGCGCCCTACAGCAATACGGTGCATCAGGGCGAACGCCGCTGTTGCGAGCAAGCCTGCGGTGCCCAGAGGTTTAAGCCAATCTTGACGCCATTCGGTGGCGGCAGGGATTTGCGGATCCTTGGGCATACCATAGGTTTCGGGTTGTGTGATGTCGTGGAGGATCATCATCATATGCGTACCACCAACCCCTTCGGGGTTATAGAGTCCCGCCTTGCTAAAACCACGTTCCTTTAACTGCTCGACGCGCTTTTCGGCATAGAACAACATGTCTTCGCGGGTGCCAAAACGCAGCGCTCCCACGGTGCAGGTTTTAACACAGGAAGGCTCGAGGCCAACGGCGAGCCTATCGGAGCACAGGGTGCACTTATAGGCTTTGTTATCTTTGGCGCTGATCTTAGGCACATTGAAAGGACAGGCACTGGCGCAATAACCACAGCCAATACACTTGTTCGAATCAAAATCCACTGTGCCATTGGCATGTTGCACAATCGCGCCGCTGGTTGAACAAGCTTTTAAACAGGCTGGATCGGCGCAGTGCATACAGGCAGTGTGGGTAAATTGCCAACGCAACTTATTGTTATCCATCACTTCGTGATACTGCATTATGTTCCAGCTTTCTGGAGACAGTATCATCGGGTTCTGGTAACTGCCTTGGAAAGTGCCGACATCTTCACGAAGGTCATTCCATTCGGAGCAGGCAACCTGACATGCTTTACAGCCGGTACATTTAGTCGCATCAAACAGCTTAGTCACCTGCTGGACCGCACCAATGCGCGCTTGAGACGCTGGGGTGATATCCGTGGTGCCTGAGATGCGGATAATATCTTGAGAAGCCATAATTAGAAGCCCTCCGCTTTGGCAATATTCACAAGGAATGCTTTATATTCAGGGGTTTGGGTATTGGCATCGCCCACAGATGAAGTCAGCTCGTTGACGATATAACTCTTCTGCGTCAAGGCCTCATAACTGCCATGGCGTGGAATACCTATGGTGTGAACTTTTTGCCCTGAACCATCATGGGTTGGAGTCGTTTAGTGACATAGGCCTTAGTGACAATATGCGAGCGCTTAGAGCTCACCTTGACCCAATCACCGTTATTGATGCCCTTTTCCGCCGCCAAGGTTTCATCGATTTCGATAAAGTGTTGTGGCTGGGTAATCGCAGCAAGGTGGCAATGTGTGGTCCAGTTGTTAAAGTGCTCCGTCATTGAGTAAGTGGTGCCAACATAGGGGAATTCTTCATTGGTACCAAAGCTTTCACGTAAGCCTTTGAACATACGCGCCACTGGGTTATTGGTGACCTTAGGGTGCAGCGGGTTACTCGCCAGTGGTGATTCGAACGGCTCGTAATGTTCTGGGAATGGGCCATCTTTTAAGTCACGCAGCGCAAATAAGTGGCCAACGCCATCGGCTTGCATGATGAAAGGATGGGCCGATTCTTCGGCATTCAATTTGGCATTAAAGTCTGGCACATCAATGCCCTGCCACTTGCTGTCCTTATACTCGAGCAGCACACGGCTTGGGTCGCGCGGCTTACCTTGCACGTCACATGAGGCGCGGTTGTACAAAATACGGCGGTTTGCAGGCCATGCAAATGACCAATTCGGGGTAATGCCTTTGCCTGATGGGTCGCTATTATCACGACGCGCCATCAAGTTGCCCGCTTCGGTCCACATGCCTGAGTAAACCCAAATACCGCATGAGGTTGAGCCATCGGCTTTTAATTCGGAGAAACCATTGAGCAGCTTACCGGTCGTGAGATCATAACCGTTCATCTCCCGCGCGATTTCCTCTGAACTGGGTTCATGCTCAATCGCATAGTCCCATTTAATGGCTTCGATAGGCGCAGGTAAACGGCCGCCCTCTTCACGGTATAAACGTTTTAATTCCAGCATGATGCCAGAAAGGATCGCAGGATCAGATAAGGCTTCACCGGGAGGATTCGCGCCCTTGAAGTGCCATTGTAACCAGCGGCTCGAGTTAGCAATTGAACCACTTTCCTCTGCAAAACATGTAGTTGGTAAGCGGAAGACTTCGGTTTGAATACTGGCGGTATCGACATCGTTAAATTGACCCGCATTGCGCCAGAAGCTCGAGGTTTCGTTCGCGAGCGCATCCAGCACCACTAAGAACTTCAGATTCGATAAGCCCTTAGACACTTTTTGCTTATCGGGTTGGGAGTTAAGCGCGTTGATGCCTTGGATAAAGTAGCCGTTAACCTCACCGTGAACCATCATGTCGATTTGCTTGTTGATATCGTACTGTTGGTCCCATTTTGGCAGCCAGTCATAACCATAATCATTCTCTGCCGTTGCATGTTCACCGAAGAAGGCTTTTAACAACGACACGGTAAAGGCTGGGTAATTGTGCCAATAGTTAGTTTGGTTTGGTCTTAAGGCTTTAGGGGTGTAATGGGCTAAATAGTTTTGTAAATCAACATCTCTATCCTGTGGCAGTTTTAGGTAGCCAGGTAATCCTTGGCATAATAAACCTAAGTCCGTCGCGCCCTGTACGTTTGAGTGACCGCGCAGCGCATTCACGCCGCCGCCCATGATCCCCATATTGCCAAGCAGCAATTGGATCATCGCCATGGTACGGATGTTTTGCGCGCCGACGCTGTGCTGTGTCCAACCGAGGGCATACAGGAAGGTGGCAGCTTTATGGTCAACATGGGTCGCCCCAATTTGCTGACATACTTCGAGATAGGCTTCTTTAGGCGTCCCTGTGATGCTGGATACCGTGTCAGGATCGTAGCGATCAACGTGTTTTTTCAGCAGGTTTATCACGCAGCGAGGATGGCTTAAGCTTGGGTCAACTTTTGCGTAGCCCTCTTCATCTAACTCATAGAACCAAGTGGATTGGTCGTATTTATGGTTAGCCTCATCGTAGCCACTGAATAAACCGTCATTAAATTCAAAGTCTTCCCGCACTATAAACGAGGCGTTGGTATAGGCTTTGACATAGTTAAGGTTGATTTGCTGGGTTTCGAGCAGGTAGCGGATCATGCCGAGCAGGAAGGCAATATCGGTGCCTGAACGAATAGGCGCATATAAATCGGCGACGGCAGCACTGCGGTTAAAGCGCGGATCGACCACAATCAACTTGGCGTTGTTATGTTCCATCGCTTCTGTCACCCAACCAAAGCCGACGGGATGCGCTTCGGCAGCGTTACCGCCCATCACTATGGCCAGATCGGTATTTTTCATATCCGCCCAGTGGTTAGTCATAGCACCACGGCCAAAGGTGGGCGCCATCGCCGCGGGTGTTGGGGCGTGACAAACGCGGGCGATGTTATCTATGCCTAACATACCAATGGCACGGCCAAATTTATGGGTAATGTAGCAGCCTTCGTTTGCTTGGGCCGATGATGTCATCATCCCTAGGCTGACTAAGCGGTTAACGGTTTGACCCTGGGCATTTTTCTCAACCAGATTGGCATCGCGCTCGTCTTTGATAAGCCTTGCGATACGCTTAAAGGCCTCATCCCAGCTAATGCGCTGCCATTTATCCGAACCGGGTAAACGCACTTCGGGATATTTTAAACGGTGCGGACTGTTCACATAGTCAACCAGTCCTGCCCCTTTTGGACACAGGGCGCCGCGGTTAATCGGATTATCGGCATCGCCCTCAATATGAAAAATGCTCTGCTCCGCATTTTTCCCATTACTGCTTTGGCTGTACATCAACAAACCACAACCCACAGAGCAGTAGCAACAATTGTTACGCGTCTCTTTTGCGCGTAGCAATTTAAAACCTCTGACGGATGCAAATGCCTTTTCGGACATTAACCCCAGTGCAGAAATAGCAGAAGTCGCGGCTCCTACAGCACAGAGTTTAAAAAACTGTCGTCTATTCATTGTCATTTCACACACTCTCTTTTATGTGCTCACAAGTTGCAGCGAATACGCTGCATGCTTGAGTAGAGAACTTAACCCTACTCATGGTGTGAGTATAAAAAAGTGACCAATAATGACAATTTCCGACAGGTGATCAAAATCACATCAAGCTGCCAATGGAGCAAATGTCTAAATTAAATGATTTACAATGAGGCAATTAGGTTTATGTGTTTTATTTGCGCCAGTATATAGAATTAAATACTTTTATTGATATGGACATTTTGATTAGCCATTTTGTCCACTTTGTACCAATTTCCGATGGGCGTAAATCTTATTGTTGATGCGTGTCACAAAAGTGACGCCAGTTGCTCAGATTATGAGTGAAAATACCGATTAGCTGCTTTTTGAGCAAGATCACAATTTAAGGTAAATGATTGGGGCAACAAAGGGGGATTTTACCTGAAATTACGGTAAACCGTTTTTGTATAAGGGATTGGTGAGTGGTTGTGATAACAAGATTTACGCTAAAAACGCTGATCTAAACTTATAGCTGCCCGCAAAAACGAGGGCTGTTTACACCATAAATACCCTGTAATGGGTAGATAAACACATCGCCTGCTTGCGGCTCTTGGTCTAATTGCGATGCGTCAAGTGAGTGTTTGGCACTGGTAACTATCAGTAAATCGCGCTTTTCGCCGCCAAAAGCAATGCTGGTTGGGTGGGTAACGGGCAATTTGAGGATAAGATCGACTTCACCATCGGGACGATAGCGCACTACCTGTCCACCGCCCCACTGGGCATTCCAGAGATAACCCGCCGCATCGACATCAGAACCATCAGGAAAAATATGATGGCTCGTGGTCGCAAAGAGGCGCTTACGACTCAATAACCCCTGCTCAATATCAAAATCATATTGATAGATTTGGTGCTTTGGCGAATCAGCATGGTAGAGCGTTCGTCCATCCACGCTCCAGCACAGGCCGTTGGAGATTTCGAGATTTGTAAGGTGTTGGTGGCAATGCCCTTTCTCATCTAGACAATACAGGGCTGCGGTTTGTTGCAACGTATCGCGCCGCTCAACCATAGTACCCGCCCAAAAACGCCCTTGCCTATCGATGCGACCATCATTAAAGCGATTGCCAGCAAAATGAGATTCTGGCTGCGCCAACCATGTCAGACTTTGCTCTTCAATATCATAAGTTGCAATACCGATATCGAATGCGACGATAAGTGTTGTAGGCTTTGCCGTGAGGCCAAAGGAGCCCACACGGTGCGGCATGGGGAAAGTCTCTAAGGAGCGGCTCGCGAGATGAAAACGATAAATCACGGAGGAGAGAATGTCGGTCCACCAAATGGATTGGTGTAAATCGTCCCATAGCACACCTTCACCAAGGCGGTTGCCCACAGGGATTGTCATCAACAGATCGCCAACCGTGACTGTTTGCATGATTTACTCAAGACGTCCTTTTACCCAGAATGGCCTTATTCTTAAACAAGGCGTTGGCAGACGCAAGGGCAAAAGGAAAAGATAAATGTTTCTTTCTATTTAGCTTTTATTTTTTGGTGCAGATTTGCTGAGGACAACCAGTGCAATGCCACCGAGGATGGCACAGGAGGCTAGCAGTAATCGAAGACTTAGGGGTTCACCCAGCAATACCACTCCGCCAACGGCGGCAATTAACGGCACACTCAATTGTACAGTGGCGGCGTAGGTGGATGACAATAAAGGTAAAATGGAATACCAAATCGCATAACCTAAGCCAGAAGCAACGGCGCCCGAGGCTAACGCATAGATAATTCCCATCTGACTTACCGCTAAGGGATCTCGAACTAATAACAGTAATAACAGTGCCATCGGCACAGTGCGGATAAAGTTGCCTGCACTGACAGGAATGGGATGCTTGGCTCCCTTACCTTTAATCGAATAAATCCCCCAAGCGACCCCAGCGCTTATCATCAACAATGAACTCATTAGTGGCGGCGCCGACAACCCAGGTAACAGCAGAAAAATCAAACCGGCAGCGGCGCAGCCTAATCCAAGCCATTGTCTGGTATTAAAGATTTCTTTTCGGTACAGCCCATAGCCAATCATGGTGGCTTGTACGGCGCCAAAGAGTAACAGAGCCCCCATTGAAGCCGTCATATTGATATAGGCATAGGAAAATCCCGCTGCGTAGACAAATAATGCCAAGGCTGAGCCCCAATGGCCTTTGGCCTCCTGCGTAGGTTTGTTGAGGCTTAATAGCCAGAGCATGATGGCACCCGATAACAACCGGAACAGGGTAAAGCTGCCCGCATCGATACTGCCATCCTTTAACGCAAGCCGGCAAAGTATCGAGTTACAGGCAAAGGCCAACATGGTGAGCGTTGTCAGCGTAAATAGACGAAAAACAGTCATTAGATTCCTTAGCCACGGATAACCAGAATTCAATTACCATGCTGCAAACAATAAAAAAGCACCCGAATGGGTGCTTTCAGTATAGACAGCTAATCTCGATTATTGATTAGATTCACCAAATAAATCAGCTACATCTTGTTCAGTAATCGCTTCGTCATAGAACTTGATTTCATCTATTGCCCCTTTGAAAGGCGTATCCCAGAAGTTGACCCCGACCGCAAACTTAGTGGTCGGTACTGAGAAGATGTTCGGGAAGTTCGCGCCGGTAAACTTCAATTCACCATTGATATAGACCTTCACATCGCCGCCATTCACAGTGTACGCTAGGTGCGTCCATTGGGATTTTGGCATCACAAAACCAGTTCTACCGTCGTACCATGCTGTGCCTGACCATAACACCATGCGCTCATAATCATTTTGACCGCCTGGTAAAACGCTGGTCCAGCTAGAATCAGTCGCATAACCAAACAAGGCTGTAGTGTACTTATTCAGCTGCTCAGGGTTGAGCCACATTGACACTGAATAGGTGTAGTCTTTGATAAGGTTATTCGGCAATACAATACCAGAGGCACCATCAAAGACCGCCGCCTTGCCTACCGAGCCATCCACATAGCTGATTTTACCGCCTTCAACGCCAATCAGGTTACCCACTACAGTGCCCGCACCGAAGTTAGCGGTACTGTCGTTAAGATTGTCTTCAAAGCTGTAGACTGCGACCGGTGTTGGCGGCGCCTTAGACTTAACGGTGGCGGTGAAGACTTTCGTCTGCGTCGCTTGACCGAGTTTTAAGGTTGCCGTTAGGGTCACCACCTTATCGGTTTCCTCACGGCCAGGCTGATTGACTGTGCCGCGGGTATCGATAATGGTTGGATCGGAAGAGACCCAAGTAATTGCCGAAGCATAAGGACCCGTTACTGGCAGTTCGATGTTTTCACGCACCGCAGATAAGTCGCCTAGCTCCAGAATGGCCGTTGCTGAGGACAAGAGTTCACTGTCAGCTAACTTGTCGATATCGAGGGCTTTGACTTCTTCAGCCGTTAATGCTGCTTCATATACCTTCAGCTCATCGATAAGGCCGTTGTATGGCAGATCCCAGTAGTTAACACCAAGACCGAAAATACCCTGTGCACCCGTATAGTAGTTGGCAAGGTTACCGCTACTGAAGCGCTCAACCCCGTTGATAAAGACTTTAACGAGCCCTTTATTGACGGAGAACGCTAGATGCGACCAAGTGTTTTCAGCGATGCGCTCACCGGTGACACCATCAAACCAGGTCTCCAGCACTGAGCTGCCGCTGGTATCGATATTATGGCTCCAGAACATGGTATTACCGTCCCAGCCCTGTGGCAGCAAACTGACCCAAGTATTGGAGAACTTGCTACCATCTTCAGCGGTTTGCTCGTTAACTGCGCCGAAGAATGCCGTGGTAAATCCTGTGATAACCGCAGGACTTGCCCAAAAAGACACAGTGTACTCGTAGCTGGAGATAATGCCCGATGGCAGTAACACCCCGTGGGCACCATCTAATGATAGGGCTTGTCCTTCAAAGCCTGTGGCGTAGCCAATGGCATCACCTGCTTTGTAGATCCTATCGCCAGTGGGTTGACCATCACCAAATAAGCCCAAGGAATCCTTGAGGTTATTCTCGAAGCTGTACTGGGCAATACGGTTATAGGTTTTACGGGCAAATACGGTGATTTGGAAGGTTTTAGTCACCTTCTTACCATTGACCATGATCGTCGCGGTTAAGGTCACGACCTTATCGCCCTCGCCCACGTTGGGTCGGATAATGGTGCCATCGGCACGGATCACTGACTCGTCGCTCGATTGCCACTCGATAGTTGATCCACGGGTACCTTTTGTCGGTAAGGCGATTTTACCTTCGGTAGCTTCGGTCGGCAGGCTAATGCCGTTTGCCGATGCCGTTAAAATTTCCTCAGTGGTTTTATCGGTGAGCTTCACGCCCCAAATACTCACCCCATCATTAGAAATGGCGCTAAATGTCGGCATGAGTTTGTTTTGCTCAGGATCCCATTGCCAAGCGAGTACGCCTTCAAAAGTGCCTAAATTGTCTAGCATTAAGGTGATTTGGTTGTCATCGCCCTGTTGGTATGTACCAGTCACATCGCCAGAAACACTGCCTTTATTGGTCCAAGTACGGGATAACTTAATGTGCAGGGAGGTGTGCGCCGCCGTATTGATATCTTTTGCGTGATTAATGAATTGATAATCACCAGTGACATCGATTTCATCGACAATGTTATCGCCGTTGATCGGCGCATAACGCTGTGGTGAGGCAACTAACCAACCATCGCTGTTGAGAAATAGCTCATGCACGCGCACGCTGTGACCTTCGCCGGTATCGGGGAAGCGCGTATGGAATACTAAGAAGTATTTGCCCGTTTGTGCATCATAAAAAGCGGAGTTGTGGCCGGGTGACAGGTAACCGTGATCATGACCCACATCGCCCGGGTGGGCCACAAATTGGAAACCGCCCATCAGTTTAACGCCATAGTCGGCGATATTGCCTGCGGCTGTTGCGCCAATCATGTCCAGACCCGCAGCATCGACATAGGGACCGTTAGGATTTTTAGAGCGAGAGATACGAATGTTGTAACCGTCTTTTTGGGCGAAGCCACCAAAGGAGGTAAACATATAATAGTATTCGGATTCAGGGCTATAGATAACATAAGACCCTTCAATCGCACTGTAGTTGCCGCCCATGATCTTAGTGCCATAGCCCTGATCCGCTAACGGTTTACCCGTTGCTGGATCTAACTGCATCACCCAGATCCCGCCGGAATAGGAACCATAGGTCATCCATAGACCGCCATCTTTATCGTAAAACACGGCTGGATCGATAGCGTTAGGGTCGACAAAACCATTGTAGTTTTGACCATTGGCACCGGGGTTTTCGGCTCCAACCTGTCCAGACTTTAAGATCAAGCCTTGGTTAACATAGGGACCGAGAATATTGTCCGAGATGGCCATCCCCAAATAGGAGCGCGATACGCAATCAATCTTATCGGGGCCGCCACAGAAGTCGTAATAGAAATGGTACTTACCGTCGGCAAGCTTTATCACATCCGGTGCCCACGAACCAACAAAGCCGCCCGTCCATGCTGTGCCTTCCGCGATTTCTGACTCATAGGTATTAAACAGGCTGCTCTTTGCTGCACCATCAGAGGCAATTTGTGTCCAGTTCATCAAGTCTGTAGAACTGGCCACCGCCAAATGTGAGCCGAAAACATAATAGGTACCATCGGTATCTTTAATGATGGAAGGATCATGAACTACTGCATTTTTGTAGCTCACCTCACCTGCAATTGTTGGATCTGCCGATGTCACAGGGGCTGGAGGGGTAAAGGTATTTGTGTCGTTCGCACTGTAGCTGCTGTCGTCCCCACCACAGGAGGCTAGTGCCATGATCAAGCTTGCTGACACGAATGAGCGTTTAAGCACCATGAGCGTCGTTCCTTTTATTGTTGTGTTTGATAATTAGGTTAGCGTGTATCAATGTATCAAATGTAAAAGTAATACAATACTACTGTAACACTAAAGTTACATTAGCATTCTGGGGATAGAAGTAAATATCTTGTGACAGAGATTTGTGAGATTTTGCAAAACATTTGACGTTAAGGTCAGCTTGCTGGGTCTGTTGTGCCTATTCAATTCAGGTCGTGTTTTCACCACTAAACCATCATTATTTTCAATTAATTCATTTTATTTCATATGGATAAATGTGATTCATCCCATTTTACGCATTTTAACGAAATGTGATCTTGCTTTCCTATTGCGTCAAACAGTGAGTTGACATGTAAATAGTCATACAATATGATTTTAACAGTTATGATAAATTCTTAACCTCGCCCGTTGGAGCGTAATTGACTTAACGCGGCGCACTATACGCTACAAAATAGGCTACAAAATTCTAAATTTTCAGGGACACTGTGGGGATGTCCGTGACTCTGAAGTGGAATA
This sequence comes from Shewanella seohaensis, assembly GCF_025449215.1. Lineage (NCBI taxonomy): Bacteria > Pseudomonadati > Pseudomonadota > Gammaproteobacteria > Alteromonadales > Shewanellaceae > Shewanella > Shewanella seohaensis. The sequence continues at coordinate 2,865,345 of NZ_CP104900.1, forward strand.
AAAAAGACCGGGACGTCAGATGGTGTCTTAGGCTACCGGGTCAAATAATAAAACTACCGGAGATTAACTAGATGTTTAAACAGACTTATTTGGCAAGTGCTATTCTGCTTGCTCTTGCTAGTCAAGCGACGTATGCGGCAGAAGCTGAAGCGACACAATCGCCTCAGGCAGAAGAAACGGCACAGCCCTCTTCTGGCGGCAAAGCGCAAAATAATAATGAAGAGATGGAGATCATACAGGTTCAGGGGATCCGCGGTAGTTTAAATAAAGCGGTAGAACTTAAACGTCAAAACATTCAAGTTGTCGATGCCATCGTTGCCGAAGATATTGGCAAATTTCCAGATAATAACGTGGTTGAAGCCTTACAACGGGTAACCGGTGTTCAAGTGACTGACCGCGCGTCTGGTGAGGCGAATGTTGTCAGTATTCGTGGTTTAACGGATGTGACGACCACAGTGAACGGCCGCCAAATCTTCACCGCAACGGGCCGCTCAGTTGCTATCGCCGATATTCCCGCTGCACTGCTTGGCAGTGTTGAAGTCTTTAAAACCCGTTCTTCTTCTCAAGTGGCCAGCGGTATTGCGGGTCAAATTGATATCCGCACCCATAAGCCTTTCGATTTTGAAGACAGTAAAGTCTCAGTTGCTGCTAAAGGCATCTATTCAGACCAACCCGATACTATCGACCCTAATTTCAGTGCATTAGCAAGTAACCGTTGGGATACCAGTATTGGTGAAGTGGGCGCTTTAGTTAACGTGTCTTATATCCGCACTAACTATAAAGATGAAAGTGTGTCACCTGGTGCATCCTTCCCCTACTTTGTTGAAGATGGTACTCGCATTACCAGTGGTTGGAACGTGGGTTCTGCCCATGGTATCGATACCAGCGCTGGCGCCACCATCGATGGCAAAGAATATCTACTGGCTCGCGATGCGATGTTTGGCAACATTCTCGAGGGCGAGCGTGAACGTCCTGCGTTTAATATCTCATTGCAATGGGCGCCAAATGATACCTCTGAATACACCTTCGAAGCCTTCTACAATGGTTATCGCAATGAAAGCTTTAACTCTATGCTGTTCAGTACCGTCGATTCTGCTGCCAATTGGCAACAAGTGATCCAGGATGGGATTGAAGTGTACGATGGCACCAATGTGGTGAAATCGCGCACCGCATACAATGCTTACAACTTCAGCAGTGGCGATCACTCCAAAGCCAGTACCGATAGTTATGTCTTCGCCTTAGGGGGTAAATGGGACATTACCGACGAGTTCCAATTAAAGTCGGAAGTCGTTTATCAGCAGAGTACCTATGAGAATGAATTTGCCGCAATGCGCGGTCAAACTACTGTTTACGGTGTCGCGATTGATGCTAATGCCGACGATGGTATCCCTAGCTGGAACTATTTAGATAATCCAGATACTGCGCTGGATGAGTCTGACTTAACTAACCCAGCCCTGTGGGAAACGGCAGATTTCTATGACAACGGTAGTAAAGATGAGGGTGATTCGTTGTCTTGGACAATGGATGGCAGCTTGTATGTGGATTATGCCATTTTCACTAAGGTGCAATTTGGCGCACGTTATGAAAAACGTAACGCTACTAACTCAAATCGCACGGCAAGCGGCGCGAAAAATATCGCTTATGCAGATTTAGATCCTTCCATGTATCTGGTGACGTCGGGCTTCTTTGAAGGTCGCGCGAATGTGCCAGATTCATGGGCGGTGATTAACGGTTACAACCTGTATAAAAATCGCAGTCAATTTGAGTCTCTCTGGGGCTTTGAACAAAGCAGCCTAGTCCTGCAAAAAACCTTCGATATTTCAGAACAAGCTTGGGCTGGCTACCTGATGGCTGACTTTGATACTGAAGTTTTTGGTAAGCGTTTAGATGGTCAAGTGGGCGTTCGTTACGAAGGCACTAAAGCGGATATGGACTTCTTTGACAATAAAGCCAAAGATGAAAACGACAATCTCTATACCGCCGTGAGCAGCGATACTACCGATACCTCTAAAGTGTTGCCTAGTTTTGTGATGCGTTATTGGTTAATGGATGATTTTGTTGCGCGTTTCGCCTACACCGAAACCATTCGCCAACCCGCCTTTGCGGATTTGAACTCTTTCACTTACTACACACCGGATTTGACCCAAGTAGGTTTCGGTTCGGCCAGTGGTGGTAACCCTGATTTAGAGCCTGTCACCTCTAAAAACTATGACTTCACCCTCGAATACTATTTTGGTAATGGCAATTCGATTTACGGTACTTACTTCAGCCGTGATATTGAAGGTTTAGTCTACAGTTCATTAACCAGAACCCTGTATGACTACGATGGTGATGGTATCGAGGAAGCCTATATTCTGAACCGTCCTGGTAACACCTCAAACGGTAAGTTAACGGGCTTTGAATTAGGTGCAGTGTACTTCCCTGAAGGATTACCAAGCTGGTTAGACGGTGTCGGTACTCAGCTTAGTGCGACACTGCTGGATTCGTCGCAGGATATTCCAGAGTTCGATAGCGCTACAGGTGAGCAAATTGGCTTTACGACCCGCGATATGTTTGGGGTATCCGATGAGTCTTACAGTGCAGTGTTGATTTACGATAAGGATTTCTTCAGCGCGCGTATGTCTTATACCTGGCGTAGTGAGTTCTTAAACTCCTATGATGCGGCGTTCTTTGCTATGCCTCGCGGTATCTATCGTAAGCCTGAGCAGTCATTGGACTTCCAGTTAAGCTACAACATCAGCGATGACTTAGTCGTGAGCTTCGATGCGACTAACCTGCTGGACGATGTGTATCAGGAATACTATGAGGATTCGACCCTATTTAACCGTACGAACAATATCTTCACTCGTACCTTTGCTCTGGGCGTTCGTTACTCCTTCTAATTGACCACTGTTGTGTAAACCGAAAAAGCTAATCCTGTGGATTAGCTTTTTTTATGCATTTATTTTAAATGCATAGCAAAAGCCGTAGCCGCGCTTACGTACTTGCTGGCCATCAAACTGCTTTTGTCTCTGGGCAAGCTTTGTTAGTTTAAGGATCCCACTCTTCCTCGAATATTGACTATGTATACCGCTTGGTTCGACTTTACGCTGATCCCTATCGATATATTCACGCTGTTAACCTTAGCCTCGGCCTTTACTGCATTTTTTACCGCCTGCTTCGGGATTGGTGGTGGCGTAATGTTATTAGGCGTGATGGCGCAAGTCCTTCCGCCTCAAGTGATAATTCCCCTCCATGGCGTGGTGCAATTGGGCTCGAATCTGGGCCGCGCCCTATTAGGTTGGCAGCATGTGCAGTGGTGGCTTATCAGTCGTTTCTTACCCGGCGCGCTCGTTGGCGCCGCCTTGGGGAGCTTAGTGTTAGTCGCATTGCCGCCAAAGGTCATGTACCTCACCATCGCCTTGTTTATTTTGTATTCCTGCTGGGGACCGAAAATCCCCCGTGTGGTGCTGGGAACAGCCGGGACGATAATCGCTGGTGCGTTAACTACCCTTATTTCGTTATTTGTCGGCGCGACAGGTCCCTTAGTGGCGGCCTTTATCAAACAATTAGACGTTGACCGTTTTCGCACTGTCGCGACCTTTGCGATGGCGATGTCGCTGCAACATGGCGTCAAAATTATCGTTTTTGAAGGACTGGATATTCCTATCCTGCCCTGGTGGCCGCTGCTAGTTTGCATGATTTTAAGCGGCGCCTTGGGAACCTGGCTTGGCTTTAAGATGTTAGCGCGGGTGACGGATAAACATTTCGGCGTCGCCTTTAATTGGGTGTTGACACTGCTGGCGATACGTTTATTGTGGCAGGCCTTAGTGGGATAAAACTTGGGATAAGTGAGCCTGAATAAAAAAGAGCAGCAGCTGCATACACAACTACTGCTCTGGTGCCGAGCAAACAAGGCTCAACCAAGATGCCGTTAAGCGACCTCAACTTAAACGACATTACAAGCACGCGTTTATACCCAAGCTACCTGAAGATACGAGTTTCAGAGCGCCTAGGGCGCTTCAATTCAAGGCGCATCGATGAAAAAATGTCGACCACCTTTTGAATTGATGTAACACAGAAGTGGAGTGCCCTAGGCGCTCCGTCCCGGCGGGTTTTAACGTACTTTATGCTGTGTTGGTTATTTTTAACTTAGCTCACTAGGTTCTCAAATAACCGCCTTGCCTAAAGTGCGTTAAACTCCCGCTGAATCCTACATCTTCAGGTTGTTTGGGTATTACCACCGCCGTGGTGATGCTCAGTTATTTAGAGGGATGAATTATTTCACCTCTCTAAAATAGAACTGTTGTGAAATGGTGTTTTTCCACACGTCTTCCACTATATTATCGCCATTGGCATAGGAGCCATTGGCCACTTTCATAGACGAACCGCCCTTGCGTGACACTAGCCTTAATGAGCCATTTGGCATTAATTCGCTACGGAACTCGCTGTCGATTGCATTACACGCCCCTAGCTCCAGATTACCTTCGTTGGTCACAAGGCATTGTTGCGCCTTGTTGTTTGAAAGTTGGATGGATTGCAGATGGTAAAATCCATCGGTTGTCGGCATTGCTTGCCACTGCTGACAGGCATCGCCGGTGTATTCAAACTGAGCCACATTGGCATTAGGTTTAAGCTGACATTGTTCGGCGCTGACCACTCGGCCGCTATGGGCGTTGACTATGGCAAATGTTGAGACAGGCTCAATCCGCCAATCGGTGCATTCACTGACACGGTTTTCCCCGCAATCACCTCTGCGCCGGCCTTTTTACTGCAGTTTTTCGCCTGCAGATTGCCGATAGAGCGATCGTTTGCGAAACGGAACCAGCCTTCACGGGTCGAATCCACCGACCAACGCTGACAACGGGAAGCGACCCAAGGCGCAGTATTCAGTGCCGTTGAAGACTCATCTTGGCACTGAGCCTGAGTTAAAAAGGTTCCCTGACCCACATTAGCAAAGCGATACAGACCATCGTTACTCGGATCAATTACCCATTGGCTGTTGTCATCTTCGCACTTACCGACACTGACCTGGCCCTTGGCATTGGTCACTAGGCATTGACCTACCTCACGATTCACGATGCGGTATTTTACACCTTCCACTTGAGTGGTTATCGGGCCAAACTCGCCACTAGGGACAGGCAATTGCTTTTTATCCGCCATCGGTTCGCCAAATTTAGGCAAGCCTTTGTTATCCCAAGTAAAGGGTTGAGCACGTGCCGCTCGGGTACCACTACAGCCATCGGAGGCCGAGGAGTTGCCATGGTAAATGAGCCAATCTTCTTTCCCATCGGGAGACTTGAAGAAACCATGATGGCCAGGGCCATAGACGCCATTGGCTTTGCTAAAGAAAGGCTTGTCGTACTTAGTCCATGCGGCAGGATCCATAGGATCGTCACCTGTGAGTTCAACCACGGCCAAGGAATAATCCTCAGTGTTACAAAAGCTTGCCGAGTGAACTAAGAAGGTTCTGCCCTCATGCTGGATGATTTCAGGGCCTTCGTTGACGTTTAAGCCTGATTTTTCCCAGTCGTGAATGGGCGCAGTGATCACCTTATGTTCGCCCTCGACGGTCCAAGGATTGCTCATCTTGGCAATCAAGTTGACTTGATCTTGGCCATGCCATTCGGACCAGAGGAAATATAACTGGCCTTTATACTCCAAATAGCTGCCGTCGATATTCCAGTGGTCGGGCATTGGCGTGCCCTTAAACTTGTATGGCCCCATAGGGTCACTGCCTTCACTCTCGAGGATATGGTTACGCTGGCCATCGAAGTTTTCAGCCACGCCCGAGGTGTAAATCACATACCAACGTAATCCCCCTGCAGTTTGCAGAGGGTGGAATTCGAATGCCCAAAAATTACAGCAGTTGGATTTATCGGTACCGCTCCAAATATTGTGGGCCGGCGCATCGGCAAGCCCTGCAATGGTGGGCGATTTACGCATCACCAGCTCAGAGGTCCACGTGGTGGTCGTTAGGTAATAGTTACCATTGTGGTATTCGAGCCAAGGATCGGCCCCATTTCGAAATAACGGATTCGCAAAGGTCGCTGCGGTAATGCGGTTTTCATCCGCGCCCTTCGCACTCTCTGCTGCATGTAGGTTACCTGCCCACAAGCAGGTCGCACTAAGTCCCATGGCCAGCGCAAGCGTAGCCATTCGTTTGTTGATTGTATGAGTCATTATTATTTTGTTCCTTCGGGTGCAACTAATACGCTCTGGTATTGATTGAGCGCCTTAGGATCGACCTCTGGCCAACCTTGGCGCCAGCTCAGTTCCGCCATCTTGAGTTTTTGTAAGCCATTATCAGCCGATTCGTAGGCATGAAAGACTAAGTAATCTTTGCCATCGAAGGCATAAACACTGTTATGGCCCAATCCAGGCCAAGCCTTAGTGCCATGCAGTAAAACCGAACCGCCGCCTTGCGCCATGTCTTTGCCCTCTTTATCGAGGTAAGGCCCTGTCACCGTTTTGGCGCGGCCCACGGCTAAGTGGTAAGTGCTGTCGTCCCCACGACAGCAAAGGCCATAGGAGACAAAAAGATAGTAATAGCCATCCTTTTTATAGATAAACGGCGCTTCGATTTCAGCAGGACCTGGCTCAGTTTCACCCAGCAGTGAGGGGCGTTCTAGCTTGGCTAGCGTGTGCCACTCCTCTGGTTTGGCGATAGAGATAAAGTCTGGATTGAGTTTGACCAGTTTTAACCCTTGCCAAAAGGAGCCAAAACTCATCCAAGGCGTACCCAGCTCATCGACAATAATATTGGGATCAATCGCGTTCCATGCATCGCGATTTGGCACAGATTGAATCACGATCCCCTTATCTGTCCACTGATAGTCCTTTGAATTTTTGTCGAGGGTTTTATTGACTGTCACACCAATGGCCGAGGTGTTTTTACCAAAGGCTGATACTGAGTAATACAGATAAAACAAGCCGTTATGCTCAATGATATCCGGCGCCCATAAATGTCCGTTAAACTCTGGCGCAACGTCCTTTGCCCAGCTAGGCTCGGTTTCGAATACCCGCCCAGCTAATTCCCAATGGATCTTATCCTTTGAGGAATAATAGGTAATACCGGGGCCTGTGCTGAAGAGATAATACTGTCCGGCCTCTTTTGCCATCACAGGATCGTGAATACTCACCTGCTTGGCACTCACTTGGCCTAGGGTTCCCAATACGCCTAGCAGCGCACAATTGAGCATCTTAAGGTGACGTTTTAGGGCTGTTTTCGGTGTGACTCTCATAGCTGGCATCAATTCTCCTTATGAACCCCATCCCATATAACAAAATAGTTATTATGCTATTGTATGATGAATTAAGTTATCATACTATCAGGACAAGGAAGTAACAATCAAATGCAAAAAAATTAACAGGAGAAAAATGTGTTAACATTGCGGATGCGGTAAATTGCAAAGTAACACAATAACTCACTGTTTATAATAAATATAATAAGGATTTCTGATGAGTTCTCATAAATTGTCAGTCATTGAAAAGATCGGTTACGGCTCCGGGGACATGGCCGTTAACGTGGTGATTTCGTCAATGATGTTAATTATTACCTTCTTTTATACCGATATTTTTGGGTTAAAACCCGCCGATGTCGGGATATTGTTCCTGTTGGTTCGTCTTATCGATGCCATTACCGATCCTTTAATGGGCATTATTAACGATAAAGTGACCACCCGCTGGGGAAGATATCGCCCCTACTTCCTGTTTATGGCAATTCCCTTTGGTATTTCGGTCTTCTTAACCTTCTCAACCCCGGATTGGGATTACAATGCCAAACTTATCTGGGCCTACTCGACCTATATTCTGGTCACTATCATCTTCACCACTGTGACTATTCCCTATATTTCGATTATCAGCGTGATCACCGACGATCCAAAAGAGCGGTTATCCGCCAACGGTTATCGTTTGTTCTTCGCAAAGATTGCCGCCTTTTTAGTGACTATTATCGTGCCTATGCTAGCGTCTGCCTGGGGCGGTGAGAACATTGCCGCGGGCTATCAAAAAGCCATGGGCGTGATGGCATTGATGGCAACACTACTGTTTTTATTCTGCTTTTTCACTACCACAGAGCGCGTGGCCTACAAGGTGGAAACTAAGCCTGTTGGCATGCAACTGCGATTATTGTTCAAAAACGATCAATGGTTAGTGTTAGTCGCGATTTGTGTGATTGGTACCATTGGCTATGTGATCCGCGGCTCGGTAGCAGCCTACTACGCCACCTATTACTTGGGCGGCGATGCCAAAATGCTCTCGGCATTCCTGTCGACCGGTGTGGGTGCTGCGATTCTTGCCATGGTCGCTTCAACTTGGATCACTAAGCGTTACTGCAAACTAAAACTCTTCCGCTATAGCCAAATCGTGGTTGGGATCTTAAGCGCCATCATGTTCTTTGCCGTGCAACCGGGCGACATAGTGCTGGCCTTCGTACTCTACTTTGCGATTTCATTCGTGGTGGATTTACATGCACCTGTCTTCTGGTCGGTGATTTCAGAGTCGGTGGATTATGGCACAGTCAAAACAGGCCACAGGGTCTCTGGCCTTGCCTTTGGTGGGATCTCATTCGCCCAAAAAGCGGGTATGGGCGCGGCGGGATTTGTGGTGGGTATGCTGCTGACCTACTTTAACTATCAACCCGGTGAAACCCAAAGCGAGTTTGCGTTGACCGGTATTTCGTTAATGCTGACGGTGATCCCTGGCGCATTCCACGCGCTGATGGGCTTACTGATGTTCAAATACAAGATTTCTGACCGCGTTTATGAAGAAATCAAACAGGCTTTACCCGAGCAGGCCCATTCAAGCCAAACGGACGCCAACTTCACGTCTAAGGCTCTCGCCTCTAGCACTGAAGCCTCTGAGGCCGTAACGCCTAAGACTGCTGCGCCCCAAGTATCGGCGTAATCTTTCTGCGATAACACCATAAGCCCCTACCCAGGGGCTTTTTTATCACGCAAAAACCGAGTTAATCCAAACGTAATACTCCAATCCGTATAATAAAGGGAGCCAAGATGAACACTGCCCGATTGTTTGGCCTTTGCCTGTTATTGCCATTAACTTGCCCATTCGTATCCCAGCCAAGTTTTGCTAGCCTTACCCCCATTCCCCTAAACGATGTGCGCCTCACAGCCGGGCCGTTTCTGCATGCCCAGCAGACCGATTTGGCTTACATCATGTCGATGGATCCCGAGCGACTACTGGCCCCTTACCGCAAGGAAGCGGGAATTGCGACTACCGCCGACAACTACCCCAATTGGGAAAATACGGGCCTTGATGGCCATATCGGTGGGCATTATCTATCGGCATTGGCCCTAATGTATGCCGCCACGGGTGATCAGGCGGTGCTTGAGCGACTCAACTACATGGTGGCCGAGTTGGAAAAGTGCCAACAGGCCCATGGCAATGGTTACGTGGGCGGTGTCCCCCATGGAGACAAATTATGGCAGCAGGTCGCCGCTGGTCATATCGAAGCGGATCTGTTTACGCTCAACCAATCATGGGTGCCTTGGTATAACCTGCATAAGGTATTTGCGGGCCTGCGGGATGCCTATCTTTATACTCAAAATCCTACAGCGAAGAAAATGCTCGTCGGTTTTGCCGATTGGATGCTGGATTTAAGTCGCAATCTAAGTGATGAGCAGCTGCAGCTTATGCTGCGCACCGAATATGGTGGCTTAAATGAAACCTTAGCGGATGTGTACAGCATTACAGGTCAAAACAAATACTTAAATCTTGCGAATCGCTATACGGATCAGAGGCTGTTACAACCCCTGTTGCAGCATCAAGATAAACTGACGGGCCTACATGCCAATACACAAATTCCTAAAATTGTGGGAGTGGCACGTATTGCCGAACTCAGTCATAACAAGGCGTGGTTAGAGAGCGCCGATTACTTTTGGCAGCAAGTGGTACACCAGCGCACCGTTTCCATTGGTGGCAACAGTGTGCGCGAGCATTTTCATCCCAGTGAAGACTTCAGCAGTATGCTCGATTCGGTAGAAGGCCCTGAGACCTGCAATACCTACAACATGCTGAAATTGTCTAAATTACTCTATGAAAACAAACGTGATTTACGTTATATCGATTACTACGAGCGTGCGCTCTACAACCATATTCTCTCGTCCCAGCATCCGCAAACTGGCGGCCTAGTGTATTTTACGCCAATGCGCCCAGACCATTACCGCGTCTATTCCTCGGCGCAGGAAAGTATGTGGTGTTGTGTCGGCTCAGGCATCGAAAACCATGCTAAATACGGCGAGCTCATCTATGCCGAGGAGGACAACAATCTGTTTGTGAACCTGTTTGTCGATTCCGAGGTCAACTGGAAAGCCAAGGGCATCAGCCTTAGCCAAAGAACTCAGTTTCCCGATGACAATACTTCGCAGATGATTATCCATCAGGAAGCGGACTTTACCCTCAATCTGCGCTATCCCACATGGGCTAAGGGGGACGTGACCGTGAGCATTAATGGCGAGCCGCAAAGGTTTACACCGACTCAAGGGCAATATATTCCCTTAACACGGCACTGGCGCAAGGGCGATAGCGTGACCATCACCTTACCTATGGACATTAGTCTTGAGCAGCTACCCGATAAAACCGCCTATTACTCAGTGCTTTATGGACCAATTGTGTTAGCGGTAAAAACGGCGCCTATCGCTAACGAAGCCTTAAACTTTATCGGCGATGCCAGTCGCATGGGGCATATTGCCAGTGGCCCTATGTGCGAACCCAGTCAGGCGCCGATTTTTATCAGTGATGGAACCCGCTTTTTAACCGATATCCGCCGTGAGCCCATGAGTCAGCTGCAATTTACCACGGGGAAAGCCCGTACAAATCAAGCGAGCCCCATCACGCTGATCCCCTTCTTTCGCCTGCATGACAGCCGCTATACCTTGTATTTTGGCCAGAGTGCTCCCGATGAATGGCAACAAAAACAGCAAGAGTTAGCTCAAAAAGCCAAAATGGAAGCCAAGCTGATGGCGCAAACCTTAGATAGTGTGCAGCCCGGTGAGCAGCAACCTGAGTCGGATCATTTCTTTAAGGCATCAAAGAGTGAAGCTGGCCTTAATGGTAATCGCCATTGGCGCCATGCCCAGGATTGGTTTAGCTATCAACTCGATGCCAAAGGTGAACCGCAACCCATATTACGCTTAACTTACTTTGGCTTGGATGCTGGGCGACGTTTCGACATTTTGATCAACGATAAACGCCTTGCCGAAGTCACTCTGCCTGCCGATAAGGGGCCGACATTTTACAACGTCGACTACCCTATTCCCGCCGACAGGCTTTCGGATAGCACAGTGCCCTTCAGGGTGAAATTTGTGGCAAAACCGGGCTCGATTGCCGGCGGTTTATATGAGGTGCGCCTGCTAAAAAGTGAGCCAAGCTCGACTCATTAAGCGAGCATCCCGAGCGCATGTAGGCACTAGGGCTTAAAACACTGATTCAGATAAGGGAAAGTGAAACGCTTTCCCTTGTTTTTATCCCCTTACCCAGAGTTTCTACGCTTGGCACTACCTGATGTTTGCTGGTGGCCCTATGCGACTTGCCGTAAATAACAACCACTACCCATCAATATTTCAGTCACCATTTCAGTCAATATTGAGTCTGACCTCGTCGGTAACAAACGAAATAAGCCAATTGAGTTGAAAATTTTTGTTGGCAATATTCAGCGCCATTGCTGATAAAAACTAGCGATAATCTCTTTATCATTACAATTTTGAACAAAATAATCGATATTAGCATCGCTTTGATCGCCAAACCAAACGGAGAACAATATTGTCTGCTGGTTTAGCGGGCGCATGGCTTTAACCTCATTGAGCGCCCTGACTAATATGGCGTACAAGGCTTTAAGGAAAGCATCGTATGCCTCTTCGGACTCGAGCGCCTCAGCGTCCTCTTGCAGCAATTGCAGTTTGTCGTTAATCGCCTCAAAAATGTCTTCATTTTCATTGTGATGTGGAGAGTCGCAGGTCGACCAGCGCAGCGTTTGCTTAAGCTGTGCGAGGGATTTATGCCGAAAACGATGATCGTTTTGATATTGCTCTGCGACGGCCGTCAGGCCTTCCTCGGTGAAGAGGGTGACGCCTAAATATTCCACTAAAGGCGTGCTGTATAGGCAAAAACCGTAGAGGGTTTGCGCCGGATATTCTGACAGCCACCAATCGTAATATTTCGCAAGTGCCAGAGTGAGTTCCTGAGCAAACTCATTCATTCTTTCCTCAATATTTGCACTAAGCTTGTCCTTGTTTATCGCCATACCCTTTCTCCTCGAACTTAGCAAAATCATCATCACTGATATTCACTTCCACACGCAGGCAGTGCTTCTGCCCACCATGTGAATGCTCGGGCGGCAATATAACATCAACAGGTTCAAAGATTGAATCGGTTAAGTGATTGAAATATAGATTGGAATAGCATGTTGCGCGTGCGAGCCTAAAAATCGCGATTCACCTAAGCAATAGCGCTTAAGTCAGGCATAAAAAAGCGGGGCTGCATAAGCATGCCCCGCGGGTATCACATCATTTATGGCGGCAAATGAATTAGTAGAGGTTGAACAAGGGGCGCCCGCTCTCATCAAATGACACCGCTAACGTTCGCGCATGGCGATTGGGATCATAGAGTGGATCTTTAATGATTTGCGCTAATGGACGGGTATCTGTTTTTGGCACCACGCTAGGATCGCCCACCGCATGTTCATAATCACGGGCATGGTAAACACAGATGGGCGTTACGCCATCTTCTGCCACGGTGAAACTGTTATGACCAGGGCCGAAGATTTGCTTGTCGACATCCGTGCACAGCACTGGCTGGCGGGTTTTCTTCCAGGAGTTACGATCGAGCAAATCAGCATGCTCATCGGCTTCCATATAACCCATGCAATAACAAGCACCTGTGGCGCTGGCTGAGAAGGTAATGAAGATTTTCCCCTGGTGTTTAAGCACTGCAGGCCCTTCGTTAACCCAAAAATCGACGCGCTCCCAATCATAATCTGGGGTGGTAAGCATAAATTGCGCCGTCTTTAACTTGATGGGCGATGCCATTTCCGCAAGATACAGGTTGGATGCCGCAAATTGTCCACCGGTTTTCTCCGCCCAGCAGAAGTAACGCTTACCGTTGTTTTCGAAAATGGTCGCATCTAAGGAAAAGTCGATAAAGGATTTATTATCACCCTCGGCCGCCTGCATCATGCCAAGTTCAATCCATTCATCATTTAATGGATCTTGTCCCAGACACTCAAGCACATAGGGGCGTAATGCCCAAATATTTTCCTCTTCGCTGGCCGCGAAGTAGATGTACCATTTGCCGTCGAGATAATGGATCTCGGGCGCCCATACGTGGCGGCTCATCGGGCCGCTTTGGTGTTTAAACCAGATATCGAAGGTTTGGGCGTCTTTCAAGCCGTCTAAGGTCTTGGATTTACGCAGTTCAATCCGATCGTAGGTCGGAACAGAGCCCGTAAAGTAGTAATAACCATCGCTATGTCGGTACACAAAGGGATCGGCGCGCTGCTCGACTAGGGGGCTGTTTGTTGCTCTTATCATGGAAAACCTGTCTATTTCGATTACTTAAGTGTGCTGTTCGTGTCTGTTAATGCATTTCGCTTATTCGCGGGATTGCGTGTCTTGCTGATTAAATGTTTGGCTATCGCTCTGCTGATTATCAAATACTGGGAAACCGTCCGCCGACCAGCGAATGGCGCGGTAGTAAGTGTGTCTATTACCGTCAGTCAATGGTGTCCCCTGCAGCTCAAGGTAATTACGTGCATGGTAAAACATCAGCTCGGTTTTACCATCCTCTGCCAGCACAAAACTATTATGGCCAGGACCAAAACGATTCAGGCTCGGCTCAGTGGTAAAGACTGGGCTTGGCGATTTATGCCAACTCTTAGGATTGAGTAAATCGGCATTTTCATCGGCCCATAACAGCCCCATGGCATAGCGGTCATCCGTGGCACTGGCTGAATAGGTCACGAAGACTTTACCGTTTTTAACAAGCACCGCGGCGCCCTCGTTGACTTTAAAGCCTAAACGCTCCCAATCCAATAAGGGCTCGCTGATAATGGTTTCGTTATCAGAGAGTTGAGTTGGCGATAGCATTTTGGCAATCACTAAGCCGGTGTTGTAACGCTTGGCTTTGTCCTGCTGCGCCCAAATAAAATAACGCTCGCCCTTGAGGCTAAAGCTGGTCGCATCGAGGGAGAAAGCATCCTGCGCCGATTGTAACTTGCCAAGTTCTTGCCATTGGCCCGTCATCGGTGAGTCGCCCTCGAGTCCTAAAACAAACATGCGGTTATGAAAACGCACATCCTTATTGCTGGCCGCAAAATAGATATACCAGCGACCATCGATTTTGTGCAGCTCAGGTGCCCAAATATCGATACTCATGGGGCCGGTTTCATGCTTGTGCCACAGGGTTTTAGGTGTGGCTTGGCGTAAACCGTCGATGGTTTTGGCGTGGCGAAGTTCGATGCGGTCAAACTCAGGCACTGAGGCAATAAAGTAGTAACTGCCGTCATCATCGCGGATCACCCAAGGATCCGCCCTTCTCTCGATAAAGGGCGCATTCGCATCGAGGGTTTGCGCCGTGGCGCTGTGGGATTGTGCGCGGCTAATCTCAAGCACAGGCACAGCTTGCGCTAATGGCAGCGCCAATGCGGCGAGTAAGCCACAGGTCAAAGGCAAGCGCCGAAAGACCGACAGGTTAGGTTGACGATTATCCATGTTGTGTTTTGCGTCCATTCAAGAGTTTCTGTAACAGGATGAAGAAGAACAGTAACAGGCCAATGACAATCTTGGTCCACCAACTGCTTAAACTGCCATCGAAGGTAATATAGGTTTGAATCACCCCCATCAAAATCACCCCAAGCACAGTGCCGAGCACAAAGCCACTGCCGCCAGTTAGCAAGGTGCCACCAATGACCACGGCGGCAATGGCATCCAGTTCGACGCCAATGGCGCCAAGCGCATAGCCCGAGAAGGTGTAAAAGGTAAAGACAATCCCCGCCAGCGTTGCCAGGAAGCTACTGATGGCGTAAATACTGATGGTAGTTTTAGCGATGGAAATCCCCATCAGCTCGGCGGAATGTTGATTGCCACCAATGGCATACACATTCGTACCAAAACGGGTGTAATGCATAACCACGGCGATAATCACAAAGAACAGGATAAAGATCAGCGAGCTTAAATCGAGCGCGCCATTGCCTGGTAGTGCAATGCTCATCTCGGCCACTGCATCGTAAAATGGATGGTCAATGGCAATCGACTCTTCGCTGAGCGTTGTCGCTAAGCCCCGCGCTAAGAACATGCCCGCAAGCGTTACAATAAATGGCTGCAACTTATACACATGGATAATAGTGCCCATGAGTGCGCCAAACAGAGTGCCTAGGGGCAGAATAACCGCAAAGGCTAACAATGGATGCCACTGGTACTCGGTGATTAATAAACTAGTGACGACTCCACTTAAGGCGATGACGGCGCCAACCGAGAGATCGATCCCGCCAGAGATAATCACTAAGGTCATGCCTAATGCGGTGATCAATAGGAATGCATTGTCACGCAACAGGTTGGTGACCACTCGGCCACTGGCAAAACCATCAAACTGAAAGGTGCCGACCAGAAACATGGTCAGTAATAATGAGGCGGTGATCCACAGCGGGATAAAACGTCTTGCTATCATAGTTTTTCTCCTGTTGCTGTACTGGCTTTTGCACTTGTGCCCTTTTCTGCTGGTTTGGCATCCGCTTGACGCTTGGATGTGAACAGCGCCGACAATTGGCGCCTAAATTTAGCCGATTGCAACAGCAGCACGGTCAGGATAACGATGGCCTTGATCAGCAAGTTAAATTTAGCGGGTAAACCACTGACGATAATCGTGGTCGCTAAGGTTTGAATGATCAGCGCGCCGACGACCGACAAAATTAACGAGAAACGCCCGCCCGTGAGCGCTGCGCCGCCAATCACGACGGCCAGCACGGCATCGAGTTCAAGCCAAAGCCCAGCGTTATTCGCATCTGAACCTTGGATATCGGCGGTGCTGATCATGCCAGCCAACGCCGCGCACAGACCCGCAATGCCATAGGCGAACAGTTTGATGGATTTATCGTTGATCCCAAGGTAACGACTTGCCTTGGCATTACAGCCAACCGCTTCGATAAAAAGCCCTAAAGCGGTTTTACGCAGCAGTAATTGGCTGAAGGTTAGCATCCCAATCACAATCCACACTGGCATCGGCAGGCCTAAAAACTGGCCCACGCCAATGGCGGCAAAGCCAGGATGCTGGAAGGTGATAATTTGCCCTTGATTGATAAGCTGAGCAACACCGCGCCCCGCCACCATGAGCAGTAAGGTCGCGACAATTGGTTGAATACCTAAGAAACTCACCAGACCGCCATTAATACAGCCAGCGAAGAGCCCAACGATCAAGCCTGCCGCAATAACGGTGACTAAGCTGATATCCGGCACTAACAGTAGATTGGCGCAAACCGCGCCTGCAATCGCCATTACGGCACCAACCGACAGGTCGATTCCGCCAGTAGCAATCACGAGACTCATACCAATGGAGAGCAGCGCCACGGGTGCACTGCGATTTAAGATATCAATCAAAGAGCCATAGAGTCTGTCGTCTTGATAGCTGATATTGAAGAAACTGCTGTCAATAAACAGATTGGCCAGTAACAGAATAGTTAAGGCCAATAGTGGCCACAGGTATCGACTAATGGAGGTCGACTTACCCGCTTGGTAACGGGCATTTTTTCTTGAACCATGGTCTTATGACTTTCCTGCATCCGTGGTTGCCGCTCAGATGAATGCGCCTCAGATGCGTTCATCTGGGGTGAGATCAAATCGGCGGACATGCGTGTGGATGATAGGGTTTCGGCTGAGCTTTTCATTTATCCCTCCGCAATCGCTTGCATTACGTGTTGCGAGGTTAATTCCGCTCCTGAAAGTTCACGTACTGCGTATCTGTCGCGTAATACCACGACTTTATTTGAAAAGGCCACGAGCTCATCGAGCTCAGACGATGCAACCAGCAGCGACATGCCTTCATCACACAAGGTTCTGATAAGTTTGACGATTTCGGCGTGGGCGCCAATATCGATGCCGCGGGTCGGCTCATCCAGTACCAATAAAATCGGCTCTATGGCTAACCAACGCGCGAGGATCACCTTCTGTTGATTACCACCACTCAACTGTTCTATGGGTTTATCTGCGTCCGGTGTCGCAATCTGTAATTTATCGATAAAGAACTGGGCAATTTCCTGCTGCCGAGCTTTAGATAGATACCGCCACCACCCGATACGCGCCTGCAGCGCGAGTATGATGTTTTCACGAATCGATAAAGGGCCGATGATGCCGTCAATCTTGCGATCTTCTGGGCACAGGGCGATTCCAGCGCTGATTGCATCCACGGGTTGTGACAGATTCAATTTCTGCCCAGCCAAATGAATACTGCCGCTATCGACCAAGTCCAGCCCAAAAACGGCGTTGCAGACTTCGCTGCGCCCAGAGCCTAGCAGCCCCGCAAGTCCAACTGCCTGCCCCTTTGGCACGGTGAGATTCATCGATTGGATTGAACCTTTTACCGACACATCTTTGAGGGACAAGAGCACAGCCTCAGCGCGGGTGACTGTGCGCTCCTTTTCCTGTTTATCAACCAATTGCTCCTGCAGAGAACGCCCGAGCATGGCTTCAATCAACTTAGGTTGTGGCAGTTCTGCCGTCAGATATTCGCCGATAAACTGCCCGTTACGTAACACGGTAATGCGATCGCTTATCTGATAAACCTGATCGAGGAAGTGAGTGATAAAGACGATAGCCACGCCCTTGGCTTTGAGCTGGTTTAAGATCCCAAACAGCACTTGCACTTCTTTGGCATCTAAGCTCGCCGTAGGCTCATCGAGCACTAATACCTTGGCCGACATGGCTACGCCGCGGGCGATGGCGATCAGTTGCTGCACCGCGATGGAATAATCCGACAGCGGTGCGCTAACATCGATATCCAGCTTGAACTGGGTTAACACGGCCCGCGCGTCGGCATACATTTTTAAAATGGATCAACCCAAGGCGTCGCGGTTCGTAACCGAGGAACAGGTTTTGTGCCACGGTCAGATTAGGCACTAAGTTCACCTCTTGATAAACCGTGCTGATCCCCGCCTTTTGCGCGTCCATTGGTGTGTTGAAGTGTTGCGGCTCACCTAGAAAGAGGATGTCGCCCATGTCTTTCGACTGGGCGCCTGTCATCACTTTCACCAGCGTCGATTTACCCGCACCGTTTTCGCCCAATAGGGCGTGAACTTCCCCGCAAATAACCGTAAGCTCACATCCTCAAGGGCTTTAACGCCCGGATAATGCTTACTGATCTGCTTGAGTTCTAAAATAAGGCTCATAGCGCTATTCCCCAAGAAAGCGTCAATGGGATTATTGCTGGCGGCGCTTTTCGTACTCTGCGGCCGCGGTTTCTTGGGTAAATACATCACCCGTGGTGCTAATAAGCTTGGCTTGATCCTTATTGCCCTTCAGGTACGCATCGATAGCATCGAACGCTGGGCCGCCTAAGTATGGGCTAAGCTCAACCGTGGCATTAACATCACCATCGGCCATGGCCTTAAAGTAATCGGGAACACCGTCCACTGAGACAATCAGAATATCTTTGCCCGGTTTTAAACCCGCTTCTTTAATGGCTTGCACCGCGCCAAGGGCCATTTCATCGTTATGCGACCACACGGCGCACAGTGGCTGACCGTTTTGCGCCTTGAGGAAACCTTCCATCACTTCTTTACCCTTAGCGCGGGTAAATTCGCCGGTTTGGCTACGAACGATCTTGGCATTGGGATAATTGGCAATCACTTGGTTAAAACCGGCGGCGCGATCAATCGCTGCGGTTGCACCTACTGTGCCCTGCAACTCGGCGATATCGCAGTTGCCTTGGGTTTTATCCATTAGCCATTGGCCAATCTTGCGGCCTTCTTCGGTAAAGTCGGAGGCGATACGGGTAAGGAATAAGGAGTCATCATCGACCTTAATATTACGGTCGACAATCACCACAGGAATATGGGCACGTTTGGCTTCTTTGAGTACGGGTTTCCAGCCTGTTTCTACCACGGGAGCGATAATAATGGCATCCACGCCTTGGGCGATAAAGCTACGCACGGCTTTGATTTGGTTCTCTTGTTTTTGCTGAGCGTCGGCAAATTTTAAATCGATGCCACGCTGTTTGGCTTCGGCCTTGACCGCTTCACTAAAGCTGGTGCGCCAACCACTCTCGGAGCCAACCTGTGAAAAGCCCACCGTGGTGGCGTAGGCACAAGTTGCACTGACAGCCCATAATCCCAATGCGGTAATGATTTTATTATGTTTCATTATTATTCCCTTTATAATTTTAGGTAACAGAGATCCCCTAGCCTGCTGTTAACAGCAGGCCAACTCGTACAAATAAATGTTATTTCGCCTTGATTGAATTAAATATTCTTAAACTTATGTACCGTAATTTGTTGATATTGAGTATTTGCCTCAAGCATGACACTCGGGAAATGGTCAATGTTTACCGCATTCGGATAACCGTGGGTTTCTAAACACAGGCCATGGAATTGATTAATGCTATAACCTTCATCATCAATATGGCTGCCATCGAGAAAGTTGCCACTATAAAATTGCACGCCGACTTCAGTGGTACTAATTTCGAGTTCTCGGCCAGAAAGCGGATCTTTTAACACCGCAATAGCCTGCAAACTGTTTTTATTGTCTGGATTTCTATCCATCACAAAATAATGATCATAACCATTAGTTAATTGCTTAATATCCGTGGCAATTAGCTTCGGTTGTTTGAAATCGTAAGCGCCATCGTCGACTAAGGTTAATTCGCCTGTTGGGATCTGTTCATTATCGAGCGCCAGGAAATGGCTGGCTTGAATGGAGAGTTCGTGCCCTAAAATGCCTTGCTGTTTGTTGGAGGCAAGATTCCAGTAAGCATGATTGGTTAAACAGACGGGGGTGGTTTGATCGCAAACGGCTTGATAGTTCAGGGTTAATTCATTGTTTTCATTGAGACGGTATTCTAGCTTGATGGCAAGATTACCCGGAAATCCTTGACCGCCATCGGGGCTGGTAATGCTGAAAACTGCCGCCACACTGTCATTGTCCTGCAGCGTCTCAACCTGCCAAGTGCAATGGCTTAATCCTTTAGGTCCGCCGTGAAGTTGATTGTTGCCTTCATTGGCGACTAATTGAATTGTTTTACCTGCTAAGGGGAATTGTGCTTTACCAATGCGATTTGCGACACGGCCGGCGGTAATACCAAAATAATACGGATTAGTCGCCCAATCTTTAATATCTTGATAGCCAAGACTTAATGAAATAGGTTCTTGCCCTTGACCATAAAGTTTGACCGACCAAATACTGGCGCCGTAATTTGACAGAACCACTTCAAGCCCGTGGCTATTGGTGAGCGTGACTAATTGTAATTCATCCGCAAATGCGGCGTGTTGTAGGCTTTTTTTAGTAACAGAGAGTTGCATGGTGAGTGCTTTACCTTTTATTTAAAATAAACTCAGCACTCACCTCATTATTTAATGAACTGAAATTTTATTGTGATATTTAAATCCAACCACCATCGACAATAAAATTCTGTGCGGTGCAGAGTTTGCTATCATCTGCTGCTAAAAATAACGCCATAGCAGCAATATCTTCGGGCATTACATATTCTTTAATACATTGGTTATTTTCGATATGTTTTGCCGTATCTTTATCTACCCAGTGTGTGAGTTGACGTTTTGTCATCACCCAACCCGGCGTTAAGGTATTAATCCGGATTTTATCTTTACCTAAATCGGCTGCTAACCCTCGGGTTAAGCCCATGGCGCCGGCCTTAGATGCGGTGTAACCCGCCATGCCCGCCTGCCGATTGTGCCAACTCATAGAACCTAAGTTGATCACTGAGCCACCGCCGAGGCGCTGCATTTGCGACCTGACCGCTTGTACGGCAAAAAAGTAATGCCGCAAATTGGTGTTTAGGCATTGGTCCCAATATTCTGGGGTCACTTCGTCGATACTATGGCGCTGATCGCACGCGGCATTATTAATCAATACCGATATTGGCCCCAAATCGTCCTCGACCTGAGCAATCACACGCTTGAGGGCGGCGATATCGACAAGATCGCAGTGATAAAATTTTACGCTGGCCTCTGGTTGAGTCTGCTTAAGGTCTGCGATGAGTTGAGTCGACTCCTCAACTAAAATATCGACAAATGCCACCTTAGCGCCCTGCTCTAAAAAAGCATTAACCAAGCAAGCTCCAATACCCGTTGCACCACCACTGATAAAAATGGTTTTCCCTTGTAAACTCGGGTATTGATTAGTCAACTTCATAACTCAACCTTTTATTAAAATAATTATCTGGTTTTATTATAAAAGAAAACGAGTTCATATTTAATGGGAATGTGCTGGTATCTCTGCACCTCGACATCCCACGAGAAAATCAAAATCACATCCCTCATCCGCCTGGAGAACATGCTCCTTAAAAAGCGAGAGATAGCCACCATTCACGGGAATGGATTTCACCGTCGCCAGTTTGGCAAGACGAGCCTGTAACTCTTGGTCACTGATCTCTAGCTGTAACGTTCCGGCATAAGTGTCTAGCGCTATCATGTCACCATTTTGAACGGCGGCCAGTGGCCCAAGGGCTTGTGCTTCTGGGGCAACATGCAGCACAACTGTGCCAAAGGCGGTGCCACTCATGCGTGCATCGGAAATCCTAACCATGTCCTTAATTCCTTTTTTCAACAACTTAGGTGGCAGTCCCATATTGCCGACCTCAGCCATGCCCGGATATCCCTTCGGGCCACAGCTTTTAAGCACCATAATGCTGTTTTCATCAATATCCAATTCAGGATCGCCGATGCGAGCGTTGTAATCGTCGAAGCTTTCAAACACCACGGCTTTACCGCGGTGCTGCATCAGGTGTGCGCTGGCGGCTGAAGTTTTGATCACTGCGCCTCGGGGCGCGAGATTGCCGCGCAGTACGCGAATGCCGCCATTTTCGACCAAGGGTTTTTCAAGTGACATGATCACCTCTTGGTTATAACAAGGCGCTTCTTTGACATTGTCCCAGAGGCTAGCCGCATTGACTGTAAGCGTGTTTTTGCTCAGTAAATCATGCTCAAACAGCTGCCTTAATACTGCTGGCAGGCCACCTGCGTAGTAAAAGTCTTCCATTAAGTACTGACCCGAAGGCTTAAGATTCACTATGGTCGGTACTGTGTAACCATGGCGCCAGTCATCGAGTGACAGCTCAACCCCTATCCTGCCGGCAATCGCCTTTAAATGGATTACGGCGTTGGTTGAGCCACCAATCGCAGCATTGACTTTGATGGCATTGATAAAAGCATCACGGCTTAAAATTTTACTTAAGGTCAAATCCTCTTTGACCATCTCCACAATTCGCATTCCCGACATATGCGCCAATACTTGGCGGCGAGAATCCACCGCAGGAATGGCTGCATTGTGTGGCAAACTCACCCCAAGGGTTTCCACCATACAAGCCATAGTCGATGCTGTGCCCATAGTGTTGCAGGTGCCCGTTGAGCGTGACATATCCGCCTCGGCATTCATAAATGCGGCGAGACTGATGTTGCCCGCTTTATATTCTTGATGCAGTTCCCATACGAGTGTGCCCGAACCGACATCCTTGCCCTTATGCTTACCATTGAGCATGGGACCACCGGTAACAACAATTGTCGGTAAATCACAACTGGCCGCACCCATTAATAAAGCCGGAGTCGTTTTATCGCAGCCCACTAACAGCACAACACCGTCGATGGGGTTGCCACGAATGGCTTCTTCCGTGTCCATGGCCGCAAGGTTACGGGTAAGCATGGCACTTGGACGCAAGTTAGACTCGCCATTCGAAAACACTGGAAACTCCACTGGAATGCCACCCGCTTCCCGAATGCCATTCTTTACTCTTTGCGCCAATTCCCGTAGATGACCATTACAGGGCGTCAATTCTGACCAGGTATTGCAAATACCAATCACAGGCTTATTTTGAAAGTGATGCTCGGGTATGCCTTGGTTTTTCATCCAACTGCGATACATAAAGCCATTTTTATCATCACTACCAAACCAACTAGCCGAACGAAGTGTTTTCGGTTTTTTATTATTCATATGACACCTTCGTCTTCCAAGGCACATGCCCTGCCCGAATAATTGAGTAACACTCAACATAAAACAAACGGACGAACCTAATGCCCTGAGTTAACAATTTGTACTTTAATATTGCTAGCACGTAAAAGTATTGGTATTACTATAATACCAAAATATCAAAAAACAATAGAGGAAGTATGAAAAAGGCATTTTTGAGTGTGTGTTTGGCATTGAGTACGAGTGTCAGCACTGCAGCGATTGCTGCTAACCCTCTGTTTACGGATGTATTTACTGCCGATCCTGCCGCCATAGTGCACCAAGATACTGTTTATCTTTATACTGGCCATGACGTTGCAAAGGACAATCGCACCTTCTTCGAAATGCATGATTGGCTCGTTTTCAGCTCTAAGGATATGCACAATTGGACGGCACATGGCAGCAAGTTATCTGTGAAAGATTTCAGCTGGGCTAAAGGAGATGCATGGGCTAGCCATGTGATCGAAAAAGAAGGTAAGTTTTACTGGTATGTCACGGCAAGACACAACAAAATCAATGGCTTTGCTATTGGTGTCGCAGTTGCAGATAGTCCACTTGGTCCCTTCAAGGATGCCCGCGGCAGCGCCCTTATCACCAATGACATGACCACAGATACCGAGATTGATTGGGATGATATCGATCCTGCTGTCTTTATCGATGATGACAAGCAAGCCTATCTGTTTTGGGGCAACACTAAGCCAAGATTTGCCAAGCTAAAAGCCAATATGATTGAACTTGATGGCCCAATACACGCCATTGATGTTCCTAACTTCACCGAAGCGCTTTGGGTACATAAAAAAGATAAAACCTATTATCTTTCATACGCTTCTGGCTTCCTGAAAAAATTGCCTATGCGACCAGCGATAGCATTCAAGGGCCGTGGAAGTACCAAGGCATCTTAAATGAAGTGGCGGGCAACTCGCCGACAAACCATCAAGCGATTATTGAATTTAAAGGGAAATCCTACTTTATCTACCATACCGGCGCATCGCAGGATGGTGGCGGTGAGTTTAGACGTTCAGTGGCAATTGACCCGCTGCATTACAATGCCGATGGCACACTACAGCGCATTCATATGACGAGCGAAGGCATCAGCGAGCCGCAGTAATCCTATTTTTGCTCGCGCCAAAGTAAAAAAGGTGAACCTACGTTCACCTTTTTTATGGGTAGAGTGCGTTAAAATGAATAACTCGTTATTTACGCTCAATATTTTTATGCACTGTATCTTGAGACGTCGAGAGTAATTTATTCATCTCGGCTTTCGCGCCTTCACTGTCCCCTGCGGCAATCGCAGTATAAATGGCCTTATGGCCTGGGAGTGATTGGATAAAGTCATCCTGAATTGTGCTACTGAGTCTAAAGATTTCGAGCAGCGCAGATTGGATAGACACGCCGAGGGACACCATAAACTCGTTATTGGTCGCATCTAAAATCGCCATGTGGAAATCGATATCCGAGGTATAGACTTCATCCGTACCTAATTCGGCCGCTTCCATCTTGGCATAGGCCGCCGCAATCACCTCAAGCTGCTCAGGGGTGCGTTTTTTCGCCGCCAGTTCCGCTGCTGCGGGTTCAAACACTTCACGGATTTCATAGAGAGAAGTGTAAAACTCGGGCGAAGGTTTAGATTGGGAAAACCAGTTTAAGATCACCGGATCGAACATGTTCCAGTGGCGACGCTCACGAATGCGGGTGCCAAGTTTAGGACGGGATTCGATAAGCCCTTTTGCCGTGAGCACCTTAAAGGCTTCCCTTAAGGAGGTGCGTGACACTTCCAGCTCTTCACAGATAGCATTTTCATTAGGGATATATTCACCTGGCGCATAAAAGCCGCCCACAATGCGAGAACCTAATTCGCTTGCCACCCAGTTATGGATATTCTGCGGACGGTTATTTGCCTGATTTGCCATAGTGCCCTCTTTAACTCTCTATCTCTGTGCTCAATCCAATCAGCTGGATAAGGTGCTTAACGCTGATAAACAAATGTTATGATACTACCTTTCCTGATAAAGGTAATAAAAATTTTGTTAACGCTAAGAATTTATGGGAATTTCCTCAAACTTACTGTCCCTACCTTACCCCAAACTTTTACATTGTAAAGCCTAATTTTGCGTTTTAGCCAGTGATTGGACAAGCTCGCAACGACTACCGAGTGCCTAGGAAATAGTCATTTTCAATCTGTAATTCGGCATGTACATCGACCACAAACATTCCCGCAGCTTCGGCGGCTTGGATGCCCGCCTTCGCATCTTCAAATACGATACAGCGCTCAGGCGCTATGCCCATCAGTTCGGCGCAGCGTAAAAAGGTATCGGGCGCAGGTTTGGGTGACGCGACTTGGTCGGCGCCCACCACATAATCGACTAATTCCAACAATCCACACAGGGTCAAGATTTGAATTGCTTCCTCTGTGTAGGCGCCTGTGCCGACTGCCATTGGGCGTTTGCCCTGATTCTGCTTGGCAAATTCGGCTAATGCTGTCGGTTTGACATATAAATGCATAGTGTCGCGCACTAGGGCTTCTTTATACTCGTTCATGGCTTCGCAACTGGCCGTTGGCGTGACGCCAAAATGGGCGATCAGAATTTCTAAGGTGCCAATGGTGGGCACACCCGCTAACGAGCGCATCAGTGCAGGCTCTACGGGGATCCCAAAGTGATTCAAGGTTTGTCGCCATGCCTGCTCATGCAACTGACCGCTGTCGACTAAGGTGCCATCCATATCGAAGATAATGCCGTCAAATTCTGTATACATCTGTGTTAACCCTATGAAATGAATGGTGCCAGAAAAATGAAAGCCGCCCGAAGGCGGCTTTATTGCTGCGCGAGAATTATAAACCTCTTGCTAAACCGTAATAAACGGAATTTTGGCGAAGCTCATTCTTAAACTCACGGATCTTAGTGTCGGCATCGATGATAACCAGTTCAGCACCGGCCATTTCAGCAAAGTCGACAATCTGATCCGTCGTGATGGCTTGGCTATAAGCTGAGTGGTGAGCACCACCAGCGTGGATCCAAGCAGCGGCGGCAACCGCTAAATTCGGACGAGGCTCCCACAGCGCTGACGCGACAGGCAGATTTGGCAGATCCTGTGGTGGTGTCACTGTATCTAATTCATTGAGAATGATACGGAAACGGTTGCCTAAATCGATAGTCGATACGTTGATTGCTGGGCCCGCTTTACCTGTGAATAACAGACGTGGCACGTCACAACGCACACCAATGGTGTGGCGGTGAACTTCTAAACGCGGTTTTGCAGCAGCAATCGATGGACACACTTCTAACATGTGGGCGCCAAGAACTTGGTCAGTCGCGCCAAAGTTATAGGTGTAGTCTTCCATAAATGAAGTACCACCGGCACGGCCTTGGCCCATCACTTTCATGATGCGCACCATGGCAGCCGTTTTCCAGTCGCCTTCGCCGCCGTAACCGAAACCGTTCGCCATCAGACGTTGGGTAGCCAGTCCCGGTAATCCTGTCATACCGGTGAGGTTTTCGAAGCAGTTGGTAAAGGCACCAAATCCACCTTGGGTTAAGAATTGGGTTAAGCCGAGTTCAATCTTGGCTTCTTTTCTTAAACGGTCTAATTGGTATTCATCCCCAAATAGCTCGTTACCCACTTGGTATTCGCTGGCGTAACGGTCGAGTTGTGCGGTTACATCGCCTTCGGCAATGGCTGCAATCGCTTCATTGAGTTCACCTAAGCTGTAGGCGTGCACTTCGTAACCGAATTGAATTTGTGCGGCAACTTTGTCGCCTTCGGTTACGGCCACTTGACGCATGTTGTCGCCAAAGCGGGCAATACGCAGGTTTTGGCTCTCGTGCCAACCCGCCGCTGCGCGGCACCAATCATCGATTTGAGCCTGTACATCGCTCGATTGCCAGTGACCCACAACCACTTTGCGCTCTTTACGCATACGAGTGCCGATAAAACCAAATTCGCGGCAACCGTGAGCACTTTGGTGGGTGTTCATGTAGTTCATGTTGATTTCGCTCCAAGGGAGCTCGGCATTGAACTGAGTGTGTAAGTGCATGAATGGCTTGCTTAATTCATTAAGACCAGCAATCCACATCTTGGCGGGAGAGAAAGTGTGCATCCACAGAATAACGCCAACACAGTTTTCATCGCTGTTGGCCGCTTGGCATACGGCGTGAATTTCCCGTGGGGATTTGACGGTTGGCTTATACACCACTTCGATGGAAATGGCGGATGATTCATTGAAGCCATGAACAATTTGCTCACTGTTTTTAGCGACTTGCTCTAATACTTTTGGGCCGTATAAATCCTGCGAACCCGTGATAAACCACACTTGTTTTTGTTTGAAGGCTTTCATATTACTCTCTCTAGTTTGAAATGAGACCCGACTGGCAATTACTTGCTTTGGCCGTAATAAGCGTCTTTTCCATGCTTACGCAAATAATGCTTATCAATAAGCTCTTGTTTTAACTGACTAATACCTGGTGATAAGGTTTTGGTGAGATACGCCATCCGAGCGATTTCTTCGAGCAACACGGCGTGGTACACAGACTTTGCCGCATTCGCGCCCCAAGTGAACGGTGCATGGCCTGCCACTATCACCATGGGTGACTCGTTGGGATCTCGGTCGGCGAAACAATCGAGGATCTGCACGCCGGTTTCTTCTTCGTAGTCGCGGCTGATCTGATCGTTGCGCATCACTGCTGTGCATGGGATTTCACCATACACATAATCGGCTTGTGTCGTGCCTAAGCAGGGAATCGCTATCTGCGCTTGCGCCCAGGCGGTGGCATAGGTCGAATGGGTATGGGTAATGCCACCAATACTCTGCCACTGGCGATACAAATAGGTGTGTGTCTTGGTATCGGATGAAGGACGCATGCGCCCTTCTACGATTTGATTCTCAAGGTCAACAATCACAATGTCTTCAACCTTCAAATCTTCATAGGGCACACCGCTGGGCTTGATACCAATCACGCCGAGTTGGCGGTCAATTTGTGAAACGTTGCCAAAGGTGTAAGTCACCAGTTTGCGTTTCTCAAGCTCCATGTTGGCTTCGTATACTTCGCGTTTTAGCTCTAAAAAAGACATCTTATTTCGCTCCATCAACATAGTGGCCAAGGGCTAAGTACCCTTGGTAAAGCGCTTGATATTTCTCTGCGTTTTCAGGATTTGGCTGATAGGTTTTCGCAACGTTTGAGGCCATGGCAGCTTGGGCACTCAGCACATCGGGATAAACCCCGGCTGCGGTTGCGGCATAAATAGCGGCGCCTAGGGCACAGCTTTGCTCGCTCTCGAGTACATCGATGTTGCAATTCCACACATCGGCACAGGTTTGCATAATGAAGTCGGATTTTTTCGAGATCCCACCAATGGTGACCACATGGTCAATGCAAACGCCTTCTTGTTTGAAGCGCTCGATAATGGCCCGTGCGCCATAGGCACTAGCTTCCACTAAAGCTTTGAAGACTTGAGGTGCTTGGCTGCCCATGGTTAAGCCTGTGATAGCCATGGCAACAGATTGGTCGGCATCGGGGGTGCGACGTCCGTTAATCCAATCGAGCGCGACAATACCAGTCTCGCCAACGGGGATTTTCGCGGCCGCATTGCCTAACATTGTCAGGGTTTCAGATTCGAGTTGCTGAATGAGTTTGGCCTTGGTGTTGTCATCAAATAAGGCTGAGGTGTCAAGCTGTTGCATCGGCCATGCGGTGAGATCCCTAAACCAAGCGTAGAGATCGCCAAAGGCTGACTGACCCGCTTCCAGCCCTATCATGCCGGGTAATACTGAGCCATCCACTTGACCGCAAATGCCTTTGATACAGCGCTCACCTATATCTTCATAACTGGCGACGGTAATGTCGCAGGTAGAGGTCCCCATCACCTTGGTTAAGACACCAGGTTTAACATTGGCTCCAACGGCGCCTGCGTGGCAGTCGAATGAGCCAAAAGACACGATAACCTCGGTCGATAACCCTAAATGCTGTGCCCACTCTGGTGTTAGCTGGCCGCAAACTTTGTCAGATGTGCAGGTTTCAAGCGGTAATTTGTCTCTTAAACCATCGAGTAAAGGGTCGATGCCAACGAAAAAGTCATTCGGTGGATAGCCATTCCATGACTCGTGCCACATCACTTTGTGACCGGCGGCGCAGCGCCCTGCCTTAAAGACTTTTGGATGTGTGGTGCCGGTCATTAATGCGGTGATCCAATCACAGTGCTCGACCCAGCTATAGGCGGCTTGTCTGACTTCTGTGTCGTGGCGCAGTACGAATAGCGCTTTTGCCCAAAACCATTCTGAGGAGTAAATTCCTCCTTCATATTTCAGGTAATTTTCGCTTGCATTGTTTGCCGCAGCGGTAATTTGTTGGGCTTCGAGAATGGCGCTGTGATCTTTCCAAAGCAAAAACATGGCATTGGGATTACTCGCAAACTCTGGTTTTAAGGCTAAGGCAACACCCGATTCATCAACCGCAATCGGGGTTGAACCTGTGGTATCAACACTCAAACCGCAGACTCTTTGCGCGGCGCCACTGGGAGCTTTTGCCCAGAGTCCTTGTACTACCTCGATAAGGCTTTCGATGTAATCGAGGGGATGTTGTCTAAATTGATTCTTGGCAGGATCGCAAAAAAGCCCCTTCTTCCAACGTGGGTAGTACACCACATTTGTTGCTACTTCTGCGCCCGTTTGGGTATCCACCAATAACGCGCGAACTGAATCTGAGCCGTAATCAAGCCCTAACGCGTAAGCCCCTAAAACATTCGACATTTGCATCCCCGTACATTTTATCTGCGTCCGATCCGGTTTACGCAGGTAGAGTGAATATTATTTAGTACTACAATATTACTACAGCTCAATAGTAATACAATATGATTTTAGTTGTTGAGTGATAAAATTTTTAACATTAAGGCTGAGCATGTAACGATTAAGGGGATGAAGCGTAAGGAAGGTAGAAGCAGTGCTAAGCTTGACTCGAGCATGAAGAAGTCGAATAATGGCGCCAGGTTGCAGAGACGCCTATCCGCAGAAGATGACATCACTCTGACTCATATCTCGATGTTCGCATCACATGTATGACACAACAATTGATTAGGTTTGGCTTAGCGGAGATGCCAATAAAACTTAGGAGAATTGTTTGTGATACAACAAATTACCCCAGCACCACGTGCCTTAACCGAAGTCAAAATCCTCGCTAAAAAGCACCTTAAAGCCTGCCAAACTGGCGATGCCGTGGCGCTAGATAAATTCGCTTCCTTGATGAACAAGCAAGGTTTAACCCAGCAGAATATCCAGCTTAAGCATTGCCAAAGCCTATTGGCTCGTGAGCTTGGTTTTACTGATTTTAATCACTGTCAAAGAGTGTTATCGGGTCAAGCACAAATCGGTGAAGACCTAGGTACCCTCTTCCATAGCAGGCGCTGCGATAGCTTGCTCAATCACTGGTTCAGCAGTTTTGATGAGGCGCAGGCTTTTTAAAGCAATCACCACAGATGGTGTTGTTGCCCTACAAAAATCAATTCTTCGTGGTCAACGGCCCAGACTATCTTGACGCTCTGGGGCTTAAATTGAGTGACCCTGCCAGCATCTACAGTATATGGGTGGGGAGTGAAACGGTTGCTGTCTATGAAGCTTTTGCGCTAAGTCTTATCAGGCATAAGCTCACTTAGCTTAGCCTTATTTAACTTAGCCTTATTTAACCTAAGCAGGTTTGCTATTTGAACAACTAGGCTAATGGGTAAATGAAATCCATTGCGAAAGAAGAAGGCCGCTAATCATTAGCGGCCTTTTTATCTGAATTGGGTGGAGGTGCTGTGGTTAGCACGAGGAACCCTAGGGTTTAACTTCCGAAATTCCAAAAACAGAAAAGTCACCATAACAGATGACAAATCTGTGGAATATTGGGCAGGAGCTGCACATAGCATCAGGAACCCTGAGGTTCAACTTCCGGAACTGCAAAAACAAAAAAGCCATCATTGCTGATGGCTTTTCCGTAGAATATGGCGGAGGAGCAGGGATTTGAACCCTGGGTGGGCTATAAACCCACGCCGGTTTTCAAGACCGGTGCATTAAACCACTCTGCCACCCCTCCGAACGATGCGCATAATATAAGTTAGTTTACTGACTGTAAAGCACTAACTGATAATTATGCGCTAACTGCTCGTATTACATTCAATCTGCTTGATTTTGCTTCGTATCTGCGTTGATCCCAAGACGAGCAGGATCTGGCGCAGTAAAGTGTTTGGCAAAATCCGCCCAAGTTTGCTCGGTTTTTAACAGATAACCCAAGATCACCACTAACGAACAGCTCAGAATACCCCAACCTATGGCGACTTCTCCTGAACTTGCCCAGAGCGCGACTAAACTTGAGGCGCCAAAGGCGATGGTGATTTGCAAAAAGTTCTGTAATCCTGCCGCCTTAGCCGCATTTTGAGTGAATTGTTGTAAAGCACTGTTCACCACAATGGGATAAATCGCCCCGTTCGCCGCTGCGAGTATCGAGAAGGAAATCAGCAGAGGGAAAATGGTTTCCGCCTTCATTAATAAGGTGAAAAACACAATCGAGATAACGCAGAGTCCAAAAATGGTCAGCAATACGTTGAGTGTACGGTCGGCACCAATGCGTTTTATCAATAACTTACTCGCGTATCCACCCACAATAAACATAATGGTTTGTGGAATAAAGCTCAGCCCAATCTCAGTTGCCTGATAGCCGTGTTGCTCCATGACAATCGGCCATACAGTAAGATATGCAAAAAACGCACCCGAACAGGCACCAAAAATCACCACATTGCCAAGGTAGCGGGTATTTTTCAAAATCTTGCCGTAGGAAACCGCGCTTGGCTTAGCATCCTGATGCTCTGCGTGGCTCGGCACGAAGTATAAGGTCATCAACACCAATAAAAAGGCAATCACACACAATGAGATAAAGATTGCACGCCATCCAAAATCGTTCAGAATATAAGCGCCAAGGATGGGGGCTAATGCGGGTGATAATGCCACTAACGGCATAATGTTACTGAAAATTCCCTGCGCTTTTTCGGCATCATATTGCTCGACCACAATCGCTTGCCAGATGACCCCTGCGCTACAGGCGCCTACGGCTTGGAAGAAGCGAGCGATGTTTAGCATCAGTATCGAGTCGCTATTGGCGATGGCCACACTGGCGAGCGCAAAAATGCCAAGGCCGAGGATCAGGGCGTAACGTTTGCCGATTTTACTGACCAAAGGGCCATAAATCAGTTGCCCTAAGGCTAAACCAGCCAAGAAACAGGTGAGCGACATCGCCACTTGAGACGGTGAAGAATTGAACGAACTTTCAATTGCTTTGAAAGCAGGCAAATACATGTCAGTGGCAATAAAACCTAACATGCTTAATAAGGCCAAATAGAATAAGAATATAAAAAACTTCATATTTACAAAGATATTACTAGACGTTTTCATAAAATAATCATGTCAAAAGACTTAAGGCGTGCAGTCTAAATACTTGTTAATTTGATTGGAAACGTTTATTTTTGACAGATGCTATCAATTATTTTCATCACAATGGATGTCAGCTATGCTCTCGGAACAAGCGTTAGAACTCATTGATATCGTGGCCCGTGTTGGGAGTTTTACGGCGGCAGCCAATCGACTGCACAAGGTCCCTTCTGCGGTCAGTTATGCCGTTAAACAAATCGAAGAAGAACTTGGCGTAGTGTTATTTGAGCGCCACCACCGCAGCGTGACCTTAACCCCTGCGGGAGAGCATTTTGTTAAGCAAGCCAGAAACTTGCTGACTCAAATGGATGAGATGAAACGCGGCACCCAGCGTGTGGCCAACGGCTGGCAACCCACACTGTCTATCGCCTTAGATAACATAGTGCGCGCCGACAGAATTAGCGTATTAATCGCCGACTTTTACCGTCATTTCCAAGATATTGAGCTTATCATCCGCATCGAGGTCTTTAACGGGGTGTGGGAGGCGCTTGCGACTGGTCGCAGTGATATCGCCATTGGTGCAACAACGGCGATCCCTGTGGGAGGCGTATACCAATATAAGGACATGGGCGATATTCAATGGGCGTTTTTGGTGAGTAAAAACCATCCCTTAGCCAGTATTGATCGGCCCTTGACCGATGATGAATTGCGTCCCTTCCCCTCTATTTGTTTGGAAGATACCTCGCGGGAAATTCCTAAGCGCATGACCTGGTTATTGGAGAATCAACGAAGACTCGTGGTGCCAGATTGGATCCGCGCGATTAACTGCTTTAGAGAGGGATTAGGTATCGGCTATATGCCAGTACATCTGGCCAGTGTATTTATTAAAGCAGGCGCCTTGGTTGAAAAGCAGCTTGAAAATCCGAAATTAACCAGCCCATGTTGCTTAGCTTGGAACGCCGATAAGATGTCGCCCGCCCTGGCTTGGGTGCTCGACTACTTAGGGGATACCGAGAAATTACACCGTGAATGGCTGGCGTAATATTGCTGCGTTACCACAGGATTAAGTTTGTTTTAAAGTCTTTGTGTTGCACTGGTTGTATGAAATAAGACTAAATCGTCAGAAAGCGCGGAAAAATCAGTCTTTACAACTTGTTATTTGTGGCTTGAATCCTTTAAGCCAAGCGCCGTTTTAGGTAGTATGCAAACAGGATTACTGGATTTGCGAGATTGATGGGAACTCTCGTGCCTGTTAAAAATCAAAATGATCAGTTTGGATTTAAAAGCTAATGGAGAAAGATATGACTCAGCAAACCTTGTACTCAGCGAGTGCATCCACCTTAGAAGTGAATAAACTTCTAAAAAATACTTATCTGTTACTGGCCATGACCCTCGCCTTTTCTGCATTGTGTGCAGGCTTAGCGATGGCGCTCAATATCAGCCCTCTGATGTCACTGGGTTTATCTATCGGTGGTTTAGTGCTGTTGTTCGTTACCCTACGCAAAGCCGACTCGGCTGCGGGCATCTTCTGGGTATTTGCCTTCACCGGTATGGAAGGCGCCTCATTAGGTTACATGCTTAACCACTACGCCGGCATGACCAATGGCTCTGAGCTTATCATGCAAGCTTTAGGATTAACCTCGGTTATCTTTATTGCGCTCTCGGCCTATGCAGTCACAACGAAGAAAGATTTCTCTTTCCTACGTGGTTTCCTGTTCGCCGGATTGATTGTGGTGATCGCCGCTGCGCTGATTAACATTTTCGTAGGTAACAGTGTGGCCTTTATGGCGATTAACGCGGGTCTTGCGCTGTTAATGACCGGCTTTATCCTGTTCGATACTAGCCGTATCGTGAATGGTGGCGAGACTAACTATATCCGCGCCACTATCTCCTTGTATCTGGACTTTTTAAACCTGTTTATTGCCATTTTGCATTTGCTTGGCATTGGTAACGATGATTAATCCCCTTTTCGGGAAACTTACGCTAAAATGGCCCTACTTTTAGGGCCATTTTTTTTATGATGAGCAAATTTATTATCCAAGTAAACGGGCCAGCCTATGGCACGTCGGCAAGTGTGAATGCCCTACGTTTCACCCAAGCCTCCCTGCAAAGCGGACATGAGATCGCCTGCGTGTTTTTCTATCAGGATGGCGTGTATAACTCGACGGACTTTAACTTACCCGCATCCGATGAATATGATGTGGTTAAAGGTTGGAAACAACTGGCAGCCGAGCATCAAGTCTCGTTAGTGAACTGTGTTTCAGCGGCATTACGACGTGGCATAGTCTCGCAGCAAGAGGCGCAGGAAAACGGGCTAAGCCACTGGAATGTTGAACATTCTTTTATTATGGGCGGACTGGGTGAACTGGTCACGGGAATTGAATCAGCCGATCGTTTGATCTGCTTTTAAGCTTCGGAAATGTTATGAAAAAATCTGTATATTGTTCCGAAGCGCGCCCCATGGCACCACTAAGGGCCGCGAAGCCTTAGACTTTGCCCTGTTAAGCGCCAGTTTTGAGCAAGAAGTGAGTTTAGTGTTTGTCGATGAAGGCGTGCTACATCTGCTCAAAGATCAACAACCCGAGCTTATCGGCGGTAAAGATTACCTTGCGGCGCTAAAAGCGCTCCCGCTGTACGACATCGAATCAGTGTTCGCCTGCAAACAGTCCTTAGGTGACTACGGCTTAAGCCATAGCTTGCTGTCGATTCCGGTGACTATCTTAAACGATGAAGCCATCTCTGCTCACTTAAAAGCCGTCGATGAGGTCTTAGTATTCTAATGATTTTACATCATATCCAAACCTCGCCCAGCCGAGACAATGCCCTCAAACTTTGCCTGCGTTATGCTTGCAAAGAGGATGCGATTTTACTCTCGAGCGATGGCGTTAACGCATTATTACTGCGCCAATGGGCCATGGCGCTATCGCCCTTTAAGGTTATGGTGCTGAAGGACGATGTCATCGCCCGCGGCTTAACGGAACGTCTTAAAAACATTAGTCAGATTGATTACAACGAGTTTGTCGCTCAATCTTTGCTGCACGATAAGGTGATCACGTGGTAAATCCGCTTATATTCAATGGCGTCGAAATTGAACGCGACCATCAAGGTTATTTAAAGAATATCGCCGACTGGCAGCCCGATATGGCGCCGCTGTTAGCCCAAGAAGAACAGATTGAACTGACCACTGCCCACTGGGAAGTGATCCATTTTGTTCGAGATTTTTATCTGGAATATAAAACCAGCCCTGCGATCAGGGTGTTAGTCAAAGCCATTGGTCAAGCCTTAGGGCCGGATAAAGGTAACTCCAAGTACCTCTATACCCTCTTTCCTGTTGGTCCTGCCAAACAGGCGACAAAGATTGCGGGCCTGCCTAAACCTGCCAAGTGTATTTAAGGTTTAATCAATTCTGCTAACAAAAAAGGTATATTCCAGTGGAATATACCTTTTTATTTGAGTCGTGCTATTTCACGTTTTCTAACACAACCCAGACGGCTTTACCTAGGGTGGCCAACATCACTGCGCAAAACACGGCGATGACAGCGGTGTAGGAAAGCCAACGAAGATAACGTTGACCTTTATCCATGGTGTTGTGTTACGCCAATTAACCGATCTGAGTCAGTCCGCCCATGTATGGACGCAGTGCCTCAGGAATGGTCACGCTACCATCGGCATTTTGATAGTTTTCTAAAATCGCCACTAAAGTACGACCTACCGCTAAGCCTGAGCCGTTTAAGGTGTGCAGCAAGGCTGGCTTGTTATCTGCCTTAACGCGGTAACGGGCTTGCATACGACGGGCTTGGAAGTCTTTCATGTTTGAACATGAAGAGATCTCGCGGTAAGTGTTTTGGCCAGGTAACCACACTTCGATATCGTAGGTTTTGCTTGAACCAAAGCCCATGTCACCGGTACACAGGATCACTGTGCGGTACGGCAGACCGAGGCGTTGCAGTACGGTTTCAGCATGGCCCGTTAATGCTTCGAGCGCCGCCATTGAGTCTTCTGGCTTAACCAGTTGTACTAATTCCACTTTATCGAATTGGTGCTGACGGATAAGTCCACGGGTATCTTTACCGTATGAGCCCGCTTCACTGCGGAAACAGGCGGTATGCGCGGTTAACTTAATCGGTAATTCGTCTTCATCGACAATGCTGTCACGCACTAAGTTCGTTAATGGCACTTCTGCGGTTGGGATCAGGCTTAAACCTTGGCCTTCTTCGGTCGCAGGTTTAGTGTGGAACAAGTCTTCACCAAACTTAGGCAATTGGCCAGTACCCAGTAAGCTTGCTTCGTTAACCAGTAATGGCACGTAAGCTTCGGTATAACCGTGCTCTGTAGTGTGCAGATCTAACATGAACTGACCTAATGCGCGGTTTAAACGGGCGATTTGGCCTTTCATGACGATAAAGCGTGAGCCAGTGATTTTCACGGCGCTCTTAAAATCTAAACCGTTTAGGCCTTCACCTAAGTCGATATGATCTTTAACAGGGAAATCGAAGCTGCGTGGTGTGCCCCAACGACGGATTTCAACGTTTTCAGTCTCGTCAGCACCGATAGGCGCAGACTCATCCGGCAGGTTTGGCATCGACATGGCAATCGCGTTCACTTCTTCAAGTACCGCAGCCAGCTCGACTTTCTTCGCATCTAATTGTGCACCTAAATCGCCAACCTGCGCCATGATGGCATCCACATCTTCGCCGCGGGCTTTTGCTTGTCCGATGGACTTGGAAATAGCATTACGCGAAGCTTGTAACTCTTCAGTCGCCACTTGCAGTGACTTACGTTTTTCTTCTAATTGAGTGAGATGAGCGACATCTAAAATAAAACCACGGGTAGCTAATCGCTCAGCGGTAACTGCTAATTCGTTGCGCAAAAATTTAGGATCTAACATGTGATATATTCTTAATAGTTAAATGCGAGAAAAAACCAGTTGTTGGCCTAAGTAAACCATAAACAAACATAGACTTAGGTTCAACACCACATTCAAAGCCGCCTTCAACCAATCTCCTTCTTGCATCAGCAATAAAGTTTCGTTTGAGAAAGTTGAAAACGTTGTCAAAGCGCCTAACAGGCCAACGCCGATCAGAGCTTTGAGTTCTGGGCTGATATGACTCATTTGTCCCAGTGCGTAAATGACGCCCATTAAAAATGAACCGAGGACATTGACCAACAGTGTACCAAAAGGAAAACTGCTGCCAAATACTTGGATCATGAATATTGAAATAAGATAGCGAAAAACCGCACCAATGGAACCACCCAAGGCCACAAGTAGGAGATTATTCATACCTTTTTCTCCCACTGGCTTGATCTAATTGCGCTAATTGCGCCAATTTGTCCTTAATTCGCTTCTCAAATCCGCGTTCGGTCGGGAAATAAAATTGCGATGCTTGTAAGGATTCGGGGAAATAATTCTCGCCACAGGCATAGGCATTGGGTTCATCGTGGGCATAGCGATATTCGGCGCCAAAGCCCATTTCCGCCATGAGTTTGGTCGGCGCATTGCGCAGATGATAAGGCACGGCCTCTTGGCCGGTTTCGCGGGCGAGCGCCCTCGCCGCTTTAAAGGCGGTGTAAACGGCATTACTCTTAGGCGCACTGGCTAAATACACAATCGCTTGGGCAATCGCCCGCTCACCTTCGGCAGGTCCGACACGGTGGAAACAATCCCAGGCATTGAGCGCGACCGTCATGGCATTAGGATCGGCATTGCCCACATCTTCCGAGGCTATGGCTAATAAGCGTCTGGCGACATATAACGGATCGCCGCCGCCTTCTAGAATGCGGCAGAACCAATACAATGCGGCATCGGGCGCCGAGCCGCGAATCGATTTGTGTACCGCCGAAATCAAATCGTAAAACTGATCGCCATTTTTATCGAACCCCGCCACTTGATGGCCTGCGACTTGTACCAGCATTTCAGTGGTAAAACTGCCGCCATCGGCCACCATATCGCTCATCAACTCAAGCAGATTTAGCGCCTTGCGCGCATCACCGTCACAGAGCTGCGCCAGCTTATTGAGCACATCCGTTGGCATAATTAACTGACGCTGCCCTAAACCTCGCTCGGTATCCGTTAAGGCTTGGGTGATGATATGCACTATCTCGTCTTGGCTTAAGCGCTTGATAAGATAGACACGTGCCCGCGACAGTAAGGCGTTATTGATTTCAAATGAAGGGTTTTCAGTGGTCGCCCCAATAAAAATCACAGTGCCATCTTCAATAAACGGCAAAAAGGCGTCCTGTTGACTCTTATTAAAGCGATGCACTTCGTCGACAAACAGCAAGGTGCGTTGGCCACGGGATTGGGCCACAGCTTGGGCCTGCTCGATGGCGGCGCGAATGTCTTTACCCCCGAGGCGACCGCCGAGATGCGTTCAACATGGGCATTGGAATAATGGGCAATAAGTTCGGCAAGTGTCGTTTTACCTGTGCCCGGCGGTCCCCATAACATCATCGAATGGGCACGGCCCGCTTCTAATGCTTGGCGCAGTGGTTGGCCTTCCCCCAACAAATGGGCTTGACCTATATACTCGGCAATCGTCCTTGGCCGCATACGCGCGGCTAAGGGACGAAAATCAGGCGCAAAATTAAACGATAAACTGCTCACGCGCTAACCTATTGTGTTTTAAGACGTTGATCATCCACATCAACGTTTTCTGGCAACACAAACTTAAACAGCGATTTATCCGCAGCGCTAATGCTGTGTTGGTTACTCAAGTCAAACTGGCTCAGGTTGCCTTTATCATCGAGCACATTAAATTTATTCAGTATGCCTTTGTTAAAACAGACATTGACCGAGGTAATCCCGGCATCCGTGGACTTAGGTTTGATTTCATAACAGTCTTGCTTTTTGGTCACGCTATATTGCGACCAAGTGGCGTCATCGCGGTGAACCAATAAGGCGATGGGCGATGCATTAATGGCTTCGGCAAAATCCATGATCACCACCTCTTCGGCGAAGGGATTGTAGATCCATAAATCTTTACCGTCGGCGACAATTTGGGATTCATCGGGTGCAGTTAAATGCCAATAAAACTGGTTTGGATGGGCCAGTGCGAATACACCCGCGCCCGTTTGGATAACCTTTTTATTAATATCGGCAACGGTTTGCTTGAAATCCGCCTTGAGTGACTCAGTGCCGTTTAAGGTTTCGCGTAATTGCTTTGCGTCATCGGCCAATACTGCATTGCTGTATAACAATGGTGATAACAACACAGCACACAACAGTTTTTTCATAGGTATCCTTTGGACTAAAAGTTGAACTCGCCGCATTATGGCGAGTTCAAACTGACATCTAGCTTAAC
The DNA here is from genome assembly GCF_025449215.1 of Shewanella seohaensis. Classification (NCBI taxonomy): domain Bacteria; kingdom Pseudomonadati; phylum Pseudomonadota; class Gammaproteobacteria; order Alteromonadales; family Shewanellaceae; genus Shewanella; species Shewanella seohaensis. The sequence continues at coordinate 2,905,193 of NZ_CP104900.1, forward strand.
ATTAATAGTGTTTCGGGGCCGGCGGTGCCAGCACTTCGCGGTTACCATTATGACCCTGCGCCGAGACAACACCCTGCATTTCCATTTGTTCGATAATACGCGCGGCGCGGTTATAACCAATCTTAAATTTACGCTGCACGCTTGAAATCGAACCACGGCGGGTTTCGGTCACGAAGGCGACGGCCTCATCGTAAAGCGGATCGTATTCTTCATCGGATTCGGCGGTTTCACCCGGCAAGAGCACTTGTTCGCCCTCACTCACGCCATTGAGGATTTCATCAATGTATTGTGGCTTACCACGGGCGCACCAATCGGCCACCACACGGTGAACCTCATGGTCATCGATAAAAGCACCATGAACACGGTTTGGCACCGCAGTGCCGGGCGGTAAATACAACATGTCACCCATACCCAATAAGGTTTCAGCGCCCTGCTGATCCAAAATGGTACGGGAGTCGATACGGGAAGACACTTGGAAGGCCATCCGTGTCGGGATGTTGGCCTTAATTAAGCCTGTGATCACATCCACCGATGGACGTTGGGTCGCGAGAATTAAATGGATACCCGCAGCACGAGCCTTTTGGGCGATACGGGCGATCAGTTCTTCCACTTTCTTACCGACAATCATCATCATGTCGGCAAATTCGTCGACGACAACCACAATCGATGGCAGTTTATCTAAGGCTGGCGCCTCTGGCTCCATGCTATCAGATGACTTCCACATAGGATCTAAAATCACTTCGCCATTCGCTTTCGCTTCGACAATCTTGGTGTTATAGCCCTTGATGTTACGAACGCCCATCATAGACATTAGCTTGTAGCGGCGCTCCATCTCACCTACACACCAGCGCAGCGCATTGGCCGCTTCTTTCATGTCGGTAACCACTTCACAAAGTAAATGTGGGATGCCTTCATAAACCGATAATTCCAGCATTTTCGGGTCGATCATGATAAAGCGAACATCTTCAGGGCCAGACTTATACAATAAGCTGGTGATCATCACGTTCACCCCGACCGATTTACCCGAACCTGTGGTACCGGCAACCAGTAAGTGCGGCATTTTGCCTAAATCAACCACCACAGGCTCGCCGGAAATGTCTTGGCCAAGCACCATGGTCAGGTTCGATTTGCTCTCGGTAAAGGCTTCGCAATCGAGTACATCGCGCATGTACACGGTTTCGCGGAACTTGTTCGGCAGCTCTAGACCCACATAAGATTTACCGGGAATGACCTCAACTACACGCACACGCTCAGCCAGTAGCGAACGCGCTAAGTCGTTCGCAAGGTTTGAAATCTTCGAGGCTTTAATACCTGGCGCTAAATCCAGCTCAAAACGGGTGATCACAGGACCGGGATAAACCCCCACCACAGTGGCCACAATGTTAAAGTCGGCAAGTTTGGCCTCGACTAAGCGGGCAACTTGCTCTAATTCCTCAGGGCTTATCGGATTCTTTTTACGATTAGGCACATCCAGCAAGCTGATGCTTGGCAGCGGATCCATAGGTTTTGCTGGAACAGGTTTATCTTCTTGCCCCGGTAAGACCACGATGCCATCGACAATCTTCGCCTTTGGCGCTTCTTTTTGACGTTGCGCCTGAGTCACAGCGCCCGTTGAGGCCTTAGTATCAAAATCGATGACATCTTCATCGTTGAAACCTAACTCGTCTTCATCCTCGTCATCGAGCATGGTTTCACGATGGAATACGGGTTTATCGTCGTCATCTTCATCTTCGAAAACGTGCGCCTTGAACTCAGTTTCATCATCTAAATCTAACTCCGCCTCTTTAGGCTTGGCGACCCAAGGAGGCGCCTCAAAATGACCATGCTCAGCTACGGCACTGGCTTGATCTAATTGGGGTTCAACTCTTTGTAGGCCCTTAGGTTCAGCCTTGGCTTTATTGCTGTTTAAACTTAAGATTTTTGCGAGCGCCGACAGCTTACCTTTACCGGAGCTTGCTTCGGTGATGATTTCGTCGCTGACCTCTTCTTCTTTCGCGGGGCGAGTCGTGAAGATACGACTCGGTGTAACCTCAGGCTCACGCACCCGGGCTTTTTCAAGTTGATGCTGTGAGTCACGGCGCTGCTTAAACTTATCAACGACCGTCATGAAGCCGCGGGTATCTTCGGTTTCACGCTCGCGTTTTAACGCCTGTGGCAGACGCTTGAGCTTTCTAAAACACCAAATGGAGACAAAGCCAACCTTCTCGACCACTGTCAACCAGCTGATCCCAGTTAACAGCGTAAAACCCGAGCCTAAAAAGCACAGCAGCAACAAGGTAGTACCGAGCTTATTAAAATACGGCAACATGGCTTGGCCGATAACATCCCCTGCCACGCCACCTGCGGAAAACTCATAGATATTATTGGCATTCATGCTTGCTAATGCTGAAAAACCAAGAATAAGCAGTAGAAAACCTATGATGCGCAGAGCGACTGAAAAGTAGTCAATTTCCAATAAATCATGGGCGCGTTTGAAAAGCAACCAACCTGTGGAGGCCACAATGATCGGCATGATGTAAGCAGTGACGCCAAAAAAGTAAAGCAGAATGTCGGCAATCCACGCCCCGACTGCACCCGTCCAGTTTTTGATATCGCCTTGAAAATGAGACTGGCTCCAGCCCGGATCCGACGGACTAAAACTGGTTAAGGCAAGCAAAATATAGGTGGCTAAAACACAGCAAATGATGAGTCCGCCTTCGAGCAGACGCTGCAGCCCTGAGAGCGTGCGTACACTATTTCCTTGAGACAAACGACTTAATCCATAAAAATGAAAACAGGTGGGCTAACGATACCAGAATCCCACTAAATGTGGAGCATCTTAGGGCGTTTTTATCCTAAGAATTACTGGTACAAGACAAAAAATCGGCGCTAATGAGCTAAAGCACAGGTTTTCAGCACTAACTGGCTATTACGCAACCAATTTACGCGCTATTGAGAAGATAAAAACCAGATAAAAATTCGCCCTTAAGCTGGCAAACCTAAGGGCTAAGCAAGGTCATTTTTGAGTTAGAAACGGCAAACGTAGGAATAAATAAGGGGCCTAGGCCCCTTATTGTAAACGTTCAGGGTATTAAATATCGGAGAGCAGATGGTTTATCGCGACACGGCTAGTGTGTTTCACTTCTTCCATCACCACGTAAGTACGGGTATCGGACACTGAAGGTAATTTCAACAGCGTCTCACCGAGTAAACGACGATAAGCTGACATATCAGAAACACGTGTCTTTAATAAGTAGTCAAAGTCACCAGAAACCAGATGACACTCTTGAATATCATCTAACAGTTGCACAGCGCGATTAAACTTATCAAATACTTCGGGAGTATCACGGCTTAAAGTGATTTCCACGAATACCAGTAGGGATGCACCCAAGAAATGAGGATTGACCAAGGCGGTATAGCCATTGATATATCCTTGCTTTTCGAGTCGTTTCACTCTTTCTAAACACGGAGTCGGACTTAATCCTACTCTTTTAGATAGTTCCACATTGGAAATGCGGCCATCGATTTGCAACTCGTTAAGGATGTTACGATCGATCCGATCTAAGTCTTTTATAGGACTCTTTTTATTATATGCCATTTATTTAACCTTGCTTTATCACTAAAACAACATTTTATTCTACGTATGTCAAAAGTTCAGCAGCATTAACTGCGTCGCCGATACTATACTAGATTTCCCTGAATTAATCACGTTCAGGTCACGATAAAATAACAATTATGCCCATTAAAAGTGGGTTTTTCAGGCAATTGAGGCTCGAAGATGATAATTGGTGTACCAAAGGAAATCAAAAACCACGAATATCGTGTTGGTATGGTGCCGTCAAGTGTCCGCGAATTGACCCTAAAAGGTCATGAAGTATTTGTAGAAAAAAATGCCGGCACGGGAATTGGTTTTTCTGATCAGGATTATGTTGATGCAGGTGCTAAAATATTAGCAACTGCTGCTGAAGTCTTTGCTAAAGCAGAGATGATCGTAAAGGTAAAAGAGCCTCAAGCAGTCGAACGCGCTATGCTGCGTCATGACCAGATTTTATTCACTTATCTTCATTTAGCTCCAGATTTGCCACAAACTGAAGATCTCATTAAGAGTGGTGCCGTGTGTATCGCTTATGAAACCGTGACCGATGCCCGTGGTGGCTTACCTCTGCTGGCCCCAATGTCTGAAGTGGCTGGTCGTATGTCGATTCAAGCAGGCGCGATGGCATTAGAGAAATCCTCTGGTGGTCGCGGCATGTTATTAGGCGGTGTTCCTGGTGTTGAGCCTGCAAAAGTCGTGATCATCGGTGGTGGCATGGTCGGTACCAATGCTGCACAAATGGCTGTGGGTATGGGCGCTGATGTCGTTGTTCTTGACCGCAGTATCGATGCACTGCGTCGCTTAAACGTACAATTTGGTTCTGCAGTTAAGGCTGTTTACTCAACTGCCGATGCAATTGAGCGCCATGTATTAGAAGCTGATCTTGTGATTGGTGGCGTATTAATTCCTGGTGCTGCGGCGCCTAAGCTTGTAACACGTAGCATGATCGCACGCATGAAGCCTGGCAGTGCTATCGTTGACGTAGCAATCGATCAAGGTGGTTGTGTGGAAACTTCACATGCAACGACTCACCAAGATCCAACCTACATCGTTGATGACGTGGTGCACTACTGTGTGGCAAACATGCCAGGTGCCGTAGCCCGCACTTCAACCTTCGCTCTGAATAACGCGACTCTGCCTTATATTCTTAAGTTAGCTAACTTAGGTTATAAAGCCGCCCTGTTACAAGACAAACACTTACTGAACGGTTTGAACGTGATGCACGGCAAACTGGTTTGTAAAGAAGTGGCGCAAGCATTAAATCTTGAGTACACAGCGCCAGCAAGTTTATTAGCCTAATCATATGAGAGCCTAGGTCTTTCTGACCTACTCTGCTTTGTTCGGCCTCACTCTGTTGAGGCCGATTTTTTATGCTGATCACAAATATCTTCATCCGTGCGGGTCTTAGTAAACTCAGGCTGACAATTTGCCTTAGGATTCGATTAGCATAATCTAAAAGAATCACCAAACAGCGCTTTACCCCTACAGGTAAATTCCCTACAATCCATGCAATTTGCTAAAGGCACGGAGAGAAAAATGAGCCAAGTCAGACACAGTAACCTATTGATTTTAGGTTCAGGTCCCGCAGGATACACGGCCGCAGTTTATGCTGCGCGCGCAAACTTAAAGCCTGTGATGATCACAGGTATGCAGCAAGGTGGTCAGTTAACCACCACGACTGAAGTTGAAAACTGGCCAGGTGATGCAGAAGACTTAACGGGTCCCGCATTAATGGAGCGTATGCAAAAGCATGCGGAAAAGTTTGATACTGAAATCCTTTTCGACCATATCAATGAAGTGACGCTGACTGAGCGCCCTTTCCGTTTAAAAGGCGACAATGGCGAATACACTTGTGATGCGCTGATCATTGCGACAGGCGCCTCTGCCCGTTACTTAGGACTTGAGTCTGAAGAAGCGTTTAAAGGACGCGGCGTATCGGCCTGTGCGACCTGTGATGGTTTCTTCTATCGCAATCAGAAAGTTGCAGTCATTGGTGGCGGTAACACTGCCGTTGAAGAAGCACTTTATTTGAGTAACATCGCCGCCGAAGTGCACTTAATTCACCGCCGTGACACCTTCCGCTCAGAGAAAATCCTTATCGATCGTTTAATGGATAAAGTGGCAAACGGCAACATTATCCTGCACCTTGACCAAACCATGGAAGAAGTGGTTGGTGATGCTATGGGTGTAACGGGCCTGAAAATGAAGAGCACCAAAGATGGCGCTATCACAGATCTGGCCGTTGCCGGCGTGTTTGTGGCCATTGGTCACAGCCCAAATACTGGGATTTTCGAAGGCCAATTAGAGATGAACAACGGTTATCTGAAGGTACAAAGCGGCCTTCAAGGTAACGCGACCCAAACGAGCATCGAAGGTGTGTTTGCCGCAGGTGACGTTATGGACCAACATTACCGTCAAGCGATTACCTCTGCGGGTACCGGTTGTATGGCTGCATTAGATGCTGAGCGTTACTTAGACGCTAAAAAGTAATTACGCGCCGAAACAATCGAGTGTGACTTTTACGGGTGGTCCTCTACTCAAATGAAATAGCAGGCATTTCCCTGCTATTTTTTTATCTGTATCTTGTGACTCGCTTGAAGCAAGCCTCTACGCTATTTAGGACGGGTTACAGCAGCAGCAACAAAAAAAGGGACCAAATGGTCCCCTCTTAAGTGCGACAAACTAATTGCTTAGTTTAACGCTTCTTTTGCCTTTTCAACTAGAGTGGCGAAAACCACTTTGTCGAATACAGCGATGTCTGCCAAAATCTTACGATCGATTTCGATAGACGCCTTTTTCAGACCGTTGATGAAACGGCTGTAAGACAGACCATTTTGACGAGAAGCAGCATTGATACGTGCAATCCACAGTTGACGGAATTGACGTTTCTTCTGGCGACGGTCACGGTAAGCATATTGACCAGCTTTAGTTACTGCTTGAACAGCAACACGGTAAGTACGGCTACGAGCTCCGTAATAACCTTTGGCTAATTTTAAAACTTTCTTGTGACGAGCACGAGCGGTTACACCACGCTTAACTCTAGGCATTGTTCTAATCTCCTCTAATTAAGCGTATGGTAGTTGACGTGCAATTGCTGGCACATCAACTTTAGCAACTAAACACTTGTTACGTAAGTGACGTTTACGCTTAGTGCTCTTTTTGGTCAAAATATGACGTAAATGGGCTTGTTTGCGCTTAAAACCGTTAGCGGTTTTCTTAAAACGCTTCGCTACACCTCTGTCTGTTTTCATTTTAGGCATTGCTAAAACTCCGCATTGGGATGTTAATAAAACGCAAGGCGAGCGAAGGCATATAGCCTTCGCTACTTTTATAGGTTGCCCTACTTATTTCTTTTTAGGCGCTAGCACCATAATGGCTTGTCGGCCTTCCATTTTCGGGAAGGATTCAACAATTGCATACTCATCCAAATCTGTTTTGATACGGTTCAATAGATCCATACCCAGGTTTTGGTGAGCCATCTCACGACCACGGAAACGCAGCGTTACTTTCGCTTTGTCGCCGTCTTCAAGAAAACGTATCAGGTTGCGTAGTTTTACCTGATAGTCGTTTTCATCAGTACCGGGACGGAATTTAATTTCCTTCACCTGTATCTGTTTCTGCTTCTTCTTTTGCTCTTTTTGGGCCTTAGCCTTATCAAAAAGAAACTTTCCGTAGTCCATTATGCGACATACTGGAGGTTCAGCGTTTGGACTAATTTCGACTAGGTCTACACCCGCTTCATCTGCCAAATTCTGAGCATCTCTGATGCTTACCACACCAATAGCTTCACCATCAATGCCAGTTAAGCGTACTTCAGGTACACCTGTGATTTCTTCATTGATTCTATTAGGGGCCGGCTGACGCCCTGCTGTTTTCTTGATCTTTATGACCTATTCCTCCAACAATTTGAGACTACGGAGCGAAATTTGTTGATGGATCTTGGCGGCGAAATCTTCGATTTGAATCTTACCTAAATCAACACCATCTCGTGTACGCACCGCGACTTCCCTATTTTCCATCTCTTGATCACCAACGACCAATAGATAGGGAACACGCCTTAGGGTGTGTTCGCGTATTTTAAAGCCTATCTTTTCATTCCTCAAGTCAAATGAGGCACGAATTCCCTGATCTTTAAATAATTTGACCACTTCGTCAACATATTCAGCCTGTTTATCGGTAATATTCATCACGACAACTTGCATCGGGGCCAACCAAGTTGGGAAGCGACCTGCGTATTCTTCAATCAAAATACCTAAGAAACGCTCCAACGAGCCTAAAATCGCACGATGGATCATCACTGGTGTTTGACGGCTGTTATCTTCGGCGACATAAGTTGCCCCTAAACGGCTCGGTAATGCATAGTCTAATTGCACAGTACCGCACTGCCATGCACGGTCTAAACAGTCGTGTAGTGTGAACTCAATCTTAGGACCGTAGAAGGCGCCTTCACCCGGTAAAATAGTGAACTCGATGTTGTTCGCACGTAAAGCTTGCTTGAGTGCTTCTTCGGCTCTGTCCCACATGGCATCGTCACCGATACGTTTTTCTGGGCGAGTCGACAGTTTTACAACGATGTTTTCAAAGCCAAATGTCGAGTAAGTGTCGTATACCATTTGGATACAAGAGCTCACTTCTGCTTGAACTTGATCTTCAGTACAGAAGATATGGGCATCGTCTTGAGTAAAACCACGTACGCGCATGAGTCCGTGCAGCGAACCTGAGGGCTCATTGCGGTGACAGCAACCAAACTCCGCCATACGCAATGGCAGATCACGGTAAGATTTCAAGCCTTGGTTGAAGATCTGTACGTGGCCTGGGCAGTTCATTGGCTTAACCGCGTATTCTGGTTTTCACTGCTGGTTGTGAACATGGCTTCTGAGTATTTATCCCAGTGACCAGAGCGTTCCCACAGTACGCGGTCCATCATCAACGGACCTTTCACTTCTTGGTAAGTGTATTGATTTAACTTACGGCGAATGAAACGTTCTAATTCGAGGAAGATGCTCCAACCATCGTTATGCCAGAACACCATGCCTGGTGCTTCTTCTTGCATATGGTAGAGGTCAAGCTGCTTACCAATTTTACGGTGGTCACGTTTAGCCGCTTCTTCAAGACGGGCTAAATGGGTGCTCAGGGCTTTTTTATCCGCCCATGCAGTACCGTAAATACGTTGCAGCATCTTGTTTTCAGAGTTACCGCGCCAATAAGCGCCGGCAATGCTCATCAACTTGAAATGGTGGCAGAAACGCATGTTTGGCACGTGTGGACCACGGCACATGTCGGTGTATTCTTCGTGATGATAGAGCGCTGGAGTCGCATCTTTGCTGATGTTCTCATCCAGAATCGCGATCTTGTATTCTTCACCGCGGGCGGCGAAGGTATCACGGGCTTCTTGCCAGCTCACAACGCGTTTGACTACGTCGTAATTGGTCTTAGCCAGTTCAAGCATACGTTTTTCGAGGGCTTCGATATCTTCTTGAGTCAGCTTGTGCTCAAGATCGATGTCGTAGTAGAAGCCGTTATCGATCACAGGACCGATCGCCATCTTGGTTTGTGGCCATAATTGCTTGATTGCATGGCCTAATAAATGCGCGCAAGAATGGCGAAGGATTTCAATACCTTCTTCGTCTTTAGCGGTAATAATAGAAAGTTCAGCATCGGTTTCGATCAGATCGCAAGCGTCTTTTAGTTCGCCATTCACGCGACCAGCGATACAGGCTTTAGCAAGACCAGGGCCGATATCAGCGGCAACATCGAGAGTCGATACGGGATGTGCAAACTCGCGTTTGCTACCATCAGGAAGTGTAATTACAGGCATGAAATATCCTTGTCCAGTGGTGACCCACACGTAGGGCCACATGGTGATTAAGTAAAAAGAGAATGCTCGCGAGGTTAAGACAGTACAGGAGTCTTAGCCGCCTTGCGTAGCAGGACAGTTATTCTACGGGATAGTCTTTAAGGCACGCAAGTTAAATGGCCCAATTGCGAGGCTTAGCCCCCAAATTAGCTCCGTTATTAACATCATCCGCAAAGTTTGCCATGAATTCATCATATTGCAGTCAATCGTTCATGTGGCAGTCATTTAACGCCCCTACGCTATGCGCGTTAAATAATTGCGGGTGGGTTGGAGGTTTACCACCACGCATATCGCGCAGTCGCATCGCTGTAAATAATGAAGCCAAAGGAGTTGGTATGTTCACGAGTATCCTATTGACGGTTGCACTTAGCCAAGTCGCCCAGAACCCAATCCCAGTTAGCCCAACGCCAGTCATTCAACCTGAACCCCGAGCGGTTCAACGCCAAGCGGTGCAATTTGACGCCATTGGTTTGCAGGCCGATATCCACGCCGAGCTTTTGCTGCAGATAGAACAGCTATCGCAGGCCATTAGTGACAATATAGAGGAAGGCATATTACCGACGGCGCCTGTAGAACTGATGACTGTAAAGGATTGAGTTAAATTAACATAACTTACATAACTTAACTGGTGCGCATGCTTGACGGTTCTTACGCTAGGTAAATTTCAGTGAAAAAGTACCAAGCGCTGTGCGGAACGGAAAAATCTAGTTGCTGAGATTTTGATACCGACTTTATCTAAGTTGCCAGGGCACATTCTTGTATACTCAACTAAAGCCAGTGTGAAGGTTTAGCGACAAGTGTCATCCCTAGCATTCGTTAGAGAGGAGTTGCGCCATGAGGATCATGAATAAAGTGATTGCCTGCCCCCACTGCGGACATCATCAACATATAAGTATTGATGCCAGCAGCGGCGATCAGGATTATTACGATGACTGCCGAATTTGTTGTAATCCCATCCACCTGCGTTTACATGTGGATGATGCCCGCCGAACCATAGAGTTATATATTGACTCGGACGACGAGCAAATTTACTAGGCATGTTAATTAAGATTGGCCGCTAAAACGTTTGGCCAGCACGCGCTCGACGGTGTCGACGATCGCTTGGGTTTGGCTGTCAATTTCGATATTTAACTCATCTCCAACCTGACACTGGCCTAAATTGGTCAATTTGAGGGTTTCTGGGATCAAGTGCAGCATAAAACTGCTTTCGGTCACCTCGCCTACCGTTAAGCTGCAACCGTTTACCCCGACAAAGCCTTTATAAAGGATATAGTTCATCCATTTGGGCTCGACACTTAAGGTTAGATCATAATGCTGCTCGGTATGACTAATGTGGCTAACTTTCGCCTTAGTATGAATGTGTCCCGAGAGGATATGGCCGCCGATTTCGCTGCCGAACGTCAAAGAACGCTCAATGTTCACCCGCTGGCCAACGGTCAAATTGGCAAGGTTTGTCAACCTTAAGGTCTCTTCCACTACATCGAAAAATACCCTATCATCAACGACCTGAGTCACCGTCAGACATACCCCGTTATTTGCCACACTTGCACCAATCGCAAGTCCCTCATGCAAATCAGGTTTAAACGCTACCTCAAGGGTATTTAGGCCATCTTTCTTATGTATTGCAACCACCTCGCAGGTGGCTTGAACTATACCAGTAAACATTTTTTGCTCGCTTATTCGTTAAAGGCTGTATTTATGAATCATTCAGGCTTTCAGGCCAAACGCTTAATTCAACTCGCACTCCCAGTGTTGATCGCCCAAGTGACACAAACCATGATGGGGTTTATCGATACTGTCATGGCGGGCCGCGTCAGTGCTGTCGATATGGCCGCCGTGGCCGTAGGAACCAGTCTTTGGTTACCCGCCATCTTATTTGTCCAAGGGCTGCTGATGGCCTTTACGCCGTTATTTGCCCATCACAATGGCGCAAACAATCAGAAAGCCATTCAACCGCTGGCGTTTCAAGGCGCTTATCTGGCCTTAATTGGTGGTATTGGCGTGATGGTGTTTCTCGCATCCGCGCCACTCGTGCTCAGCCATATGAATTTAGAGCCCCAATTGTACAACTTAACCATAGGATATATCGACGGTATTTTATGGGGCGCGCCCGCATTTGTGCTCTATCAGGTATTACGCGGTTGCAGTGAAGGGATTTCTTACACATTACCGACCATGATCATCGGATTCGTGGGGTTAGCGGTGAATATTCCGGCGAACTATATCTTTATCTATGGCCATTTCGGCGTGCCTGCCATGGGCGGTGCCGGTTGTGGTGTCGCGACCGCACTGGTGTTTTGGGCCATGTTGATAGCCATGACGATTTATATGCAGTTCCATAAAAAGTTTGCCGCATTGGCGCCCTTTAGCCAGTTCCATCGCCCCGATTTTGCCACCATGAAGAAGATGACCAAGCTTGGGATGCCGATTGCGATGGCACTCTTCTTTGAGGTAAGTCTGTTTGCGATTATCGCCCTGCTTCTGGCGCCATTGGGCGCGACTGTGGTGGCGAGTCATCAGATTGCGTTGAACTTCTCCGCCATAGTATTTATGTTGCCACTCTCGATTGGTATTGCTGTCTCGATTCGCATTGGTTACTACCTCGGCCGCGATCGTGCGGATATTTCTGCGGTGGTGGCAAAGGTCGGATTGTGGTTGGCACTTTCATTGGCCTTGTCGACGGCAATCTTAACGGTGTTATTCCGTTTCCAAATCGCCGAGTTGTATAACAGCGATCCCGAAGTGGTGGTACTTGCGGGCAGCTTGATGCTGATGGCCGCGCTGTATCAATTATCTGACTCAGTCCAGGTGGTCGCCGCCGGCGCCTTGCGTGGATATAAAGATACCCGCAGTGCGTTTTACATTACCCTGTTCTCCTATTGGGGCATCGGCATGACATTAGGTTACACCTTGGCGTATACCGACTTTATCGTACCCGCCATGGGCGCCCATGGTTTTTGGACAGGATTAATTGCAGGCCTCACCTCGGCGGCGCTGCTGTTTTTCATCCGCCTTCGTTATATTCAAAAGCATGGTGTACATTTAAGTTTGATTGAAGGCGACAGCGTGCATCACTAAGGAGATGGAAAGATGAAACGGCGAGCATTTGGCTCGGCGTTTTATTTCGTGAAGGGTGATTTTGGCCTGCATCTCAGTCTAACTTGCCGTTTTATCAACAACTTTGCTGAAACACTGGACAAGTTGCACAGCAATTCACCATTTGGCAATAAAATTCATTTTTTTGCTTGCCAGCCTTTCGCTATCCCCCTAATATAGCGCTCGTTCCGAAGCACAACGCAAAGTAGTGTTACCGTAACAATTAAAACAATGCACCCGTAGCTCAGTTGGTTAGAGCACTACCTTGACATGGTAGGGGTCGGTGGTTCGAGTCCACTCGGGTGTACCACTCTCTTCACAGAGTATAAAAAGTGAAATTCAAACAGTGCACCCGTAGCTCAGTTGGTTAGAGCACTACCTTGACATGGTAGGGGTCGGTGGTTCGAGTCCACTCGGGTGTACCATTTCTTGCTTTAACTCCCTATAAAACCTCAATTTAACCTGTTAATCCATCAAGATGCTTAATTTTTATTTGTGCCTAAGATAAAATCTTCGTGCCTGTTCTTTGTTTTTCCACAAACATTCAAACATGCCCCACCCTTCGGTTATACCTAATTTTGCCTCTATTGCTTAATCGAGATTTACCGGAATTTCTCTCAAATTCGCCGTTTCCTAAATGTGAGCCCATTTCGTGCCAAACCAGTTGGCACAAAATGCTTTTGACGATTTTTGTTGTTCCTTAAGTGAGAAGGTTTAATTTTGCTAACGATTTATTGAGATAAGTGCATTAAACATTGGTTAATCATATTGCTTGACAGTCGATGTTTAAAAGTAAATTACAGCTTAACTAGTACACGCCCAGTCGTTTGACCTTGCACAATTTTATGTGCGAAATCAGGAACCTCTGCTAATGAAATCTGTTGGCAAGCTTGTTGATAAAAATGAGTTGGTAGTGCTTCAATCACAGCTTCCCATGCCGCTTTTCGTTTCTCAAATGGACAAGAAACAGAGTCGATCCCAAGTAACTTCACACCCCGCAAAATAAACGGCATAACAGTTGTTGGTAATGCAAAACCGCCCGCTAATCCACAGATAGCCGCTGCACCACTATATTGTATTTGCGCTAATGCTTTAGCGAGGATCTTGTTGCCAACCGTATCGACCACACCCGCCCAGCGCTGCGCCTCAAGCGGTTTAGCATCTTGTTCAAGTTCACTGCGAGCGATCACATCTACAGCACCTAGTGCTTTCAATAATGGCGCATTCTCTTCAACCCGACCACTGCAAGCAACCACACGATAGCCTGCATTGGCGAGCAAAGCCACTGCTACAGAGCCCACACCACCACTGGCACCTGTTACGAGAACATCGCCACTTTGGGGTGTCACCCCTGCCTGTTGCAGCGCTTGCACGCACAACATCGCAGTAAGCCCTGCCGTGCCTATCATCATGGCTTTCGCGGCATCACAACCTTGCGGCAGATGCACTAGCCAGTCGGCTTTAACTCGCGCTTTTTGCGCCATACCACCCCAATGGTTTTCACCCACACCCCAGCCCGTCATAATCACCTGATCGCCGACTTGGTATCTCGTATCTGTGGATCCGCGCACCACACCCGCAAAATCGATGCCTGGAACCATGGGAAACTGGCGAATGATTTTGCCCGTGCCAGTCACTGCTAAACCATCTTTATAATTCAATGAGGAGTATGCTACATCGACTAAAACTTCACCTTCTGGTAGTTCAGCTTCGTTAATCGGTGTAACTTGAGCATTTATACGACCATCTCTTTGTGTTAAAACTAAAGCATCAAACATAAGTTTTCTCCGCAAGCTATATTAAAAATATTAACAACGAGACTCTTATGGATATGCAGTCTCTCAAATTAAATAATCCTTATCGTCAAGCGGCCGAAAAGGCCGATGAACTGCTAGGTAAGTTCGATAACCACTTGGCAAATACAAACTCAGTTGGAATACGTTTATCCGAGTGCCCCATTAACTGAGTTAACGCATAACTAAATTGACAATAGAGCTGTATATCATTCGCTTGTCTATTGGAGTCATCACTATTTATCATTGCGCCACGAAGATAGTCCATGACGAGTTCAGTTCGATTAAACCCTGGAATATCACCAACTTCTGAGATCGTATTTCTATTCCATTGAGTGTATTCATCACATCTTTTTTCAAATCGCTGCCGGCAGCTCGTTGTCGCTTCGAATAATAAAGTTTGATTGGGCATAATACGCTCAATCACAAACCGTTGTTGCGATAAGACTTGATGAAGTCGATAGCAGTGATGATATAAGAATCTGCTAAAAGGATCTGGATATCGCTGTGCGTCCTGCTTTGCCGCGAAGAGCCACTCATCGTATTGGGCAGAAGCGACGGCAACGATAAGATCAGCTTCTGTTGTAAAATGATTATAGATAGTGCCTTTCGATATTTGACTCACCTGAACCAAATGAGAACGACATAAATCAAATGTTTTGTGTCCTCTCAAGCTACGCAGTGCAACTTGTGTTAGGTAGTCTCTCCTTTGCTCCCAACTACTCATCTCGACCTCATCACATTCTGACAATCAATAACATTGCAACTTCACAATCAAACAATAACAGTGTTTAACGCAAGGCCAAATTGAGTAATACTGATACCATCATGAATAAACTCAATAGCAACAAATGTTAAAAATTGAACTACTTGAGAGTTTTATTGCAATAGCGGAATGCGGCAACTTATCAAAAGCGGCAGATAAAGTCTGCCGCACACAATCAACCTTGAGTTTACAAGTCAAAAAGCTTGAAGAGGTCGTTGGTCAATCGTTGTTGCTGCGAGACAACAAAGGCGTAGCCTTAACCGAGGCTGGTTTAACTCTATTAAATTACGCCTATAAAATGATGCAACTCAATTCGCAGGCAATGAATGAATTAAAAGACTGTCCCAACCGAGAAACTATCAGATTAGGGGTGCCTACCGACTACATCGGATGTTATTTGAACAGTTGTTTGTTGGAATTTATCCGAGAATTCACCTGTATCGAACTCGTGATCGACACTGATGTCAGTGGGAATCTGTTTAAGCGCCTACAGCAGGGGGAATTTGACCTCATCGTTGCCACCCACTGGCAAACACCTATTAACGGTGAGTTGCTGTTCTCCCGCCGCTTTCATTGGGTTGCAGCCAAAGGTGGCAACGCACATAAACGCGAGACGATTCCGATGGCGCTTTACCCTGAAAACTGCCCGATACGTGCGCAGGTATTTGCCAACCATCAACTCAGTATGCGGCCAATTCATGTATTGTTATCGACCCCATCACCACAGGCCTTATGTATGGCGGTAGAGAATGATCTTGTCATTGCGCCCATTGCCGAGTTTCGCATTAATGAACAGATGCAAATATTGGATCCACTCGAATATGGCTTACCACCTCTTCCCCTCTTTAATGAATCTATTTATCTCAATCCAGAAACGCAAACAGACGCCACAATTCAGCTAATCGCATTACTCAAAGCAAATGTAGATCATTTATAAAATGCAAAATAATGCGTAATCTCGGTGAGATAAACAACGTTTTATCGCTAACCTAATTGAACGTATGCCAACATAAATGTTGGCATACGTATAAGTAGGAAATACTTTTTTAGCGCCGCTTAGAAATAATATCCGAAATTAATATTAACTCGCTTATCCCAACTATCACCGATTTCAGGTAAACCAACATGACCATTGTCACGAGTGGAGGCATACATGTTTTTACCCAAAATAAAATCGACCATGGTATAAGTCGGGCCTGCTGCAATGGCGCAGCCAGTCACATTTTGATAGCTGGTATCATAGCTATCATCGGATACATCCGGTGTCACCATGCCAAAATCATTATAGAACTTAAGACTACCCCAATCGGTCGTGACTGTCTTTGCGATATTAACACTGTATGCCTGCGCCTTAGAGGCAATCTCATACTGCCAATTGTAAGCAGCGACCGCTATTTTATTACTATCTATGGCATCGGCTGCATCATATTCATACTGCATAGCCTGCAGTTGTAGACCCCAACCATTGTAGGTCGCATCCAGATGAATCGCGACAGCATAGCGGTCACCATTGTTGCCTGTTGCATCGTTATAGATCTGGCCGTATTCGATAGAGCCACCCAAAAGTGTTTTGCCGCCTTCATAGCTCATCTCGTACATTTGACGTAGATTTAACTGGTTCGTCTCTTCGTTATTGTATTCGGTGCCGTTAACAATACCGCTGTACAGATCAGTTGAGTAACGATCGGCGCGGCCAGCACCATATTCTGCATTCTTATAGAAGGCTATTTCGGTCCCCCAAGCGCCCTTCTGGTATACCCCTTTCACTCCTAAGTCGTAATCATCTTCGAATCCTAAGTAGTAAGGCACACCAAACCAGAAGCTGTTTGAAATAAATCCAGGATTACCAAAAGGAACCTGATTCACGCCAAACTGAATCTGCCAGTCAGCACTAAGGTCGTAAAATCCATAACCATAACGCAGCGCTTGCCAGCCATCATAAAAACGGTATTCACTGGCAAGTCCCCACTCACCCAGCTTACCGTTAAACTTAATTGCCGCCATATCGAAAGTAAGATCGCCGCCCTTATCTTTTGAGCTCTGACTGTAATCTTTATAGGCATAATTCACCCTAACAGTACCGCCAACATCAATGCCATTTTGTGGTTCTTCTGCCTGCACCCCACTTGTTGTCAATGCGAGGAGAATCCATGCCGCGATAAGATATAAGTTTAGATTTTTCATCATTTACCTCTTTATTTCCCATGCAATTTTAGGTGCACGGTACCACTTCATATTGACCTTATTTTTGGCCTTATTTTTCCGTAATTACCACTTCAAGTTAGTCAGATCACACTGAATAACCTCATCTTTATTTGCCGGAGTCCCTGGATGTTTCGCCGACTCACACAGCAGTGTCGTGCCATAGTCATTGCGCTTGTCATGGGCATTACTTCTGGCCCAAACCGAAACAATAGCCCGCTCATGAGGCTTAGCTTCACAGCTACCATCGATATCAAAAGCATGTATTGTGTTCTGGTGAAAATACATCAAGGGATCTTGCTGATAGCTGCTGGCTAACCACATGGTATGGCCATTGTGCTGTGCGGCATCGAATTGAACTCTGCGCATCTTGTCATCTTGCTTCACCGTCTTGAGCAAGGGTGAATCAGCACGTACTGCAAAACTCTTAAATTGGTTGACGCATGCGGGCACGCGCATGTTGTAGTAGATCTCCGCAATCGCATGATTGTGATAGGGATAAAGCGTATCGACTGACTGCACTGTCATCCCCACTTCAGCACCCACCTTTTCACCATTAATCTCATCGATACGCAGTAATCCCCAATGACCGAAGATCTCAGCATAGGCATAACCACCGCGGATGTTGTTAAAATTCTTATCATTTCGCTTACTCTCTTCGGCATACATAGGAAACCAACCTGCTGCTGCCCACAAATTGGGTAGAGTGTTGGCGCTGATATCATATGGAAAGGCTGAAGGCATTTTCACTTCATCACCAGTGACCATCTTATAGAAATTATCAGTGAAGATCTGACCTAATTTCTGTACCTCTTTATTTGTCACCTTTGTTTTAAAGAATTCATCAAACGTTGTACGCTTGAAATACTGCGCAACGGGTGAGTGTTTGGTTAATTCGCCACCGGGGTTATAAATCCAATTAACCTCTTCACGGGCGCCGAAACATTGTTTGGCCTTGTCGGCGTTGTAGATCACTTGATAGATGTTTTTCACCATCAACTGCATGTCTCTGCGATCCATAATGCACATCTTATTTGCACTCAGGGTCGAATCGACAATGGCCTCATCAGAATTCAGGCAGTGACTGTTTTCGCCATTGGTTAACGCGATAGCGTAGGCCTTAAGGTAGGTTAGCGTCTCATCCCAAAGCATATCGAGATACTTTTGATCTGCTTTTGAATGCTTGACTGGTTCTCCCAAACACTTAAACCGCGCGTTGTATATATCTGCCTCGTCTAAAAAGTCAGGTATATCAGTCGCCATTGCAGCATTTGCTGATAACAATGACAGAGCAATGATTGCCTTTTTCATTCATCTCATCCTTATTCACATATTATTTTTCTAACCACTTACCGAGTGAATAATACGCTTGGAATCCATTCCAAAAATGTAGCCAGCACATAAGTAACTTTGCCTAGCGCACAAAACAACGCTAGTCACACAATTTATAAAATTATATTTAACAAGGGAGACTAATTTAAAAAATAAAAAAGCCCCTTAGTCATAATCACTAAGGGGCACATAAGGCGAGGATGTTAACTATAAATTTCTTTGCAGGGATAATTTAATTTGTCAATTCGCTATATTTATTTCACAAGCTTAGTTGTGCCCAATTTATATCATCTTAAAAATAAAGCGAGCTAATATCGAGTGATAGCCTAGGGTAATCCTAGGCCATGTCGGAGCCTTTACTCTTTATGCTTGTCAAACTTAAAGGTATGACAGTTACTGCATAAAGGTTGCTTCGGCTTATGTTCGCCATGACACTCCTGACAAGGCAGGTCTTTACCATAGTGAAGGTTGTTATGTGGATTCTGCCACTTGTCTTCTTCGCTACGGGCCGTTTTCTTGGCTAAGTCATCGACATCGTGACACTGCAGACAAGCCTGATCCGATGGGAATTGCTTGATGCCATTGTCATGACACACCTTACAATCTTTGCCGATCACCTCTTTGTGCCAAGGGCGTTGCTCTACCGCTTGAGCAGACAAACTCACTAAGCCACCTAAGACCAGCGCGAGTACAATATTTACCTTTTTCATTATTGATTCCTCTTATTTACTGGCCACTTAGGCTTGCATCATGCTGCGGGCGGCTGTCATACCCATCACCATACATTCTGGAATTGAGCAGCTCCCCAAACGGCTAACACCGTGAATACCGCCACAAACTTCTCCAGCGGCATACAAACCTGGGATAGGTTGACCCGTAAAGCTGTCTTTTACTTGCGCCTTGGTATTCACCTGCACACCACCTTGGCAGTAGTGCACTTTTGGCCATAGGCGAACCACGGTAAATGGCGCTTCGATATACTTATCTTTGGCCTTAGTCATGTTCTTGTTAAATTGCTTATCAACACCCGTTTTGACATAGCCGTTATATTCTTCAATCTGTGCTTTTAATGGCTCGATTGGTACGCCAAAGTGTTTCGCTAACTCCTCAAGAGTATCGAACTTCCAACCCACATTATATTTAAGTACTTTGGCAGTATTAGGATGCTGCTTAGAGTCCTTAAAACTCGTAATTAAAATGGGTGGTAGCGGTTCACCTTTAGCATCACGACATGCCAACTCCGCATCGGCTCGTGTTTTCCTGTCCGCAATCTCATCCATGAAGCGTTTACCAGTCATACAGTTAATCGCAATTGAATGTGGGAAATTAAAAATCGAATAATTAGATACATAGCCAAAGCCGCCTTCATCGGGCGAAGCCCATGGCCCAGATTGGATATGGGCAAGGTGGACAGGCACAGCCCCTAAGCGGAACATTTCCAACATGCCCTCACCGGTCGCGCCAGGCGCATTGGTACAGCCTACTTCAGAGGTTAGCGTCGGATCTTGCGCCATCCGAAAATCGATATTCTGCGCAAAGCCGCCGGTCGCCATAAGCACGCCTCGCAATGCTCGAATATTAACAACCTTCCCTGGTTGATCTTCAGCAAAGTGATAGTTTTCGCGCATTTTCACACCGACAACATTTCCCTTATCCCCCAAAATGAAACCTTCAAACTTAGCGCGGTTATGGGTCTTTACACCTAGCCTGCGGCACTCTTTTAGCAGAGGTTGAGTAATACCGGCACCACAACTCACACTCGTTTGGTAAGTTCGAGCAACGGAATGACCACCCAGTTGCTGCAAATATGGATGAAATTCAGCTCCAGCATCTAACGTCATTTGCAGCGCCTCTACAGCATGTGAAGCCACATGCCGTAATAAGCTCTCGTCTGCAATACCGCGGCCAGATGCAATTTGATCCGCAACCATTTTTTCAACTGAATCATCAATGCCTTCTTTTTTCTGCATTGGCGTCCCAGGTGCCGCGAATAAACCGCCATTAATTGCAGAGTTACCGCCGAAATAAGACATTTTTTCAAATATATGTACATCTTTAGCGCCTTTGCGAATAGCCTCTATACCTGCAGCTAATCCCGCAAAACCAGACCCCACAATTAGCACTTCAACTTCTTTATCCCATTTAACACCGTCGGCCTTTTCTGATAACGCCATAGCAGGTGCAGCAATCGCAACACCTGTAGCGGCACCTAAGCCTTTAATAAAATTACGGCGTCCTAGCAGATCATATTTGCTCATCTGTCATCACCCTTGTTGTTTTAATAGACAGGAACATATTAAAGATGGAACGCATTCCAAAACGAGAGAACATTTAAAGTTGCTTTAATCCAAATCGGCAACATCGCAGAAGTATTAAGTAACGTTAGTTTCTCTAAGAAAATTGACTTATGCAGATTTATGGAATTAATTCCAGAGACTTTGTTATCCAAACCTAATAACGGCAACAAATTCAATTTATTTGTTTAAATGTCACACGAGATATTGAGTTTCAGACATGCCTGGCCAAGTCAGTTAGTCAGTGACTTGTGCATGGCGTGAGTATCGGCAACTTGCGCGTTGTAATTTCGTATACTTAAACAATCGCAGAGTAGTTACTCTATTCTGTACATAGCCGTTTCTGAGATTGAGGGAGGTAATGGCTAAGTCACTGAGCAATAGCCTGCTCATCGGGCCTGAAGGTAAACGAACCTAAGTTATTTAAGGCACTTGGTTGTATTGTTTCGAGTTGGCGTTTTTATAGGAGACTTAAGGTAAGTGGCTTGATTGCTCTGAAAATCATGCCGTTCTGCTAATCTACATCAAAATCAGTTCAACCGATGTGGGAAACAAAGCTCCTTTAGAAACCAGCAAATAACTGCTGTTAATTCAGCGATTAATTATCCGTTGGCATAGCGAAAGTTGAATGTCTGGCTTATATATTTATGGAGGGAATAAGCCTGTATCAGGCGTCGGATAAACACATTTGAGCATAATCATCATTGCTGGGGTTTACATGCGTAATCTAAAGATAAGTCACCTATTACTTGGCGCGTTTGCGATTCCTATTATTGCGATTCTAGGGTTAACCATGATGGCTATTAGCAAAATGCAAGTCATCAATGATCAGTCCACCGTCATATCCAACGACTGGTTGCCCTCCGTGCGGGTCATTGAGCGACTCAACGGTCAAACCGCAGATCTTAGGGTATTAGAATCCCGACATATTCTTTCGTTGGATAGTGATCAGATGCAAGAAACCGAAAGAGAGCTGGATAAAACCAAAGCGCAAATCGATGAATCTATCCGCACCTACGAGCAACTGATCAGCGGCAATGAAGAACGAAATATCTTCAATGATTTTCAGCGCTTATATAAGGAATATCTGGTCGTTCATCAGAAGCTGCTGGTACTGTCACGGGCAAATAAAAACGAAGATGCTAAGCAATTGCTGCTGACGGAATCACTCACTGCGTATAACGAATATTCGGATTTATTGCTGAAGTTATCGGATCTGAATTACAAAGGCGCGCAGGATGCAAGCAGCTATGGCGATGTGATTTACGATGAATCGATCACAATAATGGTATCCATCTTAGTCATAGTGTCACTATTGGTGTTAGCCACCTCCATCTTCATCTCAAAATTTATTATTACCTCCATTAATACTGTGCAGAGTTTTATTGCCAAACTGGCTAATGGCGATCTTACCGACCGAATTCAGGATACCGGTAGCAATGAATTAGGCCTCTTGGCTCAGGGGTGTAATGAGACTGCCGATAAAATTTCTGAGATGACAGAGCAATTGATCACCGTCGCCGACAATACCGCCACTTCGGCCGAAATCCTCGCCTCCACCATGAATCAGGTAGAACAAAATTCCCAACACATGTTGGTTCAGGTCGAGCAAATTGCGACGGCGCTCAATGAAATGTCCAGTACCGCGCTAGAAGTGAGTAAAAATGCGACCGAGGCCGAAACCAGCGCCGGCGAAGCGATGGCAAATGTCTCTGAGGGCAATAAATCGCTCGGCGAGTCAGATAATATTTCAGTAAAAATCGGGGCGGCGATCCGAGATTCAGGCTCGATTGTGAATCAGTTGAAAGACTATTCCATCGAAATTGGCTCGGTTATCGATGTGATTACCAGTATTTCCGAACAAACCAACCTACTGGCACTCAATGCGGCGATTGAAGCGGCAAGGGCTGGTGAAGCGGGTCGCGGTTTTGCCGTTGTCGCCGATGAGGTTCGCTCTCTTGCGGCTAAAACCCAGCAATCCACCATTGATATCCAAGAAATTATTTCAAAATTACAGTCTCAGGCGGAAAAGGCCGACCATTATATGAAGGCCAACACCAGTTTGCTGGATGAGTCCCAAATGGTATCGGAAAAAGTGCGCAGAGCTTTTCAGGGGATTTCGGCCTCAGTCAACGCGATTTCTAACGTCAATACAGTGGTCGCTACGGCCTCAAGCGAACAATCGAGCGTGACCGAGGATATTTCCAGAAATATCTCTTCAACGGTAGAAATGGTCGATCAAAACGTGGTGGGCGTCGGCAGCGCCAGTAAGGCTTGCCACGATGTGTTATCAGAAGCGGGTAAGCAAAAACAATTACTCGCTTTCTTCAAGACCAAGCGTCGTCATTGATTAGGGAATAGGTTTAAGACTGTGGGTCGATTGTGAGTTACACCGAACCACTGTGCGTTAGCACGCTTGAGATCTAGCGCAGCCTAGGTTAGTGGAGTCTAGATTAGTGGGGCCTAGGCTGCGTAACAAAAGAGGATAAATATCTAATCGCAGACACTTTGACGTTCAATATGGAAGCTTTCTGTTGAAGCTCTGTAGTAACGCAAAGTGTCTGCGGCTCAAATTCAGCAATTTATTAAGTTGAACGTTCCGCTTGTTCTTCCCATGTCATCCGTTTGCGATAAATGGTCGATGGGCTGATATCTAGTAGTGCTGCCGCTTTAGGAACATTACCATCACACAGGGCAATCGCCCCTTCTATCGTTTGCTTTTCGGTTAACCACAGTGGTTGGATCCGCGTCTCTTGGATGTGTGGATGCGCATCTTGCGTGGACTCTGGCGCTAATTCGCTGCTTATCCGTGGAATAGCGTTATCTATGTTCTGCGAAGCGTGAAGCTGCGTATGGGTTTCAGTCTGGGCACTGTTTTGTGAAAGCGCATTAGTATGAACTTGTGCATGGCTCCTCACTTGCGAGGCCTGCTTCAGCGGTGCGGGGAACATGCTGGGCTCGACATGGCTTGCGTCATTGAGCACCACAATTTGGCGAATCACGTTCTGAAGTTGCCTCACATTACCCGGCCAATCATAGGCTTGCAGCATAGTCGCGGCTTGAGGGTTAAAGTCGACAAACTGTTTACCTTCTTCCTTGCTGTAGGTTTTTAATAACTGTTTAGCCAGCAATAGCACATCGCTGCCCCGCGCGCGCAAAGGGGGCAGTTCAATGGGGATAACATGCAGGCGGTAGAACAAATCCTCGCGAAAATGCCCAAGTTTGACTTCTTCCCAGGGTTCGCGATTGGTCGCGCTGATAAAACGAATATCCACATGCTCTTCCTTGGAGCCGCCCACCCGCTGGAAAGTCCCCGTTTGGATAAACCGCAGTAGTTTACTCTGGAGCTCTAAATCCATTTCGCAGATTTCGTCGAGGAACAAGGTGCCACCGTCGGCACGAGTCGCCGCGCCATCTCGGTTGCTGTGGGCGCCGGTAAATGCGCCCTTACAGTGGCCAAAAATTTCGCTTTCAATCAGATCCTTTGGAATAGAGGCGCAGTTTAAGGCGATAAAAGGCTTGTCGGCGCGGTTACCCACTTGGTGAATGGCCTGAGCGCACACCTCTTTACCCGTTCCGCTCTCCCCCATAATAAATACTGACGCCTTACTGTTAGCGACACAATCTATGGTTTTGTACACACTCTGCATTGCCAGCGAATCACCGATAAACCCTTGGTAATGGCCTTTCGGTAAGCTGTTTTCATATTGAGTGACGAGCTCTAAGAGTTGCTTTTGCTTGAGCGCATTGCGAACGGTAATAGAAAGCCTTTTACTATCAAAGGGTTTGACTAAAAAATCGAATGCCCCTGAACGCATGGCGTCGATGGCAATATCGATACTGCCGTGGGCGGTGATCATAATTGTGCTGATATGGGGATAGCGCTGCTGCACTTGCTTGAGGATATCCAGCCCCGACATATCCGGCAGCTTGATATCGAGGATCAGCAGATCGGGCTGCCAGTTGGACAATTCACTTAAGGCGTCTGCGCCGCAATGAGCATGGGTCACTTTTATGTCCTCGGCACGCAGATACTCAGTGTAGAGCGCGCTGAGTGACAGGCTATCTTCGACCAATAATGCAGAATAATTCATAGCTCTCCCTATTGAATAAAACGTTCCGTTAATACGCTGTGTGTCTGCTTACCAAGGACATCAATTTGTGCCATCAGCTCTGGGATGGCGCCCAGTTGCTGCTCTCGGGCGCAGGCTTCTAATTTTCGAGCGAGTACAAATAATGCCGCCGCCCCAAAGCTGCCCGAGCTGCTTTTTAGAGTGTGGGCTTGATCTTCTATCTCGTCCACTTGACTGGCCTTAAGAGCGCTTAAGTTCTCGAGCCGCTGCGCTAACTCATCGCAAAAGATACTCATCATATTCGATAGACTCGCCTTACCGAGGGTTTGCTCAAGCTCCGCCAGCAGCGGCTCATCGAGCAGACTCGCAGTATTTTCAGCAGGTTTTACCGGGCTTTGTAAACTGACAACGGCATTGGGCAACCACTTTTGAATCACCTGCAACAAGGTCTTTTGTTTGACCGGTTTGGCGATAAAGTCCTTCATTCCAACTTGATAACAATGCTCTATCTCTTCTTTCATCACATTGGCGGACATGGCGAGGATCACTTGCTCTGGATGCTGCTGCAAAATAATTTGCGTGGCTTCAAGCCCATCCATCTCGGGCATACGCACGTCCATCAAGACGAGATCCAAGGGCTTGTTATCGACTAAGTTAACCGCCTCGACACCATTACAGGCGTAAGTGACATCAAAGCCTGCCTTGGTGAGCATAGTCCCGGCAATGATTTGGTTGGCGGGACTATCCTCCGCCAGCAAAATGTGGCCTTGGAATTTCTCCTGAGCCACGTATTCCTCTTCAAATTCGTTTGCAAGCGCATCCTTACTCAAGAGTGCCAACTGCATCGCACGGCTTAACGGCTTATTGATCACTTGATCTAGACCTAAGGTCGTCAAGGTTTGGCCTATCTCAGTGCTCATCCCCGACACCAAAGCCACCATGGAGCCATCGGGCGCTAAATGTGCTTTTCGTAATTGGTGGACATCTTTTTCATCCACCTCGAAGAAAAAGGTTTCATCGAGCAGGATAAGATTGAACGGAGCTTTAAATTGCTTGGCGCGTTTAATCGATGGCCAATCCTGCACCTCGACCGTCTCCACGCCATATTGCGAGTATTGTTTCGATACGAGCCTGAGCCAGGTCGCATCTTGATGGGCAAGCAGTACCCGCGAGTGCGCGGGGAAGTAATAGCTATGGCAGAAGTTGCTATCGAGCAGCTGCAAAGACACATAAAAGGTAAAGCAACTGCCCTTACCGAGTTCGCTATGTAATTCGATACTGCCGCCCATCATAGTGATAAGCTCGCTACAGATGGCTAAACCTAGACCCGTGCCTTTGTAGTTGGTGTTGTGGGTATCATGGACTTGGCTGAATTCTTGGAATAATTTGCTTTGTGCCTCCGCCGCAATCCCAATACCGGGATCGGTAACGCGGCAATAGAGTTGCACCTCTGTTTGATGATTGTCCGGCAGCCACATTTCGACGGTAATGGTGCCAGAGGAAGTGAACTTAATCGCATTATCCACTAAGTTATGCAGCACTTGGCGTAAGCGCTGCTGATCGCCAACCACAGTGCGGGGCACATTACGATTTACAAAGCTCACCAGCTGTAATCCCTTCTCAAAGGCTTTAGGTTCCAGAATTTGCAGCACCTGAGCGACCAGTTTGTCCGGTTCAAATTCGTGGGACTCGAGCACCATTTGTCCGGCTTCAATCTTAGAGAAGTCCAAAATATCGTTAATGGTATGCAGCAACGCACTGCCCGCTTCCCGTGCGATATTGGCGTGAATGCGCTGATCCTTACTCAGGGACGAATCGAGTAATAATTCCACCCCGCCTAAAATCGCATTCAGTGGCGAGCGGATCTCATGGCTCATGGTCGCTAAGAAGCGCGATTTGACTCGACTGCCCTGCTCGGCTTGTTCCTTAGCTAATTGCAACTTGAGTTCGTTGGCTTTGCGCTCGGAAATATCCCGTAAAAAGGCCGTAAACAGCACTTCATCACCAAGCTGAATAGGCACAACCTCAAGCTCAATGGGAATTTGATGACCCGCCTTGCAACGGGCCTGCAATTCAACCCGTTTATTGAGGATTTGCCCTTCACCCGTTTGTTTGTAATGGGCCATCCCTTGTCGGTGCTCATGGTGGTGCTCATCAGGAATGATTAAGTCTTCTAACAAGGCCCCAACCGCCTCTTCGCGGCTGTAACCAAAGAGCCGTGTGGCCGCGAGGTTAAACTCGATCACTTTCCCCGACATATCGATAGTGATCAAACAATCTTGGCTCGCCGCTAAGGTGGCAAGCAGCACTGACTCGGTTTTCGCCGCGGCAATTTCTTTGCGTTTTGCTTCGGATAAATCTTTGACTAAACCGATAAACATCGCCCGATTGTCGATGCTCATCTGCGACACAGATAAAGCAATGGGAAACAACTGCCCATCCTTACGTTGCGCCGTTAACTCGCGGCTGGTGCCGATGATTTTGGCAACATGGGTCGTGAAGTACTGTTGAATGTAACCATCGTGCAGCGATCTTTGGTCGAACGGCATGAAAATCGACACATTCTGGCCAATCAATTCATTGTGAGCATAACCAAAGAGTCGACTGACGGCGGGATTGATGTCGGTGATGATGCCAAATTCATTGATGATCACAAAGCCATCGACCGCCGATTCTAGAATAGTGTTAAGACGGATATTCGCCGCTTCCAACGCCTTGGTCCGCGCATCGACCTTATCCACCATGTTGTTGAAAGCGCAAGTCATCTGGGCGATTTCATCCTTGCCATTCACGGGGACACGCACCCCCAATTCCCCCGCTAAAATGCGTTTCGAGGCGCTGGTCAGCTGGGTTAAATTACGGGTGAGATAATGCCCCAGCAGCAGTGAAAACAAGGCCACCAGCAACATTTCTACCCCTGCTATCGAGAGGATCTGCTGTGTCACTGTATGAACGAGGTTCTCAAGGCTTTGTGTCTCAAAGCCCATACTGACTGAGCCAAAATGATAGCCATTGACTTCAATGGATTGCACCAGATCGAAGATCCCATCATCAACTTGATCTAAGTGTTTATCCGCCTGATGGGAGACTTGAATGTATTTATCGGCGCCGCCATAGGCCAAAATACGGTTCTGATCAGACACAGTGACGTACAGCACTTCCTTGTGACTCAGCAGCTCTTGGATCAATGACTGCAGCGTGGCGAGATCGTTGCTGATCACCGCATCCTGCGCGGCGACCGAAAACAAGGTTAAGGTGGCCTCGGCCCGTTTTTCAATTTGCGACTGATTGGACAATTTAAGGTAGTTAATGCTGGTGTACACCAACAAAAACAATAGTAAGCCTTCGATTAAGGCGATCCCTAAAATGGTTTTCAGTCTAAAGGACACACTATTTCTCCTCGAGCGGCTTGGTTAATGTCCCCAGTTTTAATTCACGAACATCATCCCAATCCTTGTCTTCTGCCGCCACAAAGGAAGAAAAGTCGACGGATTGTAGTAAGGCTTGCCCCTGTGGCGTCGTGGATAGCGCCATTAATTGTTCGAGTAACTGCTGACGCTGCGCCTTTGTCACTCTCGGATGGGTTGCAATGGCGTGGGGCGTGTAGGTTGGCGACTGCCAAAGCACATTTAGCTGCTGTTTTTGTGCATCGGTCAAATTGTTAAAGGTGCGCTGCACCCCGCCACCAGCATCAACGAGTCCTTGAAGTACTGCTAAGTAAACCGAGTCATGGGAGCCAACATATTTCACCTGCACATCGATATTACCCTGCTTTAAATGCGCTCTCGGTAATACGCTGGCCGCGAATGCGGCAGGTGCGGGAAAAGCTAAGGTTTTGCCCGCAAGCTCGGTTAAGGACTTTATCGGCGAATCCTTACGGACAACGAGCAATCCTTTCAGTTTTTTGTCCTTTTCCCGCGCAAGCGCTTGGTAGCCAGGTACTTCATGGAACACCACATAATGATAGGGATTCATATAGGCAATATCGTATTGCCCGTCTTTCAGGCGTTGCTCAAAGGTGGGAATATCGGGCGCCGTTGCAAATTGCAATTGATAATTTGCATTTTCGGACAAGGCCGCCAAGATTGGCGGCCATAGCTTAGCCAGTTGAATAGCCGATTGCTGAGGAACTATGCCAAAGGTCAATATGGGTTTTGTGTTTTTTGCGACGAGAGGAGCTTGGGCATTAACCGGTGAAATTAAACTTATCATAAGAATTATCAAACAGATAAATTGCCAATGACTCGCCTTATTCGGTGTCGACTGGGTGCTTAATGTCGAAAACTTATCCATGCTAAATGTCCTTTTGTTAATGATATGCAGGCTACACAGGGTGCCTCAACCTAGCGCGCCCTGAGGTGATATCAGCAACCCCTATGCCACAAAAAATACCACCAATAAAAACAATCACCTTGGAGAACATTGCACAAAAGATAAACTCACTATGGATGACGGATTTGCATTTTGCAACAAACTACAAAAAATCAGTCTTTAGCTTGGTCTTTTCAGCGCATGTAGACAGTATCAACCTCAATTAGCAGGCTTTTTTTAAATGGGCATAGCTCTTGCTATCGAAGAATATTCGCCATTATCGGAGCCAGACTATGCCGCTCTCTTCGTTGTCATCGATGCAAGCCGTTACCTTGTCTGTGCTGGTCGTGGAAGATACGGACAGTGAGCGCCTTTATATCACACAGCTATTGAGGCAATTTGGTTGGTTAGTTCAGAGCCTAAGCAATGGTCAGGAGGCGGTGGATTATCTCGCGCACAACGAGGTACATATTATTGTCAGCGATTGGCGCATGCCCAAGATGAATGGTATTGAGCTGTGCCAAATCGTTAAAAATCATCAATTACCGCCCTTTGTGATCCTGTTAACTTCTAATAATCAGACCGCCGACATAGTGCTGGGTATCGAAGCCGGCGCCGATGATTTTATCTGTAAACCGTTTCACCCAGAGCTACTCAAGGTCAGAATGTTAGCCGCGATGCGTATCGTGCAGCTGCAACACCATCTGAGCCGCAACAATCAACTGTTACAACAAGGGCTGGCTAAGGAATCCGCCATGCTCAGTACCCTAAAACAAGATTTAGTTTCTGCCGCGAAAGTGCAGCGGGAATTGCTGCCCCGCAGTAAAACCTTGCCAAGGGGCTGGCAGTTGCACCATGAGTTTCAACCCGCCCATTACCTTGCCGGGGATTTATATCAGTGTTTTGATTTGGGTGATGGTGAACTTGGTTTTTTCCTTATAGATGCCGCAGGCCATGGCGTTGCCGCCGCACTGCAGAGTGTCAGCCTTGCCCAGCGTTTGTCGCTAGAGCGAACCGATTGGCGTGGCTTGTCGCCGCAGGAGATAGTCAATCAACTCAATCGTGAGTTGAGCGATCCTGATAATACTGGCCGTTTCGTGACTCTGCTACTTGGAAAGATCCATACCCAGACTGGCGAGCTGCGCCTGTGCAGCGCCGGCCATCCTGCGCCGTTACTGCTGAGTGAAACTGACTGCGCGCCTTTGCCTCTTGATACCGAATTGCCCCTTGGGATCCACGCCGCCGTGCAGTATCAAGATCAACTCATAAGGCTTGCACCTGGGGCTCGACTCTTGCTGTTTTCCGATGGTGCCTACGAGTGCCAACACCCTAAATTTGGTTTTTTTGGCTTAGAACGATTACAAGCCCTGTGCCGTAATGCCTACAGCCTAAACGACCAAGACTTGCTGCGCCATTTAAGCCACGCCTTAAAGCTGTGGCAAAGCGGCACAACCCAAGATGATATTTCCATGATGTTAATTACTTACCCATCTGCCAACTATGCCAATACGGCTCTGGAGGCCCTATGAACAGCTTGCAGTTTAATCTCACCCATGAACAGTGGCGTCAACATCCCTTCTGTGACGAGTTAGAGCAGTTTATGTTGATGCAAAATGTGCATGAACGCCAACGCTTTAAAGTGATTACCTGCGTACTCGAAGCGGTAAGTAATGTGATTAGCCATACTCAGGATACCCATGAGCCTATAGTGTTGATCGTGCATTGTAACCACGACCGTATCGTCGTCGATTTACTCGATCATTCCCCCACAGTGCCCAAGGTTGCCTTCGAGGAGTGTCCAAACCAACTGAGCGAGCATGGCCGTGGCCTGTGGATCATGTACAACTGGATGGATGCGGTGCGTTTTCAAACCACAGTGCTTGGCTCACACTTAAGATTAACCTTACTGCGTCATCATTAAACCCGATCGATACCAAATCTAGCGGTAGGCTTACCAACCGCTAGGTTTGGTTTTCGTGTTACACAATCCCCATTGCAAATTGCAATGCATTTTCAAATCTGACTATAGCGCCCAGTTAACAAGCAAAATAACCACCTGATTTTAATCAATAAAAATCTTGGCCTGATAAATGCTTTCTGAAGATGCGGTTTCAATACTAACTGGCAGGCAGAGGTGATTATCATGAAATTCTTCCCACTTGAAAAATACAACGCGAGCCTAGTGATATTTCCAACCGAGATGATGATGGCCAACACGCCCACCCACAGGGCCGCGCTATTGCGCCATATGGAGCAGAACACCAACCGCTTAATCATCAATCTTGAACAAGTGAAATATATCGACTCTAGCGGATTGTCGGTGCTGATCTCCGCCCTTAAGCGGGCGCAGCAACAAGATGGTGAAATTCTGCTGTTATCACCCTCGGCCCATGTGCGTGCCCTGATCGAACTGACGCGCTTACATCAGATATTCAGTATTTATGAAGATCAAGACGCGGCCATCGCGCACTTTAGTTGCCACTAGTTCAGCGTGAGCATCAGCTAAGAGGGAGTGACATCATGGAAACCTTATCACACCGCCATGTAGGCAAGATTGAATGCAAACGCCGTTTTTCCTTTAGCCTAGCAACCCTAGGCGCCTCTATTTGCATGTTAACGGCCTGCGTCACTCCCCAGCGCACCACTCAGGACCAACTCTGTCAGCAACAGGCCGGAGAATATTGCCACTACTTTGGGCCACAAACCTCCTATCTGCGTCAGGCGGATCAACAGTTGTTAACAGCGCAAACGGAAAACCTCAGTTTTAATCCAACAGCAGTTCAAAACGTTAGCGCCACATTCAGCGATACTGCCGCCTTAGATGTGCAGCTCTCTGTGGGTGATAAATTGCGGGTAGGAGTTTTACATGGCGAGGATTTCAGTGCCGATGTCGAAATTGATGCCAACGGCCAAATCTATCTGCCCTACTTACCGCCCATCAATGCCCAAGGCTTAACAATCGCCTCCCTCAAGCAGCGCATAAGTCAAACCTTAGTGAGCGAGCAATTGATGCAGGCCAGCAGTGTGCGCGTCAATATCAGCCCCATCGCCTGGGCACCGATTGAAGTGACCGTATTAGGTTCAGTGTTTGAACCTGGGCAGCACTTTATCAATCAAAAATCCGATACCGAAATTAAGGATGACGATAAGAGCCATAGCGGCGATCAGGCCAGTGATAGAACCATAGCCGCCGCCCTTCGCGCATCCGGAGGTGTTAGACCCGACGCCCAGATCCGCCAGGTACGCGTGATCCGCGGCCAGCAACATTTTTTACTGGATTTATCTGGGGTAATTAGCGGCACCCAAGTGCCACGTTTCCTCTTAAGTGCTGGCGATCAAATCTTTGTCCCAAGTACCCGTCGTTTTGAGGATAAACTGGTGCGTCCCTCGCAGATCACCGCGCCTGGGATCCGGGTGTTTATTTCAAACTTAACCCAACCGGCGAGCAGTAACTCACAATCTGCCGTCGATACCGAAGCGACACGTTTCCCCTACGGCACACGTCTGCTCACAGGTGCGATTGCGGCCAACTGTGTTGGCGGCGCCCAAAGCACCAATGCCAGTCGCCATGTGTTACTGGTGACCCGCAATCCGCTCTCGGATCAAACCGATATCGTCGAGCGTTCATTGGACAGCTTGATCCGTGAGTCTTGGCAGCCACAAATGAACCCCGTGTTGCTCCCCGGTGACGGCATCGCCTGTTATGACTCTGGCGTGACCAATGTGCGTGAGATTGCGCGCAGCTTAACCGACTTACTGGTGCCCGCAAGTTTACTCGGTTTGCTGTAGTACGAAACCAGCGCTTGGGTGACAGATTACGTCACCCCTAGGACGATTCGACGAGGGGACATTGATCATGAAAGCATCTCAGGAAGGCTACCCTCTACTGTGGTTAAAGCGTGCGCTGGTCAATGGCAGCAGCCTGCCCGCCCCCGCCCGCCGTAAGTTATATCTAAAGACCGTGTTGTCGGCATTAGCGGTGATTTGGCTGATCACAGGTCTTGTCATCGTTATCACCCCAACCCGCTATACCTGCAAATGGGTGTTGATTTTACCCGGTGCGGGCGCAGGCGCCGTCGTGAGTTTGGACAGCCTAGGTCAAGCCAGCAGTTCGAGCAGTTCTCCTTATCTGAGTTCTGCCATCGATCCACGGGAAAACTACAAGGCCATCGCCTTAAGCGACAAGCTATTAAGCGATGCCGCAGCGCAATTAGACCTAAAAGCCTCAGCGCTGGGCACGCCTAAGTTAAAACTCCCCAGCCAAACTGGACTGATGGAGTTCAGTATCAGCGCTAACAGCGCCGAGCTTGCCGAGCAAAAGGCATGGGCACATTACCGCACTCTGCAGGGCACACTCTCACACCTGAGAATCGATGAAATCCATATCCGTGAAAACGGCGTCAGAATGGGACTGGAGAGCTTTGCCGATAAAGTGCATCAGAGTCAGGCCAATATTGTCGCCTTCCAATCTAAGACTGGGCTGGTCTCGTTGGATCAATTTAAGGAAGTGGCGGTCACCATTGAGCATTTACGCCAAAGCCAAGTCAATCTTACCGCTAAACTCAATGGCGGCCTTGCCAGTCAGCAACTGTTGGAGGCCGATTTATCCCTGACGGCAACCCAATCCACTGACTTGCTCAAGCTGAAAAATGATCAGCTGTTCCAACAACTCTTATTCAAATATACCGAATCGACCGCGCTACTGGTGGGGCTCAATGGTCATTATGGCGAGCAACATCCGCAAGTGCTGAGCGCCAAGACAGAGCAAAAAACCATGTTGGCTGCATTGCATAGCCGCTGCCAAAAATTGTTGGCGCGCTGCGATCCAAAGTTGATGTTGATCCTCTCCGTCGATGATATCGATGGCCGCGCCGCGCTGATGCAAAAACTGATTAATATCACCACAGAAAACGAAGGCTTAGCCCATGAACTGGCGTCCTTGAGCACCCAGATTGATGAATGGGAAACCCGGCTAAAACACAGTAATGACGACGCCGCTAAGCTTGAGGATTTACACCGCGACCATCAACTTGCCACCGCAGTGTTTACTTCCGCGATTGCTAAAATTGATGTGGGTAAGGCCGACATCTTCTCCGCTTACCCGTTATTACAGCTGTTTGCAGCACCGACTCGCCCCGAAAAGCCTGACAAGCTGGGCTTGATTCTAACCTTAGTGGGTGGCATTGCCGCCTCAATGATGGTCATTGTCGGATTGAGCATACTATGGATACGCAAACCTATACTCCAGAAAATTCTGACGAACGACTAGTCTGGTTCGCCATTACGGGCACTTACTTCTTTTGGTTCTTAGGTGCCATGTATTTGATTGCCCCAGTGATTGGTTGGATCTTAGTGCTGCGAATGCTCGGCAGACTGCTGTTTTACGCAGAAGGATGCCGGATTTCGTTACCGATAATAAGTTGGATATTTGCCATGTTGTTGATGCTACTGGCATTAGTCATAGGCCATCTGGTAGAGCATTTAGGCATAGCCCAATTGATTAAATCCTCCATTGGTTGGGCTAAGGGCTGGGCGCTGCTGGCGGTATTTCCGCTGATTGGCGGTTTGCACATTCGGCCACAGCTGATTTACCGCGCCTGCTGTGTGGTCGGCAAACATACCTTGATATTGTTTCCGCTGTTTGTACTCGCTTGGCTGCTCCACCTGCCGACGACCTTATATGTCTCCCCCTTAAGCATTGTCGGCGGACCTGGGCCTGAATTTTTTGCCGTCAGCCTGTATGAAATCGACCCTGGCAGCGGTATGCCAAGGTGGCGGCTATTTACCCCTTGGGCGCCTGCACTTGGCATGGTAGGCAACTTTTATTTTCTGTTTGCCCTGCAGGAAACCAACAAGCGTTATCGCTTCTATGGCTTGGCTGGCAGTATCTTGATGGTACTTATCTCCCAATCCAGACTCGCCATCCTCTGCTGCCTTGCCCTCGTCTGTTATTTCAACTTTATTCGCTATGCCAAATCCCCTTGGTTGTATTTATTGGTGAGTCCATGTTTTTTATTAGCGGGCATTTTTGGCGAGGCGGTACTGTCTAGCATTGAAGCCAGTATTCACAGCGTTAAAGCCGCCAGAGCCGACTCGACTCGGGTACGTGAGGCCCTTGGCCAAATCGCCCTCGAGCGCTGGGCAAACGAGGCGATTGTCTGGGGCCATGGCATTGTTGAGCGCGGCCCCCATATGGTGGAGTACATGCCGATTGGCTCGCACCACACTTGGTACGGCCTTTTGTTTGTGAAGGGGATCGTTGGCGCCTTCGCACTGGCGTTGGCCTTGTTTGTCAGCGTGCTCTGCCTGCTACCCAGTTTGATGCAATCGAGACTCTCGGCGGTAGGAATGGCGGTACTGATGATTTTACTGCTTTACACCTTTGGTGAGAATCTGGAGATCCTCGCCTATCTCTTCTGGCCAGGACTCATAGTGCTCGGTATTGCCCACAATCAGGCAAGACAAGCGGCAAGTCTTCGCCATAAGAGCTCATTATTGGAACCATCACAACAATCATCGCAACAATCATCAGAAGCCACTCAACCGAGTGCTCAGTGAGATCCCTTCGAGAGTTTTTCGTTGTCATTTCAATACTCGCGGCCGTTGCAACTTGATTTGCATTTTGCAATGGACCGCAACGCCTAAGGATCTGCTAAATCGCAATCTAGCCAATATGTTTCTAAACATATGTTTTTAAACCATAAAATAAACATTAAAAAGCTGGCATAGAAACTGAATAGTCAGAAAAGGCACTCTTAACTGATAGGTGTTGCGATGAGCAGATGGGCATTGATACAAACCCTCAGGGACAACCAAGGTATTCGCCAATTGGCTAGCAGCATACTTTGGTTATGCTCTGCTCAAGTTGGCGGGCGCATCGTGCGCCTTGGCAGCAGTATCATCTTAGCCCGTTTACTCACACCCGAGGTCTTCGGTCAAGTCGCGATCATTTTGACCAGTTTTGAGATCCTCAGCATTTTCATCCGCAGGATCACTTCGGCGTTGCTGATCAAGATGGACGACAACGCCTTTACCGCTCATCTTGCCAGCGCCAATCTGATCAATATTTTTGTGTGTGTACTGTCTTTTGTTGCCTTGAGCTTACTCAGTGGATTGCTCGCCCTTTACTATCAAGACGCACAGATAGTGAAACCTATGATACTCATGGCAACAAGCTATTTGCTCCTCCCCTTTGGCATGCTGCATGCCGCCGCCAACCTACGCCAAAATAAGATGCGTATCGTTGCAAAAGCCAACCTGTGGCAGACGGTGGCCGATGGTTTGCTCACCGCCCTCCTAGCGTTATGCGGAATGGGGATTTGGGGGATTATTCTGCCCAAGGTGCTGGTGGTCTTGATTTGGATTGCCGTGCACAAGCAACATTCGGGTATTAATAATATTCACACCACCCCATTAGCGCATTGTTTCTCCAAGATAGATTTTGGCCAATGTCGCGCGCTATTTCATTTTGGTACTCAGGTGGCGCTTGGGGATCTTTGTCTCGCCCTGAGACAAAATATTGATTATTTATTAGTGGGTTACTTTTTAGGTGTCGAAGCGCTTGGGATCTATTTCTTCGCGGTCAATACCAGCCTTGGCATAAGCCTTGGTCTTATTCAAAGCTTTGGCACCGCTTTTTACTCCCATCTTTGTCAGAGTGATGGTGAAGATGCGCTGCTAAAGTATCGCCACGCTCTGCTGAGTATCATGCTGGTAACCTTGCCTATCATAGGGTTACAGAGTACGCTCGCCCCTTGGTACTTACCCTTTGTCTATGGCCAACACTGGCTCGACGCTGGCGCATTGCCAGTCTTTATTCTGCTCTGTTTAAGTGGCCTAACTCGCCCCTTAGGCGAGGCCGCAAGCCAATTGCTGATTTCCTGCGAGCTTAGCAAACTCAACTTAGTCGCCAATGCTAGTTTTATTGGCCTACTGGCCATGAGTATCAGCCTAGGCACCCTGTGGGGGCTAGAAGGCGTCGCCATGGGCATCTTCCTCTGTTATCTGATTTGTATGCCTTTGTTCGCCTATTTTGTGATGAAACCCACCGCACAAAAACTGCGTTTACCCACTTTATCCCCTTCATTAGGAGGTTCATTATGATCCCTACCGTCTCTGTCGTGATGCCGGTCTATAATGTGGAAGCTTTTGTATCAAAAGCCATTTCCTCTGTATTAGCTCAAAGTTTTACGGATTTTGAGCTAATCATAGTCAATGACTGTGCCACCGATAATAGCCTTGCCCGCTGTAAACAATTTTGCGACAGCCGCATTCGACTGGTGCAGCACGCCGTGAATAAGGGGTTAGCCGCCGCGCGCAATACCGGCATTCGCCATGCGATTGGTCGCTATGTCGCCTTTATCGATTCGGACGACCTCTGGCATCCAGATAAGTTAAAGCTGCATGTGGATCACCTACAAAAGTCGCCTAAAGTCGGGATAAGCTTCTCGCGCTCAAGCTTTATCGATTATCGGGGCAACCCGATCAATTTTTACCAGATGCCGCAGCTCACAGACATTGATGCTGGCCATTTGCTGTGCCGCAACCCGGTGGGTAATGGCTCAGCGCCGGTGATCCGCCGCGAGACCTTAAATGACATTCGCTTCCAAGCGCTGAACCACAGCGAACATTACACTTGTTATTTCGATGAACAATTTCGCCAATCGGAAGATATCGAGTGTTGGTTTCGCATCGTGGCGACAACCCAGTGGCAAATGGAGGGGATCCCCGAGCCATTAACTTACTATCGCTTAAACCACGGCGGCTTGTCGGCGAATTTAGTGAAACAACTGGCATCCTGGGAGCAAATGGTCACTAAGGCGCGCCGCTATGCTCCTAAGATATTGCTAAAGCATGAAAATGCCGCCAGAGCCTATCAGCTTCGCTATTTAGCCAGACAAGCCATTCGCCTAGGCGATGGCCGTATGGCGAAAAATTTAGTCAATCAAGCGTTGCTGACTTCGCCGCAGATCTTAATCAAGGAAACCAATCGCACCCTGACCACGCTGGTCGCGGCCTATCTGCAATGGCTAATGCCCCGCGGTATATATCAAATGTGCGAAACCCTTGGGCAAAAGTACCTAGGCTATCGCCAACGTATGCAAATCAAACGTGATGGGGTGACGGCAAGCTTACTCACGACCCAATTAAAATGAGATAAATGGCAGTATTAACCGTGACACATTTATCGTTTGCAGATTTAAGGCGGCTCATACAGCCGCCTTGCTTTTGTCGTAAGCCGCACTCTATGACTTTGATATTGATTTCGAACCTTTGTTTTCAAGCATTGGTGATGAAGACAATAACAACGCCTGAGATAGTCACTCCCTAGCCGATACTTCCATCTCAAAGGATTTGCAGCATGCAAAGCAAACTGCGAAAAACCACTTAGCCTATCAAACAAAAACACCTTAGCCATTGTTTTTAAATAAGTTATCAATCTGGCCTGCATTATGCTTTGTGACTCTTGCCAAGCGCACAACTAAGCCGTTATCGAGCGTACCTACTTGGCACTAAGCGAAATGCATGGAGGTCATGATGAATACTCAGAACTCGACTCAAGTACGCTGGTCTATTCGACTCTTCGATAGCGCAGTGGCGGCGTTGGCCCTATTGATCTGCTTGCCCTTTATCCTTGGCGTTTGTGTGTTTCGTAAGCTTCAGGCACAAAGCGTATTCGAACGCGTATATGTACATGGCGCTCAAGGCCAAGTGGGTCTGTGGCAATTTGCCTATCAAGGTGCGGGGTATCGCCTGCCGCAAGTGCTGAATCTAATCAAAGGAGACATTGGCCTGTTGGGCGCTGAAGCGCAGTTTGCCATCGAACCTTTAATCCATGCTCCAGAAGAAACCCGTATCTCTCGGATCGGGATTTTCTCGATTAGTGCCATGCAGCGCCGTATGGGGATAGAGTTTGAGTCCAGCGAGCAAAGTTTAGTTAACGCCTATAGCAACCTCAGTCGTTACCTCCTTGCACTAGCGAGCGCCATACTGAATCGTCTTATGACCTCAGAGTCACGCTCACACGCAAGTCAAGTCACAATTTTTGGCGTGACCATGCGTAATCTCAGCATGAATCAAATGCTGGATATGCTCGTACAACAAGCGCAGCGGACAAAGCATCACTTAACCCCGTTTGCCTTTGTGAATGCCGACTGTTTAAACAAAGCCTATTGCGATCCTCAATATCATCAAAAACTCAATGAGTGCGAGGCCGTGTTTGCCGATGGGATTGGTGTACGTATGGCTTGCCGTTGGCAAGGTGTCGATCTTAAAGGCAATTTGAATGGCACCGATATGTTGCCACTCCTATGTGAGCGCCTGATTGAGGCCAATCTGTCGCTCTATCTTCTAGGCGGTGCGCCAGAAGTGGCCCACCAAGCTGCTGAACAGTTGCAACGCCGTTTTCCCCAATTGCAAATTGCAGGCACACATCATGGTTATTTCCATGAGGCTGATACCAAGCAAGTCATTAAAAAGATTAATCAATCTGGCGCTGCCGTGCTGTTGGTGGCCATGGGAGCACCTAAACAAGAGCTTTGGCTTAATCAATATCAAGCAAAACTCACTCCAGCCGTTGGGATCGGTGTGGGCGGGCTGTTCGATTTTTACTCCAACCGCATTAGCCGTGCCCCGCTCTGGTTAAGACAAATTGGCATGGAGTGGATTTGGCGGTTAATGCAAGAACCCAAGAGAATGTGGCGCCGCTATATTATTGGTAATCCCCTGTTTTTATATCGGGTATACAAAGCGCTGCGTGCTAACGCCAGCCTCAAGGCGACAACTCAAGCAGTGGCACAGTCGCAAGAAACGCTGTTGTATCCTAACTTGAGTGACTCAGGCTCACTCAAACGTTGCAAACGCATCCGCTTGCATCTGCTATTAAACCGCATCGTCAAACGTTGCCTCGATATATGGGTCGCGGCCATCGCCATATTGTTGCTATCGCCTCTGCTCTTGATAGTCGCGTTACTTATCCGTTTAGAATCCCCCGGCGCTGTGCTGTTTTGCCAGCAGCGCGTCGGTAAGTGGAATCAACCTTTTACCATGTGGAAGTTCCGCTCCATGTACCAAGACGCCGAGGCGCGGCTCGTCAGCCTACAACAGGCGAACGAAATGCAAGGCGGTGTGCTGTTTAAGATGAAACAAGATCCTCGCATCACCCGTGTCGGTCAATTTATCCGTAAAACCTCCATCGATGAGCTGCCACAGTTATGGAATGTGCTCAAGGGCGAGATGTCACTGGTTGGTCCGCGCCCAGCGCTGCCAAGAGAAGTCGCGCAATACAGCCCAAGCGATCGCCGCCGTTTAGAGGTGAAACCCGGCATTACCTGTATCTGGCAAGTGTCTGGCCGCTCTGACATTCCCTTCGACCGCCAGGTCGAGTTGGATGTGGATTATATCTACCAACAATCTTTAATGGCGGATCTGTACTTGCTACTCAAGACCATACCCGCCGTGATTTTCAGCCGTGGAGCCTACTAAGGGGGTTACTATGCAAGCCATTATTTTTGCCAATCGCCATGGACACGAACTGGCGCCGCTGGATAAACAATACTGTCCAGCATTACTCCCCATGGGAAACCGTGCCCTGATTGAATACACCCTAGAAGATGTCGCCAGCGCGGGGATTGTTGAGGTAAAACTGATTATCTCAAGCCATGCCAAAGCCTTAGAGCAGCATCTTGGCGACGGTAGCCGCTGGGGCGTTAAGATTGATTACTTCCTCAGTAGAGAACAAGAACCGGTTAACTGCGTAATGTCGCGCTTAAAACTGGATTTCGACCAAAGCTACCTTGTGGTAAGGGGCGATATATTGCGCTCTCCCTGCATCAAACGTTTTGTCGATTACAGTGTTAACAGACCCAAACACTTAGTCCTGCCAGTGCTGGCCGATTGCAATCCTGGCATGTTGCTATTGCCAAGTGCTTGTAATCACCTGTATCTGCTCGATTGGCCGTTGGAGCGAGATCCAAATATTACTAATGCCATGATGGAGCCGCTCCATGGACAATGCGCCATGTTGGACAACTTCGAGTCCTACTTAAATGCCAACTTAGCGATCGGCGATGGTTGCTTCGATGGACTCGTGCCCTCAGGCCGTCCTATTCCAAGCGGTCGAAGCGCCAAGTTTTTTCACCTTGGGGCTAAGGCGCAAACGGGCAAATTAGACCAACAAGCAGCTTGGGGCGCAATTGGTGAGCAAACCTGGATTGCCCCCGATGTGGATATGCACGATCAACTGATGATAGGCGATCAATGTGTTATCGAGAAAAACTGCCGTTTGAGTAACAGCGTGATTTTAACCAACAGTTTTGTCGGTGAAGGCTTGAATGTCGATAACTGCATTATCAGTAAAAACCTGCTGATTAATGTTGGCTTTAATACCGCCATTGAAGTTGAAGACCCTAGGCTTATCGCCTCAACCCAAGCACAGTTGCAGGCCAATGTGCCATGGACAAGTCGGCTTATGGCTTTGATATTACTTGGCCTTAGTGTTCCACTCTTGGTAATACTCTGGCTGTGGAGTCTGTGCAATTCATCAACTGCTGGCGCATCAAGGCAGGCGCTGAGTATTACGCATCAGCCCATTACACTCTGGCGCGTCAATCTGCCGCAATCCTGCATGGGATTAGCACTGCTGCCACAACTCTATCAAGTGTGTCTGGGGCGCTTGTTTCTGCTAGGCGCTCAATCCCCCGAGGTACATTCAGCCGTCTCGATTAGCGACGCTGCGCCGCAATATGGCGTTTACGGCCCGCTGCAGCTGCTTGGCGCCGAACTGCCAGAGGAAGAACAAGCGCTGATTGAGCAGGAGTTTCTGGCCAAGCCTAAGGCAGCGCAATGGTCCCACATACTCAAACTGTGTTTAGTGTCGCTTTCAACATCAGTAGTTTCAACAGGCGCTACCACGCCAACACAATCCAATGCAAATAAGCTTAGTGCAAGCCAACTTACTCCAAACCAGCAAGATATCGCCAATGAATGGGGGAACGGACAATGAAAACCATCATCACTTATGGCACCTACGACTTGTTCCACTATGGTCATGTGAGACTGTTTCAGCGCTTAAAGGCCATGGGCGATAAGCTGATCGTTGGCGTATCGACCGATGAGTTTAATGCGCTCAAGGGTAAAGCGGCCTTTTTCAACTATCAACAGCGCGCCGAAATGGTCGCTGCCTGTAAGTACGTCGATGTCGTGATCCCCGAGACGCACTGGCAGCAAAAACCTCAGGATATTGTGGCGTTAGATGTCGATATCTTTGGCATGGGTGACGACTGGCAAGGCAAGTTTGATTATCTCGGCACCCTTTGTCAGGTGATTTACTTAGGCCGCACCGAAGCGATTTCGACGACGGAAATCAAAACCAACCTAGCGATACCGCAAACTCGGGGCAATTTAGCAACGCCTCTATTGGTCAAGTAAGCAGAACCCAATTACAGGATCTCAATGGGTAAGCGAGGGATATCATGGGCACAAATCTAGCGTTAGCCTTAGTGAAGAAATGCATTTTCGCCCTCTCTTGGTTGGTGCCAAGAAACGCCAACAAGGCGGTATTGGGTTGCTACAAAAACCGTTTTGCCGACAATAGCAAATACCTGTTTTTGCATTGGCAGCAGACACACTTCATGCAAACCATTTGGATAAGCGGCGATAAAGCCCTTATCCATGCCCTCAGGCAACAAGGCTATACCGCCCATTCACGCTGGAGCTTGCTGGGCATTTACCATGCGCTTACGGCCAAATATTATGTGTACAATAGTTATATTGGCGATATTAATCAGTGGCTTGCAGCAGGCGCGATTCGTATCAATCTCTGGCATGGCTCGCCACTTAAAAAATCGAGTTTGATATCACCACAGGCCCATTGGCCCCCAAGTATCAAACCCAGTCCCTTTGGCAAGCTGGGCTGCAGGCGCTGCGTTATCATCAGGAATATGTCCGTCCGAGTTTGATGCTAAGCCCAAGCCCATTGGTCGGTCAGAGTTTCCAACGCGCCTTTCGGTTAAAAGACAATTCGCTGCTATCAAGCACTAATCCGCGCACCGATTACTATCTGCGTTACCCAGAGCAACGCCAAACGTTGCCCTTAAAGGCGGATGCGACGGCTTATCGCCGAGTGATTCTTTACGCCCCTTCTTGGCGGGATGCCCTATGGCAAAACAGTCAACATTTAACTTCAGATTCGACCCCACATTTAACGAGCGGTAATAGCGATTCGCCCTACCAAGCCGCCTTTGACTGGCAAAGCCTGTCCCACCATTTAGTCGATACCGATACCTTGTTGCTGCTACGCCTGCATCCCAATGAACGCCACTACGCAGCGCAGTTTTGTGCCTATCCCAGTGTGTTAGATATCAGCGATTGGGACGATGTTTATGGGATTTTGCATCGTGTCGACCTGCTGATCACCGATTATTCGTCGTTATTTATCGATGTACTGCCACTTGAGATCCCTGTCCTCTTCTTCCGTTTTGACCATGAGCAGTATCTCAATCAGAGCCGCGATTGCTACGATATCGGTCAAGATCCGCTCAGTATTGGCCAGGTCGCCTATCAATTCGATGACTTATTGGCATTGCTGCAGGAGA
This sequence comes from Shewanella seohaensis, assembly GCF_025449215.1. NCBI lineage: Bacteria > Pseudomonadati > Pseudomonadota > Gammaproteobacteria > Alteromonadales > Shewanellaceae > Shewanella > Shewanella seohaensis. The sequence goes on from NZ_CP104900.1 coordinate 2,949,085, forward strand.
TGAGCCACCTTAACGCCAAACCCCAGCCCTGCGAGGCATACCAACAATTACAGCGTTTGTATTGGTCGCAGCACGCTACGGGTTTATCTGCGGATAACTTAGTGACTGATGGTTTGTCTATTGATGGGATGTCTATGAATAGTGTCTCTATTGATGGTGTATCTATCAATGAAAGACATGATGATAGTTTTGCACGTTTAGAACGGCATCTGCGCCAAGGGCAAACTCAGTCGTTTAAGTTTGCCTTTGGCACTGATATTAAGCCTCAAATATGAAAGTTCAGATATAAAGGCTCTGGTTTAAAGCCATTTATAAGAAGGTGTCTTTAAACCAATCCCAGATCCCGAGTGAGGTTTCGGGTAATAAATCGATACCGAGCGCCGATTTAAGCAGATATAACAGCAACAGGCCAAACAAGGTACACAGCAAGATAAAAGCAATAAAGAACAGGCTAAACATAACCAAGGAGAAGCGTTTTTCTCGGCGTGTATAAGCGCGTCTGTTTTTGCCTAAAAGAAAGACATAATAAAAGCGCCATTTAATAAAAGGCAGCGCAAACGTACCTCGGTTATCTATAAAGTGTTTACCCCAAGTTCTATCCCCCAAGGCAACACGTATCCCCATTAATTGTTCTTTTGTATAACTGTCGGCTATGTGTGGCGGTAATTTGGCCAATAACTTGAGAATGGTCGGATCCTGTTTAATCTGTTCTACCGTTTCTTGATCCCATGGCTCAAATTCATTCATGCCCTATTTCAACCCGATATTGATTGTTTCTGAACAGATTATAGTCAACAAATTAAGCCGTTTAGAGATATCTCCATCAATCATTCGGTGGATATTCCCGCGCTATTCAGCTCAGGTTAACCGCGACGAAGCTATCATAACGCTAGAAATTTACGCATAGATAAATTTTTAAAAGCGATTATTTTCATGAGGTTGTGGAAAACACCGATCTTTTTTGAAATTTTTTTCAAAAAGATTAACCCTTTTTGCTGCAACAGCGTTTACAAAGATAGGAATACAGCAAATGATGGTACAACCATCTGTGCTAGGCCTTATCAACATCACTAGGAGACTATTATGAAATTGACTCACGTATTTAACACTGCGGCACTTCCCCTTGCCTTTGCATTACTGTCTTTTAATGCCGCAGCAGTGAGCCCACCACATCCAACGGGATTAAATGCACCTATGATCAGTGTTGCGAGTTTTAACCATAAAAATTATGCCGAACAAGAAACCACGAAAATGTTCCCTGCACCTGAGGCGGGTATGGTGCAACATATTTTGACCTTACCTAAACTCGAGAATGAAGACGACTACATGGTTGAAATCCAAATTGGCCAAACCCAATTAGTCGACTGTAATAAGCATGGTCTGAACGGTGAGTTAAAAGAACTCTCGGTTAAGGGATGGGGTTATAGCTATTATCAAGTGTCAGAAGTATCTGAAGGCCCAAGCACTATGATGGCCTGTTTAGAGATGGCGAAAAAGAAGCCTTTGTCCGCATTCCTGGTGAACTTAAAATGCGTTACGACAGCCGTTTGCCTAAGGTATTTTATCTACCAGAAGGCACAGAGCTGCGCTTTAGAACTTGGAAAGTCGATTCAACTTATCACTACGCTAAATAAACGCGCGAGAATACAAGTGTACTAATATAAGTGCACATATAAGTACATTTATATAAAGGGCATATCTTACAAGATATGCCCTTTTTTTATCTGCAGGGTGCGTCGGCTAACTGCGCTAATTTAGCTTTAATTTCTGCATATCTGAGGTGTTCGCAGCGACCAAAACCCGATAATTTCCGTACTTGTAGGCGAGTAAACAGCGGTAATGCCATGCCGGCCAAAAACCAGCATTGAGTATCTAAGGATAATGAAGCTAAACCTTTCGACTCCGCCGTACGCGCCAGCTCATGCAAATCGGCCTTAAGCTGCGCATCATCAGGCCACTTTGGCACGTCGGTATACGCCAATTTAGCCAATTGGCCACGGCATACACTGCAATGACCACAGGATTGAGGCGCGGCGTTATCATCAAAATAGCGGGCCAAATTGTAATTTAAGCAAGTCGTTAGCTCAAAAATCGGACTAACTGGGCAATACGGGCGACTTCTTTCGCCTCTTTGTCGGTAAAGTACTGATGGAGTTCGTCGGCTAAATGCCCCTGTGCTAACACCTCAGTATTCACTTGATAGACATCCGTCACTCGCTTTGCTTCCAATTCGATAAGTTGTTGACTGGCAAGATATTCTAACGCCGCTAATACTCGAGTACGTTCCGCACCTGTGGCTTGGTAGAGCGCGGAAAAATCTAAACTGCCCCATACTCGCTTCATCTGTGTATGGGTAAAAATGTCATTTAAAAATGCCTGACGCTCGGGGGAAAACTGGCTCAAGATCTGCGCCTGTGGCTCAATAAAACGGTAACTGATATCGGCGTAATAAGCATAAAGCGGCTTAATCACGCCCATCATTTCAAGCTGAACCAGCAAGGTTTTAAGGGGGAGCTGCCTGATATTACTCACATTTGATAGCTGATGAAGTTGCAGCTCCCAACGTCCATTGTGGGTTTCTTCGCGAATGTTATCAATCACAGCTGCAATACTGGCCAGTTCCGGCGTATCGCCGTAAACAAAATTTTCGACCGTGTTTATGCCATCTAAATTGGCCAAGGTCACGCAATGGGAGAGCTGGCCATCCCTTCCTGCACGGCCAATCTCTTGGCAATAATTCTCAATGGATTTAGGCAGATCGTAGTGGACCACAAAGCGAATATTGCTTTTGTCTATGCCCATACCAAAGGCGATAGTCGCAACCACGATGCGGATCTTACCTTGCATAAAATCCTGCTGAATTTGCTGACGTTTTTCATCCTCAAACCCCGCATGATAGGCACTCGCATCAAAGCCCATTTGACAAAGTTTCGCCGCAACATCCTCCGCAGTATGCTGCAATGTCACATACACAATCCCCGCGCCAGTAAAGTGATTAAGCTGCTGTTGCAGTGACATCAGTTTGTGTTGGCTTGCTACAGGAAAGACGGTCAAGTCGAGGTTTGAACGATAAAAACCTGTTTGAACAATATGTTGTGGCTTGATATCGAAACGCGCCGCCATATCCAGTTTCACTTTACGTGTCGCGGTCGCCGTGAGTAACAACACCAATGGAATTGCTAATTCACGGCGATAATCGGGAAGCTTTAAATAGTCGGGGCGAAAATTATGCCCCCATTCCGAGATGCAGTGCGCTTCATCGACAACCAGCATAGAGATAGGAATTGATTGAATAAATTGCCTAAAGCGCTCATTTTTAAAACGTTCAACCGAAATCATCAGGAGTTTTAACTCGCCAGAGCGAGCATCACGCATGACCTGTTGGGTTAATTCAGGCGTTAAGGTTGAGTCGATACTTGCCGCTTTAATGCCCTTCTCATGCAGGAAACTCAGTTGATCTTTGATCAACGCCAGTAAGGGTGACACCACTAAGGTTAGATGGGGAAGTTGCAGAGCGGTAAATTGGTAACAGAGTGATTTTCCTGAGCCGGTGGGAAAAATAGCAAGGCTCGAATGGCCCGACAACAACTGCGAGACAACCTCATGCTGCCCTTGCCTGAACCCATCAAAACCAAACTGTTGCTGTAATAAAGAAGCATAATCCGTAGCGTTCGCTGACGGCGTTATTGAATAAGACATAAACAAATCCTTATGCCACCACAAGTGTGGAGGCGGTGGCGACCACGCAAACAGATGAATGTACTAGTGAATGCGAGTAAGCGTGTCGCTATGATTTTCTGGCTAAATATAAATTGATAAAGGCGGTGAGTTTGTCATTGAAGGCTTCTTCAAAGGCATCAACATCTTGACCTAGGGTATTGAAATACTGTGTCACTTGCACGCGAGATAAACTTTTGTTGGCGATACTGTATTCCATTTCTGGCAGTGTTTTATCGTAACGGGGCACTAGCGTCCAAGTCACCACATCGGCGGCAAAGTGCTTCATCGCTTGCTGCGCTAAGGTACAAAAAGCTTCAATATGCTCACGCCCATCTGGTCCTAAACACCCTGGTTCGACGCGGCAAAGGACGGCAACAGTTCTATGCTGTGACATGCTATTCCCTGTACAAAACTCATCAAAAATAGAAAGTTACAAAAGAGGTGGCAGAAGCGAATTAGCTATATTCGCGCTTAAGCTCTCTCTTTGAGTGTATGTGACACCCGCAAGAAGTCACGTACGCTAAGGTTAAAAATCACACACAAATATTTTAAACCTGACTCTCGTCTTCAGCCATGGCAGCTACGGCCGCGGCATGTTCCGATAATAACGTATCGAGCGCTTGATCAAAACTGTCCAAACGTTCGAGTTCCATATAACGCTTCAAACGTAAAATAATATCTTTACTGACTTCGATATGGGATTTCTTCTGGCGCTTTTTAATTTGTGAAAGTTCTTTTCGCACCATGCGCCAGCCCAAATCACTGAAATATTGATTCAGCATTCGATTTACAGATTGTAGTTGTTGGTCAACGGGCTGATTTTTTTGCGCAGTTGAACCAGTAAATTTAAATTAGCAATTAATTCGGTATAACTGGATTGGGACTGATTTAACTGAAACCACTCTGCCCGCTCAGTGACACTTTCGGGATGAACCATGCGATAAATTAACGGCAAGGCAAACACTAATTCAGATTTATCTAACAGTAATAATTTTCGGCCCGCGGTAGGCGCGGCATGATGATATTCCCATAGCGTATTTGTCGTCATTGGTACCGTTTTAGACTTTCTAATAATGGTTTATGAATAGACTCATGATACCGACAAACAATATAGATTAAAAGAATGGTTACACCATTTTATAGGTTCATTTTTACAGCACAAGGTTAAACGCTCCACTCCACAAACAAACGAGATGGAGCTCGTAGTTCTCTTGTCCTCTAATCCCCTGTTTTAGCATGGCTAAATCCATATCAGTTTTATATCAGCAAATCATAAGAGAAATTTTTATGCTACTTTTTAAGCGCATAAAATGGTTAAACCATCTTTTAAAAATATAGCTACTCACCTACACAGTTAACCGACTAGCAAAATAAATGCAGGGGTTTTTCTCGTCAAATTTAACTCGCACAGCCGTAATTGACTAAATAACAAACAACAAAACCAGACTCATATTTATCGCTTATTAACCTGTTATCTGAACCCACCTTACACATCTAATTCTTATTGAGCCCGCCTTGCCAACGCCTTTATCTTAAATAATGCTTTCTTTTTAATCGATGCGATTAATTAAAATACAAATAACAGCTCTACCAGTGATAATGACGATTATCACTGGTAGATAAAGGCTGCTTTTACGTATAATTGCGCCAGTTTTATCGGCCGTAAAATACTCTAATGTCTAAATCGATTATCCGTTATTCCACAGGTGAAAGTGCTCCTAGCCGTTCCTCTGGCATGACATCGAATATCACAGCAAGCGATAAAAAATGGATTCGCCATTTTTTGAGGAAAGCTCACTGCCCCAATCGGTTCACAGTGATTTTTTTAACGCGGCAGCCGAAACTGAATACGAAATATCCATCAATACCCGTCGGGTTTATCGGACCAGCTTTGGCCTATTTGAGCAATATTGTGCGACGCATCAGCTGCAATCTTTACCCGCCGATCCGCGCAGTATTATTTCTTTTATCGGTCATCAAAAAGAATTGCTCCAAGCAAGCAGTGGGACTCAGCTTTCAAAGCAAACCTTAACTACTCGGCTAGCCGCGATCCGTTACTATCATATTCAAGCAGGATTTCCATCCCCCACCGAACACCCACTGGTGATCCGTGTGATGCGCGGCCTGAGTCGTAATCACCATAGGCAAGTCCAAGATTATGATCAGCAACCAATCATGTACGATGAGGTCGAGCTATTGCTCCAAGCGATAGAGCAACAACCCCATCCATTGTTGCGCTCAAGGGATAAGGCCATTATTCAACTTGGACTGCAAGGCGGATTTCGCCGCTCAGAATTGGCCAATTTAAAAGTACAATATTTAAGTTTTATGCGGGATAAATTAAAAGTACGGCTGCCTTTTTCTAAAAGCAATCAGCAGGGATTAAGGGAATGGAAGAATTTACCCGACTCGGAACCCTTTGCCGCCTATAATGCTGTCAAAGACTGGTTAAATGAAAGTAAAATTACCGAAGGTCATTTATTTCGCTCAATTTCACGAGATGGAAAAACCTTAAGACCTTATCAAGTTAGCGATAATTTTACATCTAAATCATCACTCATCCGAAATAGTGGATTCTTAAACGGTGACGATATTTATCGGATCATTAAGCAATATTGTCTAAAGGCAGGTTTACCGGCGCAATATTATGGTGCCCATAGTTTGCGCAGTGGGTGTGTTACACAACTTCATGAAAATAATAAAGATACCTTGTATATCATGGCAAGAACAGGACATACGGATCCCCGCTCATTACGCCATTACCTCAAGCCAAAAGAAGATTAACCACAGCATTATCACTTAATTAATAACACTGTTTTCAGTATTTGTTTTGAGAATATTTTTATTTTTAAGTTATTTTTAATAAACAAGAAAAATTATTATATTGCAGTATTAATGTCATATAAACTCAGCTTTAGTGTCATATTGCTACTTTAGGCTTAGGTTCGAAATTTAATTCATCGAACTAGCTGGAGTAAAATATGAGCAAGGCCACCTTTGACCCGACACTTTATAATAAAAGTAATAACGAACCTTTTAATCAAGTGTTGGATAAACATTTATCCCGCCGTAATTTTGTTAAAAGCGGATTAGGCCTAGGTGCGATGACCGCCTTCGCAGGCATGGGATTAGTGGGTTGTGGTTCGGACAATTCCCCTGCCCCAACCCCTATCGATCCCGTGCCGCCACTGCCACCGACTCAAAGTAGCGCTAAATTAAACTTCACATCCGTCGCTGGCGCTCGCTTGGATGCGGTTGTGGTACCCGAAGGTTACAGCGCGCAAGTACTCGCCCCTTGGGGAACACCATTAAATTCTAAGGCTGCACCTTGGAAAGCCGATGGCAGCAATACCGCCGATGACCAAGCAAACTCCGTCGGCATGCACCATGATGGTATGCATTTCTTCCCATTGAATGACGCAGGCGATGACGGTTTACTCTGTATCAACCATGAATATATTGATGAGATAGCCCTGCATCCGAATGGCCCAACCGTGGATGAAACCACTGGATTACGTACCATTATCGATGAGATCCGTAAGGAAATTAATGCCCACGGCGTGTCGGTGGTTAGAATTAAACTCTTTAATAATCAATGGGAAGTTGTTTACAACGACAGCCATAACCGCCGCTTTACCGGCGCAACAGTGATGGATATCGCCGGCCCCCTCGCCTATTCACCGCTACTTGAAACCCGTTACTCGCCCGATGGCAGTCAGGCTCGTGGCACCTTAAATAACTGTGGTAATGGATACACGCCTTGGGGCACCTATTTGACCTGTGAAGAAAACTGGCCGGGTTACTTTGCCAACCGTGGCACTTTAGCCGCAGATCAAGCCCGCATCGGGATCAGCAAAAGCAGCACTCGCTATGGCTGGGATGATTTAGCGGGTCACGCCGAGGAACGTCTCGATGAATTCGCACGCTTTGATGTCACGCCTAAGGGCAATAGTGCACAAGATGATTATCGCAACGAGGCTAATGGCCACGGCTATATCGTTGAAATTGACCCCTACAATCCAAGTTCACGCGCCATCAAACGGACTGCCCTTGGCCGCTTCCGTCACGAGGGTTGTACCTTCGGAAAATTAGCCGAAGGTAAACCTGTGGTGTTCTACTCTGGCCACGATTCTCAATTCGAATACTTATATAAATTTGTGTCGAATGCAGTGTGGGATCCACAGGATGCCAACAGCTCAAATCGCCTGCAAATGGGTGATAAGTATATGAATGAAGGAACATTATATGCCGCTAAGTTTAACGAAAATGGCGGTGGTGTCTGGTTACCTTTAACCTTAGGCAGCCAAACGACAGACGGTAAAACCCTAGGTGATAGCTTTGCTAGTCTGGCCGAGATTATCTTAAATACCGCGGGGGCGGCGGATTTAGTTGGTGCGACACCGATGGATCGCCCTGAATGGTGTGCGGTAGACCCCTTCACAGGTTCAGCCTATTTAACCCTGACCAACAACTCTAAACGTACCGAAGCCAACCCAGCCAACCCCAGACTTAAAAATAACTTTGGGCATATTATTCGTTGGGATGAAGGTGATAAAGACACTGAATTCACATGGGATATTTTTGTCTTCGGCTCACCGAGTGATGGCAATGCCGAGACCAACCTGTCGGGCTTAACGGATCTAAACCAATTCGCAAGCCCCGATGGATTGGCCTTCGACGCCCGCGGTATTTTATGGGTGCAAACCGATAATGGTGCCAAAGAAGTCGCCGAAGAAACTAACGACCAAATGCTAGCGATTGTGCCATCAACCTTAGTCAACAGTGCTAACAAGCAAGCCAGTGTGACGGCCGATAACCAAATGGAATTAAAGCGTTTCTTTGTCGGGCCAAACGATTGCGAAGTCACAGGCTTTGCTATTAGCCCCGATTACACTTCAGTTTTTGCCAACATTCAGCATCCGGGTAACTGGCCGTATTCGAATAATGCCGCCGAAATAACGCCTGCTGGTACCGTACTGCGCCCACGCGCGGCAACGGTAGTGATCCGCAAACTCGATGGTAAAGAAGTGGCGGTCTAATCCCCCACCACCGAAACCCGATAAAAATCCCCGCCATGCGGGGATTTTTTTATTCACTGACTGCACCACCACCCAAGGCTCGATACAAGGCAATTTTGGCCAATTGCTTATCCCTTAAGATCTCGCTGTAGGCTAATTGGGCGCTAAATAATTGCCGCTGCGCATCCATTAAATCCAACGAAGTAGCGACACCATTTTGGTAACGCAGCCGTGCAAGACGTGCATAAGCCGATGAAGATTGGACTAATTCTCTCTGCGCTTTGATGGCCTCTTGGGCACGTTTAAGATTATTCAGCGCATCGTTCACATCAAAATAAGCGGTCAACACCACATTGCGATAACTTAGCATCGACTGCTTCGCCTCTTCGGTGGCGATATCGTATTCGGCGGCAATTTTCCCACGATTAAATATCGGCGCACTAATGCCGCCAAGGAGCGACCAAGTCACACCATTGCTATCGAAAATATCCTTAAGGTGATTGTTTTCCCGGCCATATTGGCCCGAAATGGTGAACTTAGGAAAAAACGCAGCCTTGGCAATACCCACTTGTGCATTGGCGGCTATCATTGCTTGTTCCGACATTTTGACATCGGGCCTTAACGTCAGTAATTCGGAGGGCACGCCTGCGCTGAGCTCATAGGGTAACCCCATATTTTCGGGTAAGCCCTGCGGGGATGGTAAAGCGTAATCGTATTCACCGAGCAAGATATGCAGCTGATTTATTTTATACTTTCTTTCGTAGTCTAACGTCGGCAAGGTCACTTTTGTGCTTTGAAGCTCTACCTCTGCCTGACGCACATCGAGGCCAGAAATCACGCCGTTGGCATGGCGAAGCTTAGCGATATCCAGCTCCTTCTGCCGTAAGCCCACGGTGTCGATTGACACACTATAACGCTGCTCGATATCGAGCCATTCGTAATAACGGCTGGCAATATCACTGATAAGACTGACATAGGTGAGCCTGAGCTTTTCAACCTCCGAAAGATAATCGGCCATGGCGGCCTCGCTCGCCCTGCGGTTTGCACCCCATAGATCGAGCTCCCACGAAACAGTGCCCGCCAGATCCACAGCGGTAGTCGGGCTGGGATCCTTACTGGTTGCACCGCTATCGAGACTGCGCTCATAGCCTAAATTTGCCGAGACTTCTGGCCAAAGCGCACTGTCGACCACAGTCATTTTTGAACGGGCGGCGAGCAGGCGCGACTGCGCCATTTGCAGATCCAGATTGTTCGCCAGCGCATGTTCAATCAAGGAAATCAGCACGGGATCTTGGTAAAAATGCCGCCAAGAGAGGGCCGAGATGTCCTTTACATTTCCCTGCTCGGCAGTGGTTTGCGACAAGATTTGCGCTTGGTACTGACTCGGTAACGCCAGCTCTGGTCGCTGGTAATCTGGCCCCATGGCGCAACCCGCAACACTGAATGCCGTCACTAGCCCTAGATAAAGCGGCTTTACGCGCAAACGAAAAACAAACGAAATGGGCTGTATCCAAGGCTGAGTCGCCGTTGATTGAGAGTCGGATAGAGTTAGGCGATTAACCACGACTCACCTCCTCGACGGTTTCTTGATCTAAGAGTAATTCCTCTTTTGTTTTAACCGGTTGTTTAATGGGTTTCTTTTTTACCCAGCCTGCGGTCGTCACGAAGAATAGCGGCACAAACACTATACCTATGGTGGTTGCCAACACCATGCCACCCAGGATGGGCAGCGAAATTGATTGCCGACTCACGGCTCCAGGCCCTTCGGATAACACCAGCGGTAACACCCCAAGAATAAACGCCATTGAGGTCATTAAAATCGGCCTAAAACGCATGGTCGCCGCTTCGAGCGCCGCCGAAATTCGCGTCCGCCCCTGCTGGTGTAACTGATTGGCAAATTCGACAATTAAAATCGCATTCTTCGCCGCCATGCCGATTAAGGCGATAAAGGCCACTTGGAAGAATAAGTTACTCTGCATACCACTGATTAAGGTCGTGACCGCCGCACCTAAGAGTGCGATGGGTGCGATCAGCAATACCGCGACCGGGATACTCCAACTCTCATAGAGCGCAGCTAAAAACAGGAATACAAATAACAGGGCTAACCCAATGGCAATGCCGGTTTGGTTCGCCGACTGCACCTCTTGGTAGGTAATGCCTGTCCATTCGTATTTAAACTCATCGGGCAAGATCGGCGTTGCGACCCGCTCGATGGCTTGGATAACATCGCCTGTCGCATAGCCCGTTGCGGGCGTCACATTGATGGAGGCGCTGGAGAATAAATTGTAGTGGGTCACCGAAGATGGTCCCACCGTATAATCATACTTAGCCAGCACACCAATCGGCACCATAGCGCCGCTCGATGAGCGCACATAATAATCTTTGATTTGGTGCGGAAATTGACGGTAACTCTCTTCCGCTTGGATCTTCACCCGATACACACGGCCAAAGAGGTTAAAGTCATTCACGGTTGAGGAGTCGGTTAAGGTTTTGATTGTGCTGTAGATATCACTCACATTCACCCCAATCGCCATTGCCTTTGCCTCATCGACCGTCAAATGCAATTGCGGGATTGCGCTCTGCAGCGACACGCTGGCACTGGCAACTTCAGGCTGCAGCTTTAGCTGCTCGACTAATTCGTTGGCGGTTTCAATTAAGCCATCAAAATGGGTACCTGAGGTATCTTGGAGCTGCATTTCCACCCCAGAGCCATTGCCTAAGCCGGGGACGGCCGATGGCAAATATAGGTTAAACTCAGCTTCTAAGACGTTTTTCAGATCCTTATCTATAGCCTTCATCACCGATTGTACAGTGGCATGACTGGCTTCGCGCTCGGCCCAAGGCTTAAGCACCACTTCAAATTGGCCGTTGGCCTGATTTGCCCCCGAGCGGCGGTTTTCCCCGCCAGCGTAAATGAATAGGCCACGGCAGGATTGGCGCGCACATATTGCTCGGCTTTCTTTAAAATCGCCTCGGTACGATTCACCGTAGAACCATCGGGCAATGTCATATCGATAAAGAATCGACCTTGGTCCTCGTCGGGCATAAAGCTGCTCGGCAAATGAGACATGATGAAATAGGTACCACCAAACATAATCGCAAAAGCTAAGTAACTGCGTTTGGCGTATTTATTGGTTAAGGCGACTAAGCCAACATATTGATTGGTCCCCAAGTCGAGTTTGCGATTCAACCAATGGAAGAATCCCCGCTGAGGTGCCTTGCTGGGTTTTAATAATAAGGCGCAGAGTGCGGGGCTTAAGGTCAACGCCACTAGGGTAGAAATCAACACCGCAACCGTAATCGCCACCGCAAACTCGCGGTACATGATGCCGGTGATCCCCGCTAAGAATGATACGGGCACGAATACCGCGCAGAGCACTAAACTGGTGGCAACCAATGCGCCCGACAATTCTTTCATCGCAATCCGAGTCGCATCGATTGCACTCATGCCCTTCTCATGGATTAAACATTCCACGTTTTCGACCACCACAATGGCATCATCGACCACGATCCCGATGGCAAGAACCAGCGCGAGTAAACTCACGGTATTAATGGTAAAACCAAAGGCCAGCATGGCCGCTAAGGTTCCAATCAAGGAAACCGGTACCGCTATGGCGGGGATCAAAGTGGCGCGCACATTTTGCAGGAACAAATACACTACCAACACCACCAGTACTAAGGCCTCGATGAGGGTGTGGATCACCTCATCGATGGATTCTTGGATAAAGATGGACGCATCATAAAACACTTCCCATTTTATCCCTTGGGGAAACTTTTGCGACAATTCGGCCATCGCCTGTTTCACCTTATGGGTGACCTCAAGGGCATTGGCGCCGGGGAGTAAGTACACCTGTAAAATGGTGGCATTTTCACCGTTTAACTGGGATTGCAACGTATAGGCGGAGGAGCCAAGTTCTACGCCGGCAATATCCCGCAGCCGGATAATGGAGCCGTCGGGATTAGCGCGCACTATGATCTCGTTAAATGCTTGCACCGAGCTTAATCTGCCCGCCACACTGATGGGCAAGGTTAAACTGATATCGTCATTATTGGGTTGAGTACCAATGGTGCCTGCGGGGGATTCTTTATTTTGTGCCTTGATGGCGTTGATCACATCTGTGGTGGTTAAGCTGTACCCCGCCATGGCATCGGGTTTTAACCAAATCCGCATCGCATAACTGCGTGAACCCGTGTTACGGGTGCGGCCCACGCCGGGGATCCGCCTAAGCGCCGATTCGATATTAATGGTGGCGTAATTGCTCAGGTAAATCTCATCGAACCTTTCATCGTTCGAGGTTAACGCCAGTTTTAGTAATTCCACCGACGCATCTTTAGAGACAGTCACCCCTTCGGTTTGCACGTCGATTGGCAGTCCGCCCGAAGCTTGCTGAGCGGAGTTTTGCACATCCACCGCCGCCAAATCCGCATTGGTGCCCACATCGAAGGTGATGGTCACACTGGTACTGCCCGAGTTAGTGCTCTTGGAACTCATGTAAATCATATTCGGCACACCATTTACTTCCTGCTCGAGCGGTGTGGCGACGGATTCGGCGGCTGTGGTAGAGCTCGCACCGGGGTATGAGGCAGAAATGGTCACCTGTGGCGGCGTGATGTAAGGATACTGATCGACGGGCAGCTTAAACATCGCAATCACCCCGAGCAGCACGATAACGATGGAGATGACGCTAGCAAAAATCGGCCGATTAATAAAAAACTGCGCCATTATTTTTGCTCCTGCTTTTGCTGCTCCAAGGCTTGGCGCTTAAGTGCCTCGGCTTTTGACATCTCATCTTCCTTCTCGGCGTATTCCTTCGCGCTTAACGGCTCGGCAATTTGCCCATGGCGCACGCGGTGCATGCCTTCGGTGATCACCATTTCCCCCGCCTTGAGGCCACTTTTGACCACCACACCTTCAATCCCTTGATGATCGATCACGATAAAGCGCCGCTCAACCGTGTTGTTGGGCAATACCACCATCACGTATACCCCGCCCTGATCCACCTGAGTAGCCTTTTGCGGGATCACAATCGCATTGGGGATTTCGGACAGTTTAATCCGCACATTGGTATATTGGCCGGGCAACAGCTCCTTCTCAGGGTTGGGCAGAATGGCCCGTACCTCAAAGGTGCCTGTGTTGGGGTTTACCTGAGGATCGGTAAAACTCACATCCCCGAGGTAGCGATATTCACTGCTATCGGGGAGGGTTATCCGCACAAATCCTGCGAGAGCCTTACCTTCAACCTCGGCTTCCTTTTTCGCCGAGTAACTGGTCAGGCGGCGCTGGGCATTCAAATAATCCAGCGCCGACATATTAAAGCTGACATAAATCGGGTCGACTTGTTTGACCCGCGTTAGGAGCGATTGGCCCTTACTGCCCACGAGTGCACCAATGTCGACCTCGGAGCGGCTCACCAGTCCGGCTATCGGTGCCTTAATTTCGGTATAACTCAGCTCTAATTCGGCCTCTTCCACCTCGGCGCGACTCGCGGTGAGGTTAGAACGCGCCTGAGCCAAAGTGGAGAGCGCATTATCGTAATCGAGTTGACTGGCGGCATCCTGCTCATACAGTGGCTTTAAGCGTTTCACATCTCGCTCGGCCTTATCGAGAATCGCCTGCTGTGAGGACAGTTTGGCTTTTAAACGATTCACCACAGCTACATAGGGTTTATTATCAATCTGATACAGCAGTTCACCCGCTTTGACCGCGCTGCCTTCAACAAAACGTTTTTCCTCCACAAAGCCATCGACCCTAGCCCTAACTTCTACGTCTAAGGAAGCTTGGGTCACCCCAATATAATTGCCATAGAGAGGCACGGTTGCCGTAGTGACTTTTTCCACCACTACCATTTTAGGGGAGATTTTGATGTCGGGTTCTTGGCAGCCACTCACAGAGAGACAGAGCAAAACACCACTCAGATAAAGGGGAAATGAGCTTAAGCGTGGAACAAAAAAACGAGCTGTAACAGATGGTTGAGGCATATGCGAATCCCGCACTCTAAAGACAGTGGAACCACTCGCATAGGCAAAGTGGTCTGAACAATTTTAGTCGGTTCTAGGTAACGTCCTGTGACCAATGCAAAACCAGTGTAAGACAAACGGGATAAAATTGAAATTTTAAAATCAATAAGTTCAATGATTTGTGACGGGAATGCTAAAGCGAGAATTTAAAGGCGTTTACAAGGAAAGCACTCTCCCCAAGCGAACGAGTATGCTTGGGGCGAATCAATAAAGGTTTACAGCTTGACGGGGTTTGCGGCACTGTACGCCGCTTCGAAGGCGTCGGTAAACTCGCTGATAGGCAAAATATCCTCGCGGCAGCGGCGGTTACGCCCAAGCAATGAGGACTCCACAAACAAATCGAACCAAGCCGTTAATACCTTACCATTGGCCTCCTCGCCCATTGCCGCCAGCGCCAGCGAGGCAACTTCCGCTGTACCCAATTGAAAGTCATGGCTGCCCTTACGTAAGGCATAGGTGGCTAAAGTGTCGGGGTCGAAGGACAGCATAGGCAAGCCCTGTAGATAGGTACTCTTGCGAAACATCTTAATCGCCTCGCGCCAGCTGCCATCGAGCATGATAAGCAAAGGTCGTTTCCCCTCGCTAAGACTGGCCATGGGCACCTCAGTCAATACGGTTTGCCCTTGGTCGGCATATTGCGCCGGAAAGACTAAAAAGGGTTGATAGTCGTTTGAAGCCAATAGCGCCAACAACTCTGGGGCGGGTTCGGTACGCGACCAGAGAAAGGCATGGGTATCAGGGATAAGATCGGCAATTAAGCGACCGCTGTTAGTGGGTTTTAACACCTCATCGTTATACATCAGAAGTAGAAAACTTACCTGAGTCGTCAACTGTTTACGCAGCGAGCAGGTACAAAATTGTTCACCCAGTAGACACAAATGACAGCGAATGAGTTTTTTACCACGGGCGCCAAAGGGTTTAGTCGATATGGATTTACGGTATTCATATAAGCGATGTACAGCGTGGGGAGCTAGAGCCATGGCAGCCAATTCTCAATCTATTTCGGTCGAACGGGTTATTAACGGTGGTACTCAGTGCACACCGGCTTTACGCTGCATAAGTGCAATCTGTATAAGTGCATACCTGCACGCGGTGGCGCAGTGTATCCTTTGGCCGAGGAAGGTGCAATTAGCCTTATTGAAAAGCGCTATTTCCTACGCTTATGAAAAATTAAAGCCCTTATCACGCTGACCCACATTAGAATAGTCTGCAACATCAACCCACCTAGTCCGTAACGCTTTAGTACCTTAGCATTCACCGCTTGCTAAACTATGGCGCAAACTTCAGCGGCTTGGGCTAAATCTAATAGTCAGTTGGGTTGTCTTATGCTAAACCTTTCATCGGTGTCTGTTTTTAAACCTTACGATTAAACAGAGCCTACTTTTCATCTGCACGCTTTTGAATCCCAGCATTGTAGTCCATTGTCATTAAAGGAATTGTATGCCCTTTTCACCCACGAAAATCGCAAAAAATACGCACAGCGCATCAGGCTCATTGGGAGTAAAACATTTTGCTCCACTCAGTTTAGTACTGCTCGCAGCGATGCCATTGATGCCATTGATGGCCCATGCAGCGCCGGCTGCGCAAGACGCGACACAGGTAAAAGCGCAGGCCATTCAATCCCTCGTCGATTCGGCGATTAATCCCTTAATGACAGAGTATGGGATCCCTGGTGCAATCGTTGGGATCAGCCTCAATGGGCAAACGTATTTCTTCCCCTATGGTGTCAGCTCTAAGACCAGCAACCAAAAAGTCAGTACAAACACATTGTTTGAGATAGGTTCTATCAGTAAAACCTTTACCGCGACACTCGCAACCTATGCTCAAGTTGAAGGCAAGCTCACACTCACGGATAAGGTGAGCGAGTATGTACCCGAATTAAGGGGCAGTGCCTTTGACCAGATTAATCTTATCAATCTCGCGACCCACACTGCGGGCGATTTGCCCATGCAAGTGCCAGACAATATCACCAACAATGCCAAACTAATGGATTACTTTAAAACTTGGCAACCCGCTTACGGGGCAGGCACCCATCGTAATTATGCCAATCCCAGCATTGGGTTACTGGGCTTGATTACCGCAAAACAGTTAGGCAAAAGCTTTGCCGATGCCATGGAACACAGTCTATTTCCGCAACTTGGGTTAAACCACAGTTATATCGAAGTACCAGCTAACAACATGGCCGATTACGCCCAAGGTTATAATAAACAAGACCAGCCCGTGCGCCTCAATCCCGGCGTATTAGCCGATGAGGCCTATGGGATAAAAACAACTGCGGTGGATTTGTTACGTTTTGCTGAAATCAACATGCAGCAGCACGCGATTACTCCCGCATTGCAACAGGCTATCGATGCCACACATGTCGGCTACTTTGATGTGGGTATGATGACCCAAGCAATGATTTGGGAAGATTATCCCTATCCAATTGCACTCGACAAGCTGCTTGCGGGACATACTCAAGAAGTGGTGTTTGGCAGCGTGCCTGTGCGCGCTATGATGCCACCTCAAGCACCACAAGCTGCTCAATGGGTGAATAAGACAGGCTCAACCGGTGGTTTTGCCGCCTATGTGGCTTATATTCCGGCAAAGAAACTGGCCATGGTGTTACTCAGCAATAAAAATTATCCCGTGCCACCACGCGTGACCGTGGGCTATCAAATACTCACAGGCTTAGAAACCCTGTCGAACTAAAACACTGTCGAACTAAGTCACCATCTAACCGTTTATTCCTGCCTAAATCCGACAATTTTCTTTGCTTTGGATGGAGAGCAAGCACGCTCTTCGTCCGTACGCTTTGTCATCAAATATCTTGTTAATAAAAATCTGCCAATCATTAACTTAGCCTCCGTCCGACGATCAATTATTAAACCTGATTAACAGCATAAACACTAAGTGTAAACTCAGTTTTACAGCCATAAATCGATAGAAAAACTTATGGGTAAGATTAAAAAATATTCCTGTAAATCAATATGATTGCCACTTGAACTGAAATGTTTTGAGGGTAAGATGCGCGCCATCGTTCAACTCTGCTTTTTTAATGGAATTATGATGTCAGACGATGCACCGTCTTTAATCTCACAAAAAGCGCCGACACCCGCCACAGGAAGCGCCACACAGTTACTCTTTATGCTGGTTTTTATGGTGGCCTGTGGGCAGATGGCACAAACTATTTTTGTCCCCGCACTCCCCTTATCGCCCAAGGCTTAGCCGTGGATGCCAGTCAATTACAGGCGGTCATGGCTTGCTATTTGCTCGCCTACGGCCTATGTCAGTTTATCTATGGCCCATTATCCGACCGCGTTGGGCGTAAAATGCCGCTGCTCATTGGTATTGGTATTTTTATCCTTGGCGCGTTTATGGCGGCAGAAGCCACAAGTTTTAGCCAACTGATTTTCGCAAGCCTACTACAGGGGCTGGGAACTGCGAGTGCAGGCGCCCTGTGCCGCAGTATTCCGAGGGATCATTACTTTGGCGATAACTTAGTTAGATTTAACAGTTATGTGTCTATGGCCGTAGTGTTTTTGCCCTTAGTGGCGCCCTTTTTAGGAAGCTTTGCCTCCGCTTACTGGGGGTGGCAGGCTGTGTATTGGGTGCTGTTTGGATTTGGCAGTTTGGTTTGGCTACTCCTTTGCTTTGGCTTTAGAGAATCCTTACCCAAGGATAAGCGAGAGCAACAACCCATATTGGCATCCTATCGACATGTACTGCGCCACCGCAGTTTTCGAGCCTATTTGCTTTCGCTTATCGCGACCTTTGCTGGCATTGCCGCCTTCGAAGCCATTGCGGGCGTACTCTATGGCCAATATTTGCAGCTCTCGCCGTTTATGGTGAGCTGTTATTTTGTCGCGCCCATCCCTGGATATTTACTCGGCGCCCTGATTGCGGGTAGACAAAAACAGGCGCAGCGTACGGTTTTGCAAGGCGTTGCACTCCTAGGCGCCGGCGCATTGTTTATGTTAATTCCCGGTATCTTTCAGCTTGTCGTGGGTTGGAGTTTATTGATAGGCTCAATTTTGTTTTTCAGTGGCGCTGGCATGTTATTTCCGACATTAACCTCGGCCGCGCTAGAGCCGTTTCCACGCCAAGCAGGTATTGCGGGCGCCCTACTCGGTGGCTTACAAAATTTCGGCGCGGGAATCGCTGCCTTAACCATGTCGCTCGTACCAATGGGCGGCCAGTTAAGCATTGGTTTGCTGAGCGTGCTGATGGTGCTGTTAGTGATTGTCGCCTTGCATTATGCAAGGGATCAAAACGATACCCACCACACCCTGTTACCGCAAAATCCATAGTTGGCAAGACACCCAATAAAAAGCCCACATTCGTGGGCTTTTTATTGGGGCAATTAGAGAATGCGTCTGAGCAGGAAATCTGCTTTTAGCCTTCTAATACGATTCATAATCTTCTTCACTGGGGCGGGATAGCTTTGTAAGGTATCCACTTGACTGTAGTGATACAGTCTTTGAGTGTGTTCGAGGATATGGCTTTGCTCGGCCTCGAATTGCGCCTTCCAGCTACCGCTTTCATCGTGAATGAGTAACCCATTCTCTAAATCCAGCGCCCATGCTCTTGGGTTTAAGTTTGAGCCCGTGATCAAATGCTTACGACCATCGGCGCTAATCCCCTTGAGGTGATAGCTATTGATACCGTGTTTCCACAGGTGAATATTAAGCTGGCCATTATCGATTGCCCATTGCTGACGCTTAGCAAATTTACGCAGCGATTGCTCATACAGATACGGCAAGGCCCCTATGGTAGAGAAATCCTGCTCGGGCGGAATGTAAAAGTCATTCGCCGTTTTATCCCCTACCACTATGTCGATACGTTTGCCTTTACGCAGATGCTTAGCCAAGGCACGCACCAAAATATAGGGAGGATTAAAATAAGGCGTGCAAATAAACAGTCTGTCTTTTGACTCTTCCACCATGGCTATCACGGCTTTATTCAGCAGGTTATGTTTGCGGCCTAATCCCAGTAAAGGGGTGACACGGTTGCCACTGCGGGTCGCGTTAAACTCGTACTGTGCCTGTGATAATCGCAGTTTGAAGCTGCGCACATCGGTTTTAGGTGGCAAGACTTCTTGCTGCGCATCTTGAGTGAGCGAGGCAACGGCAGGATCGGCAATAATGTAGCGCTGGATCATAGTGCGCATACTGCGCGCTAACTCGGCCGACTCAATCACATGGTAACGGTCGAAACGGTATTTATCGTTTTGCTGCAGATAAATGTTATTCAGGCTGGCACCGCTGTAAATCACAGCATCATCAATCACAAAGCCCTTAAGGTGCAGCACGCCCATAAACTCACGGGATTTGACCGGCACGCCCATAATATCGATAGGATGCTCTGCCTCAGCCATGACCTTGCGGTACATCAGATAGTTACCGCTGTCGCCCTTGTGACCAATCAAGCCGCGTCTAGCACGGTGAAAATCGACCAAAATCTTGACATCTAACGCGGGGTTATTCGCCTTAGCCGTCATCAAGGCCTGTAAAATTTCGCGCCCCGCCTCATCGTCTTCAAGATAGAGTGCGGCGATATAAATGCTGTCCTTGGCATTTTCGATACGGCTAAGCAATTCTGCCTTAAATCGGCATGGCGTAAGCAACCACGTTAAAGCCTCGGGTTGAACGGCTATTCCACCAAGCTTATCTAGCAAGGCATCCTCCTTTAAACATGCTGACCACCCCGATAGGAAGCGCTTGGGGTCAGTGACAAAAACATCACCGCAATTTGGGTTAATTCTGGATAGGCTTCTGTCACTGCCAGCCTGATCGTTTGTTCTACTTTAAGATGGATATCAGGGTCGACCGGAAACCAAAGCAATTCGATTTGGACAAAGCGTTGATCAATTCTGCCATTACGGTAGCTGATGCTTGGGATCCAATCTAATGTAAAACTCTCTGCATTACCTTTACATATAGCCGCCAAAGACTGCAGTAATGTTTGGCTAAGCTCTGCAACAACTGCCTGTGGCAAGCCGCGCATACTAATATGAGGCATGGTTTTAGTGGTTACCTGAGATCCTAAAATCGTAAGGGGTAGAAATTACCGACTTCACTGCAACTCGGCAAGACTTTTCGGCGAAAAGCACGTGGGATAGCGCCTATTTTGCTGGTAATTTGACCTGAAACGACGCATTCCTCACCAGCAGGACTAAAATGCAACAATTTAGCCCACAAACATCAGGCTTCTATGCCTGCATTCTCGGCTAACTAAATGCTTTTTCAGTTTTTCCTTTAAACCTTTTGTCCATGATGGCTAATCGACGCTAGGCAGACCATAAGCAAAATGGTGTGTGAGTCACAAAACAGGGCTTCAGGCTCAGGCAAGCGTGCCTGTGGTCGTTGTTTTAGCGTAAACTAAAACATCTTAAGTCCCTATTGCCTAACACCATGAACAAAAAAATCCTACTGACCCTTGCCCTCACCTTAGCCTTAGCTTGGGGTATATTTCATTTTAAAGCGCAGCTCGGCTTACTCATTTTGCCGCTTTTTATCGGATTGGTTTTATTTGTCACCCTAAGGCTGTATCGTCTAATGGAAAAAGACGATGGCAGCAATGACCGCTAATGGTAAAAAGGACATTCAGGACACCTATGACGCACTCGATAAACAAGGATAAGTTGCAGGCATCATTCACTCGCCCCAAGCTTAAGGGGTTACTCTTAGGCAGCATGTTAAGTATTCTGCTGCCAACCCAAGCGATTGCAGCAATACATCCGCTGGATGAGTCGACATTTGCCAAGCAAATCGCCGACATTGCCCCGCGTCATTCGCAAGTCGCTTTGCTGGCCCGAGATTTAAGTACTAATACCCTGTTATACAGCCAACAAGCCGATACCTTATTTATCCCCGCCAGCACACAAAAGGTGCTGACCGCCGTTACCGCTATGGCCAACCTTGGCCCAGATTTTCGCTATGTCACTGAGCTCTGGAGTGATGCGCCCATTCGCCAGGGTCATATTGCGGGCAGTGTTTATCTGCGTTTTAGCGGCGATCCGACGCTGACTCAGGACGATCTTAAGGCCTTGTTTGCCCATCTACAAAAGCAAGGCATAACAAGCATTGAGGGGCATCTCTATCTTATCGGGGATAAACAAGAGCAATTACAAGCACCTGGTTGGGTGTGGGATGACCTAGGTATTTGCTTTGCCGCGCCGGTGTCGAGTTACATCATCAATCAAAACTGCGTTTATGGGCAGTTTGCGCCAAGCTCAGCCAAGCATGCTTCTGAGGTCAAATTAAGGACATCTAGTTTTGGGGTAAAAGTGAGTAGCGACGCCATATTCTCCCCTAAAGCAGGCCATGATTTTTGCCAGCTCGATTTAGTACGCCTTGGCCAGAATCAATATCATCTACGGGGCTGCTATCCCGGTAGTGAAGCGATACCACTGGCGATTGCCATTAGCGATCCCGAAAAATTTGCCATGGACACCCTAACAGCGACGCTCAAGGGTGAAATGTCACTTTCGGGGAAAGTGAAAATAGGCAACACCATCCCTTCGAAGGCGAAACTGATCGCCAGCCATAGCAGCGCGCCCTTGCCTGAGCTGTTAAAAACCATGCTGCTTAAGTCGGATAACCTGATTGCCGATAGTTTGTTTAAGCGCGTGGGGCAAAATTATTACAAAGCCCAAGGCAGCTTTACCCATGGTGCTGCGGCGATGCGCCATATTCTGACTGAGCTTGGGATTGATTTAACCAACGCCAATATTGTCGATGGTTCAGGGCTTTCTCGCTATAACCTGTTGAGCGCAAAACAATTAGCCGATGTACTGGCGCTCATTTACCAAGATGCACGCTTTCACACCCTCATTGACAGTTTGCCCGAGGCCGGTGTCAGCGGCACTCTGCAATATCGCTTGGGATATACTAAACCGCCCTTAAAACATCTAGTGTTTGCCAAGACTGGCTCGATGCAAGGCGTCGCCAATTTAGCAGGTTTTATGCGTTTAGCGCAGCAGCGGGATATTCTCTTTGTGGTGCTCGAGAATGGCATCAGTCCTGAAACCCAAAAGCAACGTAAACCCGCCTTTAGCGCCGACTTTTTAACTCGGTTGCTGAGTGCTGTCGAAACTAAAACTCAGACCAGCCAAGCAACGACCACAGAGCTGAGCACCGTTAAGTTAAGTGATTAATATCCGATAAGGTGTAGAGTCATATACAAAGCAATTAAAACAAAAAGCACTGAATATCAGTGCTTTTTTATTAGGTAAATGCGAACGCTTAACGCGATTAAGCTTGCGTTAGAACAGCTCTGCTGGCATCGCCATTGTGCTGGTATCTCCCGCGCGCACTTGCGCTAAGTGATAGTCAGCCTTAGGCAGCAATTTGTCGAAATAGAATTTAGCGAGGTAGGATTTTTGCTCGGCAAACTGTTTATCTTCAGCACCCACCGCTTTATCCAACATGGCTAACCAATAGAACCCATACAGAGTGAAGCCAAAGGCATCCAAAAAGTCGACCGCACTGGCGTTAATGAGCGCTGGTTGAGTCAACTTTTGCTCATTAATGGATTCGGCAACATTGACTAAGGCATCTAAACGGGCACAAACGGCGGAAACTTTCACCGCATCGACCTGAGTAAATTCACGCATTTGCGCCTTTAACTCGGCCACAAACTCCTTAAGGGTCGCGAGATTATCGCCAGTGACTTTTCGACCGAGGAAGTCGATGGCCTGAATACCGTTAGTACCTTCGTAAATCTGTGCAATACGAGTATCACGTACTAACTGCTCAATACCGGTTTCGCGAATATAACCATGACCACCAAACACTTGCTGCGCCATGATAGTGGCATCTAAACCGCGGTCGGTTAAAAATGCTTTCGCAACTGGTGTTAACAATCCTACGTAGCGAGCAGCCTTAGCTTTGACTTCATCCTCGGCATATTTTGCTAAATCGAGTTGTTTACCGGTAAATACCGAGAGTGCGCGCCCCGCTTCTATCATCGCACGGATAGTCAACAGCATACGACGCACATCACCATGCACAATGATAGGATCGGAATCGCTGCCCGTAGGTGAGCCGCCAGCGGCAACGCCTTGGTTGCGCTCTTTGGCATAATCGGCGGCCATTTGATAAGCGGCCTGCGCACTGCCAAGCCCTTGAATACCGATGGCTAAACGCTCGTAGTTCATCATAGTGAACATACACACTAAACCACGATTTGGCTCACCAATCAGGTAACCCTTAGCATCATCAAAGTTCATCACACAGGTAGCCGAGCCCTTAAGCCCCATTTTATGTTCGATGGAACCCACGCTCACGCCGTTCGCCAGGCCTAAACTGCCGTCGGCATTAACCATGGTTTTAGGGACGAGGAACAGCGAAATACCTTTGCTTTCAGGAAGCTTTGCCAGCACTAAGTGAATGACGTTCTCGGTCAAATCATGATCGCCACCCGTGATAAAGATTTTGCTGCCACTAATGGCATAACTGCCGTCATCCTGTGGGATAGCACGGGTACGGATATTACGTAGATCTGAGCCCGCCTGAGGTTCAGTCATATCCATGGCACCTGCCCATTCACCGCTGTAAAGTTTCGGCAAATAGGTTTCTTTAATCTCTTCACTGCCGTGGGCATTAATACACAATGCAGCACCCGCCGTGAGTGAGCCATACAGAGTAAATGCATTACAGGCGCTGTAAGCCATTTCATCGACTAACACCCCCAGCATTTTCGGCATACCCATACCGCCGAACTCGGGTTCACCACACAGACCCACCCAGCCGCCTTGGGAATATTGATCGTAAACGGCTTTATAACCATCGGGCGTAATCACTCGATTATCCTGATGGAGAACGCCTTGCTCATCGCCAGCACGGTTAAGCGGATGGATTAATTCAGCACTGATTTTCGCGGCTTCTTCGAGAATCGCGCCGGCCGTATCCATATCGACCATTTCAGCAATATCAGGGAGTTGTGCCCAAGTATTTGGCGCATCAAAAACCTGTTCCAATAAGAAACGCATATCCGCTAACGGAGCTTGGTAAGGATTCATGGGTAGACTCTTAAACGTAGGATTTAAACAGTTGTTTTAATTTATACCAGTTCAATACAGAAAACAATCTCATTACAAATTCACTTTGCAACTCAGAACCAGTAAAACCGTTAATGTGAAATACGGGCAACAAAAAACCCTTAAG
Source organism: Shewanella seohaensis (assembly GCF_025449215.1). NCBI lineage: Bacteria > Pseudomonadati > Pseudomonadota > Gammaproteobacteria > Alteromonadales > Shewanellaceae > Shewanella > Shewanella seohaensis. The sequence continues at coordinate 2,973,989 of NZ_CP104900.1, forward strand.
TTGCCTTAAGGGTTTTAGTGTAGCCAGAGATAAGCGATGCGTCCTCGGCTTAGCTCACGATTAACGCATTGATTACCACATTAAATCGTCCGGGATCGCATAATCAGCATAGGGGTCATCTTCGACCTCTATCGCCTTCCCTTCATCCTGTTGCCATAGATAACCGCACCATTGTGGCACCAACAAATTAACGCGCTCAGCCAATTTATGGGGGACAAGGTAGCTCTTATCTTCATATCGAACGATCCCTAACAGGCCTTTAAGCAGTTCCGATTGGATTTTCTCATCGATATAGACTGAATAGATTTTATTATCGAGGGTATAGTTAAACTTGACCTCGGCATGGCTTGGGATCTTAATCGCAAATTGCGTAAATTCACTCACTAAGCCACGCACTTGCCCACGGGCTGTCGCTTCGGCAAAGCGCTGCTCGTTCAATGCTTTATCTTTTTCAGCTTGGAGTCGTTTTTGCTCGGCGATCTCGTGTTTCAATGCACTCGAACCATCATCTACCCGCGCCTTTTTATCGCGACGTTTTTGCGTCTTCACATCACGCACTTTTTGTTTACTGGCAAGGCCAGCCTTAAGCAGCTGCTCTTGTAATGCATTCGCCATGGATTTTCACCCGATTTCTCTATCAAATAAATAAGTTACAACACTTAACTAACGGTTATCACTGCTGAGCTTTAGTCGCTAACTCGCCTAATGCGGTCATTGCAATGCTCGCACCGCCAAGTGACCAGCCACCGTCAACGGGTAACACAACCCCAGTGATGTACGAGGCATACTCTGATCCTAAAAACATCGCGGCATTAGCAATATCCTGCCCTTCGCCATTACGTTTTAACGGTACTGACTGTGCAACTTGCTGCTGCAGCGCTGCGCTCGGTGCTAAACGGTTAAATCCTTCAGTGCTAGCGATTGGTCCGGGAATAATGGAGTTTATACGGATCCCTTCACAACCCCATTCTATCGCCAATGTCCGAGTCAGCATGTCTACGCCAGCTTTAGCAGCGCACACATGGGCTTGCATTGGCATGGCTATCGATGCCTGCGGCGCCGAGATTTGAATAATATTCCCTTGGGGGCGACGCAGTAAAGGATAAGCCGTCTTTAGCACTTGAAAACTGCCCAGCAGATCAATGTCCATCACGGCTTTAAAGCCATTAGCAGAGAGTTTTGTCGCTGTAGCCGGAAAGTTACCTGCAGCGCCACTTACTAACACATCAATAAAGCCAAATTCGGAGGCGATAGTATCAAAGCCCTGCTCGACCGCAGCCAAATCCCTGACATCAAAGCTCACCCCAAGGTGAATACCATCAGGATTTGACTGCTTTAGCTGCAACACTGCGGCATCAATCTTGTCTTGGTTGCGACTCGCCACCGCCACATTCGCGCCGGCCTGCGCAAACGCATTGGCTATCGCGAGGTTAATTCCACTCGTACCACCGACAACGACAACATTCTTACCTTGATAATTAAACATCGTAGTATTCAGCATGGGCATTCTCCGTGAACGGTAAAATTAACGCGCGAATAAGTGCTTAAGCCGCAATGGCTTTCATCATTTCTCTCAAGCGAGAGATTGATGAATGGCCTGCAGTGCAGCCAGAGGATCGGCGGCCTTAGTGATTGGTCGACCAATCACTAAATAATCAGAACCGGCTGCAAGCGCCTGCGGTGGCGTCATGACCCGGTGTTGATCACCCACGTCGCTGCCCACAGGGCGGATCCCCGGGGTGATAAGTTTAAAATCTTGACCTAAGAGTGATTTAAGTACGCTTGCCTCTTGAGCCGAACAGACAACACCATCGAGGCCCGCCTGCTTTGTGAGTTTCGCGAGACGTTGCACATGCTCAAAGGCAGGAACATCAATGCCGATGAGTTTTAAATCTTCATCACTCATAGAAGTGAGTACCGTTACTGCGATTAGTATAGGAGCATCATTACCATAGGGCAGCAACGCTTTTTTCGCCGCTTCCATCATAGCTAAGCCACCGCTGGCATGCACGTTTGTCATCCACACACCCAGTTCTGCCGCGGCCGCGACCGCTTTGGCGACCGTATTAGGAATATCAGTGAAACTTTAAGTCGAGGAAAAGATCGAAACCACGGTCGTGAATATCTTTCACCAATTGTGGGCCAAACAGGGTAAACATTTCTTTGCCCACTTTGAGGCGGCACATGTTGGGATCGAGTTGATCTATCAGTTGTAAGGCGTGGTTTTTATTATCGTAATCAAGCGCTACGAGGATAGGTTTGGTCGTCATCATCTCTCCAACTGGGTTACACTAACAAGGTATTTCTAAAGGTTATTCACCGTCTAAACCACGGATCCGTTTAATGGTGCCCCATTTTTTACAGGAGGGGCAATGCCAATACAGGGTGTGGGATGGGAAACCGCATTCTTTACAGCGATAACTTGGACGGAATTTAATTTGTTGTTCAACTAGTTGCTCAAGCATAGTCAAACTTTGTTTGGCTTGACCTTCTTCAGCTTGACGCAGGTGCATCTGCATTAAGTGCTGAAATCCCTTCATGGTGGGATGGCGATACAGGGCATCTAACACCATGTTTTCAGCAGCTTGTATCTCATCGAGACTAATCATATGTTGAGCAAGCGCTACCACCACAGAGGCGCCCGCGCCTTCGGCCATCGCGCCCGCTAATAATTCTTGATAACCCTCTTTATCTTGGGTATCACGATACACTTGTTTCGCCGTGGGTAAGGCATCGGCGAAGAGTTCTATGTCGGCCTTTTTCAGTGTCATCAGCATAGATTTGCACTGGTTGTAATCCTTAGCGTAGAGAAATTTTTTGGCGAGCGTGAGTAAGGCACGGCCGCACTTAGGATCTTGTTTTAATGCCTGTTGTAATAGCTTGATCTTGTCAGCATCATCACTGGTCTCGTCCGCAAGCTGACAATAAAAATGGGCGATAATCGGTTTAAGCACCTGCTGGCGCTTTCGACTTAAGCGCTTGGTGATATCGATGGCTTTTTGCCATTCCTTAATGACTTGATAAATGGCAATCAGCTGCGTCTCAGACTCTTCGCTATGGTCATCTTGACTCACCAAATTCAGGAAAATCTCTTCCGCTCGGTCGTAAAACCCCGCTGCAAGGTAATCTTTACCCAGTTCCATCATTGCAATATCGCGCTGCTCATTGGTGAGTGTGGGACGTGCGATTAAGTTTTGATGGATACGGATAGAGCGGTCAACTTCACCGCGTTTGCGAAATAGTGAACCGAGGGAAAGATGGGTGTCGATGGTTTCATCGTCCACATCGAGCATACTGATAAACAAGTCGACCGCTTTGTCTGACTCGTTCGACAACAGGAAATTCAAGCCGGTGAAATAATCACGACTTAATTGTTTACGCTGGTTACTCTGGTTTTGCCTTATGCTCCGCCGCCCCATATACCAACCGTAACCGGCAGCAATAGGAAGCAACAGGAAGAGGATCTCAAGCATATTAGGCGTCTACACCTTGAGGAGTTTTAGCGGTTTGGACCGTTAATTTTTTCTGGTCGCCGCTAAAGCCAATTTCAGTTTGACAATATAATAGCTGGCCACGAGCCAACTCAACATAAAGCCTGCAAAGAAAACCACGGCTAATACTACGGGTAAACGGTACTCACCCTGAGCCACAAAGTAGCTGATCGTCACTACTTGTTCATTACGCGCACCAAAAATCAATGCCACGATAAATAACAGTGCCACAAGGACTGTCGCTACAAAAGATTTCACGTCGCACTCCCTTAAACGCCTTTCAATTTTCTGATTATCCAAGAAATTTACTGAGCTGACCAGCTTTGCCTTGCATTAGATATAAAAAAGCCCCCTGACGGAGGCTTTTTGTAATGCGGTCAATTATACATTAACTGCGTCAACGCGCTCACGCAGTTCTTTGCCAGGCTTAAAGTGCGGTACGTATTTGCCTTCCAGTTCAACTGATGAACCAGTCTTAGGATTACGACCTGTACGTGGTGCACGATAATGAAGGGAAAAACTACCAAAGCCACGGATCTCGATACGGTCCCCGCCTTCTAATGTTGTTGCCATCTGCTCCAACATCTCTTTAATAGCGCTTTCTACTTCTTTTGCCGACAGCTGCGACTGCCTACTGGCAAGTTTTTCGATCAGTTCGGATTTAGTCATCCTCTATCCCCTATAATCAAGCCAAACACAGTCACCTAATGGGGAGAAAAACTCCCCATACAACAGGCGAATTATTTGCGAGCCGCTTTGAACGCTTCAGCCATGGCATTGCTCATAGCAACGTCATCTTGCTTGTTCAAGTTAGCCATCGCTTCTTTTTCATCAGCTTCGTCTTTCGCTTTGATAGACAGGCTGATTGAACGGTTCTTGCGATCAACACCCATGAACTTAGATTCGATAGCATCACCTACTGAGTATACAGTAGATGCATCTTCGATGCGCTCACGGCTGATGTCAGCTACACGGATGTAACCTTCAACAGTGTCAGCTAGTTCAACAGTAACACCTTTAGCATCAACAGCAGAAACAGTACCGTTTACGATAGTACCTTTCTTCTTGTCAGCTAAGTATGCATTGAAAGGATCGTCTTCAGTCTGCTTAACACCTAGGCTGATACGCTCACGCTCTGGGTCAACTGACAGTACAACTGCGTGGATTTCGTCGCCCTTCTTGTAGTCAGATACAGCTTCTTCGCCAGTACCGTTCCAAGAGATATCAGATAGGTGAACTAGACCGTCGATGCCACCGTCAAGACCGATGAAGATACCGAAGTCAGTGATTGACTTGATCTTACCAGTAACTTTGTCGCCTTTGTTGTAACGAGTTGCGAAGTCATCCCATGGGTTAGTCTTACACTGCTTAAGACCTAGAGAAATACGACGACGCTCTTCATCGATGTCCAGAACCAGAACTTCAACTTCGTCACCTAGGTTAACAACCTTAGATGGGTGGATGTTCTTGTTAGTCCAATCCATTTCAGAAACGTGTACTAAGCCTTCAACGCCTTCTTCGATTTCAACGAAGCAGCCGTAGTCAGTTAGGTTAGTGACGCGACCAGTTAACTTAGTGTTTTCTGGGTAGCGCTTGCTGATTTCTAACCATGGATCTTCGCCAAGTTGCTTAAGACCTAGTGAAACGCGAGTGCGCTCACGATCGTACTTAAGTACTTTAACGTTGATTTCGTCACCAACGTTGACGATTTCAGATGGGTGCTTAACGCGCTTCCAAGCCATATCTGTGATATGTAACAGACCGTCTACGCCACCTAAATCAACGAATGCACCGTAGTCAGTCAGGTTCTTAACGATACCCTTAACGGCTTGACCTTCTTGTAGGTTTTCTAACAGTGCATCACGCTCTGCACTGCTTTCTGATTCGATAACAGCACGACGAGAAACAACAACGTTGTTACGCTTCTGGTCTAGCTTGATAACCTTGAATTCTAGTTCTTTGTTTTCTAGGTGAGCAGTGTCGCGAACTGGGCGAACGTCAACTAGAGAACCTGGTAGGAACGCACGGATACCGTTTAGTTCAACGGTGAAACCGCCTTTAACCTTACCATTGATGACACCGATTACAGTTTCAGCATCTTCGTAAGCTTTTTCTAGAACGATCCAAGCTTCGTGACGCTTAGCTTTCTCACGAGAAAGTTGAGTTTCACCGAAACCGTCTTCAACAGAGTCTAGGGCTACGTCAACTTCGTCGCCAACTGCGATTTCTAGAACGCCTTGAGCGTTTTTGAATTGCTCAGCTGGGATTGGGCTTTCAGACTTAAGACCTGCGTCAACCAGTACCATACCGTTTTCGATAGCAACGACAGTACCACGAACGATAGAACCTGGACGGAATTCCAGAGTTTGAAGGGATTGTTCAAATAGATCAGCAAAAGATTCAGTCATGTTAATTTACTTTAAGTAATAAACCACAGCCCATCCTAGACGTGGAGTCAGTCAAATTATCCGTATCATCCTTAATACGAATACCTATCCAAACAATAACTTAGTTAGTGTTGGATAATTTTTGGTTGATGTAGTTGAGCGCAAGCTCAAGTACTTCATCAATACCTTTATGGCTAGTATCGATAACGAGCGCATCCTCGGCAGGGACCAAAGGTGCCACTGGACGATTCATATCGCGGTCGTCACGCTCGATAATTTCAGCTAAAAGACGGTCGATATTAACATCGAAGCCCTTGTCCTGCAACTGATTATAGCGCCTTTGAGCCCGCTCCTCTGCAGAAGCAGTTAAATATAATTTAGCCGATGCCGTTGGGAAAACAACCGTGCCCATGTCGCGGCCATCGGCGATTAATCCAGGTGCCGTTCTAAAGGCACGTTGACGGCGTAATAAGGCTTCCCGCACACGGGGAAATGCCGCCACTTTAGAGGCCGCATTTGAGCATTCTTGAGTACGTATCGCAGTTGTGACGTCTTCACCTTCTAAGATCACTTGAACTGGATCTTTCTCGTTGCCGGTTAAAAATTTCACATCAAGGTGCGCAGCTAGGAGTGTGATGGATTCTTCATTTTCCAGTTCTACATCGTGGTGAATTGCAGCTAACGCAAGTACTCGGTAAATAGCACCACTATCAAGCAGTTGCCACCCAAGATGCTTAGCCAATAATTGACTAATTGTCCCTTTACCAGCACCACTTGGGCCGTCGATTGTGACTACAGGAGCCCGTTCAGACATACATTCCTCCGCAAAAAATAATCATCATCCGTGAGTTCTTAACTAGAGCCCCGAAAATGAGCGCGCCGCATTGTACAATACTATACAAATAAAATCCGTGGATTTTTTTATGAAGTTTAGAAGCCGCTCAAATGCGGCTTCATCATCTTGATATGACCCAAAGTCAGCCTCTTACAGAAAGCGGTTAGGCTTTGAGGCTGGCAAATTGGGCAAAATAGTCAGGAAAGGTTTTCGAGGTACAATCGGGATCATTGATGGTAATCCCGCAATCAGCAAACGCCATCATGGAGAAGCACATCGCCATGCGGTGGTCGTTATAAGTATCAATCTCTGCAGTATTGAGCACAGCTGGCGGCGTGATTTGAATATAATCATGCCCCTCTTCCACTAAGGCGCCCACTTTACGCAGCTCTGTGGCCATCGCCGCTAATCGGTCGGTCTCTTTAATGCGCCAGTTATAAATGTTACGAATGGTGGTCGTGCCCTCAGCAAACAAGGCCGCGGTGGCAATGGTCATCGCAGCATCGGGAATATGGTTCATGTCTAAATCAACCGCAGTTAACGGTGCGCCACGGGCAATAATGTAATCATCGCCCCACTCAATATCGGCGCCCATTTTTTCCAGCACATCGGCAAATTTCACATCGCCCTGAATGCTTAAACGGCCAACACCAGTGACTTTCACTTCGCCGCCTTTAATGGCTCCTGCGGCTAAAAAGTAAGATGCAGAAGATGCATCCCCTTCCACTAACACTTTACCCGGAGACACATACTGCTGACCGGCCGGGATCTCAAAGCGGGCATAGTCATGGTTAATCACCTGAACGCCAAACTGCGCCATCAAGGCTAAGGTAATGTCGATATAAGGTTTTGAAACCAGTTCACCTTTGACATGAATGTTCACACTGCCCTTAGCGAGGGGGCAACCATTAACAGCGCCGTTAAGAATTGGCTAGACAGATCGCCAGCAATTTCTACATCGCCACCGTTAAGCCCGGTTGCATTGATGGTCAGAGGCGGAAACCCTTCATTCTTAAGGTACACAATATTAGCGCCCAATTGTTTTAGGGCATCGACCAAGTCACCAATGGGACGCTCTTCCATGCGCGGTTCGCCCGTTAAGGTAAATTCGCCACGCCCTAAGGTCAGCGCAGCGCACAATGGACGCATAGCCGTGCCCGCATTGCCTAAAAACAGCGTTTGCGCGGTATCCGCCGAAATAGCGCCACCTAAGCCAGTGAGTTCGCAGACAGTATTATTTTGCGATAAGCGGTATTCAATGCCCAACTGCTTTAAAGACGACAACATATGACGAATATCATCGGAGTCGAGCAAATTGGTGAGCGTGGTGGTGCCTTTGGCTAAGGTCGCCAATAATAATGCGCGGTTAGAAATGCTTTTTGAGCCCGGAATGTTGATCTCACCGCGGACTTGCACAACAGGTTCAAGACGTAATTGCTTCATGAATAAATCTTCTTTCTCTTAGGGCGTAACCATCGATGGTACGCAGACTGAAAATAGGTAAATGGCAACCTCACGCTACATGGCGTCAAGTTAAGATTACAAATTAAAGGAGATTGGGGACCTTGTTGGTGCTTCGTCGTTATAAAATTACCGATAGTGACGCAGGATTCAACCGTTTTTTACTAAAAAACGGCTTTTAAAACCGGAAAATTACTCAAGTCAGTCTAAAAATAACAAAAACACAAAATATCTGCGGTTAAATTGTGATCTAAAGCGTTTTTTGGCAGGCTTTTTTGCCAGATTAATTGGCCATAGTTCACAGTTTTTGCTTTAAATTTTTCATCTATCCACGCTATTCTAGGTTTCAAACGATAAATCTCGCATATTCTGTGCAATTCATGTTGTCGCAATATAACCAAAAAGGTAGATGGAGCCATGTTTAACTCACTCGTCGCAATGCCTGCGGATCCTATCCTCGGCCTATTAACCCAGTACCGTGAAGACTCACATCCTCAAAAAGTCGACTTAGGTGTGGGCGTTTATAAGGATCCCGCTGGAAACACTCCCATCCTTAATTGCGTGAAAAAAGCCGAAAAATTCCGTTTAGACACTGAAACCACCAAAGTGTATATCGGCCCAACCGGTTCGTCTCAGTTTAATACCCTGATAACAGAATTAGCCTTTGGCAGTGATCACTGCGCGATTATCGCCAACCGAATTCGTACAGTATCCACGCCTGGTGGCACGGGCGCCCTGCGCGTTGCCGGTGATTTTATTAAACGCTGCAATCCTAATGCTGTGCTATGGGTGAGCGATCCCACATGGGCTAACCATATAGGCTTGTTTGAAGCGGCGGGTCTGACCGTTAAAACCTACCCTTACTATGATTACGACACTAAATCGTTAAAGTTCGATGAGATGCTCAGCGCGCTTGCGCAGATTGGCCCGAACGATGTGGTGCTGTTCCATGCCTGTTGCCATAACCCGAGCGGGATGGATTTGACGACAGAGCAATGGGATAAAGTGGTTGCCCTCACCAAGGAGCAAGGTTTTACCCCGCTTATCGACATGGCTTACCAAGGTTTTGGTGATGGTGTCGATATCGATGCCTACGGCGTGCGTAAAATGGCCGCTGCGGTCGATAATATGATCCTGTGTAGCTCTTGCTCGAAAAACTTCGGTCTGTACCGTGAGCGTATCGGTTCATGCTCTGTGGTTGCAAAAGATGCAAACACGGCAAACATCGCGCAATCTGTACTGCTTTACGTGGTTCGCTGCCTCTACTCCATGCCGCCAGCCCACGGCGCGGCAATTGTCGAAACTATTCTAGGTTCGGCAGAATTAAAGCAAGAGTGGTTAGATGAGCTCAAAGTAATGCGCGACCGTATCAACGGTAACCGCGCCATTTTAGTGGAAAAACTCAAAACCAATGGCGTGGATCGCGACTTTAGCTTTATCGCACGCCAAAAAGGCATGTTCTCTTTCCTAGGGGTTAATCCTGAGCAAGTGGCGCACCTGCAGAAAGAATTCAGCATTTATATGGTGGGTTCGAGCCGCATTAGCATTGCAGGCATTAGCGAAGACAATGTGGATTACTTAGCTAAGTCGATTGCCAAAGTACTGTAACAAGACAGTTGGGATGAAGCGCCTAATTCGGCCTAAGTCCCCTAGCCTTCCTTTAGCTATTAATTAGTGCATGCTTTCATATCAACTTTAAGCTTTATGCAACCAATAAAAAACGAATGCCTAGGCATTCGTTTTTTCTCACTTTACGCTGTTAATACTGACTTTAAACGACACGTATCAATCAGCGAGTTAAGCAAGTTAGGTAAACTTCACTACTTGGCTTAGCTATGCTTTGCCGCAAATTCGTTCATAAAGCTCACCAGCGCAGCTACGCCTTCAAGTGGCATCGCATTGTAAAGGCTGGCACGCATGCCACCAACGATTCGGTGCCCTTTTAAGGCCACTAGGCCCGCCGCTTCGGCCTCTTTTAAGAAGGCGCCATCAAGGGATTCATCCGCCAGTTGGAAAGTCACGTTCATTTGTGAGCGGTTTGCCGCGACGACACCATTTTTATAGAAAGGATTGGCATCGATACAGGCATACAGCATTTGCGCTTTTTGCTGATTGATTTTCGCGATACTGGCCACACCACCTAAGGATTTGAGCCAAGCAAATACTTCAGCCGCTAAGTACCAAGCAAAGGTTGGCGGCGTGTTGAACATAGAGTCATGCTCAACGGCTAAACGGTAATCCATGATGGATGATTGGGTTAAACTCGGCAGTTTCAACATATCATCACGCACGATCACAATAGATAAGCCCGAAGGACCAATGTTCTTTTGCGCACCAGCATAGATTAAGCCGTAACGACTGACATCGATTTCGCGAGACATAATGGTAGATGATAAGTCGGCGACAATCGGCCATGGACTGTCTAACTCATCAAAAATTTCGATACCATCAACTGTCTCATTTGGGCAGTAGTGCACATAACGGTAATCGGCATCAATCTTATGCAGATCAGGCAGCACTACTGCATTGAGTCCATTATGTTTTTCAACAATGTTAAGGCTATCAATTTGCGCGTCGCCCGCCAGCTTTTGAGCTTCGGCTAATGCTGCAGAAGACCATTGACCACTGACTAAATACAGGGCACGGCCTTGGTTGCCTAAAAAATTATTCACAACGGCAGAGAACTGACCGCGACCACCGCCGTGCATAAACAGCACATGATAGTTCTGTGGAATGTGCATCAGCTCGCGTAAATCCGCCTCAGCTTGCTTGGTCAGCGCGATAAATTCCTTACCTCTGTGGCTGACTTCCATCACGGAGACACCTAGCCCATTCCAATCGAGTAATTCCTGTTGTGCTTTTTTCATTACCGCTGCGGGTAACATCGCAGGACCTGCACAGAAATTATAAATCGCGCTCACTGCCACTCTCCTTATTTACAAACCATGATATTAGAATTCATAAAATAAAACGTTGCCATGAAAAAAACGAGCGTCCAATTGGACGCTCGTTTTCATACTCTCGAATTAGTCTTCGTCTTGCTCGTCGTCAAGCTCTTCGTCTTCATCTAATTCTTCTTCCAGTTCATCCTCTAAAGACTCTTCATGAACAGAGTCACCTTCAGCGACAACTGGGACGATTGGCATACCGTTTTCATCCAGCTCGACTTCATCTTCGTCGCCTTGGATCTCATCGATACGTTGCAGACCAACTACTTTTTCGTCACTTGCGGTACGGATAATGGTCACACCTTGAGTGTTACGGCCGATGATTGACACACCGTTCGCCGGCGTACGGACTAAGGTACCTTTATCGCTGATCAGCATGATTTCATCATTGCCGCCAACTTGTACCGCGCCAACAACCGCACCGTTACGCTCACTCACCTTGATCGATACCACACCTTTAGTCGCGCGGCTCTTCGATGGGTATTCAGACAGTTCAGTACGTTTGCCATAGCCGTTTTCGGTCACGGTTAAGATAGCGCCATCGCCCTTAGGTACGATGAGAGACACCACTTTTTGACCTTCTTCAAGCTTGATACCGCGAACACCAGTCGCGCCGCGACCCATTGGACGCACACCCTTGAAGTTGATTTGTGGGTTGCCTTCTTCGTCCAGCACTGGGTTGCCGTTTTCATCGAGCACGGCCACTTCTTCGCCTTCTTTAAAGCGAACCACTTTACCTTCGTTCGAGAACAACATGATCTCATCATCACCATTGGTGATATCGACACCGATCAGTTGGTCACCGTCTTTCAGGTTCACGGCGATAATGCCATTAGCACGTGGGTTGCTGTAAGCTGTCAGCGCAGTTTTCTTCACGGTACCGTTAGAGGTCGCCATGATGATGTACTTATCTTCTGCGTATTCACGCACCGGTAGAATCGCAGTAATGCGTTCGCCATCGGACAGCGGCAGCAAGTTAACAATCGGACGACCACGGGAAGTACGGCTCGCCAGCGGTAATTGATAGACCTTGAGCCAGTACATCTTACCGAAATCTGAGAAGCACAGAATGGTATCGTGAGTGTTGGCAACCAGCAGTTTTTCAACGAAATCTTCGTCTTTCACCTTAGTTGCAGCTTTACCCTTACCACCACGGCGCTGGGCTTGGTAATCGCTCAGCGGTTGGTATTTGGCGTAACCTAAGTGTGACAGGGTCACAACCACGTCTTCTTCGTTGATTAAGTCTTCAAGACTCATATCAATTTCATTGGCGTTGATGACAGTACGGCGAGCATCACCGTATTCAGCCAGAATTTCTTCTAACTCTTCTTTGATCACTTCCATCAAACGCTCAGGGCTGCGCAGAATAAACAGCAGACCCGCGATGAACTCGAGCAACTCTTCGTATTCGGCGATGATCTTATCGTGCTCAAGACCAGTTAAACGGTGTAAACGCAGCTCTAGAATCGCCTGAGCCTGTTGCTCAGTCAGGTAATATAAGCCATCACGGATACCGAATTCTGGCTCTAACCATTCTGGACGCGCCGCATCGTCACCCGCTTTTTCAAGCATGCCCTGTACATTGCCAAGTGCCCAACCTTGCTCAACCAGTTTCACTTTAGCTTCGGCTGGTGTCGGCGATGCCTTGATCAGCGCGATAATAGGGTCGATATTAGCCAGCGCAATGGCTAGTGCTTCAAGGATATGGGCACGATCACGGGCTTTACGCAATTCAAATACTGTACGACGCGTTACCACTTCACGACGGTGAAGAATAAAGCATTCCAGCATCTCTTTAAGGTTGAATAGCTTAGGTTGACCATTGGTCAACGCCACCATGTTGATACCGAAAGAACATTGCATTTGTGTTTGGGCATAGAGGTTGTTCAGGACAACTTCACCCACTTCGCCGCGTTTAATTTCGATAACGATGCGCATACCGTCTTTATCAGACTCATCGCGCAGACCGCTAATGCCTTCAATCTTCTTATCTTTGACTAACTCGGCGATTTTCTCGATGAGTTTCGCTTTGTTAACCTGATAAGGGATCTCGGTAACGATAATGCGTTCACGACCATTATCTTCGGTTTCGACTTCAGCCAGCGCGCGCATAACGGCGCGGCCACGGCCCGTCTTATACGCATCGATAATGCCTTTACGGCCATTGATAATCGCCGCCGTTGGGAAGTCTGGACCTGGAATATGTTCCATCAACTGTTCGATAGACAGCGCAGGATCGGCGATCAGCGCTAAACAGCCCTTAACGACTTCGGTTAAGTTATGGGGCGGAATGTTAGTCGCCATACCGACCGCAATACCCGATGAACCGTTGATTAACAGGTTAGGGACACGTGTCGGTAATACAGCAGGAATTTGTTCTGTGCCATCGTAGTTGGGCACATAGTCAACGGTTTCTTTTTCAAGATCGGCGAGGAGCTGGTGCGCTAACTTATCCATACGAATTTCGGTATAACGCATAGCCGCTGCGGAGTCACCATCGACCGAACCAAAGTTACCCTGGCCATCGACTAAGGTGTAACGCAGAGAGAAAGGCTGCGCCATACGCACGATAGTGTCATACACCGCCGAGTCGCCATGGGGGTGATATTTACCTATCACGTCACCGACAACACGTGCCGACTTCTTGTAAGGCTTGTTCCAATCGTTCTTCAATTCACTCATGGCAAACAGCACGCGGCGATGCACAGGCTTAAGGCCATCACGCACGTCTGGTAATGCACGTCCCACGATCACGCTCATGGCGTAATCAAGGTATGAATTCTTTAATTCGTCTTCAATATTAATTGGTGAAATAGATGAAGCCAGATCAGTCATAAACTGCTCGATCCCCTGAAAATTAGCCGACAACGTATAATCCGTATCATTGAGCGGCCCAAAAACGTGATTTGGCATTCTAACACAGTTATTTAATGTCGCCAGACCTATCCTTCGTGAATTGCGAAGGATGTGGCTTAATAGATGAAAACACTGTCAATTTGCCCTTTTAAACCCGATAAAATCCGTTGTTAATGGCGAAATTGAGGCCAAGACTTGATTAATATCCGAGCAGAAAAACCGCTCTGCTTCACAAAGTGTTTAAGAATTAATGATAATTGCTGAAATTTCACTCAACCACAAAGACTTAGGATCAGCCAATACTGTGTTTATCCCCCATTGTCGTTATAATAGCCGCACAATGACAGCCGCTATAGGTAATAGCATGCAACAGAATACCAACGTAGACCCGCAGGAAATCGCAAAGTTTGAACGTATGGCCGAAACCTGGTGGGATCTCAACGGCGAGTTTAAGCCGCTGCATCTATTAAATCCCCTGCGCCTTAACTATATCGATCAAACGGCAGGCGGGATTTTTGGTAAGAAAGTGCTGGACGTCGGCTGTGGCGGCGGCATTTTATCCGAAAGCATGGCGCGCATCGGCGCGATCGTTCACGGCCTCGATATGGGTGAAGAACCATTAGAAGTCGCGCGTTTACATGCACTGGAAACTGGCGTGAGCATCAACTATGTCAAAAACACTGCCGAGGCCCATAGAGAAGATCACCGCGAATACTACGATGTGGTGACTTGTATGGAGATGCTCGAGCATGTGCCAGATCCGCAATCGGTCATTCAAGCCTGCTGCGATATGGTTAAACCCGGCGGTTTTGTGTTTTTCTCAACCATCAACCGTAATATTAAGTCTTTTGTCGAGACCATTATCGGCGCCGAGTACCTATTAAAGATGTTGCCAATTGGCACCCATGACCATAATAAGTTCATCAAGCCATCGGAACTCATGGCCTTAGTCGATAACACCGATCTTCTCTGTAAAGATGCACTTGGGATCACCTATAACCCGCTAACAGGGATCTTTAAGTACACCCCAAAGGTCGATGTTAACTATATGATTGCGACGCAAAAGGTAGATTAAGATGAGCTTAGCTGAGGTTAAAGGGGTCTTATTCGACCTTGACGGTACCCTGGCCGATACCGCGCCGGATCTGGTTCAAGCCCTTAACCTCAGTTTGTCTGATGTCGGTATCGCGGCAAAACCTTTAGCAGACATGCGTAGCGCCGCCTCCCATGGCAGCTTTGCCTTAGTCGATGCGGCGATTCCCGGCGCGGATGACGCTCTGCGCACTCAAGTACAGCAAGGACTCCTCGCACACTATCAAAGGATCAATGGCGACCATTGCCAGTTGTTTGATGGTATCGCTCCCCTGCTCGATTGGCTCGAGTTATGCCGTGTGCCATTTGGGGTGATCACGAATAAACCCGCCCGCTTTACACGCCCTCTATTACATAAACTTAAGCTCAGCTCGCGTATGCCAGTGATGATCAGTGGCGATTCGACTCGTTACCCTAAGCCTCACACCGCACCTATGCTATTGGGCGCGCAGCAGCTGCAGTGCCAGCCACAGCAAATACTCTATTTAGGTGATGCTGAGCGGGATTTACTCGCGGCCCAAGCGGCTGGCATGCTTGGCGGTGTGGCGTTGTGGGGATATTTAGGTGAGGCCGATACACCCGATGCATGGCCTGCCTATGCGCAGTTTAACTCACCATCGAGTTTGCATTCGGCCTTAAGCCAAGCATTGGCCAAATAGCGGTAACGGATTGACCAAGGTTAACGGCCCAACCGAATCCGATTAACGGCGAAATAATGCGCCCTTCGCTGGTAATGCAATTTAGGTTAAGGGTCAATCCTTGCGATCGCGATCGCTGCTTATTTTAGCGATCGATCACACTGTGAAATTTGCACAAAAAAACGTCATCAATGTCGCACGCTAATCTCAATTTGAGCTTCTGGGTTAGTCATCACTAACGCTTTTCTTTATCCTCAAGATATCCACAAGATACCCCCTGAATTGAGACTTGCAAATAGCGTCAAACCTCACTATCTTGTATCTCAGATTATTTAAAACACCATATCTTGTGTATAGGTAGCAATCAGACACACTAGAAGTTCCCCGTTAAATCGACTATCTCCTGCATAGTCAGCAGTATTAAGGGTTTTCAGGTTGATTGTTTTACAAGGAAACGTACGGTGACTTAGTTCACCTGAACAGATATCAGAACCAAGGCCTCTCTTCAATGAATAGCAATATGACAGTCACAAAACGCTGTGGTGCACGTGAGACAATCGATCTCGACAAGATACACCGCGTAATTACTTGGGCAGCCAAGGGATTAAAAAACGTTTCTGTTTCTGAAGTTGAACTTCGCACGCATTTACAGTTTTTCGACGGGATCCCAACCGAAGCTATCCACGAAACGATCATCAAATCTGCGGCGGATTTAATTTCCCCAGAATCACCGGATTATCAGTTTCTGGCTGCGCGCTTAGCCGTATTCCATTTACGTAAGAAGGCCTTTGGTCAGTTCGAGCCGCCAAAGTTATACGACCATGTGACTAAACTGGTTGAGCTTGGTAAGTATGATATGCATATTCTGCAGGATTACACCCGCGAAGAACTCGATATCATGGATACCTATATCGACCATTGGCGCGATATGAACTTCTCCTACGCGGCGGTAAAACAGCTCGAAGGTAAGTATCTGGTACAAAACCGTGTGACCCACGAGATCTACGAGAGCGCCCAGTTCCTCTATATTCTGGTGGCGGCCTGCTTGTTTGCCCGTTATCCAAAAGAAACGCGCCTGCAATACGTTAAAGATTTTTACGACGCGGTATCGACCTTTAAGATTTCTCTGCCCACGCCAATCATGGCGGGTGTACGTACGCCAACGCGTCAATTCAGTTCATGCGTTCTGATTGAATGTGGCGACAGCTTAGATTCTATCAACGCGACCGCCTCTTCTATCGTGAAGTATGTCAGCCAACGCGCAGGTATCGGTATCAACGCCGGTCGTATCCGTGCACTAGGTAGCCCAATCCGTGGCGGCGAAGCCTTCCACACGGGTTGCTTACCTTTCTACAAGTATTTCCAAACGGCGGTTAAGTCTTGCTCGCAAGGCGGCGTTCGTGGTGGTGCTGCGACCCTCTTCTACCCTATTTGGCACTTAGAAGTGGAATCCCTGCTGGTACTGAAAAACAACCGCGGTGTCGAAGATAACCGTATTCGCCACTTAGACTACGGCGTACAGCTCAACAAGCTGATGTATCAACGTCTGATCAAAGGCGAAAACATCAGCCTGTTCAGCCCATCAGACGTGCCAGGTCTTTACGATGCCTTCTTCGAAGATCAAGACGAATTCGAACGTCTGTACCTGCAATATGAGCAAGACAGCAGTATTCGTAAGAAGACATTGAAAGCAGTTGAACTGTTCTCATTGATGATGCAAGAGCGTGCTTCAACGGGCCGTATCTACATCCAAAACGTCGACCACTGTAACACCCACAGTCCGTTCGACTCGAAAGTCGCTCCGATCAGACAATCTAACCTTTGTCTTGAAATCGCGTTGCCGACCAAGCCATTGAACAACATTGACGATCCAAACGGTGAAATCGCGCTCTGTACACTGTCAGCATTAAACTTAGGTGCGATCAAAAACTTAGCCGAGCTTGAACCATTAGCCGATTTAGCGGTACGTGCACTGGATAACCTACTGGATTACCAAGATTATCCAATCAAAGCGGCTGAAATTTCATCGATGAACCGTCGTACCTTAGGTATTGGTGTTATCAACTTCGCTAACTACTTAGCGAAGAATGGCATGAAGTACTCCGATGGTAGCGCGAACAACCTGACTCACAAGACCTTTGAAGCGATTCAATTCTATCTGCTTAAGGCGTCAATGAATCTGGCAAAAGAGCAAGGTGCGTGCCCATTATTTAATGAGACCACTTACGCCCAAGGTATTTTACCTATCGATACCTACAAACGTGATTTAGATAAGATTTGCAGCGAGCCATTGCATTTAGACTGGGAAACACTGCGCCAAGACATCAAACAGCACGGTTTACGTAACTCGACCCTGTCTGCGCTGATGCCGTCTGAAACGTCATCACAGATCTCAAACGCGACTAACGGTATCGAACCTCCACGCGGTTTGATCAGTGTGAAAGCCAGTAAAGATGGCCAGTTAAAGCAAGTGGTGCCTGATTTTGATGAGCTGAAATACAACTACGAGCTGCTATGGCAAATGCCAAGCAACGAAGGTTACTTACAGCTCGTGGGTATCATGCAAAAATTCGTTGACCAAGCAATTTCGGCCAACACTAACTATGACCCAACGCGTTTCGAAGGCCGTAAGGTTCCGATGCAGACTCTGCTGAAAGACTTACTCAATGCCTATAAGTTAGGTGTAAAAACGCTGTACTACCATAACACTCGCGATGGTGCATCGGATCAACACGATGACATTACCAACATAGAGAAAGAAGATGACGGCTGTGCTGGCGGCGCCTGCAAAATCTAATCTTCAATGTTAACGGTTGCGGGATCCCTTTGGGATCCCGACTTATTGGAATACTCGTACCATGACCTACTCTACTTTTTGCCAAACACCCAACGATGCTACCCGTGAACCTATGTTCTTCGGACAATCGGTTAACGTCGCTCGTTATGACCAACAAAAATATGAAGTGTTTGAAAAACTGATTGAAAAGCAGTTGTCTTTCTTCTGGCGCCCAGAAGAAGTTGACGTGAGCCGCGATAAAATCGATTACAACTCACTGCCAGATCATGAAAAGCATATTTTTATTTCGAACCTGAAATACCAAACGCTGCTCGACTCTATCCAAGGCCGCTCGCCTAACGTGGCATTTCTGCCCTTAGTGTCGCTGCCCGAATTAGAAACTTGGATTGAGACTTGGTCTTTCTCCGAGACCATCCACTCGCGCTCATACACGCACATTATTCGCAATATCGTGAACGATCCTTCAGTGATTTTTGACGATATCGTGGTGAATCAAGAGATCCTGCGCCGCGCGACTGACATTGCCGAATATTACGATCACTTAATTAAACTCACGCAGGTTTACCACCTGTTAGGTGAAGGCACCCATGTGATCGATGGCGAGCCAGTCGAAGTCAACACTCGCACGCTAAAGAAAGCGCTGTACCTGTGCATGATGTCAGTTAACGCCCTCGAAGCGATTCGCTTCTACGTTAGTTTTGCCTGCTCATTCGCATTTGCTGAGCGTAAGCTTATGGAAGGTAACGCGAAAATTATTCGTCTTATCGCCCGTGACGAAGCGCTGCACTTAAACAGCACCCAGCATATCTTAACCATTATGCAGGGCGGCAAAGATGATCCTGAAATGGCCGAAATTGCTGTGGAATGCCAACAGGAAGCGTACAACCTGTTCCTCAAGGCCGCCGAGCAAGAAAAAGAATGGGCAAAATACCTGTTCAAAGACGGCTCAATGATCGGTCTCAACGAGCAGATCCTCTGCCAATACGTTGAGTACATCACTAACCAACGGATGAAGTCAGTTAACTTGCCACTGCCTTATGCCGAGCAGTCTAACCCACTGCCTTGGATGAAGAACTGGTTAGAAAGTGATGCAGTACAAGTGGCGCCGCAGGAAGTCGAAGTGTCATCTTATCTTGTCGGTCAAATCGATTCGGCCGTCGACAGTGATGAATTCCTCGATTTCGATCTCTAACGGGATTTGATTGCTTATGGCTAAATCGAACCTACTGTTAAACAACCCCTTTGCCAAGGCGCCCATTGTGCGCCTTCAAGGGCAACCTGTGCTGCTGTTTACCGAGCAGCACAATTCGTTGTTGCAAGCACTCGAAGCCAAAAAAGTGACCATTTTCTCTGAGTGCCGCAGTGGTTTTTGCGGCGCTTGCAAGACCCGCATTATTAGCGGCAGTGTCAGCTATTTAACCGAGCCTTTGGCCGAGCTTAATGCCGACGAATGTCTGCCCTGCTGCTGTATTCCTAGCGAAGATTTAGAACTCGATTTATCCCCCGAAGGTGCTGCAGTGGTGACCTATGCTTACGGTAACAGTCGCGCCCAAACCCCATCGACGCGTAAAACCGCCAATCTCAAAGCTGTGCCACAGCAAGAAGTGGTCGAAGACTAGCAGAGTCGTTTGCTACGGATTCGTATTGACGAATATCTCCCTGCATAACACCCACTGATAAGTAAAAGACAACATCTTTGCGGCTTCCCAAACGCTTTACCATTCGTCCTTGTTCGCTTGCCAAAAGATCATTATGTTATTGCTTTCCACTTACTTTATATTAGGTGGACCAGTTTATACCAAGGAGAGCTATGGATAAGTTAATCGCAATCAGCTTGCTGCTTGTGTCAATGAGTGCATTTTCGAGTGAAGATAACCTCGTTGCCGAGATGAAAGACATGGATAGTAAGGTATTTGATTCATTTAATCGTTGTGCTGATGAGCAACAACTCAAGCTGCATGAAAGTTACTTTGCAGATAAGGTCGAGTTTTACCATGACAATGGTGGTGTCACTTGGAACCGCCAATCGATGATCAACAACACTAAAAACTATGCCTGCGGTAAATACACCCGCTCACTGGTTGAAGAGAGCTTTCAAGCCTATCCCATCAAGGACTTTGGCGCGATAACTGAGGGCGTACATAAATTTTGCAGCAAAGAAACAGGCAGTTGTGACGGCAAAGCCAAATTTCTAATGGTCTGGCAACACGCCAATGGTCAGTGGCAAGTCACGCGGGTGGTAAGTTATGGGCATTTACCCAACTAAGCAGATAGCCCACTCATATAGATAAGCGTTTATCTTCATATCAATGTCTCGTCCTAAGATAGGTTGACAGTTTTTAGGCCAGCTCCAGTAGCTGGCCTTTTCTATTGTGCACCTGATTAGGGGTTGCCATATTCAAACTCAGATGCGGTCTCATATCGTTGTATATTGCTATCGATTCTCTAACAAGTATTTTCAGCTCCGCAAATGTCCTACATCGGTGCAGTAAAAACTCCTGCTTCAGTATGCCATTCACTCTTTCTGCTAATGCATTTTGGTAGCAATCATAACCATCCGTCATTGACGGCTGGATTTGGCTCGCCTGAAGCGCATTCTGATAAACAGCTGAGCAGTACTGTAAACCTCTGTCTGAGTGATGCACCGCGTTGCCGATATAGCGTTTATCTTTGATGGCCATTTTTAACGCTTTCACCACACTCTCGGCTTTCATGTCTTTACTCACGTGATGACCGACTATCTTACGCGAACTCGCATCGGTGACCAGTGACAGGTAGTGCACACCTTGGTCTGACTCAAGATAGGTGATATCACTGACCAGTACATGCCCTGCATCATGCAGTCCTTCCTCTTTCAGCAGATTAGGATGCTTCTTCATCCAGTGTTTGCTGAACGTGGTTTTTGTGTAGCTTTTCTTTGGTTTAAGCAGTAAACCTTCACTTCTCAAATAGGTAAAGAACCCATCTCGCCCGAGTTTAATATCGTGCTCAACCAGCCTGGATTTTATCAACGTGTAGAGCTTACGGGCCCCTAACCTTGGCATATATTTACGCCAGTACTGGACCCAGTCTTGGATGACCGATAGCTCAGCTCTACGACTTTCCATTCGAGCAACTGCCTGATAAATACCTTGCCTCGACATACCCGCAGCACGACATGCGGCAGCGAGGTTTATTTCTCCGTTGCCTTTTGCTTGCCAGATGTACCGGATAAGTACTTTTTTCTGAGGCCTGCTCCATATTCATTGTCCATGATATCAACCATGCCATTGAGGATTTGGTTACGCAGTTTCTCTTCTGCTAACTCACGTTCAAGGCGCTTGATCGTTTCGGCAGGGGTTTCTTTTGACTTAGGCATAAGGGGATGCTGAAAAGGTTTCGACCAATCGAGTCTACCATGTTTTCTAAGCCAAACGAGTACCGTTGAACGGCCTTGAATACCAAAATGGGCTTGGGCTTGTTTGTACGTCATTTCGCCTTTTTCAACACGCTCTACAACGCCTAATTTAAAGGCTAAGGTGTAATCTCGTTGTGTGCGCTTACGGCTTGAGTTAATTGATGTTGTCATAAAGAAATCCTCTTTATGTCAACGTATTTCAGGACGAGACACAATCAACAAAAAAGCCTGAGTCTGACTCAGGCTTTTTTGTTAGTAAACCGCATAAAAACTACAACCGCATGGCAAGCTCGGCGCCTTGGCGAATGGCACGTTTTGCATCGAGCTCGGCGGCCACATCGACACCGCCAATCAAGTGCACAGGAATACCCGTTGCTTTCATCTCATCGACTAAGGTGCGGTTAGATTCTTGTCCGGCGCAGAGGATAACATTATCCAAGGCCAACACTTCGGTTTGCTCGCCAACGCGGATATGCAGGCCCGCATCATCAAACTTGTCATAGCTGACGCCGGTTTTCATCTTCACATCGTGCTGTTTTAGCACTAAACGGTGGATCCAGCCGGTGGTTTTACCTAAGCCTTGACCCATCTTAGAGGTCTTACGTTGTAACAGATAGACTTGTCTATGATCGCTATTATCGACTTCAGGCTCGGCTAACCCACCCGCATGCTGATATTGCTTGTCTATACCCCACTGCTTTAACCATTTTTCAGGATTAAGCGTACTCGACTCAGATTCGCAGAGGTAATGCGCCATATCAAAGCCGATACCGCCTGCACCAATCAGGGCCACTTTGTCGCCAATCGTGGCTTGGCCCGTCAGCACCTGTTGATAATCCACCACTTTGGGGCTATCAAAACCTGGCAAGCTTAACTCACGCGGTACCACGCCGGAAGCGATAACAATTTCATCAAACGTTTCGGTTTCCAGTACCTTAGCATCTAAACGGGTATTTAAGCGCAAGTCGATTTTATGCAGTTTGATTTGATTGAGGAAATAACGAATTGTCTCGTTAAACTCTTCTTTTCCTGGGATTTTACGAGCCAGATTAAACTGTCCACCCACCTCGGATTTCGCCTCAAAGAGCACCACTTCATGACCGCGCATCGCCGCATACACTGAAAATGCCATCCCAGCGGGACCTGCGCCCATCACTGCGATACGCTTCTTGTTACTGGTGGGTAAAAAGTTAATTTCGGTCTCATAACAGGCACGGGGGTTGACCAAGCAAGTGGCACGTTTCAGAGAGAAAGTATGGTCCAAACAGGCCTGATTACAGCCGATACAGGTATTGATAAGCTCTGGCGTGTTGGCCGCCGCTTTATTCACAAATTCAGGATCGGCTAGGAACGGCCGGGCCATTGACACCATATCCGCTTGACCAGAGGCAATGATTTGCTCGCCAATCTCAGGCGTATTGATACGGTTTGTGGCAATCAGAGGCACTGAAACCGACTTTTAAGTTTTTCAGTCACCCAAGCAAAGGCGCCGCGAGGCACGCTAGTCGCAATGGTTGGCACACGGGCCTCATGCCAGCCAATCCCGGTATTGATAATCGACACCCCAGCATGCTCAAGCCACTTGGCCAGTTGCACGACTTCGTCCCAAGTGGAGCCGTTATCGACTAAGTCGAGCATGGATAAGCGGAAGATAATGATAAAGTCTTTGCCCACTTTGGCGCGAATCGCATTCACAATCTCAATCGGGAATTGTGCACGTTTTTCAAAACTGCCGCCCCATTCATCGGTGCGGGTATTGGTTCGCAAACTGATAAATTGGTTGATCAAATACCCCTCAGAGCCCATCACTTCAACGCCATCGTACCCCGCTCTTTTCGCTAAAGCGGCAGAACTGGCGTAATCCTTAATGGTGGCGCGTACTTGGCGGCTCGACATGGCCGAAGGTGTAAAGGGAGTTATAGGCGACTTAATTTTACTCGGCGCCTGCGAAAAAGGATGGTAACCATAGCGCCCCGCATGCAGGATTTGCATACAAATTTTACCGCCAGCCTCGTGCACCGCTTGAGTCACAATGCGGTGTTTACCGACTTGCCAGGGAAAACTCAGCTGACACGCATGGGGAGTCAAACGACCACGTAGGTTGGGTGAGATACCGCCGGTGACAATTAAACCGACGCCGCCTAACGCGCGCTCTTTATAAAACGCTGCCAGTTTCTCAAATCCGCCCTTTTCTTCTTCTAAACCCGTGTGCATGGAGCCCATTAACACACGATTTTTGAGCTGGGTGAATCCCAGATCTAAGGGTTCTAATAAATGGGGAAACGACATTCAAACATCCTTTTTAAACAAGTGATTTAAATGAGCATACCTTGAGTCAAATGTAAGCTCAACTGTTGCTAGGGGGTTAAAAGTTAAAATCCTTTACAATTGTGTTTAGCCAGTGAGGGGATTTTCAGTTAGCATTGGCACATTCGATAAGCAAAGGAGTGGCTAATGTCCGCTAACCCATCGTTTTTCAAGAGAATATGTTTATTTATATGGAACACCCTCAACGGGATCCGTAAATTCATACTCAACCTGATTTTTTTGGCTTCCTCGCCATCATCCTCATTACCATTGGCAGCAGTGAAGATATTCAGGTCGAAGATAACTCAGCATTGGTGCTTAATCTGGCGGGCTCCATTGTCGATCAAAAACAGCAGGTCGACCCGATTGAAGCCGCACTTAAACAAGGCAATAACGGCAGTAGCGATGGCGAAATCCTGCTGGCAGATATTATCTATGTGATTGATAACGCGGCGCACGATAACAGGATCAGCACGATAGTCTTAGACTTAGCCGAGCTAAAACGCGCAGGGATCAGCAAATTACAATCCATTGGCGATGCCTTGAATCGTTTTAAAGAAAGCGGCAAAAAGGTGGTGGCAATTGGAAACTATTACGAGCAAAACCAATACTTTCTTGCCAGCTTTGCCGATACCATTTACCTCAATCCCCAAGGCAGCGTCTCCTCGATGGCTTAAGTATGTATAACCAATACTTCAAGTCTGCCCTTGAGAAGCTCAAGATAAAAGCCCACATTTTCCGCGTCGGCACCTTTAAATCCGCAGTAGAACCATACATGCGTGACGATATGTCGGATGCGGCCAGAGAAGCCAGTAGCGCCCTACTCGCCGATGTTTGGCAGAGTTACACTCAAACCGTGGTGGAAAATCGCCAAATCGATGCCAATACCTTAGTGCTCGACTCGGCAAATTACCTCGCGCAACTCGATAAGGCCGAAGGCGATTCCGCCACTATGGCCATCAATATGAAATGGGTCGATACATTAGCGACCGACGAAGAGTTCCGTAAAGTCATGCTCGATAGCGTGGGGAAAGAGAAGTCGGGTGACAGCTTCAAACAAGTCAGCTTTTACGACTATTTAACCCTAGTGACGCCTCTGCCAAGCTTCGTTGAGCAAGACAGTGTTGGCATTATCGTTGCCAGCGGTACTATTTTAAATGGCAGCCAACCCGCCGGCCAAATCGGTGGTGATAGCACTGCAGAGCTGTTACGCAAGGCGCGATTTGATAAGCATATCAAAGCGCTAGTACTTCGCGTCGACAGCCCTGGCGGTAGCGCCTTTGCCTCAGAGCAAATTCGCCAAGAATTACTCGCCCTCAAAGCAGCGGGTAAACCAGTGGTAGTGAGTATGGGTAGCCTTGCGGCGTCCGGTGGCTATTGGATTTCGGCCAGCGCCGATTATATCTTCGCAACCCCAACCACACTGACGGGTTCTATCGGGATCTTTGGGATGATCACTACTTTCGAAGATTCACTCGCCAGCTTAGGCATTCATACCGATGGTGTATCGACCTCAGAATGGGCAGGTTTGTCAGTGACTCGTACCCTCTCGCCACAAATCGAATCGGTTATCCAGCGCCATATCGAGCGTGGCTATTTAGACTTTATATCTCTGGTCGCTAAAGAACGTAAAATGACCTTAGAACAAGTGGATAGCATCGCCCAAGGCCGTGTGTGGAGTGGTAAAAAAGCCCTAGAGTTAGGTTTAGTGGATGAGCTTGGTGATATCGACCAAGCCGTTGCTAAAGCCGCTAAACTTGCGGATTTAAGCCTGTTCGACACCCGTGTGATTGAGCAAGAGCTCACGCCTGAGCAGCGTTTTGTACAGCAAATGTTTGCCTCTGTGTCGGCCTATTTACCCGCGTCACTCAGCCATTCAACACTGCTTGAGCAAATGCTGGCGCAATGGACGGGCAACTTAAAGACCATCGCGGCCTTTAACGATCCTAACCATGTGTATGTGTATTGTGACAGCTGTGCTATCAACTAACACAGACTCAAGATGAAAGACACAAAAGCCCGATACTTCGGGCTTTTTTATTGGGTTTATGCCTGCAAAATCGTATAATTAGCTCACTTGCAGCTAAGATAACGACAAGAATGACTAAACGCTCCATTTACGTCGCCTATACGGGCGGCACCATAGGCATGCAAAAAACCGCGAATGGTTTTGCTCCGGTGGCGGGTTTTTTGACCCAATGCGTCCAATCCATGCCCGAGTTTTACCATGACGAAATGCCTGAGTTTGTGATCCACGAGTACTGCCCGCTCATCGACTCATCAAACATGGCACCGACCGACTGGCAAATGATCGCCGATGATATCAAGGCCAATTACGATAAATACGATGGCTTTGTGATCCTCCACGGCACAGATACCATGGCCTACACCGCATCGGCCTTATCCTTTATGCTTCAAGGTCTGTCAAAGCCTGTTATTGTCACTGGCTCACAAATTCCTTTGGCACAGCTGAGATCCGACGGTCAAACCAATCTGCTCAACTCTTTGTATATCGCCGCTAATTATCCGGTGGCGGAAGTGTGTTTGTTCTTTAATAACAAACTGTTCCGTGGCAATCGTTCTACCAAAGCCCACGCGGATGGCTTTGATGCCTTTGCCTCACCAAACTTCCCTTTACTGCTTGAAGCAGGGATCAAAATTAATCTGCGAGCAGGTAAAATTGCCACCCCAAGCGATAAACCGTTAGAAGTGGCTAATATCAGCCCACAGCCCGTCGGTGTGGTGACTCTCTATCCTGGCATTTCGACGCAAATTTTTGAGAATATTCTGCAGCAACCCGTTAAGGCGCTCATTTTACTGACCTTTGGCGTGGGCAATGCACCGCAAGATAAGGCATTACTCGATACCCTAAAGCAAGCGGATGAGCGTGGAATTGTGTTGGTGAACCTAACTCAATGTTTCCAAGGCAAAGTGAATATGGGCGGCTACGCTACGGGCAATGCCCTCGCCAAAGCGGGGGTGATCAGTGGTGCAGACATGACCATTGAAGCCGCACTGGCGAAGTTGCATTATCTGCTGTCGAAAAACCTAAAGCCGAGCGAAATTAAAACTGCCATGTTGCAAAACTTGGTTGGTGAGCTCAGCCCCGACTAAATATCGAAACGCTGCGCATGAAAAAGCCCACATTAGTGGGCTTTTTATTGTTGAAGCATCAACTTCTGCGATTACAGTTCGTCAGCTTTAAACTCGGCAATCGACTCGCCACGGAATTGTTTCTTCAACTCCGCCTTCGACAGCTCATTTAATTTTCCACCGGCAGCTATGGTGAAATGCTCCGTTTGATCTAAGCGACGCGCCTGATAGAGCATCACCACTTGAAGAGTCGATTCACGCTGGGCTTCGGTCAATACAGTGCCATCTTCCCATTTGCCTAATTCAGCGGCGCTACGCAGCCTTTCATAGACTTCTTCGGGCATTTGGTCGATTACTTGATTAATGTCGGTCATACACTCTTTCGCTTATGTAATACGATTCTAACGCGGGTAATTAAATAGCCCACAAAACCAAAGACAAAACAGATGGCGCCAATGGTCGCGCGTAAGCCTTCGGCAGGCTCACCGCCCCAAAACCAAATCACTACCCCAGCAATAAACAGCGTCATGGCGACAAAGCTTTGGTTCATTAAGCTGCTGGATTTTTGGATATGACTGATCCGAGCGAGCGAGCTATTGTCACCATTGGTTTTTGCCTCACAATGCGGGCAAGCTGGCGCTTTGCTCGACATACGTTTTCGGCAGATTGGACATTCGATTAATGCCATAGTCGCACCTATCTTAACTTATCAACCACGGCGAGCATGGCAATCAATGACGCTTCGCCTAAATAAATACTGCGCTCTGGTGACCAACCCACAAACGGATCCTGCAGATTGTTGTTGTCTTTAAAAGGCATTTCTAAAGTGTTCGATAAGCAATCGAAGGTTTGCGCTACCCAATTAGAGGCCACGGTCAAGTTGGCTTGACCAGGTTCGTCTTTAGCGTAACCAAACTCGGTTTGGAAATCGGCACTGGCCAAGGTTAATGCCTGACTAAAGTCAGCTTGCAGCTGTGCCAATCGCTCATTGTAAGCTGGCACGCCCTCACAACCCGCGAGGAATACATAGGGCAGACCTTCATCACCATGGACATCGTAAAATAAATCGACGCCCGTTTGCTGCATCTTATGCACTACATGGTAGACCTCAGGGCTTCTTTCTAAGCTCGGGGTTTGCCATTCACGGTTAAGGTTAACCCCAATCGCATTGGTACGCAGATGACCTCTTACGCTGCCATCCGGGTTCATGTTAGGCACAATGTAAAAATTTGCTTTATCGAGCAACGCTTTTGCTGTTGGACAATCATTATCCAGCAGACGATTCACTAAGCCTTCGACTAACCATTCCGCCATGGTTTCACCGGGATGTTGCCTTGCTGTGATCCAAATATTGCGTTTATCAGGATTGCCATCGCCCACTTTCATCAGGGTGATATCACGGCCATCTAAGGTCAGACCTAAATGCTCAAGATTAACATCGGGATGCAATTGTGCGTTGCTGAGAAGATCTAAATGACGCTCATAGCTGTAGGGCGCAAAGTATGCGATTTGAATCGCATCACAATCAAGCGCTAACTGAATGCTCAGTTTGCCGTCGATATATTGGGTTGGCACACGGAACCAATGTTGGCGATCGTAGCTGGCGACCGCGTGATAATCTTGCCAGCCCTTAGGATAGGAAGCCGTGCCCGCATTGATGATATTCAAGGTGTATTGATTACCCACCTCACCTTCGAATCGGAAGTTGAACCATTGATAAAACTCACCGCCCGCATCGGGACGGATTGCCAGTTGAATATCGTCTTTATTATCAAGATTAATGACTTGGATATTTCCGCCATCAAAATTGGCACTGATCCGCATAATGATTCCTACTTGGTTATTCATGTGAGGGTAATGATGCTAAATGCACATCTGCTTTAATGCCCGTTAGAATAAACCAAATCCGTATCAGGGGAAAATGAAAGCGACTAAAATTGCCTAAGAAGCCAGCAGTCGCGCTTTAATTCATCAGTGCCAAGTTTGTTAGCC
This sequence comes from Shewanella seohaensis, assembly GCF_025449215.1. Classification (NCBI taxonomy): domain Bacteria; kingdom Pseudomonadati; phylum Pseudomonadota; class Gammaproteobacteria; order Alteromonadales; family Shewanellaceae; genus Shewanella; species Shewanella seohaensis. Next base: position 3,003,283 of record NZ_CP104900.1, read on the forward strand.
TTTCACTACACATCAAGCAGAAAAACTGTATCCTTGACCACGGACCGTGTTGATTAATGTCCGCGGTAAACGGGTATTTGCCAGTTTGCGCCGCGTGTTACTGATATGCATATCTAAATTGCGATCGAATCGGCCTAAGTCCTTCTGCAACACCGATTTTTGCAATTCCTGCTTAGTGATCACTTGCCCTTTACGTTCGAACAGATATTTAAACAGCCTAAACTCGGTTTGCGTCAGTTCCACGGCATTTTTACCTATGGTGATCCTATAGGCGGCTTCATCGAATTTGACTGGCTGAGCGGTCGCCTGCTCGATTGCCATTTGCGCCATGGGACGGGGAGATAATCGCCGCTCAAGAGCATGCAGACGCACTAGTAACTCTTTAATGCTAAAAGGTTTAGTTAGAAAATCATCCGCACCAAGCTCGTAACTTCTGATCCTATCTTCCTCGTTGTCACGGGCAGAGAGCATCATAATCGGCGTCATACAGTCTCTCGCCTCTAATAGGGAAAAACCATCCATTTGTGGCATCACCAGATCGAGCATAATAATGTCGGGTATAAAACTTCGGATCCGTTTCAGCCCTTCAATGCCATTTACGGCACATTCAACCTCATGTCCCTGTGTTTTCAGCGCCTCAGTTAACCAAACTCTGAATAATGGATCATCATCGACTAACAGTATTTTACTCATCCCTAAACACCAAACGAGAATCAATATCATTTATGTTACCATAACTAAAAATATGTCTCTAGCGTTAGAAGATGATTAAAAATCAGTTTTAGCTTAATTGTGATCAAGTTGGCAGCAATAGATAACCACTTGTAACCTTTTGCACCAAAACAAAAAAGCGCCCGAAGGCGCTTTTCTAGGCTGAGTTCTAGTTAATATTAGAACTTAACAGTTACACCACCGTAAATAGTACGGCCGATAGTATCGTAAACTTCTGGAACAGTACCGCCATCACTACCGTTAGATACGGTCAATGGTTTTTCATCGGTAAAGTTCTTCACGCCTAAGCTTACAGTTGCCATATCATTGATATGGTAAGTACCAGAAATGTTGTGATACAGGATATCACCCACTTTGTTACCTTCGCTCAGGTCACGCATGTCGCCGATATAACGGTTGAAGTACATTACGCTCCAATCGTCTTGACCAGCAGAGATGCTGAAGTTGTTACGTACGCGAGCATATGCACCGAAGTTACCATCGATAGTGCCGGTATAGTTTTCACCATCCTGCTCAAACTTCACTAAGTAAGTGGTATCGTTGACGACTTTCCAATCTAAGCCAATCAGCTCGAAGTTGTAGGCTAAGTTGAAGTCGATACCGCTAGTGTCTTGTGAACCTACGTTAGTTAACGCGTTGGTTAAGTTATCCAAATCGCCATTAGGGCCGATATTGAAAGTTTCACAAGCTGTTTGGTCACCAGCATAACAAGCATCTAAACCAGCTTGAGTATCCATACGCGCAATGGCGTTGTCTACTTTGAAGCGCCAGTAGTCAAGTGTCACTGACATACCATCGAGGTAGCTTGGTGAGTACACTAAACCAGCAGTGTAAGACTCTGACTCTTCAGGTTTCAAATCTGGATCTGAAGTACGGTTTACTAAGATTTGTGGATCTTGAGCATTACCCCATGGATCATCTAAGTAGTCATATGAACCAGAGTTACCACCATATAGCTCAGCTACGCTTGGAGCACGGAAACCTGTTGCAGCTACGGTACGAACCATCAGCTCGTCAGTGGCATTGTAAGTTAAACCGATTTTCCAAGTAGTTGCTTTACCGAAAGTTGAGTAATCGTCTAAGCGCAGAGCAAATTCACCCGTTAGTTTTTCGGTGAATGGTACGCTAACTTCTTGGAAGATAGAGATAACGTTGTAGTTACCATCAGTTGGATCTTGTTGAGCAGAAGTACTCTCACCTGCGATAACCACTTCGTCTGGCGTGTAGAAACCACTTTCACGACGGTATTCAGCACCGATAGCGAAACCTACCGCACCAGCGCTCAGGTCGAATAATTCACCGTTCAGACCAGCAGACAGTGTTTGTTGCTCGTTACCGCCTTTCGCTTCTTCTGTGTAGCTAATGTCATTGATCATTTGCTGAGTTAATGGTGCACCACTGAACCATGCATCTGGACTTGCATAGATTGAGGTAGCCATATCAGAAGCATTGATTGAGTTTTCTACAGCAGTTTTAGCTTGGTTTTTACCGTAGGTGTAAGTGACATCCCAGTTCATACCAGTATGTACATCTAAAGTACCCGCTAAACCACCAGATAAGCGCCAAGTGTCAGTATCTTGAGTATAGATACGTGGACCTACGTCATTGGTACGGCGACGGTAGTTTACTAAACCTTTGTCGTCAGCTTTGATGCCAGCAGCAGTCATTGCGCTGTCTAAAGTGACACAAGGCTCACCTGCTGGCACATGTGGGTCACCACATACGTTCAGCATAATGTCTGCAGGTTGAGCAGCCATTTGCTGATTTGAGCGACGGTTAGTGTAGATAGCATCAGCGGTTAATACCACATCGTTACCTAACTCTTGAGTCATGTTTGCGAACAAACTACGACGCTCGCTTGGCGTTTGGTAGTAGCTATCTTGTGTAAAGTCATAGCCATAAGTACGGTTTACCCAGTTACCGTTAGCGTCTTGAACTTTACCGCCTAACGAACCTGTTGGGATGAATGAACTTGCACCTGGCTCAGTCCAGCTACGGTCACCTTGGATCACACCACGACGATCTGAGTAAGCTGCACCAAAAGTGTAGTTACCACCATCGGTGTTAAAGCCATACAGTGCACTCACATCACCGTTTTGACCGTCACCTTTATCGGTACCGCTGCCGTTGAAGTCTAATTGGAAACCATCGAAATCTTTCTTAGTGATGATGTTCACTACACCGGCAATCGCATCAGAACCGTATACCGCTGAAGCGCCGTCTTTCAGGATTTCAACGCGAGCGATCATAGCAACTGGGATAGAGTTTAAATCCACAGCACTGTCAGCACCTGAACCAGAGTTCACCATGCGACGGCCGTTTAATAGCACGAGAGTACGTTGCGAGCCCATACCACGTAAGTCAACTTGTGCAACACCATCAGCACCGTTGTTTGTGGTTGAACCAATCGCAGCACCCGCCATTGAAGTTTGAACTTGTAGCATTTGGTCTACAGAGGTAAAGCCTTCGGCTTTGATTGCAGCAGCATCAATAACGGTAACAGGAGAAGCTGTTTCCATATCTTGACGTTGAATACGTGAACCCGTGACTTCAATACGCTCAACTTTTGCAGTTTCTTCAGCTGCAAATGCGCTTGATGCTACAAAGGTACCAGCAGCAATTGAGCTAACGACAGCTAAATTAATAGCCGACGCAACTTTGGTTCTTTTGATCATGAATGAATGCTCCCTAGATCTTACTATTATTTTTATGCTTACAGCTTGTACAACAATTTGCTGTACGACTGTTGCGCTTGATACTGAGGATTCACTTTCATTCAGTCAATCTTCATTTTTTAACCTTAAAAACTATTTTGTTTATTATTTTGCCTCTTATTGTAAAATATTTGTTTAATTGCAATCTTGAATGCTAACTCACTTCTATTTACAGCATTAAAAACCGTATAACCCAGTAATTAATAGCGATTAAAACTGTTAAAAAAATAACATTTAACAAACATCCGCGAACCTCAAAAGTGTGACGTGCGTCACTCTTTTTTGATGAACAACTATCTAACACACAGAATAATGTGCCGATTAATTATGAAGAAATATGCATATTGGTAATCATTGCAACAGAAAGAATCGTGTAAATATCAGGGATTTCACAGTACGCACTGATACAAAATGAATAAGTTGTGATTTTTATGCACCGCAAGTGTGCAATACACACAAATGCAACAATTCATCGCCAATTTAGAACAAGCATAAATATGAGGTGCTTTAGGATGAGATAAGGGTTTAAAAGCGGAAATAAACAGCATCTACGGAATAAGAAAGCGTTGAACTACACTACTCTGAATGCTGTTTTTATAAACAATACAAATGTCATTTCGAGTTGTTTCAACTCAACATATAAATACATTTGTTTTATTTTTGTTAATTCATTAGATTAAATATTATTTATAAACCAAAATAAGATTGTTATTTAACCGAATAAACTTAAATAAAAACAGCACTCAAATGACTAGTCCGCGCCATAGTCAATTAAGTGAAACCGCCATTCATTAAATAATATTCATCTTGATGATTTGGATGTGGTTCGTTCTAACGGCAACATTATCTGGTGACAAAAAGGACAATAATAAAATCGGTAAAAACAAAAAGCGGCCAAGGCCGCTTTTTGTTAACAAGGTCATCCTTCTTGGATGTTACTCTGGTTTTATCATGCCAAAATGCAGATAGGCTCTGGTTGTAGCAATGCGACCGCGTGGCGTTCTTTGGATAAAGCCTTGTTGGATAAGGAAAGGCTCCAATACATCTTCAATGGTTTCACGCTCCTCACCAATAGCTGCGGCGAGGTTATCAAGCCCTACAGGGCCTCCCATAAACTTATCGATAATGGCAAGCAGCAGTTTTCGATCCATATAATCGAAACCTTCGCCATCGACATCGAGCAAATCAAGCGCCTGCTCCGCAACTTTTTGCGTCACAGCGCCGTCGTGTTTCACTTCCGCATAGTCACGCACTCGGCGCAGTAAACGGTTGGCGATCCTCGGTGTTCCCCGTGAGCGTTTGGCAATTTCGGTGGCCCCTTCACTATCAATCGCCAATCCCATCACTTGCGCCGAACGGGTCACAATAGTGCTTAAATCTTTAACATTATAAAACTCGAGCCGAAGTGGAATGCCAAAACGCGCCCTTAGCGGAGAGGTTAACGCCCCTGCCCGCGTGGTCGCCCCCACTAAGGTGAACGGCGGAAGATCCAACTTTATTGAGCGTGCAGCAGGCCCTTCACCAATCATAATATCCAACTGATAGTCTTCCATCGCAGGATAAAGAATTTCTTCGACGACAGGACTTAAGCGGTGAATTTCATCGATAAAAAGCACATCACCCGCCTCAAGATTGGTGAGCAGAGCCGCCAAGTCCCCGGCTTTCTCAAGCACAGGCCCCGACGTCGATTTGATATTCACCCCCATTTCATTAGCCACGATCATGGCTAAGGTGGTTTTACCTAACCCCGGCGGGCCGTAGATCAGCATATGGTCTAAGGCTTCTTCGCGATTCTTTGCCGCCTGAATAAACACTTTTAATTGGGCACGCGTATCATCCTGCCCAGTATATTCATCGAGCAATTTAGGGCGCATGGCCCTGTCGATAACATCATCTTGACCTTGCAGCTGCGGCTGGATCAGTCTATCTGCTTCAATCATTTACCTATTCCTGTTACCGCATCGACATACGGCACTTGCTATTTTGGTGCAGTTGCAACCTAACTGGCTGCAAAAATCGCGTACCGCAATATAACACTAGCCTTAATGAAAACCATGCCATTAGAGCATCGATTTTAACGCGGCCTTAATCAAGGTCTCACTGTCCATGCCTTCTTTATAGGCGGCAGAAACGGCTTTACTCGCCTGTGGTGGTTTATAGCCGAGGGAGATCAAGGCTGAAATTGCATCCTCTTCGGCACTGTTGACCGTAGGAGCCGGTGAATAGTTAGATTGCAGTACGAACTCACGCTCAGAGCCTACGGATGCCTCCATTAAGCTCTTCAATTTATCGCGCATCTCAACCAATAAACGTTCGGCGGTCTTTTTACCGACACCGGGTAATTTCACCAGCGTCACTATATCATCGCGCTCGACACAGCCCACAAACTCGCTGGCAGTCATGCCAGAAAGAATGGTTAACGCCAGTTTAGGGCCCACGCCGTTGGCCTTGATAAGCAAACGAAACAGTGAGCGCTCTTGTTTAGTGATAAAGCCGTAAAGCAGTTGGGCATCTTCACGCACCACAAAATGGGTATACACTGTGGTCGGTTGATTGACCTCGGGGAGTTCATAGAAGCTGGTGAGGGGCATCTGTAACTCGTACCCCACGCCATTGACATCAATCAACACCTCTGGCGCTTGCTTTTCAATTAACACGCCACGTAAACGACCTATCATCTGTACCGTCCATATGTTCTTGTTGTCGCTCGGCCGCTTAAGGCGACCAAACTTTGATTGGTGTGATAATGACATACCGCAACGCCGAGCGCATCCGCAGCGTCGGCCTGTGGCGCCGCGGGCAGCTTAAGCAATTGCTGGATCATATGTTGAACCTGTTCTTTCTTGGCTCGCCCCGTTCCGACCACCGCATTCTTAATTTGGGTGGCACTGTATTCGGCAACGGGTAAGTTGGCCACTGTCGCAGCCACGATGGCCGCACCACGGGCTTGGCCCAATTTCAAGGCCGAGTCTGCATTCTTGGCGAGAAACACCCGCTCAATCGCAAATTCATCGGGTTGATATTGGCGAATAATTTCGCTGATCCCATCAAAGATTTGCTTGAGTCTTAATGGTAAATCCTCACCCGAGGTGCGAATGCAGCCGCTGCCCAAATAAAGTTGCTGCCGCCCTTGGCATTGGATAACGCCGTAACCTGTGATCCGAGAACCTGGGTCAACCCCTAAAATAATCGCCATGCTATCCCTAATGCCTGTGCTCGACTTAATTCAACCTAGATAACGGCGGTTGTAAGCCGAGCAACAGCGCAAAAAACATCAATAAATCAAAGGTAAATCTAAGGTGACCCTATAAGCAAGATGCGGTGTCTAAACGCTGGTTCAAAGCTCAGTGTTAAACGCTTGCTATATGTAAGAACTGATCTATGTAAGAACCGCTCTATGCAAGAACCAAGCTCTGGCGAGCTCAGCTCCGGCCACCTACTAAGATAAAAATCAAATGACAGCTTGGGTTTACCCTAAACTTTCCATAATCTCATCAGAGATTTCGGCATTATGATACACCTCTTGCACATCATCGTGCTCTTCGAGGGTATCGATAAGACGCATAAACTTCTCCGCCGTCTCGGCATCTAACTCGGCTTTAGTCGAGGCTATCATCGCAATTTCGGCGTTATCACTGACAAATCCCGCCGCATCGAGGGCATCTTTCACCCCATAAAACTCGGTCGGTTCGGTAAATACGTCAATTGCACCATCATCGTAACTCACCACATCTTCGGCGCCTGCTTCTAGCGCCGCGTCCATCAGGGCGTCTTCATCTGTGCCCGGCGCATAGGACAACACGCCGCGCTTAGTGAACAAATAGGCAACCGAACCATCGGTCCCTAAGTTCCCACCCGATTTACTAAAGGCATTACGCACGCCGCTCACGGTACGGTTACGGTTATCTGTCATGGTCTCGACCATCACAGCGGTGCCGCCCGGACCATAGCCTTCGTAAATTATGGTTTCGAGTTGCTGACCTTCAAGCTCACCGGCACCACGTTTAATTGCGCGCTCAATGGTGTCACGGGTCATGTTGCCGCCGAGCGCTTTATCGATTGCGATACGCAGACGCGGGTTTGAATCGGGATCTGAGCCACCTTCACGGGCAGAAACCGTTAACTCGCGGATAAATTTGGTAAAGAGTTTACCGCGTTTGGCATCTTGCGCTGCTTTGCGGTGTTTAATGTTGGCCCACTTACTATGACCTGCCATGGGAGTTCTCCTCTACACATAGCCATTGCACATCTTATCAATAGCCTAAGGTAACCTTGACGGTACCTCTTGCGAGGTTCCTATAACCAATGTTCCTTTACACAAAGATTGACGGCAAATTCAGTGACGTCGATAACGCAGATATTGATAAGAAATGACGGGGTAAAAATAGACCGAGGCTTGCGCCTCGGTACTCGATAATCACTAAAGATTAGTCTTCAGTCTTCGCGGCTTTCACCACGGAAATACCTAGTTCAGCTAATTGTTGTGGGTTAGCAAAACCTGGGGCATTAGTTAACGGACACGCCGCTGTGGTGGTTTTCGGGAAAGCCATCACATCACGGATTGAGCTTGCGCCCGTCATCAGCATGATAATACGGTCTAAACCGAATGCCAGACCCGCATGTGGTGGCGTACCGTAGCGCAGCGCTTCGAGTAAGAAGCCGAATTTCTCTTTCGCTTCTTCATCGGTAATGCCAAGGATACGGAATACCGCAGATTGCATCTCTTGGTTGTGGATACGAACTGAACCACCACCTAATTCACAGCCGTTTAATACCATGTCGTAGGCATCTGACACACGGTTAGCCGGATTGGCTTCCAGCTCTTGTGGTGTCACGCCGCGTGGCGCAGTAAACGGATGGTGAACCGCGTGGAAGCTGCCGTTGATCTTCTCAAACATTGGGAAGTCAACCACCCACAGTGGACGCCATTGACCTTCGAGCAGATTAAAGTCTTCACCGGCTTTAAGACGCAGTGCGCCCATAGATTCAGCAACCACAGTCGCGTTATCGGCACCAAACAGGATGATATCGCCAGTTTGTGCGCCAGTGCGGCTGATGATTTCGTTCACAATGCCTTCGTTCAAGAACTTAAGCACAGGTGATTGAATGCCTTCTAACCCTTGAGTCAGGTCGTTTAGCTTCATCCACGCTAAACCTTTAGCACCGTAAATACCGACGAACTTAGTGTAATCATCGATTTGCTTACGGGATAAGCTCGCACCACCTGGAATACGCAGCGCCGCAACACGGCCTTCTTCGTCATTAGCTGGGCCTGAGAATACCGCAAACTCCACTTCTTTGAGTAAGTCAGCCACGTCAACCAGTTCTAATGGGTTACGTAAATCTGGCTTATCTGAACCGAAACGACGCATGGCTTCGTTATAGGTCATACGTGGGAATTCGCCTAAATCGACGTTCAGCATCTCAAGGAACAGACCACGCATCATCTCTTCAGTCTTAGCCATCACCTGCTCAGACGTCATAAATGAGGTTTCGATATCGATTTGAGTAAATTCTGGCTGACGGTCAGCACGTAAGTCTTCGTCACGGAAGCATTTTACGATTTGATAGTAACGATCAAAGCCTGACATCATCAGCAACTGTTTAAACAGCTGTGGTGATTGTGGCAGCGCGAAGAATTGACCTTTGTAGGTGCGGCTTGGCACTAAATAGTCACGGGCACCTTCTGGCGTCGCCTTGGTCAGAATAGGCGTTTCGATATCTAAGAAGCCGTTTGAGTCGAGGAAACGACGCACTGCACTGGTCACTTTCGCGCGGAACATTAAGCGCTGCGCCATTTCTGGACGACGTAAATCTAAATAACGGTACTTTAGACGCTGCTCTTCACTGTTGTTTTGATAGTTATCTAAGCTCAGCGGCAGCGGCTCAGAACTGTTGATGATCGTCAGTTCTTTACCTAATACTTCAATTTCGCCGGTCTTCATTTGCGCGTTGACTTGGCTATCAGGACGGGCACGAACCACGCCTTTTACCTGCACACAAAACTCGGCGCGCAGCGTACTGGCCACATTGAACACCTCAGGTAAATCTGGATCGTAAACCACTTGGACCAGACCTTCTCTGTCTCTTAAATCTAAAAAGACTACGCCACCCAAATCACGGCTACGATTAACCCAACCTACCAAGGTAACTTCTTGTCCAACGTGAGACTTATTGACGTCTCCACAATAATGACTGCGCATCTAACTCTATCCTTTATCCGGAAACCGGTGCTTTGGAAATAATCAAAACGAGATAAAAGCGGCATTATAGTCAAATAATGCCGATTACCAAAGTACTTCACTTTTAGGCGGTGAAGTATCAAACAGTTTTACGCCCTTGACTAGAGGCGAACGCACTATCTGCGTATAAGCGTTCAAAAAACCATCAAGCTAGGCGGTAGCAACGGCCACCCGCCGTTTTGGCTTGATACATCAGTTGGTCAGCTTTCTTCATTAACTCGATGGCCGTATCGCCATCGCGGGGATAAATGACCACGCCAATACTGATAGCCACCTCAACAGTCACCCCTTCTATGCTAAAAGGTGACGATAACGAGTGCAGAATATTATCAGCAACTTGGGTCGCGGCATCGAGATCTTGCACACGATTTAGCAGGATCACAAACTCATCGCCACCGAATCGTGCCACTGTATCAGAATTGCGAATGGCTTTGGTCAATAATCCCGCCACTTTTAAAAGCAGTGCATCCCCCACAGGATGCCCATATTGATCGTTAATTTGTTTAAAGCCATCCAAATCGATAAACAACAAGGCGAAATGGCTATGATCCCGCCGATGGGCAAGTAAGGCCTGTGACAATCTATCATCCAACAGTGCCCTATTAGGCAACTGGGTTAAGGCATCGTGACTAGCAACATGCTGCAAACGCTTTTCGGCGGCAATTCGGCGAGTGATCTCAAGGTTTAAACGACGATTAACGACTAAAACCGCCACCATCACGCCAGATAACACTAACGCCCCGAGCAATAAATAACAGATCCATTGCAGATATTGGCTGTTATCCGTCGTCAAAGAAAAGCTCACCCAATGGGAATAGATTTGTTGCTGCGTATGTTGATCGATTTGCGCCAACACGCGATTAATTAAGGGAACCAACGGTGCATACTGCGGGTTAAGTCCAAAGTGGCTGTGCTGATCGGCTAAGTCACTGAGGAGTGACATTTTCAGCAACGGATATTGGCCCGTTTTTAGCTCCGAGGCCAGCGTCACGACCTTATCGATAAACACATCGGCATGGCCATCGTTGACTGCCGAGAGTCCCGACTGGGTATCAGGCACCAGCACAAGTTTGAGCGAGGGCTGCAATGCCATCAGTTGCGCCACCAGATGATAGCCCTCCACCACTGCAACCCTTTGTCCCGCCAATTGCGCCAGATTAAATACCGAGACTTGCTCAAGCTGCGACACTAAACCCCACGGCGATGGCCAGTAGGGATCGCTAAAGGTTAAAAATTGCTGGCGCTCGGCGGTTTGAGCAATACTGCCCGCCAGTGCAATCTCGCCTGAACGCAAGGCGCCAATCAGCGAGTGCCAATCGTCAAAGGCGACGGGTTGAATATTAATCCGCAGTTGCTCGGCTAGCAGCTGGCTGACATCGCTATTAATACCCGCAAACTGGCCTTGCTCATCGCTAAACTCCATTGGCGGCCACTGTTTCAAGTAACCGAGTTTAAGCTCACCGAGTTGCGAGAGGTAATCTTGCTCACTGCTTGAGAGTTGAACGCCGTGTAATCCCTTCTGGTTAAAAATGCGATCCTTAGGATTTAGCATCCATTTCTGCTCTACTTCGGCAAATTCCTGCATGCTAATACTGCGAAAACCATTAGCAATGCGCTGGGTTAAGCCGGGATCGTCACTGCGGGTCAGTACATACACATCGGTCGGAAACTCAAGCTCAGGGTATTGATGAAATTCCGACCAAGCCTTATTTTGCAGCAAATAGTGAGACGTCCATGCCCCCGCGGCAACAAAACCTGCAATCTCGCCCGAGCGCGCACCCGCTACCATGCTGTCCATATTTTCGTAATAACGCAGCGTGACATCGGGCAGCGCTTTACGCAGCGCCACTAAATATGGCGCTGTCGGCACAACACCGATACGTTTGCCTTTTAAACTCTGTAAATCTGTCAGTTGTTGCTGATATAAAAACAGCCGACTCTTCACCGTGTAGAGTTGCCATGCGCGGGTTAAGCCGGTTTTCAATTCGTCACTTTCAGGGTAACCAATATGCGCATCGGCTAAACCCTGACGCACATCATTGACACTGGCATTCATGTCGCCCGAGATAAAATCCACATTAATGCCGGTCTTCGCCGACCATAGTTGCCAGAGATCCACATAAAATCCATGGGGCAAGCCATCGACGCCTAAATCGACAAAGGGCTCAACGCCTAGCTGCATCGCCACCACAAGACCCGCCTTTTGCCCGTGATAGCCTAACCAGCGGCGCTCGGTTTGTTGCACAAAACGTGCATCGAGTGAATGAAAGCCCTGATTAATCTTCTCGACTAAAGCTTGATTACCTTTCATCACCGCGGGGACAAACTGCATGGCCTTGATTGGAATACGCGCACTGATGGGAAAACTGCCCGCAATTGCTTGGCTTGATGCAGGATCGCGCAGATAGCCATCGAGTCCAGCAAAGACGACCGTTTCGCCCGCTGCAACACCCGCCAGCAATTTTTCTGGCTTTCATAATATTTGAAGACTAAATTCGGCTCGATACGGCGAAGCTCAGCCTCATGGGATGAGCCACTCACAATCCCGATTTGGTAAGGAATAAGTTCCTGAATGGACTTTTTACCCTGCAAGGATTTATGCAGGTAAAGATAGGTACTGACATCGGCGATAGGCTCCGCAAAATCAAACAACTGCTCACGCTCGGGCGTCTGCCCCATGCCGATATGCACTTGGGCTTTGCCCTGCTGCAACTGCTGCAATGACTCATTCCAGTGGCGAGCCACAAACACTAATGGTGTATTGGTACGCTTGCCCCATTCCTTCCACAGATCCACTAATAAACCCGTGGCTTCACCGTCGTTGTCGACAAACTGATAGGGAAAGCTGTCTTCCCCCATCACCACAATCAGTGACTCAGTCTGTCCTTGACTGGCGTTAACTGCGTTACTGGTGAGTATGCAACACAGGATCACGATAAGCTGGAGCACTAACTTCAACTGGGGTCCCTAGTACTTGATGTACAATGTAAATACTTTGTTATTGATGCATATTAGACAGAAATTTCGGGCAAATTACTAGCTGAGACTTGCTGCTAGTCAACGGGATTCGTTAAAATGCATGGCTGAATTTTCGAGATATTCCCAGATGAACGCTTCCCAAGATACTATCTACGCTCAAGCGAGCGAACACATTAGCGATTTCCAGTTTGATAATCGTGTCGCGGGTGTCTTTAGTGACATGATCCGCCGCTCGGTGCCTGGCTATACGCAAATTATCAATACTATTGGCGATTTTGCGGATCGTTTCGTCAAGCCTAATACCCAAGTCTATGATTTAGGTTGCTCTTTAGGTGCTGCCACCTTAAGCATTCGCCGTCAAATCCAGGGCCGCGATTGCCGCATTATCGCCGTGGACAATAGCGAATCCATGGTGACGCGCTGCCAAGAAAACCTCAATGCCTATGTGAGTGATACTGAGGTTGAGCTGATCTGCGGCGATATTCGTGATATTCACATCGAAAACGCTTCTTTAGTCGTGCTTAACTTTACCCTGCAATTTTTACCGCCAGAGGACAGAGAAGCGCTGATCGCGAAGATTTATCACGGTTTGAATCCCGGCGGTCTGTTAGTGCTGTCGGAAAAAATTCGCTTCGATGATGCGCCTATTCAAAGTGTGCTCGAAGAGCTGCACTTAGACTTTAAACGCGCCAATGGCTACAGCGAGCTCGAAATCAGTCAAAAGCGCAGCGCGCTCGAAAACGTGATGAAGCCCGATACCTTAACGCTCCACCAGCAACGTTTGACTCGCCAAGGGTTTAGCCACTTTAGCTTGTGGTTCCAATGTTTTAATTTCTCTTCCATGGTGGCCATCAAGTGATCAGTTTCAGCTCCTTTTACCAACAAATTGCCGATTCCAATTTGCAGCATTGGCTCGAGACTTTGCCAGCCATTCTCGGCAAATGGCAAAGAGAACATAAACACGGCAACTTACCCAAGTGGGAAAAAGTGCTCAATAAGCTGCACTATCCTGCCCCAGATCAGGTTGATTTTGTCAGCAGTGTCACCGTCGGCACAGGCGAGCAACTCACGCCCGGCGAAAAGGAAAAGCTTGAGAACCTACTGCGCCTGTTTATGCCTTGGCGCAAAGGCCCTTTCCATATCCACGGCATTCATATCGATACCGAATGGCGCAGCGATTGGAAGTGGGATCGCGTGAGTCCGCATATTTCTCCTTTGCAAAACCGCACAGTGCTCGATGTCGGCTGTGGCAGCGGTTATCACATGTGGCGCATGCTTGGCGCGGGCGCTAAACGCGTGGTGGGCATCGACCCTTCACCGCTGTTTTTGTGCCAATTTGAAGCCGTTAAGCGCCTAAGTGGTCAAAATCACCCGGTGCACTTATTGCCGCTAGGCATTGAAGAGCTGCCACCACTGGATGCATTCGATACGGTTTTCTCCATGGGCGTCTTGTATCATAGACGTTCGCCTATTGATCACTTGTTGCAATTACGTGATCAGTTACGTATGGGTGGAGAATTAGTGTTAGAGACTTTAGTAATAGATGGTGATGAAAACGCCGTACTCGTCCCTCAAGATAGATATGGGAAAATGAATAATGTATGGTTTATTCCATCCGTCGCGGCCCTAATGCTCTGGCTAAAGAAGTGTGATTTCACAGACATACGTTGTGTCGACACCGATGTCACCGCCCTAGCCGAACAGCGCCGAACCGATTGGATGCCGAATGAGTCACTGGTTGAATATCTTGACCCTAACGATATCACTAAGACTATCGAGGGTTACCCCGCGCCGAAACGCGCAACGATTATTGCGGTGAAAAATCAACCCAATCAAGATTTGACCTAACGAGTTAACTCCAGTGGCCTAATACGCTTATGCCTAGGTAAACCCTAGGCATAAAACCCGTTTTAACGCCAATAGGAAGTACTATGCTAAAGCAGTTGATCGCTATCGCCGTTGCCAGCAGCTTAATGGGATGCGCAGCGACAGAACCGACCGCCCACGCCCCCACACCACTCGATACTGATACTTTTAATACCCGTCTTAATCAGCAGCAAGATCAGTTAGTGGCTGCGATTAATCAGCAATGCCAGCCTGCGGATTTAACCTCGCTTGCGACACTCAACAGCCAAGTCGAGCAGCTAAGTCTGCAAATCAATCACTTAAATCAAGCGGCGAAAAACCTCACCGCGCAAAAGCAGGCCGCGGTGGTGACGCCTGCGCCGAGCCAATGCCCCAAATCCGCCCTTGGGGATAAGTTTTTACTCGGTGAAATCGAAAATGTGTTTATCGATGAACTCAATGCCAGTTTTGCCACTCGCATTGATACCGGCGCAGAGTCCTCCTCCATCGATGCCCGTAATATCACCCTGTTTGAGCGTGATGGCGCCCAATGGGTGCGTTTCGATGTGTTTACCCAAGGGGAAAAACAGCCCGCGACGAATTTCGAATCTAAGGTCGTGCGTTTTGTGCGGATCAAGCAGGACGCGAATGAAAAGGACGATCGCCGCCCCGTGATCCACGCGCACCTTAAGATTGGCCAATATTCCGCAGAGACAGATCTTAACCTCACCGACCGTAGTCACCTCGACTATCCCTTATTGCTCGGCCGTAAATTTATTAAAGATATCGCCGTAGTCGATGTCGGCCAGCGCTATGTGCACGGTAAAGCCAAACAGCCCAAAGCCACACCCAAACAACCCGATCCTGAGCAACCTAAAGCAGAGTCAGCTATCGTCTCCAGCGGCAAAAAATAATAACCGCTTGAGCTTATTGGTCTGCCAGCTTGTGACATCGTCGCTCAATCTGACGCAGCCTGACGTAGCTAATACCCGCCACGCGCAATCTAACGCGTGACGACGAGTTCGAACCGCTAATGCCGGGGTAATCCCACGCTTTTCGGCCATTGGCGCAACAAGGGAAACACGTATGCATTCACGTAAACCTTTTTACATTTTGGTGGCATTACTATTTATTGTCGGTTTAAGTGCCAGCATCTATCGCGGCGTTAAGCATCAAGTGCCTTTTCTCCCCGGCGAGCAAGTGCAAAGCTGGGCGGTAGACGCCAAGATAAGCTTCGATGGCACAGGGGATGCAGCCGAAGTGTCCTTCTCTTTACCACAGGATCCCGCCTATGAAGTCTTGGTCGAGAACGCCAGCTCCCCAGGCTTTGGGCTGTCACTGAGTGATGATAAGGACGCGCGCCGTGCCAATTGGTCGATTCGCGAGGCCTATGGCAGCCAAGATCTCTATTATAAAGTGACCCTAGTGCCGACGGGCGTGACCCAAATCCACAGCGACGATATCCCCAGTCAACCAGAGCCTTACCTCTGGCCCGCGACCGAGAAGACCGCCGCAGAGCAAGTAATTAACGAAACCTGGGCGCGCAGCGCATCGAACTTGTCCTTCGCACAGCAATTGATGAATGCAATCACGGCCACTAAGCGCAGCCAAAATATGGAGCTGTTGCTATCGAGCCAAACCGCGACGCAAGTGTTTTTGCATATGCTGCAAACCAAGGGCATTCCCGCCCGTGAAGTCAGTGGACTCTACCTTGAAGATCAGCGCCGCCGTCAATCCCTGTCGCCCTTTGTGGAAGTGTTCCATAACGGCGATTGGGTCTTGTTCGATTTGGTTAAGGGCAAGCAAGGCCGACCAGAGAACTTACTGCTGTGGGAACGTTCGGGCCATTCCGTGCTCGATGTGATGGGCGGAGTGAACTCGCAGGTGCATTTCTCGATGTTGCAAGACACCCGCTCGGCATTAGCGACATCAATCGATATGATGATGAATAACAATGCCTTGGATTTTTCACTCTACCAATTACCGCTAGAGGAACAGAGTCTATTCAAGGGCATTTTATTGATCCCTATCGGGGTGTTGATGGTTGTGTTTTTACGGGTGATCATTGGGGTGAAAACCTCAGGCACCTTTATGCCTGTCCTTATCGCCCTCGCCTTTATTCAAACCAGTTTAGTTACGGGCTTAGTTGGCTTCTTACTGATCGTGGCCTGCGGCTTGATGATCCGCTCCTACTTATCCCAATTAAATCTGTTGCTGATCTCGCGAATATCGGCGGTGATCATCGTCGTGATAGGCATTATCGGGGTCTTTACCTTGCTCTCCTATAAGTTTGGTTTAAGCGAAGGACTGACGATTACCTTCTTCCCGATGATTATTTTGGCGTGGACCATCGAACGTATGTCTATCCTGTGGGAAGAAGAAGGCCCGAAAGAAGTGATAGTGCAAGGTGGTGGTAGCCTAATGGTCGCCACCCTCGCCTACTTAGCCATGAGCGCAAGTTGGGTACAACACTGGGTCTTTAACTTCCTTGGGATCCACTTAGTGATCTTGGCCTTAGTGCTATTAATGGGCCAATACACAGGTTATCGCCTACTGGAACTCAAACGCTTTAAACCACTCGCGGGGGATGCCTAATGAATATTGCTTGGCCATGGGAGCTTCGCGCGCGCGGCGTGCTCAATATGAATAAGCGCAATATCGATTACATTGGTCGCTATAACCCGCGTAAATTTTATAAACGAGTGGACGATAAGCTGCTCACTAAACAGTTGGCACTGGCCAATGATATTGCCGTGCCCGATTTAATCGCCGTTGTGCGTGAGCAGCACGAAATCGTGCATATTCCCGAGCGCGTTAAGGGCCGCACAGGGTTTGTGATCAAACCTGCCAAGGGCTCTGGTGGTAAAGGCATTTTAGTGATCACCCATATCGAACAGGGCCGTTACTATAAACCCAGCGGGCACGAAGTCAGCCCATCGGAATTGGATAGACACGTGTCCAATATCCTCAGCGGCTTATTCTCCCTTGGCGGCAAACCCGATGTGGCGATTGTCGAGGGACTGATTGAATTCGATCCCGTGTTTGACGGTTACAGCCATGAAGGCGTGCCAGATATCCGCTTGATTGTCTTTAAAGGTTTTCCGGTAATGGGGATGCTCAGGCTCTCCACCGCCGCCTCCGATGGTAAGGCCAATTTGCACCAAGGCGCCGTAGGTGTGGGCGTTGACATTGCCACGGGAAAAGGGTTACATGCTGTGCAATTTGATGCTCCAATTGAGTTTCATCCAGACACAGGCAAAAAGCTCACCGATATCGTCGTCCCCCACTGGGAAAGCTTGCTGCATACCGCATCGAGCGCATATGAAATGTGTGAGATGGGTTACTTAGGCACGGATATGGTGCTTGATCAGACTAAAGGCCCGCTGTTATTGGAACTCAATGCACGCCCGGGACTGGCGATCCAGATTGCAAATGGAAAAGGCATTTTGCCTAGACTTAAGCATGTCGAAGCCATGTCATCCCATTCAATGACAGTTGCAGAACGTGTAGCCTATGCAAAAATCCATTTTAACGGCTAGCCTGTTTGGCTGGTGTTTATCCTCCTCGGTGCAGCCTATGCTGCGCCAAGTCCTGTGCCGCTGCTGGTAGAGCAGTGTTTGCGCCAACCCAATATCGATTTGGCAGGCGCCTTCGCCAGTTACGCCAGCACCCACCAGCTCCCAAGCTTAACATTGGCGGATAAAGCCCTAGTGTTAGAGCAGCAAACCATTGGGCTGAATAATGTCAACGACAGACTCACCTACTACCGAGGTTTGCCGTTGTCGGGGGATGAGCGCCAAGGTTTACTGCAGTGTCAGTTGCGCTTGGCCGATACTCTGAGCGATTTGCTAAACCAAGCAGCATTTAGCCAACTGGCGTTTGAGCTGACGCAAACAGCATCGATAAATCATGCTGCAGCAAGTCAAGAACAGGCCTTACTCGGCGAGCAATTAACGGCGTTATTGCGTCAACATTTATCCATTATGGATAAAGCCAAGCTGCACACGGCGCAGGCCAGCATTCGCCAAGGTTTAGGTAACCAGCAATTCCAACTGGATATTCAAGCGGCTAACTGCCAGCTCACGGATGAAGTAGCGGAGGTTAATACAGCCAATAACGAGGAAGAAACGGCAAATTCGGGCACTTTCTCAGGGACTATCGCCAATTACCTGTTAAAGCAATCCAATGCCGAATGTCGGCAAACCCTGTGGCAAGCCTATCAAGGTCGAGCCAGGGAACATAATCAAGTCGCCTTACACCGTATTGCCGAGCTACGCCAACGCATTGCCAATGACGCAGGTTTTAGCGATTACGCCAGTTACAGCCTCAGCGATCAGCAACTCAATACCCCGGAATTAGTTAAAGCCTTTCTCGATAGCCAAACCGAAGCGATTCAAGTTGCCCCTTGGGATCTTGGCCGTACCTTATCGCAATTACCCAGTGCGCAAACCACCGCTCTCAATACCCGAGAGCTGCTCGACAACGCCTTAACAAGCTTAAGCGAATATGGTTTACGTTTTGAGGTGATTGGCGAGCATCTAGACTCGACAGCTACTCAAACAACACTTTCTCAAACGGCACTAGCACAAGCGCAGCAACAAATCCTCCGCGTTTACCATATGGATAGATTATTGGGAGAAGTGTATCTGGCTATCGGCGCTCAAGATAAAGTGAATAAACCTAGGAATGCCAGTCAACACACCCTCAGGCAAAATGTGATTGGACAGCAATTTGGTCAACAGGCGCTTGAGCTCCCCGCGACACTCAATAATTTCAAAGATATCGAACGCTTTACCCAAGCCCTCGCCGATGCAATGACCTCACTAGCGCGCGGCAGTCATTTTTACCTTAATAACACCTTAGGCCCGACGCTCGATACCACTCAATTACCGAGTTTTTGGCTCGCTAAGGCGTTACGCCAAGCGCTATTTCCCCAATTTGATACTCAATATATTCAGCCGAGGGAAACGCTCGCAAGCGCCTATGCGACGCAGCTTAAAGTCTTTCGCGCTAAGGTGGCACTTAACTTTTACCAGTCCTTAAACCAGCAAAGCTATCCGGATCTGCCTGCGGAGTTTAGCAAAAGCTTTGGGGCGAACTGGACACAAGCGATTGATTACCCATACAGTTTCAATGCTATCGCCAACGAAGGCCCGCGTTATTATCAATCCCTGTGGCAAGCCAAACTCGCAACGCTTGTCCATCAATCCACCCAAGACTGCCAAGATAAACTTGGGCTTTTTAATCTCCTCGTGGTCAATGAGACCGCACTCACCTTGAGCGAGCAACTGCGCGTCATACTTGGCGAACCCGTGGATGCCGCTGCGCTTATCCAAAGGATTATCCATGTCTCAGGATCTGAAAATCACCCATACACCACAACCGAAACACAAACTCACACTACCCATTGCGCTTTTTAGCGGTTTAGCCTTCTTTACCGCACAAAGTGCTTTCGCCAACACGCAAAGCTCCCCCTAAGTCACGCTGGGCTTGAGTACTCACAAAAGGTACTCAAGTCAAACGTCGCAGATAAAACCGAATTAAGCCAAAGCGACGTTGCGCAGCTTATTCAACAGAACCTTGAAACCCATCTCTATACACTCCCGCCTCGGGTGCAGGGCCATTATGGGATCCGCCTCTATCGCCTGACGGGCGATGAGCAATATGCTAACGCGGCGTTAGTCGATCTTTATGCGGTAACCGAAGCTCAAGCGTTTTATGCCTGCCAAATGGATAACCCTGAGTTTGTTCGCCAAGCCTCACAGAACGCCATCGCCGAACTGGGCAATGGTCCCAGAGCCAAGGCCCGTAAAAAAGCACTCGCACCCTTTCCTGAGTTTTTATTTTACTCCGATGTGCTATTGCGATTTGCCAGTCGAATCGATGAGTTAGGCTTTACAGGTCCTTGCCATAGCCAGATGATCCAAGCCCTTAAAAAGGCCGACTTACGACAAGGTTTGACCGATCCCGCGATGATAAAAGCCTGGGCGGCGCAGCTAA
This sequence comes from Shewanella seohaensis, assembly GCF_025449215.1. Taxonomy (NCBI): domain Bacteria; kingdom Pseudomonadati; phylum Pseudomonadota; class Gammaproteobacteria; order Alteromonadales; family Shewanellaceae; genus Shewanella; species Shewanella seohaensis. Next base: position 3,023,795 of record NZ_CP104900.1, read on the forward strand.
TTAACTATGTGTATTGGGCCAAACAATTGGGTGTAGGAGATTATCTAGAGGACTATAAAACAGCGTTTACTCGGGTTTATCCTGATTCGCAGGATGCCACACTCAGCAAAGCACAGTTTCGTAATAAGCTCTACGGCATGACGCATTTTATCTTTGCCGCGAGTGAATATTATCAGCATCGGGTGGATGCCACTGAGTTTGCATGGATTTTGGACTACTTTGACGCCAACATTGAGCGAATTTTACAGGATGCGACTGACGATATTATTGCCGAAGTCGGCATTAGTTTTCTGCTAGCGGGCAAGACAGACCATACTGTCGTGGCTCAAACTCGGACTTATATTGCCAATTCGTTCGACCCTGATAGTCAAATTATCCCCTCACCCAAGGGCAATCCTGACTTAGCCCTTGGCGAGCATCGCAATGTGCTTGCGATAATGTTGCTTAATTGGCCAGAAACGCTCTATCCCGGCCCCTATCTTAACGAACTTAACGCGACGAAAAAGTATTTACCTATGGGCGTCACTCCTAAGGTTATCGATTAATCCATTACCCATAGTTCGTACTGATAAGAGGTTGTCACGCCGCAGCATTGCAACGCGATAACCTCTTTTTCAATTAACAGGATAATAGTATTGAAAAAACGATCATAGCTCGCCACTATAAGCCTCAATCTATCGCTTTTTTAGAAACCTGTCGTTTTCGACATGAGGACAACCATGACTCGCGCGAAATCCACCCTTGAGCAATGGCGTATTTTACAGGCTGTCGTCGACTATGGCGGCTACGCGCAGGCGGCAGAAAAGCTCAATAAGAGCCAATCCTCACTCAATCATGCGGTGGCTAAGTTACAACACCAGCTCGGTATAGAACTACTCGAAGTTCGAGGCCGCAAAGCTTACCTGACACCACAGGGCGAAGTATTATTGCGCCGTTCGCGCCATGTGACCCAAGCGGTCAATGAGTTAGAACAACTCGCTAGCAACCTTGAGCAAGGTTGGGAGCCCACACTTACCATTGCTCGCGAAATCGTCTATCCGATGGAAAGTCTAGTGTGCGCACTAAGTGACTTTTTGCCCCATAGCCGCGGCACTCGGATCATTATGTTGGACTCAGTCATCACAGGTACTCAAGAATTAATCCTTCAAAATAAGGTCGATATTGCAATTTGCGCCGGAATTCCACCGAAGGGCTATTTATCCGAGCCCCTGTGTGAACAGGAGCTGCATCTGGTTTGCCACCCGAGCCACCCCTTGGCTGAAATGGGCACCTTAGACGATGACAAGCTACTAGCGCAGCACCTGCAACTGGTGATCAAAGACACGGGCCTGCAACCCAATGTTGATATCGGTTGGTTGAAGGCCGAGCAGCGCTGGACAGTATCGAACTTCCATGAGGCGAAAGTCATTTTAAATCAGGGCATTGGTTTCTGCTGGATCCCATCTTTCCTTATCCAAGAGGAATTAGCCGCAGGTAAACTAGTGCGCTTACACCTCCAAGGCAGTCAGAAACGGCGGATTATGCTAAGCCTAGTGATCCCAAATCGTGACCAACAGGGCCCAGCTTCAAAACTGCTGGCCTCTTATCTCCTCAAACATCATGGTGTGAGTACAAGCGATTAACCACTCTCACACTCTTCCACCGTGTGCGGCAAAACGAGCACCAGGCTAGCAGGGAATCATTGTGGGTTTATCCTTTTAATGGCGACTGAACTTGTCATGCAGAACATGGCTTAAGCGATTGGTCTTAATAGGCAAACGCTAGTTAGTTAAAATTTGCGGGCATTTCGAAAATGAGAGGCTAGACATTCACATCTAAGAAGCGTGGACGATGCAGTGCTAAGGTTTGAGGATTGAACAGGCCGCGTGTATTTTGACCGCTTGAGGACTCGAGCGCCAATCCATTGGACATAATACTACCTTGCTCGTAGCTAGACGAATCACTTATCCGCTCAAGTGAAACATCATCCGAACCTGATTGATTAACTTCACTGTTTCCCTTACTCGCCAGCGTTGCCACGGCGACCGAGCCATAAAAACGCACCGCATTACTGCCGTTTGTTGTGTGACTCGATGTACCCTTGTTGTCGCGAGACGACGCCAACCGCTGCATAGCAACCTCTGGCGCTTCATCCTTATTTGATACGGCGCCGAACGCTAAGGTCGCCGTTGGCGGCTCGATGGTATCTGTCTTATCAACTTCAGAGGTATTTGCTGCATCTGAGGTTTTACTCGATGCGACCTGCGCCGCAATGGCTTGTTTAATCTTATCAATCACATCTGTTACAGGTGCCGATGGTTCCTCTTGGGGCGCTCCGATATTACCATTAGCATCAATCTTGCCTGTGACTTGAATTTGCCGCTCCTTAAGCGGTGGTAAACCTTCAATCTGTGCCTCGGCGCCAATCAGCGTTTCCGTTGTCGGTTGATCAACTATCTGCTGCTGACGTTCCTCTGCAAGTTTCGCCTTGGCCTCATTCATTTTCTGCAGCGCCTCTGCGGCAACACGAATATCCGCCGAAGAAGGATCAACGGGTGCCATCGCCGCTGCATAGACCTGCTTCATCTTATTGATGGTCGCCAGAGGATCGCCAGGTACTATCGACACATCGATTTGCACCTCACCGTCAGTCGCATATCGCTGACCATCGGCACCTTTTTCATACTTGAAACTGGGGCTTTGAGCATATTGACCGCCCACACTCGCATGGGCATGTTCATGGGCTTTGACTTCTGTGTCCCTTGATTTTAATGCGTCCACTTGGGCTTTTTGCTGCTCAATTGCCTTTTCTTGCGCCTCCTTCGCTACGTCTTGCTGACGAGTTTGCTCATCCTGTGTCTGCTGAGCTTGTTTAGTTTGCTCTGCTTTGGCAAAAACCTCGGCTAACGCTTGCTGCTTTTGCTCCTGCTCTTGTACCGCCTGTGCCCTTGCCTGCTTGGCTTGTTCATCTCGCGCATCTTTAGCTTGAATTTGTTCTGTTTGAGTCTGCTGTTGTTGCGTTTGAGCATTTGGGGTAATTCCAGTACCGACTTGGCCACTTTCACCCGAGGGTTCACTAAAGACACGGCTCAACTGCTCGCTTAAACCGCTGGAATGATTGCTATCAGGAAGCGCATTTGAATTGGCAAAAGCTGAAGCGCTGGAATGTGACGCTTTGCCTGTCGCATCTGCACCAGCAAATTCAGTCGCAAAAGGAGTCACCACTGCACTTGAGGCATTTGGATTAATGCTATTTGACCCGGTTGAGCCAATATTCGTAGCGACCGCTGTCGATGTAGAGAAAATATTGGCGCCCCCACACTTTCGGAGCCAACATTACTGCCAGTCGTGGCAATTGTGGCCGCAAGGCTTGGGGCCGGAGGAGAAAAAGGCGTAACAGCACCACTTGGGGCGCTAAAACCTACATCCGATGCCCCTAAGGTTGAAACTGATGGCTGTGTGGCTATAGCTGCAATTTGCCCTTCCCTCATTCCGCTAATGGAGCGAGGGCCTGTGAGTAAGCTAAAGCTAGTTGAAGCATCTAAGCTTGTATTTAACGGAGTCGAAACAGTCTCGTTAGAATGGAGTTGTGCCTTGGCATTTCCACCGAGTGCGGTGAAAGCCTTCTGAACAGATCCAGTATCAACATGAGATGAAATCGGAGGACTAGCAGGTTTGACATCCGTCAATGAAGCGGGCAGTGTCGTACTGATTGGCATAGCTTGGTCCATCACAGCCCCGAGGCTGCTTAGTGATGGTGCAAGTGCCCCACTCGCTTCGAGTTTTGGCGCATTTAGGTTAAGGGTTGAAGCGGAGAACGTTGCGACCGCCTGACCATTTCCCCTTGATAAGTCTGACCGCCTTGAGGTTTTACGCCTTTTGCTGGCTCAATAGACTTATCCGCGCCCAAAAACGAAGTGGATGGCGCGCCAATTTGTGCTGACAGCGCCATAACCGACATAACTATACCTTGATGTTAATTATCGAACCTATGGTTTCTGACTCTCGCTGGAGTACCTCGGTCGATGCCTCACCTTGTCGCAATGATTCATTCGCCGCCAGTAACGCCGAAGTTTTATCGGGCTCATCTACCGCCTTAGCGGTTTCTGTCGGCGCAGCACTTTGCGATGGGCTGGGTTTGGCCACATCAATCGTTGCCTGCGTGAGCCCTGATTGAGCCGTTTGCAAGCCTTGCAGACCGGAAGCATAAGCAGATTGGATTTGCATAGGAGTATTCCTGCATCTGGTGATGATTGGATTAATTATTAACCAACTCTAGTGCGAAGTACAGATTTATCGCCCCTTCTAGCGGCATTTTCGAGCGCATTTCTGCAGGATATTCGCACGCCATTTAACCCGCAATCCAAGCCGATTCCCAATCCTTAAAAACCGGATTAAATCCCCGAAGGCGCATCTGAGTCATGACTTGCTCAACGGTACGTTCATCGCTTATCTCAAACTGATCTAATTGGCTCTCTGGCGCCTGATAACCACCAGGTTGCGTTGAACTCCCCGCACTCATTTGTGTTATCCCAAGTGGCAGTAAATTATCCCGAAGTGATGGCGCCTCGCGTGTCGATAAACTGATATCAAGTTGCTGATTAAAAAGCCTGAAGGCACAGATCAATTGTACCAGTCCAAGATCGGTTAAATGCACTTTTGGTGTTATGCCGCCGGTACAAGGCCGCAAACGAGGTAACGAAATACTAAAGCGAGTCCGCCAATAATGCCGTTCTAAATAGTCCAAATGATGCCCCATCAGTAAGGCATCGAGTCGCCAGTCATCCAAACCCAATAACACGCCTAGGCCAATCTTATCGACACCTGCGCTGGCAACGCGGTCGGGCGTTGCGAGCCGATACGCAAAGTCCTGCTTATTGCCTCGGGTGTGATGCTTAGCATAGGTCGCCGCTTGATAGGTTTCCTGATACACCATCACAGCATCAAGCCCTAGCTCGACAAGCTGGCGATAATCAATCTCTTCAAGCGGCTGAACCTCCATAGCCAAATAACTAAACTGCTGTTTTACAATGGGTAACACGCGCTTAAAGTAATCTATCCCCACTTTGGTTTCATGCTCACCCGACACCAGTAAGATGGAGTCAAAACCACGGGATTTAATAATCGCCATTTCGGCCGCAATTTCCTGCTCATTGAGCACTTTACGCTTTAACTTATTGCTCATGCTAAAGCCGCAATAGTCGCACTCGTTGGCACACAGATTTGACAGATATAACGGCAAATAGAGTCCAATATTGGCCCCAAAGCGTTGCCGAGTGAGCGCCGCCGAGCGCTGCGCCATCTCTTCGATATAGGGCTCTGCTGCTGGAGACAACAAGGCGAGTAAACTCTCTAGATTACCCTCGGGTTGCATCAGGGCGCGCTCAACCTCCGCTGCCGTGCAGGAATATAACGCCAGCAATAACTTATCCCGTTCAATGCGGGCAAATTGGTCGACAAAACTCATTGCTGCAAGAATCCCGTTAATGGGCTGGTGTGTACAGCCTGGGTTTGCACTCGGCCAAGCCCCGCTTCAAAGGCGCGTCGCCCGCAATCTACTGCATCCTTAAAGCACAGCGCCATTTCAATGGGAGAAGCACTGCTCGCAATGGCGGTATTAACCAGCACGGCATCGGCTCCCAATTCCATCGCGTGCGCCGCATGGGATGGCGCGCCGATCCCCGCATCAATCACCACAGGCACTTTTGCCTGCTCAATAATCATCTTGATAAATGGCTCAGTCACCAACCCCTGATTGGTGCCAATTGGGCTTGCCAATGGCATCACGGCGGCGCAGCCGACCTCTTCTAAGCGGCGACACAGCACAGGATCGGCATGCACGTAGGGCATCACGATAAACCCGCGTTCACACAGGGTTTTGGCCGCCGCTAACGTCTCGACCGCATCGGGCATCAAGTATTTAGGATCGGGATGAATTTCAAGTTTAACCCATTGTGTTCCCAGCATTTCCCGCGCTAATTCGGCGGCGAATATCGCTTCTTTAGCATTACGCGCCCCCGAGGTATTAGGCAAGAGTCGCACGCCCGCTTGCCTAAGTGGCGATAGCAAATCATCAGCCCCTGTTTTTAAATCAATTCTTTTCATCGCAACCGTCACCAACTGCGACTGAGACGCCTTAATTGACTCCAGCATCAGCTGACTTGAGCTGAATTTTCCTGTGCCCGTAAATAATCGTGACTCAAATTCCACGCCTGCAATCGTTAACATCTTAACCTCCAGCTACAACGGCAAATACATCAATCTTATCCTCGTTTTGGCACTGGATAGATGACCATCGATGTTTTGGCACAACGGCCTCGTTAAGCACTAAGGCAACCGAGTGTTGGCAAATATTTTGTGCTTCTAACAAGGCTTGTAAACTCAGTGGTTGTTGCAGTGTTTGGGGCACATTATTGAGATGAATTAAAATCATAACAAACCTCGATTAGGGACAGATTTGAATGAAACGGTTGCGGTCGAATGCTGGGTGTTAGCATTCGCATTTTCTAGGTGCTCGCTTGATTGGCGTTGCATGAATTCACTCGGCGTTAATGAATTCGGCTTTAATGAACTCGGTTTTAATCCGCACACCTCGCACTCGGGATCACGGGTTAATGCGGCCGAATGCCATTGCAGCAACTTGGCATCGAAGCGCCAAAATCGCCCAAGTAGCGCTCTCGTGGGGGCGATTAAATAACTTTCCTCTTCAAAAGTCTGATTGGCTGTTTGCTTTGTTGCAGAGGTTGGCGGCGTGGCTAGGAGCAACAATTGCATGGCTAGAAGCGCCTGCATCGATGCCATCACGCCGACACTGGGCCCGAGGACACCTTGGCTGCTGCAGTTTTGTGGCGCGCGAGTACTTGAGGGGAAAACACAGTGATAACAACCGCCCATTGGGAAACGCTGTTGATCGACTGCAAACAGTTGGCCGTTGAAGGCAGCAATGGCGGCACTCACCAGAGGTAAGGCATGCTCAATACACAGCCGATTGACACAATGGCGCGCCGCAAGATTATCGGTACAATCAAGCACTAACCTAATCTCATCGCCATGGGCTAACAGACCAGAAAATACAGTGTTCGCAGACTCGAGAGTCAAATGCTCGGCAAAGGCATCAATCTCACAACCTTGCGCCAATACGGTTAATTTCTGTTTAGCAATGAGGGCTTTGTGATGGCCAATATCGTCGTCACTAAAGAGTAACTGCCTTGGCAGATTGGTCAATTCCACCCTATCGCCGTCGACAAGCGTTAAGCGCCCAACACCGGCACAAGCCAAATACTGCGCCGCCAATTGCCCGAGGCCGCCGAGGCCTACGATAAGGACATGGGCCTGCTTAAGCTGCAACTGGCCAGCCTCGCCGACCTCAGGTAAAAATATTTGCCGCGAATAACGAATAAAATCTTTATCGGCAAGGGATTGCGCCTGCTCTTGTGTCATGCTCATAAGCTTGACTCCCATGCTCGCGTCAATTCGGCATAGGCCATAACTGGATCATTTACTTCGGTAATCGCCCGCACAACGGCAATATTGCTCACCCCAGTCGCTTTGACTTGGGCAAGATTCGAAGGTCCTATGCCGCCAATTGCCACTAAGGGATAGTGCGCATTTAACAGCTCAACATAATGAGTGAGTTTACATAACCCCTGTGGCGCCGATGGCATTTGCTTGGTGGTCGTTGGGAAGATATGCCCAAGGGCGATGTAAGATGGTGCATGTTGATGGGCACGCAGCAACTCGAAATAACCGTGGCTAGAGATGCCAAGAGCCAAGCCTGCTGCATGAATGGCGTGAAGATCCGTCACTGCCAGATCTTCTTGCCCAAGATGGACCCCAAATGCGCCATGCTTTATCGCTAATTGCCAATGATCATTGATAAAAAGCTGCGCATCATAATGCTTACCTAAGGCAATCGCGGTTTGGATTTTTGCCTCAAGTTCGTCCGACGCCAGCACATTAGACTTTAGCGCATTAGACTTTATCCTGAGCTGTACCGTCTTCACGCCCGCCGCCAATAACTGTTCGAGTAACAGTAAGTTATCGACTACTGGATAAATCCCTAAGTCTGGATCAAGGCGCTTAAACGCGCCGCATTGCAAATCACTGGATTCACTCAAGCTGTTTTGAGAATAAGCTGTGACGTGAGGATACGCCGTTAAATTGTGCGGCCAAGCGGTACGCGCGAGTGGCCCAGGGCCTTGGCCAATCCCCTCCGCATAAGTTAAGCCTTGATTGACATAGGCTTTTGCTACCACAATCGCATCCTGCAATACAAAGCCAAAGGCTAACACCGAGGCGATGGCCGAAGACAAAGTACAGCCACTGCCGTGGTTATGGCGCGTGTTTATCCGCGCACTGCTGAGCCAAAAACCGCCATTAGCATCGAGCGGTGAGCAGCCAGTAACCTGATGACAAATCAGCAGATCTTCCGCCAAACGCTGATTATCTGCGGCGATGCGATGACTTGTGATATCGCTTTTTTGATCGCTTAAGAGATCACTGGTGTTAATGCCAGCACTTGTCTTAGCCGCAAAATCAATATCGCCGCCCTTGGCTAATACGCTGCACGCTAATTGCGCTGAGAGTTGCATTGCCGCAGCGGCGAATTCTGCTTTTGTGTGAATTGCTGACGCTTGTTTGTCTGTGTCGGCAGTTAGCCTTGCCAACTCCTGCACATTCGGCGTTATCAGGCTAATCAAGCCCTTAAAAGGAGTAAAATCCAGAGGTTTGCTCGCCGTGCTCTTATCGCCGAGCTCATCCCCACAGCTTGCAACCATTACAGGGTCGAGAATAACGGGGACGAGTGGAAATTGGGTTTTAAAACCAGCCAACCAGTCGGCAACTAAATGCACTTGCTGCTGATTTGAGAGTAAACCAATCTTAATCGCCTGAGGCGGTAGATCGGCTAACAGGGTCGAGAGCTGTGTGAGTAACATTGCCTCACTCACAGGCTCAACTAACGCCACCGTCACCGAACTTTGGGCCGTTAACGTGGTGATCACGCTGCATCCATGGCCGCCCAAATCCTTGATGGTGGCTAAGTCGGCTTGGATCCCCGCGCCGCCACCGCTGTCTGAACCGGCAATGGTCCAGACGATAGGTTTAGGCGCCACGTAGCTAACATGTTTAGCTGGGGTCATTATCAAACCTCCGCAACCTGTGCTGTTGGTTTGAGCTCAGTCCCATCCTGCTGCTTTGCCGATTCTTTGGCTGTATTGGCTGTATTGGCTGTATTGGCTGTATTGGCTGTATTGGCTGTATTGGCTGTATTAGCTGTATTAGCATCACCCAGTGGTAGATACAGTTTGGCGCCCGAGGCCGCAAACTCGGCCGATTTTTGCGCCATGGCCGCCGCTAATTCATCTTGAGTTTTGACTCTGATCTGCTGGATTGCTTCGTTGCCAGATTGCCCTTGTTGAGCAGGGTTTATCGATGCAAGCGCTTCAGCGCTCTCAACATTTTGGCTTGACGAAGCCACTGACAACGTACCCGCCGCTAAACTTGCCGCATAGTCGCGCACATCTTGGGTGATCTTCATTGAGCAGAACTTAGGGCCACACATAGAGCAAAAATGCGCAACCTTAGCTGATTCCTGTGGCAGGGATTCATCGTGATAGGCACGGGCGGTATCAGGGTCAAGTCCCAGGTTATATTGGTCTTCCCAACGGAATTCAAAGCGCGCCTTGGATAATGCATTGTCGCGGATCTGCGCGCCCGGGTGGCCTTTTGCAATATCGGCCGCATGGGCGGCAATCTTGTAGGCAATCAGCCCTTGTTTGACGTCCTGCTTATTGGGTAGACCTAAGTGTTCTTTCGGCGTCACATAGCAGAGCATGGCGCAGCCATACCATGCGATCATCGCCGCACCTATCCCTGAGGTGAAATGATCGTAACCCGGTGCAATATCGGTAATTTGCGGCCCTAGGGTATAAAACGGCGCCTCGGCGCAGTGGATAAGCTGCTTTTCCATATTCTCTTTGATAAGCTGCATCGGGATGTGCCCAGGCCCTTCGATAATGGTCTGCACATCGTATTCCCAAGCGATTTTGACCAACTCGCCTAAGGTCTCAAGCTCGGCAAACTGCGCCTCATCATTGGCATCGGCAATCGAGCCTGGACGCATACCATCGCCTAATGACAGCGACACATCGTAGGCCACGCACAGCTCGCAAATCTCACGAAAATGGGTATAGAGGAAGTTTTCTTGATGGTGGCTCAAGCACCATTTGGCCATAATCGAGCCGCCGCGGGACACAATCCCAGTCACCCGTTTGGCGGTCATGGGTACATAGCGCAATAACACGCCCGCGTGAATGGTAAAGTAATCGACGCCCTGCTCCGCTTGCTCAATTAAAGTATCGCGAAACACTTCCCAGGTCAGGTGCTCAGCAACCCCATTCACTTTTTCCAATGCTTGATAAATCGGCACTGTGCCAATAGGCACTGGCGAGTTACGGATGATCCATTCGCGGGTTTCATGGATATAGCGCCCAGTGGACAAGTCCATCACAGTGTCCGCGCCCCAACGGGTTGACCAGACAAGCTTTTCGACTTCCTCCTCGATGGAGGACGTGACCGCCGAGTTACCGATATTGGCATTCACTTTCACTAAAAAGTTACGGCCAATAATCATAGGCTCGGCTTCTGGATGATTGATATTTAACGGAATAATAGCGCGGCCACGGGCAATTTCATCGCGGACAAATTCAGGGGTTATCGGTTTACCTATTACGGCGCCAAAGGATTCACCTTGGCCGCGGCGGTTTAAGATTTCATCCTGTACCTCGGCGAGCGCCATATTTTCCCGAATCGCCACATACTCCATTTCAGGGGTAATAATCCCTTGGCGGGCATAGTGTAATTGGCTCACGCGTTTACCCGGTAAGGCACGGCGAGGACGAACAATCGCACTTGAGCCGGCTTCGAACCGCAGATGATCGAGCCCATCATCCTTCAGACGTTGCTGGGTAAAATCTGAGGTTGCACAATCAAGCACTTCGGTATCTTGGCGCTCGATAATCCAAGGTAATCTGAGTTTGGCTAAACCTTGACGCACGTTAATTTGCGCAGCCGGATCGGAATAAGGACCAGCGCAGTCATACACAGGAATGGGAGGGTTTTTCTCGACTATGGGCGCAGTCGCAGTGCCGCCAATCCGCGTATCGGTTTGCAGAATTTGCCGCATCCCTACACGGAGATCCTCGCGGCTTCCCTGCAGATATAACTTTTGCGAATTAGGATGCTGTAATGGTTTAAGGGTATCGATAAAGGCTTGCGCTTGGGCGCGCGCCGCACGGCGGCTCGTTTGCCCTTGGGCATTAACGGCAATCGATTCTGAGGACGATTCTAAACTGGACATAAGCAATCTCACTTTAACAAATAAAAATGGGGTTGCTTGTCTGGAGACTTGAGTGTTGAAGCTGAGCCTTGCAAACCCTAAGCGGGTTTACGGACTCAATAACGACTAAATCGATGGGTTAATACAGGGCAAAAGGTGGCCGCTGATACGATTTAATGGATGTTATTATGCTTGTTTCCTTCGCAGGTTTTAACCTGATCAGGTTCAACGGATCCCGAATAAACGGTCTCAGCCAAGAGGCACTCCGACAAGATGGGCAAAAGTATAGGCAGAAGCGCAGCGAACAAACAAGCGTAATTTTAGGATAAAAATTAAATTAACAATCAAAAATAAAGAATTCATAATGCATTGTATTTAAATATTTTTAATTCAAATCCATCTTACAATCTATGATTTCTACTATTTTTGGTGAAAATTTATCATCACTATTTTTTAACCTTTTGGCCGCTTTACCATCATTTTATCGAGATGCGCCTTAATGGCATCATCAATTTCTAGGTTCATTTTCTTGCCACTGCAATCAAAGGGGAAACCTAAATTCTCGGCATAGGGATTAATTTGGGTGCCCACTTTGACGACCCGATAGCAGGTATCCCCTTTACGGACAATTCGATTAGGATCCAGTTCTAAATCCAAACTGCTGGGGCCGCTAAAATCGTCTGCATTGGGCACAATCAACACCTCCATCTCAGGGCTCATTTCAGACAAATTAGACCGTTTAGAGTAATGATTTGCCTGCTCTAACACTAAATCATCCAAGGCTTGCTCACGCTGGCGCTCAAAATAGCGCTGGGTAAATAATCCCACGCTCCCTGCCGCCCCGCCGCCGCTTTGCTCGTTTGACGCTGACGGCTCTGTACTGGCCGCTTGTGTCGAGCTTGATTGGATTTCTGCCTTTTGAGGTTTAACAGCCTCTTTTGCACTCTTCTGGGTTTGGCTTTGTGTTGGAGCGTTAGGTGTTGAGGCGTTAGGCGCTGATGTGTTCGGCACTGATGTGCTTGGTACTGATGCTTTTGATTCTGTTACTTTTGATGCTTTTACTTCTGATAATTGGGCGCTGACTTCAGGAGGTTTTGTAATCTGCTCAGTGGGTTTTGGCATCGATTTTACCGTATTAGGTGCTGAAGTTATTGGCTCGCGAGAAACCGCAGGCTCTTCCACAGAAGAATCTTTAGCCGAATCCACAGGAGCGGTTTGCGTTGGCGGCGCATAAATAAAATATGCCTTTAATGCTTTGGTTGCAGTTCGTGCATTGGCTGAAGTTGTTGTAAACGACAGCCCTAACTGCTCCGACTGGGTTCGCCATAAAAAAATTAGCAACAACAGCAGTAAACCATGGCCCAAGATGACCCAAAGCAATAACTTAAGATTGAAATAATGCGACCACTCTCGCCAACTTAAGCCTAAATTGGGTTGGAATGCGCTATCGCTCTCTCTTTGGTTAGCCTCACTCAAATTGAGGTTTATTGCACTGCCCAAAGGCTCTGCATGGGCGCTAAAAGCCGTAGCACAAAATGGCATCGCGGAGAATGCTACGATCTCGTCGTTTGTCACGCGGCGGTGCGCAACAAAACTGAGATCATCTTCTGGGGTAATAGTCGAACGAACAGGCAAAATCCATCCCTTAGTACTTTATGGACAAAGTACTTAACAAATCCATGATTACTACGGGGGATTAGAGAAAGCGCACCGCACAAAGTTCCAGGGCGTTGACATTAATCGGTCGTAAATAGGCACCATAATGTTGTACAACTAGATAAGAGCTCGCCTAAGTCTCAGTTGATAATGTTAACCCTAAAATAAATTAGCTTACACGTGTAAGCTAATTATGGCTTTCCAATTTACCAACTGATAGACTCAATCATTATCACCATCGAGTGGATCAACAGCATGCCAAGCCAGAGTTTGATAGAGCCGCAAATGAGTCATGAAAAACCCTTGAATATCAGTGGGTATAGCCTTAGTGAAGAGATAGCCAATAGCATAAGCCATGGCCTAGGGGTGATCGCGGGTATAGTAGGCTTAGTGTTTATGATCCTCAAAGGCGCCGACCATCTCACCAATATTCAGCTCACAGGTGTTATTATTTATGGTGCAAGCCTCATCCTGTTGTTTTTAAGTTCTACCCTGTATCACAGCGTGACGCATGTGGGCTGGAAACATAAACTCAAGATTGCCGATCATTGTGCCATTTACTGCTTAATTGCAGGCACCTATACCCCGCTGATGTTAATCAGCCTGCAAGGACAGCTTTCCACCATTATCCTCACGGCGATTTGGTCTTTGGCTATTGGTGGGATTTTATTTAAGACCTTGTTTATTCATCGCTTTAAAAAAATGAGCCTAGTGCTCTATTTAGTGATGGGTTGGCTGTGTGTGACTGTGATGGGCGATTTGACGGCGGCGATGTCACCGCTAGGATTTAAGCTTCTGCTATTGGGCGGGTTGTTTTACACCTTAGGGGTGATCTTCTATGTCGGTAAACGCATTCCGTACAATCACGCGATTTGGCATTTATTTGTATTGGCGGGCGCGATGAGCCATTTTTTTTGTATTTATTTAACCGTGATCTAACCGCTAAGACTGCCTTTCCTCACAAGCCATCCTTAGGATGGCTTTTTTATGTCTGCGCGTTGAGCCAATTTGACCATCAAGCATGGCTTTCTACAGCAACTCTTCAACGATTCGTTTAAGCAGAAAGGTTTCCCTGTCGATGGATTGCCCTTTATTGGCAAACGTCCGTAGGATCGCTTCATTATGGGCAATAGCCTGATGGATATTGATCCACTCTGGGCGCATCCCATTTTTTATCTCATGGGCTTCGAGTCTTGGCTCACCCAAGCCGCGTTCGCCAAGGCTCATATCGATTTCGCAAAGATAGCAGTAAGAGTCCATATGCATCACGTTTGCCCCCTCACGAAACCAGGAACGATATTCCTCATAACGGCCAAAGGGCGCTAACACTCTGGCGGCAATGGCGCCGGTTTCTTCCTGCAATTCGCGGATAAGTCCAACTTCGATACTCTCGCCCTTATCCACCCCACCGCCAGGCAAACCATAATCGCGATATTTCTGGGTATAGAGCAGCAAAATATCTTCCCCGACAACACTATGGCACGGGCGGCTTGGCGATAAAAAATCTTCGCCTGTTTAAGATTGAGATTGGCAGCTTGGGTGGACTTCAATAAACGCATAATAAAACTCAAGATTAATGGCCTATTAGCATAAACCAACTCGGTGGATTTACAGAGCAAAACCGTTTTAACGCCAAGATGTAGCGCTCAATGGGCGCATGTTGGCCTATGAGGTTAACAATTCAGTTGCTGCAAAATGTGCTGATAGGCCGCCACAATTTGGGGTTTGTTGGGCATGCGATGCTCAGGAATACGCTGATAATGGCCGATGGTTTGGTCAAGATAACGCTTGGCCTGACGGGTTTTATCTGCATCTAACCCTTGCCACATGATTGAGCCCGTCGCACTTAAGGGCACAGCTTCAGTTGTTTTTGAGCTGGCATTCGTCTTTGATCTAGCATTTGCCTGCGTTAAATGCAGTATCTCGTAGAAACGTTGGTTTTCTTCGAGTAAATATTCCTCTTTAAGGGATAAGCCCAATTCCGCCAACGCGCTGCGCACATGGTAATTATGATGCACGGGACACAAAATAAATTCGAGCTGGCAGGCGCCTTGACTAAGGTCATGATTGCTCGAATCATTTCCACTGTGAGCATTACTTTGACTTTGCTGATTCGCCACAATGCTGCGAACCAATTCAACCAATAACTCACCACCGACACCCGCAATAATCACTAAGTGCTTGGCTTGCTTGCCGTATTGCGCCAGTGGCAAGGCCGCCACATCGAGGCAATGCACTTGCCATTCACTTTGGGCATGGGTGGTTTGCTCAGTTGCGGTTTGCTCAGTTGCATTTTGAGGGTTTGAGATAGGCAGCATAGGGAAAAACCTTGCTAACTCATGGCTGAGTTGCTGCATCAAGGGCGCGACACAATCGACAAAATGTACCTTAGGTGCGGCATTTCTTTGCAGTAACAACATGCCGAGTAAACCATGATCGCAGCAGCAGTCCCAGATATGATCGTATCCAGGCCCCACCATTCGATTGATCTGCTGTAATCGCTGACTGATTTTCACCACTCACTCCCCAACGCGTTGATATCGCTGCCCATATCGGCTTAAGTCTTAAGCCCCTTAAGCCCTTAAGCACAATAAGAAAGCCAAGAAAGTCGCGCATTCTACCCGAGTCAGCAGTTAAAACCCATCTCTTTACGCCTTGCGTTCGGCCTGCCGCCAACCCGCTCGCTATGGTGAATACGTATGCAAAGCATTGCGAGCAAAAAGCCATCGCCACTAGTATGCATTGACCCATATACACTATAAAAACAAGGATCAGGGAATGTTCAGCAATCCTCTTACCCACGCACGCCACATCAACTCGCCAACGCCAAATCGCCGCCCTTGGACCGCCAGCCTATTCACGCCTAGCTTGCTCGCACTCAGCATTGGCAGCCTGCTCAGCACCAGTGCCACAGCACAGACCCTCAACCTGAGCTCCCCCGATAAGCAAATCGTCTTGAGTCTGAGTGATGATACGGGCCGTCCCGAATACCAAGTCCATTTTCATGGCAAATCGATTATCGAACCGAGCCGCTTAGGGTTAGTCTTTGCCTCATTGGGCGAATTAGGCCAAGGTCTACGCATTAAATCGAGCCACACCGCCAGCGCCGATGAAAAATGGCAGCAACCTTGGGGTGAACAAGAGTGGATAAAGGATCAACACAATCAACTGAGCGTGGTATTAACCGACGGTAAAATCGACTTAAACCTCGAGTTTAAAGCCTTTGACGATGGCATCGGCTTTCGTTATCACTTAGCGCCCCAAAACGCACTGCCGACCAATACGCCACTTGCCATTACCGATGAGCTCACCGAATTTAATATTGGCCAAAGTGATAAGGCCACCGCTTGGTGGATCCCTTCTCGGGGATGGAACCGCTACGAATATCTGTATCGCACCAGCGCGCTCAATCAGGTCGACCGAGCCCACACCCCTTTTACCTTTAAACTGGTCGATGGCACCCATTTAAGCATTCACGAGGCGGCGTTAGTAGATTTTGCCTCGATGACCCTAGATCAGCAGCGTGATGGCAAGCTCAAGGCCGATCTTACTCCTTGGTCAGATGGTATTCGGGTTAAAACCCAAGCGGGCTTTTATACCCCATGGCGCACGATTCAAATCGCCGACAAGGCCACGGGACTGCTTAATTCTCACCTTATACTCAACCTGAATGAACCCAATAAACTGGGGGATGTCTCTTGGGTTAAACCGGGCAAATATGTCGGCATTTGGTGGGGGATGCACCTCAATGAAAACACTTGGGGCTCGGGCCCAACACACGGCGCAACCACCAGCGAAACAGAGCGCTATATGGATTTCGCCGCCAAGTACCAGTTTGATGGCGTCTTGGTCGAAGGCTGGAACCAAGGTTGGGATGGCGATTGGTTCCATAATGGCGACCAATTCAGTTTTACCAAGGCCTATGATGATTTCGATTTACCCGCCATTACCGCCTACGGCGCGAAAAAGGCGTGCGCCTGATTGGTCACCATGAGACCGCAGGCTCAGTGACCCATTACCGTAATCAAATGGATGATGCCTTCGCCCTGTATGAAAAACATGGCGTGACCCAAGTCAAAACCGGTTATGTGGCTGACGGCGGACAAATCAAACGCATCGATGAAAATGGCATCACCCGTCACGAATGGCACGATGGACAGTTTATGGTCGGTGAATATCTGCACAGTGTCACCGAAGCCGCAAAGCACCATATCAGCATCAACAGCCATGAGCCAATTAAAGATACCGGACTTCGCCGCACCTATCCGAACTGGCTTGCCCGCGAAGGCGCACGCGGACAGGAATACAATGCCTGGGGCAGCCCACCAAATAACCCAGAACACACTGCCATGCTGCCCTTTACCCGCATGCTGGCAGGGCCAATGGACTTTACCCCAGGGATTTTTGACTTAGCGCCTAAGGGTTTAGATACCGAAAACCGTGTGCAAACCACTTTGATGAAGCAGCTCGCCCTGTATGTGGTGCTCTATAGCCCAATCCAAATGGCCGCCGACTTGCCGCGCAATTACCAAAAACATCTAGATGCTTTCCAGTTTATCCGCAATGTACCAACAGACTGGTATCAAAGTATCGCACTGGCTGGCGAAGTGGGTGATTATGTGGTGTTTGCCCGTCAGGCCAAGGATCAACAGGATTGGTACTTAGGCGCGCTGACTGATGAAAATGCCCGTCAGGTTAAGGTCAAACTGGATTTCCTCGACCCAAATAAACGCTATCAAGCCCAGATTTATCGCGATGGTGCAAAAGCCGATTGGAAAACCAATCCCTATGATTATGTAATTGAAACCAAAGAGGTTAGCGCCAAGGATAGCCTGACATTACAGCTAGCCAACAGTGGCGGCACAGCGATCCGTTTTAAAGCGCTGTAACGACAAGCACTAACATGAACGCTTAAAAAACCCGAGCAATAGTCACCGAGAAGCCCTTCTTGGTGACTATTTTTATTATTGAGCCACTTCGTTACTTACTAAAGTTACTTGTTTAAGCTACTTTGTTTAAGTTCCTTTATTTTAGTCACTTAGTTTGCGTTACAGCGCCTAACAACCGTTGGCGGATTGCATGTGAGCTGTACCATTGCCCTCCACTACTGAGTCACACGCGACACGGATGCAAATTGCATTAAGTTAGCTTAAGCTAAACTCCCCCAATGCTTAATGGTGACGACCTTGCGATACACGGCTAATGAACTCGAAATGCGCAGTTTTAAGCGTTTCGAGACCCAATTTGCCCACTTAGGCTTTAATCATTTTCAAGCCATTGCCCCACTGCGCCCTTGGGTGCAGCGTTATTTTCATTTGCATGTCGCAGCGGATTTACCACAGCCAATCGAACAATGCTTCTATCCTGACGGCGGCACAAGCCTGCATTTCTATTTACCATCACCCGGCACTGGCGATACGCCTTTAGCGTATTTTTACTCGGGGCAGCAGCGTCATTATCACAGCTTCGCACCGGGTACCGAGCAAATTACGGTGCGTTTTCAGCCCGGTGGCGCATTCCATTTATTGGGTGTTGAGCTTGCCGCTATTCGCGCCAATACGACAGCAAACGTTATCGATGTGACCCAGTGGCCCATCGTGGGTTTAACGGCGCTCTTATACCAACTCGTCGACACACCACAGCCCTGCGAGCGTATCGCCCTCGTGGAACACTGGCTATTGCAACGAGCGAAGCAATTAGACTTAAGCTTATCGACGCGAATGAGTCTAGTCCCCGCAACCTTGCCTCGACTCATCCACACCCAAGCCAATTTAGACACGTTTTACGAGCAACTCCCCATGAGTCGGCGCCAATTTGAACGTAAATTTAAGCAGGAAACGGGTTTATCACCCGCGCAATTATTGCAGCTGAATCGAGTCAAAATCGCCCGCAACTTATTGAGCCAATCGCCATCCCTTAGCCTAGCGCAGGTGGCCTTCGATTGTGGATTTTACGATCAAGCCCACCTACACCAGCATTTTTTGCGGGTAATGCAGCAAACACCGGGGCAATATAAAAAACGCAAGATGTCGCAAATCTCCAATAAAACGCCCGATTAAGCCCTTAGATTGAAGCCTCAACTTACAGGAGGCTTTATGTCTGAACGAATTGCACGCCAACAGATTTACCAACTCCAACCCGAACTCGCCAAAGCACTCATTAGCCTAGATAAAGCGGCGGCTGACTCGGCGTTTTCACCATTATTGGTACATTTAGTTAAGCTTAGGGCATCGCAGCTCAATGGCTGCGCGTTTTGTCAGCGAATGCACGCCGAGGAAGCCAGAAGTGACGGTGAAACCCAGCGACGTTTAGATTTACTGGCCGCTTGGCACGAAGTCGATGATCTCTTTGCTCCACGGGAGCAAGCGGCGCTGCGCTGGACCGAAACCTTAACCCGCGTCGCCCAATCGCCGGTGTACGACAGTGAATATGCTGCGCTCGCCGAGCATTATTCTGAGAAGGAGATTGTGGATCTCACCAGCCTCATCATTGCCATTAATGGTTGGAACCGCATCGCGATCGCCTTCCATTTACAACCCATCTAGTGGCAGATAAATCGACAAATAAACAGGGCACCGAATCGGGTGCCCTGCTTGTTGATATCACTGTGTCGTTAGTTTAAGGTCAACGCGACAATTTTAAGTGGATGATTATCATCGAATGACGGGAAATCCTCATGGGGATCGAGCCAAGTGTGCTCAGTCACACCTCGGCCTTGTTTTTCAACGCAGCGTACTAGGCTGTCAAACCAATCTTGTCGGTCTACTTTGGCGACATTATTGCAACACACGATTGTGCCACCGGCCCTAGTTGATAATAAGGCGGGTTTAAATAACCCTTGGTAATCATTAACTAAATCGACAATTCCGAAGGCACTTTTGGCATAACGAGGAGGATCGAGGAACACCAGATCAAACTGGGTTTGCGGCAATTTAGGGTAACTCGGCAATTTTTGATTGCGACGTCCGCCCACATTTAAACCTGCTAATTGGCGCAGGGCCGGAAACGCATCGCTCTGCACAAATTCACATACCTCTGACACTTGGTTTAACTCGGCATTGGTTCGCCCAGCGGCGAGTGCAAAGGAGGAAAAGTCAACATTCACAACCCGTTCTGCACCGCCCATCGCAGCTGCGGTTCCAATACCACAGGTATAAGAAAACAAATTCAGCACGGTTTTATCTTGGCTGTGTGCCCGCACATATTCACGACCAATACGCATATCAAGAAATAGCAGCGGATCCTGTCCTTCGTGGCGCAGCTTAGTGGTGAATTTGATCCCATTTTCCTGCATCACCAACTCCGCACAGGCAATATCATCCAGCTCAGGGCTTAATGCATTGAGCACGCGGGAATGACCAGCGGAGCGATCGTTATACACCACAGGCAGAGCCACTTCTTGGGTGAGCACTTCCACAATTTCAGCTAATTCCGCAGCGGTTAAGGTTTGGTGAAAACTCTGCACTAACCAATTATCGCCGTAGCGATCGACATTCAAGCCACTGACACCTTCGACTGTGCCATGGAATACCCGAAAACAATCGGTATGGTCTTGTTCTGCTTGCAGTAAAAAATCATGGCGCTTGGCCAGAGCCGTCGATAACAGCGTTTGAATAGACATAAAAAGTGGGACTCATACAGCGGAAACCTGCGTAAGGTTTCGAGGGCAAAACGGCATAATACCAAACTAGGCCGCAGAATATCGGATAAATTCACCCTGCCTGTGCAAAAAATAGCCTTTAGCATCTTGGCTCGCCGCGATTGTTAACCCGCCTTTTAGCTTTAGTCGTTACCGTTAAATGCATGCTCAGACTAATTTATACCTTCCGTTTCGATGCAATTCAGCGAGTCCACTTTGGATAAGGCTTAAGCAGGCAGAGGGATCTTCTAATGGCAGCAGATGTCCATATCGCTGATCTTCTAAAAACACTGTGTCTGGCGCTAGCTGTTGCCAGCGCTGCCAAGTCGCTTCAGAAAAGAAAACTGACGGTTTCCCTCGGATGGCGACGCAGGGAAGCTTTAGCTGTTGCAATATCGATAATACATTCGGCGGTTGAGTGTAATTATGCGCTTCCCACTGTTTAGGAAACTTCAACGTGAACTGTCCATCAGTGTTTTGATAAACCCCGAATTGGGCTAAGGCGGCAAACGCCTCATCATCAAAGCGTTTGTATAGCTTACTCATTTTGCAATATTCAAGAAAATGCTCACGGCTTTCCCACATATCGCGCTTCTTTAAGGTGTTTTTTGCGGGCGCAGTAAAATTCATTAGTGATTTAGGCATCAGTTTGGCAAACCAAGCGATAGAGCGCGATACCATTGCGGGTTCAATAAGGACCAATGCCTTAAACAAATCGGGTCTTTTGCTGGCGGCAAGAATAGTACTGGTTGCTCCCATCGAATGGCCTATTCCCACAATTGGCTCACTGCAATGTTGTTCAATATGCGAGATCAAATCATCGGCATATAGCTGCCAATCTCGGCGCTTAGGCGGCAAACCAACATCGGGCCATGTCGGTCTTAACTCGAGTGCACTCAGGCTGAATGCTTGCTGCAACTTTGCTAATAAGGGCGCATAAACACCCAATGGAAACCCATTCGCATGGTAAAAATGCGCACCTTCGCCAGAGTCAGAAAAGGTCTTAAAAACCTTTGCCTGTTGTAATTCATTGCCAATTTTATCCATCAAATCCTACTTATTGCGTCCCGCTGTGCTAGTTAAGCGGGATGAAATTACCAAATCTCAGCATTTGGCACCTCTCGCTAAAGCGACGAAATCTAGCCTGCCGATATCAGCCTCTATGACTGACTTAAAGGCCATTAAATCACTTCAATCAACGGCTCTAAACCAGCAGCGGCTCGAGTGGGGACAAACTCCACCACCTCAAATTCGGCCACCTCTTCGATATAGAAGGGGTCGAGTTTGACAATGGCTTCAAGCTCGGCGCGATTATCCGCTTTGGCAAGGATCACTCCGCCCGTGCGGGGTACCTTACGGCCAGAGGCGATAAAGGTACCCTTGGCATAATATTCATCGAGATAGGCAATATGGGCCGCCAAATGAAGTTCCACATCGGCCAGCGGTTTTTTGTAGGTTAAGGTAATAACAAACATAGCGTTCCTTAAAGGCGTAATAACAAGCCAGAATGAATACTCGATTGCTCTTGCCACACACGTCAATGGCGGCAAGTCGCCAATAGTCAGTAAAGTCTGGCGACATAGTGATGCATTATGCGTTCGCTATCAATAGCCTATAAAGATGAGTCTGTTGATTAAACTGAAAGATGATCCATGTACTTACCCACTGATCTGAGTGGATTGAATGCATAGCCCCCATCACAGCGCGAGTGATCCATGGAGCAAGGTTCTGAACTCCCCCACCGATGTGAGAACTGGATAAATCGAGGGTTTAAACCCATCCACGCCTCACGTAAAATCCACACACTATTAGTTACAGGGCTGTTTCGATAGGGTTATCAAGGAATGATGAATACGTATGTAAGCGGTTGTGCGTCAATCAGCGCTGCGGCTACTATAAATTCGCTAGTTTCACCCTCTGCTTGTGGGGTTGAACACTGTGAGGTCGTTTCTGGTGGTTGCCTTTGAGGATAGCTGTCAGGCTTAGGTTCTTTTCTGCTATTGAGCATTTGCATCATTGAGTATGAAAATGAATTTATTGGCGAATATGCTTCTGAGGGAGAGGTATATTCGCCATTTTTTCACCCACACGGCCAAGCGCTGATGCACGTTTGGGAAGCTAGCACAACACGCGTAAAACTGAGCAAAGGCCATTGAATAGGCCACACATTATAACGATAAATGACTCAAGGCAGCCCCGCTGCCCGCTACTGAAGGGAAGTTGCATGTCCGCGGATCAACAAACGGTTACCCCATTAGAGAATTTCTCGCCCAAGGTGGCGCAGCGCGCCGTGCATAGGGTGCAACCCGAGCTGAATTTCTGGCAAATCTTCAATATGTGCTTCGGCTTTTTGGGGATCCAATTCGGTTTTGCGCTGCAAAATGCCAACGTCAGCCGAATTTTCCAAACCCTTGGCGCCTCTATCGATGATATTCCTATCCTGTGGATTGCCGCACCGTTAACCGGTCTGCTGGTTCAACCTATTATTGGTTATCTGAGCGATAACACTTGGGGGCGCTTAGGTCGCCGCCGGCCGTATTTTTTAATCGGCGCCATTTGTACGACTCTCGCCATTTTTGTGATGCCGCATTCCCCTACGTTGTGGATTGCCGCGGGCATGCTGTGGATTATGGATGCCTCAATCAATATCGCCATGGAACCCTTCCGTGCCTTTGTGGGGGATAATTTACCTCCCAAGCAGCGCACCCAAGGCTATGCTATGCAAAGCTTTTTTATCGGCATCGGCGCGGTTGTGGCCTCGGCCCTGCCCTATATTCTCAGTAACTTCTTTGCTGTCGCCAATACCGCGCCCGCGGGCGAAATAGCCGACTCGGTGCGTTATGCCTTCTATTTTGGGGGCGCCGTGCTGTTTCTTAGCGTGGCTTGGACTGTTGTGTCCACCAAAGAATATTCCCCCGATGAACTTGCCGCCTTCCATGGCAATGCTGACGCAGGCATAGATGAGCAACAACATCGCACACGCACCCACAAGAATTATCAATTTGCCGCTATCGTTTGGATGGCCGTAGGCGCACTACTGACGCTTGCGGTGTGGACACAGGATTTAGATAAGCAGCTGTATATTTTAACCTTAGGGATTTTTGCCTTTGGCCCATTGCAACTATACTGCGCCCTCCGTTTAGGCAAATCAGCGCCCTCACAGCGCGCGCAACTGGGCATTGTCTTTAATGTGGTCGATGATTTATTCCATATGCCTAAGGCCATGCATCAGTTAGCCATAGTGCAGTTTTTCTCTTGGTTCGCGCTCTTTGCGATGTGGATTTACACCACCTCAGCGGTGACGTCCTACCATTTTGGCAGCAGCGATGTGTTGTCTAAGGCCTATAACGATGGTGCCGATTGGGTGGGCGTACTGTTCGCCTCCTACAATGGATTTTCGGCCATTGCGGCCCTGTTTATCCCACTGCTTGCTAAACGCATCGGCATCAAACTGACTCACACCTTTAATATGTTCTGCGGCGGGTTTGGGTTGATCAGTTTCTATTTTATCAAAGATCCCAGTCTGTTATGGCTACCCATGATTGGCGTAGGTATCGCCTGGGCCTCGATTCTCTCCGTGCCCTACGCCATGTTATCTGGCGCCTTGCCGCCGAAAAAGATGGGCGTGTATATGGGGATTTTTAACTTCTTTATCGTGATCCCACAGCTGCTCGCAGCCAGTGTTTTAGGCTTAATTCTTAATGGATTATTTGATGGTCAGCCCATCTATGCCCTGATCACTGGCGGCGTCCTGATGCTCTGCGCTGGGATTGCCGTGCTCTTTGTTGAGCAACCGAATACTCAGCACTCTCAAGCGTAAATCGCAGATCCTACAACTCGGCCCCCTTGGCGTTTTAGCAACTAAACGCCAAGACGCATGGCCACATAGCTTACAACAAGAATAAATCGCAATTAGCACCATCTATAGATTGGGGAGATTTTGATAAATATGGCATCGACAACAGTACCTTCGCAGCAAGCTCGCAGCTTTTCAGACCGCTGTAACTTAAGCCGTAAGCCGATTGCGCTCGCAATTGCCGCAAGCCTTATCGGCGTTGCCAGTTTAACGGGCTACTCACCCTCGGCCCCCAATGCAGA
Source organism: Shewanella seohaensis (assembly GCF_025449215.1). NCBI lineage: Bacteria > Pseudomonadati > Pseudomonadota > Gammaproteobacteria > Alteromonadales > Shewanellaceae > Shewanella > Shewanella seohaensis. Next base: position 3,048,505 of record NZ_CP104900.1, read on the forward strand.
TACATCAACACCAACCGTCACCAAAGCCACCGACGCACAAATAGCCCCCGGCGCCCCCGGCAAAGCCCCAACTTGGGCGTTTTCCGGCAAAACCGGTATCGGCACCTCCTATGAGCCTTATACTCAGGGGCAATACCAAGACAGCATCCAAAATCCCATTAGCCGAGTGTGGTTCTCCGTCGCACAGGGGATTTTAACCGAGACCATGTACGGCCTTATTCACAACGCTCAGCTCAAAGAGTTGCAATTTGTGATCACAGGCAATGGCTTTGTCGATACCGAAAAAGACAACACTATCAGTAGCATTGAATACTTAGATACCGATGCCAATGGCCGCCCACAATCCTTGGCCTATAAGATTATCAATCGCGATGTTGAAGGTAAGTATCAGATAGAAAAACATATCTTTACCGATCCCGACCGCGATACGCTGATGATGCGCGTGACGTTTACCGCCTTTGAAGCAGGCATCACACCGCATTTATACGTTAACCCCCATATCGATAATGCGGGCGCGAATGATATTGGCAGAATCGATCATCAAGCCCTTATCGCTCGCACCGCTGACCCACACAGCAGCGTAATGACAGTGAAATCGGATATCGATTTTACGCAGGCGACTACGGGCTTTGTCGGTGTATCCGACGGTTTGACCGATTTAGCCGATAACGGCAAGCTCGATACCCTGTATCAGGCCACCAGCAGCGCCGAAAAGCCTACTCAAGGCAACATTGCTTTTACCGCCAGTTATCCTGCACTCCAAGCGAATCAACCTCTTAATGTGAATTTGGCGATTGGTTTTGGCCATGATGAAGCCAGCAGTTTAGCCAATGCCAACGCCAGCTTAACGGCGGGGTATGACGCTGTGCTGAGCCAATACAACGCCGGTTGGCACAGTTATTTACAATCGCTACCCGCGATGCCTGATATGGCGCAAAGCACCACAGATAATGGCAAGCTGCTGTATACCAGTGCCATGGTACTTAAGGCGCAGGAAGATAAAACCTACGCGGGCGCCCTTATCGCGTCGCTTTCTAATCCTTGGGGCGATACTGTCCCTGCTGTCACACCCAGCACGGGTTACAAAGCCGTTTGGCCCCGTGACTTTTACCAGTGCGCCATGGCATTTCTCGCCATGGGCGATACGCAAACGCCTAAAGTCGCCTTTGAGTACCTTAAAAAGGTGCAAGTGAGTGACAAAACTCCAGGCTATAGCGGCACGCCCGGTTGGTTTTTACAAAAGACTCATGTGGATGGCCAAATCGAATGGGTGGGCGTACAGCTCGACCAAACGGCGATGCCGATCATGCTCGGCTGGAAACTCTGGCAGGCAGGCGTGCTGAGTCAAGCGGAACTGAGCCATTGGTATCAAGAGATGCTAAAAGCCGCGGCGGACTTTTTAGTTAGCGGCGGTGAGGTGAATCTTGACTGGAATCACACGCAAATTACGCCACCGAAAACCCAGCAAGAACGTTGGGAAGAACAAGCTGGTTATTCGCCTTCCACCACGGCCGCAGTGATCGCAGGCTTAGTGGCCGCGAGTGATATTGCCAAGGCAGTAAACGATAGCGATGCCAGTCAGCGTTATCTCGCAACCGCCAAAATGCTTAATCAACAACTTGAAAAACACTTAGTGACGACTCAAGGTTTGCTTACCGATAGCCAAGGCATTAAAGCGCCTTATTATCTGCGATTAAGCCCCAACGGTGAGCCAAACACCGCCGAGCAACTCGCCGCCAATAATGGTCGTGCGGGATTAGATCAACGTCAGATCCTCGATGGCGGCTTTTTAGAGTTGGTGCGCTACGGCGTGCGTGGCGCCACCGATAAGCTGATTAATCAAAGCCTAACGCTGGTGGATAATACTGAGCTTGAGGACAATTTACGCCTCAAATACAACTTTACTGCAAAAGATGGCAGCAGTGTTCCTGGGTTTAGACGATACGGTAACGATGGCTACGGTGAAGATACCCTCACTGGTGCAAACTACGCCGAATCAGGCAGTAATAGCGACAACCAACGCGGCCGCGTCTGGCCCTTCTTCACCGGTGAGCGTGGCCATTTTGAATTGGCCCTCGCCAGCGCGAAGGAGAGCTAAGCGGTGCTCACGCGCAGCAAACCAAACAGCAGCTTATCAATACCTATGTGCAAGGGATGGAAACCTTCGCCAACGCGGGTCTAATGCTCCCCGAACAAGCGTGGGACGGTGTGGGTAACGCCACACGTTACCAATATCAACTCGGCCAAGGCACTAACTCCGCCACCCCGCTCGCCTGGACCCACGCTGAATATATCAAGCTGGTGCGTTCAATGAGCGATGGTCGAGTCTGGGATAACTACCCTATCGTCCCAGAAGCGTTGAAATAGTTTTTAAGGCTGATACCAATGAATAAAGCCCGCAAAACCTCAGTTTTGCGGGCTTTATGATCACAAGTGGCATATCATTCAGCACCGAATTAATTCCTTCAATTCGCCCACATCATCCATTTATGCACAGTAAAGGTATTCTCTGATTTTTACGTGAATACTTGTTTTTATTGCAGTTGTTTAAATAAAAAATTGACTTACAGAAGCTGGCTCAAATGTTAATCTATTTGCGATTTTGTTAATTTATCGAAAAGTGGAGTTTTGATGAAACATTTAAAAACCGCAATCAAATGGATTTTGCTCACGCTATTCTTGGTGCCAGTGAGTCTTTATCTGATCCTTGTCGCCATCAACATGAAAGATAGCCCAGCTTCAGAGCAGGCTAAAGCCTACCTAGACGAAATTCAAAAGAGTGATAAGGCATTAGCGAATAACCAAGCTCAGAATGCCTATCTCTATGCGCTGGGCTTTGATGTGAATAGTGGTACCTCACCGATGGATGCCGGGATTTCTCGACTCAAAACCATACAACAGCTTGGCATTTTGGAGCGTTCCCCAACGCTAAACACAACGCGTATAGATAAACCGCAAACACCATTCAACGAGTGCATTAATCGTGATGACTTTTTGTCCAGTTGTCTCCCTGTACTGACAGAACAAACGCCTTTTGACGAACTCCTCGTAACAAACGCCGAATTAATCGCGCGTTATAAAACATTAATTCAGTTAGATACTTGGCAAGAAGGCAGCCAATTTAATGTCTTTTTGTCTTCTCCGTCACTTTCACATCTGCTCACGGCACAAAAACTCTACTTCATCGATTTACTGGCTCACGCTCAAACCATGTCTGCGCAGCAGATTGCCGATGTGATTAATCAAGATATGTTGTTTTGGCAACGCGTAGCCGCCAACACCCATGTGCTGCTAATAAAAACCGTTAGTCAAAACGGCATCACAACAAATATGAAATTTGGCGAATTAGTCTTGAAGCAATTACCACACGCTCAACTCAACAGCGCTATTCCCGTTAGCTGGCAAATGCCTATTCCGTCAGCGGTGATGTCGTTTGATAGCACGAAAGCGGGAGAATGGTATTACTTTACAGGCATGACCAAAGCATTACAGACAATTGATGATGAAGATATCAGCACAACAGTGACGCAATGGTTACTGACGCCGTTAATGCAACCTCAAGACACAGCGAATCGCTACGCGGCAATTTTAGATGGTACAACACCTCTGCAAGATTGCCCCGCCCATTTGTCTATCGCTGTCGTCGGCCAGTTTATGTATAACCCGCTAGGTAAATTTGTCCTCTGCTCGAGCATTCCACCATTAGACCGCTATCAACAAGGTTTGAATGAGCTTGAGCCACAAAGAGTCCAACTCATCACTAGACTGCTGTAGGCCCGTGGCTTAGGGCTGTGGCTTGCACGCTTTTTGGGCGTATTCCTGAGGCGTGCAACCAAATAGGGCTTTAAATGCTGCGCTAAAGCTACTGACACTCAAATACCCCAGACTATGGGCCACGCCCGTCGTGCTCTCCCCTTGGGTTAACCGCTCAAGGGAGTTGAGTAATCGGTACCTTTGGCGCCATTGTCTATAGGTCTGTCCGGTTTCGGCTTTAAAGAGTCGTTCTATGGTTCTGATACTCGCCCCCGCGCCTTGGGCTAATTCGGCCAAGGTATATTCCGCCTGCGGTTTTTTGATCAACAGTTGGATCACTCGGCCAAGACGCGGATCCGAGCCCGCATTCAAATAGGTATTCACACTGTCGAGTGTATCTAGCTCGTCAATGGCACTTAAACCCAAGCGGAAATACTTTGCGGGTTCCATCGAGGTGCTTTGACATAGCTTCAGCACCATTTCCCGCATTAGCGGCGTCATGGTAACCATCACCACCTGCGTGTCCTGCACTCTTACGCGATAACTGGGATCAATATACAAGTTGCGAAGATGGGCATGGGTTTCACAGTTAATTTGATGCCGGCAACCACTGGGGAGCCACACGGCATGGGTCGATGGCACCACCCAAACCGCATTGTCGCTCTGTACCCGTAAAATCCCTTTTGCCGCCCAAAGTAACTGCCCCCGAGGGTGAGAATGGGGTTCAACGCCCATTTCGGCCTCGAGATTGCGCGCATTACTCAATACGGGACGATTTGCGTCTAACGTGAACGCAAATTGGCTGGGCGCCAACATTGTCGCTTTGGAAATAACATCTGACACGTTGCCACCTTAAAACGCCATATCAACTGGGCTATCTTAGGCCGCAATATCAATGCCCGCAATATTAAGGTGATCCCCTATGGATAAGTTAAGTATTAAAAAATGGTTGATCTTTAGCGCCATGCTCGTCGCCGTTTTGTTGGCTATGTTTCCACTCAAGCAGCATCCCACCCTTTTTTCCTACAGCGCATCGGTCGTACTCATCACCCTGCTGTTTTGGAGCACGGGTTTTATTCCGCCCTTTATGGCTGGGCTGATCTTTTTGCCCTGGCCACCATTTTCAAGCTGATCGATCCCAGTGCGTTGTTCTCGGGATTCGGTTCGGCGGCGGTGTGGTTAATTATCTCTGGCTTTGTCATTGGTAGCGCCATTTCAGAGTCGGGATTAAGTCGCCGCCTCGCCGCCCTTATCGCCCCCGCGTTAACCATGAGTTATCCACGCATGATTGCAGGATTGGTCATCAGCGCGATGCTATTGGGATTTGTGATGCCATCCTCCGTGGGGCGCGCGGTTGTGATGCTGCCCATCGGCATGGCCTTGGCCGAGCAGCTCGGGTTTAGCCGTGGCAGCAATGGTAGAATAGGCATAGCCACCGCCCTAGCACTCGCCTGTAATATGCCAAGCCTTGCGGTACTGCCCGCCAATATTCCAAATATGATTTTGGCTGGTGCGAGTGAAAATCTGTTTAACGTGCATTTTGGCTATGCAGAATATCTGTTTCTGCACTTTCCGATTTTGGGTCTGCTCAAATCGGCCATCATAGTGGCACTCGTGGTGTATTTGTTTCCGGCCAAGATAGATAAAACCCAGATGGCGGCAGCGACGGATATCGAAGCGTATGACGTGGTCAAGCAAGTTAAACTCGGGGTGTTACTCATCATCACCCTGTTATTTTGGATAACTGACTCATGGCACGGGATCAATCCTGCATGGGTGGGGCTAACGACCGCGATTATCCTCTTACTGCCGAAATGGGGCATTATTGAACCAAAGCGTTTTAATCAGTCAGTTGATTTTTCAACGGTTATCTTTGTTGCCGCTGCACTCGGGCTAGGCGTCTTAGTCAATCAATCTGGGCTTGGCAGCGAACTCGGTCAAGTATTCAGCCAATACCTTCCCTTGTCACAAGGCGCCTCTTTCCTCAACTTTATGTCCTTATCACTGATATCGACCTTAACCGGATTAGTGGCAACCGTGCCTGGTGTGCCTACGGTATTAACCCCGATGGCTGCCGACTTGGCGAATGCGACAGGGTTTTCTCTCCCTGCAGTTTTGATGACCCAAGTGATCGGCTTTTCGACGGTGATTTTCCCCTATCAAGCGCCGCCGCTGATTTTGGCGATGCAATTATCTCAGGAGTCCCTCGCCCATCTGCTGAAAGTCACCTTACCCTTAGCGCTGATCACCTTACTAGTGCTGATGCCGCTGGACTACCTCTGGTGGCAGTTATTGGGCTGGATAAGCTAACACGCATCAAACCCTAAGTTGCTGAACATTATTCGCAAAGGAATTCATACGGCGTGAGCGATGTAAACGCCTAAGCAGCACACAATAGTTAAACAGTTGAACAGATAACACCGCAGCCTACGCAAGGGCTTACTGAGGATCCGCCCCTAAGTAAGCCCTTTAGTCGTCTATTAACTGCGTGCATTATTAGTTACGAACTAGGTTAAGTGATACTTTTTTACGTGATCGGCGATGGCTTTGATGATTGAAGCCTTGATATTTTTCACGCTCTTTGAGTGTGGACACCAGAGTGAGATGGGTAACTTAAGCCCTTCAAACAACATGTCGGAGTTGACGGGCACCACACCATCCAACGCGAACTGAGATTCTGACAGCGCCTTGGGTAGCCATGCCCAGCCGAGCCCTTCCTTGATCATCTTGATGATCAGCGCCAGTTGGTCAACCTGTTCGTTATTCGCCGACAATACAAATTTATCCCCTAGGCCCTCATCCACCAGCGACTTTAAAATAAATTGGCGCTCGGTTTTTAACAGATCGCCGACGATTGCAGGTTCCATCGAGGCGAACTTTCCGCCTTCTTGTACGTAAGGCAGAAATTCCACATGACCAAGAAATGCCGTATCCATGCTATGAATAGCCGTACTATCATGGATGTTCACTATGCCAAAGTGAATCGAACCATCCACAATGCCATGCTTGATCGCCGCACGGTCACGTACCAAAAACTCGACTCGCAATGTTGGGAAATCCTGCACTAACTGTTTACGGATAAGATAGAGCGCTTGATGGGGAATAAAGCTTGGGTAAGCAATCACCACTCGCTCAAGTTCACCGTATGACAAACTGAGCGCAATTTTATCGAACACTCTGGCCTGTTCAATCGCTTGCTTGGCGTAATGATACAGAAGATGGCCGTCTTCCGTCGGCTCAACGGAGCGGCCAATACGCTCGAACAAGGTCACGGCGAGCTGATCTTCAAGATTAGTGATCACCTGTCCTATCGTAGTTCTGTGCTTGTTGAGCTTTACCGCCGCTTTACTAAAGGATAAGTGTTCATACACAGTGACAAATGCCAGCAGTTGTTCAAGACTAAAATTCATAGTGTTCCCTGCACCCTCATCAGTGAAATAAAGATAGCACCGATAAAGATTGGTAAACCAGAGAAATCAACTAGATATCAGTTCAATTTTGTGAGTTAGACGAAAATTGCAATTTTTTCAGCGCGAAATCATGGGTTGGCTCAACAAACTCATACTGGCCACCGATGGTTTCAAGCTCCAGACTGCCATTATCCTGCGTGAGTTCCAGCACGCCGTAAACGGCATTATTGGTATGTCGCAATGCCGCCGCGGGCGACATCTGTTTTACTAAACAAGCGGTAAAGATCGCCGTGAGCAATTCGCGGATCCCCGCAGGTATCACCTCAAACCTAAGCAAGGGCCGCTGGCTTAGATAGGCAGTTTTAGCCGTCACTAACATCATGCTATAACTCGTGTCATCGATAAATCTCAGGTTTTTCAGTAGCACCATCTTAGGCCCTAAAGCTAAAGCTTGTTTACAGGCATTCACCGCTTGCGCGACAGTCTCAATCTGACAATGGGTGAATTGCACCAGCTCAGAAAGATTAGCAACAATCACGTCGGCCATCGGCATAAGCTCAGTTAACAGGTGCTGACTAACTGCTTGTTCGCTATCCATTTTCTGATAACTTTCATCTAGTGAGGGATCGCACACATAAAGCGCCGCCGCACTTTGGGACTTTACCTGCATCACGGCTTCTTTGACCGCGATGCATTGCGCCACGCTCGCTTGATGGCCCGAGATAATGGCTTTGCAATGAGCCAGTAGCTCAATATTGCCCAGCCCATGCAGTAGTTCTCTGATATCGCTTGCAGGATAACAACGCCCGGTCCAACCTTGCTGGTATTGGCTATGGTTAGAGTATTGCGCAGTATTGATTGGCCAGATCTCAAGCCCCATACGTTGAACAGGAAAAACCGCCGCGCTGTTGCCCCCGTGTCCGTAGACTAAGTTGGACTGAATAGAAATAATGCCTTCCATCGAAAATCTTTTAACCTCTGAGAGTACACATCAAAAAATGGCTCGGGTTATTCGCTGCTCTATCCCAGTGGATATTGTCTTGACGATAAACAGCACAATCGCGCCAGTAAACATTTGATAAGGCAAGAACGGGATTCAACACTCTCTCCCTCACCCATTTTAAGCTGTGTTAGTGATAATCAAGGATCGCCGTTGCATCTATCACATATCCAGCCTGCAACGCCTGATACCCATCGGACAGCGCAACCGAAGTATTGATAGGCTCGGCCCGAATATTGCCCTTAACCCACACTGGCGTATAAAGGCCATGTAACTGATAGCCCTTAGGGATCTCAACCAATACCGTTTGATTTGCGGGTGGCGGCGGTGTATGGGTGCAGGCACCGGCTGAAGGCACTAACACAAATTGATTGCCAATAAGGCCTTGATGTTCGAGTGGAATGAGATAACCGCGTAGCTGCATATCATTCACTTCAAGCGCTGGGATCGCCGCGGTCGCATCTTGCTCACCGAGCACCATTTGCGCTACGGCTTCTTTAACATCTAGGCCTCGTTTTTCTGCCAGTGCTATCCGCTGAATATAGCCATCGTACTCGAGTTGGCTTAACTGGCGAGACTGCTGTGCAAGTTCATACAAATGGATCTCGCTGACCAAGGCTTTATCGCTCGCAGATAAAGCTTGTTGCTGGGAAGGATTAGGCTTAAGCACATCCCACGTGAGGATTTCTGTGGCATTAACCCAGGATGATGTCAGGAGCGCCATCAATAAAATGAAGTGTTTCATCGGTTTCATCTCCGAGAGGATGAGATTGTGCGGATCTTACGAAAGTACTTTAGCGAGTAAAAACAGTGGGTGGCTGCGTTGTTGTAGCCACCTCACTGTCTGGATGTGAGCTTGTGTCTTATAGGTTCGTTAAGTTATCCATCAGTTGGTAGAAGAAACCAATTGAGCGGCCATACTCTTCAACAAGAATACGTTCGTTCACGCCATGGAAACCTTCAAACTCCTTAACGTTCTCCAACTGTAATGCGGTAATAGTGTACACATCTGGCGCAAAATCACGGGCTTGGAAGTGTTTAGAGTCCGAACCACCAATCACAAAGAAAGGTGACACAATCAGATCGTTACCCCAGGTTTGACGGATAGTCTTCTCAAGCAATTTATAACCACCACCATTGGGATCCGCCACATTGGTTGCAGGTGTTGAGGCCGAAATATCACGAATGCTGATACGGTCATCGTTAATGGCTTTTTTCACGTGCTCGATAATCACTTCAGGCGTATCCCCAGGCATAGGTCTAAAGTTCACAACCGCCGTTGCCGCTGGCGGCAACACGTTATCTTTAATCCCCGCGTTAAACATGGTCACGGCAGTCGTGGTATGCAGCATGGCGCGCGTCACTTGGTTTTGCGACATCACTTCCATAAACTTCTTCTCAAGTTCACTCACACTATCATTGTTACCATAAGCCACGGCCTTATACATGGGCTGCTGCGATTCGGGTAACTCAGGCCCCATAAAGCGATACTGGTAACGAATTGCATCATGTATCTTGTAGGGGAACTGCGCCGCCTCAACCTTCTCAACCGCTTTGGCCAGTGCCACAATATTCGACTCTACGGGTGGTTGTGATGAGTGCCCTCCCATACCATTAATGGCAATCTCAAGACTGACATATCCCTTTTGGGCAATCCCAATCAGCGCGGTGTTTTCGCGAATACCTGGGAATACGCCGGGGATCAGCGGTGCAGATTCGTCAATCACAAAGGCAATTTTGTCATAACGTTGCTCAATAATATCCGCCGCATGTTTAGCGCCTTCGGGGCCACCCACCTCTTCATCATGACCGAAGACAAACAGGATAGTGCGATCGGGTTGGAAGCCTTCTTTGATCTTCATTTCTGCCGCTTCTAAAATCGCTTGGATTTGGTTTTTGTCGTCTAATGAACCGCGGCCCCAAATATAACCATCTTTAATGGCACCGGAGAACGGGTCAACTTTCCATTGATCACGCGACTCTGCCGCCACTGGAACCACATCTTGGTGCGCCATAAACACTGCTGGTGCTAATGCAGGATTTTTACCTTCCCATGTGTAAATCAAGCTAAATGGACGGGGTGAGCCAACCAGCTCACGCTTTAAGGTTTTGTGCACTAATGGGTACGACTTAACCAAAAAGTCGTGATAATCATTAAATGCTTTTTCATCAAAATCGCTGCGGTCTTGGTTAGAGATAGTTGGGAACTGCACCGCCTGTGAGAGACGCTGAGCCGCGCCGTCGAGATCGACTTTAACTTCGACCTTCTCAATGCCTTTCATCTGCATTGAACTGAAATCTTGGTTTTCTACTGCAAAAGTACTGGCTGACAGTGCAAGCGCAGAGGCGATACAGGTAAAGATGATTGATTGCTTTGTCATAACGAGTTTCCTTCATTAACGAGAGATTGGATTACATTTCGTGTTGATGGGCTCAGTATCATCAAAATTTTCACGTCAAACCAATCGCATTTGAAGGATTGCACCCTACATAGGCCACAGGCGATGATCCTTGGCTTGTTCCCCACACCCCATCGAAACCGACACTTAATGACTTCTCCTTTAAGAGCGATTTTTCCTTGAGTAAAGGAATAATCCAAAAAAGTGCCCTTCTTCTCAGCACAAGACAGACTTAATCGGGTATTTGATGGGTGGCATCCTACATATGTGATTATTGATTCTGTTTTTGCCACTTTATCCTCTTAAGCAACAAACATTTAAGAGGTGCATTATGTACACCGTACCCCACGAACTCGCGTTTGGCGAGATTTATCTCCCGCCGCTCCTCCTTGTCGTCACGCTCGCCTATGGTTTTACCCTATTGGTGACAAAAATCATCGTCAAAACAGGTTTTTATCGTTACGTCGGTCATCCTGTGTTAGCCGAAATCAGCCTGACAATTATCTTCTGCGGCGCTATTAGCCAATTCATTTATGTTTTTTAAGGTAAGCCATCATGTTTAAACGTTACTTCATCACATTACTGCTATTACTGGGTGCTGGCAGCGTCATCGCCCATTTTTACCAGATCTACAATCAACATCCGTGGACGCGGGACGGTCGAGTGAACGCCCATATCATTTCCATTACACCTCGGGTCACAGGTCAAATCACTCATATCTATGTGGAAGACAACAGCCATGTCAAAGAAGGCGAGCTACTGTTTGAAATCGACGATAGCCTCTATCAGGCGGCCTATCACAAAGCCATGGCTTCACAGTCGCAGGAACAGGCCGTGCTTGAAAGAGCCTTGAATGAGGACAAGCGCGCCAACGATTTGCAAAAGCGCACTCCCGGCTCAGTGCCAGTGCTCACACTCAATAATCTCAGTAATACAGTGACATCGGCCCGGGCCAGCCTTGAACTGGCGCGAGCTGGTGTCGAAGAGGCAAAATTGAATTTACAGTACACCAAAGTGTATGCCCCGACCGATGGTTTCCTGACCAGCTTTAACCTTCGTATCGGCTCACATGCGATGGCCAATACGCCCGTGGTTGCGCTTATCGACGCGAATAGTTTTTGGGTAGAAGGCTACTTTAAGGAAACCGATCTTGAAGGTGTTGCCCCCAATGATAAGGCCTTCGTGACGCTGTTGATGGATTCTGATCGGGTGTTTGACGCGCAAGTACAAAGCATTGGCTTTGGTATTGCTAAACAAGATGGCCTGAAAGGCAACGAACTGTTACCTAACATCAATCCTAATTTCCAATGGATCCGTTTGGCACAGCGTATTCCGGTCAAGGTCACGTTCAAGGCGCTTCCCACCGATTTTCAACTGCGCGTAGGCATGACGGCCTCAATCAAAGTCATCAAACAATCAGTCGAGCATTAATATGTTAAAAGCCACCTCTAAAGAAGCCATTAAAGCGGCACTGGCAGTTGTTTGCTCGCTTTGCTTAGCGATTGGGTTTCAATGGGAAAAACCCTATTGGGCTGCGATAACAGTCGCGGTGATGGCACTGGACGAAACCTTTGCTCACGCGCTGCAAAAAGGCCAAAACCGCATCATCGGCGCGCTCTTGGGCGTAGGATATGCCCTATTTCTGATCGTCTTCTTTTCTCAGGAACGCTTTTTATTTTTCGCCTTTTACTCACTGTTTTTGGCCGCCAGCCTCTTTATGGCTAGTGATAAAAAATACGGTTATATCTTCATTCAGGGTTTCTGTGTCTGCACCATCGTTTGCTGCATGGGGGATTCGATAACACTAATACCTTCCAAACGATTGTGTTACGGCTGCAAGAGACAATGTTAGGGATTGTGGTGTTCTCTTTGATCTATAAAGTGCTTTGGCCAGTCACGACTCAAAGTATCTTTGTGGGCAAGTATGAGGCACTGCGACACGCGCTATCCGAGGCAATCGATAAGCTGCAAAATGGCCAGTTACCACAAGATGAGATTTCACGCTTACAGCAAGACACCACTTCGCTTAATCACCTGTTAGCGCTCCCCAATAGTGGCAGTTATGATTTGCAGTTTTATCAATCCCAGTGGCTGAATCGTATTCACGAGATGCATGTGATTATTCGCCTGCTTGATAGCGCGCGCCACACCGCAAGCGAGTTAACCTGTTATCTTGATGAGATCCAACAAAAACTGATGCAGGCCGAAAGCAATGACCCCACTCAAGCCCTATTGCCACAAGCACTGATTGAGCGAACACAGCCCTACGCCACGCATCCAAGCTTTTCTTACTCTCGCAGCGTTAAGCAGCATCTAAAAGAGGATGGGATGAAAGTTGTACAAGGCGTGTTTACCTTTGTCGTTGCCATCATGATATGGATTTATCTGCCCGTTCCCGGCGGCTTTGTGTTCCCTATGCTTGCAGGCGTTATCGCAGCCAACGTTCCGCTACTGCTAAGCAGCATGATTAAAGATGCCTTTTGGGCTACAATCAGTTTAGGTGGTTTTTATCTCGCACAATTTGTTTTTATCATGCCTGGATTTACAGAGCTGTGGCAGCTCGCCTGTTTCTACTTTATCAACGTGGTTGCTATCTGGAAGATCTTCGATACCCCAAGACTTGGGATATACAAGGTGCTGGGAGTCAATTTACTCTTGGTATTAACCTCTGGCGCATTAAACCTCACTCCCCGTTTTGACATCGTCATGCCCATGAGCATGATGACATATATTGTGATGGTGTTGATGATCGCAAAAATCTGCGCTGATGTGTTTCAACCTAATATCCTTGATACTCAGGCCAATATGCCCGCCAGTAACAAGGCCACGGCCAGTCACTAATACCTAAATACCTTTGCTCTAGGTAAATGCATCCATGGGGGACATCTCCCCCTCGAGGCATTTTGCGCGCCGGATAACATGTGTAACTGTATAGATCCATAACGACAGGTAAAAGTCCGTATCTTGTCCATTTTGCAGAGCGATTTGTTAAATCCCTAAAGCTGCGGCAATAATGCGCTATTTTTCAACAGTTAATAAGATACTTCCAATCCACCACTTTTATCCCACCTTGATTCAGCTCACAGAATCTAAAACTCAATCAAACTAAAGACCTAGGATATAAATTGACATTGTAAAGATAATGTTTCGTTACATTGAGATACAACCACGCCATAGCGCATACCGTTCCGTCACCCTTTATTTCCCCTCACGCTTAATTAGCCTCTCCGCTTTTACAAACGCAACATCCAGGCAGCATGCGAATAACAATTAAGCTGTTGATATTAAAGTTGTTAATGATAATTTTCCGACTATGGAGGGCAGTTGCAAATAAATATAAGCCGTGATGAAACCCTTCCTGATCGTCATGGCATTGTTAAGGGAATGAAAATATGACTACGCAAACAACCGTGGCGCGTGCGGTTCGTTTTAGTTTACTCGCTTTGGTCTCCGCCTCGGTGACACCGCAAGTATTTGCCGCCGATGAAGCGGCCGTTATCAATGATAAAGTGGAACGTATTGAGGTCACGGGTTCACGTATTAAACGTACCGATCTTGAAAATGCCTCGCCTATCGTGGTGGTGAGCGCCGCAGATATCGAAAAAGGCGGCTTTAACTCAGTGCAAGACGTGTTAGGCAACCTGTCGCAAAACTCCGGTGGGTCGATGACTCAACAGGAAGTGCACGGCTTTACCCCAGCAGCATCTGCCGTCAACCTTCGTGGTGTGGGCGCTGGACGTGTACTGACGCTGATCAACGGTAAACGTGTGCCTAAATATCCCTTTGGCGCTGGCGGCACTGATAGCTTTGTCGATACCGCCAACATTCCGTTAGGGGCGATTGAGCGTATTGAAATTTTAACCACGGGTGCCTCGGCCATTTACGGCTCCGATGCGATGGGCGGTGTAATCAACATCATCTTGAAAAAAGACGTTGAGCAAAGCACCTTCAAATACCGCCACTCAGATACCTTCGATGGCGGCCTGCAGAACAACCAGTTCTCCTTTATGACGGGTGTCAGCAGCGATAAAGCAAACCTGACCTTCTTCGCCGAATATGAAGATCGCCAAGCATTAAAAGCCTCAGACCGCCCTGAATGGGGCACTGATATAATCCCAGGTAACTATTATGCTGGTTACAGCTCCTATGGCGCCAACCTTGTGGATAGCAATGGCAAATTGCTCAAGAGCTTAAGCGCCGCCGAATGTGATGCACGCGGCTATGTGATGATGTCCAATGGCAAATGTGGTTTCGATCGCTCCGCACAGCGCGACTTTTCGCCTGAGCAAAAGCGCTACTCCACCATGATTAACCTCACCAAAGACTTAAACGACAATCATCAGCTGTATTCGCGCCTCGATTACACCCATGCCTCGACCTACACAGAAATTGAATCGGCCACTGTGGGCGACGATTTTATGTTTAACGTGTCGGGCGATAACGTCACTATCGTCGATGAGCTCAATGGCTTATCTCAAGTGTTCGATAAAAATACCGCCTTCGGCGGAGATTTTGCCGGCGCGGCCGATGGAGACTATTACTACACTCGCCGTATGTCTGAGTTAGGTCCACGCACCTCTGATTTTGAGACCAATAACTTCTCCTTCTTATTAGGCAGTAAAGGTTACCTCACGGATACTATCGAGTACGACACCTCGTGGTCGATTGCGCGCCAAACGGTAGACTCCACCACCGCAGGTTCGCCCACCTACCAAAGCATGTGGAATTACCTCACCGCGGGCACAAACGGCAATTCTCTACTGGATGTGATTTCACCGGACGATGCCGCAATGCTAGATTTCCAAGGTGGCAAGAAGGGGCAATCTACCCTGTCGAGCTTTAACGCGGGGATCAGTGGCGAAGCCTTTGAATTACCAGCAGGTACAGTGGCTTATGCCGTGGGCGTCGAATACGGTAAAGAATGGTTCTACGACAAGTCCGATAGCTTTACCAGCAATGGTGGCGTGATTGGTAAAGGCGGCAGCAGCGCTCAAGGTGAACGTGAGCAATACGCAGGTTATGCCGAAGTCGCCGTGCCCGTGATTGAAAACCTCACCGTCACCCTTGCGGGCCGTTACGACTACTATGACGATTTATCCGATGTGGGTGGTCAATTCAGTCCACAAGTCGCAGTCGAGTATCGCCCGATTGATAATCTGTTGTTACGCGGTCTGTATGCGGAAACCTTCCGAGCGCCAGATATGCAACGCTTATTTGGTGAACCAACGGCAGCCTATAGCACAGTGATCGACACTCCAACCTGTGAGGCCGCAGGTGGCACGGGCCCAGCCTGTGAGAAGATTGACTCACTGCCAATTACTATCGGTGCAAACCCAGAACTTGAAGCCGAAACCGGTAAAAACTATAACCTCGGCATGGTGTGGGATTATAACGATCTCAATTTAACCTTGGACTACTGGATTGTTGAAATCGATAACCTAGTCAATAGCCCAAGCGCCCAGTATATCTTGGATCACTCTGACGCCTTCGCCGATAAGATTTTCCGCGATGCAAGCGGCAAGTTAATTCAAGTGAATACTCAAGCCATCAACATGTCATCCCAAGAAACTTCGGGTATCGACTTCTCGGTGGGCTATCGCTATGAGACTTCAGGCTACGGCGATGTCACCGCCCGCTTGGAAGGCACCTATTTGCTGAAGTGGGAGGAGCAATTAACTCCAGATTCTGAGCCTTTAGATCTGATCGATGGTGACGGCTCTGCCCCGCAAATCCGCGGTAACTTAAATCTGGGTTGGAACTACGATGACTTCGCTACCAACCTGCTGATCAAGTACACCGACAGCATGAATGGCCAGCGTAAAGAGGCATTCATTAACAATGGCTTGGCGGATAAATACGCCGTCACTATCGACAGCCATGTCGAAGTGAACTGGGCCGCCAGCTATATGTTAACCGATGCGATTAAGTTCTCCGGCGGGATTAATAATATCTTCGATGCAGGCCCTGAGATTGACGAAACCCAAAACTCTTGGCCGCATTACCCACGTTCTTACTACAACGTTGTTGGACGTGAATATTATTTAGCGGTAGAGATGAACTTCTAATCAACCTCATGTTTTGATTAGCATTGCTTCCTAAAACACAAAGCCGAGCAACTGCTCGGCTTTTATCTATTGGCTTCACACTCAGTTACGCATAGGTATCAATCGATTCGCCTCTAGTTGCCTCACGGGCTCGCTCCTTGGCGGACTCGCTCACCTCTTCCACCTTGGCTGGCGCAGGCTGAGCGGGTAACGCTGTGGGTGAAGACGAACGGTTGGCAGCATAGCTATGCGCTAACATTGGGCTGCTTGCACTGATATTCATAGCGATCCCCTTGTCGATTTAGGCTCAATGCTCAGGTTCAATACTTAGGCTAGAAGCCAATACTTAAGTGACGCTTAAGCACTTGCGCTGAAAAATCTTTTGCCATTGGCTGCATCGGCTGCAATTGATGACCACACAATACGATAACCCCCTTGTGGCATCTAACGCACAATGCCACAATGCGAGCAAAATCAATGCGTGCCAACGGCGCCCCTCGATAGGAGCATCATCTTGACCCTTTTTGGTATTAAAAATTGCGATACAGTGCGTAAAGCACGTAAATGGATTGAAACCCATCAACTTTCGGTCAACTTCCATGACTTTAGGGAAGATGGATTAGCAGAAAAGGATCTTCAGCATTGGTGTCAAATTGCAGGATGGGAAACTGTCTTTAACAAACGCAGTACCAGTTTTCGCGCCTTGAGTGATGCAGATAAGGCCAATATCGACCAAGCCAAAGCCATTCAACTGATGCTCACTTACCCGACGCTGATCAAGCGCCCTGTGCTGGTTGTGGGTGAACAAGTGCAGGTGGGCTTTAACGAAGCCGAATATAAGAAGGTCTTTTCCCTATGACGCACGCTTCGAACACCCACCCAGTTACCGAACTGACTAAAGCGTTAATCGCCCGTCCTTCGGTCACTCCGCTGGATGAAGGCTGCCAAACCCTGATGGCCGAACGTCTTGCCGCCATTGGCTTTAATATTGAGCCCATGGTCTTTGAAGACACCACCAATATGTGGGCGCGTCGCGGTAATGAAGGCCCAGTATTTTGTTTTGCCGGCCATACCGATGTAGTGCCCGCGGGCGATTTAAGCCGCTGGCATACCCCGCCTTTTGAGCCAACCATTATTGACGGTTACCTCTATGGCCGCGGCGCGGCAGACATGAAAGGCTCACTGGCGGCGATGATCGTCGCAACCGAGCGTTTTGTGGCTAAGCACCCAAATCATCCCGGCTCGATTGCGTTTTTGATCACCAGTGATGAAGAAGGCCCCTTTATCAATGGCACCACACGGGTTATCGACACCCTAGAAGCCCGTAATGAAAAAATCACTTGGGCGCTGGTGGGCGAACCCTCATCGACCCTAAAACTCGGTGATGTGGTCAAAAATGGGCGCCGTGGCAGCCTGACCGCCAACTTAACCGTTAAGGGCATTCAGGGCCATGTGGCCTATCCGCACCTTGCGGATAACCCAATCCACAAAGCCGCGCCGTTTTTAGCCGAGTTAAGCCAAACCCATTGGGATAATGGCAACGAATTCTTCCCGCCCACCAGCATGCAAATCGCCAATATTAATGGCGGTACGGGCGCATCGAACGTGATCCCAGGCACCCTAGAGGTGATGTTTAACTTCCGTTATTCGACCGAAGTGACCGCCGAGATATTAATCGAGCGCGTGGAAGCCCTATTAACCGCCCACGAACTGGATTATGAC
Source organism: Shewanella seohaensis (assembly GCF_025449215.1). NCBI lineage: Bacteria > Pseudomonadati > Pseudomonadota > Gammaproteobacteria > Alteromonadales > Shewanellaceae > Shewanella > Shewanella seohaensis. The sequence continues at coordinate 3,066,833 of NZ_CP104900.1, forward strand.
ATCAGCTGGACCTTCAACGGCCTGCCATTTTTAACCGGCGAAGGCCCACTGTTAGACGCGACTCGCCATGCTATACGTCAGATCACTGGCTATGATACCGATCCGCAAACCACGGGCGGCACCTCAGATGGACGCTTTATTGCACCAACGGGCGCCAAAGTGTTGGAACTCGGTCCAGTGAACGCCACTATCCATAAAGTGAACGAGTGCGTGAAGATCGACGATCTCGAGCAGTTAGCCCTGTGCTACGAAGTGATTTTGGAACAATTACTGTGTTAAACGCCACCCCACGCTTAGCCAACACCGCCCAGCTTTATGGGATAGTGAGTGGAATAGAAAGTGGAATAGAGAGCGGTATAGAAAGTGGTGTCACAAGCGGTTTAGACACGGGCTTACAGACCGACTTATCCGCTGCTGCAACCCAAAAGTCAGCGGATAAGCTGAAGCTAGTCGAACTGCTGAGTCCCTATCACCCGAGCGAAACACGCTTCATGCTGGAGGCTCAAACTGCCCTCGCCTTTAAGGCGATGGCGGACAGCGCCGCCAAAGATGGGATAGCCCTCGCGATTTGCTCGGCCTATCGGCCTTTTGACCGGCAACTCGCCATTTGGAACGCCAAGGCCAGCGGTAAACGTGCAGTGCTGGATATCAACGAGCAGCCCGTGGATATCAGTCCACTGAGCGATGATGCATTAGTCGATTTGATTTTGCTCTGGTCGGCACTGCCCGGCGCGTCACGTCATCACTGGGGCACAGATATCGATGTGTTTGATGCCAAGCAAATCGAGGTAAAATCCCTGCGGTTAGTGGAAGCCGAATACACTGATGGCGGCCCCTGCGCCCACTTGCACCAGTGGCTACTCCAGCACGCCAAGGATTTTGGGTTTTATTTTCCTTTTCAGCGCGGTAAAAGCGCCGTCAGCGCCGAGCCTTGGCATATCAGCTATTTCCCCGTGTCTCAAACCCTGTTACCCCAATTTGAGGTGCAGGCCTTAGCGCAGGTTATCCAGCACAGCGATATGTTGCTTAAAGACGCGGTGCTCGCCCGCTTACCCGTGCTTGTCGCGGAATATGTACATCGAATAGCGAAGCCTTAAGGTGTCGCCATTCGCACAACTTGATGGCGCCTTACACTCGGCGCTTATCTTTAAAAGTAGGTTTTATGGATTTTTCTTCACACAGAAAACAACTCAACATCGCCGGTAGCCAACTCAGTTACCTCGATATAGGTTCAGGCCCAGCGCTGTTATTTGGCCACAGTTACCTCTGGGATAGCGCCATGTGGGCGCCGCAAATTGCCAGCTTAAGTCAACACTACCGCTGCATCGTGCCCGAACTCTGGGGACACGGCCAATCGGGCGCCGTCCCAGAAAGCTGCAACAGCCTCTTAGACATCAGCGAGCATATGCTGACCCTGATGGATAGCCTCAATATCGAGCAATTTGCGGTTATCGGTTTATCCGTGGGTGCCATGTGGGGCGCCGAGCTCGTGCTTAAAGCCCCCGCGCGCGTCAATGCTCTGGTGATGCTCGACAGTTTTATCGGGTTTGAGCCCGAGATCACCCGCGCTAAATATTATGGCATGCTGGACATGATCCAAGCCGCCGGCAGCATTCCTGCGCCACTCATCAGCGCCATTTCGCCACTGTTTTTCGCCGATAATGCCAAACAAAATAACCCCGAATTAGTACAGCGTTTTGAAGACTACTTGGCCGCGCAAACGCCAGAGACTATCCCGAGCATAGTTAAGCTTGGCCGAATGATTTTTGGCCGCCGCGATACCATGGAGTTTGCCGAGCAATTGACTCTGCCCTGTTTAGTCATGGTCGGAGTCGAAGACAAGGCCCGCAGCGTGCTCGAAAGTTACCTGATGAGCGATGCCATCGACGGCAGTCAATTAGTGCATATTCCTAACGCTGGGCATATTTCTAGCCTAGAGCAAGCCGAGTTTGTCACTGAGCATTTAACTCGGTTTTTAGCGAAAGTATTGTAACGGCGCACGTATCAGCAATGTGCCACCCAACCGTGGCACATTGGATAGACCAGCAAGCGTAAATTAACTGGTATACTCTTGCTAAAAATGTGCAGCTTGCATCACTTAGGGCAATAAAGACATTTTAATATGTCAATAAAACAATAGGTTAAAATGAAACTACTCAAACCCTTATTCGATAACAACCGCCGCTGGGCCGGACGCATTCGCCAAGAGCACCCTGATTTTTTTGAGCAGCTGGCGAAACAGCAGAACCCTGAATATCTTTGGATTGGTTGTTCCGACAGCCGAGTACCTTCAAACCAAATCATCGATTTAATGCCGGGCGAAGTCTTCGTTCACCGCAATATTGCCAACATGGTGATCCACACCGATCTTAACTGCCTATCTGTTCTGCAATACGCCATCGATGTGCTTAAGGTGAAGCACATTATGGTAGTAGGCCATTACGGCTGTGGTGGTGTACGTGCGGCCATGGGGAATCAACGCTTAGGGCTTATCGACAATTGGCTCGGTCATTTACGTGATGTTTACCGTCTTCATCAGGATGAATTAATGCAAATGGATGATGCCAAGCGTTTCGACCGTCTGTGTGAACTCAACGTAATTGAACAGGTTTCTAATGTCACCAGCAGCACAATCGTGCAGGAAGCTTGGTCTCGCGGCCAAGAACTGGCGATCCACGGCTGGATTTACGGTATTGATAATGGTCTATTAACCGACCTTGATGTGACTGTCGATCGCGCGCAAAAGATTTAAATCGGTTTGCGTTAAACGCGCCATAAGCGCCGCCAAAAACCTGCCCCGTGCAGGTTTTTTGTTTTAATGCATGCCAATATCTATCGCACGCCACATACAAGATCCAACCGCCTAACTTAACTTGCTGCCAAGGTGCTTCCACACTCGCCCCATTGGCTCTGAACGACGCAGTTAATCTCCACCAATCGGCTAAGCCACGAGCTACACCTCGCTTAAGGGACTCCCATGCCCTAATACAACGGCTCGCAAAGGCTAACATGCACGAACACATGCAATAACACAGTGTTAAGTGAGCAAAATCTAAGCTCGAAACGTCAACATGACCTTATTTTCATCAATAAAACATCGCAAGGGATCTTTAGCCCAGTTATAATCCGCCAGTTAATTGCAGCGCGACCATGCGCCACAAATTCTAAGGAGATACCTTCCATGCCCGGTTTTGAATTATTTGGTCCAGAAGAAAAGCAAGAAGTCGCCGATGTGATGGAGCACGGCTTTACCTTCCGTTATAACTTCGACCATATGCGTAATGATCGCTGGAAGACTCGCGATATGGAGCAACTGCTCTGCGAGAAAATGAATGTTAAGCATGCTCACCTCTTATCTAGCGGTACTGCTGCGCTGCAAACAGCCTTAATGGCGGCAGGCATTGGTGCTGGCGACGAAGTTATCGTGCCACCTTTTACCTTTGTTGCTTCTGTAGAAGCGATTTTCATGGCCGGTGCTGTGCCAATTTTTGCCGAAATCGACGAGACACTGTGTCTATCACCAGAAGGCATTGAAGCGGCGATCACCCCACGTACTAAAGCAGTGAACTTAGTACACATGTGTGGCTCTATGGCCAAGATGGACGAAATCAAAGCCGTTTGCGCTAAGCACAACATCGTATTGTTAGAAGATGCTTGCCAAGCCATTGGTGGCAGCTACAAGGGCCAAGCCCTAGGTACTATCGGTGATGTAGGTTGTTACTCTTTCGATTCTGTTAAAACCATCACCTGTGGTGAAGGCGGCGCGGTGATCACCAATAACACCGAAATCTACGATCACGCCCATATGTTCTCCGATCACGGCCATGACCATATTGGTAAAGACCGTGGCGCCGAGTCACACCCGATTATGGGTTTGAACTTCCGTATCTCTGAAATGAACGCGGCCTTAGGTTTAGCCCAGTTACGTAAACTCGATACCATTATCGACATTCAACGTAAAAACAAAAAAGTCATTAAAGAAGCGATGGCGAGCATTCCTGAAGTCAGCTTCCGCGAAATTCCCGATCCAGAGGGTGATTCAGCTGGCTTCTTAAGCTTTATGTTACCAACAGAAGCACGTACCCAAGAGATCAGCAAAAAACTGGCTGAGAATGGCGTTGACGGTTGCTTCTACTGGTACGTGAACAACTGGCATTATCTGAAAAACTGGAAACACATTCAGGAGCTTAAGGCCCCTGCTGCGTTGCCAATCACATTAATCGCCGACAGACCTGACTATACTCAAATTTCTGTGCCGAAATCTGATGCCATTATGAGCCGCACTATTTCCATGCTCATTAAATTGTCTTGGACCGATGCTCAGATTGCCGAGCGTATTGAAAACATTAAGAAAGCATTTGCCCAATAATTAAACGGGAGTTTTTGCAATGAGTTTTAAAAATTTTAAAGTAGTTGAAAAGATGATCTTCGGTCGTGGCTCCTTCGCACAATTAGACGAAGTATTAGCTGCTCAGCGTAAGGCCGACGATGACTTCGTGGTATTTTTAGTCGATGACGTTCACCAAGGCAAACCACTCGAAGCACGCATCCCAGTGAAAGCCCAAGACTTACTGATTTGGGTTAACGTAGATGATGAGCCAAGCACAGTGCAAATCGACACTCTGACCGAGCAAGTTCAAGCCTTCAACGGCAAACAACCGGTTAGCGTCGTCGGTTTAGGTGGCGGTTCTACCATGGACGTCGCTAAAGCCGTTTCACTAATGCTGACCAACCCAGGCGGCTCTGCCATGTACCAAGGCTGGGATCTGATCAAGAACCCTGCAGTACACCACATTGGAATCCCAACGATTTCGGGTACCGGCGCCGAGGCGTCTCGCACCGCGGTACTATGTGGCCCAGTTCGTAAGCTAGGTTTAAACTCAGATTATACTGTGTTTGACCAAATCATCATGGACTCTGAGCTGATCGAAGGTGTTGAAACTGACCAATGGTTCTACACAGGTATGGACTGCTACATCCACTGTGTTGAATCATTAGAAGGTACCTTCTTAAACGAATTCTCTAAGTCATACGCCGAAAAAGCCATGGAGCTTTGCCGCCAAGTGTACTTAGAAGATCACCCAGAGAAAGATGACAAGCTGATGATGGCCTCATTTATGGGCGGCATGAGTATCGCTTATAGCCAAGTCGGTGCATGCCATGCGGTCTCTTACGGTCTGTCTTACATCCTCGGCTACCACCATGGTATCGGTAACTGTATCGCCTTCGACGTGTTAGAAGAATTCTACCCAGAAGGTGTGGCTGAATTCCGTCAGATGATGAAGAAGCACAACATCACTCTGCCAAAGAACATCTGTAAAGATCTGCCAGATGAAACTATCGCTAAGATGGTTGCCGTTACGAAGAGCATGGGACCACTATGGGCCAATGTGTACGGCCCAACATGGGAAGAGAAAGTCACTGACGAAATGTTGACTGCGCTGTTCCGTCGCATTTAAGCTCTCAAGCAGATGACAAGGGCTCGTTGTGAGCCCTTTTGTCTATCTACACTGCATATCTTTGATAAATTAGGATAATTTAATGAATGTGACTCTGTTAATCCCGGCGCGTTACGGTTCAAGCCGCTTCCCGGGCAAGCCCTTAGCCCCGATTAACGGCAAGCCGATGATCCAACACGTGTATGAACGCGCGTCGTTAGCCAAAGGCCTCACCAATATTTATGTTGCAACCGATGATGAGCGTATCAAAAGCGCCGTAGAAGGCTTCGGTGGCAAAGTGGTCATGACCAGCCCTGATGCGGCATCGGGCACAGACCGTATCAATGATGCGATTAACCAATTAGGTTTGAAGGATGACGATCTGGTCATCAACCTTCAAGGCGACCAACCCCTAATCGACCCGACTTCCATCGAGCAAGTGATCAGCCTCTTCGAACGTCATCCAGGCGAGTTTGAAATGGCGACCCTCGGCTATGAAATTGTCAACAAAGCCGAGCTCGACGATCCAATGCATGTGAAGATGGTGTTCGATAACGACTATTACGCGCTGTATTTCTCCCGCGCACGTATTCCCTTCGGCCGCGATACCAAAGATTATCCAGTTTACAAACACTTAGGTGTGTATGCTTACACCCGCAGATTCGTGCAAGCCTTCGCTGCCCTCCCCTTAGGTCGTCTCGAAGATCTGGAAAAATTAGAGCAGCTACGTGCCCTAGAACATGGCCATAAGATCAAAGTCGCCATCAGCGCCTTCGACTCAATCGAAGTTGACACGCCGGAAGATATTCGTAAGTGTGAGCAGCGTTTAGCCGTTGATTAATCAGGGCGTTGCTCAATAAGGAGTTGTCATGTCGAGCTTAGAAGTGTGGATCATTATTATTTTGGTGGTCGGTGTGATTGCCAGCAATCTTGCCGCACTGAAATACAGTGCAAAATTCAAACTGCCACAGTTTGGTCAGCACGATAAAGAAAAGCAGTTAAAGACCGATAATCGCGCGAACTCCTCACCCGATGCCGATAAGTCTGCGGATACGGCGATTGAAAATCGCGATAAATCAACCCAAGTTGAGCAAGATAAACCCTAAGCGAGTCGCTTTACTCCTCTGATTTATCAATCAAAAAGGCGCAATAGCGCCTTTTTTGTGGGTGAGAAATAACGTTTCGGTATAGCTTTGCGTATACGCCCAATCTTTCAAAGCAAAGATGAAGTATTGAATTATCAAGAATAATACTCGCCACTAAAATGCGTCAGGATAAGAGCGGGCCTTACGTATTGAAGTTTCATAAAAGCCGAAGCAAGAGCGCGTGGAAAGGGACAAAAGCGTGTCAGGACGTCAGCTGTATCAAGTGAATTTCGGGTAAAAATATCTATGGGTTAACGCCCCAATTTAGCGAGGAAAGCCGCCCTGCGGGTTGACGTCACCGCCAGCGCTTTTGGCTGGCGATAAAATTTGATGGTTAGCAGACGGCACGGCTCATGTAGTAAAACCGCTCATATTCACTTGTTAAACCAAACCCTTGTCTCTTATACAAATGAACGGCAGGGCTATTTTTAAACACTTTAAGCTTCAAAATGTGAGAGCTATGCTCTTTAGCCAGACGTTCTGCCTCAGCAATAGCAATTGAGCCAATCCCACGATTCTGGTAACTCTGATCCACTTGCAAATCTCGTAACCAGCACGCTTCAGTGTCAAAAGATAATCTAACGACACCAACAAGCTTTTCTTCAAACAAAATATCAAAGTTCACAAGTTCTTGTGTCATTTGCTCAATCTGAGCTTCATCCCAATCTACAGAGTATTGTGCATAATATGGCTGCATATTCGACAGAGTAAAATATGCTGCTTTTGCTAAATCCTTAGCTGGTCTAAATGTAACCACTAGTCTAGTCTCCTAACGCCCCAAGCAGGGGCAAATTTTAAACTGGCTAAATTTAAACTGGCTAAAGTTAGGAGCGAAACGACGGGAGCCAGCTTAAAATTGTCCCGTTAACTTGGCGCGCTGGGGGATCCCCTCATAATTTAGGTCTTCCAGCGTCATGAACTAAGTTTATATATTCGACTAATGCCCAGCGAAAAATTGCCTCCTTTACCGGATATTTGTCTCTTTTACGTACTTCCTTTCCAAGTCTAACAATTGATAGCACTGCCCGCTGTCTCACGGTATTGGCTTGAAAATATCTTTGCCATCCAAGGTGTTGTGCCGCTAACCCAATACACCATAACACGATTTCAGCTAGCATAGCGATGAGCAGCAATACATCATATCGCTTTGGACAACGGCTGCGGCTTTGTCTGAGGCCCATGCCATATTGCGGACTTTTTAAATCGCGGAAGGTTTCTTCAATTTGCATTCGTTTAGCATACAAATCGACGACCTTCGAAGGGCCAAAGTAGTCCGGCGGTAAATTGGTGGCGAGTAGCCAAGGCTCTTTACTCCCTAAGCTGTAACTCTTTTGTGCGGTGTGATTTCGCCCAGCCTTAGAAGAACGTTTATCCTTACGCAGCTTAGGTTTAGCTTTAAACAAGTGCAGGCAACATTGTAGTGGAGACTTGCGTGCTAACTTGACGCTACCTATGTATTTCGCGGTTGAATTCGCTTTAGGATAGAGGGATTTATTTGACTGCCATGATGTTTGGCCGTTGAGCATAAAACTGACGTCACCGCGAACTCTCCCTAGCCAAAACCAACCATGGCGTTCGACTTCCCTAAACCAAGTATTGCGATAACCTGCATCGGTGATGATGAGCGGGCAGCATCCTGGCGGCAATACGTTAGCAAGCTCAGCTAAGAAAGTGTTATGACTGCGTGGGGCATTGTAATCTTCAAACAGAAAAGTGCGTTCGTACAAAGTAATGGAGCGACCTTTAACACTGATTGATGCGCGTAAGGTCATCATTCGCAGTTGCTCGCGTACATCAGACCAATCCACAAGAATAATGGGCATCGGATTTGCGCCGCAGAGATATTGTGCATGCCATTGATAAATAGCGAACTTATCTTTGATAACATGTAAATTTCCGAGCAGTCGGTCAATGCGCTTGATATTGTGTTTTGGTGCAACATTCCCCGTTATGTTCCGTCCTAACTGGGTTAACGAGAGTTGATTACCATCGAGTAAAGACTCGGTAGCAACCATCAGAGAATTAAGGCGTTTTTGATGTATTTGAGGGCATTGTTTTTGAGTAAATCGTGTAATATGTCGATATTACGCATGATGTTGGATCTAGTAGGTTTTTGGCGAAATTGATTAGATCAAACAGCATCATGCGTGTCTACTTATTTGAATCCCATCGAATTTATCTGGGGATTCACTAGCTTGGCGCGTTATATTTTGATAAACGCAGATATGGAGTTATCCCATGAATACTCATGCTCATAGTCTTCTATATCTAGTAATGAAATAAACCTATCACATTGGTTTAAAACTGCACCTAGAGATACGTAATTCCAGTTTTCACCATTTTTTAGGTACTCTTCAGTTTCTAAACCAGAAAATAAAGTCCAGCCACTATAATTCTCTTCCTCTTCTGATGGGGGCTCGCGATACAATTGACCAACGGGTAACCCATCTTTTAATACTTGTGAAGTTACATAACATCTGGGTAGGTACTTTTCGACAATATCTTCTTCAGTTTCTTCTATGTCGGTTTGCATTATGTGCTTAGCTTCAAACTCAACTAGATCCTGATATTTAATATCTGGTATGTAACTTGGGTCATTGTCCAAGGTACCTTTATAGCAACCATTGTTAGCTTCAGTAATAATTACCCACATCCTTTCAGCCGTCCAACCATGCTCATTTTCAACACCACATTTAAACATTAGCTTTACAATATTTCCTTCTTTCAGTTGCTTGATCACCGAACTTGAAGGTAAATAAAAAGTGTATGGAGCCCCTTACCGATAATAGTAACATCTTCCAATGACCAAGTTTTACTCACGATATCTCCATAACGCTTTGCTAATGGGCAGCCGAAACGCAGTGTAGGCTGTCCCGTGGAGGCCACGCTTTTAGTGGCCGGAACGAAATTAAGCAACTTGTTATGAAGCATTTAATAGCTTCGCCATCTTGTTGATTTTTATAATGTCTATTTCTCCTACCAGAACCGGATTGGCTAAGGCGTAAATATAGTCTTCGATCTCTGCATAATTTAGATCGTCCCTACACTCGATAAAATTAGCCCAAAGTTCTAGATCATCAGCCGTAATTTCGTTCAAGAGAAACTTATCTAATACATTGGCTAAATCTTCTTTTGTAACCTTAACCAACTCAACTTCACTGTCGAACGGGAAGCTTGCTAAAGCCGAATAAGCAAACTCTCTTTTGTCTCCGAATCTGACTATTTGTTTAAGAGCTTCAACTCGATCCATGTTCATGCTTCATAACGCCCAATTAAGGGGTGAACAACGCCTCCACCCAACCTAAAGCATTGTGCCATAAACACTAAATTTGAAGTAAAAACAAAAATGCCAAGCGTTGTGAATCCCTCTTAAATTGCTTGTTAGGCTACCAGTTGGGAAAGTCACTTTTGTTCTGGTAATTGACCAATTCTATCTAAAAATTTGGCTAGTCCCGGCCATTCCACACTATTGATTCTGTTTTCTCTGTTCTTAAAGAATTCGTCAAAACTTTTTCGTTCTTTATTGGTCATTTCGGGAGTAAGTTCAGCTAATTTAGGTGAAAGTGAAAATCCACTTATATTCAATCTTTTCCCTCTGACAGCATCATTGAAATCCAAAAATAGTTCATACGTAACTTCTAACTTGCCTGGTAGCAAATCCCACTCAAGTACCTCAAAAGCAATCCCATTATCTGGAACAATTGATTTATGGTGCAATATACAATGCCTTATTTTTCTAAGGTCTCCCATTAATGGACATTCGATATACCTTGCTTCATACCCCGTAACTTTGGCTACACGGTGGCGATATACCTCGTCCCATAATGAATACATTGTGCATAACAATGACTTTCTAATTTCATTGGAAAAGTGGCTATTTTTCCCACTTTTCGTAATAAACTCTTTTGTGTTTACCCTAGCGTGCATCTTTGGATTATCTTCGCAATCAGAAGCAATCCAAGTTTGATGCCCTTCCGTGAGACTCTGCTTTGCTAGCTCTAAACCTGCCACCTCAATACCTTTGGTCGCAAAATGCATACAAGCAACAAATTCATCGAATGTATTTATGAACTCACTCATTACATTGTTAACGTCTTCGCTCTGTCGCTTTGTCACTAAAACTATCCTTATTTTGCTATAAACTTCACAAGTAGCCTAACGCCGCGTTAAGTAGTGAGCAACGCTACCACCGAACCTAAACCATTGTACCGTAAACACAAAAGCCAATTCATACCCAAAATGCCACGCGTTGCGAATCTGTCTTTAACGCTTTGTTATAACACAGTTTTACACGTCATCTTCAGACAGTATTTGGCGACAATTACGAACTGTTAGCACGCGGATTTCGTGACTTAAGCTGTAGATAATCCGATAGTGACCAAAGATGATTTCACGATAGTTCGTATGGGGCATTTCAGGAACAAAGCGCCCCATTTCAGGCATGCTTCCAAGTAGTTCGGTTTTATCAAAAACTTCATTTACCCACTTTTCTGCCGCAGATGGATTATCCAAAGAAATAAACTCCGCTGCATCGCCTAGCTTCTGAAGCGCTAATGGAGACCAAACTACTTTCATTTCTTAATGCGCCCCAGTACTTGAGCACGAGCATCATCATTGGAAACACCAAGGCCTGAAGCTAATTGAGCTTCAGCTGTGCGCATTTCTTCTAGTAATTCGATTTTCTCTTGCATTGCTTCATACTCTGCAACATCAAGAACAACAGCAACACCTTTACCACGCTGTGTAATGACCAATGGACGGCGAGTCTCATTGATTTGTTTGATGTAAGAAGCAACACCTGCACGAAATTCAGATAACGGCTGAATATCTTGATCGAAATGAATACGACTCATATTGAACTCCAATTGGTACAAAATAACGTACAGATAATAGTTCAACTAACCGTTTTGAGCAAGAAGTTGATTCTGTGTTATAACGCCGCGCTCTGCGGAAATTTAGGAGCGCCAGCGAGTAAATTTTCCGTAGCAGCGCCTTGTTATATTTCATTTCCCTTTCGCTCTCGATATCACACCCATCATGGAGTGAGAAAATTGTCCAATTTCTGCTTTTTCATCGAGCTTATCGGAAATATATTTACCTGTTGCAGCCACCCCACCTAGGGGAAGTAATGCACCCAAGAAAGGGGCAAGAACTGGAAACATCGTTACAGCTAGTGTGCCACCAGCAATTAAAGCCGTGTATTTATGTTTGGCTTGATATTTATCATTAAGTGATGAAATCTGCTTCTCGTGTTTCGATATGGCTCTTTCAATGTGAGAGCACACTTCGGCAGCAACATACCCTAAATCTTCGAGATTGGTATTAGGCAAACTGTTAACTAAATCTCTTAGCTCTCTCCTAAATTCAACATTCTCATCGGTCTTCCTCAATGCTACGAGCTGCGCGTCTTTGATATTGGCCAAATAATCAAGCCTTTTAGACGTAAGAGACTGTAGAATTGCTGAGGTAGATGGATCAAATGAGGCAACTTCACCAGCAGATGAATTTTTCATACTTGCGATAAGTTGGTAATAATGCGCCTGTGCGTTTACACACAGAAATGGATGACTTCTTAGCTCATCGGAATTTTCCAGTAAATGGTAGTTTGGCATAATGCGCTCAAAAATAGCGTTGGTCACAACGCTAGCATCACCTTTCGAAAACAGCTCATTACACCAATCTTCTGACCTCCATTGCCTCATTTCTGCCTTGTAATTTTCTAACTCTACTTTTAGAGGCTCCCCAGGTTCAGATCCGGGTGAGACAAAGAGCCTCGCTCCTTCAATTTTTTCAAAGTACAGGTCAGGGTATTTTGTAGCAAACTCCAAAATATCTTCAGGATGCGTTATACCTGAGTCTACATAATGCGAAAATACATCGGTGATAAGCTGAATGCTATTTTCTTGCGTTTGCTGATCATATTCTTCAAGTGACTTCTCAAAACTTGGAAATACAAAAAATGGTGGGAGATCAAATTCATCTCCTTTTAGATCACACAAATGCAATATGAAAAATGCCATCTGAAGCGGGATAACATGACTAAACTTCTCTTCGTCTCGTTTTTCTCTAGCCATGGCATTACGGGGTCTGGAATTAAAACTGTATCGGAATATAGAAGTGATTTGCGTGTAGCATTTAACTGTGTTTCTAGGAAACGACTGCTTCCGCCCAAATTCAATTTACATGCATCTAGTTTCTTAGCTGCGCTAAAGGCTTTTCCACCTTCTTCCGAATATAGTTTCTTAAGTTCCGTTTCGAGAGTTGAAAATGCCACCATAGCACTTTCAGCCCGGCTAGAGCTTTCTCTTAAACTAACAGCCATTCTTTGAATAGATTCCGAAAATCTATCCAGAGGTGAAAAGTCACGTGGCAGACGTCCTGTCACGCTGAGGAAAAACTCGGTCAATATCTCAAAGTATCTATCTTGATAAATAATTAAGTCGTGTAATTCCTGCTGACTCACTTAAGTACTCCGATTGAAATATAACTTCTTAGTATTTATGCGCTGCGCTGTTTGCAGGGCATAAATCGCTTGTTGGACTTGGCCGCTGCTGCCACATCCGTGTAAATGGGTATAAATGATGCTATAGGAATTTGCTTTTTTGCGGTAGCGGTTTTTATACAGTTTAATAGGTAATAGGTTGATATCGTTTTACCTTTCTCGTTCTTTCACGCTTATTTTTTACTGATGAATTGCCATCTAACGACTCAAAGCTCCAAGGAATACACCTCCCCTCGGAGTTGCCGCAGGGCGAATAGACAAATTGCGTGAGTCTCGGCATGGATAATGGAATGGACCCATCCACTTTTAATCGGCCTCACAATGGGCCACGATGTAGTCGCTAAAACTCATCAGAAAGAGGACGGGTCCACCTATGAAGATTACTACAATCGGTTTAGATATCGCAAAGTCTGTTTTTCATGCTGTTGGTGTCGATAAAGCTGGCAAGGTACTCAAAAAGAAAATGCTTAGACGCAAAGACTTGCTGCCCTTTCTCGCTCAAATTGAGCCTTGTCTGATTGTGATGGAAGCCTGTAGTGGCGCAAATTACTGGGCCAGAGAATTTGAGCTGTTGGGCCACAGCGTCAAGTTAATTGCTCCTCAATTTGTCGTGCCTTTTCGGCAAGGTAACAAAAATGACTATAACGATGCCTTAGCCATCGCTGAAGCTGCGCAGCGACCCAACATGCGGTTTGTAAAACCTAAAAGCGTCGAGCAGCAAGATGTGCAATTGCTCCACCGTATGCGGGAACGATTAACTAAGCAATCAACAGCCTTAATCAACCAAGTGCGAGGCATGTTAGCAGAATACGGCATCGTGATAGCCAAAAGTAAATCGGCTTTTAAAGTACAGTTCCCTGAGATTTTGGCTAACGAAACTAATGCGCTGACTACCAAAGGTCGGGCCATTTTTTATCAGTTATATGAAGAGTTTAGTGATATAGAAAAACGGCTTAAGGGTTGTGATGCTCAAGTACTCACCGAAACGAAAAACAATGTGATTTGCCAGCGTTTAGAGACTATCCCTGGTATTGGTCCTGTCACTGCTACCGCCTTTTATGCCGCCGCTGATGATGGTAAAGACTTCACTAATGGCAGGCACTTTTCAGCTTGGTGCGGCTTGGTTCCCAAGCAACACAGTAGCGGAGGTAAAGATAACCTCCTTGGGATAAGCAAGCGGGGAAATGCGTATTTACGCACCCTGTTCATTCACGGCGCCAGAGCGGTGTTGCAACACAGCCAGAATAAGCAAGATAAGTTTAGTTGCTGGGCAATCCAGTTAGCAGAGCGCCGAGGCTTTAACCGAGCTTGTGTGGCCGTCGCCAATAAACTCGCGAGAATGGCATGGGTTATCGCAGCGCATGACGAAGAATATCGACTTCCAGCATCGTGCTGAATAGATTCAATAAACGTTAATAATTAACCAACCAGCAAGTTGCTAAGACACTTGAATTGATGATGAGACAGTCAGACTGATCTACTGAAAACCTTAGCTCGGCATAGGCTCATAATAAAGCCGCAGGGATGATAAGGACAGTAGAAGCAGATATCCATCAGGGCCAGAGGAATCCCTCAATAACAGGCCGAATATATGGGTGCAATGAACTCTTCTCAAAATTGATATCGAATGTCTTGCAAACCGGATGGGTCCATATATGCCGAGCTAGCTTTCGCAGGTGCAGGGACGCATCCTTCGGAAGCGGTAGCAAATTTGTCAATGAGCCCAAGGGGCTTTCAACTCCGTTGGGGGCGTCTTGGTGCATCCAAGGAGGATAGGACGAGCAGTCCTCCTTGGTCGGGTGTGGGGTGAAGCCCCGCGACTTTGATTTTGATTAAGCATTGAAGCTACAAAAAGAAGGGATGCATAACTTCTAAGTCGAACCATCAACTTTTCTATAGGCAGAGCTTTACTTGTCCAATTTCCCTTTAAACTGCGAAACACAATTTGGGGCTGAAGCGAGTCAGAAAGGCGATAGCGAACTAAACCCCGCCTATGCCACATACGGATTTATCTTCGTCATAAAAAAGGCCAAGTGTGGAGAGCACTTGGCCTTTGGCTGGAGATGGAATGTGAGTCGAGTTTAGAAGCCTTCAACCCCTGCCATATCGGGAAGATGGTGAGCAATCCCTTTATGGCAATCGATACAGGTTTTCTCACCACTGGCCAAGGATGTCGAGTGCATCTGGGCGGCGCGTGGCGACTGTCTGGTAAAGTCCATATAGGTAAAGTTATGGCAGTTGCGGCACTCAAGCGAGTCGTTTGCCTTTAACCGTTCCCATTCATGTTCGGCCAGCTCGCGACGTTTGTTCTCAAACTTTTCGCGGGTATTGATGGTACCAAACACTTTACCCCACACTTCTTTCGATGCCTGCATCTTACGGGCAATCTTATCGGTCCAGTTGTGCGGCACATGGCAGTCAGGACAAGTCGCACGCACACCACTGCGGTTTGTGAAATGAATAGTCGACTGTAACTCTTGATAGACGTTATTTTCCATTTCGTGGCAACCGATACAGAAGGCTTCTTTGTTGGTGGCTTCAAGCGCGGTGTTAAAGCCCCCCAGAAGATCACCCCCGCCACAAAGCCACCTAAGGTTAAAAACCCTAAACTGTAGTGCACACTCGGACGATTGAGAACTTGCCAGATCTTTTTGAGTTTATCTAACATGCTGACTCCTAGTGTGTTTTCTGCTCAGTGTTGGCTTTAATCAGATGATCCATATCCACAAAGTCGTTCTCGACCAGTAATTTGGCATCCAGTTGCGGCACATGGCACTGAGTGCAGAAGTAACGTCTTGGCGAAAGCTCGGCTAAGAAGTTGTTATCCCTATCCATATAGTGCGTCACGCTGACCATAGGCGCTTGGGAATCCCCCGTGCGGTGTCTGGCATGGCATGACATACACTTGTTGACCTTAAGATCGAGCTGATAACCTTCGATCTTGTGCGGGATCACCGGTGGCTGCATCGGGTAGTTACGCATCTCTTTGATATCTTTGTTCAGCACCGCCTGCATGGCGGGCGGAGTAGGCTCAACGTTGATTGGCGCTTGGCGCAAAGTATCAATTCTGTCCTCAGGAATGCTCGCCGCCGTCACGCTGGTCATCATCAGGGTGGAGAAGGCAAGCGCACTGAATGCTGAGACTAATTTGAATGTTTTCATCCTGTACTCCTTATACCTTGACGATTTTCACGGCGCATTTCTTAAAGTCGGTTTGTTTTGACAGTGGATCTGTCGCATCCAAGGTGACTTTGTTAATGAGCTGACTGGCATCGAACCAAGGTACAAACACGAGTCCCACAGGTGGTTTGTTACGACCACGGGTTTCGACACGGGTTTTAATTTCACCGCGGCGAGACACCACGCGCACTTCATCCCCACGGCGTAAGCCGCGTTTTTCGCATCTTCTGGGTGCATAAAACACACAGCATCGGGGAAGGCACGATAAAGCTCTGGCACGCGTTGAGTCATCGAACCTGAATGCCAATGCTCGAGCACCCGTCCAGTGGATAACCACATATCGTATTCAGTGTCTGGCGACTCTGCAGGCGGCTCGAAGGGCAAGGCATAAATCACTGCGCGGCCATCGGGTTTACCGTAAAACTCAAAGCCTGAGCCTGGTTTCACATAAGGATCGCTACCTTCACGGAAACGCCACTTGGTTTCTTTACCATCGACCACCGGCCAGCGAATACCGTGGGCTTCGTGGTAGGCATCGAAAGGTGCTAAATCGTGACCATGGCCACGGCCAAAGGTGGCGTATTCTTCAAACAGGCCTTTTTGGACATAGAAGCCAAAATGTTTAGCCTCGTTGTTCAAATACTTAGGATCGGTATCGGCCAGCGGGAACTTATCGACGTTGCCGTTTTTGTACAGCACTTCAAATAAGGTTTTGCCCTTAAATTGTGGATTAGCCGCTAAGACTTCCTTAGACCAGACTTCGTCGGTAGTAAAGCGCTTAGAGAACTCCATCAACTGCCAGAGATCTGAGCGAGACTCGCCCGGCGCTTGCACCATCTGATGCCAGAACTGGGTACGACGCTCTGCGTTACCATAGGCGCCCTCTTTCTCCACCCACATAGCGGTAGGCAGAATTAAGTCCGCAGCTTGGGTCGTGACAGTGGGATACGCATCGGATACCACAATAAAGTTGGCAGGATTGCGATAGCCAGGTAAACCTTCCTCATTGATGTTTGGCCCCGCCTGCATATTGTTGTTCACTTGCACCCAATAGCAGTTCAAGTCGCCATCTTTTAAGCGGCGGTTTTGCTCGACGGCGTGATAACCGGGTTTTGGCGGAATAATGCCACTGGGGATCTTCCAAATTTCTTCGGCGTGTTTTCTATGCTCAGGGTTTGTTACCACCATGTCGGCGGGTAAACGGTGGGAGAAGGTGCCCACTTCACGAGCGGTACCACAGGCTGAAGGTTGACCTGTCAACGAGAATGGGCTGTTACCCGGCGTTGAGATCTTACCTGTCAGTAAGTGGATGTTATAAATCAGGTTGTTACACCACACACCACGGGTATGTTGGTTAAAGCCCATGGTCCAGAAGGACGTGACTTTAGTCTCGGGATCAGCATAGAGTTTGGCCAACTCAATCAATTTAGCCTCAGGCACACCCGACATCTTGCTGACCTTCTCCACCGTATATTCGGCGACAAAGGCCTTAAAGGTATCGAAATCAATCGGAGTCGAATCCCCTGCCGTTTTCACGTTTTTGGCTTTCTGCTCCAGCGGATGGGTTGGACGTAAACCATAGCCGATATCCGTGGTACCTTGGCGGAAGTTCACGTGCTTCTTCACAAAGTCCCAGTTCACTTTATCGTTTTGAATGATGTAGTTCGCGATAAAGTTTAGGATGGCCAAGTCGGTTTGTGGCGTAAATACTATCGGTAAATCCGCGAGATCGAAGGAGCGATGCTCAAACGTCGAGAGAACTGCCACCTTCACATGGGATGCGCTTAAACGGCGATCGGTCACTCGAGTCCATAAAATCGGGTGCATCTCGGCCATGTTAGAGCCCCAAAGCACAAAGGCATCGGCCGCTTCCATGTCATCATAACATCCCATAGGCTCATCGATACCGAAGGTGCGCATAAAGCCGACAACGGCAGACGCCATACAGTGGCGCGCATTAGGGTCAATGTTGTTCGAGCCAAAGCCTGCCTTCATCAGCTTAACCGCGGCATAACCTTCCCAAACTGTCCACTGGCCTGAGCCAAACATCCCAACTGCAGTCGGGCCTTTGGCTTTTAAGGTTTCTTTCCATTTTTGCGCCATGATATCGAAGGCACTGTCCCAGCTGATGGGGGTAAACTCACCGTGCTTGTCATACTTGCCGTCGGTCATTCTCAGCATTGGCGTAGTCAAACGATCGCTGCCGTACATAATTTTCGACAGGAAGTAACCTTTAATACAGTTAAGGCCGCGGTTCACTTCACTGTTTGCATCGCCGTGGGTAGCAACTACTTTGCCCTCGCGGGTCGCGACAATCACAGAGCAGCCCGTACCACAGAAGCGGCATGGGGCTTTGTTCCACTCTAATTTGGTTTGTTCTGAGCTGGTGATTAAATTGCTCGCCGATGCCGGCAGCGCTAAGCCTGCGGCGCCCGCTGCTGCAATCACCGCATTGGCTTTGATAAAGTCACGTCTATTCATGTTCATTCTTCACCCTCTTCGAGCTCTTCACTCTGGTGGTAAACCATAGTGGCGGACAAGACGCCAGGAATGGCATTAATCTGTTCGATACCGTCCATCAAGGCACGTTGGGAGTCACCTTCAAGTACGACGACGAGTTTCACTTCGTTATTAACAGAGAGTTCGGCATTTTCAATCGCCATAATGTGTTGCCTAACATCCGCCATTTTGTGAGGCATGACTTGCACCACTAGACTCGTGATATGAAGCTCTTTGCTCATCCGACACTCCGCTTATTCATGCTGTTGTTATTGTTCTTTAGGCCTCAACCTGCACCCGGTGGGCCGGTGAAGATTTGGCTAAACCATATGGCAAATCCCAATCCACTCACCAACAACACGGATAAGAGGGGGCGAGAAATACGGTTAAAAAGATAAAAATTTTCAGTTCTAAGGATTTTTCTGCTGCGCTGTTAGCACTCATGCGTCCTCCAAGAGGTTCGTTCCTGTGATGGATTGCTCTGACCAATGCAGGATTTATAGGTATCTCAATTGCATCTTTGATCCACGAAATGATCATAGCGTTAAGGTGTTAACAAACTGTATACCTCCAAATCGGTAAACCCTTTGATGCTTGATCCAGATCATCAATTTGGCGATAGATTTAGTTAGATCATGGTTTTTAAGCGTTTTTTTAGATTGTAAATAGATTGATTGGTTATGTTTTTTATTAACCAATTGCTAAAGCATGGAAAAAAGATAGGTGTTCAGCAAGTAAAGCGCACAAGATTTAAACAAAATATTCCTTAAGGAGTATTAGGGGATGGTAAAGGAAGGCGCGAATGACCGATTATCAACGGTGAAATCGGCTTAACATCTTCGTCAACTTGTTAACTCACTCAAGAGACAGCCAAATCCCTTACCGTATTGGCTAACTAACAACGCAAATTTGAGGTTCTTAATATCACCATTAAGACCCATTTATTCGCCATCTACTTCGTCCTTTGGAGTTAGTGGCTTGCAATATCCCATAGCGAAAATCTATGCAGTAAGGGGCAAGTCTGTCGCGGCTAATGGTAGTTGGGTGAAAATGTGTCTCGTCCTAAGATAGGTTGACAGTTTTTAGGCCAGCTCCAGTAGCTGGCCTTTTCTATTGTGCACCTGATTAGGGGTTGCCATATTCAAACTCAGATGCGGTCTCATATCGTTGTATATTGCTATCGATTCTCTAACAAGTATTTTCAGCTCCGCAAATGTCCTACATCGGTGCAGTAAAAACTCCTGCTTCAGTATGCCATTCACTCTTTCTGCTAATGCATTTTGGTAGCAATCATAACCATCCGTCATTGACGGCTGGATTTGGCTCGCCTGAAGCGCATTCTGATAAACAGCTGAGCAGTACTGTAAACCTCTGTCTGAGTGATGCACCGCGTTGCCGATATAGCGTTTATCTTTGATGGCCATTTTTAACGCTTTCACCACACTCTCGGCTTTCATGTCTTTACTCACGTGATGACCGACTATCTTACGCGAACTCGCATCGGTGACCAGTGACAGGTAGTGCACACCTTGGTCTGACTCAAGATAGGTGATATCACTGACCAGTACATGCCCTGCATCATGCAGTCCTTCCTCTTTCAGCAGATTAGGATGCTTCTTCATCCAGTGTTTGCTGAACGTGGTTTTTGTGTAGCTTTTCTTTGGTTTAAGCAGTAAACCTTCACTTCTCAAATAGGTAAAGAACCCATCTCGCCCGAGTTTAATATCGTGCTCAACCAGCCTGGATTTTATCAACGTGTAGAGCTTACGGGCCCCTAACCTTGGCATATATTTACGCCAGTACTGGACCCAGTCTTGGATGACCGATAGCTCAGCTCTACGACTTTCCATTCGAGCAACTGCCTGATAAATACCTTGCCTCGACATACCCGCAGCACGACATGCGGCAGCGAGGTTTATTTCTCCGTTGCCTTTTGCTTGCCAGATGTACCGGATAAGTACTTTTTCTGAGGCCTGCTCCATATTCATTGTCCATGATATCAACCATGCCATTGAGGATTTGGTTACGCAGTTTCTCTTCTGCTAACTCACGTTCAAGGCGCTTGATCGTTTCGGCAGGGGTTTCTTTTGACTTAGGCATAAGGGGATGCTGAAAAGGTTTCGACCAATCGAGTCTACCATGTTTTCTAAGCCAAACGAGTACCGTTGAACGGCCTTGAATACCAAAATGGGCTTGGGCTTGTTTGTACGTCATTTCGCCTTTTTCAACACGCTCTACAACGCCTAATTTAAAGGCTAAGGTGTAATCTCGTTGTGTGCGCTTACGGCTTGAGTTAATTGATGTTGTCATAAAGAAATCCTCTTTATGTCAACGTATTTCAGGACGAGACAATGATCAATAAAAAAGCCGAACCCTAAGGTTCGGCTTTTAATGCTAAAGATGACGCGTTACGCTCAACTCACTGAATCTACAGATTCAATCCGTAATGTATCAACATCATTAACTCAGCAGGATATGGTTTAAGATACGCTTCTCCGAGATCGGATAAGCCGTTCCTAGGGCCTGTGCAAAGCAAGACACCCGGTATTCTTCAATCATCCAACGGGCTTCAATCAGTGCCGCTGGCACGGGCTGTGAGCGCGGCACCTTGGCAAGTTGCGCCGCTAAGGCCTCCTGCACTTTCGTGATACTTTGCATATGCAAACGGTCACGGGTCGGATCCACGGGCAACTTATCGATACGGGTTTCAATCGCTTTTAAGTAACGCGCCACATCCGCTAAGCGATTCCAACCACAGGCTTCGACGAATCCCTTGAATACTAATTGGTCTAATTGGCTTTGAATATCACTCATCGCAAAAGCGATATCTAAGCTAATTTTTCCCTTAGTCCGTTTTTTAATGCCCTGATAGAGCGTCAAAATCTGCTCCACTTTTAGGGCAATTTGCTCAGCCGTTGGATTCAACTCTTGGCGCACCCAATCCTTGGCCTGCTCAAACTGGGCGGCATCGCGCACATCCAGCGCCTTTTCATCGAGTAATTGCTGCACCGCTGCGGCAATAATGTCATCAATCAGAATTTGCACTTGGCCAAATGGATTGAAATACATTGCTAATTTTGCCTTGTTCGGCAGCGCCTGTTGCAGGTGTTTTACCGGCGATGGAATATTGAGTAACAGCAAGCGACGTAGACCTTGACGATGCGCCGCCAGCGCCTCAAATTCATCATCAAATAATTTGATGGCAACTGAGTCTTTATTATCAATCAGCGCGGGGAAAGCCCGCACTTGATAGTTACCCTTACGCTGTTCAAATTGTTTCGGCAAGTCGCCAAAGGACCACTCGGTGAGCGCATCTTTCTCTATGCCCTTATCCGCCACTTGACGAATCGCCTTAGCGACCACGCCCTGTAACTCGGCCTTTAAGGTATCGAGTACTCGCCCCTGTGCGACTAACTTGCCCTTGTCGTCCTCAATCTTAAAGTTCATCTGCAAATGCGCTGGCATCTGCGTGACATCAAAATCTTCAGGATTGACGCGGGTGCCACTCATACGCAAAAGCTGTTTGCACATGGCGTCGAGTAAACTGGCGCTAAAGGGCTGCATCGCCTGTACGCAGGCTCGGGCATAATCGGGCGCAGGCACAAAGTTACGTCTTAGTCCCTTAGGCAAAGACTTAATCAGAGCGACACATTTCTCCTCACGCATCCCCGCCACCAGCCAATCGAAATCTGTATCATCGATTTGATTGAGTAGCGCCACTGGGATATGCACAGAAACGCCATCATCACTCGCCGCAGGATCAAAGTGATAACTCAGTTGCAAGCGAATATTGCCCTTGTGCCAAGTGTCGGGGAAATCGAGCGCCGAGATGTGATCGGCACTGCGCTGCATCAATAGTGACTTATTAAAATCGAGTAAATCGGGCTGAGTTCGGCGCGCTTCTTTCCACCAGCTAAAGAACTTAGGCGCGTTATAGATGCCTTCGGGAATGCGCGGCTCGTAAAAGTCCATCAACACTTGTTCATCAACCAAAATATCGCGGCGACGGGACTTATGCTCGAGCGCTTCGACATCCTCCAATAACTTTTGGTTTGCGATAAAGAAGGCTTCTTTGGTCTGTAATTGCCCTTCGGCAAGTGCGCTACGGATAAAGATTTCCCGCGCTTCAACAGGATTAATCGGCCCATATTGCACGCGGCGGCGATGCACCACGGTCAAACCGTAGAGTACTTGGTTTTCAAAGGCAATCACACTGCCCTGTTTTGCCTCAAAATGCGGCTCTAGGTGATTCTTTTTAATCAGATGCGCCGCTAACGGCTCAAGCCACTCAGGCTCAATTTTGGCGCAGCAGCGGGCAAATAGCTTAGAGGTTTCGGTCAGCTCCGCCGCCATGATCCATTTCGGGCCTTTTTTCGCCAGCGGTGAACCTGGGAACACAAAAAACTTACGATTGCGCGCGCCTAAGTACTCGTTGTTATTGTCCTTAAAGCCGATATGACTCAGCAGACCCGATAACAACGCACGGTGCAGCGCATCGTAGTTGGCTGGCGTCTCGTTTAAGCGCCACTTTAAATCGTGAACCGCTTGTTTTAGCTGAGTATATAAATCCTGCCATTCACGTACACGCAGGTAGGCTAAGTACTCGTCGCGGCATTTTTTACGGAACTGGCTGGCGGATAATTCCTTTTGCTGCTCTTTTAAGTGCTGCCATAGGTTCACCCAACTGACAAAATCTGAATGGGGATCGGCAAAACGGCGATGGGCCTCATCGGACGCCTGCTTTTTATCCATGGGACGCTCGCGGGGATCTTGAATCGACAGACCCGCGGCGATCACTAACACTTCCTGCAAACAGCCCAGCTGATGACTCTCCACCACCATACGCGCTAAACGCGGATCTACCGGGATCTGCGATAACTGTCGCCCAAGCGGCGTTAACACAATATTGCCCTTCTGCTGCTTAACGGCTTGTAATTCCTCAAGCAGTAAGAAGCCATCGCGAATATGGCGCTGATCGGGCGGCTCAATAAAGGGGAACGCCGCAATATCGCCAAGTCCAATGGCGAGCATCTGCAAAATCACCGAGGCTAAGTTTGTGCGTAGGATTTCTGGATCGGTAAACGCGGGACGACTGTTAAAGTCCGCCTCATCGTATAAGCGAATACAAATACCCGGGCCAACGCGGCCACAGCGGCCTTGACGCTGATTGGCACTGGCCTGTGAAATGGGCTCGATGGGCAGGCGCTGCACCTTAGTGCGATAACTGTAGCGGCTGATCCGCGCTGTGCCTGGGTCAATGACATAACGAATACCAGGGACTGTCAGCGACGTTTCCGCCACGTTAGTGGCAAGCACGATGCGACGCCCAGTATGGCTGCTGAATACCTTGGACTGCTCGCCGTAGGAGAGGCGCGCATACAGCGGCAAAATCTCGGTATCGCGGTAATTGCGACGGTTAAGCTGCTCGGCGGTATCACGAATTTCCCGCTCGCCGTTCATAAAGATCAGAATATCGCCCAAGCCTTCGGCGACTAATTCGTCAACGGCAGCAAAAATCCCTTCGATTTGGTCGAGATCCGCTTCGGTATCTTGCACCAGCGGGCGATAACGGGTTTCCACCGGATACGTCCGGCCAGAGACTTCGATAATAGGTGCATTATTGAAATGCTTAGAAAAACGCTCAACATCGATAGTCGCCGAGGTGATGATGATCTTAAGATCGGGGCGTTTTTTAAAATTTGCTTGAGGTAACCCAAGATAAAATCGATGTTGAGGCTGCGTTCGTGCGCCTCGTCGATAATGATAGTATCGTATTGATCTAAATAGCGGTCTGAGGTGAGCTCCGCCAGTAAAATCCCGTCAGTCATCAGCTTGATATAGGATTCACTCTTTAAGGCATCGGCAAAACGCACCTTAAAGCCCACCACTTCGCCGAGCGGACTTTGTAATTCTTCGGCAACACGTGTCGCCACGCTGCGCGCCGCTAACCGTCGCGGCTGGGTATGGCCAATAAAGCCGCGACTACCAAGGCCCAGTTCTAAACAGATTTTCGGGAGCTGAGTGGTTTTACCCGAACCGGTTTCACCCGCGATGATCACCACTTGGTTTTCACTGATGGCTTTAGCGATCTCTTCGCGCATGCCGCTAACGGGCAGATTATCTGGATATTGGATTTTCGGGCGCGCCTTAAGGCGCTGCTCGACCTTTTCGAACGCTGCTTGCGCCTGCTCGGCAAGTTTGGCTAACTCTTGGGTTTTCTTATCAGAATCGGCTTCTTTATTGAGCTTAAATAAACGGCGGCGGATCCGCGAGGCATCACTTTGAAAGCACTGCTTGAGAAAGTCGCTCGATAGCGGATGTTTGTCAGAGTTCAAAACCAAATTCCATTGCTAGCATCGAAAACAGCGATCCTAGCAAGGAACGGAACGTATTGGTACGACTAATTTGGCCTCAAAAGGATGAAAAATAGGCAAATTAATCACCTTTTGAAGGGCTTAGCGCTTAGAGCTTAGGCGGGTGCTAAGTAACATTGCTGCATATACACATTCATGGCGCGCAGCACATTCGTGCGGTTAATGGTGCCGACGACTTTGCCCTGCTCAACCACGGGATAAATCTTAGGTTTAGAGCCAAGCATTTGCTCTGCTAATTGCAAAATGCTGTCATCGGGACCGACATACAAGACTTCGGTGCGCATACAATCTTTTACCACTGAGGTCATATCACAGTGATAACTGCTCTTTAGCATCACGGCTAAACAATCTTGCTGGGATAAAAAGCCCACTAAATCGCCGTTATCATCCACGACGGCGGCACCCATCTTGTTATTGTCTAACAGTTTTTCAACCGCAGTGGCCAGCGACATATTGGCGCGTAGCAATACGGGTTGACGATCCATATGGTCGCGTATTTTTATTGAATCCATAGCAATCTCCCCAATCTATCCTTTACCAACTCAACTCGGCTTACGCTTTGAGTCTAGTCAAAATCTCGCAAGTGGTAAGCGATTAATATCGATTGGAGTTATCTATTTACTTAGCGGGAAGGAAATTGGGCGAATAAAAACGGTGATTTAGAGGGGTAACACTGGACCTACAAACGCCATTTTGAGTGGGATAGCTAAGAGATATTGCCTTAGCGCATGTTAAGCACGCGCTAAGGCATTAGGCTGTAACCTTATTGGTCTTGCCAAATCATCACTTGGGCAGGCTCACCATTACTACGGGTGGCGCGGTACATGCCTTCGGTGTTAAATGGCGTAGCAATATTGCCCCTGTGGTCGACCGCTATCACACCACCAGAGCCGCCAGCGGTGATAAGGCGTTGATTAATCACTTCATCTGCCGCTTGAATAATGGATTTTTGCTGGTATTTCACCTTAGCGCAGATATCGCCCGCCACTTGGTAGCGAATAAAAAACTCGCCGTGGCCCGTGGCAGACACAGCGCAAACGCCGTTTTCGGCATAGGTGCCAGCCCCAATCACGGGCGAGTCACCAATGCGACCAAAACGCTTAGCCGTCATACCACCAGTGGAAGTACCCGCCGCTAAGTTACCGTTTTTATCTAAGGCGACAGCTCCAACGGTACCAAATTTATAATCGAGATCTTTCATCTCAATACCCGCAATTTGATCTGATTTTTCAGCCGCCTGCAGTTTTTGTCTGGCATCGAGTAATTGCTGATAACGGGCATCGCTATCGAAATGGCTATTAGGTACCAGTTTAAAACCTTGGGTTAAGGCAAACTCCTCGGCGCCTGCGCCCGACAGCATGACATGCTCGGACTTATTCATTACGGCTAAGGCCAAATCGATGGGATTAGCGATATGGCGCACGCCTGCTACGGCGCCCGCATTCATGGTTTTACCATCCATAATCGACGCATCTAACTCGTGGCCGCCATCATAGGTGTAAACCGAACCGACGCCGGCGTTAAACAGCGGACTATTTTCTAATACATTGATAGCGGTTTGCACCGCGACTAAGCTATCACCGCCCTGCTCGAGCACTTTTGAGCCTTTATCGACGGCCTCTTTAAGCTTGTCTTTGTAAGCCTGACGCAGCTCTGGCGTGAGGTTGGCCTTAGAAATCGTGCCAGCGCCACCGTGGATCGCAATGGCAAAAGGTTTTTCATTCGCTTGGGTATTTTGTGACATAAAAAGTGCACTCGAGAGAATTAAACTAAAGGTGGCTAATTTTATTTTCATTATTTACATCCCCTTAAACAGTAACGTCCTTTGTAACCATTTCAATGACTAATTTCAATCATCTCCTTGCCTGTTGCGGCTATTCTGGCGACAATGAACTCACATCACAGGGATTATAAAGTGCAGCGATACTTGCAAATAACGTCATTATCTTTTCGTCTTCATTTGCTACTTGGCCTGAGTTTAGTGACATCGGGGGCGATGGCCGCCGATAACTTGTTAACGCTTTCAGTGAACGGGGTCGACGAAGCCCTAAAGCGTAATATTCTCGCCCACTTAGGTGCTATGCCCGACTCCGAAGTGCAGCGCCGAGCCTTCTTATTTAACGTGGAAGACAATGTCTCCACCGCCCTCGAGTCCATGGGCT
This sequence comes from Shewanella seohaensis, assembly GCF_025449215.1. Taxonomy (NCBI): domain Bacteria; kingdom Pseudomonadati; phylum Pseudomonadota; class Gammaproteobacteria; order Alteromonadales; family Shewanellaceae; genus Shewanella; species Shewanella seohaensis. The sequence goes on from NZ_CP104900.1 coordinate 3,094,133, forward strand.
ATTACCATGGTGAAGTGGAAGAACAGTTAGTCGAAAAAGAAAAAGGCCCGTGGGAATTAAAGCTCACGGTCAAAGCGGGCGAACCGGTAAAGATTCAATGGGTTGATATTAATTTCTCTGGTGAGATGCTCGACGATCGCGCCTTCGATAAGTGGCTTGCAGAGGTCAACATCAAGCCTGGGGATACGCTCAACCATGGGGTGTATTCCGATGTTAAATCCCAACTGGTGACGCTTGCCTTGGCAAGGGGCTATTTCGATGGCGAATTCACTGAGTCGCAAATCAAAATCAACCGCGATTTAAACACTGCGCAAATTAGCCTGCATTTTAACTCAGGCGCACGTTACCATTTTGGACAAGTGAGCTTTGATGGGCAGACCTTAGAGCCGGATATTCTCACTAAACTTATCCCCTTCAAGGAAGATGCCGCCTATTCGACCCGTAGGGTCAGCGCTCTAAACCGCCAGTTGTTGGATACGGGTTATTTCGCCAATATCAAGGTCATACCACAAATCGATCAGGCAAAGGATAACCAGTTGCCCGTCAAGGTGGAACTCACCAATAAGGCCAGCCACTCAATTGAATTAGGTCTCGGTGGCGACATAGGTCAAAGCGCAGATAAAACCTTCGATCCGCGAGTACGGGTCACTTGGCGTACGCCACAAATCAATAAATACGGTCACTCCCAAGAGACCAGTTTAGAGTGGTCGCCTGACAGGCCTAAGTTTTTAACCACTTATACGATTCCGCTGACTCATCCCTTAGACGATCAACTGAAAATTCGCCTAGGCTTGCTGCGGGATAAATACGGGGTAACCCAGATTTACGAGCCCGAGAACCGCGATTTTCGTAACACAGGACAATTGGAGTCGACTAAGTATTTGCTCGGGCTACTCAGGCAGCAACGCTTAGATAATCAATGGCTGATGACCTATTCCCTCGATGCGATTCGCGAGGAATATACTCAGTCCGATACTGATTACAGCCCCAGTTTTTATCTGGCGGGAATTAACTTTTCTAAAACGACCCGTGGGGATAACTCACTCGATCCTAAGTCCGGTTTCAGGCAAATGTATAGCCTAGATTATGCCGATCCTTATCTTGGCTCCGAGACACGCCTTGCCCGCTTACAGGCCAAGTTTAAGTGGATTGACACCTTTTTTGATAACCACAGAATCGTGGCGCGTATGGATCTCGCCGCCAACCTAGCCAATGAAAATGAGCTGGCCTTTATCCCACCATCACTGCGCTATTTTGCCGGTGGCGACCAAACCATACGTGGTTATGGCTACCAAGAACTTGGGCCTTATCTCGATTACATCGATGCCGATGGCAAAGTCAATCGTGAAGTTATCGGTGGTCGTTATCTCATGGTTGGCAGTTTGGAATATCAATATTACGTCACCCCAACTTGGCGTGTTGCTACCTTTGTGGATGCGGGTAACGCCTTTGATAACAATCAGTTTGAACCCGTAGTCTCAGTGGGTGGTGGTATCCATTGGATCTCCCCATTGGCCCAATTAAGTTAGATTTAGGGGTTGGTTTGAAAGAGACAGACACCATTGACCGTTCATGGCGTATTCACTTAACCATGGGGACAGAGCTATGAGCAAGCCCCCTATTCATGAGCCTAATGCAACGGCTCAACAAGAGAATCAAACGCCTGAACAATTGTCTTTGGAACAAAATCCAACGTGCGTGCAGCCCAAAACACTTAAGCTGCGCATTTGGCAAATATTTAAACTCTGCACGCGGATTATTGTTTACGTTCCCTTAAGTCTTTTGGTGTTAACTGCATTACTGCTCGGGACTGAAATTGGCTCTCGGATAACTGTGGGTTTAGCCGATAAGTTTGTGCCCGATCTGGCGCTCACCTACACCTCTGGCTCGTTAAATAAAGATCTCACCTTAGCCCACGCCAGTTGGTCGATGGATGGGATTAAGGTCGAGCTCAAGGATTTACATTTGGCATGGCAACCCACTTGCCTACTACAAAAGCAGCTGTGCGTGAATGCCTTAACGGCGAGCCAAATCGATGTCAATATCGATACCGAGGCCTTAAGCTCAGGTTCCACTGAAGTCGACGTAACCCCCGAAAATGATCAGCCGAGTGAACTGGTTCTGCCCTTTGGCATAAAGCTCGACAGCGCCGAACTGAACAACATCAATATTGCGGTCGATAAGATGCGCTTTTCGGCCAATCATATTCAAACCGCTGCCACTTGGTTTGCCGAAGGACTGACGGTCGAGCAGCTTAGCAGTGAAGGCTTGGCTGTATTAATTCCTACCGACGACAGCCCTGCGCCAGACACACAGGCCACCGTTCCTCAAGTCGATAGCACACAAGTCACTGACACCAAGGCAGCCGAGACAGCTGCAACTTCTGCGGCAGAAACCACGACCGCAGCGGCGAGCACTCAGCCTGAGACCGAAAAATCAGCAACCATAGCGGCGACAGGAAGTGCTAAAGCTTCAGCGGACAAGCCAATTGTCGGTAATGACTCGGAAAAAACTGCCGCAAATCCTCAAGCAGATAAACAAACGGAAGAAAACGCCGATAAGCAAGCATCTACAGAGGAATGGGCACTTGCCCATTTACCACAGGTTTTTATGCCTTTCCCGGTGGATGTCAAGCATCTCAGTTTAGACAACAGCCGTTTACAGATTGGTCCGCGCGAAGATCTGTTTAGCCATATCGAGCTTCAAGGTCAATTTGCCAAGTATCAGTTAACCCTAGAAAAACTGCTGCTTGCCCATCGTTATGGCGAAGTGTCTGTGGTGGGTCAACTCGCCCTCGAACAGGACTACCCGCTCGCGCTTGAGGTTCAGGCCAATGTCACTCAGGTTGCCGAGTTGCCAGAACTGACCCATCAACAATTAAGCCTAACCCTTAGCCAAAGCGTCGGACAACTCGGGCTCCATGCCCTTGCCAAAGGGGATGTGGATTTTAGTCTCAATGGACAATTGACCCTCAAAGATCCCACGCTGCCCTACAAGGTCAAACTGGAAAAAGTGCGCGCACAGTGGCCGCTGCAACATGCCGAGTATCTCGTCAGCGACCTCAATCTCGACAGCCAAGGCTCCCTCACTCAACAGGCCGCGACGCTTAATGGAAATGTCATCACACCTTTCCATAAAGTGTTAGCCATTAGCAGTGAGCTTCATCATCAGGATGCAAAGCTCGATATTAAGCAGTTTACTGCGAAGGGCGAACTAGGTTCGGTCGATGTGACTGGTGAGCTAGATTACGCTAAGGCGATCACTTGGAAAGCCAAGGTACTGCTCGATAACCTGAAATTACAGGAAATCACTCTGCCGGAAACTGCACAGACTCCAGAATCAACACCGACAAAGGACGCTAAAGCGCCGAGCACAAATACCGATAAGCCGGCGCCGGCAACTACAAATGCTCCAACCCCTGCTCCTGCGACAACAACTGCAACTACAAATGCAAAAGCAAGTGCAAGTGCAACGAGCAGCTTGCCAAACAGTTTAATCTCGGGCCAATTGCAGACCACTGGGCGCCTGTTAGATAAACAATGGCAAGTGGCGCTAACGGACACCCAACTGTCAGGCACAATGCAGGGTTATCCGTTTGATATCACTGCCGATGTCAGCATCAACGATAAACTGTATATCAGCGCAAAAGGTGTCAATGCCAAGGTATTGGGTTCCACCTTAACCTTAGCGGGCGAAACCAACAAAACCTGGAACCTTGAGGGTAAACTGCAAGTCCCCGATTTCGGTTTATGGTTGCCCCAAGCCAGTGGTCAATTGCAGGCCGATATCAATGTCACTGGGGAAGAGAAACATCCACAAGTCGAGTTAACCGCGCAACTGGTCGATCTGGTGCATCAAAATATTAAGCTCAGGGAGTCAACACTCAAGGCTTACTATAAGCCTTTGGATGCCCATGAGTTTGCCCTATCACTCAAATCAAAGGCGCTGCAACTTGGCTCACAGAGTTTAGATACCGTAACCTTGGGCAGTAAGGGCGATATTCAAAACCAAAAACTCACCCTCAGTGCCACAGGGGATCTTGGGCTCGAGCTTGGCGTCACTAGCCAATACGATATGAAAAAATCCCAACTGCAGGCGCAGGTGAATAAAATCAACTTGGCAACCCCCGTCGGACGTTGGGAGATTGATAAGGATATTCTTGTCGGCTGGGATCAAAATAAGTCCAAAGGTAATATCAGCCCTTTCTGTCTAGTGAATCCCAACAGTAAGGTTTGCCTCGACAATCAAGTGACCATTGGCAAAACTGGTGATGCTCAGCTCAGTTATGCGGGCAATCTAGGCAAACTATTAGTGCCTGTATTACCAAACAATATGCAGTGGGACGGCAGTTCTTCACTGTTGGCAAACTTTGCTTGGGCGGCGGGACGTAAACCCACGGCCAATGTAGACTTTAATTTTACTCCCGGTAGCATCAAGCTTAAACGAGCCAAAAACCGTGAAGTCACCATTAATTATCAACAGCTTGATTTCAAAGCTAACTTAGATGCTAAACGACTCCTCTCGTCAATTAGCTTTGAATCGGAAGATGTCGCCAGTTGGCAGAGTGAGGTCACGGTCAACGTGACGCCGGACAGAACCTTGTCGGGTTATGCCAATATCAAGCAAATTAACCTGCAACCTTTAGGCGAGTTTTTCCCACAGCTCAATACCCTCGAAGGCTTGCTAACCAGCAGATTAAACTTTGCTGGCACCTTGGATGCGCCAGAAGTGTCGGGCAATGTGTCCTTAACCCAAGGCGCCCTCGCATTGACCGCCAACCCTACGCTTATCAATAAAATAGACATGTCGATGGACTTGGGTGGCCAACAGGCATCCCTCAAAGGCCGCTGGATGATGGGCAATGGTTTGGGGCGTGTTACAGGTGATATGCGCTGGCCTCAGGGACAATTCAGTGGCGAGCTTGCGATTAAGGGCGACAAATTAGCCGTAATCCAACCGCCACTTGCGCTACTTGATGTCTCGCCCGATCTCACCATCGCCTTTAGCAGTCAACAACTCGAAGTCAAAGGGGTTGTCGATGTGCCTTCGGGTAATATCAAGATAGTCCAGCTCGCCGAGGGCGGTGTTGCCCTGTCGGAAGATGTGGTCTTCGATGACTCTATTGCCGCGGCGCAACCTAAAGCAAGCCCCTATGCCATTGTGGCTGATCTGAACATTAATGTCGGTAACGACTTAAAAGTAGATGGCATGGGCCTTAAAGGTAAACTGCAAGGAACCTTAAAACTGCAGCAACAGGCGTTCCGCCCACCACTGCTGTTTGGCGATATTAAAGTCAAACAAGGCAGCTATAAGTTTATGGGACAAACCCTGAAAATCCGTACAGGTGAAGTGCAGTTTGTCGGCCCGACCTCAGTGCCTAACTTAAATATCGAAGCTATTCGTGAAATTAAGAGTGAAGATCTGGTCGCAGGAGTCCGTGTCACAGGCACACCTGCCCGCCCAGTGGTGACCCTGTTCTCTAACCCTGCTAAGGAGCAAGCGGAGATCCTGTCTTACATTATCAAAGGCAGCGGTTTTAACAGCAGCAATAACGAGCAAAATAATTCGTTGATGATGGGGGCGGCGCTGGGCTTAGGTTCACAGGTCGGCGGCGGTGGCGCCATCAATAACATTGGCAGTACCGCCACGGGGATTATTGAAGAGTTTGGCTTCTCGAACGTACAACTGGACACCAACGATGAGGGCCGCGTGGCGATCAGTGGCTTTATCGGTGATAACCTGATGGTGAAATATGGCGTTGGAGTATTTAACCCAGGGTATGAGATGACGGTTAGATACTACCTGTTATCGCAACTCTATCTGGAAACAGTATCGGGCACCTTAGGCCAATCTCTCGATATCTATTACAACTTCAATATCAAGTGATGCTCCCCCGCGTAGCTAGGTTGCGCGGGGATACTTTTATGTTCTTGTTCGTTAAAAAACAGCCACAAAAAAAGCGCCCTATAGGCGCTTTTTTGCTCCAATCACGCAATTAAGCGTAAACGAAATCCACGTGCTCAATCATAGGCTTGAACGCGTGACGTTGCATAGCTTGTGCACGAACACCAACTTCTTTGCCATCTAAAACGATAGTTACAACAGAAGTGTAGAAGTCTTCGTTAGTTTGAATGTTGATGATGTCTTTGTGATCAAAAACAATAGAAACTGGCTCTTTGCCTGCGCCGTAGATAACAGCAGGAACTTTACCAGCATGACGTAGGCGGCGGCTCGAACCTTTCCCTATTTCAGTACGGGTTTGTGCTTGGATAGTGTAAGACATGTGTTTCTCACTTAAATTTAGAGTAAAAACCGTCACCATTTTCGACCAATGGTGACTCATATAAAGCGCGCGCATACTAACACAGTTACTCGGCAGGTACAAGAACAGCCCCACTCTTAAAGCTGAATGATACCGAGCGGCTATCGTTATAAATCACAAAGAGTATTTATTGAATTGGAAAACTTGTTTGTGGGCTGTTAAATAGCCGAAGCGGCTTTGATCTGAATCAAAAAACCCGCGATCTTGATCACACTTAAGCCAGTCGATGCCTGCTAAGCTCGGGCAAATTTTGTCACTTTAGTCTTGTCAAACATGCGTCACGAGCTGTATTTATTGCAACAAGAAAATCGTCTTTCATGCCAATTAGCCCGTGAACTCGTCACACTTATCGAAACTGTACCCTATCAGCAGACCACGATCGAATTGAAACTGTTAGAGCTGCTCGCCTGCACTCAACAAAAAAATCGTAGCTTACTGATGTTGATGCAGCTTTGTGAATCATCCGCCGTTGAAGGCCAACGACTCAGGCAATTTAAGTTTTCACAGTGCCTCAATCAGCATGTGAACGACTGGCAACAACACCGGGAAATGAACAAGCTTGGGCAACTCTTTTTGCCGCTGTTAAAACATTATTTGCAGGATATTCAAGCACTCGAGCTGCAGTTTTATCAGCAGCTCTCAGTGCAAAACGATAAGACTACCAGTGGCGGACTGGGCCACAGTCAACATGCACAAAACCTGACTTAGGGTAATAACCCACTCCTCCTAATTTAAGCGATAACGCCGCATCACGAAGGGTCTTTAGGTTCACACCCGGGATAGCGATGTCCATTGCCATGCCTTGCATGTGATAACTTTTCTTTGCCACCCCACTGCTCTTACCCGCCAACATGGCGTTGGTCTTAGGTGAACGATAGCCAGAAATCACATGGATCTCATTCTCCGTATTGAGGGTACTCTTGAGGGTGTAGAGCAGATCGAATAAGCGTTTATCCATGGGCGCCGCCACATTCTGGCGATGATCCCGCAGCAAGTGACTAAAATCATTCAACACTTCGCTCTGGTAATGGCCGTCAATCCAATAACTGCCATTGTTATGCTCGCCCGTGTGGCGATTGTAGAGGCTGAGATCGCGAACCCCTTTGGTCGACCGACTTGCAAACGCTTTAGAAGGAATTAAAGAACACAATGCCACACCACTGAGGCCTAACAACAACTGCCTACGGGCAGGACAAAGTAACGTCACATCATCACCTTTTGTTCGTTTTTTGGACACTAAAACCGCAAATTATACTGAATCGCCATTCAGATCAAGCCTTGACTGGCTCACAAGATTTCAGATTTCAAAATCTCTTAAAAGTTCAGGTCGTTATAGAATGTAAAAAATTGATGCTGGCACCGCCTGGGTAAACTCAGCTTCTAAGTGATAAATATCATTGCGATATTGAATTTGCCCAGCATCATCAAGCCATGCTGTCCAATAAACCGTGTAGACAGGCATGGTATCTGACAGCGCGAACCATTGGGATTGAGTGGTATTAGGCGTTAATTTCTCCCAAAGGCGCGTATCTTTAACTAAGTGAGTTTGAAACCAGCGGGCCAGCTCCTCGACCTTTTCAACCCGAATGCAACCCGATGATAAGGCCCTATCGGTCTTTTTAAAGAGACTTGGCTCAGAAGTTCCGTGCAAATACACGCTAAAACTGTTATCGAAATGAAATTTATATCGACCTAAGGCGTTTTTCGCCCCGGGGCGTTGCACTAAACGATAGGGAAAATGGCTGGACGCCAACTCTTGCCACTCCTGTGGCGAATGTTCGACTCGCGCGCCGTCATAGTCGTAAACATCAAACCCGCGGTCCTGCAGGTAATGGCCATCTCGGCGTATATGGGGCAAGATATCGCGCCGCACTATGGTGCGTGGCACGCGCCACTGTGGATTGAGCACCACGCTGGAGATATGACTACTTAGCAGCGGTGTTGGCCGAGATGCTTTGCCTACTATCACTTTTGAATTGAGGATCACCTTCCCCGCCTCGACGAATTGCAACTCAAATGCTGGGATGTTTATCACCAGATAGCTTGCAGGTAAGGTGCGAGTAAAAAGCTGCTGCCTAAGGGTATTTTTCGCCAGCAGCTTTGCCCGAACATAAGGGGATTGATTAAGCCAATACAGGGTTTGCTTACCTATCACCCCATCCGCCTGTAAGCCATGCTGGGTTTGAAAGTCTTTTATTGCAATAACCAGTTCATCATCATAACGCATGGGATTGTTATCAGTTGCAGCCTGCTCAGTCCGTGCAACTGTTTCAGTTTGATTTGTTGCGTCTGACGAAATTCTGTCTGACTTAATGACTGGCTCAGATCCTAGTTCAGATACTGGCAAAGCTGCTTTATCGGCTACAGACTCGAAAGCCGTGCTAGGCATCTCTGCTAGAAAACCTAATAGGAAAAGGCGCTGTGCAATCGGCGCAATGAGCGGGCTCTCTTGCCCTGGACTAAGCTTATCTTCGAGGATGAGTGTCTCCCACGAAGAGGATCCCGCTAACGCCATCAATTGCTTCAACTTGAGGACCACAGCGCGAAAATACGTATCCTTAGGGATCAGTGCTGCCGATGAGCATGGCGCCGTGCATTCAGCTTGGACCTCGAGATACTGCCAATAGTTATCCAATTGCAGCTTCATTTGGCGAAGCATCGATTGCTCCTCATTATTCAGCGCCCTATGCTGCCACTGGATCAACTGTTGATAATTGGCGCTAAAAACCGGGCTAACATCGGCAAGACTCAAAAGTAAGGTTTGCCCTAGAATTTGCTCAACTGCAGTGTCTGGGTCAGCGACTTCAGCGGAGGTCGTCAGCACGGGCAGCTCAACCGTTTGTGGTTCAACGCTTAGAGGTGCTGTTACGAGTGGCTCGGCAGCATAGGATTCTATGACAGCAAGCGAAAGTCCCATCAACAATGCACCGAGTGGCCAGCGCTTAAGTGAGCTAAAGCTGCGGTTGGATGTATTAGGATTTAGCGTTAATCGACTCACAGGCATCATAAACGTCCCCTGTCACAGCAGATTCTTGACCGTAAAATTACCGCAAGTGCAAACATCGATACTCAATTCAGCAGTAATCTTGTGTTCACTATAGCTGAAGCCGTTGACGAAATGCAGGCGAGCAAAGGGATAAAACAAAAATGCCACTGACAGACGTCAGTGGCATTTCAATTCTTTGACAACAATTAAGCCCATTAAGCGGGGTGAATTGTTACCCTAAAAACGTGTTACCTAGCAGAAAGAGACCAAGTCTTCAGGCACAAACTGCTCGGGCAGCTTTTGCAAGCTTCGCAGCATCAGCGGATTGGCCAGCACCAGCGCCATTTCCTGACGGTTAAATAACGCCAAGGCACTCTGTTGGCACTGCGCCTCATGCACTTTTACGTGCACAATGGCTTCAACCGGTTCAATCGGTGTACCCGCCGCACGCAGTGGCTGCTTATCAACCATAGCCAAGTGCAGTTCCATTAACGCTGGATCTTTTAACACTTGCGCTAATGTCCAAGGTTGCTCGATGTGTGCCTGATAAGCAGCACGCGCCTCTTGAGCACGAATACAGATAGGCGCAGGATTACGCTCCTCTGGCGTGGCCAAAATGCCAATGCGTTTGAAGAACTCACCAATCTTGATAGAACCCGTCCACGCCGAAATCGGCACGGCTAACCACAGACCAATCAAGGCGGGGCTCATCCACGCAAGCAATGTTAAGGAGTCCAAAATGGCCGCATATCCTAACATCACGCCCGCCAACATATGCCAGCGGTGGCGATAGATCAGGGTTAACCAAGGCATGCTGCCATCGTCACGGCGCTGTGGAGACCAGCCACTGTCACGTCCCATCAGAATCGACATCACCGCACCACAGTGGATGAACATCATGATAGGTGCGATTAGCGCAGAGAGGATCACCTCAAATATCACGCTCAAAATCGCCTTGATGCGACCACCGACACTGCGGGCAAAGTTGCCATCTTTTAGCAGCAATAATACGCCGAAAATCTTAGGTCCGAACAACACGCCCATTGTGATATAGAACAATCTTAATGCCCTATCCGAGTCCATGATTGGCCATGTCGGGAACAGCGAGAATTGGTCGGTAAAATACTCAGGACGAATAAAGTGTGCCTGCAACGCGAGCATCAAACCGGTCAAAATCAATAATAACCAGAATGGCGATGACAGATACGCCATAATGCCCGTCATTAAGTGTAAACGGCTGACCCAATGCAAACCTTTGGTCGGCAGGATACGGGAATGCTGTAAGTTACCTTGACACCAACGGCGATCGCGCACGGCTAAATCGACAATTGATGGCGGACATTCTTCATAAGAGCCAGGTAAGTCGTAGGCAATGACCACACTCCAGCCCGCACGGCGAATAAGCGCCGCTTCGACGAAGTCATGGCTTAGGATATGACCACCAAATGGCGGTTTACCCTTAAGGTTTGGTAGACCTGCTGCGCCCATAAAGGCTTCGGTACGAATAATGGCGTTATGGCCCCAGAAGTTACCTTCTTTTTGTACCCACCAACCTAGCCCAGTACCAATCACAGGACCATAAATACGCGCCGCAAACTGCTGCAGACGCGCCATTAAGGTAGTGCCATTGATGAGCGATGGAATCGTCTGGATAAGTCCGGCGTCAGGATCGGCCTGCATACGTTGTGCTAAGCCAGTGATGGTCGATGACTCCATCAAACTGTCAGCGTCGAGCACCAATAAGTGATCGTAACGAGAGCCCCAACGGCGGCAGAAATCCGCCACGTTACCCGCTTTACGCGCCACGTTCTTACGACGGCGGCGGTAATACACGCGAGAATGTTTATGGGTTTCTTGGCGCAGCACTAAAAACGCCTGTTCTTCTAACAGGGCGATTTCAGGATCTGTAGTATCACTTAAGATAAACCAATCGAACGCATGACCATGCCCCGTTTGGGATAAGGCTTCCGCCATCACAGATACCGCGGAGAACACCCGATCAGGCGACTCGTTATAGGTTGGCATCAAAATCGCGGTGCGGGTATGTAGCTCGGTCTGCTCAAGCTCGTTTGGCTTGGGCTTTTTCAGCAACATGAAGAAGCCTGCGATACCACTACAAAACGCCAAGGCAATCCAGCAGAAATTAATCGCAAACAGCGCCAACATCAGATATTCGAGGGGAGTGATCCCTCCGATACTGAATACAGCGCCCATTTCGTAGATAGCAAAAGCAGACAGCGCCAGAGCTCCGCCCACGACAAAGAATCGACGGGATACCTTAGAACGTACACCATTGGCAACGGTGCTACGACGCGGAAATCCTTCAGGCATTTGGCTTAAGCTTTGGGGTTCCATTGCGCCTGGCCTTTCATTAGGCATAGCGCTACCACCCACGAGCACTTCAGTCTCAAGAACCGAATTCTCGGATACAGTCATATTATGTCGCTCCGTCATGGACCTTAAAGCGTCCAGCGATAGAGCCAGGTTTCAACCTGACGCGGTGTTGAGAACTTGAGTTCGGCACGTAATTCGATAAGTTCCTTATCTTCTGGCTCCAACTCAAACGCGAGGCGATAACCATTGTTAGCCGCGTTACGCGCAATAACCACATTTGAAATCACCCCACCGGAAGACTCAACCTTCGCGAGCGGTAATTCATCGGGCATGGCGCCGTTAAGATGATAATCCACGACAAACAAACGTCTTGGGGTCGCTTTTGCGATGTCGGCACGACCACTTGCAGTACGACTCACCACGACAGAATTGGTTTTCGCCACTGGCTCCTCGCCCCAGCTCATACGGTAAGCAAAATGATATTCGCTGCCCGCAGGAATAGGCTGACGCGGCTTCCAGAAGCTCACGATATTATCATGAATTTCTGATTCTGTTGGAATTTCTGTCAGAACGACTGCACCTTGGCCCCAGTTACCCACAGGTTCAATCCACAAACTTGGACGACGCTCATAGTGGGCTTCGAGATCTTGATAAGAGGCATAATTGCGTTCACGTTGAATTAACCCAAAACCCTGTGGCGAGTTGTCAGAAAACGCACTTACCTGTAATTGGCGTGGGTTAGCCAGTGGGCGCCATAGGTGCTCACCGCGGCCGTTAAACATCAACAAACCGTCTGAATCGTGGACTTCGGGTCTAAAGTCGTCGGTATCGTGGCGGCCATTGAGTGAATGTAAGAACATGCTAGTGCTTGGCGCTAGACCCACTTTGCTGAGTTCGACGCGAGGGAATAAGGTCGCTTCAACGTCGATTTGGGTGTTGTCACCAGGACGTACCGAGAAACGATACGCGCCCGCTACACTTGGACTATCGAGCAGAGCATGAACCACGATCAAGTTGCTGTCGTAGGAAGGACGTTCAACCCAAAAAGCGCGGAAAATCGGGAACTCTTCCCCTTCAGGGTCTGCGGTTTTCAAGGCTAAACCACGGGCAGATAAACCATAGGAGTTACCTTTACCTAAGGCACGGAAATAGCTCGCACCTTGGAACACCATCAGCTCATCATAAACGCCATTAGTGTTTAACTGGTTATGAATGCGAAAACCTGAGTAACCAATGTCATCATTTGGCAACGCTTGAGTGATAACCTCACCCGCAGTGAAATACTTAGGCTCGTAGGCTAAGTGAGTCGCTTGGTTAGCTTCAACAATGGCAATTTCGATTAAATCTTGGAAATAGAAGCCACGGTGAAACATTTGCATTTGGAATGGTAAACCTTGGTCACGCCAAATCGACGAAATCGGGTTAAAGCGAATGTCACGGTATTCATCGTAGGTTAACTTAGCGAGGCCTGCTGGCAGCGGATCCTTTAATACCACATAAGGTTTAGAAGCCAACTTGCGAGCTAACTTCACGACTGAGTCGCCATCAAAGGTGCCCGTTTTAGTAAATCTCACTTGATTTTTGTTCGCCGGCTGAGCCGTCGCCTTAGGTGGACTCACCACAGGTGTGGCGGGTTTGTTTTCAGCAGGCTTTGTCTCTTCAGCAAATGCCGAGCTCGACAGCGCAAATGCTGCGCTAAGCGCCAGTGAGCAAATGAGTGAAGAAGAAGGTTTAAACGATTGGCAACGCAACAAGCTAACCATAGGATAGGTAACCTAAAAATAAACTAAGAAATCAACGTTTTTTGTGTGCACAGTGAAATTTTTTTACCGCTGTTTGAACGAAAAAACACAGGCTGTTACATATCGCGAAAGATATCAGAAGGAGTAAAAAACTCATAAATAAAGATGCAGTTAACTCCTTTTGCACGATACTATTTAGCAATATACTTATACCAATAAAGAATATCAAATTCGAATTAACAGACCAATTTGATCTTTAAAGGTTACAAGTGCTAATAAAGTGCTGCCAAGTTCGCATAATAGAAACAAAATCAATCTGTTTTGCAAATTTGCGATATCACTCATCTTAGCGATTTGCCCTAACTACAAATCTTAGATGATGCCTGCCAATACGCGAGCCAGCGGGCATAAAATAATTATGCTAAGGCTGCGAATTGCGTAGAAATACCATTTGGAATGTGGGTTACAGGGGAGCGCAAGCGTGACCACTAAACCGCCATTTTCACGGGGCGTGATCGTCAATTCTCCTTGGTGTAAATCAATGATGTGGTGGCAAATGGACAGCCCCAATCCCGCGCCTATTCCTTCGTTTTCATTGACGCGGTAAAAACGCTCCGTCGCGCTGGCGATTTGCTCCAGAGTCATGCCCTGCCCGCGGTCGGCGATCTTTATCTCGACATGGGTGTGGGTGACTGCGGCACTGATACTAATCTCAGTTTCGACAGGACTGTATTTACAGGCATTTTCGATGATGTTTTTTAGCACAATCAGCAGGTAAAACCGATCGCAGTTGAGCGTTAATGCCGCATCGATCTCGATATGCCATTCATAGTCGGTGATCAGTGGCATTAGCTCATTCAGTGCATCTTCCACCATTGGCAGTAACGGATGAGGCTGCACATTGAGTTCGGCAATCGAATCGACCCGTGCAAGCAACAAAAGCTGCTCAACGGTGTGACTCATATGCTTCACACCGGCATCGATGGCTGCGAGGTGGATCCGCTCCGCATCACCCTCGCCCACTAAACCTTCTAAACCCTGTTGATGTAATTTAATCACGGATAAGGGGGTTTTTAACTCATGGGCCGCATCGGCACTAAAGCGACGTTCCCTGGCAATAAAGTGCGCAATGCTGCTGATATATTGGTTTAGCGCGCGGCGCACGGGCACGAGTTCCTTAGGCAGTGACATAGTGAGCGGCGTGAGATCGTTAGGCGAACGCGCCATTAACTCGCGCTCGAAGGACTTCAACGGCCGGAACAAGATGTAAAACAGCAAGCTGACGATAAGTAAGGTTAAGGGCACAACGATCAGCGGCACGATTACGGCATTGTGCATAATTTGCGAGACCAGCTCTTGGCGCACTTCATCTTGCTGGGCTGTGATGATCCAGACTTTGTGTTTAACCGAAAAAAGCTGAACACATGCCACAGCTCCCCTTCAAACACTTTTTTGCTATAGCCTTGGACAAACTTAGTTATGGGTTGTCGGCCGATATTGTCTGAAAACACCAGCGCTTGCCCCGCCTCGCTCCAGATCTGAAATGCGAGTTTATGCTCATAGGCCAGCTTTAACGCATCGGCTTTTTGAGCAAAGGTACTGATCTGGCTATCGGGGACATGGAGAATTTGCGGCAGCTCTTGTGGCGCTTTGAAGTCGGCCTCATCGTGATAAAAAAGCTCAAGCATTTTCGCGCTTTGCAGCATTTGCGCATCAAATAACTCTTCGATTTGATGCTTAGAATCCCGGGTGCTGAACCAGCTTGAAATACCCACGGAAACCGAAATCCCCGAGAGCATCAGCAAGGTTAATAACAAACGTAATGAGTACACAT
Source organism: Shewanella seohaensis (assembly GCF_025449215.1). NCBI lineage: Bacteria > Pseudomonadati > Pseudomonadota > Gammaproteobacteria > Alteromonadales > Shewanellaceae > Shewanella > Shewanella seohaensis. Next base: position 3,109,351 of record NZ_CP104900.1, read on the forward strand.
CCAGCACCTTGAGTCGATTCACCCCGTAGTCCCCGTCGTTTATGGTGAGAGTAAACATGCCTAAAAGGCTGTTACTAAATACCGATAAACGCCGAGTTTGTCACTTAAATCCTGACTCTCGCGTTAATTTTCAGGTTAATTGACTTCGGTTAGGGTATAGCCAATGCCGCGTACGGTCTTAATCAAGTCATTGGCTAACTTTTTACGTAAATGGTGGATATGGACCTCAATCGAGTTGCTGCCAACCTCATCCCAGCCATAGGTTAACTGCTCGAGTTGATTACGGGTTAACACTCGGCCAGCGGATTGCGCCAGTTCGAGCAGCAGCTGAAACTCCCGACGTGATAGCGGCACATTTTGATCGCGAAAACTCACCTCACGGGTGTTGAGGTCAATACTTAATGCACCGATATTCAAACTGTTATTATCCAGACCATATTGCCGGCGGACGATCGCCCGAATACGCGCGGCTAACTCACGCACATCGAAGGGTTTACCTAAATAATCGTCGGCGCCAATATCGAGGCACTCGAGTTTGGTATCAAAATCCGTGTTGGCCGTGAGCACTATGGTCGGAATCGACACGCCCTCTGCCCGCCACGCTTTGAGTAGCTCCTTACCATTGCCGTCGGGTAAGCCTAAATCGAGCACTATGGCGCTAAAGGTTTCATTCTTAATGCCCACTAATGCTTGCTGATAACTATTTAGGTGGTCGACCTGCATTCCCATTTTGGCAAGGCTCAGGCAGATCCCTTGGGCTAATAACTCGTTGTCTTCCACTAACATGATACGCATTGATAATGCCCTATCGAAAAATACTAGATTGCACCGATTGCTCGGCTAAAAAGGCTTCGGCCTGCTCACCCTGTAACATGGCCATAGTGGCCAACATGCCTGCGGTGACGCAGTTTGGCCCAAGTACCGTCACCGAGCGCGGCGCCCCGCTCACTGGATAGCCGGTGCGCGGATCGACAATATGCCCATAACGCTTGTCATCAACTTCAATAAATCGCCGTGTATCACCACTGGTGGCTAAAGCACCTTGGGTTATTGCCAGCACTTTCGCGGCATGGTCGAGCTGCTGCGGATCTTCAATCCCCACCTGCCAAGGCACGGCATTTGCCACTGGACAAGCGATATCACCGCCAAAATTGACCAATACCGAAATCCCCGCATAGGACTCGGCAAGCTCATAGGCGACCCTATCGACCGCATATTCTTTGGCGATACCGCCAAAATCGAGCTGCATGCCTTGGGGCATCAACAACTCATGGGAATTAAATTCGATACGCTCAAAGCCAACTAAGGCTCGTGTTGCCTCGATATCCGCTTTGTCGGGCATCTTGGCATCGGCCGTAAAACGCCACAGCTGCATCAATGGGCACGCCGAAATATCGAAGAGCCCACCACTTAACTCAAAGCATTGTTTCGCAAAAGCCAACAGTTGCCAGGTTTCTTCATCGATGGCGCTGCGTTGCCCCTGAGCATGATTAAGCCGCCATAGCGGGTTACCCTCGATAAAGCGGCTGTATTTCTGCTCGATTCTTTGCGCCTCGCGCGCAGCCATATCGAGCATATCGTAGGCTATAGCCTCATCATGGCTTGCGATTAATAGCTCACACGGGCTAGCCATCGCCCTAAATTCGCCTAAATACCCCCAATCTCGACGCACGAGTCGATATGGCGGATTAGGGAAAACTGCTGGCATCTTCGTATCCTTATTCTGTGACTTCGCGTAACGCTCAATATGGGCAACACCTCCCATATTGAGCGCTTTGTTTGCGGCTCAGTAACAGAGTATACCTTTAAAAAGAATAACTAAACTGCGCCGTTATCGCCTTTTGGGTCGGGAATAAGTCGTAGTTTTGCAGCTCACCTGGGATCGTTGTGCCATTGTTTTTCGGATCCTGTTGGTAATATTCCAAGCGATATGTCATTTCATGGCCGCCCGACAGACGGTGACCAAACTTAACGCCAATGGTATAGGCACTCATATCACCAATCCGGTAGTCTGCACTGGCAAATTCGGGTAACGGCGTATCGGCAAGCAGGAACGGTTGATAAAAATTCACCGCCGACTGTTGGTAATAGCGTAAATGCAATTGCCCGTAGAAACTGCCGCTAAAGTAATAGCGATAGTGGGTTTCTAAGGTGTGCGAAGTTAAATCCCAATCATCCGTGTTATAGCGGTAGGAGAAGTCCACAACGCCGGAATCGAGTGCCCCTTTGGTCATCACATAAAAACTGTGTTTCAGGCGCGAATCGGGGCGATTCTCGTAGACTATATCCTCGGTCGTGCCGTTATTGTCCACCACGCTCAACACTTTATAGGGATCGGTCAGGTAGCCGCTGACACTGGATAATCCATAGTTCGCCTGTAATAACCAACGTTGATTTAGTACTTGGGTGATCCCTAGCATCAAATCGACGGTTTGTTTATCGTCACTGCCCGTTTGGCGAGTGGCATCGAATGCAGTGCGGTAAGCTTCATCACTGGTAAAATTGTCGCGAATAGCCATAGAGGATAAGGCCACGGGTCTGCCTCCGACGGGGTCAACCACATCGAAGCTGTAGGCCGTGCCCAAAAACAGGGTGGTATTGTCCTTGTTAAAACCACGTTCTACCCCGGCATTGATGCCCATCGACATATAGTCGAATTCTTTAGATCCATACACGCCGCCATTGACTTTCCAATCGGAATTGAGCGCCTGTGACCAATTGGCACTGCCCTGCACTCGGGTATCGTGGAAGGTATCATCGAGCGGAGTCTCACCGGCCGCCACTTTATATTGGCCATTACCGGAAGGACGGGTGAAGGTTTGGCTGTCGCTTTGGGCGACCGCACCGGAGGCCGAGGCACCCGTTAAGCTGTCGACCACCAGCTTTAAATCCAGCACACTGTCGTCGCCAAAGTTTTTCTGCGCCGTACCTATGGCTTCAACCGCCTGTACCCTGTCTTGCTCGCCGTAGTACATCAGCGCGGCATCGACTTTCCAATCATCGGCATTTTTTGCAATTTCAGTGGCATGGCCGCTTGAGACAAACAAGCCACAACTGGCTAAGGCTAAGGCGCTGGCAATATGTTTAGTCTGGGGTTTTACCTGTGCTGTTACTTGCAGCGATTGTGGGGCGATTGAGTCTAACTTATTGTTATTATTTGTCATGGCAGACAACACCTTTATGTCATTAACGCGTTTTTAGACTAAAAACCTAATTTATGCTAAACCTCAGTAGGCTAAACCTCAGGTACCACTTGTTGAATGTACAAGGCTTAGTTACAACCGCAGCCGCCGCCCGCAAACGCGCGACCACCGCTACTGCCTTCCTTACTGAAGTAGATATGATCGTCTAACGCCTGATCTAACTTTTCACTGTCAAGGGCCATATCCGCCCGCGCGAGTTGTCCTTTCTCCCAAGGCTGCACCCCAAGGCTCGAACACCCACTCACCCCTAACATCACTAACGACATGGTAACTAACGCGATGTTACGCATAACTTACTCCTTCAACAGATTCACGAGTTCTTGTTCATAATCGGCGGCATTATCTTGGTAAAAGCCCACATGGCTTTTGACTAATTCACCTTGGCGATTGAACATAAAGCTGCTGGGCATGCCCAGTAAATCAAAGCTTCGTGCCACATCCCCCTCAGGGTTAAAACGCACTGTAAAGGTCGCAGGTACCTGCTTTAAAAATTCATCGGCGAGCGCCTTATCGGTATCTAGGTTAATCGCCACCACGGCTAAACCTTGCTCGCGATACTTTTGCGCCATCGCATTCATCCAAGGGAAAGACTTACGGCACGGACCACACCAAGACGCCCAAAAATCGACGTAGACCACTTTGCCCTTAAACTCAGTCAAGGAAACACTTTGGTTATTTGCATCAAACACCTGATGCTCCAGCGACGGTGCAGCCTGGGCGCCAAGACTTAACAAACTGAGTAACAACAAGAGTTTTTTCATACTAGGTCCATCCATCACAATTGCGTTTGAATTTATTAACTGAATCTTAAGGTTTGCTTAAACTGTAGAAGAATAAATTTAAGCTCGCGTTGGCGGTTATTGTTTGCCGTATCAATTGATTACAAAGTGAGCTACAACAGAAAAAAGGTTAAAAGTGCGACATTTTGTCCCATTAGCAAAATCGAAATTAGATCTGCATCATGTTAATTAAATGTCAAAATCAGTTTCATCACATCTCTTGAAAATTCTTGATATGCATCAAGAATTCTGTATCGCCTAAGGCCTAAACTGGCAGTGTCAATTATGTAAACCCTTACCAATTTACATTCAAATAACAAAAAGGTTGACCCATGGACACACATGCAGCCCTCTATGAACAGGGAAAGGCGCGCTTAGACGCACTGCGCCAACTCGCTCCCCGTCAACAGCAAACATTAATCGAAAAATTACAACAACACGGCATCACCCGTCGTGACTTTATGAAGTGGAGCGCCATGGTGACGGGCATGCTCGCCCTACCACTGCCCTTTAGTAACTTAGTTGCCGAAGCCGCCGAACTCGCCGACCGTGTACCCTTAATCTGGTTACACATGGCCGAATGTACTGGCTGCTCTGAATCCTTAGTGCGCGCCGATACGCCTAATTTAGATTCGCTGATCTTCGACCATATCTCGTTGGAATATCACGAAACCTTAATGGCCGCTGCCGGCTGGCAAGCAGAGGAAAACCTCGAGCACGCACTCGAAACCTACAAGGGCCGTTATCTACTCGCCGTTGAAGGTGCCGTACCGACCGCTAATAACGGCAGCTTCTTAACCGTGGGCTGTAAAGGTCATACCGGCTTAGAAATTATCAAGCATGCCGCCGAAGGCGCCGCGGCGATTATTTCTGTGGGCACCTGCGCTTCCTTCGGTGGCGTGCAAGCCGCCTACCCTAACCCCACAGGGGCGAAAGGGGTACACGAAGTCGTGAGCAAGCCTGTGATCAACTTAGGTGGCTGTCCACCGAGCGAGAAAAACATAGTCGGCACCCTGATGTACTTCATCATGTTCGGTAAATTACCCGCACTGGATATGTTTAACCGTCCTAAATGGGCCTATGGCGCACGGGTACACGATAACTGTGAACGTCGCGGCCGCTTCGATGCCGGCGAGTTTGTCGAAGAGTTTGGCGATCAAGGTGCAAAAGACGGCTACTGCCTCTACAAAGTGGGCTGTAAAGGACCTTATACCTATAACAACTGCCCCACAGAAAGATTCAACCATCACACCAGTTGGCCAGTGTTAGCAGGTCATGGATGCATGGGCTGCTCAGAACCTAACTTCTGGGACGATATGGCCGACTTTGAAAAACCCCTTGGCCGTCAACTACTCCATGGATTGGATGCTACCGCAGACACAGTCGGTGCGGTGATTTTAGGCGCGACCGTCGTCGGCATTGGAGCCCACGCCGTTGCCAGTATTTTTGCCAAGCCGCTGGAGGAATAACCCATGAGCAAGCGCGTTGTTATCGACCCTATCACCCGTATTGAGGGTCATTTACGTATCGAAGTCGAAGTTGATGAGAATAATGTCATCAACAAAGCATGGTCATCCTCTACCCTGTGGCGTGGTATTGAAGTCATCCTCAAGGGCCGCACGCCAATGGACGTGGGGCTGATTGTGCAGCGGATCTGCGGTGTTTGTACTTATTCCCACTATCGCTGTGGTACCGAAGCGGTGGAAAATGCCTTAGGCATTCAAATCCCGTTAAACGCGAAATACCTGCGCTCCTTGATGCAAACCTCGCTCTATATGCATGACCATATAGTGCACTTCTATCATCTACACGGTTTAGACTGGGTGGATGTGGTGTCAGCTTTAAGCGCCGATCCCGCCAAGGCTGCACAGGTTGCCCTCAAATATACCGACAAGCCGATTGCCGCGGGCGAAGGCGAATTAAGAGCGGTGCAAGAGCGGGTTAAAGGCTTTGTCGAAACCGGCAAACTCGGCCCCTTCGCTAACGCTTACTGGGGCAATGGCACCTATAAATTTACCCCAGAGCAAAACCTGATTGCCCTGTCGCATTACCTCAAAGCCCTTGAAGTACAACGGGTTGCCGCCGAAATGCTGGCGATTTTTGGGGGTAAACAACCGCATCCACAATCATTGGTTGTGGGCGGTGTCACCTCAGTGCGCGATATGTTAAGCCCTGCGCGCCTGCAGGAATGGAAACAAAAACACGCGATTGTGACTGACTTTATTCTGCGTGCCTATCAAGCAGATATCGTCATGGCGGCGGAAGCCTTTGGTGGTGAAGCCAGCGTACTTGGCGGCGTTAACGTTAAAAACTTCATGGCGACCAATGACTTTGTACTCGCCAATGGCGAATACCTGTTCGACCAAGGCGTGATCATGAAGGGCGACCTAGCGGGCGTGAGCGACATCAACCCAGAGCTTATCGCCGAAGACGTCAGCCATGCCTGGTATAGCGCCGATGCGCCGCAGCATCCCTACGATGGCACGACTATCCCCAACTACACCGGCTTTGTTGAGCGCGATACGGTTTACGGCAAACTGCCCACCTTAGATGGCGATGGCAAATACTCTTGGGTGAAATCGCCCCGCTATCAAGGCGAGCCGGTCGAAGTGGGTCCATTGTCCTGTCTGCTGGTGAGCTATGCCCGTGGCAACAAAGTGGTCGTAGATGCCGTCAATGCGCTGCTGGCTCGCACGGGTCTACCGGTTGAAGCCCTGTTCACCACCTTAGGCCGCACCGCCGCGCGGATGCTGCAAACGGTTATCGTGGCGCAGGAAGGTTTGAAAACCTTCGATGCCCTGTTAACCAATATTCAATCTGATGAAACCACCTATGTGAAACCCCATATCGACCCAAGTCGTGAATATGTGGGTCACGCCATGATTGAAGCGCCACGCGGCATGTTAAGCCACTGGATCCGCATCAAAAACGGTGTCATTGAAAACTATCAAGCCGTGGTGCCCACCACGTGGAACGCAGGCCCTGTGGATGCTAATGGCAAGATTGGTCCCTACGAAGCCTCACTCATTGGTTTGAAACTGGAAGATCCCACTAAGCCCCTTGAGGTGATACGCATTATTCACTCATTCGACCCTTGCATGGCGTGTTCAGTACACGTGATGGATTTCAAAGGTCAAGCACTGAGCGAGTTCCGTGTCAGCCCCAATGGTCAATAACAACGAGGGAGGGAACGCAACATGAACCATTCTGAAACCCGCATTCGGACACTGGTTTTTAGTACCGCGATACGGATTTTCCACTGGCTACGGGCACTGTCGATTTTAGTGCTGGTGATCACCGGATTCTATATCGCTTGGCCGTTTCTTGTGGCGCCCGACAGCACGGATGTATTGGTACAAGGTTGGGTGCGATTTGCCCATCTGATCTGCGGTTTTGTGTTGACCGCAGTCACCTTGGTCCGCTTCTACCTGTATTTTTTCAGTCGAAGCGATATCGAGCGACGCTCATTCCGTGACGTGATGAGCGTTAAGAGCTGGATCACCCAACTGAAATCCTACATTTGGATGGGACACTTGCATAAAGCCGGTGTTTACGGACCGCTGCAATTTGTGACCTACGTAGCAATCTCCTTCGTAGCACTTGTGATATGTATTACTGGACTCGTGCTGTATGCCAACGTCTACCATGAAGGTTTAGGTGGCATGCTTTGGAGCAGCGCAGCTTGGATCACGGCGCAAATGGGTGGACTGGCACAGGTGAGAATTTGGCACCATTACCTCACTTGGGCTTTCGTTATCTTTGTGGTTATCCACGTCTATATGGCGGTTTGGTCAGGGATACGCTTCAAACATAACTCCGTCGACTCAATTGTCTCTGGTTACGACTACCCGAAACCAGACTCACACCACTAGGAGTCCAATGAAGATATTGCTACTGGGTATTGGCAATGTCCTGTACGCCGATGAAGGCATCGGCGTACATTTTGTCAATTACATCGCTGAGAATTATCAGTTCACACACGAGTCCCACCAGCTGGAGATGCTCGATGGCGGCACCTTAGCCCAGGGACTCATTCCGATTATTTGCCAATACGATTATTTGATCGTAGTCGATACCGTCAATGCCAACGGCGTCGAGGCTGGCCAAGTGTATTTCTTCGATTTTGATAAAGCCCCGCAGGAAATCGACTGGCAAGGCAGTGCCCATGAAGTCGAAATGCTGCAAACCCTCAATATGATGGAAATGGTGGGCGACAGACCCAAAACCTTTGTGTTAGGCGTCACCCCTACCGTGTTAGAACCGATGACACTGGGACTGACCACTAAGGTGGCCGCCGCCGTCCCCTTGATGGAACAAACCCTGTTAACCCACTTAGCCTCCCTCGGGTTCACCGCGACACGCATTGCCGAGCATAGTATCGATTCGCTGATCCCCAATTCTTACAAACGTGGCGTCACTACTGGTGAAAATATAGAAGATGAAACACATCAGATTTGAGTTTACCTGCTCGCGTCAGGTGCCTTTGTATGCGCATTTATGTAATCAATACCTAAATTACGATGCGCTCAATATCAGCATCGGCTGCGACAGCCAGCAGGATTTTGGTTCGCACACTTATTTTATTGAGGCCCAAGGCGAACAAACGCAGCTGGAACAATTAGCCGAGGCGATCGCCGCCGACTTTTTAATTTCAGTCTGGCTGGTCGACTCAGGCATTCATGCGATTGAGGCGCCGCAGGGACAACGGACATTATTGACCGTCCCATCCACTGCGGGAGCGCTTGACGTGCAATCGGTCGCGGCATTTTGCCAGCAGTGTTATCCCCGATTTGGTGATAATCAGGCGGCGCAATTTGGTCAGCTCGATTTAACCTGTACTTGCTGCCACGGTGAAAAGCGCTTAACCAGTGCTCAAAAGGCGTTAACGCTGTCCGATCTCAAGGCGATGGCCGCGCAGCTTATCAGCCAAGGCTCACTAGATTTAGCCAGCGAAGGCGTGCAATTAAGCCTAACGCCCTTTGCCCATACAACAGCGTCCAGACCGCAACTGCTTATTTGTAATCCCAATACCCTCAACGCGCATTTTTGCCTGAAGGATAATCAAGTCCTCGCCCTATCCAGTATCGAAAAACCGCTGATGTGTGTCAGACCAACCCAAGATAATCAAAGCTGCCCGCACCACTCTACGATATCTGCTTTGGTTACAGCCGAGTGGTGTTAGTGCTGAGTGAAATCCTGCGGCAAAAAGGTATCGATTGGGTGTATCTTGAGGGGGCGCACCAGAGGCCAGCGCTAGCCTGGGTCGATGGCGCTTGGGCTCAGTTAGGCAGCCACACAACCGAAAGTACAGCGCCGCAAACCATTAAGCAATTCAGTGCGCCGGAGCCTCTGCGGGAAGACATCCACTTTTTAGGCTTTAAGGCCAAATGGCAAGCCAATAAGAAAACCCGTTCACACCAAGGTTTATTGACTGTGCAGGCCATGCCAAATGAGGCCAATACAGCTGAATATGTAGCGAATGAGGAAGACCATACCATAGCGGATGCAGTCCTGTTTGCAGCGCTGCTTAATGGTAAATTTACGACCCATAAGCAGGCTAAAAATGCGGCGGTGATTTACTTAAGCCATCACCACACTGGGCAAATCGTTACCTGCGACAATAAGGGAGACACCTCACTGTTTTTCGCCCTGCCCGAACTGCCCGACAATGGTTACGAGATTTTCCATTGCCTCGACAGCAGTCCACAAAAAGCCGTCGCGCAAAAATTTAAGAGCTTGTTTCCAGAAGACTACTTAAAGCTGCTGAGCCTAAAACTTAACGGTAGACGCGATAATCTTCAGAGTCTGTGGGCGATTGCTGCAGTATTGATTGGCCTAAATCCGCAGGAAGAAACCCAATCGCAAGCCTATTTGAGCGATGCACTGCTCGCCGCCGCCATGCGTTACCATGGTGCGAATGCGCCGCGCATCGATTATCCCCTCACCAAAGGTGAGGCCCACCGCAGCCTGAATTGGTGTAAAACCCTAGGCACGCTGCTGAGTTTTCGCGTTGCAGGGCACAGCGATCCGAGTCAACTGGCCTTTGCAATGCAGGATTCCCTCGCCGACTACCTCGCTAATTGGCTGGAACACATTGACTTAAATATCGGTGTACACAACATTGCTTTAGCGGGCAATGAGTTAGCTAACGAAACCCTCTGTAAGCGTATTAGCCTGCGGCTCGGGAAAAACTTCCCGCTATTAGTCAATCGCAGTCTAGATTTAGAGGGCGACAACCTGGCCGTAGGCGCGCTCTATGTAAAGCAGCGGCAGTTAAATAGCCTTTAACAACACCCGCTCACCGCTAGCCTTACATTCAGATAGCGCTAACGCATGGAGGATAAAATGTTTTATCTTCCATGCAGATGCCGCCAGATAAGCGAAGAATACCGAGATTGAAAAAACCACCTCACCCACTAATCAAACCGATCAACTCGAGCGCCGCCAGCTGCATATCACGGGCATAGTGCAAGGCGTGGGCTTTCGCCCCTTTGTTTACCGCTGGGCGAGTGAGCTTAAATTAACCGGCACAGTGCTAAATAATGCCAATGGCGTGATGATTGAGCTGCAAGGCCCCACCGCTCAGTTGTATAGCTTTGTGCGTGAGTTAACCACCAATCCGCCGCCGCTGGCGCGCATCGATCAGATTACCCAGAGTCCGTTAGCGGTAAACCTTGAAGAGACTAGCTTCGATATTATTCAAAGTGATAGCCAAAGTGATGAATCTGGTGAGCATAACTTTGCAGCGCTGGTTGCCGTATCGGCCGACAAGAGTACCTGTCAGGATTGCTTAGGCGATATGCATAACCCGCAGGATCGCCACTTTGGCTATGCCTTTACCAATTGCACTAACTGCGGACCAAGATACACCATTATCAATGCCTTACCCTACGATCGCCATCATACCGCTATGGCGGATTTCGCTATGTGTCCCGACTGCGCCAAGGCTTATCAAGATCCGCTAAATCGCAGATACCACGCTCAGCCTGTGAGTTGCCCTAAGTGTGGTCCTCAATTGAGTTTAAAATCGCCTCAGGGCGAGTTACTTGCACCTAATTCCTTGTCCGCTTTGCAAGATAACAGCCTTGCAGTATTGTCGGCGGCGGCCGAGAAACTGGCTCAAGGGCAGATTCTTGCGATAAAGGGTTTAGGTGGCTTCCACTTAATGTGCGATGCAACCAACACTTTAGCCGTCAATCAATTAAGGCAACGCAAGCAACGAAAAGCCAAGCCGCTAGCGGTGATGATGCCGAGCATCGAAGTGGCAAAACGCTATGTAACGGGTACACAGGCAGAGTGGCAAACCTTAAGTTCGCAGGAGCGGCCCATCGTACTGATGCAGGCGCTGGATAAACACAATCTGAGCCATCAGATTGCTCCTAATATCCCAAAACTCGGGATATTTTTGCCCTACACACCGCTGCATCATTTACTGCTCGGGCAATTTAATGGCCCACTGGTTGCGACCAGTGCGAATGTCTCTGGCGAGCCGATTATCACCGATTGTGATGAGCTTATCAGTCAACTAGGCCATGTGGTGGATGCCATAGTCGATCACAACCGTCCCATCCTCAACGGCTGTGATGACAGCGTGGTGCAACTTATCCAACCGCCAAATGGCTGTGCACCACAGGTGCAAGTGCTGCGTTTAGCGCGGGGATATGCGCCCTTAAGCTTCCCATTACCCAAGCCGCTGAGTCACTCCATTCTTGCCGTGGGCGCCCAACAAAAAAATGCCATTGCGTTAGGTTTTGGCTCGAATGTGTTTTTAAGCCCGCATATTGGCGATCTCTTTAGTATCAGCGCTGAGCAGTATTTCGAGCGCACCTTAGCGACCTTCGCCCGTCTGTATCATTTCAGCCCCGAGCTGATTGTCCACGATAAGCACCCAGACTACGCACCATCGCGCTGGGCAGAGACGCAGCAACAGCACAGCCTGGATACACAAAGCCAAGACACACAGCCTATCCAAACCTTAAGTGTGCAGCATCACCATGCCCATGTGCTCAGCGTGATGGCCATCAATCAATATCAAGAGCCAGTATTAGGCTTTAGTTTCGATGGCACAGGGCTTGGAAACGATGGCAGCCTCTGGGGCGGTGAAGTCTTACTGACCACCCTTAACGGCGCCGAGCGGCTTGCCCATTTCGAGGCAATTTCCCTGCTCGGTGGAGAACAGGCAATTAAGCAACCTGTGCGATTGCTGCTGGCACTGCTGTTTCAGCAGATGAGTCTCGAGGAAGTGCAAGCCCTTAAGTTGCCGATTCTGACAACCTTAAGCCCCATCACCTTAAGCAATCTGCATCGGATCTGGCAAAACGGTCATGGGATTAATAGCTCCTCGGTGGGACGCTTGTTCGATGCCCTCGCCTGCGCCTTAGGCTTTATCGACACCACCCAATTTGAAGGCCAAGCGGGCATGTTAATTGAAGCAGCGGCAAGACGGGCCGACTCCAAACAACTGCCGACGCTGATGCTCGACTTGCCCTTGGAAATCTCGGATATGCCCAGTGACAGCTCGATGCACGAACCGCATATCTGGCGAAGTAGCCAGCTCTTTAAGCAGATAATCACGCTGATCACCGAAGCGCCGCTCACTGACGTTCTGCAAGCGCAGTTAGCCCGCGCCTTTTTACATAGTATGGGGGATGCCGTTTGTGGTTATGCTGCGCGCTATCCTGCCCTGCCTGTAGTGCTGTGCGGCGGCGTGTTTCAAAACCAATATTTGCTCGAATATTGCCTCAGTAAACTGCACCAACAGGGCAATACCGTGCTGCCCAACAAACATATTCCCGTCAACGATGGCGGTATCGCCCTCGGGCAGCTTTGGTATGGTATCCATCAAAGCGCGGGCAACGACAAATGATGGTTTAAGACTCAAGCTGGTTCATAAAGGCTTTCATTGCGGGCGTAATGCTGTGCTTACGGGTCATAAAGACCGTTTGCCCTGAACTGACACCGTCTAACAGCTGATACGGGATCCCAAAGAGTTGCGCCACCGATTCGGCAATACCGCGGCTGACAATAGCACTGCCTAAACCATGCTTTACCGCGCCGATTAAGTGAAATAATGAGTCGGTTTCCAGCACCAAATTAAAATCAATCCCCGCCTGCGCCATCGCATTATCTATGTATTTTCTAAACTGCATATTTTGACTCAGCAGCACTAAGGGACGCGTACCTATGTCCGCTAAAGACAAGGATTTGCTTGCACTGCCATCAACCGAATCACAGGACAACAGCGCCATTTGATTGGCCCGCTGCGGATAAAACACGAAGCTACGCCGATTAGCCTCGGTGAGTTGTTCGTCAAACCCAAGTCCGATATCGGTTTTATGCAAACTAAGATTTTCAATCAATTGCCCATTGGTCATTACAGATAACTTGATGCTGATATTGGGATAAGCCTGATTAAACAGCTTAATCAACGGCATGATGTCGATACTCGATTGCGGCACTATGCCAATCCGTAACGAACCCGTGAGCTGGCCGCGAAACAGACTCAACTCCTGCTTTAACGCTGCCTGTTCCTGCAACATTCTCTCGGCGTATTGCAGCATGATCTGTCCCGCATCCGTGAGCGCCACAAACTGGCTCCCCCGCACCACAAGCTCTGTGCCTACGCTTTTTTCAAGGGCGCTTATCCCCGCGGAGAGTGTCGGTTGCGTCACATGGCAGGCGTTCGCCGCTTTGGCAAAATGCTGTAATTGTGCGAGTTGTTGGAAATAATGCAGGTGGCGAATATTCATAGTGTTTTCGACATAGTTAGATACAGTGCTTTAGACAAATCTGAAAAATCAAACCCTATTGGTATCCATAGTTTAATAGAAATCTTCTATCAATCCATAAAATAGTTTGATTGGCCTAGCGCGTAAACCCTCCCTAGAATGTGATCAACATCCAATTTCAGGTTGAAATGCGTGCTAACTCACCCACTCGATTCGGCGAATGATCCAAGGCTCTGCCCTGGATCTCAACACAGCCCAAACGCGGCTCAACAGCCTAACACCCGTTACTCGCATCTGGTTGAAGAGGTCGCAGCCGCCATCAACCTCAATGGCATCAGCTATGCGGTGATGATGATAACGCCCGATCACTTTGAGGATTTTGTGATTGGCTTCTTATTCGCCGAAGGCATTATCAGCCAAGACCAAGATGTGCATGAGATTGATATCACTCCCGTCCAAGACGGGGTAATGCTCGATGTCACCTTAGCCAATCGTTGTTTCATCGCCCTTAAACAACGCAAAAGACGGCTCGTTGGCGCAACTGGCTGTGGGATCTGCGGTGTGGAAGCCCTAGGTCATGCCCTACCAGATTTACCGCCATTACCCGCCTGCGCTCCCTTAGTGCTTGAGCATGTCGACAGCCTCAAACAGCAAATACATACACATCAGCTTAAGGCGCAGCGCAGCGGCGCTATCCATGCGGCTTTTGCCTTAGATGAGGCTGGGAATATCCTTGAGTGTCGTGAAGATATCGGTCGTCACAATGCGTTAGATAAGCTTATTGGCGCGCTGCTGCGGCAAAAACGCAGCGCCAAGGCTATGCTGATGACCAGTCGCTGCAGCAGCGAGTTAATCCAAAAGGCGGTGCGTTATGGAGCCAACCATTTGATTAGTCTCGCGTCACCGAGCCAGCTCGCGGTAAAACTGGCGCTGAAATACCAGCTTAATCTTGTCCATATTCCTAAGTTTGATCCGCCAATCCACTACTCCATATTTGATGAAAGCATTGCATCCCAATGCAATCGCGGAGAATTTTATGCCTGTTCATATTGAAAAACCGACCAAAGCCGGCGGCTTCCCCTCACTGCAATCGACCTTAAAGCATGTGCTGCGTAGCCAAAAGACCCAGCAAAATATCAAAAATCTGCTCAGGGTAAACCAAACCGATGGCTTTGACTGCCCGGGTTGTGCCTGGGGCGATAACAAGGCTGGTGCTTTTCAGTTTTGCGAAAATGGCGCCAAAGCCGTGGCGTGGGAGTCGACGGGCAAGATTGTTGACCGCAACTTTTTCGCCGAGTATTCGGTGCGCCAGTTAGCTAAGCAGACCGACTATTGGCTCGAATATCAGGGCCGCTTGGCCGAACCTATGCGTTATAACGCCGCGACCGATCACTATGAACCCATCAGCTGGGATGATGCCTTTCAGCTGATTGCTGATACGCTCAATGGCCTTAGCGATCCCAATCAAGTGGAGTTTTACACCTCGGGCCGCGCCAGCAACGAGGCCTCCTATCTCTATCAATTGTTTGGCCGACTGTATGGCACCAATAACTTCCCCGATTGTTCGAATATGTGCCACGAGGCCAGCGGCGTTGCACTCAACCAAGCCATTGGTGTCGGTAAAGGCACAGTCGTCTTAAGCGATTTCGATGCGGCCGAAGCGATTTTTGTCTTCGGGCAAAATCCCGGCACCAACCATCCTCGGATGATGAATGCCCTACGTAAAGCCGCCAGACAGGGTTGTAAAATTGTCACCTTCAATAACTTAAAAGAAGTGGCGCTGGAGCGATTCGCCAGCCCGCAAAGTCCAACTGAGTTATTAACTCCCGCTGCGACCACCATTAGTCATCAATACCTGACGCCGCTACTTGGCGGCGATATGGCGGCCATTCGCGGCATGGCAAAGCATATTCTTGAGTCGAACTCAAAGTGTATCGACCGGGAGTTTATCGCCACCCACAGTGCGTTTTTCGCAGACTATGAGCAGAGCGTCCGTCATACCGACTGGCAACAGATAGAAGCCCAATCGGGCTTGTCCAAGGCCGATATTATTCAAGCCGCCACAGTCTTTAGCCAAAGTAAGACGGTGATCAGCTGCTGGGCCATGGGCATCACTCAGCATAAACATTCGGTCGATACCATCCGTGAAATCATCAACCTGCATCTGCTCTGCGGCCAAATTGGCAAAGCAGGCTCAGGGCTTTGCCCAGTGCGCGGTCACAGCAATGTGCAGGGTAACCGCACAATGGGTATTAACGAAAAACCCAAAGCCGAGTTTATTGACCGTTTAGAGCAGTATTTGGGCTGCCAATTACCCCGCGCCGCGGGTCATAACGTGGTTGAAGCCTTAAAGGCCCTAGATAGTGAGCAAAGCAAAGTACTTATCTGCCTCGGTGGAAACCTCGCCGCCGCCGCGCCAGACAGCGCTTTTACCTATAACGCCATGGGAAAAGCGCGCTTAAATGTGCAAATAAGCACTAAGCTCAATCGTAGTCACTTACAGGTCGGCAAAGATGCGCTGATCTTACCTTGCCTTGGCCGCACCGAACTCGATAAGCAAAAACACGGCATTCAAAAAATCACCGTCGAAGATACCTTTAGCATGGTGCACGCCTCAACTGGGATGAACGATGCGGTATCGCCACTCTGCCTGTCGGAAATTGATATTGTGGCGCGCATGGCACATGCCACCTTGGCTGTGAAACCATCCTCAATGAATGCAACCAGTGCCAAGTCAATTGACTGGTTAGCCCTAAGGGATGATTACAACCTGATCCGCGATTTGATTGAGCAAACCATTGCAGGTTTTGAAGACTACAATCAAAAAATTAACGTCCCTGCGGGATTCCATTTAACCAATAATGCCGCGCAGCTCGACTGGCATACTCAAAGCCACAAGGCTGAATTTAACGCCTGTGCTTTACCCGACTCCATCATCGCCGATTGTTCGAGTCAGGCCTTGACCAGTACGCTGCCAGTGTTACTGCTGCAGAGTCTGCGCTCACACGATCAATACAACACCACCATCTACGGCATGGATGACAGATACCGCGGCATTAAGGGCAAGCGCAATGTGCTGTTTATGAACAGTGATGATGCCAAAGCGCAGGGGTTTAGCGACGGCCAGTTAGTCGATATCCAATCGCTCACTAACGATGGAAAATTACGCAAAGTATATGACTTTATGGTGATTTATTACGAGATCCCCAAGGGCAATATCGCCGCCTATTACCCCGAGACTAATCCCTTAGTCGCCATCGACAGTGTGGGCGTGGGCTCCTACACCCCGACCTCAAAATCGGTTCCCGTTATCTTAACCCCCGCGAGCAGCAACAAAATCAACATCCTTCAACGCTAAGCCACGCAAACGCATTATCCCCACTGGCCAAAGAAATTTTCTTTGGCCTTTGTTTATCCAAATAAACCTGACGAACATCAAAGAATCCACAGCCGATTTGTATCACACTTAACATTAGCGTAATCAAATTAACCCTATTTAATAGCATCAGCATATTGTCAGGCTAATACCGCCCAAAGAGGCATTTTGCCTAGGACAAGGAGAAATATAAGATGTGTAAAGACTGCGGCTGCTCCTTACCCCGCCATTCCCATGATCACGGCCATCTGCATCACCATCAGGAATTGCACACAAATCCTCAGCTTAACGATAAAAAAACCTTGTCGGTGATCCATAAAATTCTCGATAAAAACGATGTTGAAGCCGCCCATAACCGCGCGCATTTTGAGGCGCACAATATCACCGCCTTCAATTTAATGAGTAGCCCAGGCAGTGGCAAAACCACCTTGCTCGAACACTTAAAAGAGTACACCGCCCTCAACTACGCCGTCATTGAAGGGGATTTAGAGACCTCCCGCGATGCCGACCGCTTAATCGCCAAAGGCATTCAGGCCCATCAAATTCAAACTGGCAGCGCCTGCCACCTCGACGCCTTTATGGTGCACGGCGCTTTACATCACTTGCCACTCGAAGGCTTAGATATTTGTTTTGTCGAAAACGTGGGAAACCTCGTCTGCCCCGCCAGTTACGATGTCGGCACCCATAAAAATATCGTGCTGCTCTCGGTTCCCGAAGGCGATGATAAGATTGAGAAATATCCCGTCATGTTCCGCCGCGCCGATCTTGTGCTCATCACCAAATGTGACCTCTTGCCCTACTTCGATTTCAGCGTCGACGAGGCCAAAGCCCAACTTAAGAAGCTCAACCCCGACACACAGATTTTGGAAGTCTCGATTAAGGATGGCGATTCCATGCGAGCCGTCGTTGCATGGCTGAACAACAACCTTCACCACGCTTCGGGAGAGCCACAATAATGTGCCTGTCTATTCCCTCCCAAGTGGTGGCCGTCGATAACGAGCGTCAATCGGTCACCGTCGATACGCTAGGTGTCAGGCGCGATGTGAGCAGTCATTTAATGACTGAGCCTTTAGCCATTGGTGACTATGTGCTTATCCATATTGGTTTTGTGATGAATAAAATTGATCGCAATGATGCACTACAAAGCCTTGAATTATATAAAGAGATAGTTTCAAAACTTGAAGCTGAGACCACGCATTAAGTAATCACCGCAGTAAAAGTGATAACAAATAACAGCCAAAAACTGCGCAAGGACTGAAGATGCTTGACCTAAAACAACTTTATCAAGGCTTTCGCGACCCCGATACTATAGCCTCGTTTGCGGAGGATATCGCTAAATGCGCCCGCACGCTTAAAGAGCCTATTAATATCATGGAGGTCTGTGGCGGCCATACCCACACCATCATGAAATACGGCTTACTGGATTTATTGCCAGAAAATATTGAATTTATCCACGGTCCCGGCTGCCCAGTGTGCGTGATGCCCAAGGAGCGAATTGACCAAGCCGCAGTGCTCGCCCAGCAAGAGAATGTGATTTTAGTGACCCTGGGGGATATGATCCGCGTCCCCGGCTCCCAAGGCTCACTTGCCAGTTTCAGGGCCAAGGGCTGTGATATTCGCCCTATCTATGACCCTTTAGACACGCTCAAAATCGCCCGCGACAATCCCGATAAAACCGTGGTGTTTTTCGCCATTGGCTTTGAAACCTCGACCCCAATGACCGCTGTGCTGCTACAACTGGCTGAGCAGGAAAAGCTGGCTAATTTGTTGTTTCATATCAACCACGTCTTAGTACCACCCGCAATTGATGCTGTGATGCACGACCCTAAAGCCAGAGTAAACGCCTTTATTGGCCCTGCCCATGTCAGTGTGATCAGTGGGGCCAAAATCTATCGCCCCGCCGTCGAGCAATACGGCACGCCTGTGGTGGTATCGGGGTTCGAACCCGTCGATGTGATGGAATCCATCCTGCGTATCGTACGGCAAAAGGTGGCGGGAACGGCGCTATTAGATATCCAATACAGCCGCGCCGTATCAGAGGAAGGCAATCTTGCCGCTCAGGCCAAGGTGGATCAATTTTTCCAGACTCGGCCGCAATTTCGTTGGCGCGGGCTTGGGCCCATTCCCAACTCGGCGCTTGAGTTAAGACCCGAATACGCCCACAGGGACGCCGAGAAGTACTTTAAGGACAGATTACCCGTCAAAGAGATTGACGATCATAAGGCTTGCCAATGCGGCGATATTCTTCGCGGGCTCGCCAAACCTAAGGACTGTAAAGTCTTTGGCCGCGGCTGCAATCCCGAAACTCCTCTCGGTAGCTGTATGGTTAGCTCCGAAGGCGCGTGTAATGCGTATTACCGCTATCAAGGTATAGATAGCAAGGAGCCACACCATGGCTGATTTCCAACCCAAAGATAAAGCGATTCAACTCAGCCACGGTGGTGGCGGCAAAGAGATGAATAAACTCATTCGCGAACTGTTTTTTGCAGAGTTCGATAACCCGATCCTGCGTAGCGAAGAAGATGCGGCCAAGCTTGAATTGCAAGGCGCGACCGCCTTTACCACAGATTCCTTTACCGTATCACCGCTGTTTTTTGCCGGCGGAGATATTGGCAAGTTGGCGATCGCCGGCACTGTGAATGATCTTGCCATGATGGGCGCCGAGCCACAGTATTTAAGTTGCAGCGTGATCATCGAAGAAGGCTTTTCGCTCAATCAGTTAACCACTATTGTGCGCAGCATGGCCAAGGAGCTTAAACAGAGCGGCGCCAGAATCGTCTGTGGCGATACTAAAGTCGTGCCTAAGGGCTGTGCCGATGGCTTGTTTATCAATACCTCAGGCGTTGGGCGCATTTTACGTCCGAATATCTCGGCGGCAAATGTCGCACCGGGGGATGCAATCATTGTCTCCCGCGATGTGGGTTGCCATGGCGCCGCGATTCTGATGGCGCGCGAAGGTCTGACCCTCGAATCGGCTTTACAAAGCGATTGTGCCACTCTTTGGCCCGTGGTTGAGCAGCTTATTGCGGCGAATATTCCCATTCATGCGATGCGTGATGCGACCCGTGGCGGGCTCTCTGCCGTGTTAAACGAGTGGGCGGCGGCCGCCAATGTCGGGATTACCGTCAATGAGGCCAGTATTCCGGTTTGCGATGAAGTCAAAGGCTTGTGCGAACTCTATGGCTTTGAGGCCATGGATTTAGCCAATGAAGGCACCTTTATCTTGGCGGTCCCTAACGATATCGCCCTAGGCGCCTTAGAAATCATGCAGCGCTTTGGTCATTGCGAGCAGGCGGCGATCATCGGCACCGTCAGCGACGAACTTCCAGGAAAAGTGATCTTAAGAACGCCATGGAATACCAAACGTTACTTAGACCTGCCCCAGGGTGAACTGCTGCCAAGGATTTGTTAATGCACGAATATTCCATCGTCAGCGCCTTGATTGAGCAATGCGAGCAACATGCTAAGGCCAATCGAGCCAATAAAATCACCCGCGTCGATATCAAACTCGGGGTGATGAGCGGGGTCGAGCCCGCCTTGCTTGAGACCGCTTTTGAGACCTTTAAACTCGATGGGATCTGCCGTGATGCTGAACTGCGGATGACACTGCAATCCTTAGTGATTGCCTGTTTGGATTGCCACCAAGAGTCTGAGCTTACTGAGCGCTCTATCGTCTGCCCTGCTTGTCACAGCTACCATACGCGGGTTTTAGATGGCGAAGATATGCTGCTGATGCAGCTCGAAATGGAGCAAGAGGACGAGCACTGAGTGGCTGTAAGCCTCTTACTTAAGCATCTGCACTTGATAAAAAATGGGCTTTAAGTATTCCACTTAAAGCCCATTTTATTGGTCTGCGAGCCGCGACTTTCACTATGGACAAGTCGCTATTGATAAATCGAAGCTTGCCCTTCGGGACGGGTCTTAAGCAGTCTTAAGAACCACATATATTGCTCAGGGTAAGCGAGGATCACTTGCTCAACCGCTTTATTCAGCGCCAACGCTTCGTTTTCTTTACCGACCATGTCTTCGGAGGCAATGGCGGGCATCACAGTTAAATCAAACTGGCGTGAAGCTTGGTTATAGCCAATTTTTACTGGTAGCACTTGGGCATTTCCCGCCTGAGCTAAGCGGCCAACCACGGGTAATGTCGCTTTAACTGTGCCTAAAAACGGGGTAAACACGCTCTGATCTGGGCCTAAATCTTCATCGGGCAGGTAGAAAAAGCTATTGTTCTGCTTCAATTCGGCCAACAAGGCGCGGATCCCCGCCTCTCGCATATAAACATGGCCACCGCCACTGCTACGTACCCTATTATTAAACCAGTTAAATAGCGCGTTTTTATGGGCCTTTGCCATAGTCACCATGGGCAAGTCGAGGTTTAACCTCAGTCCCGCATAATCGATGGGCCACACATGGGGCATGATAAATATCACAGGCTGCCCTTCCGCTTGTGCCGCTTGAACATGCTCAAAGCCCATAAGATTCACACGGCGGCGTAAATGCGCCTTTGAGCGTACCAACAGCTCACCTTGAGATAACAGCACTAAGACGAAGTTCTGCACGTTCTCATCGATTAAGGCTTCAATCTCTGCGGCGGATTTTTCAGGGAAACACGCCTTTAAGTTCGCTCTGGCAATGCCTATCGGCTTTTTCGCAATAGGCGCCACCAGTTTGGCCAAGGTTCTGGCGATAGGATCACGCAGCCACGCGGGCATGATCCCAAAAATCACTAATAGGCCGATCGCCAACCACGTGACCCAATATTTAGGGTGCAATAAGGCCAGTTGAAAACGTCGGTCAAAATGTTTGGGCTGTCTTGACAAAGAAATCACCTCAGACAGTAAAAGACTGAATTCACATAGGAAGAAAATAGGAAAGCCACTCGCGATGGAGTGGCTTTCCTATCAAACTTTAAGAAATTACTTGCCCGCGTTAGCAGCTTCTACGCGAGTTTTCAGTTTCTGGCCGGGACGGAAGGTCACGACACGGCGAGCCGAAATTGGGATATCCTCGCCTGTTTTAGGGTTACGACCCGGTCTTTGATTTTTGTCCCTTAGGTCAAAGTTGCCAAAGCCAGATAACTTGACCTGCTCACCACTTTCAAGTGCGCCTCGAATTTCTTCAAAGAACGCCTCAACCATCTCTTTAGCAACTCGCTTGTTAATACCAAGCGTTTCAAAAAGATGTTCTGCCATTTCGGCTTTGGTAAGTGCCATACTTTTAATCCCTCAACAATGCGTTGAACTCGGTCTTCAGGGCAGAAACTACTGAATCTACTGTCTCAGCAATTTCTTTCTCTTCAAGTGTACGAGTAGTGTCTTGTAGTGTAAGTGCTATCGCCAAGCTCTTTTTACCTGGTTCAACACCTTTACCTTGGTATACATCGAACAAGTTTAAGCCAACCAACTGATTTTCGCCAACTTTTCTTATCAATTTCATTACATCGCCTGCAGATACACTTTCATCTACGACTACTGCGATGTCACGACGATTAGCCGGGAACTTAGATACAGCTTGGGCTAGCGGTAAACTGGTATGCAATAAAGCATCCAATTCCAACTCAAAAACGATGGTTTTACCATTGAGTCCAAAAGGCTTCTCCAAACTAGGATGGATAGCACCTATATGACCGATCACTCGATCATTTCTCAATATTTCAGCACATTGCCCTGGATGAAGAGCAGAATGCGTCGCTACTCTAAAGCTAAATTCTGATGCGGAAACTGTCAAGCCGATAATTGCTTCTAAATCGCCTTTAAGGTCGAAAAAATCAACAGTTTTCGATTCCATAGCCCAATGTTCGTCATTTTGGAGGCCAGTTATGACGCAACCGA
Source organism: Shewanella seohaensis (assembly GCF_025449215.1). Taxonomy (NCBI): domain Bacteria; kingdom Pseudomonadati; phylum Pseudomonadota; class Gammaproteobacteria; order Alteromonadales; family Shewanellaceae; genus Shewanella; species Shewanella seohaensis. Next base: position 3,132,271 of record NZ_CP104900.1, read on the forward strand.
GCATAGCTTGCTGTCTTACACCTGATTCTGCATTAATATCAGGAACAAAGCGAAGGCCAGTTTCAAAAAGTCTCACACGACCCTGTTGACGACTTTGGTTGTAGCCAACCGCAGTCAATAATCCTGTGAACATCGACAAACGCATGGCCGACATTTCACTAGAAATCGGGTTCGGTAACACCATGGCTTGCTCACCTGGGTGAACCAGATTTTGCAGCTTAGGATCGACGAAACTGTAAGTCACAGCTTCTTGGAAACCACGGGCCACTAACAGCGAACGTACGCGCTTGAGGCTTAAGTCGGTTTCTTTATGGTCTGACATCCGCAGTGACGCCACAGGCGCAACGTTTGGAATGTTGTTGTAACCGTAGATACGGGCGACTTCTTCGATTAAGTCTTCTTCAATCGCCATATCGAAGCGGTAAGTCGCGGTGGTAACCTGCCAGCTACCCTCAGCTGCAACGACGCCAAAACCTAAACGTTCGAGGATTTCAACCACGTCGCTATCGGGAACATGGTGACCCAGAATTTTATCTAACTTACTGCGACGCAATAGAATTTGCGCAGGCTTTGGTAAGTCAGCGTCAGATTTGGCTTCAACCACAGGACCCGCTTCACCGCCGCAAATATCCAGCACTAAGCGAGTCGCACGGTCCATAACCTTATGCTGCATCTCAGGGTCAACACCACGTTCGAAACGGTGTGATGAATCGGTATGCAGACCTAAACGGCGTGACTTACCCATAATCGCTAACGGTGCGAAGAAGGCACATTCCAGCAGAATGTCTTGCGTGGTGTCACTCACACCCGAATATTCGCCACCAAATACGCCAGCAAGCGCTAATGGGCGTGCATCGTCGGCAATCACTAGGGTATCGCTTGGAATGGTCACTTCGCTGCCATCGAGCAGAGTAATTTTCTCTTCGCCATTACCTAAACGCACTTGGATATCGCCAGTGAGCTTGGCAAGGTCGAAGGCATGCATAGGTTGACCGAATTCAACTAACACGAAGTTAGTGATATCGACGATAGGATCGATAGAACGGATACCGCTGCGACGCAGTTTTTCCTGCATCCATAATGGCGTAGCCGCTTTCACGTTCACATTCTTCACCACACGACCTAAGTAGCGTGGGCAAGCTGCGTTTTCCTTCACATTGATAGCCACTTTGGCATCAATCGTTGGCGTAACAGCTTGCCATTGTGGCTCAGTCACAGCAGCACGGTTTAACACGCCGACTTCACGTGCCAGACCCACCATGCCTAAACAGTCGGCACGGTTAGCGGTTAAATCCACTTCAATCACAGCATCATCAAGCTGGAGATACTCACGTAAATCCGTGCCTAATGGCGCATCTAATGGCAGTTCGATAATGCCATCGCTGTCGATGTCGATGCCTAGCTCGCTGTATGAACACAGCATGCCTTCTGAAGGCATACCACGCAGCTTAGCCTTTTTAATTTTAAAATCGCCTGGCAATACAGCGCCAACCATGGCAACGGCAACGCGTAGACCTTGGCGGCAGTTAGGTGCACCGCAAACGATATCGATAAGTTCACCACTGCCGACACTGACTTTAGTCACGCGCAGTTTGTCTGCATCTGGATGCTGGCCACATTCGACCACTTCACCAATCACAACGCCGTTGAACTCGGCAGCCACGGCATCAACGCCATCGACTTCGAGGCCAGCCATAGTGATCTGGTGGGATAATGCTTCACGGCTAACGGCAGGATTGACCCACTCACGAAGCCAAGATTCGCTAAATTTCATGCTATACAGCTCCGTTATTTAAATTGCTTCAGGAAACGCAGGTCGTTTTCGAAAAACGCACGTAAATCGTTTACGCCGTAACGCAGCATAGTTAAACGCTCAACGCCCATACCAAAAGCAAAACCAGAGTATTTTTCTGGATCGATGCCCACGCTACGTAGCACGTTCGGGTGCACCATACCGCAGCCTAACACTTCTAACCATTTGCCGTTTTTACCCATCACGTCTACTTCGGCTGAAGGTTCAGTGAATGGGAAATAAGAAGGACGGAAACGCACCTGCAAATCTTCCTCGAAGAAGTTACGCAGGAAGTCGTGTAACACGCCTTTTAATTCGGCGAAGTTAACGTTTTCATCCACCAGCAAACCTTCCACTTGGTGGAACATTGGCGTGTGAGTTTGGTCGTAGTCGTTACGATACACACGACCCGGTGAAATAATCCGCAATGGCGGCTTTTCAGTTTCCATAGTACGGATCTGCACGCCCGACGTTTGGGTACGCAGCATCAGCTTAGGATTAAAATAGAACGTATCGTGGTCGGCACGCGCTGGGTGGTGCTCAGAGATATTCAAGGCGTCGAAGTTATGGAAGTCATCTTCGATTTCTGGCCCTTGTTTTACCGTAAACCCTAATTCCCCAAAAAAGGTTTCGATACGTTCAATGGTGCGCGTCACTGGGTGTAAGCCGCCGATATCGATAGTGCGGCCTGGTAGCGTCACATCAATCTTCTCGGCGATTAACTTGGCTTCCAGTTCGGCACTTTTCAGGCCGTCGATGCGCTCAGTTAATTTCTGTTGAATGGCCTGCTTCGCATCATTGACCGCCTGACCAAAAGCGGGTTTTTCTTCAGGACTTAAGCTACCCATCATTTTCATCATGTCGGTGATCTTACCCTTCTTACCCAGGTAATCGACACGGATATCATCCAGTGCTTTTAGATCACTGGCCTGGTCAATAATGACTAAGGCTTGTTCTACGATCTCAGTTAACTGCTGCATTTTCTCTTCCACTGCATAGTCGCGCTTGATAAACAAGTGCTATGGGCGCCAAACTTTCAGGCTATTTGGGTGCTCAGGTTATCGGGCGTTAATGCCAGACGCTTTGCTAGCTATAACGAAATAAAAGGAGAGAAATTTTACGCGAGCGAGCGGCATATTACTAGGGTTTATTCGGGGTTTTTATCATGCAAATTCATGTGTTACCCCAACAAATCCTTCGAGTTTGACAGCTTGGAAAAACATTTGCTGATTTTTACAGCAAACGACTCATCGGACACTAACCACTAGCGACGCATGTAACTAAACTGTAAACTTATGTTTGTACCTTGCCAAAATTGCTGCAAAACAAACAAAAATGCCGCAATTGGACAACAATAATACAAGCAACTGCTTACTAAACAGAAAATCATAAAGTCTATGGCAAACCGACCGATATCCATTTGGTCACAGCCCAATTTATCGAGGCGCTAATGAAAGAAGTTAAATTTCGCTGGATAGATCAATATCTTATCCACATGACCTTAAAAACCAAGTTTGCAATTCTCGCCCTAGTTCCCATGTTTATGATTGTGGGATTAGCGGTCTTTTTAAATACTCAGTTTAGGGACACCCTGCTCGAAAGCCATTTGAACGGCATTCAGGACTCGTCACAGAAAATCAATCAACTCGCGGCGCAGGTCTATAACAAACTGCCCGAACAAGAACAGCAAAATCTCCCTAATCTGTTAAGCCAAGGGATGCAGAATGTTCGAATTATCACGATTTCAGAGGCCGACAGCCGCGCGCAAACTATTGCACGCAGCGGTGGCGGTATCGATACCAGCAGTTCACCTCAGAGGGCGATAAGCTCAGTGAACGAGCACAATATGCTAACCATTATTCCCGTGGACGAGCGTCAACTCGATGCCCTGCTATCTGCCGATAATCTCTTGGTTTATAGCGTGATGGCGGTGCTGTTATTCGTGCTCTTCCTCTTTAGCTATTACATTTCCACCTTTGTGGGCGGCGCACTCTATACCACAGTCATGGCGCTCAAACGTGCCGCTTCGGGGGATTTGACTGGCCGATTAAACTTCTTCGAAGTGAAAGATGAGTTCAGCATTCTTGCGATCAGCATCGACACTCTCGTTGAACGTCAACATACCCTAGTGAAGCAAATCGCTGAATCCACCAGCAAAATTCGGGAAGTGGTTTCATCTTTTAGAAGCACGGCGCAGCAAGGACAAGCCCTTGCGGTCAATCAACGTCAGCATCTCGATTCCTTAGCCACGGCAATGGAAGAAATGACCGCCGCGGTTAAAGAAGTGGCGCGTAACGCCGAGCAATCCTCCGCCGAAACCCAAGAAGCCAATCAGCAGGTGAATGCAGGCTCTAAGGATATTGAAACCACAGTAAGCGCGATTGATGTACTGTCGGATGAAATTTCTGAGGCCTCGGATGCGGTGAATGTCCTCAATGAAAACGCCAGTAAAATTGATGAAGTGGTGTCGACCATTAATGCCATTTCGCAGCAGACTAACCTACTCGCCCTCAATGCCGCGATTGAAGCGGCGCGTGCAGGCGAACAGGGCCGAGGTTTTGCGGTGGTTGCCGATGAGGTAAGAACCCTTGCTGGCCGCACGCAAGCTGCAACGGTAGAAATTAAATCTATGATTGAGTCGCTGCAACAAGGCACACGTAACCTCACCCAAGTGATGTCGCGCACCGTTAGCCAAGCGAGTGAAGGTAAGCAACATGTGCTGCAAACGGGTAAAGATCTCGAGTCGATTGCCCACCACAGCAGCCGTGTGTTCGAAATGAGTGTACTGATCGCAACATCAGCCGAAGAACAATCTGCCGTGGCTAACGAAATCGCGACCAATCTGATGGAAATTCGCAATCAATCCCACGATGTCGAGCAATCGGCGAACCAATCTGTGTCGGGTTGTGATGAACTGCAAGCAACTGCGGGACAACTTGACCAACTAATGGTTGGCCTAAAAGTCTAATCGCCCCACTCAAGAAGAAGGGATAGGTGTATCCCTTCTTTCTTCTGTATTTCTTTTGTAACGGCCACTTCCCTTTTCCCACGCTTGCGTATTTGATTTTTAAGTTTCTCTAACACCGTCTTATTGCGCTGGATACCAGACAAATTCATGGGTTGGAGCGCCAGTCGTTTGTATCGGTGATTGGCTAGTCATTCTGTTATCACGACCCACAAGATAACCGCACCTGATACCATATCCTATTGTTATTCATATAAATATTTACACTAGCTTTACACGATTCTTGGCGAGAGCAACTTGCTGGCGCATTTAAGAATAATTATCATTCGCCAAAATTTTACAAGGAAGAATGAAATGCCTGCACAACCTGATACCCGCCTGCCGCGATTTTCCCGTAACGCCCTCACCTGCGCCATCGCCCTAACTCTGAGCGCAGCCGCCACACTCGCTCAAGCACAAGATGCGCCCGAGATGGAACGCATGGTCATCACTGCCACTCAAACAAAACACTCCGAGCTCTCGGCGCCAGCATCGGTTTCGGTGATCAATCGCAGTGAGCTTGAGGCTTTAGTGATTGACGATCTCGCCAGCGCCGTTCGCTATTTACAGGGGGTGAATATCAGCGAAGGGACGCCCTATGGCCGTAACGAAATCAGCCTTCGTGGCCTAGATTCGGACTACACCTTAATCTTAATCAATGGCCGCCGTGTCAATTCCCGCGAGGCGCTGACCTCCAACTATGGCAATGACTTCGACCTATCGTCTATCCCCATGTCAGCCATCGAGCGCATCGAACTTGTCCGTGGCCCCATGTCGTCCCTCTATGGCTCCGAAGCTTTGGGCGGTGTAGTCAACGTCATCCTACGTCAACCAACCGAAAGCTGGCAAACCAGTGTTGGCGTGCAATACGACACGCCAACCAGTGGTGAAGGCGGCGATAGCACTAAATACAACTTCTACAGCAGCGGTGCGCTCATTAAAGATAAACTGCTGGCGAACTTGATTGTGGACAGCAATAAACGTGATGCATGGCGTTCTGACTTAAAACCAACCATAGATGCGCTTGAAGACAGGGATGAAATCAGCGCCCTAGCCAATCTACAATGGTTAATCGACACGCAGCAGGATCTGCAATTTGATATCAGTTACGCCAACGATGAGCGTGAATCCGATTGGAATAACTATGGCACTATCCTGACCAACAACCAGCAGGCAGAACGGATTAGTTCAGGCCTTACCCATAATGGCCGTTGGGATTGGGGCGATACGCGCCTACGCTATTATTATGAAAATGTCGAAGTGACCGATGATTCGGCGCTGATCGCACAAATCGGCCATATTACTCAAACAAACCATAATCTTGATGGGCAAACCACAGTGTTACTCGGCGAACATATGCTCACTGGCGGCGCCGAATACCGTTGGACCAAACTTGAGAACAGCCGCAATATTTTAGGCGATGGCACCCTAGACGATAGCCAAGCGGCGCTATATCTGCAGGACGAATTCAGTTTAGGGGAGCTTAGCCTCACCCTCGGCGGACGAGTCGATCACCACGATGTGTATGGCACCGAATTTAGCCCTCGTCTGTATCTGGTTTATCCGCTCAGCTCCGAATGGGTGATCAAAGGTGGTGGGGGTAAAGCCTTTAAAGCTCCGAATATGTCGCAGTCTCAAGCCGATTATATTATCCCAGCCTGTCGCGGCGCCTGCTCTGTGGCCGGTAATGGCGACTTACAACCCGAAACCTCGGTCAACTACGAGCTATCGACCCAATATCAAGCGGACGATTTTGGCGGTTCAGTCACCTATTTCCGCAATGATGTGGAAAACAAAATCATCACCGAAACCTGGGACAGAACCCCAGGCGCGGTACTCACTTATCAAAACGTTAATGAAGCTAAGATTACCGGTTGGGAATTGCAGGCATGGTACGACTTAACCGACAGCTTAAGCCTGAGTGGCAACTACAGTAAAACCGATGCCAAGGATAAGCAAAATGGCGCGCCTTTTACCCTAACACCCGAAGATAGCTACAACCTCAAACTGCAATGGCAAGCGCTGGAGGGATTATCCACCTTTATCGCCTACCACTACACGGGTGAACAATATCTGCGAACTAAGGTCAAGTCTGATGGTTATGGCTCATTAGATATCGGCGTTAATTATCAAATAAACCCAATGTTTAGGGTCAAACTAGGAGTAACTAACTTGACGGACGCCGAACGCGATCAAATTGCCACCGATTTGGATTACATTCAAAAGAGCCGCAGCGTCTATGCTGGGGTAACGGCAAGCTTTTAATCCTTAACGGCCTGCAACTGCAGGCCTTTTTCATCCGTTGTTCGGCCAGCGTGACGAATTAGATCACTAGGCGATTAAGGGATTTTCCTTAAAAATTGCAGGGCTTGGTCTAAATCTCGCGTACGCGCCATCGGCGGCAGGGAGTTTAAAAATGCCTGTCCGTAGGCGCGATTCACAATCCGATTATCACAAAGAATGAGTACGCCGCAGTCCTTTTCGTCACGGATCAAACGTCCAACCCCTTGTTTGAGCGCAATAATCGCCTGAGGTAATGACACTTGAGTAAAAGGATCGCCGCCCTGACGGCTAATATTGTCGGCGCGGGCACGGTAAAGCGGCTCATCGGGTGACACAAAGGGCAGCTTATCGATTATCACGCAGCTTAATAACTTGCCGCGCACGTCCACCCCTTCCCAAAAACTGCTCGTCCCCAGTAATACCGCATTCCCCAGTTGGCGAAACTTGGTCAGCAGACTCTGCTTGCCCGCCTGCCCTTGCACCAAGAGTGGATATTGAGTTCGTGTGCGCAATGCCATTGCGGTTTGCTCGAGCATTTTATGGCTGGTAAACAGAATAAAGGTTCGCCCCTGCGCCGCCTCAATCGCTTTGACACACACATCGACTAACTGCTTAAGCGCTTGCTGCTGATTCGCCACATTTCCCAGTTGCCTAGGCACACAAAATAACGCCTGACGCGGATAATCGAAGGGACTGTCTAAAATATGCGCCTTGGCATCGCTTATCCCAAGCTCCTGTGCAAAATGCCCTAGGCTGCGGTTCACTTGCAAGGTCGCCGAGGTAAAAATCCAGCTAGTATTGGCCACAAATAACTGCTGGCACTCGCGGGCAATATTGATGGGTGACATTCGTAGCATGACAAATCGGCTACCAAACTCAACGCTGTACGCCGCCTGCGGGTTATCACAATTAAAAAATTGATTCAGTTTATGATTAAGCTCAGTCAGCTTTACCGCAATATCATCCAATAATTCACTGCGCCCAACGTGCACAAGTAACAGCTTTTGCAGTGCGGTTAATTCAGCCAATAAATCCCAAGAGGCTAAGGCGATGGATTTATTGCCAAGTTGCATCCGCCAGTCCGACTCACCGCTCGAAAATAACGCATTATGCCAATCACTTAACTTGGTTAAACAGCGCTGACAAAATTGAGCAATCTGTCCCGTGTCGCTGAGCTCAGTTTGATAAATCTGCAATAACTTTTGCAGATAATCATCGATGGTGCGACTCGACGATTGCTGCCCAAAGTAACTGACGCAGATGTCTGGCAACAAATGCGCCTCATCGAAGATCACAACATCGGGATCGGGCAACAGCTCGGCAAACCCCGTATCCTTTAACACGCTGTCGGCAAAGAATAAGTGATGATTCACCACAATGATTTTTGCCTCCATGGCGCGGCTGCGGGCCTTGCGGGTAAAGCAGGCATCATAAAATTCACAGCGCTGGCCAAGACAGGTCTCTTTGGTACTGACCACTAAGGGAAGCGCGGGTGAGTTTTCGGCAACAGAGGTTAAGCCACCGATATCGCCATCTTTACTCATACCCGCCCATTGATTGATTTTGAGTAAATCATCCAATAAGCGCGCCTCAATATGGCTGGCCTCCTGCATCTGCCTATCGAGTCGATGCTGGCATAAATAGTTATTACGGCCTTTTAATAACGCAAGCTTGGGCGCAATCCCAAGCATAGATGTCAACGCGGGTAAATCCTTTAAAAACAATTGCTCCTGCAGGTTTTTACTGCCCGTACTCACGATCACTTGCTTGCCACTTAAGATGGCCGGAATTAAATACGCGAAGGTTTTACCGACCCCAGTTCCCGCTTCAATCAGTGCATTGCCCTTACTGGCAATCGCTTCACTGATGATTTGTGCCATTTCAACCTGACTCTGACGCGCACTAAACCCTTGAATATGTTTAGCGAGCACCCCATCGCTGGCAAAAGCGCGCAGCACTTCACTCGCCAATCGGCTCATTGGACGTTGAGCGTCGCTCGACTGCAGATTGGATTGCTGAAGTTTGGCTTGCCGCATCGCTGGGCGTCGGGAATGATTCAAGGGCGTGCGAGGTCCTTTAATAGGGTTAACATAATACGGTTCAGAGATGGCGGACTGTGGCTTAAGTCGTAAACAATTATTAAGGAGCCTGACTCCGTAAAGCCGCAGTGTAATTAAGCCCGACTAATAATACCAATAGTTTCAGTCCTGCGCCGAATTCAACATGCACATAGTTCTATGCGAGAATATTGCGAAGTTTGGCGGCCAGTCGAAACCCCGCTTTAAAAGATTGGTGCTCCTTGCCACGGATGAAGGTTTATAACGCGACTGGATGATTCAATGAAATACCTTTCTGGTTTTTTACTATTGTTGGCTTTTAACCCCGCCTCATGGGCTGGTTGTGATGAGGTGACTTCACAATGCCTCGTTATTAATGGGCAGGAAGAACGATCTGAATCCTGTGATATCGCGATTTGCGCCAATATGAGCGAATACCTAGTTGATGTCTCGCTCGAAAATGGAGGTACCATTTTTATGAAACAGGATAATCAATCGCAGCTGATTCGTGTTAATGGCAACCCAGGTATCTTCATTAGGCCGTCCCCCGAAAAAAGTGACCAAACCTGTTATGCTATGGCAGATAAAAGCATAACTTACTGCTTGCCTGATGCAGTGCTGTAATCAATATTGATAACGGTATATTTTAGATAGCAAAACAGACTGCAGATCACTCACTATGAAGGTAAGCGTGGAGCATAGAGGTTAACCATGCAAACGACATTAACTTTGTCACAATATGTGAAAAAGCGAAATGGTGTGCCACTGGGTGCCAATCACTCGATGAGGAATATGCTATCCCGCGCCCTTGGCGCTAAGTCATTCCCCATTTTTTGGCATTATTGGAATCCGATTTGGGGTTATTATTTATCACGTAATGTCATGCGTCCTAGCAGTCAGTTTCTGCCCATGTGGCTCGCCGTACTTGTCACCTTTTTGGTCAGCGGTGCGCTACATGATCTCGCCATCGCTCTGATTAAATGGCAAGCCATGTTCTTTTTACCCCCTGGTTTGGCATCATGGGAATTATCGTGATTGCCTCAAATAAATATGGCCTTTCCTACGGCGCATTACCTTGGGTTATGCGGGCCTTGATTAATTTACTGTTTATTTTCTCATCATTTTCGTTAACCGAATTCATGCTGGATCTATTGAATCCTTAACCCTAATTAACTCGCCCTAATGATGTAAATGATGCTCGCTCAAAAGGATATTTCATGCGATTAACATTAACCTTGGAAACCCTATTATCTCAACTTGGTTCTTTTTCGTGGCACTTGGATATGTACAAAGCCCTAGATCAACCATTAAGTCCTACAATGTCGGTGTTAATCATTGACGATGAGCTTGAAGAGGAGCGCTACCAACAGGATGAGCCTCTCTACCCGCAAAACCAAGGCTATCAATACGTTTTGAGCATTGCCGATTTACAAATCATCAAGGCTAACTTAGTGCAACAGCTGCCAAATGCTACCTTGCATGACTTAATTCATGCTGTCAGTTATTACTATCAAAACGATGCTTATATAAATGTAGAGTGTTAACCGCTTTAATTAAGATTTTTTAAGATATATCAAACCCAATTATTAAAAGATAAAAAAGAATCAGATATGGATAAAAAAGCAAAAAGGATTTTATTCTCCACCTATTGGAAGAATGGTTGGATTGACGCAAAAAATAGAAGTCTCTCCGAGTCCGACTTTAACTACGCCAAATCGAAAGGATTAATGTTTGATCCTTTAACTATCTCCCACGATGAATGCATCATTGCCATCACAGCGCTAGTAAAAGGCATTTCGCAAAAACAAGTAACAAAAGGATTTTTAAGCAGTCTAACCTCTAGGCGACTGGATTGGCGCTCATCCCTTGCATCCTATGCGATCGCCCAAAAAATTCCATCACACCAATATGCGCCCGTCATTTCAGGCACTTCCTACACGGATGGCAAACCAACGGCACACTCCTATACCTGTGGCATTTGCCGAGACAGTCAATATGGCATCCGAGGAAGTCAATCCTATATCGAAATGGATATTAACGTATTCAATTTCGAGCGCATTAAATGGGGCGGCGTGCGCCATGGGGATATTTTGTATACCTATTTTGATTTAAGCCAATTTATCAATGCAGATATTCCAGAGCCGACAACAGATGATATTGCCTGTTTTAGGGAGATATTAACGATTATCGAAACATCTGAGCCGAGCGATTATCCCAGCGCATTGGAGAAAAGATTAGCGAGTGTAATAAAATCGAGTAAAGCTGAGCGACAAATATTAATCGAAATATTAGCCAGTCTGGGAATATTAAAACCCTATACTGTCGATAGACAACGCCAAGGCAAAAATGACTGGGTATTTGCCGAATATTGGCGTGGTGAAGATAAATATTGCCAACAGACAGTTGAACAACTGTTTGGAGAATATTTAGCACAATAAAACGGATGTCACAGCACTAATTCGGCATTAGCGCTGTGACTGACACTCATCCGCACTCGCCAGTCCAGAGGATGCTGCTAGATAAAATCTGCCATCCTTGCCGCTATTCTAGCTGCCGAACGGTTCTAAACGTAGAGTCAGCTTTCTGCCCACCCCTAGCAAACCTCAAGTAGTCCCCTCTTGCGATCGGTTGATTTACCTCCAGCGACCACCAAGATGAAACATTTTCATAAAGCGCATAAATATTCTTATTTAGTTAAAATTAGCTGTTGCAAACGGCACAGAAAGCGGTTAGCTTAAAAAAACGTTCGATGGATAAGTATCCATCAACACCGAATTCAACAGAATAGAGTATAGAGAGTCATATGAGCCCATTACTGAACGCTATCCACCATCATCACCACCATATGCGGTAGCCTTCGGACGCTCACTGCCGGAGGACTGTATCCTTCTGGCGGACTGATTCAAAGATGATCACTAACCCCTGGAAGGAATTCCGGGGTTTTTGCTTTTAGGCTTTTTAACTTACAACTTAACCCGTTTTTAGTATGTAATTTCAATATGTTAGCTAGATAAATACCGGCCAAACATAGAAACCAGTTAAACCATGCGACAAAAGAATATCATTTTGAATTTGTTAACTTTGAGCGAGACAAGACTATGACTGAATCAAACCGTTTACGCATCGCCATCCAAAAATCTGGCCGTTTATCCACCGACTCACAGCAATTACTCAAGAGCTGCGGTGTTAAGTTTTCCATTAACGAACAACGTCTTATCGCGCACGCAGACAACATGCCTATCGATTTACTCAGAGTGCGTGACGATGATATTCCAGGGCTGGTGATGGATGGTGTGGTCGATTTAGGCATTATTGGTGAGAACGTGCTCGAAGAAGAGCAGATTGAGCGTCAAACCTTAAATAAACCTGCGGAGTTTGTGAAATTACGCCAACTTGATTTCGGTGCCTGTCGCCTGTCGTTAGCTGTGCCAACCGAATTTAGCTATGCCGATGCCTCATCCTTGGAAGGCTTGCGAATTGCCACCTCCTACCCCAATCTGCTTCGCCGTTTTATGCAACAAAAAGGCATAAGTTATCGCGACTGTATGTTGAAAGGCTCGGTTGAAGTCGCGCCGCGTGCCGGGCTTGCCGATGGCATTTGTGACTTAGTCTCCACCGGCGCCACCCTTGAGGCCAACGGTTTATACGAAACCGAAGTCATCTATCGCTCCATGGCCTGTGTTATCCAATCGACCCAAACTCAAACGCCGAGCAAACAAGCCTTAATCGACAGAATTTTATCCCGCGTAAACGGCGTGATCCGCGCCCGTGAAAGTAAATATATTTTGCTGCACGCGCCCACTGAAACCTTAGATCAAATTGTCGCCCTGCTGCCCGGTGCCGAAAACCCCACTGTATTGCCATTAAACGACGATACTAATCGAGTGGCCATCCACGCCGTCAGTACTGAAGATTTATTCTGGGACACCATGGAGCAACTCACCGCGCTCGGCGCCAGCTCTATCCTCGTAATGCCAATTGAAAAAATGATGGGGTGATCTATGGATATTTTGACTTGGGCAGCATTATCCACCGATGAACAAAAAGCCGCGCTCCAACGCTCACCTTTAATTGGTGACAGCGGCTTAGAACAAAGTGTTCGGGCGATTGTCGATGCCGTGGCTAACCGTGGCGATGCGGCGCTGAAAGAGTTTAATCAAAAGTTTGATGGCTTCAATAGTGCCAATATCGACAGTCTGCGTTTAAGTGAAAGTGAGATTAGCGCCGCCAGCGCACGAGTCTCGGCAGAACTTAAAGCCGCCATTGCCCAAGCGATGGCCAATATTGATGTGTTTCACAGCGCGCAGCAATTTCGCCCCATAGAGATTGAAACCCAAGCGGGTGTTCGCTGCGAGCTTCGTAGCGAACCGATTGAAAAAGTCGGTTTATATATTCCCGGCGGCAGCGCGCCCTCATTTCGACCGTGATGATGTTGGCCCTGCCAGCAAAAATCGCCGGCTGCGAAAAACGCGTATTGGTGAGTCCGCCGCCGATTAACGATGCGATTGTGTATGCGGCAAACGCCTGTGGGATCACTGAAATTTATCAAGTGGGCGGCGCACAGGCCATTGCCGCACTCGCTTTTGGTACTGAAACGATTCCTAGCGTCGATAAGATTTTCGGCCCAGGCAACCGTTATGTCACCGAAGCCAAACGCTTAGTCTCCCAAGATGGTCGCTGCACTGTGTCTATCGATATGCCCGCAGGCCCTTCCGAGGTGTTGGTGATTGCCGATAGCGATGCCAATGCGCAGTTTATTGCCGCGGATTTACTCTCGCAAGCGGAGCATGGCCCTGATTCGCAGGTCATTTTAGTCACGGATTCTGAGCCATTAGCACAAGCTGTCAATCAAGCGCTCGAGTCACAACTGGCCGCCCTGCCGCGCCAAGAGATTGCCGCGACCGCCCTAAAAGGCAGCCGCACCATTTTGGTAAAAGATACGCAAGAAGCGGCGCTCGTGTCGAATCGCTATGGACCCGAACACTTAATTATTCAAACCCGCTTCCCACGGGACGTACTAAATCATATTCGCGCCGCAGGCTCAGTGTTTTTAGGGGCCTATACACCTGAATCGGTTGGGGATTATGCCAGTGGGACTAACCATGTATTGCCAACTTACGGTTATAGCCGCGCGGTATCTAGCCTCTCCTTGGCAGACTTTAGCCGCCGCTTTACGGTGCAAGAGCTCAGCGCTAAGGGCCTGCTCGGACTCGGGCAAGCGGTGATGACCCTTGCCAACAATGAGTTACTCGATGCCCATAAAAATGCGGTCGCGATACGCTTAGCCAGTCTTAAGGACTGATGGAAATAAGTAACGCAATCAACAGTACGCTTAATTAAAGCCATAGCAAGACTTAGGACGAATAGGATGAGCCAAGTGCCAACTAGCCAAGCACCAACGAGCCCAGCAACAACGAGCAATGTGCCTGTGACAAATATTCCAAGCGCCAATTGCGCCAGCAATACTCTCGAAAGCACAAGCATCGAGCCAACAACCCTTGCCGCACGTCTTGCTCGGCCCGAACTGCTCGAGTTAACGCCTTACCAAAGTGCTCGCAGGCTGGGTGGTCGTGGGGATATTTGGATCAACGCTAACGAATCGCCCTTCAATAATGTGGCCGTTGCCGAACTCGATTTATCTAAGTTAAATCGTTACCCCGAGTGCCAACCACCCGCGTTAATCAATGCCTATAGCCAATATAGCGGTGTTGCGAAGAGCAGAATTGTCGCCAGTCGCGGCGCCGATGAGGCCATCGAACTGCTGATCCGTGCCTTTTGTGTTCCAGGCATCGACTCCATTGCCACCTTTGGGCCCACTTACGGCATGTACGCCATTAGCGCGCAAACCTTTAATGTGGGCGTTAAGGCATTAAGCTTAACGGCTCAGTACTGTCTCCCAAGTGACTTTGCGACCGCCGCACGCGGCGCTAAGTTAGTGTTTATCTGTAATCCCAATAACCCAACTGGCACTGTGATTGAGAAGGCGCGCATAGAGCAAGCCATCCAAGCCCTACCCGACGCCATCGTTGTCGTCGATGAGGCTTATATCGAGTTTTGCCCCGAATATAGCGTCGCCGATTTACTCGAGTCTTACCCAAACCTTGTGGTGCTACGCACTCTTTCAAAGGCCTTTGCCTTAGCGGGCGCCCGCTGCGGCTTTTTGCTCGCCAATGAAGAGATTATCGAAATCATCATGCGGGTGATTGCGCCCTATCCCGTGCCATTGCCCGTGAGTGAAGTGGCCGTGCAAGCGCTATCCGCTGCTGGGATTGCACGGATGAAAACCCAAGTCAAAGAACTCAATGCTCAGGGCGAGCGACTCGCGGCGGCGCTGAATTTGTACTGCGAGCAATGGGGCGGCGCCGTGCTAACACCCAATGGCAACTATGTGCTCGCCGAATTCGACGATGTGGCAAAAGTGGCAAAGCTACTTATCGACAATGGCATTGTCGCGCGGGCTTATAAGGACCCAAGGCTGGCTAAAGCCATTCGTTTTAGTTTTAGCTCTCAGGCTGACACCGACCGCTTAGTGTCGCTATTTGAATCGCAAAAGTTGTGAGCATTTGATGCAAGTATTAACGCAGCATTGGCCTAATAGACTGATTTTATAAAGATAACAAACTGAATTGAAAGGTAGCAGCATGAACCCAGTATTTACCCCAAATGTCGCCCAGAAAATACTTTTTATCGACCGCGATGGCACCTTAATTGAAGAGCCCATCACCGACAAACAGGTCGATAGCCTCGCCAAACTGGTATTCGAGCCCCAAGTGATCCCCGCCTTACTGCGCCTGCAAAAAGCTGGGTTTAGGTTGGTGATGGTCAGCAATCAGGACGGACTCGGTACCCCTTCCTTTCCGCAGGAAGATTTTGATGCGCCGCACAATATGATGATGCAAATCCTGTCTAGCCAAGGGGTTAAGTTTGAAGA
The DNA here is from genome assembly GCF_025449215.1 of Shewanella seohaensis. NCBI lineage: Bacteria > Pseudomonadati > Pseudomonadota > Gammaproteobacteria > Alteromonadales > Shewanellaceae > Shewanella > Shewanella seohaensis. Next base: position 3,148,338 of record NZ_CP104900.1, read on the forward strand.
TGTACTCATCTGCCCGCACTTTAACGATGAAAATTGCAGCTGCCGCAAACCAAAACTAGGGCTAGTGAAAGACTTTTTGACCCAAGGCACCATCGATTTCACTCAATCTGCCGTGATTGGTGACAGACACACAGATGTGGAACTGGGCAATGCCATGGGGATTAAAAGCTTTCAATATCAGCGTGGCAGCCTAGGCTGGGACGCGATTGCCGATGCCTTACTCAACAAGGGCCGCACCGCGACTGTGGTACGCACAACCAAGGAAACCGATATTCGCGTGACTGTCGATCTCGACAATGCCAGCAAAGGCGCCATCAACACTGGCATCGGTTTCTTCGACCATATGCTGGATCAAATCGCCACCCACGGAAACTTCAAAATGGAGGTGAATGTCGATGGTGATCTGGAGATAGACGATCACCACAGCGTAGAAGACACCGCATTGGCGATTGGGGATGCACTACGCCAAGCGCTGGGCGATAAACGCGGTATTGCCCGTTTTGGTTTTAGTTTGCCGATGGATGAGGCCAAGGGCGAATGCTTACTCGATCTCTCCGGCAGGCCTTTTATTAAATTCGCCGCCCAATTTGAACGGGAAAAAGTCGGTGAAATGGCCACCGAAATGATACCGCACTTTTTCCGCTCCTTTGCCGATGGCTTGCGTTGTACCTTGCATGTAGCCGCCGAGGGAGACAACGATCACCACAAGGTCGAAGCGTTATTTAAAGTGCTGGGCCGCGCGCTGCGTCAGGCCGTCAAAGTTGAAGGTGATGTCTTACCATCGAGTAAAGGCGTGCTCTAACGCCGTGTTAAATCTGAGTTAGGTACTTAATGACCTGATGCAGGTTGATTAGCGAATAATACAAAGCCTGATGATTTTAACGAGGGTCAGTTTCGGAAATGTGGCGACAAACCACTTCCCCCACTGACCCATCAATAGGAAAACCCAATGTCAGCAAACATAGATGAATTTGATGTTGTCATCATAGACACAGGTTGCGCCAACTTAAGCTCGGTCCGTTTCGCCTTTGAGCGCCTCGGCGCTAAGGTGTTAGTCACCGATGACAAGGCCAGCATTAAAGCCGCTAAACGTGTGGTACTGCCAGGTGTCGGCAGCGCTGGCGCTGCGATGGCTTCCTTATCTGAAAAAGCCTTAGTCGAATTAATTCAAGGGTTAACTCAACCCGTGCTGGGGGTCTGCTTAGGGATGCAAATGCTCACCCTGCTCTCTAAAGAACGCGGCGGCCAAGCGCTGGATTGCCAATGCTTAGGCATTATTCCAACGGAGATCGACGAGCTAGACCGTCAAACACTTAAGGCCGAAGGTTTACCTCTGCCGCACATGGGCTGGAACCAACTGACCTTTAGCAATCCGTCTCAGGTTCACCCGCTGTTTGTCGGTGTTCCAGCCGGCAGTTATGTGTATTTTGTGCACAGCTACCGCGCGCCATTAAGCGACTACACCTTGGCACAATGCCGTTATGGTGAAGACTTTAGCGCAGCCATCGGTAAAGACAACTTTATGGGCGTGCAATTTCACCCCGAGAAGAGCGCAGCCGTGGGCGCACAAATCCTAGGTAACTTTTTAAAAATGCAGTAAATGCAATCGCTTATTAGCTTTTGACTGAGCTAAGTTTGGGGAGGCTAAGTTTGGCTAAGCCAGCTTGTTTCAGCCACAACATGCAGCAATAAAGCGCGGCAGCAAATGCAGCAAAAAGAATTTAAGGACAACAGATGATCATTCCAGCAATTGATTTAATTGATGGCAAGGTAGTTAGGCTCTACCAAGGGGATTATGGGCAGCAAACTACCTTCGATTTAAGCCCACTGGCCCAGTTGCAATCCTACCAAGACCAAGGGGCAAGCTGGCTGCATATCGTGGATTTAACTGGCGCCAAAGAACCCGCTAAACGCCAAACGGCTTTGATTGCTAAGCTGACTGCAGGGCTAAGTGCCAATATTCAAGTGGGCGGCGGGATCCGCACTGAAGAACAAGTCGCCGAGTTATTATCCCTTGGGGTTAAACGCGTGGTGATAGGCTCGCTCGCCGTCAAAGAGCCCGAGTTAGTCAAAGGCTGGTTTAACAAGTTTGGCAGCGAGGCAATTTGCCTCGCACTGGATGTGAATATCAATCAGAGCGGCGAGAAAATCGTCGCGGTTTCCGGCTGGCAAAGCGGTGGCGGTAAGAGTCTAGAATCTATCGTCGAAGACTTTAGCCAAGTTGGACTAAAACATGCGCTGGTGACTGACATCAGCCGCGATGGCACCCTCACAGGCGCCAATACCGCACTCTACCGTGAGCTATCCAGCCGCTATCCCGATATCGCTTGGCAAGCCTCGGGCGGCATTGCCACCCTTGAGGATGTTGCCGCCGTCAGAGACAGTGGCGCCGCGGGCATCATTATCGGTAAAGCTTTACTTATCAATCAGTTTAATGTTGCGGAGGCAATACAATGCTGGCCAAACGAATAGTCCCCTGTTTAGATGTGAAAGATGGCTGCGTGGTCAAGGGCGTACAGTTTCGCAACCATGAAATTGTTGGCGACATAGTGCCACTCGCGGCGCGTTACGCCGCAGAGGGCGCCGACGAACTGGTGTTTTACGATATCACCGCCAGTGCCCATGACCGTGTGGTCGATAAGTCTTGGGTGAGCCGAGTGGCGGAGCAAATCGATATCCCCTTCTGCGTCGCCGGCGGCATTAAAACCATCGGCCAAGCCCGAGAGTTATTGGCCTTTGGCGCGGATAAGATTTCGGTCAACTCACCCGCTCTTAGCGATCCGAGTTTAATCTCACGCCTGCAGGATGAATTTGGCCGTCAATGCATAGTGATCGGCATAGACTCTTTTTATGATGCGGCAAGCGACAGTTATAAGGTAAAGCAATTTACCGGCGATGAAGCCGCCACCAAAGAAACCGCTTGGTACACTCAGGATTGGGTCGAAGAAGTACAAAAACGCGGCTGCGGCGAAATCGTGCTCAACGTGATGAACCAAGATGGCGTGCGCGGGGGCTATGATATCAAACAGTTAAGCCTAGTACGCCAGCTGTGCGACGTGCCCTTAATCGCCTCGGGCGGCGCTGGCACTATGGCGCATTTTCGCGATGTGTTTATCGAGGCTAAGGTGGATGCAGCGCTGGCGGCCAGCGTGTTCCATAAAGCCATTATCAATATCGGCGAGTTGAAACAGTATTTAGCGGCCGAAGGCATCGCCATTCGCCAGTAACTCAACATCAGTAGCGATTGATAGAAATAATAAGGTATGCAGATATGACAACTGGAACCACTTCAAGCTGTTGCCAAGGCCCTGCAAGCGCAGAGCTGGTCAATAACCTCGACTGGGAAAAACAACAGGGGCTTATCCCTGCGGTTATCCAAAATCACCTATCGGGTAAGGTGCTAATGCTCGGATTTATGGATAAAGCCGCGCTGCAGCACACGCTGGCGACCGGTGATGTGACGTTTTTTAGCCGCTCTAAGCAACGTTTATGGACCAAGGGCGAAACCTCAGGCCATACCCTAAAATTGGTCGCCATCGATAAAGACTGTGATAACGACAGCCTGCTGGTGCAGGTATTGCCCAATGGCCCAACCTGCCATAAAGGCACCGAAAGCTGCTGGCTCGATGGCAATGCGCACCCGTTTTTAAACAATCTAGCCGAGCTTATCGGCTCACGTAAGGGGCAAAACCCTGAGTCGAGCTACACCGCCTCTTTATTTGCCCGAGGCACCAAACGCATTGCCCAAAAAGTCGGTGAAGAAGGATTAGAAACCGCCTTGGCCGCAGCAACTCACGATAAAGAGGAGCTGATTAACGAGGCATCGGATCTGATGTATCACTTGCTAGTTTTGCTTGAAGATCAATCACTAAGCTTAAGTGATATTAACGCCAACTTGCTTGCCCGCCATCAAAAAGCGCAGCAAAAGTAGTCCGCTTTCAAATATCATAGTACCTCTCTGCCGTATTCCTTTTGGTCTGCGGCAGAGTACTCTTCATTTACATTCAGTTACGGCCTATTCACCTGCTATAGCTAACCCCAGCAGTTCTCCCCCTGCTGTTGCCAACCCCTTCTCGTGCTAGCCAAAGCCTCGCCTCCACAGTCCGTCTTGTCCCCCTTAGCTTCAGCTAAAAACGGCACAACGTCACACAAATTGTACACTTGGCCCCTGACAAAAAATCAGCAAAATACTGTTGTAATGGTTGACAAGTACACCTTAACTGCCTATCGTAGCCTGCGTCCTCGAACCCGCACGAGGCATTGACGCAACTTATTAACATTTAAGACAAATTTAAAAACAAGCGAATTGCCTTCGTTATGTGATGTGATCAAGCCATTAGATGTGCCCAAATCACTCGATGTTATTAAGTGCCGAATTAACCCCAAGCAAAGGCGAGTTTTATGCGTATTACCACAGCTTATTATCCCTATCTGTAGCCGCAATGGCATAGATAGGCACACTCGCCTGACCTTCCATTGTGGCCATATCCCCAACGATCCGCAGATTGCGCCACGATCACAATACAGGTACATCACGTACCCTTTAGTTCCCAGTATCACGCGCCACTCTGCACAGCTCCTCAATAAAGCACTCATCTGAGACAGTTGAGCCATTAATAAAGACGTTTGAGCGTAAAGTTATGACACAAAATAAATTTTTCGGTAGTTTGCTACTGATTGCAGGCACCACCATTGGCGCGGGTATGCTCGCACTCCCTATCGCCTCGGCAGGACTCGGTTTTGGTGTATCCAGCCTGATTATGTTGCTCCTCTGGGCGCTGATGGCCTACACCGCCCTGCTGATGGTTGAAATCCATCAATTTGCTCCGAGCGATGCGAGCCTGAACCAATTAGCCCGCACGCTTTTGGGCGCTAAGGGCCAAGTGATTGCCAGTGTTGCCCTGATGTTTTTACTCTACGCCCTGTGCGCCGCCTATATCGCGGGTGGCGGCGAGCAAGTCAATCAAAAGCTCAATGCTTGGTTAGGGTTAGATCTGCCGCCACAGGCCGGCGCCATCTTCTTTACCCTGTTAGTCGGCACCATAGTCGGCTTAGGCACCCATTGTGTCGATTTGATCAATCGCGTGCTATTTAGTTTGAAAATCATTGCGTTAATCCTAATGCTGGCCCTATTACTGCCGCAGGTTGAAGGCACACATTTACTCGAACTGCCACTAGAGCAAGGGCTTATCGTGTCGGCCATTCCAGTGATTTTTACCTCCTTTGGTTTTCATGGCTCGATTCCGTCCGTGGTGCGCTACTTAGGCGTTGAGGTAAAAAGCCTGCGTAAAATCATGCTGCTCGGCTCGGCGTTACCGCTACTGATTTACCTGCTGTGGCAACTGGGCAGCCAAGGCGTACTCAACCAAAGCCAACTGATGACGAATCAGAGTCTTTCAGGCTTTATCAATCAGTTAGCCAGTGTACTGCACAGCCAATACTTAAGTTCTGCCATCAGTGTTTTTGCCGATCTGGCGCTGGCCACCTCCTTTTTAGGGGTCAGCCTTGGTCTGTTTGACTTTATGGCGGCGAATTTAAGGCAGCAGGATAATGCCGCGGGTCGCAGTGTTACCGCCGCCATTACCTTCGTGCCTCCTCTGGGGTTTGCCCTCTTTTACCCGCAGGGATTTATTACCGCCCTCGGCTATGCGGCAATCGCCCTCGTGATCCTCGCGATTTTTTTACCCGTTGCCATGGTGTGGGTACAAAGACAAACGCGCGATAAGGCAAACCAGCCTCAAGGTTACCGCGTCGCGGGGGAAAGCTCGGTTTATTGTTAGCGATGCTCTGCGGAGTGGCCGTGATTGGCGCTCAGCTCTTGGGATAAGCGACGCGGATAAACAATCGGGATAAACGCTATTTTACTTTAAGCCGTATAAGTGCCTGTAAAATCAAGATGAATAATGACAGGCACTCAGTCTTGCTTCGCGCAAGATTGCCAAGTTCTTTATTAGTCAGCCAGCGGCTTGAGTGTTAAACTGCCGCTAATCCCGCTTGCCGCTCAGCATCGGCAGCCCCAAATCGCCTCACGCTCCCACGGGGAACAATAGCAAGGCGCTGATGATAAGGATGACATTCGAACCCCATGGTTAACACGCCGACATCGCCAGATCAGGAGACTGCTGAGCACGCGCATCGGGCGATGACTCAAGAAGCGACTACGGCCGCAGCGCCAGATTCGGCGGCGTACCGCCGCGGTTCTACACTCAAAAAGCGCTTAAAACAAAGCCTGATTGCCACCACTGTGGCCGGCCTGTTAGCTGGCGCGGCGCTAACCATTTGGATAATAAACAGCCAAACCGAAGCCCTGATCCTTCGCGTTGCAAATTATGCCTTAAGCGGTATGGACGGTGAGCTTAGCGATATTCGTTTAGGCCCCATGGGTTTAGAACATTGGCAAATTCGCTCTGCGAGCCTGCGTGTACATGACTCGCATTTAGTGATCAATAATCTGGATATTCAGCTTGAACTCAACTGGCCCAAAAGCCTTGAAGAACTGAAGCAACTTGTCCAAGTTGAGAGCTTGACTCAAAAATCAAGCGCATTAGCACGGGCGAGATAGACGTTGAACTCGGCGCATCGCTGCTGGAGCGAAGCCCCACCATCGCCGATGAACAAACGCCAGCGTTGGCGTTAAATATCAAATCTTTACCTTTAATTGATATAGGTAAAACCACACTCAGATTAGCGCCGCAAGCAGAGCTTCCGGCATATCAGCTGGTGATGGATAAACTCAGCCTGAATCATCAAGCTGAATTAACCACAGCCTTTAGCAGCCCTGAGGGTGAACCGTTAGCCCACCTTACCGCGACGCTTGGCAACGAACAATGGCGCTTGAAGAGCGAACTGAATATCGCGCCGCTACTGGAAAACCTGCATCAAATTGGTCTGCGCCAAACCCAAGGAAGCATCCTCAACCAATTAACCCAGTGGGATCAACAGTGGCAACAACTTGGGATAGGATTAAGTGGGCAACTCAGTTCTGAGAGCACGATGACACTCGCCAGCGGCGAAATCACAAGCCGACACCGCATTCAGCAGCCCAGCATCAGCTTAAGCCATTTTGCCGACTTAACGCTCGCGCCCCAGCCAGCTTTGGGATTTGAGCTTAGTGGATCACTTGCCTCGCTTAATCTCACCCTCGAGCCTTTTCGTCTTGAGCTCACACCCAATGCGGCACAACATACGCAGCTATTAGCCGCACTTAATCAGTCACTGCAATTGAGCGATGAAAACTCTCAAGCGCTCCTTACCCTGCTGTCGGGGCTTAAAAGCACCGAGGCGCCCGTGGGCCTTGCCTTTTCGATGACAACGCCACTGCATTATACGCTGACATCTCAAGCGAGCAGCCATGAACCCATAGCGCTGCCCGCATTCGAGTTAAGCACCCTAGACAGTAAGCTTGAGACGCGTATTCACTTACAAGATATCCAGTTAACGCCCACGCCAGATGATTGGAAGGTCGCGAGCCGCTGGCAACTGGCGCTTACGCAAACGACCCCGCTGTCGCTGCGGGAGCTTTGGCACGCAGCACCGCAGGATCTCAGTTGGGGCGCTGGAATGCTGCAAACGGCGGGTCATATCAGTGTTGCTCAGTCGGCTCAAGGGCTGAATTGGCAAGTGAGCACAGCGCCAGTGACGAGTAACTCGAGTGTCTCAAGTGTTTCAAGCGATACTTTACAATTTGCACTTGAAGATCTGCAGCTACAGCAAACTGCGCAAGCCGCCGAGCATCAAACTAAACAGACGCAGTTAAGCCTTGGCAGTATTCAACTCAACGCTAAGGCTCCCATGGCCGCGAGTGCAACCCCGTTGGCGGCTCAGGATACGACTGGCGCACAATCGACCGAGTTTGCGTTCAAGCTGCCGCCGCTCTCGCTCGCCCTATCGCAGCTGCGCGTGAGCCAAGCGGTAGACAATCTTACTGGCAACAACAGCGCCACTACCGCAATACAGAGCAGTCGCAACGATATTAGCCTCAAGGCGTTCTCCCTTGAGACATCAAAGGCGATGACGCTCGATTACTCCTCGTTGCAATCCATTGAAAATGCAATCCAATCGAGTCAGTTGAGTAATCAAGTTGACTGGCAAGCGCAGCAGCTCTTGATTGAAAAGCAGCTCAGTGCCAAAGGCCGCACACGTAAACAGACTGTGCTTAAACTGGATAATTTGGCACTCGCGCAGACGTTAAACTGGCAAAACCAACGTCTTCACGGCCATGAACAGTGGCAAGTCGGCACGATTGAGCTGCAAAGCGACCATCAATTACAGTTCGCCGCGCCTAACAAGCCACTGCTGTTAACGGGCCAGTGGGTTGTCGATACTAGCATGACAGAAGCGCTATCTTTGCTTAATCAAACCCAGCCCTTGCCCGCTGAGTTAAATGTGACAGGCCATAACCAATTACAGGCACAATTTAAGCTGACACATGAGCCAGAGCAGACCCAATTTGCCATGCAAATTACCCAGTCGATGACAGAGCTAGAAGGTTTTTATCAAGACACAACCTTTGAAGGCGGGAAATTACAGGCCCAATGCGAGTTCACTTGGGGGCAATCCTATAAGGCGCCGCAAGCGCCAGGCTATTTCAGCAGTTTAAGCCGACTGAACTGCCCGCAGACCGTGATGACCTTTAACTTGTTCGATCCCGGCTTTCCCTTGACCGATATCGAAGTGGAGGCCGATATTGCCCTTGCCAAGGATGCCAAAAAGCTTCCCGACAATTGGCTGCAACAACTCACGGGCTTGAGTGATACCGACGTGTCGATGACCGCCAAGGGCAAAGTATTGAGCGGCCAGTTCTTACTGCCTGATTTTAATTTAAAATTACAGGACAAATCCCACGCCTATCTATTATTGCAGGGCATGAGCCTTGAGGAAGTGCTGCGCATTCAGCCACAAATTGGTATCTATGCCGATGGTATTTTCGATGGTGTATTACCCGTGGATTTAGTCGATGGCAAAGTCTCGATCAGCGGTGGCCAGTTGGCGGCCCGTGCGCCCGGTGGCCTTATTGCGATTTCGGGTAATCCAGCAGTCGATCAAATGCGTCAATCGCAGCCTTATCTCGACTTTGTATTTTCAGCACTAGAACATTTAGAATACAGCCAGTTATCCAGTAGTTTCGATATGGATCAAACCGGTGATGCCAAGCTCTTAGTGGAAGTCAAAGGCCGCAGCCAAGGGATTGAACGCCCCATCCACTTGAATTACTCTCATGAAGAGAACATGCTGCAATTATTCAGGAGTCTTCAGATTGGTAACGATCTGCAGGACAGAATCGAAAAATCCGTGAAGTAACAAGGAAACCTCAGTGAAGATCATTCAATTACAGCAAGTGAGTTTAGGTGCATTGCTGCTACTGGCGGCATTGCAAGGCTGTGCGCCAACGGTAAAGATTGAGCCGCCTGATAAACCGATTGTGATTAATCTCAATGTGAAAATTGAACACGAGATAAAAATCAAAGTGGATAAGGAGCTAGATCAGCTTCTATCAGATGATAAGTTGTTCTAATCACTAAGAATTGAGGAATATACAATGAAATCAATGCCACTCAAAACCCTGCTAAAAAAGCCAACATTACTCCTGTTGCTCGGCCTGAGTTTATTCAGCTTAAATGCCTTTGCCATGTCACTACAGGAAGCCAAATCCCAAGGTTACTTAGGTGAGCAGCTCAATGGCTATCTGGGACTAGTGCAAAATAATAGCGAGGCCAAAGCCGTGATGGACGATGTGAACAACAAACGCCGCGCCCATTACGAAACCATCGCGAAAAAGAACAATATCTCCGCCGCCGATGTGGCCAAACTTGCCGGTGAAAAAGCTATCGCCGCCACAGATAAAGGCAACTATGTGCAAAACGCCCAAGGAAAATGGGTTAAAAAGTAGAGAGTTAGCACTACTAAGCGACTAAGCACTGACAAAAACGCCTGCAATCGCAGGCGTTTCTGTCTCTATCATTGATCACGGAATGAAAAACGTACCTGTTTTATGCTGAGGCTGTACGCCCATATCGCATCGATTGCAGCATTTTTAGCTATCAGAGCAGCCAGCGAGCACAATCTTTGATGCCTGAAATAAGGTTTGCTCAATCCAATCCCGAAAATATGAAATACGTGAGTAATGTTCAATCACGCCATACTTGCCCTCTTCCCAATTGGTTGACTCGGCATTTTGCCATGAGCTGACACCGATAAGACAAACTGAATCGGCCGATGTGAGATACGCGGGGCCGCCCGAATCTCCTGGGCCACTAATCCCCTCCAATGGTAAGGCATTCGCGTCACGGTCAAAGATAAATTGCAGCCATTGCTCCTGCACCCCGACCACGGCATTGTGTGCTGCGCGTAATTGTTTGTCGGCCCCCGCAACGCCCACCAGCCCATTACCATAATCGCCACGTCCGACGAAGGTGGCGATTTTGCCCGTTTCGGTTGAGGCATGATTCAATCTAGCGAGTGTTGCATCTTCAATGGGAGAAGCCAATTGAACCAAGGCAATATCGTAGGGAAAGTGCCTTTCTTTCCAAAGTGGATGTTTTATCACGTCTTTAATCGGGTAAAAATGCGTTTTAAATTGCACCTTATTGCCGACCGTTAGCTCATTAGCCACGTGCGCCGCCGTCACAATCCATTGCTTATCGATAAGGCTGCCAGTACCAAGCACGATTTCATCGCCTTTATAAAGTCCTAAAAAGCTGACCGTCGAATTATCACTTTGCGCCGCCGCTTGATATTTCGCGTCATCCACATCATGCCTGAAAATCATGGCATTGGCGGCACTGGTTATCGCCAGTAACAGTACGAACATCCATTTCATATTGAACTCCTATCCTTGCGTCTATTTATTCGCCAATATTGCGTGATGAGAATATAGAGAATGAATCATCATTAATGTCGAGAACTTAACAGCTTTTCCTCATTTGAGATATAGCCGCAGCATTCATATCATTCAGGCGCAATTGGTCAATTTGGCATGTTGAATGACATCGAGATTTATTCGTAGAAAACAAAAGCGCAGCGAACTTGATGTTCACCGCGCTTTTTAATATTTACCCTAGGCTTTAACTCTAAAGTTTAATCCTGAAAGGGGTTAACGATAGGCAGCCTTATTTAAAATACAAGCTATGGAATTTAAGGTGCTCTTCAATAAAGCTCGCAATAAAATAATAGCTATGGTCGTACCCCGCCTGCATACGCAAATCTAAGGGGTAGCCTTTTGCTTTGGCGATATCACTAAGCGTTTGTGGCATCAGTTGCGCCTCTAAAAAGCTGTCGGCGTCACCTTGGTCGACTAACACAGGCACTTCATTAATCGCCAGTTTTAGCAACTCACAGGCATCGTATTGGCGCCAGTGCTCACGATTTTCCCCTAAATACTCGGTAAAGGCTTTAATCCCCCAAGGCGCATTGCTTGGATTGCTGATAGGACTAAAGGCCGAGATTGAACTGTATCTGTGGGGATTGGTTAACCCTATCACTAACGCGCCGTGCCCGCCCATGGAGTGGCCAGAAATAGCGCGCTGCCCTGTTACGGGGAAATTCGCTTCAATCAGCGCTGGCAGCTCATGCACTATATAGTCGTACATTTTATAGTGGCGATTCCAAGGCGCTCTGGTCGCGTTTAAATAAAACCCCGCGCCAAGACCTAAGTCATAGGCTTTATCCGGCGCATCGGCGACATCATCGCCACGGGGACTCGTATCGGGGGCGACGATAGCCATTCCCAACTGAGCCGCAATACGCTGCGCGCCCGCCTTCTGCATAAAGTTTTCGTCGGTACAGGTGAGACCCGATAGCCAATACAACACAGGCACAGGTTTGTTGGCCGCCTCGGGTGGCAGGTAAATCGCAAAGCGCATCTCGCAATTCAGCGCCTGAGATTGATGGCGATACTGTTTGTGCCAACCACCAAAACTCTTGTTACAGCTGATATTTTCTATGGTCATTTCAATCCCTTTCCTGTTCACTTTCAGCGTTTAGCTTGCCGTTCAAAATCCTATCACAAGCTTAAAACGCATAAGCAGCAGATAAGCCGTTAGCGGTTATCTGCTGCTGTGATGGCAAACCGAGCGTTTATTTATCGAAATGGATCACGCTGCGAATGCTCTTGCCTTCATGCATCAAGTCGAAGGCTTCGTTGACTTGCTCAAGTCCCATAGTGTGGGTAATAAAGTCATCGAGCTTAAACTCACCTGCAAGGTATTGTTCAACGATTTTAGGTAATTGCGAACGTCCTTTCACGCCACCGAAGGCAGAACCGCGCCATACACGGCCCGTCACCAGTTGGAATGGACGGGTGGAGATCTCCTGCCCTGCGCCCGCAACACCAATGATCACTGATTCACCCCAGCCCTTGTGGCAACACTCGAGCGCGCTGCGCATCACATTGACATTACCGATACATTCGAAGGAATAATCCACGCCGCCATCGGTCATCTCGACAATCACCTCTTGAATGGGTTTGTCGAAATGTTTCGGATTAATACAATCGGTTGCACCTAACTTACGGGCAAGTTCGAATTTAGATTCGTTAATATCGATGGCAATAATTCGGCTGGCTTTAGCCATGGTCGCACCAATAATGGCCGAAAGACCAATACCACCTAGGCCGAAAATCGCCACGGTCGCGCCTTCTTCCACCTTAGCAGTGTTCATTACGGCGCCCATACCTGTTGTCACACCACAACCTAGCAGACAGATCTCTTCTAATGGCGCAGTTTTATTAACCTTAGCCAATGAAATTTCAGGCAATACAGTGTATTCAGAGAAGGTAGAACAGCCCATGTAATGGAAAATGGGTTGGCCATCTTTATAGAAACGCGTGGTGCCATCTGGCATTAAACCTTTGCCTTGGGTCGCACGGATCTTCTGGCACAGGTTTGTTTTACCCGATAAACAGAATTTACATTCGCCACACTCAGGCGTGTAGAGAGGGATCACATGATCGCCCACCTGTACGCTGGTCACGCCTTCGCCCACTTGCTCAACAATACCACCGCCCTCATGGCCGAGGATCGCTGGGAATACCCCTTCTGGATCGTCACCACTTAAGGTAAACGCATCGGTATGGCAAACCCCAGTCGCCACGATGCGAACTAACACTTCGCCAGCTTTAGGTAACATCACATCGACTTCTTCAATCTTGAGCGGCTGTCCCGGCCCCCAGGCCACGGCGGCCTTTGACTTGATAAACTGTGGTTTTTCGTTCGACATGCTTGTCTTTCCTTCTTTTAATCAATGGGCTTATCGATTTACGGCTTACCTCATGCCCTACTTGCTTGTAAGCATAGATTGAGGCGGATGGATAAGCTTAAAAATAGTGTGCGGTAATGCAGTCACTAGATTGTATTTATTTCCTGAGGATTGATAATCTAGCATTTTGGCAATTCATTTTTACTGAGAAGCAACAATGTACCTTTGGGATGGCATATCAGAATTTGTAGCAGTGGCCGAGGCCGAGAACTTTACCTTGGCCGCACAGCGCCTTAATGTGTCCACCGCCCACGTGAGTCGGCAAATCGGCGCGCTGGAAAATCGCCTCGGCACTAAGCTGTTTTATCGTACAACTCGCAAGGTATCGCTCACCGAAGAAGGCACGATTTATTATCGCCATTGCCGCCAATTGCAAACAGGCCTCGAGGAGGCCGAGCGGGCGATTACCGATCTAAAAGGTTCGCCCCAAGGATTGGTAAAACTCACCGCGCCCGTGGCCTACGGCGAAAAATTTATCATGCCGTTACTCAATGATTTTATGGTGCAATATCCCAGCGTGGAATTTAATGTCGACTTGACCAATAGAACCTTAGATTTGATTGAAGGCGGTTACGATTTAGCCATTCGCCTTGGCAAACTCGCCGACTCCAGCCTGATGGCCAAACCCTTGAGTAGCCGCACCCATTATGTGGCTGCCTCGCCCAGTTACGTTGAAAAATACGGTGAGCCCCACACGCTTTCGGAGTTAAATCAACATAATTGCCTGATCGGGAATCACAATTACTGGCGCTTTATTGAAAATGGCCGCGAGCGCAATATCAAGGTACGTGGCAACCTTATCTGCAACAGCGGTTACGCCCTGCGAGATGCAGCATTAAAGGGCATAGGAATAGTGCAACTCCCTGATTATTACATTGAAGAAGATATACATGCAGGTAGACTCATCTCCTTTCTCGACGCGCACCGCGAAGCTAAAGAAGGCATTTGGGCGCTCTATCCGCAGAATCGTCACCTGAGCGCCAAAGTAAGGGTATTAGTGGATTATCTCGCAGAAAAACTGGCGATGGAGAATACGTAGTAACGAGTCCATTGCAGCGAACCAGAGTAACAAATCACCCATGCTACTAATAATGCGCTTGAGCTTGACGGATTACTCGCTATTTAGCGCCAGTTTTCCCTCAGGGTGTAGTACAACATCCCTAGCGCAAGGGCCTGATTACCAAACCATTCATTCAATGGGATCCGGATATGACGCATGGCGGAGAAGAGATCGAACTCTCGCATTTGACCATCGATCGCCTGCCCCATGATCTCGGCCATAATATGGGAAGTCGCCACGCCATGGCCCGAATATCCCTGACAATAGAAGATATTCGGCGCTATCTTGCCCAGTTGGGGAATACGGTTAATCACTATCCCTGCCATGCCTGCCCAGGCAAATTCAATGTCGACGCCCTTTAACTGGGGGAAAGTGCGTTCAATCGCCGGACGCAGCTCGGCGGCAACATTTTTAGGATCGCGGCCGCTGTAATTGGTGCCGCCCCCAAACATCAAACGGTTATCGGCGGTTAAGCGGTAATAATCCAGCACAAAGCGGCAATCATACACAGCTAAATCCTGCGGATTGAGTTGCTTAGCTAAATCTGGCGGCAATTGGGCTGTCGCACAATTGCCAAGGGAGGCGGGAAATAACATGCCCCGCAGCTGAGGCCGGCCCAATTTGTGATAAGCATTACCGGCGATAAGCACACTGTTTGCCTTCACCCTGCCCTTTGGCGTGACCACAGTTGCAAGCTCTCCTTGCTGAATATCCAGCACCTGCGAATGTTCAAAAATCTTAGCGCCCAATGAAGCCGCCGCTCGCGCCTCACCAAGACATAAATTCACCGAATGCAGATGCATATTCCGCCGATTGACCAGCCCACCGTGGTACAAGGGCGAAGCTAAGTAGGCGGGCATCTCCTGCGCTGGCACGAAGGTCATCAATTCCCCCATGCCACGGCGATTAGCTTCATCAAACATTTGCAGTAACTCGACCATATGTGCGGGGCGATACGCCGTTTGGATATGGCCAAATTTTAAATCACAATCAATGCCATACTTCGCCACTCTGTTTTTGATAATATCGTGGCCGCGCCAACGAAGGTTCCACACATAATCTTCAGCCTCCTGACCAAGCTGACGCCGCAATTGCTTGGTCATGGCGGCATCGCCGGACAAACTCCCCGTCACTTGGCCGCCATTTCGCCCTGTGGCCCCCAGGCAATCTTATTGGCCTCAAGTAACGCCACTTGGTAACCCTTTTCGGCCAATTCGACCGCCGTCGCCACACCCGTAAATCCGCCGCCAATAATGGCCACATCGACCCGAATATCGCCTTCAAGTTCTGGATAATCAGACTCTTGCTTGATGGTGGCATTGTAATAAGACGCGCAGCGTTTAGCAGACATAGGGATCCTTTGAACAGATTTAAGCTGTTTTTGTTTTATATTTTTTACATTTGTTCAGAATTTTCGAGTATATCTAAGCTAATATCGTGGTCAACAGAAGATTGTAGAGCCGAATAAAACTCAACCCGTGCGGCCATCCCAAATCGTGCTTATCAATAGAATTTGCCGCCGCATTGGCTTAAGCTACAGGCCATTACGACCGCGATGCAGACTGACACCGCGTGTTTATCAGACAAACACTTTGCCAGCCTCCGCAAGGACAAATTTAGGACATACCATGTTTCAGGATCCTCAAACGCCGCCTAGCTTGCTGCCTTTTTCTCAAGCCTGTGAAAATAACAAAGGGCCAATACTCGCCGTGCTACAAACCGCCTTTGCCAGCGCCAAACAGGTGCTGGAAATTGGCAGCGGCACGGGACAACATGCCGTTTATTTTGCTGAAAATCTACCTCAGCTTTTCTGGCAAACCAGCGATCAAGCCGCTTACCTTGAGGGCATTAGCGCAAGATGCCACCAACAAGGGCATCAAAAAGGCATCAACAACCTCGGCTTGCCCTTCGCACTCGATGTCACCCAACCTTGGCCCATCAATAACACCCGCATCGACGCCGTGTTTAGCGCCAATACCTTGCATATTATGAGTCAAACCATGGTTGAAGCCTTTTTTGCTGGCTTGGGCCAATACTTGCCACAACTCAATACCCTCTGTATTTACGGCCCTTTTAACTACCAAGGTCAGTTTACCAGCGACAGTAATCGTCAATTCGATCAGTATTTAAAACAAAGAGATAGTGAGAGTGGTATTCGGGACATAGAATGGATTATTCAGCTCGCCCAAGCGCAAGCCTTCACATTGGTTGCAGATACCGCCATGCCCGCCAATAATCGGCTACTGCATTTTTCAAAACGTGCCACAGACTGATACTAAACAAAAACTCTAACCAGACCATGGGGTTAATCAAGATAGGCTGACTAACAAGCCAATTTAATCCTCAGCCCCATTTGCGAATAGAACAATGCTCGCTATAATAACTGTATTTATATACAGTAATCGTCTTGCTATGCGTGTTTATCCTATCATTCCTTGGCCCGCTCACGCGGGGATTAGCGGCTTTGAAAGCCCTGCAGCAGAATACACTCAGCTTGGATTGCGCCTCGATGAATTACTCGTATTGCACCCCAGTGCAACACGGCTTTGTATCGCTCAAGGCGACGCTATGAAAGGTGTCGGTATATTCGATGGTGATCTGCTGATCATCGACCGCCATATTAAGCCTCAAACTGGGAGTGTAGTTTATGGCCAACTCAATGGTGAGTTCATCTGCAAAATCTATGATGAAAAACGGAGAATGCTGCTCACTTCCGATGAAAAATGCCAAGCCATAACGATACACGATTACGATGATTTTTGCGTTGAAGGGGTCGTGATTCGAACCTTAAGACAACATCTCTACCTCAATGATTTTATTAACATGACTTCAGACTACTCTGAGCTTAGAACAAACCTTGATGATCTTTTAGTGTTACACCCTTGTGCAACTTGGTTTGGGGTCGCCCAAGGGGACTCGATGCGAAATGAAGGGATATATGATGGAGATGTATTGATTGTTGACCGACAAGTCAACGCATCACAGGGAGCCGTTATCGTCGCCCAACTCAATGGTGAGTTTATCTGCAAAATTTTTGATAAAAAACGCAAAATGTTGCTGTCTGCCAACCCGCAATACCATGCCGTGCCGATACGAGATTGCGACACCTTTAGCGTAGAAGGTGTTGTTATTCGTTCGATTAGAATGCATTTTCAATCCTCGTTACTGAGCCAGTGGTCATGTACGCATTAGTCGATGCAAACTCGTTTTACTGCTCTGCTGAGCAAGTGTTCCGCCCCGATTGGCGCGGTAAACCGATTATCGTCCTAAGCAATAACGATGGCTGTATCGTGGCAGCCAACCGCCAGGCCAGAGAACTTGGGATCCCCAAATTTGCTCCGTACTTTCATGTCAAAGAGCAGTGCGCCAAACTGGGGGTGATAGTGTGCTCAAGCAACTACGAACTTTATGCCGATTTGTCGGCAAAAATGATGGAAATCATCGGCCGCTTCGCTCCCGACCAACATATTTATTCGATTGACGAATCGTTTTTATCCTTTAAACACTGCCACGCCAGCATTCCCTGCTTAAAAACACACGGCCTGCGCATCCGCCAAACCGTTTGGAAAGAAGCTCGTTTACCCGTTTGTGTTGGTATAGGCGCAACACTCACGCTGGCTAAAATCGCCAACCATGCCGCCAAAAAATTACCTGGCTATAATGGGGTTTGTCTCATTGATAATGATCTACAACGGATTGAGATTCTTAAGCAACTTTTAGCCGCTGACGTGTGGGGAATTGGGCGACGCCTCAGCAAAAAGCTTACGAGTATGGGCATTCATACCGCTTACGAGCTGGCACAAATGCCAACAGGCCTTGCTCGCAAGCTATTCAGCATAGAGATAGAGCGAACCGTCCGAGAACTTAATGGCACGGCCTGTAAACAATGGGACCATACTCGGGCGGATAAACAACAGATATTTTCCACTCGCTCCGTAGGTGAGCGCATTATGGATTTTGATTCGCTACGGCAAGCATTGAGCAAACACATCGGGATTGCAGCAGCAAAAGCCAGAGCTCAAGGCTCATGCTGCAGGTCGATGCTGATTTTTGCGAATAACTCCCCTTACGATGAACAACCCGTTGGTTTTAAATCCCTTATCCATTTCCCCACGGCAACCAATTGCACGATTGAAATGACGCATGCAATGTCTTTAGCTGCACCAACATTATTTAAACCCGGGGTGAAGTACTACAAGATAGGTATCGGTTTACTCAATCTCGAACCAGATAAATATCTGCAACTCGATTTGTTTAATCACATTAACACTCACCCCACGCTAATGAAGGCATTTGATGGAATAAATGCCCGTTATGGACGCGATACCTTATTTTTGGCCGCGCAAGGCATAGAACAAAAATGGGCAATGCGCCGAGCATTACTCACACCACAATACACCACGCTGTGGGGCTGTATACCAAGGGTAAAATGCTAGTCCCTCAAAGCAAGAATTGTATTTATCCAATAGGAGCAAAACATCAGTAACATACTAATTTTCAATATATAAATTGAATGGTAGGTACGTAACACGTGACAAGTCATATATCTGAGAAATGATGGGCTTTAATGCGGACATAAACGGACAAGAAAACGCAGATTTTGCCCAGAAGCAACAAAGGGAATCAGTAAACTACTGATTCCCTTTGCTTAAATGTGGCGGTGAGAGAGGGAGTCGAACCCTCGAATCACACACCTTTCTAACAAACCCTATAAAATCATAGTGTTATGCACCTTGATTTTTTATATTGTACCAGCTTTTTGTACCACAAAAAATCCTAAAGGAGCACGACTAGCAGGTCGACTCCTTCAAAACGTCATATCGGCTATGCTGTTTGGAGTGATTATTTGTTATCTCTCATTACATTCTTTCTTGATCGTAGCGGCAAATTTGACATTTAAAATCTTCTTCTAAGTAACTCTGATACAAAGACTCATCGTCAATAATTCCACCATTCACGCAACTAGAGACCCAGTTTCCATCTTCATCATCCATCATTCCAATTGGACCTTCACACTGGACATTTTCCAATAATGGCCTAATAACTCTTTCATAGTGATAGGTTTGTTTTCCTTTGAGAATAGAGAGATTGCCACCATTCACATAGAGTAATTTGGCAATACCTATACTTATACTAGAGTCAATATTGGCACTTTCAGCCATATCTTCAATATAGCTTTCGTTTTCAATCAAAAAGCCTAAAACGTCCAAGTTCATTTTCTATCCTTAAGTTGATGAATTTTAGCTAAATTCAGTTAGACAATTAGAGACGTCAGAAAATCATACGTAACACAAATATGATAATTTACGAGCTCTTACCTTAAAAAGGTATACAGCCATTGTTTCAATAGACAAAATATGGAAAATATAATCTACTCAATTTCAACCAGCCAAACAGGGATGTCATCTATAGTTTGGCCGATGTTCCAACCAGTTTTCTTCAAAATATCTTTAGATGTAGTATTTGGAACCTCGAACCAATAGCTGTATGTTGTTTCTTCAGAACTGCCTGCATTAGCGTTCAGCTCTACTCCCATTTCTTCCCAGTCTTCATCCGTAATTCCCAAAAACTGAGATAATTGACTCTCAGGAATCTTGAGGAGAGTCTCTTGAAACCAGCCTGTAGTACGTTCTTCACGAATAGTTTTCTTGCAATTAGGGCAATCTATAGGTTCACGGCAAGCACCACAAATGCCACCACCAGACATTTCAGTTACAGTAAAAAGTGCTCCACAAAAAGGACATTTTTCCGACATGAATTTCCCTCCTGACAATCTAATTTCCTTTATAGTTTGACGTTCTAATCTCTTCTTCAAGCTTTTTCAGTAATAGTTCAATATTCTGTTCCTGAAGATTCTGATCTATATGGATTTGTAAATTGTGTTCAGTTTTGAGTTTTACTTTAACAATCAAATCTTCACCATCATCCTTCTTCTCAATTTCATCAATGATAAATCCATCAAAATTCCATGCTTCGAAAACACGGTCGAAACACCTATCTATCACCACTCTCCTGACTTTTGGCTTAGAAAGATAATCCACCAGTCTGTGGTGAAATTCGCTGAGTTTCCAAGCCTCTTTAATTGATTCTCCTAGGGTATTTACAAGCAACCAGAGAGCACTAGCAGTTAATGCACTTTCAATAAGTATGCTCCCCTTTTCAATCCGCCTCACATAGTAAGCGTCAATATGATTAAGGGGGGCCTTCAAACGATCTCGTAAAGATTGCTTTTCTGGTGGAGATAAATCACTGCTATTAATCAGATAAAAGACTTCTTGATACTGAATTTCTCTAAGGAGCTTTGAAAACTTTTTCAAAATAGATCGAAGTGTTCTATCGGAAACAATGTCTAAATGAGGGTGGTAAATCTCGAATGTTATGTTTTTCATAATATTGAGTTGGGGCTAGAGTCTAGGCATCTATAACTTTTGGTATTTATAGATTTTTCATAGCTAGGACGAATCTTTTTGCCACTCACATGAGTTTTCGGCAGATTCATAGTCCAAAGCATACGGCTCTAAACCGCTAGCCGATTCCTTTTTAAACAAATTATGGTATTAAGTCAATTTAATGTTCAGTTCCATAAATTTCAATGAATTGTTAAAGATATTTGGAGATTTCCAAAACTTGCTCACTTGCATCTTTAAATGCAGGATCTGACACCATTACCCTAACCGCTCTGTCTTTATCAGCAGTATTACAAGACATCCGGTCCAACGCACCTCTTGCCAGTACGTCAGCACTCCATTTCAGATCATCAAAAACAGATCTAATCTGTGGTTCAGTTCGACCACCGGAACGTAATACTGCACTGATGTTCCCCTCCCATAATGCCGCCTCTGCATATACGATCATTTCGATCACAGTCCATTCTTGCTTGAGTTCTGTTGGTGACTTGGTTTTACATGCGGAGGCAAGTTTCTCCCACATATAGAGTTTTTGTAGGTTGCTTGCCATATCCTCAATTCCAGCCCTTACCGACAATGAGAATACAGTTCCTACTAGGAGTAATAGGATGACGAAATCTCTTGGTTTCCGCATAATTTCTCCAAAAAAAGCCATCAATAGAATCTGATGGCCTTGTCGATTAGTTACTTAGAGTGTTGCTATCTGATTGTTCGGCTTTCCCCTGCTCTTCTGCCATCCACTCTAACCTTAGCTGAAGCTGCCAAATGGCAATCCCTGAAAGAAGGCAGAGTAAAAACCCAACCAACCCCGCTCCTGAAGTGGCAATCTTGAAGATATTTCCATCGTGATAACTGAGGATCGAGAACATCAAAATGACACCATAAATCAACAGATATGCGGCTCCACCAATCCCTGTTTTGATGGACAGTTTTTCTCTCGATAGTTAACTTCACTATCTGATGGTGCTTTTTGAGCATCCTCCTTCAACCAATCCAATCTCTCGGAGAGATACCACATCCCGATATAGCCCACACCCATCACCACAACGGAGATAGTCCCTTGGAGTGTTAGTGACATCTTGAGGATGAAATAGTCCAAAGAGCCGCCAATCGAATCCTCAAGAGCAACCAGTGATAAGGCACTCAAGATTGTTAGGGCTATCAATATTACAAAGTACATCTCTAAGCGGTTTTTCTGTTTCTTACTCATAACTAATCCTTAGATGTTAACTGTTTTGCTATCCGTTGAACGCTGGACAAGCTGATATTCAACCTCTTAGCCACTTCTGGCTTAGGCAAACCTTCCGCAAGCAATGGGGCTGCTTCTTTCGCCTTAGTGATTGCCGTGGGTTTACGTCCTTTATATTTTCCCCGCTGTTTTGCGAGTGCTATCCCTTCCGCTTGTCGCTCTAACATTAGCTCTCGCTCAAATGTTGCGATGGCACCTACCATAGTCAGCATGAGCTTGCCTGTTGGGGTTGCTGTATCTATGCCTAGATTCTGGATTTGCAGTGAAACCTGTTTCTTGGCCAAGAACTCAGCTATCTCCAACAAGTGACGAGTGTTACGAGCAAGCCTGTCGAGCTTTGTGACAATCACAATGTCACCCTCTCTGACAAACTCGAGCATGAGTTGCAGTTGTGGACGGTCATCCTTTGCACCACTTACCTTTTCTTGGAACACTTTGTCGCAGCTCATCAATGCCTTTAGCTGGGCATCGAGGCTTTGTCCCGTGGTCGAGACTCGGGCATATCCGATTTCTGCCATGTATGACTCCTGTTCAATAGAGCAAGGTATACTGACCAAGCCCTTCAAAAGGTCGAAAACGACCCATGTGACATGGTGTTTGAGGTATTTCTCAACGTGTCACATGGGCTTGGTTTATTGGTTATTAATACAAGGAGTTACTCAGCTTCTTGATCTGAGTCACTCCCTTCGTTTTCCCATCGTTCCTCGTCTGATAAATACCGCTCGACAAAGGCTTGGATGAGGATCGGCACTATGGTCAGTAGTGCAGCTTTAGCGACCTTCTTGAGTAACTCGCTAATGATGTTTCTCCTGTATGGCTGGCATTCAGGCAGCCGAAAGCCCACCACATGAACCCATGTAGTGATTTTCTGCTTTGTTCTGAATGGAATCGTGTGGGGGATCAGTCCCAGTTGATGTTTATCTGATAAAGATCATCAACCACATAACTTCTGAAGTTGGCTTCCCATAACCGATAAAGACCACTGAAATGGCTTAGCGGGTGAAATCCAACATAAGCCTGATACCCTGAACCCTCAGCGAAATTGAAGTCGATGTCCTTTTCGAGTTCTGGGTAGTATCGGCCTTGGTAGGCAAAGTCGGTGATATAGCAAACTTGCCACATGCTGGTGGCCTGTGAGTATTCCAAGCGGATTTCGACTGGATGAAAGCCACCAGCATCGGCTGAGTAACTAGGGTCACGAAAGTTAACCGTCACACCGTTACTCACAATTGGCGGCAGATTCTTGAGGAGTAACCGCCGAATGATTTGCATCAAGCTTAATGTCATCGGCAATAAACTTCTCGCGGCCTTAAGATCTATCTGAATTGTGGTGGTCATATCCAGTCCCTCTCAGCAAAAGACACTACTTCATGGTGCCCAATCACTAGATGATCTAAGGCTGGAACATCAATAGTTGCTAAAGCTGTCTTTAAACGCTCTGTAATGCGTCTATCGGCTTGTGATGGTTCAGGTATGCCAGAGGGATGGTTATGGGCAAATATCGCAGCAGCGGCGTTTCTATGCAGGACCAATTTTACCACCTCTCGAGGATAAACTGAGGCGGCATCAATGGTGCCAAAGAAAAGCTCTTCATAGGCAATCAAACGGTGCTGACTATCAAGCAATAGTACTGCAAAAACTTCCCGCTCATAGGCGGCCATCCTCAGCCTTAGATAGTCCTTAACAATCTGTGGCGAACTAAAAACCCCATGATTAACTCCGAGGCTATAGCGAGTCTCTAAGATGGCTATTGCCTCCCGAATAACTGAGTCTTGAGCGTTATCGTGCTGTTGATTCTTGAATGTATGAATAGACATATTCTCTCCTGTGCATTTGATTTACATCAGGTTTCTTATGCCTTAGTTCATGGTGAAAAATGACGGTATAAGTGAGTTGAAACGGTTACCCACCGATTAAAATAGAAATATGGGGGTGACATATTATGCCCCACTCAACTTTCATCGGAGAAAACCATGCAAAACGAACAAGCCCTACCTTATCCAGTATTACTTGTAGAAGGCCGTTTTACCCCTGAAACCAGAAATCATCAGGTTCAAGAAGCCAAAGAGTGCCAAGGCCTTTTCTTTACTGCCGAGATTGTCCCTGATAAACGTGGCACCGATCAGAAGATGATGCACCTTCAAGGGGAAGTGGCAATGGGGAACGGTGTCTTTAGGGAACCAGAGGCAATCAGGGCGTTTCTTATCGATAAAGGCTTTATCCCTGAATCCATTTTCGTAAATAAGGATGGCACTCTGTACGCTACACACCCGCGAGAGCATTTACCTTTCATGCACTGGATTGTCAGGTTGTTAGTCCATTTTCAGACATTTGGGGAGTGGCTTGCGGTAAAGTACTGGTACGGTGATTACCCTGATAAATAATCTCATTCCCTTGATAGACTCACCTATCCAGCCTTTAGGTGAGTCTATGAAATCCAATCAAACATTAGCTATTCTTCAAAGATAACCATTCTAGTCCCTGCTCCGCAAAGACAAATAATCTATCGCTGTAACCTTGAGAAATCACACTGCGGATTATCTCAGGGTCGATATTCAAGTAATCATGTACCAATGCATTACGAAGACCTATCACTTTACGCCAGCCACTCAATTCATCAGCTGGTTGTGCCCCTCGTTGACACAGGATCTCAAATGCTTGATAAGCATCCTGAGGACTATGCCCTGCAAGGGCCTTAGCCCAATGTTTCGCAATGCCAATGCAAGCTTCAATAGAGACCTGTAACGTCCTCTCAGCGGCACGATATTCGAGATTCGATAAGGGACGTTGACAGAGTAATTGGCGCAATTCTCCAAGTTCGGCCTGATACCGGCTAAGGCTTAAACGCAATGACGTGATATAGGCATTATCCGACATGATACAGCAGTCCCCTTATTGGCTCTGAGTTAGGTAATCGAGTTCCATTTGCGACATAATGCGGGATTCTTCTTGCATTCTTCGACCTTCATCTCGACTAAAGATTAGTTTGTTGGCGTTAATGATACCGAAGGCTAAAGGGATAGGTGCTAGATTGATATCGACAACAGACAACTTTCCTTCGGGTAGCCCCAATGCCCTTTGCCAATCCATAGCAAGCAGCTCAGCTCTAATACGTGTATCAAGCACACTCTCAGCCTTTACGGGGTCGAATGCGACGGCTAAATCCCAATCGCTATACTCGCTAGCATTACCTTTAGCTTGCGAACCATATAGCCACAAAACCGCCACCTCAGGATGGCTTGCAGCTAAAGCTCTTAGTTGGTGGAAATACTGGCTCTGCTTGATCGTCATTAGTTAGGCTGCTAGATGGTCATGTTGTAAGTGTACCAATCCTGAGTCGGAGTGAACAGGTCAGATTGAGTAACACTCCCCTAACCTTTTGTCCATGCTCAATAATCTTCCTGCCGATTTCGCTGCCGATTTTCCTCAACACCCATTCCCACAAAACAAAGCAATCTTGCCCCTAATGATTGATTTATAGAATTACTATGCTGATTTTTATTAGATTTACTAAAAAGTACTAAAGGAAAAGTAAGTAGAAATACTTTAGTCCGTCTGCTGATTTATTGGCAGTGGATAGAGCTTAGGGGAATCGATGGTGAAGCCAATGGCAGTAACGCGAAGAAATATCGAAGTTTCATAGAGATAAGTTGTATATACCCAAAAGAAATAACCACAAAAATTTAATAGCAACAAATTCTATAAGTTATCACCCGCAATAATTCACCACTATCTCGGATTTGTCATTTTTAAGGGAAATCAAGGTGCTTAGCTCTCCAAAAGAAACACTAAATTATAGATATGGGTGTGACACATTATGTCATCCAGAGGAGATCCAAGTGCGAAATCAAGACATTAGCGAAGACAACATTATCCATCCCACTAGCAGCCATCAGGCCCCTTATCGACTGCCCTTTGAGCTGTTCAATGACCAGTTTAGGCAGACCGTTTATGAGATCAGCAGAATGCCGATTGTTGATGGCTACTTGCTAGGAGAAGAAGTGAGTCTTGCGAGTGCCTTGGTAAGACGTTGCGGTTACTCATTGAGAACGGCAAGAAGACATATTCGACGCTTGGAACAATCAGGGCTGATTGTCAGCACCCCAAAACCAACCCTTACTGGATTGCAAGGGATTCATCTCTATCGTCGATTATTCGACTAGGAGACAAATGCCCCGACGGCTCATTGCTGGAAACAATGAACTATCGGGGAAGAGCCAAAATGTAGGCTCGATGGCCAAGCAACAGACTAAATCAATTCCATATCTATTTTAGTCTGCGGCCACTCATTTATTTGGAGATGACCAACATGGCATCACAATTATTTTTTTCGTCTAATAATCAAGTAGTAAAATCTAAGCGTATCGACTTTGCGGAAGTAAAGAGCCAGTTCTTTTTACCAGAGGTAATATCAGCCGCACTTGGCACCAGCTACAAGTCATGCGGGAATGACCTCTATCACCTTGATCCTGATGAGTGTCCATTCTGTGAGCATAAAGGGTGCTTTAAGTTGCATTGTGCAGAGAGCGAAGATGAACATTATCATTGCTACTCATGTGATGCTCATGGAGATATTTTTACTTTTCTGGTCGATTTAGAGCTTGCTACATCTCCCTTAGATGCCGCCAGAAAGCTTATCCAAGGTGAAATTGAAGACATCACAGTTCTACCCGCTTCAAGAGCTAATAAGCCCAAAGTTGAAGCTGAAACAGTAGAACTTACGGCTGAACAGTTTGCTCGTCGTCAAGCCTTGTACCATGCTGCTTGGGAGTATTACTTTGAGCCAATGTTTGTCGATGGTAGCACCCCGCTCCAGTCACTTATGGATAAGCGAAAACTAAGCCAAAACGTACTAATTGGTTATGAGGTAGGTTACTCTCGCGGGGCTCTTTGGCGTCATTTAATTGAGCATAGATTCACGCTTGAGGAAATGTACGCATCAGGGCTCGTTAAGGAAAGTCCTCAATCACCACATGATTTCTTTCCTAGGGGTGTCTATATCTTCCCGCATTATGATGAGACTGGGGCGATTTGTCGTTTCACCTTCAAAGACCCTGAGAAAAAAGTGGCATACCAGCTCTCTAAACTGTTTTGGCTGAACAATATCCAGTTTTATGGGCAACATACGATGAACCAGCAAGGTACTGTCGCAATTGTTGAGGGTGAATTTGACTTACTGGCTCTAAAGGATCATGGATGGCAAGGTCCTGCAATCGCAACAAACGGGCAAATTAGCCAAGCACAACTGGAGTGGATTAAGGAAAAACTGCATGACAGAGATGTAGTGACCTTCTTCGACAGTGATGCCGCAGGTGATAAGTACAGAGAGAAGCTAGCTCAACTTGGTTTACCATCACTTATCCAAGTCACCTTACCAGAAGGCCAAGGTAAGGATATTGATGATTATTTGCGGCAGGAAAATGCTCTTGGTATCGAAGCATTAGTCGAACAATTCGGTGTTGCTGTCACGCAAGAATCGAATCAGGAAACTTCTGAATCGGCACAGGATGAAAGCCCAACTGTCCACCAGCAAGCTAAAGAGCCTAAGCAACTCGATTCACCTTTTAATGTTTTTGATGAGAACACGCTAAATGATGTGGGTAATGCGGATAGACTGGCAAAATTAACTGACAGAAAATTATTCTATGTGCCAGAACTCAACTGTATGTATGTGTTTGATGAGCAGCGTTGGAGGCCAATAGGCGATAAAGAACTGGCACTAGCTCGATGTATTGGTGAGGGAATTATCACTCAAGCAAATCGTATGCTAGAAGATCCAGCAACAATTAAGGACAACGCCAAACGACAACAAGTAGAGAAGTTACTGGCGTTTGGTAGACAGTCGCTAAATCGCAAAAAGCTTGCCGATATGTTGGAAGTTTTTAAATCTAGCAACCAGATTTCGGCAAAAAACTTTGATGCAGACAACATTCTAATGGGGATTAGCAATGGTGTGCTCGATCTTGCAACCGGAAAACTGCTTGCTGCGAGGAAGGAGATGTATATCAGCCGTTATAGTGATATTAGTTACAAGCAAGACGTCACTTGTCCACGTTGGCTTCGGTTTATCAATGAGATCACCTGTGGCGATGTCGAGTACGCTAAATTTTTGCAGCGAATGGTAGGCTATATCCTTACTGGACGGACTGATGAGCAAGTTTTGTTTTTCCTCTACGGTCATGGCTGTAATGGTAAGAGTACCTTTATGAATATCATTCAGCGGCTAATGGGAAGCTATTATCATCAGATAAGCAGCGATGTCTTACTGCAATCGAATAACAGCGGTAAGGGCCCTAACCCATCCTTAGCCAAGCTAAATGGTAGCCGACTTGTGGTTGCCAATGAGTTACCCGAAGGCTCTCGAATGGACGAGAACCTAGTAAAGTCGATGACAGGTAATGATGTAATTGTTGCCCGCCAGCTGTATGCCAAGGTAGAGCTTGAGTATATCCCCATGTTTAAGCTCATCATGGTCGGCAACCATAAGCCCGTCATTCGAGATACCAGCCCCGGCATGTGGCGACGGATGATTTTACTGCCCTTTAACGCCAGTTTCAGCCAGCAACAAATGGACCCGCAATTAATGGATAAGTTGTATGCGGAGCTATCAGGAATCCTTAATTGGGCACTTGAAGGCGTTCAGATGTGGCTAAAGGATGGCATTAAGGCATCAATCCCTAACTCGATTAAGTCTGGAATTGCCGAATATCGCCATGAGTCAGACTTACTTGCGATGTTCTTAGAGGAATGTACAGGCAAAGGTGATTTTGTGTATACCGATGAGCTTTATGATGCCTTTAGGAAGTGGGCTGAACGGGATGGAGACTGGAAAATGACCCGTAATATCATGACCAAACGGCTGGTGGAGAAAGGCTTCGAAAAAGGCCGCCACAATAGCAAAGCCATGATTAAGGGGATTAAGTTGAAGTCTGCGTTTGATGATATCCCTGAGTCAATACCAGAAGCTAGCATGGGGATGAGGCATGTAGCAGTTACTGTTACTCCAGAAAGCTTCAGCGTGTAACGGGTATACACAGTAAGACAAGAGAGGTTTAGGACTTCTTTTGTCTTTTGATGTGAGTAGTCTCACTAGCAAATTTTACAGATATGTATACTATTTCCTCACTATTATTCTGATTATATGGAGCATAATTTTGAACTGGGACAAGTTACTGCATAACGGAAGAAGAAAAGACAAATCGGATTCAGAGTTAACTTTTGGGAAGGAAAACTGGGGATTAAAGGAACAAATTAGTGCCCGAGAGGAGATCGAAAGGGACTTTGATAGGATTTTATTTCTTGCCCCTACTCGTCGTTTAGCAGATAAAACCCAAGTTTTTCCATTGGAACAAAATGATAGTGTTAGAACCAGATTAACTCATTCATATGAGGTTTCCAATTTAGCCAGAAGCGTTGGTACCCAACTAGCTTATGACTATGCGAATTTATTTTCAGATGAAGAAGGTCTGAAACGAGAAGGTAAATTAACACGTACTTTGCCATCCCTATTAGCTGCAATAGGGTTAGCACATGACTTGGGAAATCCACCTTTTGGTCATCAAGGTGAAAGTGCGATCCAAGATTGGTTTGCTACTAATGCAGAGATGATTTTCCCCAAAGAAGATGGAAAAATCTCGCACATATACAATGACTTTATACAATTTGATGGAAACTCTCAGACAATTAGATTGTTGACCCAACTACAGGTTCTGAATGACAAATTTGGGATAAACCTAACTTATGCCACACTGTCTGCAATGCTGAAATACCCACAATCATCGGCGTATGTAGCAAGAAAAAATGAAGCGATTCAATCATGGACAGAAGAAAACAAAAATAACTCGAAGGACTGTCCTTATTCGAAAGCCACATGGAAAAAACATGGCTATTGCTATTCTGAAGCAAGAATTATAGAAGATGTTTGGGCTGAAACTGGGTTGGCAGAAGGGATAAGACACCCACTTACATACATAATGGAAGCATGTGATGATATTGCTTACTCAGTCCTTGATGCAGAAGATATTATCAAAAAAGGGTTAGCCTCTTTTCATGACCTGATAAACCACCTTAAGCATTATATGGTATGTGAAAGAGATAAAAGTAATATCGATACGGACGTTGGTAAAGAGCAACAAGAGACCAAGCTTGCGGTCATCGACAGATTAGTCCAAAAGAGCGTAACAAAGCACTACGACTTCTCTAAACCATCCTTAGATTTAACTCCCGCAGAGTTGAATGACGTAAGCATGCAAATGTTCAGAGTTTTTGCAATGAACGAACTAGTTGCATCCGTTACAACGTCATTTGCTCAGAATTTAGACCGACTGATGTCAAAAGACAAACCGATAAAAGACCTAATGTCCCTTTGTGACGCTAGTATACTATGTGATGCACTGAAGGATTTTGACAAAAAATGGGGGTACAAAAATAAATCTGTCCTAAGATTAGAGTTGGAAGGACACAACTACATACACAACTTGATGGACATGCTTTGGATTGGAATTCATGGTAGACTAAACAAGTCTGACCCAAAGAAATCAAAAACTCCATTTGGTGAATATGCATATGGTCGTATTTCAGAGAATTACAGGCGAGTTTTTAAAGACGAAAGTAATAGCCTTCCCAACGCCTACAAAGAAGCTCAGTTACTTACAGATGCTATCTCTGGCATGACTGATAGTTATCTAATTGATTTACATAACGAACTTAAAGCTTTGTACAAGAAACCTTGAATCATGAAAAATCATGCAGCGCCACACAAAGATGCTCTTAAGAAGCGTGTAAACCGCTTCTTTCAAAGTTCTACGCAACTAAGAGCTGATGTATATGGTTTTGTGGACGCTGTGACAGAAAACGATCAATTTGATGTATATGTCTTTGGCGGCTTAGTTCGTGACATTGGACTATTTGGTCTACGTGATTTTAGTTCTGATATTGACTTAGTTGTTGAAACCGATAGGAAATCGCTAGTAAATGCCTTATCCAAGCTAAACAATCAGACGGTAGTTGAAAACAAGTTTGGAGGCTTTAGAATTGCACATGGAGCTTGGTGCTTTGATATTTGGTGTGCTAGAGATACTTGGGCAATAAAAAATAGACTAGTAAAGTATGATGATATTACAAGTCTACTGAAAACGACTTTTTTGAGTTGGGATTCAGCGCTATTTGATGTTAGAAAACAGAACCTTATTTGTAATAATGACTATCTTGAAAATTTAGTAAATGGTAGTCTTGATATCGTTCTTCAGGACTCTCCAAATGAATTGGGCTCTATGGTTAGACTGACTAGAGCTATATATGGAAAGGGAGCTAAGGAACTGAAAGTTAATGCTTTAGATACTCTAAAGACATACTTTAAGAAGTATTCATTTGAAGAAATCATTTCTTACGAATGTCAATCTTACTCGAAGCTATTTTTAGATCTTTCCAAATTAGAAAGTCTTAGAAATGACGTTGAATCTATGCCTAGTGGTTCTTCATTGAGAATAAAAGATGTACAGCTTGCATTGCCTTTACAAGACATTGTAAGTGTTCCTAATACATTACACACTAAAAATATTAGAAATGGCCTTCATACGAGTAGTCAATTGAGCTATAGAGCCCAAATGGGAACCTCAATAGCAAACTATCAATTAACGCTCACCTTAACTTAGATGTAATCATAATACTTATCATAAAGTTACATATCATTTCGCTTTTGAATACAGTAATCAACTAAGGCTAATACTAAGCCTTAGCGATTACGCTGTGGTATTGTTATGACTCAAGACACCACTTCGGAATATCTAGCACTGGCATCTTATCAATCGCTTGATGTAGCTCTGCGTAGATACCATAGTTACGCCCCGTACTGCCAGCATTTGAGTGCCCTGTTATCGCATTTTGGACATCCTCTCGCATGACCTTTCTGGCTTCGGTGATAAAGCGATGGCGGAATGCATGTAGCGGTTTTAGGGCGTTAAAATGCTCGATATCGAGTGTCATAAAGGCATCTTTCAGATAACGTGCAACCGCGAGGTGATACTTAGCCCTCTTATTGGCCTTAAGTGATGGGAATAATCGCCCTTCTGCTGGCAAGCTATTCAGGTAATCCAGCAGCCCTAACTGAATAAGAGCCTGACAAACTGGCACCCTTCTCGACTCCCCCGTTTTAACGGATTGGTCATCGCGTAGCTCCTGAATATGGAAATACCATTGCTCGCTATTATCGCTATCTTGTTTGATATCTTTCACGTAAAGCTGAGCAATCTCCTCTGCCCTTGCTCCTGTATAGGCCAGAATAACAGGCAACCAGTAAGGAGCTTCACCGTATCTTGCCTTTTGAGCATAGGTACGTTGCCTAAAGAGTGGCAGGGAGAAAATCTTTGTCAGTTCCGCATTTGAGTAGCCCGGATCTCTAATCACCCTCACCGTTTCTTTGCCGGGCGATACTTGATGGCAAGGATTCTTCGGCAAGATGTCTAACTTGACAGCCTGTTGGAAGTAGCCCGAAATCAGCTTAAGTTCCTTGTCAGCAGTATTGATACTCACTCGAGCCAATCCACGCTTATCAGCGATATCGATTTGCTTCTTGAAGGATAATGCTCGTATCTCTTGGCTCGGTTTACTCGGGCAACGGATGATCCAATTGAAGAAATTACGCATGTCTAGCTTTTGGATTTGACCAATAGGTTTATCGGCAAAAAACTCTATCAGTCGCTCACAAGGGCGATTGCGGTCACCTTGCCATGATCTAAAGGCAACCTCTGAGCTCACAATCTTCTTCTGATTATTCACCCAGTCAATCAGTTGTGAAACGCTAGAAGATGCAGATAATTCACCTTCTCTTTGTTTGCTTGGAGTTGTACTGCTGGTGGATATATCGACAAAACCTAAATCCTTAAGCTGCTGTAACGCATCACCGCTCGGATCTGTCGGTTCGATATTTGTATCAGGTAGATTTGGCTCAAAGCCTCGTTTTAGATCCCGCCGAGTGAGCCCTTGTTTACGCCGAGCGAGTTCTTCATGGTCGATTGCAGAATTACAGAGCCTGATACAAGCTTTTGCTAATTGGGTAGCAAGATACAGTCTTACTGAATGTTCATGGAGTTGACATTGTGAAAGTTCAAGAGCTTCATCAATAAATGCACTCATGTACCGCACAAAGAGTTGTTCTTCTGCCTGTTGACGGCTTGTGCCTCTTGCAGCATAGAGCACTACTAGCGGCTAACTAAACCACTCCGTCATCGCTTCGAGTCCATCGGGAGTCTCGAGCAGATATCTTGCTTGAATGTCAGCCAACCTCAGCCGACCATGCTCACGAGCCACCCAGTAGCTGACAATAGTATCTAACTGAGCAGGCGTTATTTTCAGCTCGTTCTCTTGATTATCATAACGTGACTGAGCCAGAGCAATAATAGACTCGAACTCCGCGATCACTTCAGCAGCCTTTGCTTTGGCTTCATGGGCATCTTGAGTTTTTAGGCTTCGCTTAAGCTCGGATTTGTCATCAAGGAACGGACGTAAATGCTTAGGAACACCCTTGCGGATTTTCCAGATTCCAGACTCTGGATCGCGGTATGGTTGAGTCATAAATGCCATCGTTTTGTACCACCCTTTTGTACCACCTTAAGGTGCCAAAGGTTGGTAAGCCATTGGATGAAGCAACTATAATTCATAGGTTTATGATAGAAAAGAAAAACCCGACCATATGATCGGGTTCTTAGAATGTGGCGGTGAGAGAGGGAGTCGAACCCTCGATACGTTTCCGTATACACACTTTCCAGGCGTGCTCCTTCGGCCACTCGGACATCTCACCAGATTGTTGTGATTCGTTTTACGTGTTAATCATCCACGCTGCTACAACGTTATAAGCTTTACTCGTAAGCTTTCGTCGTTAACGGAGCGGTACTGTACGCAAAAGCCTGTGGGTGGTCAAGTAAAAAGAGTTGATTTCAGGCGGTTGCGCAATTGCTAAACAAACCGCCTGATAAATTGAGATTTATGTCCGACTTTCGCCGTTAATTGACGTTGAACTTGTTCACTTCCTTGGACATTAACGCCGCGTCGTAGGTCAGTGCCTTGGTCAATTCCCGTAATTCATCCGAAATCCTCTGGGTATTGAGGTAAATTTCACTGATCTTCAATGCATTGCGATTCACATCCTCAGACACGGCTGACTGCTCATGGGTTGCCGTGGCAATTTGCTCATTCATGCGGTCGATAATATCCACTTGCTCGACGATACGTTTAAGCTCAATCCCCGCCTGCTCGGCTTCGTGCACGCTGTTATTGGCCTGCGCAAGTCCGCGCTCCATGGCTTTAACGGCAATGCTGGCGCCCGATTTCAGTCGATCCGTCATATTCTTAATATCCGAGGTCGAGGTTTGTGAGCGCTGCGCGAGACTTCTCACCTCATCGGCCACTACGGCAAAGCCCCGTCCCATCTCGCCTGCCCTTGCCGCTTCAATCGCCGCATTAAGTGCGAGTAGATTTGTTTGTTCGGCAATGCCGCTGATCACATCGAGTACCACCACAATACCGTGGATTTCACGGTCGAGTTCATTAATAGCTTTAGAGGCGCCATCAATATCATCGGCTAAAGCCTTAATCGCGGCACTGGTACGACCCACTTCGATATTACCCGCTTTCGCCTCATGGTTCGCCGCGGTGGAGGCTTCCGATGCATTAACGGCGTTACTGGCGATTTCTGCCACTGTCGCACTCATCTCTGTCATTGCAGAGGCCACTTGCTCGGCCTCACTGTGCCCTGCCATCACATCTTGCTCCATTGCGTGGGTGCACACATCCATTTGCTCTACCGCTTGCTGTAACTTGCTGGCACTGGCACGCACTTGCAGGATCACACTCTCGAAATCATTCATCATGTCGTTGAATGCAATGGCTAATTCCCCAAATTCATCCGAGCTGTTTTGGGTTAAACGCACACTGAGATCATAATGTTTTCTGGCTTTTGTCACCGTCGAATACACATGGTGCACACTGTCGTGTAGGTAACGGATAACCGACAGACTCAACAGCAGCACTAACACTAACACCACGGTTAATGTCACGAGCACGAAGAACATATGCTCGTTGGCTGTGTAGAGTCGGTCTGTGGTGGTCTTAACCAGATCGGTTGAAACTTCTTGCTCAAAATCCCGTAAACGGTCGATACGCGCTGTGGATTTCGCAAACCAGTCCTCAGGGTTTTGTTGCTGAATTTTTTGATTGTCTTGGTCGATTGCTATTTGTCTCAGGGCTTCAACTTCTTTAACTTCGTTACCACTTTGCAGCTGACGAATACCTTCGACTAGATTAGGCGTGGCAAGCGCCAAGAAGCGCTCCAGATAAGTATTTTGCTCAGAGACCAAGGTTATAAACTTGGCATAAACCTTAGGTTTAAAACCTGCTTGACCGAAGGTTGAACTCAGTACCGCACGCTCAATCCCCGCCCGCTCCTTCATTTGTAGATAGGCACTGAATGCCGCTGCCTTAATGGCAATTTCTTGGTTAGCGCCCGCCTTTGCCGTTTCATCGACTATGGCTAATAACTGTTTATTGAGATCGGTGTAATAGGCCACTTCATCGGCCACACTGATGGATAAACTGTCGATTTGCGAACGGATCCCCGAAAGGCGACCAAGCTGAGTGTTGATCTCCCGTAATTTAGGCGCAAACACTTCGGGTAACGCATTGTTTGAAATGAAATCTTGGAATTGTTTTAACTGGCTATCCGTCAGTTGTCTTTGACTTGGGATTTTGCCTGCAAAGGCTTTACCCGCTGAGCCAATAAAGCCTGCGCTCATGCCACGCTCTTTTTGTAGCTCATGCACCAGATTACTGTTGGTGACCGCCAATTCACTCAATTGGACGATAAGCTTAAGCTCTTGGCGATACTCATATTTTTCAATGAGAAACAAAGCACCATATAAAAAACATGCAAATAAGGGCGGCAATACAACCATGAGTAATTTTTGTTTCAAGCTGAGGTTGCCAATCCATTGCCATTTCATAGTGATTTCCTTATTAAAGCGAGGTTAAGAGATAAGACAAAATAGGTATAGCATAGGATTTACGCGAGAACGACCATTTTTACCTAATTTAGCCATTACTAAACACCTAAAAAACAGATGCTTGCATAAGCTTTTTCGGCGGTACCCCATCTTCTACAGATAATAAACTGTGTGAGAAATAGAGATTGAAAAAGTATCAATTGCAGATACACAACCAAAACAAGGGAGGACATACTCCTCCCCCGATAAGGTCAATTAGCTAAAGAGTTGTGGGAACAGCCCTTTAATACCAGCGGCAATCACCTCAATCCCGATCGACAGCATTAATAGCCCCATCAAACGGGTAATAACGTTAATGCCTGTTTTACCAAGAATTTTGTAGATGATTGACGCCATTCTGAACAGGGCGAAACTCACCAAGCCAAAAATGATCACTGTGATAAACATCGCCACAAAATTGGAGAAGGAATTATGCTCTGCGGCAAACACGATGACCGAGCTAATCGCACCGGGGCCTGCCATTAACGGCAAGGCTAACGGCACCACCGCCACGGACTCCATCGCCGAAGATTCGCGGTCTTCCTCTTGGTTGCGTTTTACTTCACCCAATTTACCCTGCAGCATCGACATCGCAATAATGGCGATCAGTGTGCCGCCGGCAATCCTAAAGGCCGAGAGTGAAATACTAAACATATTCAAAATATGTTGTCCCGCCACTATGGTCACTAGCAGGATCACCACCACCGCAAAGTTAGCCACTTTACCCGTATGGTTACGCTCGGCTTCGGTTTGATGACTGGTTAAGCTCACAAACACTGGCAACAAACCAATGGGGTTGATAATGGCAACGAGGCCAAGAAAAAATTTAACGTAAAGTGTTAACTCCAAGTTGCTATCCTTATTGAGCGTGTCACGCCAATTTCATCAAACTAACCGTAAGGGCAAGTATAGTAGCTTAAGCACAGATGACTGAAAAATGAGATTTTTGAGGTTAAATCACAAGTTTGAGTAATAGCTGCTGGCAATCCTCGGCGGATTCTAAGCCAAAGAGGGTAAAACAGATCATAGTTACTGTATCTTTATTACATAAAAGCGCCAAACTGATTGGATGATCACACTTTCACTGCGGCTTTAGGTGTAATTTTTTACCATAAAGAAGATTTAGCGAATCGCGCATTCCCTAAATCTTTTTAGGAGTCTTAATCATGACAGTAACTAATGCTCAAGAACTGGATCTCATGGTCGAGCGCGTCGCCAAAGCGCAAGCCGAATATGCCAGTTTTAGCCAAGCACAAGTCGATGCGATTTTCCGCGCCGCCGCACTGGCCGCCGCAGATGCCCGCATATCACTTGCGAAAATGGCCGCCGCCGAAACCCGAATGGGGTGATTGAAGACAAAGTGATTAAAAACCACTTTGCCTCCGAGTACATTTACAACAAGTACAAAGATGAAAAGACCTGCGGAATTTTATTCGAGGACCCCACCTTCGGTACTATCACTATCGCCGAGCCCGTGGGCATTATCTGTGGGATTGTCCCCACCACAAATCCCACCTCTACCGCCATCTTCAAAGCATTGATCAGCCTTAAAACCCGTAATGCGATTATTTTCTCCCCTCACCCAAGGGCGAAAGTCTCGACCACCACAGCGGCTAAACTGGTGCTAGATGCCGCCATTGCCGCTGGTGCGCCCAAGGACATTATCGGTTGGATTGATGAGCCCAGTGTGGCGCTTTCCAATCAATTAATGACCCATCCAAAAGTGAACCTTATCCTCGCCACAGGTGGCCCAGGTATGGTGAAAGCCGCCTACTCCTCCGGCAAACCCGCCATTGGTGTCGGCGCGGGTAACACGCCAATTGTTATTGATGAAACCGCCGACATAAAACGCGCGGTCAGCTCGATTCTGATGTCTAAAACCTTCGATAACGGCGTCGTCTGTGCCTCAGAGCAAGCGGTGATTGTGGTCGATAGTATCTACGAGCAAGTCAAAGAGCGCTTCGCGACCCATGGTGGTTATCTCTTAAATGCCGCGCAAACCGCTGCAATGCAACAAGTCATCCTTAAAAATGGCGGCTTAAATGCCGATATAGTCGGCCAAAGCGCCGCGACCATAGCGCAAATGGCGGGCATTGATGTCCCCCACACCACCAAGGTATTGATTGGTGAGGTCACCGATATCACAGAGGCCGAAGCCTTTGCCCACGAAAAACTCTCACCATTACTTGGCATGTACCGCGCCGCCGATTTCAATGACGCCGTCGATAAAGCTGAAGCCTTAGTTGCCTTAGGCGGCATTGGCCATACATCGGGCTTATATACCGACCAAGACACTCAAACCGAGCGGGTGAAAACCTTTGGTTTTAGAATGAAAACCGCGCGTATTTTAATCAACACCCCAGCCTCGCAAGGCGGAATTGGCGATCTGTACAACTTTAAACTCGCTCCCTCGCTCACTTTAGGTTGTGGCTCTTGGGGCGGGAACTCGATTTCCGAAAACGTCGGCCCAAGTCATTTAATCAATAAAAAAACCGTCGCTAAGAGGGCTGAAAACATGCTGTGGCACAAGCTTCCTTCGTCTATCTACTTCCGCCGCGGCAGCTTACCCATCGCGCTTGAAGAATTAAGCGATAAAAAACGCGCCCTCGTAGTGACCGACAGATTCCTGTTTAACCAAGGTTATTGCGACGAAACCTTAAAGATTTTAAAAGCACAGGGCCTTGAAACCGAAGTCTTTTACGAGGTGGAAGCCGATCCCACACTTGCGACCGTACGCCAAGGTGCCAAAGTCGCCAATAGTTTTAAACCCGATGTGATTATTGCCTTAGGCGGTGGTTCGCCCATGGATGCGGCCAAGATTATTTGGGTGATGTACGAGCATCCCGATGTCGACTTTGCCGATTTAGCGCTGCGTTTTATGGATATCCGTAAGCGTATCTATAAATTCCCTAAAATGGGCGTAAAAGCCACTATGGTGGCAATCCCCACCACATCAGGCACAGGCTCAGAAGTCACA
Source organism: Shewanella seohaensis (assembly GCF_025449215.1). NCBI lineage: Bacteria > Pseudomonadati > Pseudomonadota > Gammaproteobacteria > Alteromonadales > Shewanellaceae > Shewanella > Shewanella seohaensis. Next base: position 3,187,318 of record NZ_CP104900.1, read on the forward strand.
CCTTTTGCCGTAGTCACCGATGAACAAACCGGTAAAAAATACCCCATAGCCGACTATCAACTCACCCCAAACATGGCGATTGTTGACCCGAATCTGGTGATGGATATGCCTAAATCCTTAACCGCTTTCGGCGGAATCGATGCTATCACCCACGCGCTCGAAGCCTATGTCAGCGTGATGGCGAATGAGTACAGCGATGGTCAAGCCCTGCAGGCACTTGATCTACTGTGCAAATATTTACCCGATGCTTATCAGCTTGGCGCCGCATCCCCTATAGCCCGTGAAAAAGTGCACAATGGTGCGACCATAGCCGGTATCGCCTTTGCCAACGCCTTCCTTGGGATCTGTCACTCCATGGCCCATAAACTGGGCGCCGAGTTTCACTTAGCCCATGGACTCGCCAATGCGCTACTCATCAGTAACGTGATCCGCTTTAATGCGACCGACTTACCCACTAAGCAAGCCGCATTTAGCCAATACGACAGACCCAAAGCTTTGTGTCGTTACGCGGCGATTGCCGATCATTTAGCCTTAGGTGGAAGTTCAGATGCGGAAAAAGTCGAGAAATTGCTGGAAAAAATCGAGCAACTCAAGAAGACGCTGGGCATTCCAGCATCTATCCAAGAAGCGGGAGTTAACGAAGCCGACTTCCTCGCCAAACTAGACGAGCTCGCCGAGGATGCCTTCGATGACCAATGTACTGGCGCCAACCCTCGCTACCCTTTGATTAGTGAGCTAAAACAGCTACTGCTCGACAGCTACTATGGCCGCCCATTTACTGAGCAATAGCACATTAAAATAGTGCATTAAGTAGTCACTGAAATTGACAGGGCTTTGTTTCCTTAGCGATATAGGTAAACAAAGCCCATTATTCACTAAAGTACCGACAAAGAAATTTGAAGATATATTCAACTGGCCAACTTATCTTAAGTTTACAAATCGAATGAATCACCTACTCCCAAGCTTATTGTCTATCCTATAGTTTATTAACACCATTTCTAAGATAAATGGAGAGTGAGTCTAAAGTGCTCATATCTATATTTACCCCTATCTCTTGCGTTCAAAACGTCGAGACAACGAGTATCACTAAAGCCTACGATTTGGATTAACGAGGAAGTATAACGCTGTAGATATTCTAAATTGACCTTTCAGTAAATCATGTCGATTTATAGGGTAAATGAATAGTGTCAGATGAGCGGAAAACCGTGCGGAAATAATCAAAAAATACCAAGCTAAGTTGGCAATAGCTCGAAATAAATAATGACGGCCAAGACTTGGCTAGGCCGTCATTTAGGCTGCGACAACATGGCGCTGTACCCTTAATGGATGCAAGCGATTATGCATCACCTTAATAGTTTCAAATTGCGTCATGGTTTTAGCACCGGATAACACACATTCTGGCGATAATAGCATCACCAATGCGGATTGTAGGGTGTTTTCGATGACTAAGACTAATGCACGTTGTTTTTGGCATTTAAGCTCAAAGACTTTACCCACATCGCTAAATACGCACACATCGCTGCAATCAAAAAACCATGATTTTGGCATTTGCGGTGTCAGCATAAAATGCGCGGCTGTCGCATTTAGGGCGATTTGCACTATAGCAGCATCGGTAAGGGATAAGGTTTTCGGCAACTTGTCGAGCAAGCTCATATAGAATTTGGCGTGCGCAATATTAAATTCCATGCTTGATAAGGCATCAGGAATTAATGATTTTGCTTTATAAGCCGTCAGAAATTCTATCTCGGAACCTAACGAAACGCCTAATACACCGTACGAATCGTTATATTTCCAGTGCCAATCCTTTTGTGGCAATAATAACATAACGTTTACCTACTATTTGAACACTGGCACATCATAGTAGATATTTTATTCAATATCAAAATAAAAATATAAAAATACAGATTAGTTAACAATTACTTAGTAGATCTATTTAAGGATCTTAACTGCGTTCCAATGATCGTTTTAGATCGCAGTCAAGATAAATGATCGTAATTTAGATCCCTATTGATATCTAAAGATCATTATTTTAAGCGGTAAGCTTCAACAATTTCTTTAATTAACTTTGGACCTTGGTAAATAAAACCTGAGTAAATCTGTACCATAGTCGCGCCCGCATCAAATTTAGCTAACGCATCTTCTGCACTGTTAATTCCACCCACACCAATGATCGGGATCTGACCATTTAAACAGGTGGCTAATTGTTTGATCACTTTAGTTGAAAGCTCAGTCAATGGTTTACCACTTAACCCACCACTTTCATTGGCATTCGCAAGGCCGCTAACACCGTCACGGGTTAACGTTGTGTTAGTCGCAATCGCGCCATCAAACTTGTTTTTAATCAAGGATTGAGCAATATTTTCGATTTCTTCCGTGGTTAAATCAGGCGCAATTTTAAGGGCAATTGGCACATATTTTTTATGTTTCTCGGCCAACTCAAGTTGCTTAGTTTTTAATGCGCTTAATAATTCGTCTAATAGATCGCCATATTGTAGCGATCGTAATCCGGGTGTATTCGGTGATGAAATATTCACCGCAATATAGGCAGCATAGGGATAGACTTTGTCCATGCAGATCAAATAATCGTCTTTCCCCTGCTCTACTGGCGTGTCTTTATTTTTACCAATATTGACCCCAACCATGATATCGGTTTTCTTTGCGATCAAATTTTTGACCAGATTATCGACACCCTTGTTATTAAAGCCCATGCGATTGATGATCGCCTTTGCGGGTTTTAATCTAAATAAACGGGGTAAATCATTACCGGGTTGTGGTCTTGGGGTCACTGTACCCACTTCCACATGACCAAATCCCATCGCATGAAAGGCATCTATCGATTCGCCATCTTTATCCATACCTGCGGCAAGGCCGACAGGGTTTGGAAAAGTCAGTCCCATAAAGCTGACGGGCGCTGGCGCAATATTCTGGGCATAAAACGCATTCAATGGACTATTACCTGTCATTTTCAGGCTGCCAATGGCTAAATTATGCGCTCGCTCAGGATCCATCTGAAACATGACTTTCTGTGCGATTTTATAAAACATGTATTTTCCTCGACCTAAAAAAGCCCCGGCGATCGCCAGGGCTTCTGATTGTTATAAAAGTTTACTTATGGCCTTCGCAATGAAGGATCAGAAGGTTCAGTTCACGCAGGGCGACAGAGAACTTAGCAAACTCATGGCTTTGCGACGTTTTGAAGTCAGCGAGCATATGGAACCATCTTTCCAGTAGCGCTTGATTGGTATCAATCCACTGAGAAATAACGCTTTGAGCGTCACAGGTTGCACTGCATGTTCTTAAGACCACTGACGTCAACGCACGTTGTTGCCAATCCAACTCTTCCCTAAAGGCTGCACGAGCCAGTGCTTGCCAATGGTTTGCCACAGGCTGTGCACTGATCTGCTCTAGGAACCAGTGCAGCTCAACGCGGGCACCGAGTTTGAAATATGTCTCGGCAACGAGCTCAACTGTTTTCTCTTCGGCTTGGGCAATTTGCGCAATATCCAGAGCCGAGAACAGTGTGCTCATGTTAGCCACGACGGTCGCCACATTCTGAGGCACGTTCTCTTTGATAAGAGCGTTGATCTCAGCTTGATACCCGCCGCTTCTTCTTCTACCAAGTAAGAATGAACATTCGCTTTGATTTGTTCAAATACAGGTTTGAAGAAGGCTACAGTTTGCTCGATGCTCCAAGTACGGTTGCGGTGACGCAGGAACCAGCGGCATGCACGGCGCATGTTGCGACGTAATTGATGCAGCATTTCGCCCTGAACCACAGCAGGAACAATACCGTTTAAGTCAGTGATCGCTTTAGTTAATTCAGCTAAACCAAACACTTCGCGAGCCATAGTGTAACAAATTGCCGCGTCGGCAACTGAGGCACCAGTCTCATCTTGCATACGTTGAACAAAGTTCAGACCCATGTCGTTGACCAATTCGTTGGCCAGTGACGTGGCAATGATTTCACCGCGCAGTGGGTGCGTCACCATTCTGTGGCTGTACAGTTCCTGAAGTTGTTTCGGGAAGTAAGCAATCAACAGTTGGCTCAGCAGCGTGTCTTCGGTGATTTCTTGAGTCAGTAACTGCTCTTTCAGTACCATCTTAGCGTAAGCCACCAGTACCGATAGCTCAGGACGCGTTAAGGCGCGGCCATTGGCTAAACGTTCTGCCAGCTCTTCTTCCGATGGTAAGAATTCTAAGGCGCGGTCTAACTTGCCTTCTTTTTCCAGATACTGGATAAAGCGAATTTGCTCTTTTAACTGCTCAGCACCGCGGACTTGGGTGACCGAAATCGTACGAGTTTGATCTTTACAATCCTGCAGTACGATTTGGCCGACTTCTTCGGTCATCTCTTCCAGTAAACGGTTACGTTGCTTGAGTGTCAGTTCACCCTCAGCCACTAATGCGTTTAATAGAATTTTGATGTTAACTTCGTTGTCAGAGCAGTCTACACCACCTACGTTATCCACGAAGTCAGTGTTGATACGACCGCCGTTTGCCGCGTATTCAATACGACCTAACTGAGTACAACCTAAGTTACCACCCTCGCCCACGATCTTGGCGCGCAGTTCGCGACCATTGACACGCAGTGCATCGTTAGCGCGGTCGCCCACTTCTGCATGGGTTTCGCGTGATGACTTAACATAAGTACCGATACCACCGTTCCAAATCAGATCCACTGGCATTTTCAGCAGTTCTTTCATCAGCTCAGTCGGTGTCATCGACGTCTTTTCCGTTTCCAGCATTTGCTTCATTTCAGCAGACAATGGAATCGACTTAGATGAACGCAGGAAGATACCGCCGCCCTTAGAAATCAGCTTGCTGTTGTAGTCTTCCCAGGTTGAACGTGGCAGCGCGAATAAACGGGCACGTTCTTCATAGCTGGCAGCTGTATCTGGATTCGGGTCGATAAAGATATGCATATGGTTGAATGCAGCCACAAGTTTTGTGTGCTTAGACAACAACATACCATTACCGAATACGTCACCGGCCATGTCACCAATACCTAAACAGGTAAAGTCTGTGGTTTGACAATCGATACCCACTTCGCGGAAGTGACGTTTAACCGATTCCCAACCACCTCTGGCCGTGATCCCCATTTTCTTATGGTCGTAACCGTTACTACCACCCGACGCGAACGCATCGCCTAACCAGAAGTTATATTCTTGCGAAATGGCGTTAGCGATGTCAGAGAAGGTGGCAGTCCCTTTGTCTGCCGCGACCACTAAATATGGATCATCTTCATCGTGACGGACTACATCTACCGGGTGAACGATTTCACCGTTAACGATGTTATCTGTGATATCGAGCAGTGCACGGATAAAGATGCGGTAACATTCTTGACCTTCGGTGAAGAAGGCTTCGCGGCCACCTTCAGTAGGCAGTTGTTTACAAACGAAACCACCTTTCGCGCCCACAGGCACGATTACGGTGTTCTTCACTTGTTGTGCTTTTACTAAGCCAAGCACTTCGGTACGGAAGTCTTCACGACGGTCAGACCAACGCAGACCACCACGAGCCACTTTACCGTAACGTAAATGCACACCTTCAACCCGTGGCGAATAAACGAAAATTTCGAATTTCGGCAGCGGACGCGGCATTTCAGGAATTAACGAAGGCATGAATTTAAACGAGATATAACTCTTAGATTCGCCTTTGGCATCCAGTTGGTAGAAGTTAGTACGCAGCGTGGCGTTAATCAGATCGAGGTAACGACGGATAATACGGTCATCATCTAGGCTCGATACTTCGTCTAAACGTAGGTTGATCTGCTCCATAAACTTGCCCAGAGTACGGGTCTTCAGTTTTGGGTTGAACTTACGGATAAACATTTTCACCAACAAATCAGCGATTTGTGGGTAACGGCCGAAGGTTTCTTCGATGTAAGCTTGGCTGAATGTCGCATCGATTTGACGCATGTACTTAGCGTAAGCACGCAGTACTGACACTTCACGGCCAGTTAAACCTGACGCCAGAATGATGCGGTTAAAACCGTCATCTTCTAATTTCTTTTGCCACACTTGAGAGAGTGCAGTTTGGAATCTGTCTTGGCTGTCGGCGATATTGTCGGTATTAGTGACTTTAACCGTCATTAAGAAGTCTAAGATCCAGAAGGTCGAACCGTCTGAGGTCGTCACTTCATAGGGACGCTCGTTGATCACGCGCAGACCAAAGTTTTCCAGCATCGGCAGTACGTCAGAAAGATGGATTGGCTCATCTTTATGGAACAGTTTTAAACGCACTTTGTTGTCGTTCAACGCAGCTTCCTGCGGTTGATAGAACAACATGCCTAACTTGTGTTCGTCATCCAGCGCTTCAAGCTGTTGCATATCCACAACGGCAGAGCTTGGTAATACGTCTTCTTTATAGCTTTGTTCGAAGGCGTTAGCGTAACGCTTCATCAGATGAGTACCGGCTTCTTCACCTAAGGCAGTGTTTAGCGCGGTATTTAACTTATCTTCCCACGAGCGTGCCGCTTCAATTAAATTGTTTTCAATGGCAGCCACATCTACATCCATATTATTGTTATCAACTTTGACAATGTAGTGAGTACGGGCCAGGGTTGACTCGGAGAAATACGTCGTAAACTCTACATCTTCTTTGCTGTTGAAATGCTGAGCCAGAATACGTTGAGTATCTTGGCGAAGTTTAGTGTTGTAACGATCTTTTGAAACGTACACCAAACAGGATAAGAAACGACCGAAACCATCTTTGCGAACAAAGAGTTTCAGTTTGTCCCTGTCTTGCATCTCGAGCACACCGTGCGCCGTGTGTGCTAAATCATCCACATTGGCTTGGATTAGCTCATCGCGCGGCAGGTTTTCGAGAATGTTCAGCAGGGCTTTATAGTCGTGAGAACGTGGCGTTAAACCTGAACGGTCTAATACGCGCTGGACTTTTTCGTTCAGCAGCGGGATCTCACGTGGGCTGCGGTTATACACATTTGAAGCGTACAAACCGATGAATCTGTCTTCACCGACCACATTGCCTTTCTTGTCGAAGCGTTTGATACCGATATAGTCCACATAGGCAGGACGGTGCACGCGGCTCTTGGCGCTGCTCTTGGTCAGGATCAGTAAACTGTGGTCTAAGGCTTCTTTACGGGCACTGTCAGAGAAGCTTGATAATAATAAACCTTGCTCAGGCTGAGTCTTATGGTGCTTATTCATTAAACCTAAACTAGAGGCCATATTTGGCACTAGTTCGACGTCGCCTTCAACGCGTTTTAAATCGTATTGACGGTAACCCAGTAAGGTAAAGTGATGATTATTAAGATAAGTTAAGAAGTTAATCGCTTCTTCTAACTCTTGCTTCTCACCTGGGAATGGACGCTTAGGTAAATCTTTAATGGTCTCACTCAGCTTAGCTGACATCGCGCTCCAGTCGTTGACTGATGCGGCCACATCACCCAGCACAGATTGGATTTCGCGCTCAAGGGCTTTGATATCCACACTGCTGCTTTGACGGTCGATTTCAATCAGGAAAACGGCAACGTGTTCAGTGCTGTCAGGGCTTTGATTCAGGTAAGTGACTTTAGTTACATCCTGGGCTGAACGCTCAATCGCCAGCGGAGTGTGTAACATCATGTGAGCGGTAATACCCATACGATTCAATGCCATACCAACTGAATCTACCAGGAATGGCATGTCAGGTTGGATAACTTCAATGATCGAATGAGTTGATTGCCAGCCGTGCTTTGACTGACTTGGATTGAATACTCTGAGGTGAGTCTCCCCTTTCGGGGTTTTGTTTAGTGCATTCCATAAACTGAGAACCGCACCATACAGGTCGCTGTCGTTACGCGCATTGAGGTCGTCTTTCGACATGTGGGCATAAAGGCAGGTCGCGAACTGTTCAACTTGCTTGGCTTGTGAATTAGGGACTTTAGCGTGAATTAAACTGACTACATTTTCAAGTAGTACTGAAGGCATTGCATCTTTCAAGGCCATGTTGCTGTTTCCTTAAGCGTCTATGGCAGCGCTTTTTTCATTATTTGGATGCTTCGGCTTAACGATCTCAGAAAATTAGTGTGATCCAGATCGTCGCGCGAAGTTTATTACTAAATCCTCTGTATTTCGAGGAAAATTTTAGTGGTACATCCTCTGTAAATCCAGCCAGAGCGTAAAGATGTGATAACAGGTGAGCAAAAAATCAAAAAAACAGCGTTTATATTCAAAGACAATGGGGAGTCAAAAACTCCCCATTGTTTGTAACTACTTAGCCTGCCGCCAGAATACCGCTGCCAGTGCTGGCAGGATAATTATGGCGCCCAACATATTTACCACAAACATGAAGGTGAGCAGGATCCCCATGTCCATTTGGAACTTAAGCGCCGAGAAAAACCAAGTGCTCACCCCAATCGCCAACGTCAGGCCAGTGAATATCACCGCACTGCCCCGCTCGACTAACGCTTCATAGTAGGCTTGTTGTACTGGCATCCCATTCGACAACTTAGATGACATGGTCGACAGGATATAAATGCCGTAGTCAACACCGATACCCACACCGAGGGCAATAACGGGTAAGGTACTGACTGCTAAGCCAATATTGAGTTGAGTCATCAGTGCCTGCGCCAACGTGGAGACCACATAGAGCGGGATAATCACCGCGACTGTCGCTTTTAATGACTTAAAGCTGATAAGGCAAAGCACAAATACCGCGCCATAGACATAAATCATCATAGGTAATTGGGCTTCCGCCACCGCTTCGTTGGTCGCCGCCATCACCCCAACAGGACCAGATGCTAGCTTAAATTGCAGCTTGTCATTGTCCATTTTGGCCGCGACCGCTTTCACCTTAGCGACAACCGTTTCAATGGTTTCAGCCTTATGATCCTGCATAAATAGATACACAGGCATCACTGAGCAATCACCATTTAACAAGCCCGATGTCGTTGGGATCTGGCCAATCGCCTGCACTAAACTGGCGGTCGTACGGGGCAGTACTTCCCATCTTGGGTTGCCTTCGTTAAAGCCCGCATTCACTTTTTCGCCACCGAGGCCAAGCTAACTGTCGATTCAACGCCAGGAGTATTACGCACTAACCATTCAAACTCATCAATTTGCGTCAGCATATCGTGGTAAGTACAGGCCTCCGGGCTCGCTTCCACAATCACAGTCATCACGTCGGTGGTGATAGAAAAGTGATCGGTAATAAAGAAGGTGTCCAAGTTGTAGCGTGAATCTTGGTGTAAAGCCGGCGCGCCGCCCTGCAGATCGCCAATTTTCATCTGATCTGCCTGTTGCAGACCGGCAAAATACAAGGCAATGGTCGCCGCAATCACTACCACCGCATATTTCGGTGTGGCAAATTTGGCAAGGTAGCGCCAAATTGCCTCGGCTCGCACTTCATCCGAAGTCGGCGCCCCCTGAGGTGCAACCTTGAGTTCAGTGAAAGAAATCACTAAAGGCAGAAGGATAAGGTTAGTGAAAATAATCACGCCCACACCGAGGGAGGCCGAAATGGCCAGCTCACGGATGATACCGATATCAATGGATAACAGTGTGATAAAACCAACCGTATCAGAGAGCAACGCCACCCCACCAGGCACCAATAAACTGCGAAACGCAGACGCCGAGGCCGCCTTAGTGGTTTGTCCGTCCATCACGCGGCGTCTGACCGCGTTGATCATCTGCACCCCGTGACTCACCCCGATGGCAAAGACGAGGAATGGCACCAGAATTGACATAGGATCTAAGCCAAAACCAATGACCGTCAGTAAACCCAGCTGCCAGATCACCGCCGTTAAGCTACAGACTAATGGCAATAAGGTCAGGATAAGTGACTTGGAAAACAGGTAAACCATTACTGCCGTAATCAAAATGGCAATCACGAAGAACAGCAATACGCCTTTGGCGCCATCGGCCACATCACCCGCCATCTTAGCAAAACCGATAATATGGATTTTCACCTTATCGGTTTCATACTTACCGCGAAGTTCCTTCTCTAGCTGAGCGGCAAAGGCGATGGTATCTAAGGGCTTACCCGTTTGTGGATCAAAGTCCATCAATTGAGCCGACACCATAGCGGCACTATAATCGTTGGCGATCAAGCGCCCCACAATGCCTGCTTTTTCAATGTTATCGCGCACCGTATTCAAACCCGCTTCGGTGGTCGTAAAATCGGCAGGGATCACAGGGCCGCCCGCAAAACCATCTTCCACGACTTCGGTAAAACGGGTCGAAGGTGAAAATAAGGATTTAACCTGTGAACGGTCAACACCGGGAATAAAAAACAGCTGATCGTGAACGTTTTTAAGGGTGTCGAAAAAGTTAGGGTTAAAAATATTGCCGCTGGTGTCTTCCACCGCCACCATAATGCTATTCGCCCCACCAAAATCTTTTTGGTGTTTGAGGTAGGTTTGCATATAGCTATGATTAAGCGGAATATTTTTAATGAATGCCGCATCCATTTTTAATTGGCTAGCTTGGTATCCCAAAAAAACCGTCAGCAAAATAAAAATGCTCACCACCCAAGCACGGTTGCGGAATAAAAATGACTCAAATCCGTTGACCAGTTTTTCTAACATCTTATCGGCCCTGTTATTGTTGTTTTATCATTTATGGCTTCAGAGTGAGTAGCCCTTGGCTACCCGATAACCACACATTCCCTTGGTTATCTTTGGCAATCGAAACTAAGTTTTCCCCTGGCGGCGAGTGACAATATTGGCACTATCATCCTGATTAAGCTGGATAACAACGCCAGCATTCCCTACAAGGTACAAGCTAGTATCTGAGCTCACCAAGGCGCCATTGATGGATGACTGCACGGGCATTTCAATCTCATCCCATTGGCTAAGGCTCAAATCTGCTTTAAACACGTGCCCCCTCAGTCCCATTACGTAGACCGCATCCTGCAATTGAATGGCATTGAACATAGAGCCGTCGTAATCAAACCCAGTACGGGTAAAGGTTTGGCCTTTATCGGCTGACACCGCCACAAGCCCAAGCTCTCCGACTAATAACAAACGACCATCATTGAGCACGATCATCCGATTAAAATGCGGCAGTAACGAGGCGCGCTCGGTCAGATAAGCGGCTTGGTCACTATTCTTTAACTCAGCCAAATAGGACACGTCTTCTTCGGCCAGCAACTCTTCGTGGAATTCTTCCGCCCAGGTCTTGCCGCCATCATGGGTTCGATAAAACAGTCCGTAAGCGCCAATGGCCATGCCGTCCTGCTCATTGAGAAACAGCACATCGAGGAAGGGTTTTTCAATTTCGCTCGACTGCATTTGTAACGACCATGTCTGGCCGCCATCTTGGGTGTGCAAAATAGTGGCATCGTGCCCGACTGCCCAACCGAGTTTTTCATTTAAAAAGAACACTTTTGTCAGCTGCGCCGAGGTCGGTGTCGGCACTTGTTGCCAGGTGTCATTCAGCACGAGCACATGGCCACGCTCGCCCACGGCGACCAAACGCTGTCCCGCATGGGCAATATCTAACACTAAAGAAGATGCCGCTAAGGGCTGAATTTGCGGGAAAGTCTCAGACACCGCAGAAAATGAAGGGGAAGAAAATAAACAACCAACACTGATTGCAGCGGCGCATTGAAGGATGCGAAACGACATACAAACTTCCTTAACTAATGAGGGGCGCTTAGCGCCCCTTTATACCGTGGCTGATTAACGGATACCTTCGCGACGTAGCGCGTCTGGGGTGAAGTTCGCTTCACTCAACTTGGCATCGAAGTTATACATTCCACTCTGGTTGTCTAAGCCCATGGCCAAATAACGACGGGACTGCAGATCGTGGAACACTTCTAAGGTATCCCACTGTGTGGGGACTTCGTAGTAGTTCAAGCCGTGGGCAACCGCCACACGGTAGAGTTCATCACGATTGTCATACAGATCGGCAATCGATACTTGCCATGAGTCTTCGTCAAGATACATCACACGCGTTTTGTAAATGTGGCGCATACCGTCTTTCAAGGTCGCCTTCACTTCCCATACACGGTGTTTTTCCCAACGGACAAACTCAGGATTGATATGACCGGGTTTTAAAATCTGGTCATATTTCAGCTTATCTGAGTGCAATTTATAGTCGTTGTAAGGAATATAGATTTCCTTCTTGCCCACAAGCTCCCAGTTATAACGCACGGGTGAACCGTTAAACATGTCGAAATCGTCTGTGGTGCGCAGACCATCGGATACGGTACCCGGTGTATCAAAGGCAACGTTTGGTGCTTTACGTACGCGGCGCTGACCTGTGTTATAGGTCCATGCTTGGCGTGGCAGCGCCTCTTGATCCATGGTTTCTTTTACTAACAGCGCAGTACCAGCCAAACGAGCAGGCTGAGTCACCACTTGTTTAAAGTAGAACAGCGTGTTGCTGGCCTTTAATTGATCAAGGGTGATTTCAGGGCGAGAATATTCAAAACGAATTTCCTCAGCGGTTTCCACTAAGGTGTAGCTGCCATCTGCCGTCGGTGCCGCTTGGCTACGTGAGGTTTCCACATCCACACCACGGAAGCGCAGGATATGGTTCCAAATCGCTTCTAAGCCATTGGCAGGGATAGGGAATGGAATACCAATCGATGCCCCCGCTATACCATTACCCTGTGCAACTAATTCAGCGCGAGTGGCGTTGGCTTTTGTCGCATCATAGACAAATTGTGGCACTGATGCGCTGCGGCGCGTTTTGTACACATTCATCTTGTAAGTATCTGGGTAAAGCTCAAACAGTTTCATTTGACCCGGGGTCAAGAAATCCTTGTATTGGGCTTTGTTCGCATTGGTAATAGTGAATTCAATTTTATCCTCAGGGAAAGGATCGGGGTGATGCATTCCCTTAGTATATCCAGCAACTGGCTTAGTAATACCGCCATCCCAAGCGGGAATAGATCCATCGGCATTGCCGGCTTTTTCTGCGCCTAATGGCGTTAATTCGTTACCTAATTTAGCGGCCTCGGCTTCAGATACCTTTGCCATCGCTACAGGTGCTACAAGGGCCATCATCACGGCACTTGCCAATATCGACAGTTTCTTCATTGTTATAGTCCTTTAGATCGAATACTTGATATTGAAAGAAATATAATCACGATCTGACATCGCGTTGGTTGTTCCTACACCGCCAAAGAAGTTGTTGTAGGATAAGTCTGCGCCCCAACGGTTTTGGTATTCAAAATTCAGACCCAAGGCCACTGACTTACGTCCTTCGGTAAAGAGGAACATAGGATCAGGCGTAATACCGTCTACATCGTGTGAGAAAATCAACCGAGGAGACATGTTCACGCCCGCAAACAAGTTGTTAAAGTCCGCTTTAGCCACCAGACGGTATCCCCAAGCAAAATCCGTTGGGAATGGGTTGGTTTCTGGACCATTGTGCAGCGCTTGGATGATGCCTGGCATATCGGGATTACCGCCAGAACGTGCAGTACCAGGGCCATTAAGACGCAGTTCATCAAAACCTGGCATATCGTGGATCCATACCCCACCGACTTCAGCCAACATCGTCAGGTTATCCAATCCCAAGGTAGGACCGAATAAATGCGTGAAAGTGACTTGCGCTTGAGTGGTATCGAGGCGGATAAAACCGTCAACGGTTTCGCCAGGTTGTACACCATCAATCTGTGAAATGCCGTCGAAATCGGGGCGAATACCCGCGTTGGCTAACTGTTGTGGCATACCCGCAAACAGCAGTTCTACGTCATCGATTTGTAGCGGTTCATCTTGACGGTGAGCGATTTCGGCGCCCACAGAGGTATCACCAAGCGAAGTGTTAAAGCTGAAGCCATAGAGTTTAATGTCTTCAGGGTAAACAATTTGCGCCTTAGAGAAGCTCTTTAAGCTGAGCAGCAATTCACGGTTAATATCACTCGCGTTTTGACCCAGTACCGCAAGATCTGACAACAGTGCGCCAGTGCTAAAGTCGGCGGCTGTACCGCTGATCAGCGGACGACGGCTGTGGTAGTTCATAAAGTAGAAACCAAACTCGGTATCGCCTAACTCAGGGGCGTAATAACCTAGCTTGATACCATATTGGCCACCGTTGCTTGGTGCTTGCTCATCTTGCACTAACGTCACTTTAGTTGGATAAGCCAGAGCCATCGCTACCAATTGCTGTGTAGGAATAGTTTGACCACTGGCGATCATCCCAGCCAGTTTCTGATATTCCTGCGTTAAGAAATCTAAATTGATGTCAGGGTTAGCATTAAAGCCTAACTGCGCGTTCTGGTTATAACCACCGTAACCGGCGAAATCGTTAGTAGCAAAAATCGAACCAGGGGTTGGGATCCAAACGGGTTCCCAATCATATTGATAGAAACCTTCTACCGATAGGTTTTCGGTGATCCCCAATGAGGCCCACACCATACCCTGAGGACGGAAGGCTTCCTTGAGTTCCGCACCTGGCGCGTTCAAGATGTTCAAATCGACAGGGTTGATTTCACCAATACCGTGGGCGATCAGCGTACTTTCACCCCAAGAAACCACTTGGTTACCCACACGGATAGAAAGCGGGTTAGCACCGTCGTTTAAATCAAAATTCGCGTAGACGAAGGCATCCAGCAGACGGATGTCCTTACATTGCACTTCAGACGCTTTACTGTCGCGGCAAGGATCGTATTCTTTCCCTGTTAACGGGTCATTGAAGTCGTAGTTACCATCGTTTAGCTTACGATCGTAAAAATACATGCCACGAACGAATAGGCCATAGTTCTCATACTTAAGGGATAACTCGTGTAATCCTTTAACGATTTCGGATGTAGTATCACCTTGAGAGTAAAGTAAATTACTCAAATCGTTGTTACTAGAATAAGAACCAGGTTGTGCCCAAATCTCAGCAGATGTGTATTTGGTATTGCCAAATGCAGTGTAGTTTGACCAATCAAACTGTGGCTGGTTTACCTTACCAATTTGTCCATCCCAATCGCGCTCCCCTACACGCCAACTGGCACCAGCAGTCCAAGTCGAGTCAAAAGTCCCTTGTATCTCCCCCCAATCGAACGCAACCGCATTAACATTCGACACCATCAATAAACTCAATGCCGACGCCACCCCCAAAGCAAGCGCCGACTTGTTAAAACTTTTTTAACAATTTTCATTTTAGCTCTCCGTACCCTGCTGGATTCTTTGTTCTTGGAATTACAACCAACATCTTGTTAGCTCACAGGTAACATCATTGTTACAGCAATTAATCCCCATGAGCAAGGCACAGTTAGAGAAAATTTTCTAAAGAATTAAGCACGTAGACACATTTATGTCATCTACTACAGGGATGGGATTTAAATTAGAAAAGCAGAAGATTAAAAAGCGCGGGAAAAAACAGACAAAAAACTTTATATTTCATTAACATAATTACAAAGAAAATATCATATTTCCGTGATTGTAATTAGTCGACCGTTTAAAGTAATTACTCTAAGTAAAAATCAACAATTTATTAGGCTAACTGCTCTAGCGACACAAATTGCCCTTTATCATCGAGCACCAGTTTGAACTGCCCATGAATACCGTTATCGGTTAAAAAACGCCTAAAATGTCGGCCATTAATCCACAGGATCCGCCCCTGACGCTCACGCACTTCAACCTTATCGGCAATGCCTTGATAGTAAGGTAAAAACTCTCGATAACTTAGATTTAGCTTAAAATACAATTCCATATTAAAACTCAAATAATCGGCATAAAACTGGTAGTGGCTATTTACGATGGGTCAATTACAGCTGTAGGGCCAACAAACAGCATGTCGTAGATACCGAGCTATTGCCTTGAATTACCGGCCCCACTGGGACAAAGAACACTCTACTACCCTCGTCAAAAGGCCATCATTTTCAATAGTATTAAGTGTCATACCTTAGATTTAACTTAACTCGTTAAATAGTATAACTAGGGTGCATGGCCTTCAATTTAGCCCTAACTGCTCAATTACTGCTTGGAAGAATGAAGGCAGCATAATGCTGCCCTCTTCATAGCTACTGTGCTAATGCCTTAGATACCTTCTCAAATAAATCTTTCGACAGTTCAGGCAGCGCCAATAATCGCGTTAAACAAGCCTTGATCTTGGCTTGGCGCGCCTCATCAAACTTACTAAATTGGATGAGTGGCGTCACCATACGCGCCGCAACCTGCGGGTTGAGTTTATTTAAGCTGATAAGACATTCAGTTAAAAACTCATAACCTTTGCCATCGGCGCGGTGGAATTGATAAATATTTCCCGCTGCGAAACTGCCAATCAGTGAACGTACGCGGTTAGGATTGCTCATGCTAAAGCTCGCGTGTTGTTGTAATTGACGCAAGCTATCTATCACACCTTCCACATCATGGGTCGCCTGCAGCATGAACCATTTGTCCATCACCAGCGGCGTATCGCGCCAGCGGGCTTCAAACATTGCCATCAAATGTTCGCGGCAAGGTAACGAGCCGACATTCGCCGCACTTAATGCGCCAAGTGAGTCGGTCATATTGGCAGCCTTATCAAACTGCTCAACCACAAAGCTTTCGGCCTCACTACTGACTCGGCTCAACCAGTTAAGACATTGGTTTTTCAGCGCTCGCGCTTTTGTGCAATCACGGTTTACCAATGAGCGATACAGCGCCGTTAATTCATCTTCACAATAGGCGGCAAGCTCTGTGAGCACAAATTCACGGGCTAAAGCTAAGGCATCTAAATCGACAGTGTCGGTTTGTTCAATCAACGCTGAGGCCGATGGTATAGCTAACATTTCCGCCATCAGCGCCTGATCTAACTGCTCATCGAGTAAGGCACCTTTGAAACTGTCTTTCACACGCTCGTCTAATGTCATGGTGTGATGTTGCTGTAAATGCGCCACATTTTGCCAAATCGCTTGACTCACGAGCGCCACCGACGCTTCCCAACGTGCCACTTCACTCGAGGCAAAGCGCATCAAATGCACAAGCTGATCGATTTCAAAGGGATAATGTAATTTAACCGGTGCAGAGAAATCCTGTAGTAAGGATGCCACGGGTTTATGGCGCATACCTTCAAATGTAAAGACTTGCTCTGCTTGAGTAAAATCAAGCACTTGATTTACCAGTGACAGCCCTTTCTCATCTAACAGCTCTAAGCTAAAGGGAATATGCAAGGGTGAAGCACAACCAGCTAACGTTTGTTTGAGGGTTAACTGGTAAGTTCCAGTCTCGGCATCAAAACTGTCGCTTGCGGTAACAATTGGCGTGCCCGCCTGACTATACCAGAGACGGAATTGAGTTAGATCGATTCCACTGGCATCTTCCATCGCCGCGACAAAATCATCACAAGTCACGGCTTGGCCATCGTGACGTTTGAAGTATAACTTCATCCCCGCTTGGAAATGGGCTTCACCCAACAGGGTGTGCATCATGCGAATAACTTCGGCGCCCTTGTTATAAACAGTGACGGTATAAAAATTATTCATCTCAATCACAGACTCGGGGCGGATCGGATGCGCCATTGGGCCTGAGTCTTCAGCAAACTGCTGGTTTTTGATGACTTTAATCGCGTGAATTCGGTTCACAGCACGAGAGCCTAAATCCGAACTAAACTCTTGATCGCGAAACACTGTCAAGCCTTCCTTGAGGCTTAATTGGAACCAGTCACGGCAAGTCACGCGGTTACCCGTCCAGTTATGGAAGTACTCATGGCCGACCACAGATTCAATACCGTGGTAATCATCGTCGGTTGCGGTCAAAGTATCTGCCAACACATACTTGGTGTTGAAGATATTTAAGCCTTTGTTTTCCATCGCCCCCATATTGAAAAAGTCGACCGCGACTATCATGTAGATATCTAAGTCGTATTCTAGGTCAAAACGAGATTCATCCCAGGCCATAGACTTTTTCAGGGACGCCATTGCATGGTGCGCTTTGTGTAAATTACCTTTATCGACAAACACTTGTAGTACCACTTTGCGATGACTGCGGGTGATAAACTCATCCTGCAGCAGATCGAAATCACCAGCGACTAGGGCAAACAGATAGGCGGGTTTTGGGAAGGGATCCTGCCAGCGCACGTAATGACGGCCACCATCGAGTTCGCCTTTTTCAATCAAGTTACCGTTGCTGAGCAGGAACGGAAACGCCAGCTTATCGGCTTCGATTCGCACAGTGTATTTGGCTAATACATCGGGGCGGTCGAGAAAATACGTGATGCGTCTAAAGCCTTCGGCTTCGCACTGAGTACAGTAAGCGCCGTCGGACATATAGAGCCCTTCGAGGCTTGAGTTAGCCTCGGGATCGAGTTGGGTGATGATGGTCAACTCAAATTCATTCAGCGATGTCTCGATAGACAACTGCCCTTCACTCGCGTGATACGTCGCCGCTTGTCCATCAATGGCCACACTCACTAAGGTCAAACTTTCACCATCGAGCACTAAGGGATTGGTGTGGGAAGAAGTGCGTTTGACTTTGCTAACGGCTTTAACCAGAGTGTTTTTACCATCGAGATTAAAATCTAAATCAATGGTTTCGATCGTGAACTGGGGAGCTTGATAATCTTTAAGGTATTTTGCTTGTGCTTGTGTCATGTCGTTCCCTTTAACACTGTTCTAAATAAGAAAAACGCGCCATAAGCGCGTTTTAAGATACGGTAAACAGGCGCAATAACCGCCTATTTAGTGCCAGCGTTAGCCAGCTTTTTGCATCCGCCATATCTAAGGTGATATAGGCCGTTTCGTCTAAGAAGGCATCCGGTGCTTCAATGTCGTCTTTGTCTTTAATGTCTTCCATCGATTTAACCGCGGCTAAACCATGGGCAACACGACGCTCGTTGGTTCTATCGAGGACTTTCTTCTCATCGGCTTCACGTGAGGCAATGCGCTCACTTTCAACTAAGGAGACAGTTTTCTCTTTATGATGCTTTTTAAAGTCGGCAATATCTTGATTGATATAGTTAAACTCAACATTGTTCTGAATACGGGCAAGGTGCTTTTTATCTAAACTCGCCACCAACTCAGGGGTGATGTCGTTTAGGGTGCCGTATTGCGCCATTGGCACTTTGTCCCAAGGTAAAGCATTCTTCTCTTCCGCCTCACCGTATTCACCCGGCTCTAACGCACTTGGGTAAGCAATGTTCGGGGTTACGCCTTTGAGCTGAGTGCTGCCACCGTTGATACGGTAGAACTTCTGGATCGTGTACTGCACGTGGCCAATCGGCTTCTCGTACATGTCGTAGATTCGACCAAGGCTCTTATGCTGCTGCACAGTGCCTTTACCAAAGCTTGACTCACCAACAATCAGCGCACGGTCGTAATCTTGTAACGCGGCGGCAAAAATTTCCGAAGCTGATGCACTGTAACGGTCAACCATAATGGTTAACGGGCCAGCGTAGGTCGTCTTGCCATCGTTATCACGGTGGGCAGACACTCGACCATCGGCGTCACGCACTTGCACCACAGGGCCCATATCGATAAAGAGTCCCGTCAGTAACACGGCTTCGGTCAACGCACCGCCGCCATTACCACGTAAGTCGATGACGACGCCTTCAACCTTGGCTTCGTTTAACTTCACCAATTCTTTTTCAACGTCCTGGGATAAATTCATATAGAAACCAGGAATTTGAATCACACCCACTTTACGGTTGGCGTATTCACCGTCTTTCGGCTCGATGATCTTTGAGGTTGCGGCACGGTCTTCTAAACGGATTTTGTCGCGCACTAAGGTCAGATTAAACGGCTTAGCGTTAGAGCCACCCTTCTTAGGTAAAATCTGTAATACGACTTTACTGCCCTTAGGCCCTTTGATCAGGTCGACCACATCGTCTAATCGCCAGCCGATCACATCAACAATCTCACCGCCTTCTTGGCCTACACCGACGATTTTATCTTCAGGCGACAGTTTTTCACTGCTGGCCGCAGGACCGCCTGCAATCAAACTCTTGATGACAGTGTAATCGTCTTCAAGCTGTAACTGCGCACCAATCCCCTCGAGGCTTAAGTTCATTTCCATTTGGAAACGTTCAGCATTACGGGGCGATAAATAGCTAGTATGTGGCTCGATGCTACGGGAGAACGCATTCATCACCGCTTGGAACACATCTTCGCTATTGGTCTGAGTCAGACGCTTGATGGCGTTGTTATAACGCTTTTGCAGAATATCAACGATTTCAGGCCATTTCTTGCCAGTGAGTTTCAGATTCAGCGCATCGTATTTAACACGTTGACGCCATAACTCGTTGATTTCGGCTTGATCTTTTGGCCAAGCAACATCTTCCCTATCGTATTCGTAGGCATCACCCGGAACGGTAAAGTCCATCTCTTTGTCGAGCAGAGAGAGTGCGTATACAAAACCTTCGTAGCGACGTTTCTGAACCAAATCAAACATCTTATAAGCAGGCTCGAGTTCACCCGAGCTCAGCATATCGTCAAACTGATTAACGTAAGGTTTGAAGCTATCGACATCGGCTTGCGTCAGCACATTACGACGGTAGTCGAGTTGCTGCAGGTAGCGGTCAAAAATCTGAGCAGAAAACGCATCATCTAATCCAAATCTATGATAGTGGGAACGAGTGTATAAATCCGTCACTCGCTTACTCGCCACTTTATGCTGCGCTTCCTGCTTGAGAGTGGGTAACTCGCTGATTTGAATCGTAGGGGGGACAGCCCAAGCCGAGAATCCGGCAAAAACAGTGGCAATGGATGTAGCCAAAGTGAGTTTTCGCATCAACAAGTTACTCCGTTTGATTAAATGATTACAGCAGGATATGTTCCGCTTTCACTTTTACCGTTAAGCCGCTATCTAGCTGAACATGAATGTCCTCTTTGTTAATGTCGGTGATCACGCCGGCTACTGGCGTCATCCCTAACTTAACATTGACACGTTGCTTCTTCGCTAAATCGGTCAATTGCGCTTGAACTAAGTTAACAGCAGGCTCCGCCTTAGGTGCTGCTTTTGCTGGGCGCTCAGTCTTACGTGCTGGCACGGCAACTTTCTTAGGGGCTTTCTTCGCAGGGGCTTTACCCGCAGGCGCGGCTTTTGGTGCTTGAGCTGCACGCTTAGCTTTTGCTTTATCTTGGCTTTCTTTCAACATCGCTTGAGCATGATCGATATGCTCTTGCTCTAACTCACCGCATGGCTGACCATCAAGATCCACACGTTGTGCACCGGCTTTTACCGATTTCAGGTAGCGCCAGCTGCTGGTGTAGCGTCTTAAGGCAACTCGCAGTTGAGTTTTA
Source organism: Shewanella seohaensis (assembly GCF_025449215.1). Lineage (NCBI taxonomy): Bacteria > Pseudomonadati > Pseudomonadota > Gammaproteobacteria > Alteromonadales > Shewanellaceae > Shewanella > Shewanella seohaensis. Next base: position 3,208,420 of record NZ_CP104900.1, read on the forward strand.
CTGACTTTAGAATCATCAGCCAACCTTTCAGCCAAATCTTGAAACAATCCGATTTTTAATGGCTTAGTTTCACCTTCAGCAATAAAGCACAAAGGAAATGTTTCATACAAATACGCCAAAATTGCGTTGGTGTCGGTCAACTTATCTGTTGATTCCATCATTACTTCCACAGTTAAAAAGGGACATCGAATCCGAGGTGATAAAAATCAGCTTCTTACGAGTCGTTTATCTTGGTTAAGCTCACATATGAGCCAAAGTACAAATTAGCATTCTCGCCGAGTTAACTAAAGTTAAAAAATATAAGTTAACAATTTTTCACGGCTGAACCTATCAGGCTTATTTCGGCAGTACTCAAAATAAGCCTTATCAGTGCATGCGCTATTATAAGGCGCACGCCACCGATTGCGACTATGAATTATGCGTTATTGTACGCAAATTAAGCAAATAGGCAGTTTTCGAAGCTTTTTACCAATAATTCCAAGCCCTTTTGGTCTTCTTCATCGAAGCGGTCAAAAATAGGACTATCGATATCCAGCACGGCCACAACCTTACCATCGGCGCGGACTGGGATAACAATTTCAGAATTACTGGCCGAATCGCAGGCGATATGACCATCAAATTGATGCACATCGGCGACGCGCTGCGTCTGATTGGTTTGTGCGGCGGTACCGCACACGCCCTTACCCATTGGAATACGGGTACAGGCCACTTTGCCTTGGAAAGGACCCAACACCAGCTGTTCGCCACGCATCACGTAAAAACCCACCCAGTTCAGTTCGGTTAAGTTATCGTTTAGCAAAGCAGAAAAGTTAGCCATGGCAGCCACTAAATCATCCTCGCCCTCGAGTAAGGCCAGCGCTTGACGATTCAGTGACTCATAAAATTGCGGTTTCATAGACTTCCTAAAAAATTATTCGGCAGCGTCGTCCTTCTTAGGCGCTTTTTTCGCTGCATTTTGTTTTGATGGCGTACTATTAACTTGAACCACGCCTTTAAGCAAGTTTGTCAGCTCATCTTTATTGTTAGCAAAATAGAATGCGAGCTGTTCGCTCACGGTTTCATCAATTCCGAGCTGCGCTTTTTGAATAAATGGAATGAGGTTATCGGCGATGTCGAGCATCTTATCGTAGGCGTCAGCCTCCTTTTTCGATGTAAATGTCATCTTCTCCACCCCTTCTCTTACCACGACAAACTGTGTAATAACTGCCATGACTGCCCTCGCACTGTTTTTATATACAGTAATCAGGATGACATAAAGTGAACTAGTGATGCAAGTGTTCTGATTATTCTGGTATTATGAGTACGCTTTTCGTTGTCGAGATGGGTCAAGCAATGTGCTATCTCACCCTGTAATATGGTTTTATTGCGGATTATTTGCTCTCTCAATGGCTTTGGGGCTAATTTAATATTTTTATATGCATGAAAATACAGCAGAAAACTCTGTAATCCTCTGTCGTTCCTGCGACTTAGCCGTTCGAAAGCGCGCCTTACCTACGGGTGTTAGGGCGTTATGCCCGCGCTGCAGCACCGCACTTTATGACACACCATACTGCTCGGTAAACGGCATGTTAGCGCTGTGTATTACCGCGCTGGTGTTCTATTTTCCCGCCAATTTTTTTCCGGTACTCGAAATCCACTTTTTGGGCAGCATTCGTACTACTACAGTGTTTCAGGGCGCCTTTGCGGTATTCGACCAAGGTTATTGGGTCGTGGGATTAGCCGTGCTCGCCGCCGCCGTGATTGGCCCAGGATTATTGATTCTGTCGATCCTCAGCCAGATTTTGATCGTCAAATGGGGACTTGGCAGTCCATTTTGGCGTCGCAGCCTCAAACAGTTATTAAAGCTGCAAGGGCTGCTATCCCAGCTCACCATGCTGGAGATTTATGTGATTAGCTTTTTGGTGTCATCATTTCAGTTATCTGATTTCTCGGATATTTACTTCGGTATGGGCACCTTCTGCTTCACCATGCTTTTTGTAGTCACTCTGTTTTTGCAGCGTGAATACGATATTGAGCATATGTGGAGTCTTCTCATGCAGGAGCGACACTAAGATGCAGCAACAGGGAAAAGACTTAGGCCTGTGCCTGTGCCGAGTGTGCCGGCAGCTCAATAACAGTGAGAATAGTCACTGCAGCCGCTGCGAGGCCGAACTCCATGTCCGTGATCACAGCAGCTTACAAAAAAGTTGGGCGCTGCTGATCACCGCCGCCATTTTGTTGGTTCCCGCCAACCTCTACCCTATTACAATGCTCACCAATCAAGGGCAAGTGCGCCACGATACGATTTTTTCGGGGATTATCCATTTGGTGCATTCGGATATGTTGCCCATCGCCATTATTGTATTTATTGCCAGTATTTTAGTGCCTTGGGTGAAAATTATCGGTTTGGCCACTTACCTCTGTGCCATCAGTTTTAATCTGCCGATTTCGAAAAAGAAACTCATGGTGGGATTTCATGTGATTGAGTGGATTGGCCGCTGGTCAATGCTCGATTTGTTTGTGATCTCCTTGACGGTTGCCCTCGTCAATATGGGGCAATTACTCGATGCAAAGCCTGCACCTGCGGCCACGGCGTTTGCATTGGTGATTTTACTGACTCAACTTGCCGCAAAAGTTTTAGACACTCGTTTACTCTGGGATCGATTGGAACCTCAAGATGACACAAATTGAATCGCCAAAAGTTGTGAAGAAAAAACTCTTTTCGCCGATTTGGCTGCTCCCGATAGTGGCGCTCGCACTCGGCGCATGGCTGGGCATTAAGAGCATCAAAGAATCGGGCATTGAAATTCAGATCCACTTCCCCAGTGCCACGGGGATCGATGTGGGCAAAACCCTAGTCAAATACCAAGGTCTTACTGTCGGTAAGGTAAAAGACATTGGTATCGACGAGGATCTTAAGGGCGTAAACGTCAAAGTCATGATGGACTATCGCGCTAAGCCTTTCTTAAATAAAGAAACCCTCTTTTGGTTAGTCACCCCAAAAGCCAGCATTACGGGTGTTGAAGGCTTAGATGCGCTGTTTTCGGGTAACTATATCGCAATTCAACCCGGTAAAGGCAATACCGCCACCTTCTTCGAGGCTGAGCGTCAACCGCCACCGATGCAGGTGGGCTCAGAAGGGGTAATGATCGAACTGACGGCCGATAAGCTCGGCTCGTTAGACGTGGGTTCGCCAGTGTTCTTTCGTCAGATCCCCGTCGGCAGCGTAGTTAGCTATCGTTTAGATGGCAATGCCAGAGTCATTATCAGCGCCTTTATCCAAGAGCAATATGCGCGTTTAGTGAAGAAAAACTCTCACTTTTGGAACGTTTCCGGCGTAAAAGTCGACGCCAGTTTAGCGGGCATTAAAGTCAACACTGAGAGCTTAGCTTCCATTCTGGCGGGCGGCGTGAGTTTCAGCTCCGATGATAAAGCGCCTGCGGCACAAAATGGTGACAGTTTTGCCCTCTACGATTCCGAAACCAGCGCCCTTGGCGGAATTGAAGTGAGCCTGACCATGACCGATGGCAATGCGATTGATAAAGGCACTCGCATTATGTATCGCGGCATCACCATTGGCACTCTGCAGAGCAAACAACTCACGGCAACCGGCGTGACTGCGGTGGCAAAATTTGAGCCTGAATACGCCAACCTGTTAACCAGTGACGGGCTGTTTTGGCTTGAAGGCGCCGATATTTCGCTCTCTGGGATCAAAAACCCCGAGCGTTTACTCACGGGAAGCGTAATTAACTTCTTACCCGGTACCAATGCCAATACGGCGCTGCCAAGCAGTTTTGCCCTGCAAGAATCGGCGCCCGATCTATTGAAGGCCAAAAAACGTCAGCTCACTATCACCTCCACAGAAAACATGGGCCTCACCGCAGGTGCTGAAGTGCGTTATAAGCAGCTACCTATCGGTCAGGTGCTGGCGGTGAAATTAACTAAAGATCTGTCGGCCGTTGAATATCAACTCGAGCTGCAGCCTGAGTTTGCTAGCTTAGTTCGCAGTGATAGCTATTTTATCCCCGAGTCGGCGCTGAGTATCGATGCCTCACTCGATGGGGTGTCGGTGAAAACCCGCGATATGGCGACCCTCACCAAAGGGGCTGTAAGTCTTATCCCAGGAACCAGCGACACCCCGCTTGCGGCGAATACTCGCCTGTCACTCTTTAGCTCAATGGATGAAGCAAAACAGTTTTTTGCTCGGCAACAACGTCTGTACTTTACCCTCACCAGCGTAGATGGCGCAGATGTCAGCCAAGGCTCACCGATTTACTATAAAAAAATGCAAATCGGCAGTGTGGAGTCGGTCAACTGGCAGAGTAAAACCGAAGACTTTGCGATTAAAATCGCTATCGATAAGCAGTTCCAACCCTTAGTGCAAAAACCTAAAGTGTTTTGGCGCAATAGTGCCGTGGATGTCAGTGCCAGTCTTGCGGGTATTGATGTCGCCGTCGCGCCACTTCAGGGTGCGTTAAAGGGCAGCATCAGCTTAGGTTTGTTGGATAGTTCAACGAGTGAGCCTAATGCAACACTTAAACTATATGAAAGTAAACAGCTCGCCTTAGCGCAGGCTCAAGCCATCAAACTCACCTTACCCGCCTCGGCGAAATTGGCTGCCAAGGCCGCCATTCGTTATCAAGGTCATCAGGTGGGTGAAGTGACGCAAGTTAAGCTCAATGCCGACTTAACCACCCTCACGGCCACCGCCTATCTCTATGGCGACTATGCCGAGCACTTCAGCCGCAGTGATACTGAGTACCATATGGTTGATGCGCAAATCTCCTTAGCGGGGATCAAAGCGCCAGAAACCTTAATCACTGGGCCTTATATTGGTGTGTTACCGGGTAAGAGCAACCAAAAGGCGAGTCAATTCCAGGCCAAATTGGTTGAGAGCAGCTATGCCAACGTAGCCGAAGATGCACTTAAATTTACCTTAGAAGATAGCAACCTAGGCTCAATGAAAGTCGGTACGCCTATCTTCTTCCGTGGCATTAAAGTCGGCCAAATCGATGGTTATAGCCTGTCGTCTCAAGGCAACAGTGTGCTAATGCAAGCGCATATTGAGCCGCAGTACAGTCACTTAGTGAATCAGAGCAGTCAGTTTTGGGACGCTTCGGGCATTAAAGTAGACGTGGGGATTTTCTCTGGTGCACAAATTGAAGCCGGTTCGCTCGAAACCCTATTAGCGGGTGGCATTAATGTCGCTACTAAGGAAACGACGCAAGCAGGTAATCGCTTAAACCAAGGCACAGTGATCCCATTGCAGCACAAAGCCCAGAGCGAATGGCAGGAATGGGCTCCAGCCCAGTAGCAAATCCATTTTGCTAAGGCCTTCATTCAGGGCCTGTATTACGGAACATTAGTGAAGGAACTGTTTTAACTTTAGGTGAGTCATGAAAGGAAAGTACTCAAAATTAATCCAAGAGTATTGTGAGCAAGGAAGTATCTATATTCCTCCCGGGTTTAAGCGCCATTCAGCTTCTCATTTGGCGGTAATCCGGCATGATTCAGGCGAGCCCAAGTTAGTCGCTAAAACCTTCTTTAAGAAAGAAGATCTTAATTATTATATTTCTTCCACATTAATGGAGTTGGTCATTGATAGTGGGGGAAATCTTCCTGCAAAGGTGGTTGATTTCAAAGAAAATATAGAATTCAAGATTGCAAGTAATGGTGCACTGATTAAGTTATAATCCGTGTGTTTGCGTGATAATCAGTCCCGCAAGCTTAGTATCATTTAACAATCAGGCGCATTAGATAAACTCTAATGCGCCTGATTTTTATCCGCTAAAGCGACTGTTTGCATCGCTCTCAATCAGCCTTTCGCCATCATATTCTTAGCCATAGAACCAATAACAGACCGCAATCGCGGCGCAGATCCCTGCAAAATCAGCCGTTAAACCACAGGCGAGCGCATGACGCCCGTGACGGATCCCAACAGAGCCAAAGTAAACGGCCAGCACATAAAAAGTCGTTTCAGTACTCCCTTGGAAAATCGCTGCCAAGCGCCCCGCAAAGGAGTCCACACCGTGGTGCGTCATAGTTTCGAGCATCATGGCCCGCGCGCCTGACCCGCTAAAAGGCTTCATTAATGCGGTTGGCATTGCATCGACAAAACGGGTATCAAACCCGAAAAGACTCACGCCACTCGCAATCAGTTGCAGCAGGTAATCCAACGCACCCGATGCCCTGAGTAAGCCAATCGCCAGCAGCATAGCTAACAGGTACGGGATCAGTTGAATCGATTGGTTAAACCCCGCCTTAGCGCCTTCGATAAACTCATCATAAATCGCCACTTTTCGCATGCCCGCCACCAGCACAAAACTGAAGACTAACAGTAGCAATATCCCGTTGCCCAAGGCAGTCGACACTGTGCCAATCGCGTCTGCCGTTAAGGTCATCAAATAAAAACCACTGGCGACTAATGCCGACAGCAGCACCGCGCCATATCCGAGGACCACGGCATTGAGCAGTGAAAGCCGCTGCACAACAGCGACGATCAAAAGCCCCGCTAAGGTTGAGGCAGACGTGGCGAGCAGAATCGGTAAAAAAATGTCTGCAGGTGCAGCGGCGCCTGCTGGGCACGGTACAAAAATACCGTGACAGGAACTAAGGTCACCGAGGAGGTATTGAGCACTAAAAATAGAATTTGTGCATTGGTTGCGACAGTTTTGACCGGATTAAGACTCTGCAAATCCTGCATTGCCTTTAGCCCCAATGGCGTGGCGGCATTATCCAACCCAAACACGTTGGCCGTTAAGTTCATCGTCATACTGCCAAATGCGGGGTGCCCCTTGGGCACTTCGGGCATTAATCGGCGCAGCAGCGGCTCAAACACAAAGGCAATCGCCCCAACAACGCCTGCCTTTTCACCAATTCGCATTAATCCCATCCACAGGGACAAAACGCCCACTAAGCCTAGGGCGATTTCAGCAGCGAGTTTAGCGCTGGCAAACATGGCCTCTACCGCGTTGGCAAGCACCTCAATATGCCCATTAAAAAGCTGTACCGCCATCGCCAGCAGCGATGTGAGGAAAAACACTAACCACACCCGATTTAGCACTCTGCCGCTTCCTTATTTTTATCCATGCTTTTTCTTTATGTTGCTGTGATAACCGGTTTTTGATGGCAAAAGCCAAGGGAGAAAATCCCAGCCCAGTAAGGGATTATGATATACTTGCCGCAGTTGATACACTGCCTAATCCCGTTATGGTTCAATTAAATCAAAATTTTATCAATACTATTGCCCAAGAACTGCCTGCCCATCTCTCAATGGATGACTTTATCGCAGCCTGTTCGAGACCACTACGCCGCTCGATTCGCGTCAACACCTTAAAGATCAGCAGTGAAGACTTTAAGCAATTAATGCAGCCTAAGGGATGGACCTTTGAACCCATTCCCTGGTGTGAGGATGGTTTCTGGATAAGCTACGATGAAGAAGAGCAGCTCGGCAACGCCCTAGAGCATATTCAGGGATTGTTCTATATCCAAGAAGCCAGCTCCATGTTGCCCCCCACTGCGCTATTTACCCCGAATGCGAATTGGCAATGTGTATTAGATTTAGCTTCGGCGCCCGGCTCTAAAACCACGCAAATGGCAGCGTTAATGAATAATCAAGGCTTATTAGTCGCCAATGAATATTCCGCTAGCCGCGTCAAAGTGCTCCATGCCAATGTGCTGCGCATGGGGGCCTGTCACTGCGCCCTGACTCACTTCGATGGACGGGTATTTGGCGAGTATCTGTATGAAAGTTTTGATGCGGTATTGATTGATGCCCCCTGCGGCGGTGAAGGCACAGTCCGTAAAGATGCGGACGCGTTAAAATCTTGGTCCCTCGATGAGGTGATCGAAATTAGCGAAACCCAAAAAGCGTTAATCGAATCTGCATTTTTGGCGTTAAAACCGGGTGGCAGTTTGGTGTATTCCACTTGCACCCTTAATCGGCACGAAAACCAAGGCGTGTGCGAATATTTACAGCAAACCTATGGCGATGCGGTGCAATTTGAATCCTTAAGCCAACTGTTTGATGGCGCCGAAAAAGCCACTACGCCAGAAGGCTTTTTGCACGTTTGGCCGCAAATTTACGACAGTGAAGGCTTTTTTGTCGCGAAGTTGACTAAAACCCGCTCGGTGCCGCGCCTGCAACCTGAGCCTAAATTGCAAAAGAATTTCCCCTTTACGGAGGCAAGTGCCAAACAAGCCAAAGCCATTCAAGCCTATTTTGCCGATGATTTGGGTATCGAACTGCCCGATGATCTCATTATGGTGCGCGACGATGAGTTTTGGCTCTTTCCCCATGAGTTTAAAGATTTTATTGGCAAAATGCGCTTTCAGCGGATTGGGGTTAAGCTGGCCGACCACAGTAAACATGGCTTTAAAGTCCGTCATGAAGCCATTATTGCGCTTGCGGGAAAAGCACTTACCTCGGGGGCGACAAACGGCGCTAAAGTCGTCGACGTTAGCGATGAGCAAGCGAAAGAGTATTTGATGGGACGAGATATTCCCCTCGATACGACAGGTAAGGCTCAAGGTGAAGTGATTGTCTGTTATGGCGGCGCGCCCTTAGGCATGGCTAAACATTTAGGCAATAAATTAAAAAACAGCCTGCCCAGAGACTTAGTAAAAGATAAAGTGTTATTGCTACCACCGCAGGCATAATGGTTATAAATCGACCATTTTTTAGCGAGAAATAACCTAAAAAGGGAATAGAGAAAGTGTCACTCACACTAAACTCAACTACACTGAGTCTATTGTAAAGCGCACTGCATGGCGCTTTCATCTGTAGCGCACGGCTCTTCAACGAGCCATTCCCCTAGGCCCAAACAGTTGGAATCGTTTTGGGCCTTTTTTATGGGCTTACGCCTAATCGAGTTCAGCTTTTATTTATGGGGCAAACTTCACCGACTAGCACTTTACTCACAACGCGTAAGTCAAGGCTTAGTCTTTGCGGACTCAAGCAAATGCTACACGTCTTATCGGCCGATTAAACGGGCTGCATCCTTAAACAAATTAAAGAAGTTCTCACTGGTGTACTCGGCAAGATCTTCGTAACGTTCTCCGCGCAGTTCTGCCACAAACTCGGCCACATCACGCACATAGGCAGGTTGATTCTCCTGTCCACGGTGTGGAATAGGCGCAAGATAAGGCGAATCGGTTTCCACCAATAAACGCTCTTTCGGCACTTTGCGGATCACGGTTCTTAACTCACCGGCATTTTTAAAGGTCACAATGCCTGAAACGGAAATATAAAAACCTAAATCAATTGCCGCCTTGGCCATTTCCCAGTTTTCCGTAAAACAATGCAACACGCCACCGACTTTGTCCGCCTGCCCCGCTTTGAGCATGTTGATGGTGTCTTCTCGGGCATCACGGGTATGCACAATCAGCGGCTTATTGACTTCAACCGCCAAGGCTATTTGTTGCTCAAAACATTGTTGTTGCAGGGCTTTAGTTTCATCGGCATAAAAATAATCTAAGCCGGTTTCACCAATAGCCACCACTTTCGGATCCATCGCGAAACGGCGAATTTGCTCAACATCGAGGCCGTCTTTCACATCCAGCGGATGCACGCCCGAAGACAAAAACACTTGCTCGAAAGCAGCAACCTTGTCACGCATCGACTCGAATCCCTGCTGGCGCACATTGACACAGAGCATATAGTCGACACCGCGCGCCTTTGCGTTGGCGAGGATGAGTTCTAAGGTTTGTTGATCGGGCGCCGCTTTCAGGCGATCGAGATGGCAATGTGAATCGATAAGCACAGCAATTTCCACACAGAGAAACAAAAAAGGAGCACAAGGATACTCAGCGATGGGATCGAGGTCAAATTCCGCTAAGGCATCACTCAGCACTAAATAACCTGAGCTCGGGATAAGTAGAGTCGCTGAATAGGCATCTTTTCGGGCCTCTCTGCGTTGCTCTGTCTAACCATAGCTCGCTATGGCGTACGACAGAGCGCCTTGATATGCGCAAAAATCTGCGCATTCAGTCAAAAAGATTGCAAACCTTTAAAAACAATACGTTACTGGGTTTGCGTGGATTGTTAAATTTAGATTTTCGACACTCGTTACCCCGAGTTCAGGTTAAATACTCAGTGTAGGCCCTAGCTAACCACAATAGAAATTACATAGTGCAAGTTAAGTCGCCCGAAGCGAGCTCTCGGGATAACAATTTTTCGATATGGTGTTTATGGCTGTCGGGATCAGAAACGATTTTAATCCCAATCCCCACGGGGCGGCCGCCCGATGCGCCCAGCGGATTAATCCACACAACCACGCCACGAAACTCGTTGGAGGTGGTCGCGCCGGGTAAACGATAGGCGATGGTTAACGTCTCACCGAGGTAATGGGTTTCTCCGGTGGCGACAAACAGCCCTGCCGGTTTGATAAACGGCATATAGGCGCGGTAAAGCTGATGTAAGGTATCAAAATTTACGACAAGATCGACCATGGCATGTTACTTATTTGTTATTTCTCTATATTCTAAGACATAACTTTGACACAAGCCTAAATAATTGACACTCGGCATTGCACTTAAGCTATGACACATTCCCATGATTTTCGCCGCCAAGTTCCCTATTTGCGCTTGCACAAACGCATCTTGGTCGCCGTACTTCAATAAAATTTGTCTCAGGAGTAAGTATAAAACCTTAAGAGCATCAATGATTTGTTGTTCACTTATCGTTAACAAACTAGCACACAGATGGCCTGACGACAAACTTTGCGCCCAATCTTTGCGAAAACCTAACAAAGTTTGATAGCGACTCGGTTGTGTCCCATCTGTCTGCAAACTTTCGGCCAACTTTAATGGGCCGCCAACCACACTTAAACACCAAGTCACATCCTCTTGGATCTGACAGTGCTGAATTAACCAGTCTTTGATCAACATCTTAGACGGCACCACAAAGGGAAGCCGTTGGCAGCGACTGCTGATCGTTGCCATTAAACGCGCGGGCGTATCGGAATGTAATAGCAGTAAAGTGTCTTTGCCCGGCTCTTCGAGCGTCTTGAGTAACGCATTGGCGGAGGCTGAGTTCAAGCGCTCGCTATGGTGAATAATAGCGACACGTCGACCACTCTGCTGGGCGGTTGCACTCAGGCGAGTACACAGCTCACGGATTTGGTCGACTTTAATTTGATGACCATCGGCCTCAATTTGATAAAAATCGGGGTGATTACCCGCATCAAATAACTGGCAGGACTTACAAAAACCGCATCCGCCAGTGGCAGTGGGTTGTGAGCACATGGCGGCGCGCGCCATAAACATACTCAAGAGTTCACCGCCATAGGCGGAATCGATACCCACGAGTTGCGCGTGGGGGACTTTTTGGGTTTGTAACTGGGTTAAAAACGCCTGTCTTGGCGCATCGAGCCAAGGCAGGGTTAATACATCAAATCCGCTTTGCGTTACCATGCCATCGCCTGTAACACGGCCAGAATATCTTTATGCACTTCGGCCATGGTTTGGCTGGCATCGATGACGACAATCTGCTCATCTTCGCTGGCAAGCTTGAGGTAAGTTGCGCGCGCCCGTTCAAAAAAGTCGATGGCTTGTTGCTCGATTCTATCAAGCTCGCCCCGCTTTGCTGCGCGCTGCAATCCAAGCTTAGGATCAAGGTCAAGATATAGGGTTAAATCGGGTTTAAAGCCTTTGAGCGTCGCGTTACTCACGGCTTCGACTAAGGGCATTAAGCCGCGTCCACCGCCTTGGTAAGCTAAGGAGGACAAATTATGCCTATCCCCTAACACCCACTTGCCTTCTGCCAGCGCAGGTTTGATCACATTGGCGACGAGCTGAGCTCTGGCGGCGTAGATCAATAAACATTCGGACTCATCACACAGAGGATCGCCTGGGTCGGCAATTTTCACTAAGTCACGAATGCGCTCGGCCAGCGGCGTACCGCCTGGCTCGCGGGTGCACACGGGTGCGAGGCCGGTGTGCTTTTCAATAAAATCGCGAATAAGGGCAATCGCACTCGATTTGCCTGCGCCTTCCAGTCCTTCAACAACGATGAATTTGGCGGATGCTTGGGTCATTTTTTCTTTCTCTGATAAATATCGACGGCGCGGTTATGCTCTTCCAAGGTGGTGGAAAACACATGGGTGCCATCGTTGCGCGACACAAAATACAAATAACTGACCTTGGCAGGCTTAGACACCGCCTGTAATGAGGCCTTGCTCGGTGCCGCAATCGGTGTTGGCGGTAAGCCGAAAATCCTATAGGTATTAAACGGCGTCTCTTCGACTAAATCTTTACGGGTGATATTGCCTTTAAATCTGTCACCCATGCCATAAATCACCGTGGGATCGGTTTGCAGCTTCATCCCCAGATTAAGTCGATTGATAAAGACGCCGGCGATTTGATCGCGCTCAAAGGCTTGGCCAGTTTCTTTCTCAACAATCGATGCCAAGATCAGCATCTGGTAAGGCGATTTAAGTGGTAAACCGGGCACACGCTCCGCCCATGCTTTGGCAAGCTCCTGCTCCATCATCTTATAACTTTGGGTGAGCAGCGTCTTAGCATCGCTATCGGCAGTGTAATGGTAAGTATCGGGGAAGAACTTACCCTCAGGCAGCGCCGAATCATCGCCCTGCTCCATCAATACCGCACTAAAGACTTCGGGAGACAACTGTAAGTGCGGCGCACTCGCGAGTTGTTGTTCCCACTCGGCAATGGTTTTGCCTTCGACTAAGGTCAGGCTGAAGGTTTTCACCTTGCCATTCACTAAATCGTTGAGTAAGTCGGCAATCGACTGCGAAGGAGACATCTCATAAAGACCGGTACGGATCTTCGCCAGCTCTGGGCGCAATCTCAGTAACCATTTGAGTTTCCATTTGTCTTGGATAACACCATCGGTTTCTAACTGTTGGGCCAACTGGTGCACGCTGGTGCCACGGGCAATGGTTAATTCTTTGGCTTCGGTTAGCACTAAGGGGGTTTGGCTGTAATCAATAATCGTTCGATAGCCCCAATAACCAACCAAACAAGCTAAGGTCAGCAAGGTCAACAAAGTAGAACTTGCGATCAGAATGATTTTTTCATAGTGAGAGTGAAAGTGTTTGTCTAAGATCTGCAGTCAAAGGAGAAGGAGTAAAAGTGCGCGAGTCAATCGCCAGCACATCCACTACGCCTAAGACGCTGTTAGTGATAAATGCCGAGTCAAACTCCACTAAACGCTCGGCGCCAAACGGCAAACAATCGATATTCATCTGCTGTGCAAGTAAGGCTAACATAACTTGTTCGCGCATCACACCCGCGACGCCACAGTACGCCAACGATGGGGTAATCACTTGATTGCCTGTGACAAAAAAGATATTCGCCATCGAAGACTCTATCACCTGCCCAGTGCAATCCAGCACTAACCAATCATCAAAACCTTGTGGTAAGGGCTGGGATTTGATCAACACTTGCTCGAGGCGATTAAGGTGCTTTATGCCCGCCAACAAGGGTTGATGACCTAATTGGATCGCTGACGTCGTAAGGCGAATGCCCTGTTGCTGCCACAAGGCATATTGGGCAGGAATAGGATGAACTGAGACGACTTCAGTGACGTGAACCTGCTCCGGCGGCGCATAGCCACGGCCACCCACGCCCCGTGTGAGCATCAATTTAATACAGTGCTGTGGGTATTGCTTGGCGAGAGTATCGAGCTGTTGGCTTAGGGCTTGACTCATTTGCCAGTCAAACCCGAGCCGAGCAGCGCCTGCCGTGAGACGGGCCTGGTGCTGCTCAAAAAACAAAATGCCATGCGCATCGGTTCGCATCGTGGCAAATAGGCCATCACCATAGGCAAGCCCTCTGTCCATGGGAGCAATGCTTGCCTGTGATACCCCATTAACCCAAATCAAGGGTATTAGTCCTGACTGATACGGCTGGCGACCGCATCTTGCTGATCTTTATATTTCGCGTTTTTACGCTTGTTGTAAGGACGCGCCACTGGGCCACTTAACCGTTCAAAGTTTAACGCACCAATGGTCATCCGTGGACGCAGCGCTAAAGGCAACTTACCACTGTTATAAAACTCGAGCACAATTTTACCCTGCCAACCCGGATCAATTCGGTGCGCAGTGACGTGCACCATCAGGCCTAAACGCGCCAGTGAAGAGCGGCCATCGAGCCAACCGACGATATCGGCAGGCAACGTCACACTTTCATAGGTCACGGCGAGCGCCAATTCACCGGGATGTAGGAAGAAGGCTTCGCCGTCAGGGATTTCGATGATTTCGCTCATCACCCGATCAAGCGCCGCCTGCACTTCCGTACTCGGACCACTCAGGTCGATAAAAGGCGCGGTATGATCTTTAAAGACGCGAAATTGCCCCCTAATCGCACATCGACACTCACACCAGAAATCGCATCGTTGCTTGGGCGTGGTTCAATCACAATCGTGCCGTTATCAAGGGCCTGTTCAATTTCGATATCGGTTAAGCGCATCTTGCCTTTTACTCCCTGAGTTTTAGTCGTTATTTTGCCAGTAGATGTTGAATACGAGTCTTCAAAATATCGGTCGCGATGCGGTTTTTACCGCCGCGAGGCACGATAATATCAGCGTATTGTTTTGAAGGTTCAATAAATTGCAGGAACATAGGACGCACTGTCTTCTTGTACTGTGAAATCACCGATTCCATTGTACGGCCACGCTCGGCCACGTCGCGGGTTAAGCGGCGCAGGAAGCAAATGTCCAGCGGCGTATCCATAAATACGCTCGCATCCATCAATTCACGTAATTTAGGGTCTGTTAACAGCAGAATGCCTTCTAAAATGATCACTTTTTTCGGCGTCATTTTTACGGTTTCGGCCATACGCGTATGTTCGGTATAGCTATAGCAAGGAATATCAACAGCTTCGCCAGACTTTAGCAACTGCAAGTGCGTGCATAGCAGCTGATGGTCTAACGCTTTGGGATGGTCGTAGTTTGTTAACACACGCTCATCCATGGATAAATGACTCTGATCGCGATAGTACGCGTCTTCGTTAATTACCCCAATCTGATCTGTGCCTAAATCGCGGCGAAGTTCGTCAAAAATCGTCTTGGCAATTAAACTCTTGCCCGATGCTGACGCGCCAGCAATTGCAATAATGACACACTGCTGAGAATTCATACCCTTAAACCTTACTCGTCATCTGATACGCTAATAGAAACTGTTTTTTGACTCTGTTTGAGAGCCAATTCGGCGCCCACTTTACGGGCAATTTCCCGATAAAGTGCTGCCACTTCACTGTCAGGCTCGGCCACAACCGTCGGCGCACCCACATCCATGGCTTCACGGATATTGATGTGCAGCGGCAAGGCGCCTAACAGTGGAACTTGATAACGCTCGGCCATTTTACTGCCACCGTGCGTACCAAATGGGTGTTCTTTATGACCACACTCGGGGCATAAATGGAAACTCATATTCTCAACAATCCCGAGGACGGGGATATTCACCTTCTGGAACATGGTGATGCCTTTCTTGGCATCGGCCAGTGCGATGTCCTGCGGGGTAGTCACAATCACAGCGCCGCTGACAGGCACTTTTTGTGACAGGGTCAATTGAATATCCCCCGTCCCTGGCGGCATGTCGACCACCAGATAATCGAGTTCAGGCCACTGGGTTTCATTGAGCAGCTGCGCAAGCGCGCCCGCCGCCATAGGACCACGCCATACTGCGGCTTCATCTCCACTTAACATAAAACCAATTGATTGAGCGGCAATCCCATGGGCACTGGCGGCGCTCATGTGTTTACCATCGAGGGAAACGGGTCTGAAATTGGGGATCCCGAGCATTAATGGGACGGAAGGACCATAAATATCGGCATCTAAAATACCGACCTGGGCACCTTCTGCTGCCAGAGCTAAGGCAAGGTTAACCGCTGTAGTCGATTTACCCACACCGCCTTTGCCAGACGCGACCGCAATCACTTGCTTCACATTGGCAATCGGTGCAATAGAGGCAATCGCCGAATACACTTTTGGTTGGAAATCGATTTCGCACTCAACTTCGTCGATGGCATCCAGCACCGCGAGTTTGTTGGTGATTGCCATGACAGTATCACGATATTGCGTCATGCAAGGGTATGGATAGACTAAGCCAAGCTGCAAACGCTTACCTTCAATCGCCAATTTATTCACGCATCCTGCGCTCACTAACCCCTTCGCTAAATACGGGTCGATATATGCATCGAGAATGGCCAGAACGGGCCCGAGAAGATCGTCACTTAAACGATAATCAGTTTGAGTTGAAGACAAAAGAATTACCCCCACCAATAAATTTGCCCAAGTGTACCAGATAATGACAAAAACATTAGCGCAGATTTAACCCAATCGACTCAGGTTTTGATGAAAATCATCCTGTAATCGGTTAGTATCTCTACCATTATTTTTGGCCCACCACGATATTTGAGACAAGATGGCAACTTCACAACGTAAAATTCTCGTGACCAGCGCACTTCCCTACGCGAACGGACCGATTCATTTAGGTCACATGCTGGAATACATCCAGACGGATATCTGGTCCCGTTATCAAAAGCTTCGTGGACATGAGTGCCACTATATTTGTGCCGATGACGCCCACGGCACACCGATTATGCTTAAGGCGCAGCAATTAGGCATGGCGCCTGAAGAAATGATCGCGCAAGTCAACAAAGAGCATCAGCAGGATTTCGCCGATTTTAATATCGCCTTCGATAATTATCACAGCACCCACAGTGAAGAAAACCGCGTGCTGGCGAGCGATATTTACTTAAAACTGCGTGCTAACGGCTATATCAAGAGCAAGAGCATTTCGCAATTATTTGACCCTGAAAAGTCGATGTTCCTGCCAGACCGCTTCGTAAAAGGCACCTGCCCTAAGTGTAAATCACCGGATCAATACGGCGACAACTGCGATGCCTGCGGCGCAACTTACAGCCCAACTGAGCTGATTAACCCTAAGTCGGCCGTCTCTGGCGCAACGCCAGTGATGAAGGACACTGAGCACTTCTTCTTCGATTTACCCGCCTTCGAAGACATGCTCAAAGAGTGGACTCGCTCGGGTGCACTGCAAACCGAAATGGCCAACAAGCTCGATGAATGGTTCGAACAGGGTCTGCAGCAATGGGACATCACCCGTGATGCGCCTTACTTTGGTTTTGAGATCCCAGATGCTCCAGGCAAATACTTCTACGTGTGGTTAGATGCGCCTATCGGCTACATGGGCTCATTCAAAAACCTCTGTGACAAACGCCCAGAGCTGAGTTTTGACGAATTTTGGGCCAAGGATTCTAAGGCCGAAGTTTACCACTTTATCGGTAAAGATATCGTTTACTTCCACAGCCTATTCTGGCCGGCCATGCTCCATGGCTCAGGCTACCGTCAACCTAACAGTGTCTACGCCCACGGTTATGTGACAGTGAACGGCGCTAAGATGTCTAAATCTAAGGGTACCTTTATTAAGGCGCGCACCTATTTAGACCACTTAGATCCTGAATACTTACGCTACTACTACGCCGCCAAGCTGAGCAGCCGTATCGACGATCTCGACCTGAATTTAGAAGACTTCGTTCAGCGCGTAAACTCAGACTTAGTGGGCAAACTCGTTAACCTAGCGTCTCGTACTGCAGGCTTTATCACTAAGCGTTTCGATGGCAAGTTGGCCAAGATAGCCGACACCACGCTCACGGATGCGTTTTTAGCTAAGCAAGAGCAAATCGCCGAGTTTTATGAAACCCGCGAATACGGTAAAGCGATGCGCGAAATCATGGCACTGGCCGATATCGCCAACGGTTTTGTCGCCGATGCGGCGCCTTGGCAGTTAGTGAAGCAAGACGATCAACAGGAAGCCGCGCACCAAGTGTGCTCGAACGCCCTGAACCTGTTCCGTATTCTGGTCACTTACTTAAAACCTGTGTTGCCACGTTTAGCGCTGGATGTTGAAGCCTTCTTCCAACAGACTTTAACTTGGGATAGCTTAGGCCAAGATATGGCAGGACACGAAATTGCACCATTCAAAGCCATGATGCAACGTGTTGAATTAGACAAGGTTAACGCTATGGTTGCCGACTCTAAAGAAAACCTGCAAGCCACGAGCGAGCCTGAAGCGCCTAAGGGCCCATTGGCGAGCGATCCGATTAGCGACACCATTAACTATGAAGATTTCGCTAAAATCGATCTGCGTATTGCCCGTATTGTCAAAGCCGAGCATGTGGCCGAAGCCGACAAACTGTTAAAACTGCAATTGGATATCGGCGGCGAAACCCGTCAGGTATTTGCAGGCATTAAATCGGCCTACTCGCCTGAGGATCTCGAAGGCAAGTTGACTGTGATGGTCGCCAACCTTGCGCCACGTAAGATGCGTTTTGGCATGTCAGAAGGCATGGTACTGGCAGCAGGCCCTGGTGGTAGCGATTTGTGGATTCTAGAACCCCATGAAGGCGCACAACCTGGCATGCGTGTGAAGTAAAACACAGAGCACGACTCAAGCTACTGCTAAACCGACATAAGGCCGCATTAAATGCGGCCTTATTTATTGGTAAAAACATCCCTTTACGCTTTTTCTGGGAGCCTAGCCGAATGCGCTCTCGACAAGCGGCTTACAGTGGGACACTATCGCGCCTGTGGCTAAGCGTTAATCGCGAGGCCGCAATCACTAAGCTGTCCTGGCTGAGCTGTAATCGTTGTTGGAATAGCTGTTGTAATAGCTGTTGTAATAGCTGTTGTAATAGCTGTTGTAATAGCCAAGCCGCACTGTGTCGCGGCAACGCACTATGGAATTTTCGAGGAGAAGTTATGGGCAATATCATTGAGCAGTTGTTGTTTTCTGCTTCAATAACCGGTCCCATCTGTTTAATGTTAGCCTTAGGCGTGATGCTTAAACGCACCCAGGTGATTGATGAGCACTTTATTGATGTCGCCTCTAAGCTGGTTTTTAATGTCACCCTGCCCGCGCTGTTGTTTCTCAGCATCATTAGCTCGCACCACGATCTTGCCGCCAGTGCGCCGTTAATCGGTTATGGCTTATTAGCCAACTTACTGTTTTTTATTCTCTCGACCTACGCGACGAAACGATTTTTCCCCGAGCCGAAGGATCAAGGCATCATCATTCAAGGGGGATTTAGAGCCAATACCGCCATTATCGGCCTAGCCTATGTCTCTAATGCCTATGGCGAATCGGGTGTTGCTTTAGCAGCCGTTTATGTGGCATCCATGACACTGCTCTACAATATCCAAGCCGTGATTTGTTTAAGCCCGCGGGGAGAAGAATCGAGCCGCCGCGCCTTTGCGGTGATCATTAAAACCATCACCAAAAACCCGCTGATCATTGCCATTATGCTCGGCATGCTGTTTTATCTGCTGGCGATCCCCGTACCTAAAATGGTTCTAGACGCTGGACAATACTTTGCCAATATGACGCTCCCTTTAGCACTGCTGTGTACTGGCGGCTCACTGGATATTGGCTCGCTCAGACATGAAAAGTATTCCACTTGGTTCTCGACCGCCTTAAAACTGATCTTTGCGCCACTGTTCATCACCCTAGGAGCCTTGATACTTGGCTATCGCGGTGTGGAACTGGCCTTAGTGTTTTTAATGAGCGCCGCGCCCACGGCGGCCGCAAGTTATGTGATGGCGCGGGCCATGGGGGAAATGCCACCCTAGCCGCCAATATTATCGCCCTCACCACAGTTTGCTCACTGCTCACCTGCACCTTAGGCATTTTTATCCTATCGACCCTAGGACTTATTTAAACTGTGGCTTATTCAAACTTAGGCTGACTGAAACTTAGGGAAAATTTACATAAGACAAAGGCAACACATTAGACAGGGTTAGCGATATCCACAAAATGGTGCACTAAATTAAACTCGCGGGCGAGATGACGCCCCAGCGCCTCAATGCCAAAACGCTCGGTTGCATGGTGACCCGCAGCATAATAGTGAATCCCCTGCTCCACTGCGCTGTGGAACGTCCGCTCGGACACTTCGCCACTGATGAACGCATCGACCCCAAGGCTTGCGGCAATATCGATATAATCCTGAGCGCCACCGGTACACCAAGCTAAGTGCTGGATTTCATCCGAACTTTCACCAATATGCAGTGGCGTTCTGCCAAGTACATCACCTAAGGTCGCGGCAAATTCACTGGCACTGACGGGTAAATCCAGTTTGCCGCGCCACACGAGTCCCTGCGCCACATCTTCAACCGCTTCGGCATCGAGCATCCCAAGTTTACGGCCGAGTGTGGCATTGTTTCCCAACATAGGGTGAGCATCTAGGGGCAAGTGATAGCCAAACAGGTTGATATCATGGGCGAGTAAGGCTTTGATCCGCCGCTGCTTCATGCCGGTGATCACCTCAGGTTCACTCTTCCAGAAAAAGCCATGGTGAACCAAAATCGCATCGGCTTTGAGGCGAATCGCTTCATCAATTAACGCTTGGCACGCCGTCACACCTGTCACTATGGTGCAGATCTCAGCTTTCCCTTCAACCTGTAACCCATTCGGGGCGTAATCTTTAAAGGCCGATACGCGCAAAAAATCGGCTAAATATTGGGTTAGTTCTGTCCGTGTCATTCCATCACCGTTTACACTTTTTTATTGATTATAGGCAGTTACGCTTAAGTTCGTACTGTATCACATGGCTAAATCAACGCGAACCCCACCTTGCAGGTACACCACACGTACCCTATCCCCCGCATTGAACACCATGCCGGGATCATAATCTTGGATCACCATGACTTGCGTGCCATCTTCCTGAGTGATCATCAGCTCCACTAGCTTAAGTGATTGTACCGTAGTGCCACTGCCATAACGATTGCCAACACCAGCACCAATCAAGGCCCCCAATACGGTCGCGATATCTTGGCCTGAACCACCACCAAATTGATGACCAATCACCCCGCCCGCTAAGGCGCCGCCAAAGGTTTTCCAACCTTGGTTTCTGTCTTCAATCAATTGGGTTTCGGTGATATTGCGTACAGAGTTGATATCGCCATAGAGGACTTTTTCGACCGGCACAGCCTGATTACGATCGTAGCCTGCTTGCACGGGAGAAATCACTAAAGCACAAATAAACATAAAGCTCGCTAGTGTAGGTTTCCACATATCCGAATTTCCGCTAACTTAATATAAGGGTCTATTACTGAATCATACGCAATTGTGAACTCACTGTCTTTTCTGAATCACGAATTTGAAGCTTTTCCTTCACCCGAACTCGCCCTAACCGATCCAAACGGCTTATTGGCGATAGGCGGCGATCTTCGCCCTGAACGTTTATTAACCGCCTATTATCATGGCATTTTTCCTTGGTTTAACGCCGACGATCCCATCTTATGGTGGTCACCCGACCCCCGCGCCATTTTTATTCCTGGCCAAGTGAATATCAGCACCAGTCTACGCAAATATTTAAAAAACAGCCCTGGCGATTCACCATCAACCATGCCTTTACCGATGTGATGGCGGGCTGCGCTCAACCTCGGCGGAAACAAGCCGGCACTTGGATAACCCATGAAATTCAAATGGCTTACCGCGAGTTACATCATAATGGCCATGCCCATTCCATCGAAGTCTGGCACGGCGAGCGATTAATTGGCGGGCTTTATGGCCTTGCTATCGGCCAAGTCTTTTGTGGGGAATCCATGTTCCACCGCGAAACCAACGCGTCAAAGGCGGCCATGGCAGTGCTACAACAGCATCTCATCACAATGAATTTTAAATTGATTGACGCACAGGTGATGAATCCCCACCTTGAGAGCTTGGGGGCCAAGCCAGTCAAACGCGCTGATTTTATTCAACTTTTGACTCGGTTTAGGGATAAGCCCGTCAACCCAGCGGCTTGGATACCGAGTGAGGTCACTCTTGAACTCTAACGCGAGTAACACGCCCATCGCCATTGGGATCAGCCAAATCTTCCCCTGCAGTTATCTTGATGGACAGCAGGAACAACTGTTGGTGATCCAAGAGGAAACCCTCGACCCCATTTTATTTGATCGCCTATTAGCCATAGGTTTTCGCCGCAGTGGCAGCGCCATTTATAAACCACGCTGTCCTCGTTGCAGTGCCTGTCAGCCGATTCGTCTGCCGATTAATGAATTCATGCCTTCTAAACGGCAAAAACGCACTTTAGCCCATAACCGCGATTTAACTTGGCGTATTACCTCAGAGCATACCGAGGCTCAATACGCCCTGTATGAAAAATACATTCGTGAGCGCCACTTCGATGGCCCCATGTTTCCCCCGAGTAAGTCGCAGTATGAGCAGTTCTTATTTTGCCATTGGCTACCGCCAACCTTTATCGAAGTCTATGATGGAAATCGACTTTTAGCGGTGGCCGTGACAGATACGCTCCCCAATAGTTTATCGGCTATTTACAGTTATTTTGACCCCGATGAAGAACGCCGCTCCCTTGGCTCACTGCTCATTTTACTCCAGTGCCGCTTAGCAAAATTACAGTATAAAGAATTTCTTTATCTCGGGTATCAAATTGATGCAAATCGAAAAATGTCCTACAAGCGCTTATACCGCCCTTATCAGATTTTAACCCCTCAAGGCTGGGAGTATTCCCAAGTTTGCTAGGCACTTCCCCTTTACAGCAAGGTGAATTTGCGGCATGATACGCCCGTTTTTTATATTCGAAGGCTAATGGGATAACTAATTAATGGCGAAAGAAGACAACATTGAAATGCAAGGCACTATCCTTGAAACCTTGCCAAACACAATGTTCCGCGTAGAGCTTGAAAATGGTCATGTGGTGATAGCCCACATTTCTGGCAAAATGCGCAAAAACTACATCCGCATTCTGACTGGTGACAAAGTTACCGTTCAGTTGACTCCTTATGATCTGACCAAAGGTCGTATTGTCTTCCGCGCACGCTAATAGTAACCCTTAGTTGAAAAACCCGGCGAGGCCGGGTTTTTTTGTTGGCGAAAGATCAGAAAAATGGCTGCAATTGCAGCCATTTTTATTGGGTTTCAAAGCATTTACGCTTTGCTGGTACTCTTCTCATGCCGTTCGGTATGAATGACGATTTCCCCTTCCTTCGCATCGACATGGGCAATACCGCCATGTTCTAACGCACCGAAGAGGATCTCATCCGCTAACGGACGTTTAATCAGCTCAGTCACCACACGGGCCATTGGCCGCGCGCCCATGCTCTTATCATAGCCTTTCTCGGCGAGTAAGGTTCTGGCTTCATCGCTGACTTCCAGCACCACATGTTTCGCATCCAGTTGTGCCTGCAATTCCACCAAGAATTTATCCACCACTTTGGCAATGATGGTCATGTCTAAATGGTTGAACCAAATGATGGAATCTAAGCGGTTACGAAACTCTGGTGAAAAGACCCGGTTGATTTCCGACAGGGCATCTTGGGTATGATCCTGCTGAGTAAAACCAATGGACTTACGGATCGTTTCCTGAACACCTGCGTTTGTCGTCATCACTAAGGTGACATGCCTAAAGTCCGCCTTGCGACCGTTGTTATCGGTCAAGGTGCCGTTATCCATGACTTGCAGCAATAAGTTATACACATCAGGGTGAGCCTTCTCAATTTCATCGAGCAGCACCACGCAATGAGGGTTCTTAATCACAGCATCGGTCAGTAAACCACCTTGGTCGTAGCCCACATAACCTGGAGGCGCACCAATTAAGCGAGAAACCGTATGGCTTTCCATGTACTCAGACATATCAAAGCGCACCAGCTTCATCCCTAGGCAACTGGCTAACTGGTTGGTGACTTCTGTCTTACCAACCCCAGTTGGGCCCGCAAATAAGAAGCTACCCACAGGCTTTTTATCCGTACCTAACCCACTACGTGATAATCGAATCGCCGAGCTTAAGGATTCAATCGCCTTATCTTGACCAAAGACCACCATCTTGAGATTGCGCTCAAGATTACGCAGTAAGTCTTTATCGGTGGCAGAGACAGACTTTTCAGGGATCCGAGCAATCTTAGCCACTATGGTTTCAATCTCGGCCTGACCGATGGTTTTCTTACGTTTGCTCTGTGGCAACATGGCCATGCGCGCACCCGCCTCATCGATCACATCGATGGCTTTATCGGGTAAATGCCGGTCATTAATGTGTTTTGCCGACAGCTCAGCAGCGCTATTAATCGCCGCTTGGGTATAACGCACTCCATGGTACTCTTCGTACTTAGCCTTAAGCCCCATGAGAATTTTTGTGGTTTCGGCCACTGAAGGTTCATTGATATCGACCTTCTGGAAACGACGCGCCAGTGCACGGTCCTTCTCAAAAATGCTTTGATATTCCTGGAAGGTGGTCGACCCCATGCAACGCAAGTTACCGCTCGATAATAACGGCTTAAGCAGGTTCGATGCATCCATCACTCCGCCCGATGCGGCGCCCGCACCAATGATGGTGTGAATTTCATCGATAAATAAAATGGCGTGCTTATCGGCGCTAAGTTCCTTAAGCAGACTCTTGAAACGTTTTTCAAAATCGCCACGGTATTTAGTGCCAGCAAGCAAGGAGCCTAAGTCGAGGGAATAAACTGTCGCCTGCGACATCACCTCAGGCACTTGATTATTGACGATTCGATAGGCTAAGCCTTCAGCAATCGCAGTTTTACCCACGCCAGCCTCACCCACTAAGAGCGGGTTATTTTTACGGCGACGGCATAGGGTTTGAATTGCCCGTTCAATTTCTTGATCGCGGCCGATGAGTGGGTCGATAATCCCTTGTTTTGCAAGCTGGTTTAGATTGCTCGCAAACTGCGACAACATGCTACGCTCTTCACCCGCTTCGGTTTGATCTTCGATGCGTTCGTGATCTTGATGGGCGTCGCTGTCCTCATTTTTTGAAAAGCCATGGGAAATATAGTTCACCACATCTAAACGACTGATGTCGCTGCGACGCAGCAGATACACAGCTTGGGATTCCTGCTCGCTAAAAATAGCCACCAGCACATTGGCGCCGGTGACTTCATTGCGACCAGAAGACTGCACATGAAAAACCGCGCGCTGCAGCACCCGCTGAAACCCAAGCGTGGGTTGGGTTTCTCTATCATCATCCATATCCGCAATGATTGGGGTGGTTTGTTGGATAAAGCTTGCTACTTCATCTCTGAGTTTATCTAAATTCGCTCCACAGGCGATTAGCGCTTCTTGAGCCGCAGGGTTGTCTATCAGAGCCAATAGCAGATGCTCTACGGTCATGTATTCGTGCCGCGCGTCTCTGGCTTGCTGAAACGCCAGATTCAAGGTGACCTCTAAATCTTTATTTAACATAAGCACCCCCAAAATTAACAACTGACAACAGAGTAAGCGCTGTTAAGCCTTCTCTAATGAACACAGTAACGGATGTTGGTTTTGTCTTGCAAACTGATTTACTTGTATCACCTTAGTTTCTGCAATGCCGTAGGGGAAAATCCCGCAAATTCCCTTACCCTGATGATGAATAGTCAACATGATATCTGTGGCTTCCTGCTCATTCTTGCGAAAGAAGATTTGCAGCACTTCGATCACAAAATCCATTGGAGTGTAATCGTCATTATTGAGGATCACCTTATACATCGAAGGTGGCATTAACTCAGATTCCACACGCTCTTCAACGTGTTCTATGTTTCCTGTCTTACCCATTTTTTAATACTAGCCTCTCGTGTTGGCCTCTTCCAATTGCTATCTTCAAATTAATTAGTTGTTACCTCTTTGTTAATTTTAGCTTGACTTCCGCTTTTACTCCTTACATTCTGTAGCTCAGACGGTGAAACAATCCCGTCTATACAGGTTTTACTATCTTACTGGTCAGTAAACAACAGAAGGAAGTGGAAGTATGGCAAACGGAACTGTGAAATGGTTCAACAACGCCAAAGGATTCGGGTTTATCTGCCCTGATCAAGGTGGTGAAGACGTTTTCGCACACTATTCTACCATTGAAATGGAAGGCTATCGAACTCTAAAAGCAGGCCAATCAGTCCAATTCGAGGTGGAACAGGGGCCTAAAGGGATGCACGCGTCAGCCATTTCACCAACAAAATAACGTTTGGTGAGGCCAATGATCTAAAAGGCAGGGATTTATCCCTGCCTTTTTATTGGGCGATTGTTAGCATTCTCGAAGATTAAGTGTGATAAAAAAGGCCTGCAATGCAGGCCTTTCAGTATGAATGCTAAGTTAACGATAAATCGTTAAGCAATTAATAGCTTGTTCAATGTCTCACTTGGACGCATGGCTTTTTCCGCTTTTGCGGCGTCTAAACGATAGTAACCGCCTAAATCCACTGGTGCACCTTGCGCATTGTTTAGCTCAGCAACAATCACTTGCTCATTTGCGCTTAAAGCGTGTGCTAATGGAATAAAGTGGGCTTGTAACTGCTCGTCTTTGGTTTGAGCGGCTAATGCTTGTGCCCAGTACATCGCCAGATAGAAATGGCTACCACGGTTATCCAGCTCTCCAACACGTCTTGATGGTGACTTGTTGCTATCTAAGAACTGACCGATGGCTTGATCTAAAGTATCCGCCAGTACTTGTGCCTTAGGATTACCCACAGTTTGGCTTAAATGCTCTAAAGAAGCCGCTAAAGCTAGAAATTCGCCCAGAGAGTCCCAACGTAAGTGACCTTCTTTTTCAACCTGTTGTACGTGTTTAGGCGCACTACCGCCCGCACCCGTTTCGAACAGGCCGCCACCATTCATTAATGGCACGATAGACAGCATCTTAGCACTGGTACCCAGTTCGAGGATTGGGAACAAGTCAGTCAGATAGTCACGCAGTACGTTACCGGTAACAGAAATAGTATCTTTACCTTCCTTAATACGTACTAATGAGAAGCGTGTTGCTTCTTCTGGTGACATGATGCTGATTTCTAAACCGTTAGTATCATGCTCAGGCAGATATTGCTTCACTTTAGCGATCAACTGCGCATCGTGGGCACGATTCGCATCTAACCAGAATACTGCTGGAGTATTGCTTAAGCGTGCACGGCGTACGGCTAATTTCACCCAGTCGCGAATTGGTGCATCTTTAACTTGGCACATTCTCCAAATATCGCCCGCTTCAACGTTGTGGCTCATTAACACTTTGCCACTGGCATCAATCACGTTAACTAGGCCATCGGCTGGGATTTCGAAGGTTTTATCGTGGCTACCGTATTCTTCGGCTTTTTGCGCCATCAGACCAACGTTTGGCACACTGCCCATAGTGCTTGGATCGAAGGCACCGTGTTCTTTACAGAAAGCGATAGTTTCTTGATATACACCCGCGTAGCAACGGTCTGGGATCAGGGCTTTAGTGTCGTGCAACTTGCCATCAGGGCCCCACATTTGGCCTGATGAACGAATGGCAGCTGGCATAGAAGCATCGATAATGATGTCGCTTGGTACGTGTAAGTTGGTGATGCCTTTGTCAGAATCTACCATCGCCAGCGCTGGGCGCTCAGCATAAACAGCAGCGATATCGGCTTCAATCTGTGCACGGACATCGGCTGGCAAACCAGCGATTTTGGCGTATACATCGCCAAAGCCGTTGTTCACATCAACGCCTAGCTCAGCAAATAATGACGCATGTTTATCAAACACGGGTTTGAAGAACACTTTCACTGCGTGGCCGAACATGATGGGATCAGACACTTTCATCATGGTGGCTTTAAGGTGCAGTGATAACAACACGTTTTCAGCCTTGGCATTGGCGATTTCACGCTCAAAGAAGCTCACTAAGGCTTTTTTGCTCATCACTGACGCGTCGATGATCTCACCAGCGAGCAGTTTCAGGCCAGATTTCAATACCACTTCTTGACCGTCTTTTTGCGACAGTACGATGTTAACTGTGTCTGCGTTAGCCAGAGTCACTGACTGCTCGCTACCGTAGAAGTCACCTTCGCTCATGTGAGCAACATGTGATTGAGACTCTTTGGTCCACTTACCCATTGAGTGTGGGTTTTTCTTAGCGAAGTTTTTCACAGACAGCGGCGCGCGGCGATCAGAGTTACCTTCACGCAGTACAGGGTTTACCGCACTGCCTTTGATCTTGTCGTAACGGGCTTTGATAGACTTTTCTTCGTCAGTCTTTGGCTCGTCAGGATAATTTGGAATGTCGTAACCTTTCTGTTGCAGCTCTAAAATACAAGCTTTTAACTGCGGGATTGAGGCACTGATGTTTGGCAGTTTGATGATGTTAGCTTCAGGTTGGTTCGCTAATTCACCCAGCTCAGCTAAGTGATCGCCAATCTTTTGCGCGTCAGTCAGTTTTTCAGGGAAATTAGCAATCACACGGCCCGATAAAGAAATATCACGGGTTTCAACCGCAACACCCGCTGCATCGGTAAAGGTTTTGATGATAGGTAACAGAGAAAGCGTTGCTAGCGCTGGTGCTTCATCGGTTTCGGTATAAATAATTGTTGGTGAGTTATCTTTCATGTTACATCCTACATTATTGTAAAATTTAATATTTTTATAATAATTTTATATCATGACGAACAAACATTGGCACGGCGGAATTCTCTATCGAGGCAATCGTGAACGCCTCTGCTACCTCAAAACCCGCGGCAACATCCTCTTTGCGTTCGCCAACGTGGGTAAATCGACTCATTAATACCTAACAAACATTTAGGCGTAGATCACATTTTCAGGCCGACATCATAGAGCATTCGCAGTAATATTCAAATTCCACTAACGGCGAATGCCAAGTACACTGTGTACAGATTATTGATACACGTCCTCAAACTTTTAAGTTCGGTCGTCAGCTTACAGCGACTATTAGCCACAGCATGAACAAAAACAGCACGCCAGCAACCGCATCCAGCCCACGCGCCAGCGGCAAACGCCCCGCTACAGGGCGAGCCAATCCGGCGGATAACCGCAATAGCGCCAAGAAACCCCATACCTTCGCCAAGAATGCCAAGCCAAGTTTACAACAAGGGGCAAACGCCAAGCGAAACAATGCTGAGCGCAGCGGCGCCAAGCCTCGCCCTCAGCAGCGCTCAACGGCTGCACGCACAAAACCCCAAGGCGAGCCGATGATCGTCTTATTTAATAAGCCGTTTGATGTCCTATGCCAATTTACCGATGAGCAAGGCCGTAAAACCTTAAAGGATTACATCCCTATTCCGGGAGTGTATGCCGCAGGGCG
This sequence comes from Shewanella seohaensis, assembly GCF_025449215.1. NCBI lineage: Bacteria > Pseudomonadati > Pseudomonadota > Gammaproteobacteria > Alteromonadales > Shewanellaceae > Shewanella > Shewanella seohaensis. The sequence continues at coordinate 3,237,430 of NZ_CP104900.1, forward strand.
ATTGGATCGCGACAGTGAAGGCTTGTTACTCCTCACCAACGACGGTCAACTTCAGGCCAAACTGACTGAGCCGAAAAAGAAAACCTTTAAAACCTATTGGGTGCAAGTCGAGGGAGAACCTACGGAAGCAGATTTAGCGAAACTGCGCCAAGGTGTTGAATTAAAAGATGGTATGACACTCCCCGCTAAGGTCAGCATCATGGCGACGCCGAATGTTTGGCCTCGTAATCCGCCGATCCGTGAGCGAAAAAACATCCCTACCACTTGGCTGGAAATTCAAATCCATGAAGGACGCAATCGCCAAGTTCGGCGGATGACGGCCCATATTGGTTTTCCGACCTTAAGACTCATTCGTTATAAAATAGGTCAATGGAGTCTAGATGATTTAGCTACAGGTGAGCATAAATGCATCCAAATGTCTGAATGATGTAGCGCCGTGAGAGCAAGTAAACAGGATATCGCAGTGCCCAACCAACAGATAAAAAGGTGATTAGCGTGGCAGAAAAACTCAGATACAAACCCAATGTGACTGTGGCCTGTATTATCCACGCGCCTACAGAAGATAAGTATCTGTTAGTGGAAGAGTGGATTGATGACGAGCAGCGCTTTAACCAGCCCGCCGGCCATTTAGAAGCGAATGAGAGTCTGATCCAAGCCTGTAAACGTGAAGTGCTCGAAGAAACTGGGCTTACTCTCGAACCCCAAGCCTTAGTGGGGATTTATCAGTTTAGTGCCAGTGAAACCCTCGCTTTTGTGCGCTTTACCTTTTTCGTACAAGTCGATGCACAGCTCCCTCCTCAGCCACAGGATGCGGATATCGATGCCGCCCATTGGCTGAGCTTTGAGCAAATCGAAGCCAAAATGGAGCAGCTTCGTAGCCCATTGGTGCTCGATTGCCTTAATGATTACCGCCATCAGCAGCAACAGGGGCAAACCTACTCCCTCGAATTACTCAATAGTCAGCGTCTAATGGGATGTCAAAGATAGCCCCAAGCGACAAGGCGTGATAGAATACGCCCCCGCGTAAATTCGCGATTCAACACGGCATTTAAACGCTGTTTTAGCAAACACTCGCTCGATGAATCGCCCGCTTGTCTGCCATCAAACACAGTCCAAGCGAAGACGCAGATTTTAACGTGAGAGTGGCCCACCAAGGTGAGCCATTCTCACGGCTAACCAATACATATACTCAATGGTTTTTAGGATTTATGGCATCAATCGAACCCACTCATACAGGAAAAAAGTGATCGTCGGCATGTCCGGCGGTGTTGATTCATCTGTTTCCGCCTATTTGCTTATGCAGCAGGGCTATCAAGTCGAAGGCCTGTTCATGAAGAACTGGGAAGAAGATGACAACGATGAGTATTGCGCGGCCGCCGAAGATTTAAAAGACGCTCAAGCCGTTTGTGACAAGCTCGGCATCAAGCTGCACACGGTCAACTTTGCCGCAGAATACTGGGATAACGTGTTCGAATACTTCCTTGCCGAATACAAGGCCGGTCGTACCCCTAACCCAGACATCATGTGTAACAAAGAGATTAAATTCAAAGCATTTTTAGAGTTTGCCGACGATATTTTAGACGCCGACTACATTGCCATGGGGCATTACGTGCGCCGCAGCGATAATGCCGATGGCACCACGCAAATGCTGCGCGGGGTCGATAACAACAAGGATCAGAGCTACTTCCTCTATACCTTAAGCCATGAACAAGTGGCGCGCAGCTTGTTCCCCGTAGGTGAACTCGAAAAGCACGAAGTACGTGAAATCGCCAAGAAGATGGGTTTAGTTACCCATGATAAGAAAGACAGCACGGGCATCTGCTTTATTGGCGAACGTAAGTTTACCGAATTCTTAGGCAATTACTTACCAGCACAGCCTGGCAATATCGAAACCGCCGAAGGTGAAGTGATTGGCGAGCATCAGGGCTTGATGTATCACACCCTGGGCCAACGTAAAGGTCTGGGCATTGGCGGAATGAAAAACAGCAATGACGATCCTTGGTATGTGGTAGATAAAGATCTAAAACGTAACGTATTAGTCGTCGGCCAAGGTGGACATCACCCACGTTTGATGTCAAACGGCATGTTCGTCAATCAATTGCATTGGGTCGACCGCAAAGGCCCCGCCGAAGGCAGCCAGATTGTGGTGAAAACCCGTTACCGCCAGCAGGATATCCCCTGTACCCTCACCTATCTTGATGACAATACCCTCAAGGTGGTGTTTGACGAGCCTGTTGCCGCCGTGACGCCTGGCCAATCAGCGGTATTCTACGATGGCGAAGTGTGCCTAGGTGGCGGGATTATCGATCAACTGATCCGAGGATAAGCCGTGAACGAGCAGCTCCATAATCGCACGATGGCCTTTGCAGGAATACTGCAGGCCATTGCGCAAGTTCAGCATTTAGCCCGTCATGGTGAGAGTGACACTGATGAGCTGGCGGCCAGTTTAAACACCATTTTAGTGACCGACCCTGAAAGCGTCGCCGATGTTTATCAAGACAAGGCCGCGCTGCACAAAGGTTATAAGCTGGTGTTAAACCAACTGGGCGACAGCAGTCAAAAAGATGTGGAAATCACTCGCTATTTGGTCGGCATTTTGGCCCTTGAACGTAAATTAACCCGTTCGAATAGCGGGTTAGCTATGCTTGCCGAGCGCATCAATCAAGTGAATCGCCAGCTACATCATTTTGCGATCACCGACGAGCAAGTCATTGCCAATCTGGCCAGTATTTATAGCGACATTATCAGTAATCTTGGACCTAAGATTCAGATCTCAGGCAATCCGCTGTGCCTGCAACGTCCGATAGTACAACACAAAATTCGCGCCCTGCTGCTAGCAGCCATGCGCAGCGCCGTGTTATGGCGACAACTGGGCGGTAAACGTCGACACTTAGTCTTCGCCCGTAAAGCCATCATAGACGCAGCCAAGAAAAGTCTTACCCTATAATAAAATAAGTTTTCATCAAGGAGCTTCACATGGATCTTTCCGCACTAACTGCTATCTCTCCGGTAGACGGCCGTTACGGTAGTAAAACAGCGTCATTGCGAGGGATTTTCAGCGAGTTCGGTCTTACTAAGTACCGTGTTCAAGTTGAAATCAACTGGTTAAAATTACTCGCCGATTGCCCAGAAATCACCGAAGTGCCGCCATTGAGCGAGTCTGCTATCGCGGTGTTAGATGCAATTAAAGACAATTTCAGCGAGCAAGATGCGCTACGCGTGAAAGCCATTGAAAGCACCACCAACCACGACGTAAAAGCGGTTGAATACTTCATCAAAGAAAAAATCGCAGACAACGCCGAACTCGCCGCTGTGGGTGAATTTGTTCACTTCGCCTGTACCTCTGAAGACATCAACAACCTAAGCCACGGCTTAATGTTGACCGAAGCCCGTGAGCAAGTGGTTCTGCCATACTGCAATGAACTGCTCAGCGCCATCAAAAAACTGGCCGTTGAATACCGCTCAGTGCCATTGATGTCACGCACCCACGGTCAACCCGCTTCGCCTTCAACTTTAGGTAAAGAAATGGCCAACGTTGCGGTACGTTTAGAGCGTCAAATCAAGCAGATCGCAGCTGTCGAAGTCATGGGTAAAATTAACGGCGCCGTGGGTAACTACAACGCCCACTTATCTGCTTACCCAGAAGTGAACTGGCATGCGCTGTCGGAACGTTTTGTTACCAGCTTAGGCCTGCACTGGAACGCTTACACCACACAAATCGAGCCACACGATTACATCGCCGAACTGTTTGATGCTATCGCGCGTTTCAACACTATCCTGATTGACTTCGACCGTGACGTTTGGGGTTACATTGCCCTTGGTCACTTCAAGCAACGTACCGTTGCCGGTGAAATTGGTTCATCAACCATGCCACACAAAGTCAACCCAATCGACTTTGAAAACTCTGAAGGTAACCTTGGAATTGCTAACGCACTGATGCAACATTTAGCGTCTAAGCTGCCAGTATCAAGATGGCAACGTGACCTGACCGACTCAACCGTACTGCGTAACTTGGGCGTGGGTATTGCCCACTCGCTGATCGCCTACCAAGCCACCTTAAAAGGCATTAGCAAGTTACAAGTGAACGAAGATCATTTACGTGCCGAACTCGACCAAAACTGGGAAGTCCTAGCCGAGCCAGTACAAACCGTTATGCGTCGCTATGGTATTGAAAAGCCATACGAGAAGTTAAAAGAACTGACTCGTGGTAAGCGTATCGATGCCCAGCAATTAGCAGTATTCATCGACGGTTTAGCCCTGCCTGAAGACGTGAAAGCAGAGCTGAAGAAGATGACGCCAGCCAACTATATTGGCCGTGCTGAAGCCTTCGTCGACGAGCTTAACTAATATTTTTAGCTCAGCGGAGTTTGCTAAGTCACAATAGCAAACATGCGCGAGCTGATATTGTTTATCAGCCATAAATAAGGATTAAGGCGGTTACATTCGATGTAGTCGCCTTTTTTGACACTATGTATACACTCAATCTCGATATCGCCCAGTTCCTCAAGGAACACTGGCAACAAAAACCTGTAGTCATCAAGGGTGCCTTCCCTGACTTTGAAGATCCGATCAGCGCAGATGAGCTTGCAGGCCTTGCCTGTGAAGAAGAAATCACCTCGCGCATCGTGGTCACTCAAAAAGACAACTGGGAAGTGATCCAAGGCCCGTTCGAGGATTACGAAAATTACGGTGAAACCCACTGGCAATTACTGGTGCAAGCCGTAAACCATTGGTATCCGGACTCTCAGCCATTAGTGGAAGCGTTTCGTTTTCTGCCCGACTGGCGATTCGATGATTTGATGGTGTCATTCGCAACGCCAAGTGGCGGTGTCGGTCCACACGTTGATAACTACGATGTGTTTATCATCCAAGGTGAAGGCGAGCGTCGTTGGACTGTGGGTGCTAATACGCCGCAACAACGCCGTGGCGGTAACCCGAACTCGCCACTGGTGGAAGACTTCGAGCCCATCATCGACGTGGTATTAGAGAAAGGCGACGTGTTATATATTCCGCCTGGCTACCCACACTGCGGTGAAACCTTAACCTTAGCCTTAAGCTACTCAATTGGTTACCGCGCGCCAAGCCAACAAGAACTCGCCAGTGAAGTTGCCGATTACCTGCTCGACAATAACTTAGGTCAGCAGCGTTTTACCTCTGCGACTGAGCCTGCGAATCCTGGCGTGATCAGTCAAGATCATCAGCTCGGGATCATGTCGCTGTTAAGCCAGCTCGCTCAAGATCCAACAAGCTACCAAGTGGTGCTGGGTAAATTGTTGAGTCAAAACCGTTTTGAACTGGATATTTGTGAGGGTGAAGAAGCCTATAACGCCGGCGATCTGCAGGATGCGTTCGAGCAAGGCGCTGGCGTTAATCGTATCGGCGGCTTAAAAGTGCTGCGTTTAGAAAACGACACTCAATCTCGCTTATTTATCAATGGCGAAATTTATGAGCTGCCCAATACGCCAGAAGCCGTGTTAACTCAGTTAAGCGACCATGTTAGCTTTGATAGCGACAGCGCCATGGCACTGTGTGAATATGCCGAAGTGCAAACGCTACTGCTCAAGCTAATCAATCAAGGCTTATATTATTTAAGTGACGATGAAGCTTAACCCTTAGCGCACTGCTGCGTTAGGTCGACAGATTAGCGTCACCCTGTCTCGTCCTAAGATAGGTTGACAGTTTTTAGGCCAGCTCCAGTAGCTGGCCTTTTCTATTGTGCACCTGATTAGGGGTTGCCATATTCAAACTCAGATGCGGTCTCATATCGTTGTATATTGCTATCGATTCTCTAACAAGTATTTTCAGCTCCGCAAATGTCCTACATCGGTGCAGTAAAAACTCCTGCTTCAGTATGCCATTCACTCTTTCTGCTAATGCATTTTGGTAGCAATCATAACCATCCGTCATTGACGGCTGGATTTGGCTCGCCTGAAGCGCATTCTGATAAACAGCTGAGCAGTACTGTAAACCTCTGTCTGAGTGATGCACCGCGTTGCCGATATAGCGTTTATCTTTGATGGCCATTTTTAACGCTTTCACCACACTCTCGGCTTTCATGTCTTTACTCACGTGATGACCGACTATCTTACGCGAACTCGCATCGGTGACCAGTGACAGGTAGTGCACACCTTGGTCTGACTCAAGATAGGTGATATCACTGACCAGTACATGCCCTGCATCATGCAGTCCTTCCTCTTTCAGCAGATTAGGATGCTTCTTCATCCAGTGTTTGCTGAACGTGGTTTTTGTGTAGCTTTTCTTTGGTTTAAGCAGTAAACCTTCACTTCTCAAATAGGTAAAGAACCCATCTCGCCCGAGTTTAATATCGTGCTCAACCAGCCTGGATTTTATCAACGTGTAGAGCTTACGGGCCCCTAACCTTGGCATATATTTACGCCAGTACTGGACCCAGTCTTGGATGACCGATAGCTCAGCTCTACGACTTTCCATTCGAGCAACTGCCTGATAAATACCTTGCCTCGACATACCCGCAGCACGACATGCGGCAGCGAGGTTTATTTCTCCGTTGCCTTTTGCTTGCCAGATGTACCGGATAAGTACTTTTTTCTGAGGCCTGCTCCATATTCATTGTCCATGATATCAACCATGCCATTGAGGATTTGGTTACGCAGTTTCTCTTCTGCTAACTCACGTTCAAGGCGCTTGATCGTTTCGGCAGGGGTTTCTTTTGACTTAGGCATAAGGGGATGCTGAAAAGGTTTCGACCAATCGAGTCTACCATGTTTTCTAAGCCAAACGAGTACCGTTGAACGGCCTTGAATACCAAAATGGGCTTGGGCTTGTTTGTACGTCATTTCGCCTTTTTCAACACGCTCTACAACGCCTAATTTAAAGGCTAAGGTGTAATCTCGTTGTGTGCGCTTACGGCTTGAGTTAATTGATGTTGTCATAAAGAAATCCTCTTTATGTCAACGTATTTCAGGACGAGACACCCAAAACAATAAAGGCACTCAGTAGAGTGCCTTTAATTTGTTACCATTACACAAGATTAAGCATTGGTATTCCAAAGCTTTTCGTCATTGTAAATGCGATATAAACTCTCAGCACGTGATACTAATAATTGCGCAAATTTTGCCTGCGTCGCATCGCGTTGAACCGCACCCGAGCGGATCAAATTTTCGGCCTGCATCTGCCACATCATAGAGAAGTGACGAACTGCATCTCTAGCAGTTTTAGCTACATGTATATCAACAAAATCCGACGGTAAATCGCCAGACATCACCCAATAGGTTTTGGCCGAAGGACGCTTAGATTCCATTTTCCAAATCGCTAAATAAGGCGCCAGATAACGGCTTTCGTCGGCCAACACTTTACTTGGGATCACCCCTTTTTCCGCTAAAAAACGGTTCGCTTTTTGAAATTGAGTTCTGACCCACTCTTGGCGCATTTTCTCCATTTCTTCTGGAGAGATTGTTGGTTGAGTCTGGTCGACAGCTTGTTCAGTCATACTTCCGTCCTATCTTATTGTTATTACGCGGCTCTCATTCTTGGGACAGCACGCGAATCATTCTAATGTCTGAGATTATCCCAGTAAAAACTGGTTTCACACTAAAAACCTTACGTTTACGTAAAGTGGAAAGCTAGATTGCCACAAATAATCTATTTATTCGGTCGTTATGCATGGTTGAGAGTATCGCTAAATGCTATGGTTCTGCAATAAATATAACGAGCTGTCGATGGGAAGTGATTCCATCGACGTTTTATTGTGTATAGCGGAGAACTTCACGTGGCTGTATTTAATCATGTATCCTTTGATGAGCATGAACAGGTCGTATTCTGTCATGATAAAGAGAGTGGCTTAAAAGCCATCGTTGCCATCCATAACACCAATTTAGGTCCTGCTGTGGGTGGTTGCCGGATGTGGAACTACCAATCCGACGATGAAGCCCTGACAGACGTATTACGCCTCTCCCGCGGTATGACTTACAAAAACGCCCTTGCTGGTTTAACCATGGGTGGTGGTAAGTCAGTGATTATTGCCGATCCTAAGCGCCCTGATCGCGAAGCCCTCTTCCGTGCGTTTGGCCGTTTTATCAATAGCCTGGGTGGACGTTACTATTCAGCCGAAGACGTAGGTACTACAACAGCGGATATCATGATTGCTCATCAAGAAACCCCATACATGGCGGGTCTTGAAGGCAAGAGCGGCGATCCATCGCCCTTTACTGCATTAGGCACCTATTTAGGCATCAAAGCTGCCGTTAAACACAAACTCGGTTTAGACAGCTTAAAAGGCCTTAAGATTGCCGTTCAAGGTGTGGGCCATGTAGGTTACTACCTGTGTAAACACTTGCATGAAGAAGGTGCTGAGCTTATCGTCACCGATATTCACCAAGCTTCACTCGACAAAGTGGCTACCGACTTTGGTGCTATCGTCGTTGCACCACAGGATATCTATGCCCAAGACGTTGATGTCTATGCGCCATGTGCATTAGGTGCCACCCTAAACGATGTCACCCTGCCACAGCTTAAAGCTAAGATTGTTGCCGGTTGCGCCAACAACCAGTTAGCCGAAGTCCGCCATGGCGAGCAGTTAAAAGAAATGGGCATTCTGTATGCTCCAGACTACGTGATTAACGCTGGCGGTATCATCAACGTCTCATTTGAAAAAGACTATGACGCGGCGAAATCAGAAGCTAAGGTCAGAGAAATCTACAACACTCTGCTGAAGATTTTCACTAAAGCCGACGCAGAAAACCGTACTACTGCTGCGGTTGCTGACGAAATGGCCCGTGCCATTTATCAAGCGGCAAAAGCCTAATCGTGCTGTAGGCGGACAACAGCGCGTTGTCCGCCTCTATCACTTCCCTCGCTTCGCTTATCCAGCTAAAAAATAAATTCCTCTCAATACCAATCAGATACCAAAACGCCACGTAAAATTCACTTTTCTGTAGTGGAAAAGCCTATGTGCCTCTGCTTGAATTAATCACTAGTCTGTCAGTGAAGGGATTGCATATGGTCAGTTTTAAGTACGAGTTAAATCAGGACTCGGTTGAGCTACAGGCCAGTGATTGGTTTGGAATTGAACGGGTGTTTGTTAATGGGCAAATGGTGTCGCGCAAGTTTAACTTTGGCCCTAACAGCATACATAAAGTGCAGCTCAATGATGGCCATCAATGCAGTTTCAAGTTGTTTATCGACCCTCAAACCGATGAGTTGACTTGCCGAATTTATAAACACAATCAACTTATTACCAGTTTAAAACAAGGCAAAAATAATTTGCTGCAATGCCAACGACTGTTGCAACAGGGATTATTGCTCGGCTCAAGTCTAGTGCTACTCATGCTCCTCCTGCCATTGTAATAGCCAAATAAAAACCGCCACTAGCGTGGCTAGTCGCGGTTTTATTGGCTCACAAAAGCGTGTTACTTCAGCATATATACCCGCATCATGGTTTGTTTCGCTTCGCTACTGCCATCACTCATCTGCACACGTAAGTGAACAAAATTACCGGCAGTAGAATCGTTCGGGATTGTGGCAACCCACTCACCATTAACCCATTTCACTTCTGCGGTTTTCCAAGCGCTTTCGGCAAATTTGGCCGATACAGGGCAATAAATCGATACCGAAATCGCCGCAAGCGAACATTCCTGACCATAACCGTATTGCAGCGTGACATCGGATAAATCCACCTGCGCCGCACCATCCATCACAGCTGAGAGTTTCACTTCGACAGGCACACCTGCAGCCAAGGTATTATCGATCGCCACTGGAATGTCGAGCTTAGGAGTGAGCACCGCTTGGCGGCCCTGTTTACTCGAGTCTGTGCTGAATTGATAAATCCCTTGATAGAAGGAGCCGAGATTGTCCTTCACCGGTGAGCTATTGCCCACACCGCGGGCGTAGGAGCGCACTTCTAACTCCACTTGCGCATTGGTATCGGGGAGCGTAAACAATCCACTATCTAAGTAAGTGCTCTGGCCATTCACTTTGAGTCCGTAGAGCGACTGTGAATTATACCCGCCCGTGCCATCATGCCCAGCCGCATCGCCAAACCGCACAATGCTTAAGTCGATAGTGTTGGTATCACGATTGGCAATGGCGCCACCATTGGTGAGCAAACTCCCCGCCTTGGGGCCTTTAAACCAAGAGGTGGATTCAACCTTGCCTTCGGTCATCATTCTTGGACCATCAAAATAGCCGCCGTCCGACGATAACTGAGTACCGGGCATCACAATGTTAGTCCACATGTTTTTGCTGGTTGCCGTGTAGTACTCATCGCGCACCACAGGCGTCATGACCATTTGTGAGCTACCGGTTGAGTAAAACTCTCCGGTGCTGTTGGTCATGGCCATCATATCAGTCCAAATGGGGCGCTGATCATTTTGCGAATGATAGCTGGCACGAATGCGCTGCATTTTTTGCTCTTGCAACACCACTTGCCCACCATTGATACGCCCGTCGGTGATATGGTTAATGGAGTAGGCATAAGGCGTTCGCTCCGCAGCCGTACCCGACCAACTAACGATATTGTTACCCGCTTCAATCTGAGCTAACAGGGCTTCACCCTGCTCTGAACTGATCCCAACAGCGGGGATACGTGGCGTGCCAGAAATCGTCCCTTTATAACGACCATGTTGACCCGGACGATAGAAGATAACCCCAATCGCCCCGTTTTTAAGGGCATTTGCCACCATGTAAGATGTCAGATAATTAGGGTTGCCAATCAACGCAATACGGCCCGTTAAGTCAAACTGAGTCCAGTCGGTACTGTACCCCGCGTCGCCAACGGGCACGACTTCTGCACTGCCTTTACCATCAAAGGATAAGGCTAAGCCCTGCTTGTTATAATCGAGCACTTCGCCATTTTGCATGGTAAGTACGGTTTCGGGTGCAAAGGCGCGAGTGGTGACAAACGAGCGGAACCTATCATCATGTCCCTGCGACCAAGTGTAGATGTCTTTCACATAATCAGGCGCTAACTCCATCGCGGCTAATTTAGCCACTTTGTTATCATCCAGCGCATAGGTAAAGCCAAATGCATAGCCTTGGGGTGCCAAAGGTTTGCTCGCCTTGAACTCGAGTTTTTCGGCATTGCGGGCGTCAAACTCAATCTGGGTATCTTGGCTCACTTTACGATCCAGCACCGCCATTTGGGTCGCCGACTCCACTAACCCAGAGGTTGTTGAGTCATTATCGTAGGTCATGATGTTGGCAACGATAGTGTAATTGCCCTCAGGAACAGAGAGGCTTGCCTGACCATTTCTGAGCGTAACGGCTTGTCCCCAATCATCTTCCTCATTCATCAAGTACACTCTCGAGGGAGAGGAAGCGGCTTTGCCACGCATGTCGGTGACACTGAAGCTCAAATTGACTTGCGGCGGTTGGATCCAGAATGAAATCGGCACAGTGACGCGTTCATTCGATTTGCCTGTGCTGGTGCCTTCAATACGCCCAGTGATAGTGCCATAGGCGCCACTGCGCAGTGCCACACTAGAATCAATCCACACAGGAATTTCAGCACTTCCATTGGCTGGCACGTTAATGCTGTTGACGCTAAGTCCCGCTAGGGTTGCCGGCATGCGCGTCTTACCGTCCTCACCTATCAAGCTCATTTTCAGCTTAAGGCTGATATCCTTGTCGGATAAGTTGCGTAGACTAATGGTTTTTTCTGTAACGCCAATATCCTGATCATAGACAAAGGAGCCGAGTTCCATATTCGGCGGCGCAATAATGTTTTGCCCTACGGCGCGATTCACATCCATAGGTCCGGCGCCTTGTTCCAGCACATGGGCATCGGTCGGAACCACAGAGGAAGTCAGCACTTCTTTCACTTGGCGGGGTGTCAGTTCGGGTCTAGCTTGCATCACAATTGCCGCGCCGCCAGACACATGGGGCGCCGACATGGATGTTCCCGACAGGGCGCGATAAGCCGTCGCCCCGAATCCTCCCGAGGCCGCAGAGACAACATCCACACCTTGGGATGCGATATCGGGTTTTGCAGAATGACCATCAGGTGAAGGGCCACGGGATGAGAAAGATGCGGTGTGATTATCGCGGTCAACGGCACCCACGGTTAACGCACTCGGGGCACATCCTGGGATCCCCACGGTCTCGCGGGTAAAACTATTGCCCGCAGAAACCACGAACAACGCCTTATCACTCAAAGCTTCAACCATGTCGACAAGTGGTCCTGTACAACTGGTGCCACTGCCGCCTAACGACATACTAACCACATCGGCGCCTTGAGCCACGGCCCATTGCATGCCACTCAAGATCCCACTCGTCGACCCTGAACCTGAATTTGAGAGTACCTTACCCACCAGTAATTTGGCACCAGGCGCCATGCCCGCCCAGCGACCATTAGATTCCGCCCCCGTCCCCACGATAGTGGCTGCAGTGTGTGTACCATGACCGTTAAGATCATCGACGCCATTGCTGGAATAGGTAAAGTCTTTGCTCTGCACAACTTGCCCCGCCAAGTCGCCATGCTGCACATCGTAGCCAGTATCAAGCACGGCTACGGTGACACCTTGACCATTAAATGCCTTGGCTAAATTGCCATACGCACCGGTTAACGGCACGGTTGGGGTTAGGTTTGCCAGCGCATTAATCCCGTTAGTCGTATCCTTATGGGCATGCACAACCGCATCTAACCATACCGACTTCACCGCATCATCGGTACTTAAGGTTTCCCATACTTTGGCGGCCTGTTGTTTGCTGATCCCAAAAGCAGCGCTGTCGATAAGTTCAATCTCATCGGTTAAGGTAGCCCCTTCAATGGGATTAGGCACAGCAGAACCCGCTAGGGTGCCATCACGGTATTCGATAATAACCGGCAATTTATCGGTGGAGGCATCATCATAACCCGCCGCATGGAGCTTAGAGATGTTAAACAGCTCGATGTCGACAGTATGGGACTCGACCCATTTTTGCGCCTTTGGAGTGATAAGATATTGACCATTCTGATTTTGGAAGAGGCTAGTAATCACCTCTGCACCGTTTTCGCCGAGCAGGCGGATACCACCGAGTGAGCCATCGGCCCGCGCAACGGCCGTGACCACCTCGCCGGTGATCAAGGTAAATTGTACGGCGCCAGATTGCGCTTCCATCAGCGCAACATTATCTTCAGCCAAGGTTGAATAACTGAGGGTAAAACCCATTGCCATCAGGCAAGTCGCTGCAATACGACTGCGCTTAAAAAGTTGTTTCATTTCATATTCCCTGAAAAATCACCCTATGATTGCTCAAATAAATTTAAGCAACGTTTGTTATATTGGAAGACTCGCTTCCAAAGCAGCAAGATGGCGTTTTATGAAACATTTTTGCAACAATCATTAGGTAGCAATTTGTACAGCCAAGGTAAAATAGCAATGCCCAGAGTATGGCTTGTGGCCATTACGCTGGGGAAAGACAGGAGTTTAAAAATTGAAGGAAAGACGAAATGCAGCTCAAACGCAATGTCGAATGCTTGAAATCATAAGGCTGTGATTGAAGGTAAACGATTTATCTTATTGAGTAAGCGCATAAACTGCTGGCGCTCCTCTTCAGTGAGATTGGACAGGTATTTCTCGTTAACCCGCTCAGCCTCACGGATCAAATCCTGCTCCAGCGCCTTAGCCTCATCGGTGAGGAAAATCTGGAATGCACGGCGGTTATCGAGCTCTTGGTGACGGGTGATCAATCCCTGAACCTGCAACTGATCGAGCAAACGGGTCATGGTATAGTTGGCCACATCGCAACGCTTGGACAGCTCGGTCTGAGAGATCCCCTCCTCCTGCCAAAGCGCGAACAACACTGGCCACAACTTAATGTCGAGCTGATAGCGTTTCAGCTGTATATCGAGCTCATTTTGCAGCTCAATATTCAAGTGGGAAACAAGATAGCCTAAGCTTTCATAGCGGTTCAAACAGCACCTCCGAAAACACCATTTAGCCCCAACAACACTGACCCAAACCCGAGAAGGATTGGCCGAGGTCAGTTTTAATACTATCACTTAACCTGTAATAAACTAGTCAGCTTGCCCAAGTAATTGCAATCAAAATCTTTACGCATCTGCCTCTTCGTCGTCGGGTAAATTGAATTCATTCACAAAATTATAGTAACAAGCACGGCTCAATTTTCCCCATAGGCCGCGCTCTAGCGGCAGATAAATCCCAAAGTCGGTGAGCTGTAAATGATTAAGTGTCGCCAGAGAATGCTCGGTACCAATACTGCTGCGCAGCGTTAAACCCGATGCTGTCTCATCCTTCACATAATCCACAATCAACAGTGGCGCATCATCCACCTCGACTCGCACCTTTTCGACTGGCGTGATCAGAAAATGTTCGCCATCGATGCCATGTAAAATACTGGCAAATAACTTGGCAAACTTGGTCGGCAATGGGCTGTCCTGATATATCCAGTCACCGGAGAGTTGGATACGAAATAATGCCACTTCACTACACAGCGCCGTTGGCTGTGTGACAACATCCGGCGCTGGCTTGCTGGTGAATTCCTGTAGCGTGTCGATAACATTGTCCGTGTGCTTTTCCATAGCGTCCCCTCAGTAAAGAATCCACCTTCTGAAGAAGGTGGCTTTGTTTTAACCCCTAAAAGGGGGCCTTTATTCTAGATCTAGCGACCTTGTTCCTGCCTAAGAATCGACAGAACACATACGATGCTTGCACGTATCTACTCATGTTATTTGCCTCTTCTGACTTCGCTAAAAATCAGAGATGCATTTAACATGGGTAAGTATACAGGCAAAGCCACTATTGATGATAACCACCTACTGAAGTAGGTGGTTTAGGGCTGAAAATAAAAAAACCAGCCTGACGACTGGTTTAGTGTGGCATTGCCTTAGGGATTATCCAATCCCTAATACAAAATTGCGTTACGCCTTAACGAGCTCCAATAAAGCCTCTAATGGATGTTTTGGCTTGTAACCGGCGAAACGTTTCACTTGGCTGCGACAAGAGTAGCCAGAGACTAGCACCTGCGACGCGTCTATCTTGCTTAAAGTGTCTTTCCACGACATATCAAACAAGGTCTTAGAACGTTCAAGATTCTCAGCCTCATGGCCGTAGGTACCCGCCATGCCGCAACAGCCTAGATTCACCGCGGTTAATTTAGCGCCAAAGTGAGTGAATATTTTGCTCCACTCATTGGCGGTATTAGGCTTAGCCGTAGACTCAGTACAATGGCTAAACCAGGTAAATTGTTTATCTTGCATGGCCTTAGTCGGAATATCCTGCAGAATGCTAAGCAGCCATTCGTTAGCCAGTTTCACCTCAAACGCGCCGCGATTCGCCCCTAAGATTTCTTTATATTCATCGCGATAACAGAGCACTAAGGCGGGATCGATACCCACCATAGGCATGCCTAACTTATGCACTTGGTTTAAGAAATCCGCGCTCGACTGCGCCGTTTTAGCAAATTTATCTAAGAAACCCTTAATATGGGTCGGTTTACCATTGGGTTTAAAGGGTAATAGAACAGGCTTCAATCCTAAGGTTTCAATCAGTTGGATAAAGCGATACACCAAGCCTGCATCGTAGAAACTGTTAAACGGATCTTGCACCACTAACACAAATTTTGCGCGCTCATCGGCGGGGATAGCCTGCAATGCCGCCAGATCATAACCACGGCTCGCATGACCATCGAGTCGTTGTTTTAATGTCGGCACCGACAGCGCTGGCGCATCCACATAACCGATGGCTTTTTTGATCACCCATTGGCTGAGCGGGTTTTGCGAGGCGAAATTGGTCAGCCTTGGCGCCGCCGCCATAATAGGCAGACTGTCTTCGATGCCCGCCACCAGATAATCTTTAGCCGGACGCAGATAACGTTGATAGTAAATATTAAAGAACTGCGCCCTAAATTTAGGCACATCCACTTTTACCGGACATTGGCTCGAGCAAGCCTTACAGGCTAAACATCCCTTCAGCGATTCCATCACTTCGTGGGAATAATCGTAATCGCGCTTCGCATTGATGGTATTTTGCATGCGCTGCAAAATACCTAAGGGTTTAGCTCTGGCCAGCGCATTGACATCGACGCCTTCGGATTCGAGTAAACGCAGCCACTCACGCATCAAGCCCGCGCGACCTTTAGGCGACTGAACTCTGTCCCCCGTCACTTTAAATGACGGACACATAGGTGAGAAACTGCTGTAGTTAAAGCACAGGCCATTACCGTTACAGTTCATCACATCGGGATAGGCATCGCGCACTTCGACCGGAATTTGCCGGTCAAACTTGCCGCGCTTGGTACTGTCCACATCAAAACACAGCCCCCGCTTGCTTTGGCGCCACTAATTTGCCTGGGTTGAGTCTATTATCAGGGTCAAATAGACCTTTAATATCTTGCAGTACACCGTAAAGCTCATCCCCAAACACCGATGGACCATATTCGCCGCGCACGCCCTTACCATGCTCGCCCCACATCAGGCCACCATATTTGAGTGTCAGCGCCGCGACTTGATCGGAAATCACCCTCAGCAGTTTTTCATCTTCGACATCGCACATATCCAGCGCAGGCCTAACGTGTAACACGCCCGCATCCACATGGCCAAACATGCCGTATTGCAAATTGTGGCTATCGAGTAATGCGCGAAACTCCATAATATAATCGGCGAGCATTTCGGGCGGCACAGCCGTATCTTCGGCAAACGCAATGGGTTTACGACGTCCCTTGGTAGCACCGAGTAGGCCCACAGCTTTTTTACGCATGCCGTAAATTTTCTCAATGCTGGCCTTATCTTGAGTGACTTGATAACCGACCACACCACACTCACCACGGCTGATTTGCTCGGTCAGCACGGCTTCGAGTGCCGCAAGCTTTTCGCTCACCTCAACGGCGTCGCCAGCAAACTCGACCATATTGAGGCCATCGATCACTTTGCCCGGCACTTCTTGAATAAGGTCTGAAACCGAATGCCAAACAATGTCCTCACGGGCAAGGTTAAGCACTTTTGAGTCCACGGTTTCGACCACAGTGGCCCGCGCCGCCACTAAGGATGGCGCATGGCGCAGTGCGGACTGAAAGGAGTCATACTTAATGTTCACCATCGCCCGCTCACTCGGCAGTGGCGTGATATTGAGTTTCGCTTCGGTGATCACCGCCAGCGTGCCTTCAGAACCCGTTAAAATGCGCGAGAGGTCGAACTGGGTTAAGCCATTGTTCCAGACATTCTTTAAGTCATATCCGGTTAAAAAACGATTGAGCTTAGGGAATTGTTGTTCGATCAGCGCACGCTTCTCGCGGCACACCTCGGCAATTGCCGAAATCAGTTTTTGCCCGAGCGGATTATCGCTCACATTATCGGGGTTACATAACAGACCCGCATCGAGGGGGCGAGTGTCGAACACGCTGCCATCAATCAATACGCTGCGTAGCGCCAGCACGTGATCAGAGGTTTTACCGTAAACTAAGGATCCCGCGCCCGAGGCATCGGTATTAATCATACCGCCGATGGTTGCACGGTTTGAGGTTGAGAGATCGGGACTGAAGAAATAGCCGCGGGGGCGCAGCG
This sequence comes from Shewanella seohaensis, assembly GCF_025449215.1. NCBI lineage: Bacteria > Pseudomonadati > Pseudomonadota > Gammaproteobacteria > Alteromonadales > Shewanellaceae > Shewanella > Shewanella seohaensis. Next base: position 3,254,906 of record NZ_CP104900.1, read on the forward strand.
CATCGTTTAGCGCATCTTTGACGACACCCGCCTCGACGCGTACCCAGCCCTGCTCAGGGTTCACTTCCAATACGCGATTCATGTAGCGAGATACATCGAGGATCAAGCCGTGGGTCAGCGATTGGCCATTGGTGCCCGTACCGCCGCCTCTGGCACTAAAAGTCACACCCACAAATTCAGCTTTTGCCGCCAACGACAAGGCAATTTGAATATCTTTTTGATGCTTAGGATAAAGCACCGCCTGCGGCAAAAATTGGTACACGGAGTTATCCGTGGCCTGCACGAGGCGCGCGCTGTAGCGCTTATCGATATCACCGGCGTAGCCACTTTGCGCTAAGGCATCAAGATAGGCCAGATAGACAGGTTCTAACGTTTGTTGGTGTGATAACAGAGGTAACATGAGCGGCTTCAGTCAATTATTGTTATGCGGCCCATTATAAACAAAAAAAGCCGCTAAAAAGCGGCTTTTTTAACACCTTTATAAAATTACAACCGAGATCAACCGTGCGCTTCGGCTAAATATAACCAAGTATCAATCACTGTATCAGGGTTTAACGATACGGTATCGATACCTTGTTCAACTAACCAGGCGGCGAAATCAGCGTGATCTGAAGGTCCTTGACCACAGATACCGATGTAAGCGCCCTTAGCCTTAGCCGCTTTAATGGCCATAGACAGCAGGATCTTAACGGCTTCGTTACGCTCATCGAACAGGTGGCTGATAATCCCTGAGTCACGGTCAAGACCGAGTGAGAGCTGAGTCAAGTCATTTGAACCGATAGAGAAACCATCGAAGTGCTCGAGGAACTGGTCGGCTAACAGCGCGTTAGAAGGCACTTCACACATCATGATGACGCGCAGACCATCTTTACCACGCTCTAAGCCCTGCTCTTTCAGCAGTCCAATTACTTGCTCGGCTTCTTTCACGGTACGGACGAATGGGATCATCACTTCAACGTTTTTCAGACCCATCTCGTTACGAACACGCTTGATGGCTTCACACTCTAGGGCGAAGCAGTCACGGAACGATTCAGAGATATAACGGCTCGCACCACGGAAGCCCAGCATTGGGTTCTCTTCCTCTGGCTCGTAACGGTCACCACCTACTAAGTTAGCGTACTCGTTAGACTTAAAGTCTGACATACGCACGATCACTTTCTTCGGATGGAAAGCAGAACCGATTGAGGCGATACCTTCGACTAAGCGGGCAATGTAGAACTCAACTGGAGAGTCGTAACCTGCGATCATCTCGTTGATTTCTTCCTGCAACGCAGCGTCTTGTTGGTTGAACTCAAGCAGTGCCTTAGGGTGAATACCGATCATACGGTTGATGATGAATTCTAAACGGGCCAGACCCACACCTTCGTTAGGTAGACGGGCAAAGTCAAAGGCGCGGTCAGGGTTACCCACGTTCATCATGATCTTCATCGGTAATGGAGGCAGTGCGTCAACGCGGTTAGATACCACTTCGAACTCTTGCTTACCTTCGTAGATGTAACCAGTATCACCTTCGGCGCAAGAAACCGTCACTAACTGACCATTCTTGATACGGTCGGTCACGTCGCCACAACCCACTACCGCTGGTACACCTAATTCACGGGCAATAATCGCAGCGTGACAAGTACGGCCACCACGGTTTGTGACGATAGCGCTAGCACGCTTCATGATTGGTTCCCAATCTGGGTCAGTCATGTCGGTCACTAACACATCGCCAGGTTGGATTTGATCCATGTCAGCGATTGAAGTTAATACCTTAGCCACACCTGAACCCACTTTATGACCGATAGCACGACCTTCAGAGATCACCGCGCCACGGCTCTTTAAGTGGTAACGTTCAATTAATTGTACGTCTTCACGGCTACGAACCGTTTCTGGACGTGCTTGAACGATATAGAGTTTGCCATCGTTACCATCTTTTGCCCACTCGATGTCCATTGGACGACCATAGTGTTTCTCGATGATCATGGCTTGCTTAGCCAGCTCCATCACTTCTTCGTCGCTAATTGAGAATTGACGACGTTTTTCAGCAGCAACGTCTTCAATTTTCACTTGTTTGCCGTGAGAAGCATCATCGGAATACACCATCTGGATGAGCTTGCTACCGATATTACGGCGAACAACGGCTTTATGGCCTTGAGTGAGGATGGGTTTGTGAACATAGAACTCATCAGGGTTTACGGCACCTTGTACAACCATCTCACCCAGACCGAAAGATGAAGTGATAAAGACCACATCGTTATTACCGGACTCAGTATCCATGGTGAACATCACCCCTGAAGCCGCTTTGTCAGAGCGAACCATACGCTGTACGCCAGCAGAAAGGGCAACACCGTGGTGTTCATAACCTTGGTGCACACGGTATGAGATAGCTCGGTCGTTAAACAGTGACGCGAACACGTGCTTAATCGCCACGAGTACTGAGTCAAATCCTTTCACGTTTAAGAAGGTTTCTTGCTGACCAGCAAAAGAAGCATCTGGCATGTCTTCTGCGGTAGCAGAAGAACGCACCGCGAATGATGCATCGCTCGTTTCAGCGGCAAGTTTGTCGTAAGCTTCACGAATCGCTTGCTCTAGAGCTGGTTGGAACGGGGTATCAATAACCCATTGTCTGATCTGTGCACCTACTTGTGCCAGTGCATTGACATCATCTACATCCAATGTTGCTAGGATGTCATAAATCTTCTGGTTAAGTCCGCTTTGTTCAAGAAATTCATTGAACGCAAAAGATGTGGTCGCAAAGCCACCAGGCACTTGAACACCTGCATTAGCTAGATTGCTGATCATCTCCCCAAGAGAGGCATTCTTACCGCCTACCTTGTTGACGTCACCCATGCCTAATTCTTGATACCAGAGTACATATTGCTGCACAGTTCTATCTCCGCAAGTTTATTTCAGTGTGGCCCCTTCACACGAGGGCAGCGGCATTTTACACTCCCGCCGAAGCAGCGTAAATCTATAATTTTATTTGTAATTTTATTACTACAAGAGGTCAGTATGTCACCAAAGGTCTTTTATATCTCAGATGGGACGGCGATCACAGCCGAGGTTTTTGGCCATGCAGTACTCTCGCAATTTCCATTAGAATTTGAGTCACTTACAATTCCATTTGTTGAAACATTGGCAAAAGCTGAGAACGTTAAACGACAAATTAATGATTGTTTTATTACAACAGGAGAAAGGCCGTTAGTGTTCCATTCGATCGTAAAACCTGAAATTCGGGACATTATTTATTCGAGTGAAGGACTCGATTACGATTTTTTAAATACCTTCGTTGCACCACTTGAACAACATTTAGGCGTTAGCGCCTCTCCGGTGTTACATCGCACCCACGGAAAAGCCAATCACGGCTACGAAGCCCGTATTGATGCTATCAATTTTGCGATGGACAATGATGATGGCCAAACCATGAAACATATGGATCAGGCCGATTTAATCCTGCTTGGCGTGTCTCGCTGCGGTAAAACCCCGTCCAGCCTCTATTTATCGATGCAGTTTGGTATTAAAGCGGCCAACTATCCGTTCACCGAAGACGATATGGATAACCTCAAATTGCCCGAAGCGTTAAAACGCAATAAGAAGAAGTTGTTCGGCTTAACCATCGATCCGGTGCGTTTACATGAAATCCGCCAAAGCCGCATGGAAAACAGCCGCTACTCGTCCTTAAAGCAGTGTCGTTTAGAAGTCAAAGAAGTCGAGATGATGTTTAAACGTGAACGTATTCCTTATATCGACACCACCAACCACTCGGTCGAAGAAATCGCCACTAAGATTTTGGACGTGACAGGCTTAGAACGTCATATGTTCTAATCTTGATGATTTCGAACGAGGCAATCGAGCCCCTCGATTTAGGCTAAATAGGTCTAACTTAAATCAAATTCATTGCACAGTTGCCGACAATTAACACAATTGGCACTGTGCAATGCTGTTCGATTCGTTATAATCCGAGGCAATCTGGCGAAAAGCGCCGCACGCAAGCTCGGTATTTTGAATGACCATTAAAACAGACGAATTACGCACTTCCTTATTAGCTAAAGTCATCTCACCTGCACAACTGGCATCTGAGTACCCGTTAACCCAAGATGCAGCCGATTATCTCGTACAACAACGTCGTGAAGTCGAAGCCATTATTATGGGCGAAGATCAACGCCTATTAGTGATCATTGGCCCCTGCTCTATCCATGATACTCAAGCCGCCCTCGACTACGCTCGCCGTTTAGCGGTATTGCACCAAGAGTTAAAGGACGATCTCTGCATTTTAATGCGTGTGTATTTTGAAAAACCCCGCACTATCGTCGGTTGGAAGGGGTTAATCTCCGATCCTGATTTAGATGGCAGCTTCGAGCCAAATAAAGGTTTACGTATTGCTCGGGAGTTATTGCAACAAATCACTGAGCTGAAGTTACCGATTGCCACCGAATTTTTAGACATGGTGAATGGTCAATACATTGCCGACTTAATTACCTGGGGCGCTATCGGCGCCCGCACCACAGAAAGCCAAGTTCACCGTGAAATGGCCTCGGCGCTCTCCTGCCCCGTTGGCTTTAAAAACGGTACCGATGGCAATATTAATATTGCCGTCGATGCGGTGCGCGCAGCAAAAGTGCCGCATATCTTCTATTCACCGGATAAAGACGGCGCCATGTCAGTGTATCGCACCCATGGTAACCCTTACGGCCACATTATTTTACGTGGCGGTAAAAAGCCGAATTACTTTGAACAAGACATTGAAGAAGCAAGATTAAAACTTGAGTCTGTCAATGTAACGCCGCGCGTGGTGGTCGATTTTAGCCACGGCAACAGTGAAAAGAACCACCTAAAGCAGCTTGTGGTTGCCGACAATATCATGGCGCAAATGCGCGCGGGCAGCACGGCAATTGCCGGGGTGATGGCCGAAAGTTTCTTACAGGAAGGCAATCAGAAGGTGGTTGAGGGTCAACCTCTGTGTTACGGCCAAAGCATCACAGATGCTTGCCTGCATTGGGATGACTCGGAGAAATTACTGCGCGATCTGGCTAAGGCCTCCCGCGATAGACGTGAGTTTCTCGGCAAATAAGTCGATTACCCACGGCAAAAGGCTTCCACTGGAAGCCTTTTTTCTTTTCGTTTTACCTTAACACCTAACGATATAGGCGTTTTCTACCATTCAAATTGAAAACTCACTATAATTGCGCCTCTTTAAAAATGCATAACCTCAGGTTGCCGTATGCCAAACTCGCTCGACTCTAGCCGCCCTGCCTTTTCTGACGCCATCGAACAGCGGATCAATCAATCCGAAGCGCGGGTGATCAAGGCCGTATTTCCATCTATTACCAATCACCACAACACCTTGTTCGGTGGCGAAGCGTTAGCATGGATGGATGAAACCGCTTTTATTGCGGCGACTCGCTTTTGCCGTAAAACCTTAGTGACCGTCAGCTCCGACAGAATCGACTTTAAAAAACCTATTCCAGCGGGCACATTAGCCGAACTCATCGCCCGTGTGATCCATGTGGGTAATACCTCGTTAAAGGTGGAAGTGAATATTTTCGTCGAGGACATGTATCAAGATCACCGCGAACATGCGATCCGCGGTGTATTCACCTTTGTTGCGGTTGACGAACAACGCCATCCGACTCAGGTGTGGACCGCTGAATAAGATTTAGCCAGTCAAAATAACGTACTCTCGCCCTTAAACACGCCCGTTTGAGGGCGTGTTTTTGTTTGAATAATCCGCCCACCTTTGATAGACAAAAGTATAACAACCAGAAACATATAAAAATTTTGTCAATCTTACTGCATAAAGCAATAGGATCCTCGATTACTTTTCTGTTACATTGGGTTTAATCTTCACGTGCCACGAACATAACCAACAAAGCCATGAAGCTAGAAAACTTAAATATTATTATTGCCGATGACCATCCATTGTTTCGAAATGCACTACGTCAAGCCCTCAGTAGCGCCTTTGAGCACACCCAATGGTATGAGGCCGACAGTGCCGATGCCTTACAGTCTGTATTAGATTCACAGAATGTGAGTTACGATTTGGTTTTGCTGGATCTGCAAATGCCTGGCTCCCACGGCTATTCGACGCTTATTCACCTGCGCTCCCATTACCCTGAATTGCCTGTGGTGGTGATTTCGGCCCATGAGGATATCAATACCATTAGCCGTGCTATCCATTATGGCGGCAGTGGTTTTATTCCTAAATCGGCATCGATGGAAACCTTAAAAGAAGCGCTCACCGCCGTATTATTTGGGGATATCTGGTTACCCGCTGGTGCTGAAATCATCCCGATTGAAGATGATGATACGGATAAGATGGCCAATAAACTCTCCGACTTGACGCCGCAGCAATACAAAGTGTTGCAGATGTTCGCCGAGGGCTTACTCAATAAGCAAATCGCCTATGACTTAGGTGTGTCTGAAGCCACCATCAAAGCCCACGCTACCGCGATTTTTAGAAAGCTGGGTGTCCGTAATCGTACTCAAGCCGTTATTGCCTTAGGCCAGCTTGAAATGGATAAAGTGGATTTGACCTAATTCGGCCGTGGCTGCTGTCAATTTCACATAAAAAATGCCGCATTCATTGCGGCATTTTTATTGTATCTAACGCGATTGAATTAACGCATTGGCAGGTTTTTATCGGCAAACATTTCATCAATCAATTGCTGATCGCGTAATGCCACCGCCTTTTCAACGACATCGCGAGTCAAATGTGGTGCAAAATGTTGAATAAAATCATACATATAACTACGTAAGAAACTGCCCTTTCTAAAACCAATCTTAGTCGTGCTGTGGGCAAATAAATGGCCCGCATCGATAGCCACTAAGTCTTTATCGATATTAGGGTCAATCGCCATTGAAGCTATCACCCCAACTCCTAAGCCTAAACGTACATAGGTTTTCAGCACATCGGCGCTGGTCGCACTAAAGACCACCCGCGGCTCGAGATTGGCGCGGTTAAAAGCTTTTTCAATTTCCGATGCACGGTCAAAACCAAACACATAAGTGACTAATGGGAAACGGGCTAAATCTTCAATACTGATATGGGTACGGGTCGCCAATGGATGATCTTTGGGAACAACAACCGAGCGATTCCAATGGTAACAAGGCAACATGATTAAGTCGGAATACAAGTGCATCGCTTCGGTGGCAATCGCAAAATCAGCATCGCCACGCGCCGCTTGTTCGCTGATCTGCGATGGCGTGCCTTGGTGCATATGCAGGTTGACTTTAGGATAACGGTCAATGAATTGGCGAATGATATGGGGTAACGCATACCGCGCCTGCGTATCCGTGGTCGCGATATTCAATTCACCCTGATCAGGTTTAGTGTATTCCTCGGAGACTTTTTTGATGCTTTCGACTTTGCCTAAGATGTCATTGGCGATATTAATCACCTGTTGTCCGGCGGGTGTCACGTGGGTCAAATGTTTACCGCTGCGACCGAAGATTTGAATGCCTAATTCATCTTCCAACATGCGAACTTGCTTACTGATCCCAGGTTGCGATGTATATAAATTTTCCGCGGTGGCCGATACGTTAAGGTTGTGTTTGACGACCTCAGCAATATACCTGAGCTGTTGCAGTTTCATCTTATGTCCTTGTCTCAAACAGGCTGAATTGGATTGGCGAAAATGGCGCAACTCAGTATCAGCTATAATCAATCGTTATAGTATATAGTAAAAATTAAAGCAAATAGGAATATAGAGCACAAGTCTTAAGTTTCATACGACAGAAATGATAACCTAGGCTAAGATAACTATGCTAGTTTATTGATTTATTGTAGCATTAGCCCAATTAGATAAATAATGGAACAGCTATGACATTCACCTTGGTTCTGATCCTCATCGGTGCACTTTTACTGCTTGTTATCGGAATTAACGTTATACAACAACAAAAAGAACGTGCTGAGGCTGAACGTCGCATAGAATTTGCCCGTCAACGCGCAATTATTGATGAAACTGAAACCGTATTATCCAACACAGGGATGATCCCTTGCAGTACACACATCATTTTAGTGCTCTATCGTCGTGTACAAGAAGCGTTAGAAATCGCCACTACTTTAAGTGCGAGTCAACAGCAATCGGATTTTCAACGTCGTCTTACCGATCTCAAGTCACAAATCGAGACATTGCAATCTAACACGCCACAGATGCCCCCTATCGAGAATTTTAGATTGCCGGATAATGACAAGCAGATCTTAGTGTTAGTACAAACACTCAAGAAACTGAAAGCCATTTTACGTGCAGAGCACAACAAGGGCCGAGTCGACCCCAATGTTTTTGCTCAGGAAGAGAATCGTATCGATAGTTTACAGCTACGGATTAATGTTGATTCCATGCTGTCCCGTGCCCGTGCCGCAAGCTTTATGAAGCAATATGGTTCATCTAAGCAAATGGTCACAAAAGCTTTAGCAACCCTACATGCCATTAAAGCGCAAACGCCGAATGACCCTTTTATTGCCCGCAAGGTCGATGAAGCCAAAATGTTGTTAGATGAGATTATGGGTGCACAAAAACTGTCTGCACCTAGTGCGCCTAGACCTAAAAATGAAGAAGATGACATCGATATGCTGTTTCAACCGAAGAAGAAATGGTGATATCGCATTGCTCAATTAAGAACGTTTTCCATAAAAAGCCAAGTCTATGACTTGGCTTTTTTATGCGTGGTATGTTTATCCACAATATCTCGGTTATCGATAAACCACTATCATTACTACAATCGGCGGTTGTAAGAACCCTAGATAACAAAATGGGCTCACCTAAGTGAACCCATTTATAACCACGAAGAAAAGGATCCTAAACCCGATTCAGATAAGGTTACTTCTTAGCTTTCTTCGCCGTCGATTCAGTCACCCATTTACCATTCACATAATGGGCCGACCATCCGGTTGCTTTACCATCAACTTCGGTCGCCACATATTGCTCTTTGGTCTTACGGCTAAACTTAACCGCCGCTTTATTCCCCTCATCATCGGCGATAGGAGCATCGGCAAGATACTGATATTTTGGCCACAATAGCTCGCGATATTTCACTAACTCTTCAACCAGTGGCGCCCGGGTTTCCCGAGATTTAGGGAAAGTACTGGCTGCCAAGAAAATCCCTGCCGCACCGTCACGCAGCACAAAATGCGCATCAGACTTGCTGCATTTCAGCTCTGGCAGATAAATAGGATCCTCTTTTGGAGGCGCAGCTTCGCCGTTTTTCAGTAACTTACGAGTATTTTTACATTCCTCGTTAGTACAACCAAAATACTTACCAAAACGGCCGTTTTTCAGCTCCATATCATGGCCACAGCGATCACATTCAATTAATGGACCTTCGTAACCTTTGATCTTAAATTGTCCTTCTTCGACTTCATAACCCTCACAGATAGGGTTATTACCGCAAACGTGCAGCTTACGCTTTTCGTCGATAAGGTAGCTGTCCATCGCCGTGCCACAAATGCCGCAGCGATGCTTGGCGCGTAGCGCATCGGTTTCGGCATCTTCACTGTCGCTAATCGCTTCAATGCCTGGCGTTAAGTTCATGGTGGTTTTGCAGCGTTCTTTCGGTGGTAACTCGTAACCCGAACAACCGAGGAACACCCCAGTTGTGCCGGTACGGATCCCCATAGGGCGACCACAAGTCGGACACTTAATATTGGTCATCACCATTTGATTGAGGCGCATACCGCCTTCTTCTGGTGCCAATTCCGCCTTCTCTAGTTGTTTAGTGAAGTCGGCATAGAAACCATCGAGAACCTTTTTCCAATCCAGCTCACCACTGGCGACATCGTCAAGGGTCTGTTCCATGCTGGCGGTAAAGTCGTAGCTCATCAGCTCGGCAAAACTACCGACTAAACGCTCACTCACAATCTCGCCCATTTTCTCTGCGTAGAAACGGCGGTTTTCAACTTTGACATAACCCCGCTCTTGAATCGTCGAAATAATAGTGGCATAGGTTGAAGGACGACCGATACCACGCTTCTCTAATTCTTTTACCAATGACGCTTCGCTGTATCTGGCAGGCGGCTTAGTAAAGTGTTGCTTAGGCTCTAATTCGACCAGAGACAACAGATCACCTTCGTTCACCGAGGGCAAGGTATTGTCTTCTTCATTTTTCTTTTTCAATGCGGTTTGAACACGAGTCCAACCGTCAAAGCGCAGGATACGTCCCGTCGCTTTCAGTTCATAGTCACCCGCCTTGACCGTGAGTTTGGTCGCATCGTATTGGGCTGGTGTCATCTGACATGAGACAAACTGACGCCAAATAAGCTCGTAAAGGCGCTGTGCATCACGTTCCATATCAGTTAAGGCAGCCGCTTCGACATTCACGTTTGATGGACGAATCGCTTCGTGCGCCTCTTGTGCGCCTTCCTTAGAGCCGTAGCGAATTGGTTCGGCAGGTAAATACTTGGCGCCGTATTCCTTGCCGATCATCTCACGCACACTGTCTAACGCTTCTTGGCTTAAGTTTGTCGAATCGGTACGCATATAAGTGATGTGACCCGCTTCGTACAAGCGCTGTGCCATCATCATGGTTTTCTTCACCCCAAAGCCTAAGCGAGTACTGGCCGCTTGTTGCAGAGTAGAAGTAATAAAAGGAGCCGAAGGTTTACTTTGGGTCGCTTTATCTTCACGAGCGATCACTTTAAAGCTGGCAGAAGATAAGGCTTGAACGGCGGCTAACGCTTGCTGCTCGTTTGTTGGCTCGAAGGCTGAGTCTAAGTACTTAACCACTTCCATGCGCAGCGCTTCGCTCGCAGGCGTATTCAACTGTGCGTGCACATCCCAAAACTCTTCAGGTACGAAGGCTTTGATTTCGCTTTCACGCTCCACCACAAGACGCACAGCCACGGATTGTACCCGTCCTGCGGATAACCCGCGGGCAACCTTCTTCCACAACAATGGTGACACCATAAAGCCGACGACACGGTCTAAAAAGCGTCGTGCCTGCTGGGCATTCACCATATTGGTGTCGAGGGAAGAAGGTTTACTAAAGGCTTCTTGAATCGCAGATTTGGTGATCTCGTTAAACACAACGCGTTGATACCGTGAAGGATCGCCACCAATCACCTCTTGTAAATGCCAGGCGATGGCTTCCCCTTCACGGTCTAAGTCCGTTGCGAGATAGATTTGGTCAGCAGAATCGGCTAAGGCTTGCAGCTCTTTAACGACTTTCTCTTTACCCGGTAGGATTTGATATTTAGCCGCCCAGCCCTTTTCAGGGTTAACGCCCATACGCGACACCAGCGCCTGGTGGTCTTTCACCTTTTTATATCGCGCCTTTTCTTCTGGCGACATCTTCTTCACTTCGGCGGCGGATTTCACCTTTTCATTGCCGTCAGATGAAGAAGAGGTTGGTAGGTCACGGATATGCCCCACACTCGATTTTACGATGAATTCTTTGCCGAGATATTTATTAATAGTCTTGGCTTTGGCCGGTGATTCGACAATAACTAGCGATTTACCCATAGTTTGATCTGCGCCAAAAAGTCTCAAGAAGGTGGAAATTGGCTCCATATATAGAGGGTTGCATTGAGAGTTTCAAGCTAATCCCTCTTTTATATGTACCAGCGAGTCACTTTTTAATCAAAGTTGAAAAAATGTAAAAAAATAATATTGCGTAATTAAAAACTAATATTTCATTATTTGCCAGCAAGCAAGAAATAGTTATGCATTTATCGCGAAAAAGTCGCTTTGAGCACAAAACCGTGCGCTTGTGCCCACAAAAACCTTCAGTATACTGGGTCGCTTCAGGGACCATTTGAATAAATAATAACCTTCCCTATCACAAGGATAAGCAATGAAGCACTTTGAAGCGAATTTCGACGGACTCGTTGGGCCAACCCACAATTATGCCGGTTTGTCTTTTGGCAATGTGGCCTCACTCAACAACGCCGCTTTAGTCTCAAATCCTAAAGCCGCCGCTAAACAAGGTTTGCAAAAAGCCAAAGCACTCGCTGATTTAGGGATGATCCAAGGCATGTTAGCGCCGCAAGAGCGCCCAGATCTTAATACACTGCGCCGAATTGGTTTTTCTGGCAGTGATGCCCAAGTTTTACAACAAGCCGCTAAAACCGCGCCTGCGCTGCTTAATGCCTGTTGCAGTGCTTCGAGTATGTGGACGGCAAATGCTGCAACCGTGTCTCCCAGTGCCGACACCCGTGATGGTAAACTGCATTTTACCCCTGCCAACTTAGTGGATAAGTTACATCGCAGCATCGAGCCCATCACAACGGGGCGCATCTTAACAGCAACTTTCAACGATCCCCACTATTTTCATCATCATAACCATTTACCTGAACATAATAGCTTCGGTGATGAGGGCGCGGCGAACCATACTCGCCTGTGCCAAGAATATGGTCATGCTGGAGTCGAGCTGTTTGTTTACGGTCAAGAAGCCACCAACCCTAATGCACCAAGACCACAAAAATATCCTGCAAGGCAAACCCTCGAAGCGTCGATGGCGATAGCAAGGTTGCACAAACTCGAGGAGGATAACTGCGTCTTTATTCAACAAAATCCCGATGTCATTGACCAAGGGGTATTCCACAATGACGTGATCGCCGTGGGTAACCAAAATGTGCTGTTTTACCATGAGCAGGCATTCTTAAATACACAGGCTAAATTGGATGAAATAAGACGAAAACTCGATACCGAATTATTCTTTATCGAGGTTCCAACGGCCAAAGTAGCGATTAACGATGCGGTAAAGAGCTATCTATTCAATACCCAGATAATCACCCTTCCCTCAGGCGAAATGGCCATCATTGCCCCAACGGACTGCCAAGAGAACCCGGCTGTTTATGCATATTTAAATGAGCTACTCACGTTAAATACGCCAATCAAACAAGTGCTGTATTTCGATGTGAAACAAAGTATGCAAAATGGTGGCGGCCCCGCGTGTTTACGTTTACGGGTTGCCATGAATGAGCGAGAAGTCGCAGCGGTAAATCAACACACTTTACTTAACGATGCTTTATTCGCACGTTTAAATACCTGGGTGGATAAACACTACCGCGACCGTTTATCGACACAAGATTTAGCCGATCCGCAATTAGTGGTTGAATCACGCACCGCATTAGATGAGCTCACCCAAATCATGAAATTGGGAAGTGTATATCCATTCCAACGCTAATGTGATTTGAACCTAAAATGTGCAGGTAAAAAATAAGGTGCCAATGGCACCTTATTTTTTTAGTTGAAACCTACTTAACAACAATAGGAATATTCAACACTTCAGAGGTTGTCCCCTCGAGTCCGACATCACTTAATCCCGGAGTCGTGACCGTCACGATCAAGTTACCAGAATCCGCCTGATCGCCACCTTTTAAACTCACAACAAACTGTCTGCCACCGTTATAGTTGGTGCTTGGCCAAGTATAACTTGTAGAGCTCGTTACTGTTGCTCCTGAAGCTTTAAAGTTAACCACAGAACCTGCTGGCATTTGCTGGTTATTAATATCTGCAATAGTAAACATTACAGATGCAGTACCTTTAATACCAATATCAATTTGGTTGTTACCAGCAACGTTATCATTAATCACAACGTTTCCAAGTGTCGTTGCATAGGCTTCGCTACTAGACATCACCAGTACCAGTGAACGTCGTACAGAGATTGATGCTTGTGGACTACATTTCACGCCAGAAACTGAAGCATCACAAAGTACACCACTATACTCGCCATCCGCTAAGTTGAACTCACCTTGTCCTGTTGGATTGACTGGATCAATAAAGTCTGTAAAGGTCTCACGTGCACCAGAGGTATCAGTGGTACTTGCCGTCATGTATTTCGGTGTATAAATACCATCTTCGTTATGATCGACATAAGCTTCACTTAAATCATAACAGTCACCGCTATTGTCACGACCGCAGTTAGTTGCACTACCCACAAATAAGTTAAATTCACTAGCAGTATCGAGAATGTTGTTGCTGTTAAGATCTGGGAAAGACTCTTCGCCAATCGCAGTCGCGGTAATCGTCACGCGTCCGCCATAGGGCTGACCGTAATAATTGCCATTATAGCTTCCACCGGCAAGATTCACTTCTTGCTTTAAGAAAGCGGTAGGCTCCTGCACTCGGTTACCATTACTATCGAAGAAGGGGCCATTTCCATCAATTCCCACTGGACGAGGTAACTGGCTGGTCCAAACAACAGAACAAACACCATCTTTAGTTTGGCATGAACTTTCTATTGAACCACCTTCGGCCGTAAATACCACTGCAGTGCCATCAGGTACAGGGTTGTTAAAGGCGTCGGCTAAACGAGCGGTGACCGTAACTTTAGCACCATCATAGTTCCAACCTTCAACGTTTAATACTGAAGCAGAAAGTGAAAAACTGTCTTGGTCAGGCTTACCCGTTGACACCACTAATACATTGGATTGACTGGAAATACTCGAACCGTCTGTGCCAAGCGTTGTTGCAGTCACTCGAACAGTCGTTGCCACAGTGCCAGAATTAACAACCGTTTGTACATAACCTTGATTGTTAGATGTCGCAGTTGCAGGCGTTAAACTCAATCCTGCTGAATCATTATTAAGCTTAAAATCAACAGACTTGTTAGCTACAGCATTGCCGTTAGTGTCTAGCACTCTAAAGCGCAAGGTTGAAGACTCTGCGGTTCCTGTACCTTTGATACCAATATTTTCAGGCGTTGCGTCAACAAAAACGATACTACCGACATTTGCCGATAACACTTTGATTGTGCCCGTTGCAGAAAGATTCTTGCCACCTACGTCGGCAGTAACAGTGATATTATCTTCTCCAACACAACCTTTCGCGAGATAGGTACTGGTTGCTTGTCCACCAACAGCGGTGACCGGGCTGCTAAGTACAGCTTCTGGGGATGCCTTATTAGAACAAGTCGACGCGAATTTAACATCGACTGGCTCAGTAAATGGATTGCCGTCACTGTCTTGCAGTAGAATAGAAACGGTTGCCGTACCACCTGCAGATAAGGTCGTAGCACTCACATCAGCCTTACCAGAAACAAAAGGTGAACCACTGCCCATTAGGACATTGGTTGCACCTACAACAAACACTTGCTCACCAAATTCACCTGTGTTTAATGATGCTTTGGCGGTACCTGCGCCAGGAGTACTTCCTGCGTACAAATTAACGCTCGCTTTACCGTTAGCGTCTGTAATTGCTGTTTTTACAGGAAGATCGCCAATAGTAGTATCAAAAGTCACAATAGCCGCTTTAGATAATCCAGTGACAGTGGCAGTTAAAATACCAGGTGTAGTCGACGTTATACTATCAATCGCATTACCAGCAGAGTCTGTCAGTTTTAGAGTAACTTGAGCTCCACCACCAGCTTGCCCGCCGTCACCTGCCATCACAAAACCTATTTTGCCGGATTCACCACTATCAATCTTTGCACTCACAGTGCCAGCACCTGCAATAGTGGCCGTATTTAAAATAATAGAGGCAACACCTTCACTATTTGTTAATGCAGTTGCTGCGGCAGGGAAAAAGACCCCATGTTTGAATTACTCAAACTGAAGGTCACCAATTCACCCGCTAACGCGCCAACTTTCGAATCGACTACCTTAGCAGTAACAGTGGCAGGCGCATTCGCGGATATATTGGTGTTTGAAATCCCCATTGTAACGGTAATTACACTTGGGGTTGGGGTGGTGCCAGTGCCATCGTCGGAGATATTGCCTCCGCCGCCACATGCGACCAAGAAAAGTGAACATATTCCTGCGAGAAAAACCTTATACGCTGACTTCATTGTCAGGCTCCCTGTTACTCTGATGATAATACTAAGATTGACGCTTATAACTTATAGGCTAACATTACACAATTTTCACGTAACTTTTCCAATACTCTCTTATTTTATTTCTCATATTTTGCGCTTAGTTTAACATCGGAACTCATTTAAACTTCTGCATTTTCTTGCTAGGCTTGTCGTCGCCAATATTAGAATGTATAAAAAACACACAGGAATCCCCATGGCAACCTCATCACAAAAGAAATTCGGCCTTACAAGTAAAATTCTGTTCGGTATGGCAACAGGTATTGCTTTAGGTCTCATACTCCGCAATGTCTTTCCAGAAAGCGATATCGTAAAAGACTACATTACAGAAGGTTTCTTACATGTTATCGGCACTATCTTTATCTCAAGTTTGAAAATGCTAGTGGTTCCACTGGTATTTATTTCATTAGTTTGTGGCACATGCTCACTGAGTGAACCTTCAAAATTAGGTCGTTTAGGCGGCAAAACATTAGCCTTTTATTTATTCACAACGGCGATTGCTTTAATTCTGGCCATTGTCAGCGCGGTATTAGTTCATCCAGGTAATGCTTCTCTCGCTTCCGAAAAAATGGAATACACAGCCAAAGAAGCGCCTAGTCTTTCTAGTGTTCTAATTAATATAGTGCCAACGAATCCGATGCAGGCCATGAGTGAAGGCAATATGCTGCAGATTATTATCTTTGCAGTGATTTTTGGCTTTGCGATTGCGCATATTGGCGAGCGTGGAAAACGTGTTGCCGCGTTATTTGAAGATTTAAATGAAGTGATCATGCGAGTCGTTACGTTGATCATGCAGCTTGCGCCTTACGGGGTGTTTGCACTGATGGCAAAACTGGCTTTAACGCTAGGTTTAGGAACATTCGAGAGTGTGGTCAAATATTTCCTTGTCGTGTTGGTGGTGTTATTGATCCACGCCTTTATCGTCTACCCGACCCTGCTTAAGTTATTTTCAGGCTTAAATCCGCTGATCTTTATTCGTAAGATGCGCGATGTGCAATTATTTGCCTTTTCAACCGCAAGCTCGAACGCCACTTTACCGATTACGATTGAGGCGTCTGAGCACAGACTCGGTGTTGATAACAAAATTGCCTCTTTCACCCTGCCATTAGGCGCCACCATTAACATGGATGGCACGGCCATTATGCAAGGTGTCGCCACAGTATTTATCGCCCAAGTCTTTGGTATTGAATTAACCATTACCGATTATGCTGCCGTTGTTGTCACCGCGACCTTAGCTTCAATCGGTACTGCAGGCGTTCCGGGTGTAGGGTTAATCATGCTAGCGATGGTGCTTAACCAAGTCGGCCTACCCGTTGAAGGGATTGCCCTTATTATCGGGGTTGACCGACTCCTAGATATGGTGCGCACCGCCGTGAACGTGACGGGCGATTGCGTCGCGACAGTGGTCATTGCCAAATCTGAAGGCGAATTTAACGAAACCGTATTCAACAATACTCAAGCCGGTAAAGTCGCCAGTAACTTTGATGAGCAAGTGCATAAGGTCGAGTAATACTGACGTTAAAATGCCTTTGTCTCCGCTAAAAAGCCCAACTTAGTTGGGCTTTTTTATTGTCTTATCCTCATTTTGTGAACAAGCAAATAGAATAGCCCTTTAAATGCCGTTACATTAGACCTCGTCAATATAGAAAGAGGAGAAAGCTATGTGGTGGAGAGTGAGTTGGATTATTGTCGCCTTTTGGCTGTTAAGTGCGCATTTTCTACGCTATGACCAGCTTCTGTTAACTGGACTATTTGCAGTAGCGCCTCTTGGTTTACTCATCAAACATCCAGTCGTCATTCGACTACTGCAAGCGATATTGTGCATCAGTGTAATTATCGTTTGGGGGACAACCGCAATCGATGCGGTGCAAATGCGTCTTGCCCACGGCGCGCCTTGGATAAGACTCGCTGTAATCATAGGCGGTGTGATACTCTTTAGCTTAGGAGCCGCATGGGGTGCTAATGGGATTTGGCGCAAAAGCACGCAATCATAGGCCAAGATGTAATAAAATTATCTTCAACCTCAAGGTAGAGGGATAAATCAGACAATCTCTTTAAAGACAATTAATTAGTACTTATTTTCGCCACTCTATCGGCTCGGTCAGCCAAGGTTAAGTTGTTATTCGTTATGATAAGACAATATTTGGCTCCTGCGTATATTTTGCGTACACTGAGCCCAGTCGACTTTAAGGCATGAGTATTATGAGAATTTTGGTTGTTGAAGATGATCTTATTTTATCCCACCATCTAAAAGTGCAATTAAGCGATTTGGGCAACCAAGTCCAAGTCGCTCTCACCGCCAAGGAAGGGTTCTTCCAAGCGACTAACTACCCCATCGATGTGGCCATTGTCGATTTAGGTTTACCCGATCAAGACGGCATTAGCCTTATCCAACAATTACGTGAAGAAGGCGTTAAAGCGCCTATCTTAATCCTAACGGCCCGAGTTAACTGGCAAGATAAAGTCGAAGGCCTTAACGCCGGTGCCGATGACTATTTAGTCAAACCCTTCCAGAAAGAAGAGTTAGTCGCAAGACTCGACGCTTTAGTCAGACGCAGCGCAGGCTTTGTTAAACCCGTTATCACCAGTGGTGAGTTAAAGCTGGATCTTGCCGCCAAGCAAGTGACCCTCGGCAACGAGATTATGGAAGTTACCGCCTTTGAATACCTCATTCTGGAATATCTAATGCGCCATTGTCATGAGGTCGTCGCCAAACAGCGACTCTTAGATGTGATTTATGGTGACAAGGAAGGCGACCCTAACACCATTGAAGTGATGGTGAGCCGTCTACGCAAAAAACTCACCCGTGATGGCATAGACAACCCGATAGCGACCATTCGTGGCCAAGGTTACAAATTCAATCTGCCATGCAATTAAGACTCAAAATGAAGAAACGTCTGCTGACGCGGATGTTTCTCACCTCATTATCAATCATCACCTTAGTCGGATTTGGCCTCGCTTGGATGGTCAATATTCTGCATGCGCAAAATAGTTACAACGAGGAAACCGCGCAGCTTATCGCCGAAATACCCCAAGTCGCCGCTGAGCTGAGGGAGCACGATTTAATTCCCGACACCAGCGCTTGGTTGGAGGAAAACAACAAGCAAGAACGCTATGTGATGGCGAGCTGCGATGAAAAATTTAAACAGGTGTGGACATCTTCCCTCGCCGTCGACCGTGGCCTGTTTGATACCTGCGAACGTTTCAATGAAATCCGTAATGACTCCCCGCCCTACTACCTGACCATGGCCGATGATAGAGGTTATTTCGTGTATTTGCTCGCGGTCGAAATCGCGGGAGTACACTATAACCTGCTCGTCATGAAGGATGCGGCGAAGCTTGAGCAGGAATACAGTAAATTCAGTAAGCGTACTTATATCCGTTTAGCCATGGTGCTCGCCCTCGCGCTTATTCTGCTGGTCAGTGCGGCATATTGGGGGATGCGTCCACTGGTGCGGATGCAAAACGAACTGCAATCAATTAACCAAGGTAAGACAAAATCACTATCAGAGGGTTATCCCGTTGAGCTTGAAGGCGTAACTCAAGCCCTTAACCAACTATTGCAACAATCGAGCGCCCAACAGCAACGTTATCAAAACGCGATGAACGATCTGGCCCACAGTCTAAAAACCCGTCTTGCGGCCGTTCACGCCATTACTGATGACACGACGCTGACGAAGCAATCCGCCAATGAAAAAATCATGGAGCAGATTAGCCAAATGGATCAGCTCGTTAAATATCAACTTAAGCGTGCTATGTTAGGCCGCCAGGGCTTAAAACAGGAGCACACAGCCATCGCCCCGCTGGTCGATCAACTGGCGCAAATGTTATTTAAGATTTATCGCGAAAAGCAGGTGCAATTTAAGGCAAACATCCCCACAAACCTGCAGTTTCCAGGCAATAAGGGCGACTTGATGGAGCTATGCGGCAACCTAATGGAAAATGCCTTCCGTTTGTGTATCAGCCAAGTTCAGGTCAGCGCCCGCTTTACGGACCAAGGTGATTTTGAATTAATTGTCGAAGACGATGGGCCCGGGGTTGAAGAAAAGCTGCGCCAAAAAATTATCCAACGGGGCGTGAGAGCCGACACCCAATCCCCAGGACAAGGCATTGGGCTGGCTGTGTGTGATGAGATTGTCAGCAGCTACGGCGGCTATTTGAGTATTGAGGAAAGCCATTTAGAAGGCGCCAAGTTTAGAATTACTATCCCAGCTTAACCGCCTTCTTCACGCGCCATTAGCCGTTAGCTATATACCGCGTATAACTGTTCGGCGCGGTTAAACATCACCCATGACGTGGCAATATATTTATCATTACTGATAGGCATATTGCCGCGATGGGAATGGGTAAAACCTGCCGGCGCAATCACCATAGTGCCTTTCTTTGGTGAAATCTTACGCTGCTGGTAATAAAACTCAGTTTCTCCGCCCTCTTCCACATCATTGAGATAGAACATATACAACACGACGCGATGCAGTGCCTCATTGTGGTTTAGCTGGGGAAATTGCTCCGAATGCCAGTGGGGATATCCACCTTTATTCTTTTGATATTTTTGAATATTAATACTGCCACTGCGGTACAAATATTTTACTAAGGCTTCGGCTCTTGGCTGACCTAAGCGCTCAAAATTATTCGGGGTTAAGGTTACCGCTTGGCCTTGCTCGTCACTCACAGACACTGATACCGCGCCCATTAACGCCATGGAATATTGAGTAAAATAGTCGGTGGCGCCCTTTAGGGTATAGGATAACAGCTCATTTTTGAGGGGCTGTAAATCGGCAAAATTATCTAAGGTAAGATCTCGGCTGATCTTCTTCTCGA
This sequence comes from Shewanella seohaensis, assembly GCF_025449215.1. Taxonomy (NCBI): domain Bacteria; kingdom Pseudomonadati; phylum Pseudomonadota; class Gammaproteobacteria; order Alteromonadales; family Shewanellaceae; genus Shewanella; species Shewanella seohaensis. Next base: position 3,275,456 of record NZ_CP104900.1, read on the forward strand.
GGTCGACCCCATTACCCGTTTGGCCATCAACCACACCTGAATGTTGCTCAAATGCAAGAATGAGACGATCACATAAGTCATCGGGGATAGCATTAGGGTATACTTCGATAAAATCCATATTGGCTCAGTGTTTTGGCTATTTTGTACTCTTACTATGCTGACACGTTAGTTAAGTAATTGTAAAGCTGCATCATTGATATAAAATAACTCCATTGGCTTCACGATAACAAGAATATGAAAAAAGCTGTAAAGTCTCAGTACATCAATTACAGGTGGGTAATTTTGTGCGTTTGCCCGTGGCCTGGAAAGATCATCCTTTTTTATTCAGTAGCTTTCATATCAAGCAAGCTGCGCAGATTGAATTAATTAAAAACCTTGGTATTGAACACGTTATTGTCGATTTAGAACGTAGTGAAACCACTCCGTTGGCCGCAGAAGCCGTCAATCCCATTAAAATTCCCCCTAGCGCAGAAATCCATAATTTAAAAAACGATATGGATATCTATAAAGCCGAGCAAATTGAAGTACAAAAAAGCTGCGCCGCGATATTCACAAAACTGAGCAAAACTTTACCCGCTCGGTTGCTATGATGCGCAGCCTTATCGCCAAACTTCGTAATCGCCCGCTCAATGCAGTGGATGATGCCAAGGATTTGGTGCATACCATTGTCGAGCAACTACTAAACTCCGATAACCTCGTCCTGCACTTAATGAGCGATGCTAAGCAAGATGAGAGTATTTACTACCACTCGTTAAACGTGGCGATACTCTCGATGCTTATCGCCAAAGAAATGGAGTGGGACCGTAGTGAAATCGAATTGGTGGGCTTAAGTGCGCTGTTTCACGATGTCGGTAAACTCAAAGTGCCGCCGCAGATTTTGAAAAAGACTACACCTTGGTCGGCACCTGAGTTGAATTTTATCAAACAACATCCGCTGCTGGGGATTGAACTGCTCAAGCTCGCCGATAACTTCCCCGAGGCGGCGCTCGCCCCTATCACCAATCACCATGAGTATCTCGATGGCTCGGGTTATCCGAAGGGATTGAAGGAAACAGATCTGGATAAAATCTCCCAGCTGCTCGCCGTCGTGAACGAGTACGACTCGCTTTGCTATCCGAATCATCAGGGAAAGGCGCGCATGCCCTATGCGGCCTTAGGCTATTTATATAAACAATATAAAACCAAATTAAATCAGGAATATATTGGCAAGATGATCAAAATGCTGGGCATTTATCCGCCGGGAAGTGTGGTGGAGTTGTCGAGCGGTCAATATGCCATGGTGATGTCGGTCAATCTGCAAAAGCTACTGTGCCCGAAAATCCTTGTGTATGATGCACTCGTGCCTAAAGATCAGGCGCCGATTGTCGATCTGGAAGTCGAAGGGATCAGTATCGTGCGGTGCCTGCCACCCGCGGCACTCCCCGAAAAAGTGCATGAATACCTCAATCCACGTGAACGCGTGAGTTACTACTTTGGTGGCGATAGCCGTAAATAAACCAAAGGGGTTCATTCGCCCAATAAAAAGCCGGAGTACTCCGGCTTTTTTGCATCCAGGCCAATATTCGCGATTAGAGCCAGTGTTTGCGTTTAAAGAAGAAATAGGTCCCCGCAGCACTTGCGAGCATCATCAATATCGCCATCGGATACCCATATTGCCAACCTAACTCAGGCATTCCATGGAAGTTCATCCCATAGCTGCTGGCAATCAACGTGGGCGGCAGAAACACCACAGCCGCAACCGAGAAGATTTTAATGATCTTATTCTGCTGTAATCCACTGAAACCCATGGCAGCGTCGAGCAAAAAGTTTAACTTATCGAAAATAAACTGACTGTGTGGCATTAACGACTCGATATCCGAGAGCATTTCGCGCAAGTCTTTTAAATGTTCATCGGACAATTGCCCGCGGTAGTATCGCTGCATATAACGAAGCGAGCGCTGGGTATCGAGCAAACTTAAGCGAATTTTACCGTTCGAGTCTTCCTGCAAGGTGATGAGTTTGAACACATCATCCAACTCATCATTATCAAACACTTGCTCACCGACATTTTCAAGCACCGTATACACGTCCTCAATCAAGTCGGAGAGATAATCCACTTTCAGATTAAAGAGTTCGAGGAACAATTCCTGCGGGGTTGAGACTTCCAACCGACCCAGGCGTAAGTAGTTACGCAACAAACGGATCAGGCCGACATCCTCTTCACGTATGGTCAACAGGAAATTTGTCCGCAGGTTAAAGGAAACGTTCACCCCACGTACGTCTTGCCCCACACGCTGGGGGAATAACGAATTGATATGTAAGCCGTCGCTGTTTTGATAAAAACGCGCCGAAGCCTCAATCTCGTTGATATCTTCTTCGTCGGGCACTTCTTCAACGGAAAAACGACTTAACCATTCTCGCTCTGCATCATCAGGTTTATAGAGATCCAACCATATGGTCGACGCCGGAATACTGTCTTGTGTGTTAATCTCAGTGACCGTCAGTTGACGGTTTTCGTAGACATAGGCAGTAATCATGTGTCCTCCTGAAAAAACTTAAGCTAAAAAGTCCACTTAAGTGCAGGCTAAAAAATTGTCGCTAGTTTAACGCATAACTTAGTAATGAAAAGGCGGGAGCGATAAATTCATAAAATAAATCTGTGTTAGTCTTCGAGAATTTCTAACCGCTCCGCATTAGAAAAGCGAATGTGTACGCCCTCAATCGTCACCATTTTGGCCTCCGAGATATCCCCTTTACGCGCCTTGTACACGCCGGATAACACACCAGCTGGAGACACTATTGTCACAGTCACGACTTTATGTTGATCGTACCAGTACCACACACTGTAGCTTAAAAGGCTCAGCCCCAGCAGTAAAAATGCTGCCCGCATGCCGTAACGACGCCATAGACTCGGCATCGGCAGAAGATTTACCGAAGTGGCAGACGCCTGCTTAGGCCGCCGATTGGCCAGCAGTAAAATCGCCATAATAATAACGACTAAGGTGAGCAGCAGTTTTGTTAACAAAGGACACTCCAGAGGGCGGGACTTAACCGATTATAATCGACATTGAAATGCGAAACTGTCATTAAGATCAAGCTTATGCAACACAGTATCGCAGCGACATAGCCGTATATTTCGATATCAGACTAACAACAAAAGATGACAAGTTAACATCTAACCGAGAAAATCCAGTCGATTAAAATCGAGTCATTCAAAGCAGTGACAAGCTAAAGGCGACTAAGAGACACCTAGAATGCCTCAAACTGCGCTGCCATACGCCGTATTTGACTTAGCGGCACACCATGACGATTACGCTCGGCGCACAGTTGTTGATGCGCGCGCGCTGAAGGCTCCCCCACCAGTACGATACGCACTTGATAACCTAAGGCTTTCGCAGCTGCCTCATAGGCCATGTACTCCCAGCGGCAAAGATTAGTGTTATCACAAATCACGATAGGCTGAGCGCTACTGAGCGCGTGGATAAACGCGGTTAAATTACGTTGATGATATTCGGAGAGTTTTTTCGCATCGAATCGATACTCCTCTCCCTCGTAGAAAAAACTATCGGTCGAAAAAATGCCGCCTTGGCGAACGCGAATCGCCTCTTCTAACGGTAGATTATCCACAAACTGCTCGACCCAATGGGATTTACCGCTGCCCGGTAATCCCCGCATAATAATCGCCAGTTTTTGCGTCATGGGCTCGTTGCTCATTCTTTTACATCGGACTCGGCTAAATCGGAGCCAATCACTTTGCCTGCGAGTATGGTATCGACCAATTTAGGCACCAAATCCCCTGCCTTACCGGTTAAATGATATTGGAACTGGCTGTGTCTATCGGGGGTGACTAAATTTACTTCCACCGTTTGCGCGCCATGATGATTGGCCGTATCGACAAACCCTGCCGCCGGATACACAGTGCCCGACGTACCAATGGCAATGAATAAATCACAGTTATCGAGCGCATCGTGAATTCTGTCCATCCCCAGCGGCATTTCGCCAAACCACACCACATGGGGGCGTAATCGTTGCGCAGGAATACAACAGGTACAACAGTTATTGGGCCCGAAGGGTTCCCTTAATAAGAAAGTTTGGCGAGAGCGTGGGCAACGACCTTTGGATAATTCGCCATGCATGTGCAACAAGCGCCGAGAACCCGCTCGTTCGTGTAGATCATCAATATTTTGGGTCACAATCAATAATTGCCCAGCAAATTCCGCCTCTAGCTTAGCCAACGCCAGATGCGCCGCATTAGGCATTACAGTGCCACTGTGCAATTGCTCCCAACGGCTGTTATAAAATCGCTCAACCAGTTCGGTATCGCGGGCATAACCTTCGGGAGTGGCCACGTCTTCAATATGATGCTCTTCCCATAGACCATCTTGATCGCGAAAGGTACGTAATCCCGATTCGGCAGAAATGCCCGCGCCAGTTAACACCACAATATGCTGGTACATACCGCTTCCTTTTATTGTAATTATTCTGTCCATTGTCCCGACATTTGCGCGTCGTGAACATTATTCCTTGGTATAACCTTACAAAAACTATGCTTGAATTGCCGCAATTTATTGCAATTTCGCGCTAAGTGACACAATTTATCTGCATATAGACCCATAAAGCTAGAACAAAGGTTTAAGTTTTTAATTTGACCCCCTATAATGGCATTCACTATCCACGGATGAACCTATTGGTTCTGCAATCAAGAGATTAGCAATGACAGATGGAAATCAAGCGCTAAAAAAAGCCGGTTTGAAAATCACCCTGCCACGAGTCAAGATCCTAGAACTGATGCAAGGACCTGAAAACCAACATATCAGTGCAGAAGACTTATATAAGAAACTGCTCGATTTAGGTGAAGAAATTGGTCTAGCAACAGTTTACCGTGTATTAAACCAGTTTGATGATGCAGGTATCGTATCTCGCCACCACTTCGAAAGTGGCAAGGCGGTATTCGAGTTATCGACTCAACACCACCACGATCACTTAGTGTGCCTCTCCTGTGGCAAAGTGATTGAGTTTTCAGATGAAGTAATTGAACGTCGTCAAGACGAAATCGCCAGCAAGTACAACATTAAACTGACTAACCACAGCTTATATTTGTACGGTCATTGCACCAACGAAAAGTGTGATCATAACGACGAGTAAGCATATTTAGCTCAATCTGGATATTAACCAGACACACCTAATAAAAAACCAGCCATCTAGGCTGGTTTTTTATTGAAATGCTCAGGCACAGTTAAAGCATCTTCGCGTACACATTCACTTTATGTCCCATAAACTCACTAGGTTCACGCCAATGCATTCCTATGCGTTTAGCAACGTTCTCAGAGCCAATGTTACCCTCTAGGATCAATGCAATGATTTGCGTAATGCCAAACTGCGGGAACACGCTGATTGCAGCTTGAGCAGCTTCGGTACCAATCCCTTTGCCCCAATACTCGGGAAAATAACGATAGCCAATTTCGACTTCGTTATATTCGGGAATAAACTTAGGTCCACAAAAACCAATCACCTTCTTATCAGCCTTGTGCTCGACGGCCCAGCGGCCGAATCCCCGTTGCTGATAATCCTGCAAAATCACGTTATGGAACAACTCCCGCGCCTGCTCTGGAGCAGTAAACGGCGCAACAGGAATGTATTTAAGCATCTCAGGAATGCTATTCATCAAGTAGAGGGCATCGATATCCTGCTCGGTAAATGGTCTGAGTATTAAACGCTCTGTCTGTATAATCATATTGGCTTCCTTCATATTGCCCTCTAGACACTCACATCAAGTGCTGTGATTAACGGTGAAAGTCACCGCTACGCTCTGGCTGATACATAATTTCTTCGATACGAACATTGACCATAGTGCCGCCGGGTCTTGGCCATTCGATTTCATCCCCTTGGGATAAACCCAATAAAGCACTGCCCACGGGCGCAAGAATGGAAATCGTACCCTCACCTGTCGCATCCTTGGGATAAACTAACCGTAAACAGAAGGTGTCGTCACTGGAGGACACACTAAATTTCACCTCAGAATTCATCGTCACCACATTACCGGGCATCTGCGCTGCGGGCACAATATCGGCTCGGTCGAGTTCCGCCTCCAATGCCGCGCGTCCCGGAAAGGCGTTGGCTGGTAATGACTCCAGTAGACGCTCGAGTCTTTCTAAATCGATTTCTGAAATAATGATCTTTGGTGTTTTCACAGTCTTTCCCTCGTGTAAATAGATGTCCCTTAGGGTTAAACATCTGCTGTGGGCTTATCCTCCCCCAATGGGATAAACCAATAAAAAAATACGCTCGCAGCTAAATGCCGCAATCGCGTGGTAATTAAGTACAAGATGTATTGCTGAACAGCCGTGGTGCCATAAGCGCAGGGCTTAGGTTTGTGGCTCTACTAATGCATTCACACGTCCATCAGGTGATGACGTTTGGTAGAGAAGCCCAATCTAACCCTTTGTAAATAAAAATGCTAGCCTGCACGATGTTAGCCTTGTCCCATTCTCACACTTTACTGCTCGGCACAGGCTAACAGACACGCAATAAAAAAGGCGCCTTAGGCGCCTTTTCGTGTGTTAACGGTTAGATTACCAACCGGTTTTAGCACGCAGCGCTTTGCCGATATCAGCTAACGAGCGGACAGTTGTCACGCCCGCTGCTTCTAATGCAGCAAATTTGTCAGCAGCAGTACCTTTACCGCCAGCGATGATCGCGCCAGCATGACCCATACGCTTACCCGCAGGTGCAGTCACACCCGCAATGTAAGAAACAACAGGCTTAGTCACGTTAGCCTTGATATATTCTGCCGCTTCTTCTTCAGCAGTACCACCGATCTCGCCAATCATCACGATAGCTTCGGTCAGCGGATCGTTTTGGAACATTTCCAATACGTCGATGAAGTTAGTACCTGGGATTGGGTCGCCACCGATACCAACACAAGTTGATTGGCCGAAACCTTCATCGGTAGTTTGCTTAACGGCTTCATAGGTCAGCGTACCAGAGCGAGAAACAATACCCACTTTACCTTTTAAGTGGATGTGACCTGGCATGATACCGATCTTACATTCGCCTGGAGTGATAACACCTGGGCAGTTTGGACCGATCATACGTACGCCAGTCTCTTCCAGCTTAACCTTAACTTCCAGCATATCCAGAGTAGGAATACCTTCAGTAATACAAACTATTAGCTCGATACCACCGTCGATAGCTTCTAGGATAGCGTCTTTACAGAAAGGAGCTGGAACGTAGATAACAGAAGCGGTTGCACCAGTAGCAGCAACAGCGTCTTTCACAGTGTTGAACACTGGCAGACCTAAGTGCTCAGTACCGCCTTTACCTGGTGAAACACCGCCAACCATTTGCGTGCCGTAATCGATAGCTTGCTCAGAGTGGAAAGTACCTTGACCGCCAGTAAAGCCTTGACAGATAACCTTGGTATCTTTATTAATTAATACAGACATTATTTGCCCTCCGCAGCTTTAACTACTTGCTCAGCCGCATCAGTCAGACTGTTAGCTGCAATGATATCAAGACCTGATTTAGCTAATACTTCACGGCCTAATTCAGCGTTAGTACCTTCTAGACGCACTACAACTGGCACTTCAACACCTACTTCTTTAACGGCGCCAATGATACCTTCGGCGATCATGTCACAACGTACGATACCACCGAAGATGTTGACAAGAACCGCTTTAACGTTGCTGTCAGACAGAATGATCTTGAATGCTTCGGCTACACGCTCTTTAGTCGCGCCGCCGCCCACATCAAGGAAGTTAGCTGGCTTGCCGCCGTGCAGATTAACGATGTCCATAGTACCCATTGCTAGGCCGGCACCGTTTACCATGCAACCTACGTTACCGTCTAGGGCAACATAGTTCAGCTCGAACATTGCCGCGTGTGCTTCACGAGCGTCATCTTGTGATGGATCGTGCATTGCTTTGATCTTTGGTTGACGGAACAGTGCGTTTCCATCGATACCAATTTTACCGTCTAAGCAGTGCAGGTTACCTTCAGTGGTGATAACCAGTGGGTTGATTTCCAGCAGTGCGAAATCGTGATCAACGAACATAGTCGCCAGACCCATGAACATCTTGGTGAACTGCTTCATTTGCGTTGGGTTTAAGCCCAGCTTGAAGCCAAGATCACGTGCCTGGTAAGGCTGAGGACCTGTCAAAGGATCGATAATCGCTTTGTGGATCAGCTCTGGAGTCTCTTCAGCAACTTTCTCAATCTCAACGCCGCCTTCGGTAGACGCCATGAAAACAACGCGACGTGTCGCACGGTCAACAACGGCACCTAGGTACAGCTCGTTTGCGATATCAGTGCAGCTTTCGACTAAGATCTTAGCAACTGGCTGACCTTTTTCGTCAGTCTGATACGTTACTAGGTTCTTACCTAACCAATGCTCGGCAAATGCTCTGATCTCTTCTTTATCGCCGGTAACTTTTACGCCACCTGCTTTACCACGGCCGCCAGCGTGTACTTGACACTTAACAACCCACATATTTCCGCCAATATGGCCAGCCGCTTCTACCGCCTCTTGGGCTGTATCACAAGCATAACCTTCTGACACTGGTAAACCATATTCGGCAAATAGGGCTTTTGCCTGATACTCATGCAAATTCATGATGATCTATCCGTATACTTCTAATCTAATCCAACTGGCCCCACGGGGCCAGTCACGAGGGTATGTCTGACTCTTGTCTTTAAACTAACAGGTTAAACGTTATCGTTTAGCGCGTTAGATTATAGGTCAAGTAGCAGACGAGTTGGGTCTTCCAGGAAGTCCTTAATGGCCACCAAGAAGCCAACAGACTCACGACCATCGATAATACGGTGGTCATAAGAGAGTGCTAGGTACATCATAGGTAGGATTTCTACCTGACCATTAACCGCCATTGGGCGATCTTTAATGGCATGCATGCCTAAGATCGCGCTTTGTGGCAGGTTTAAAATAGGCGTTGACATTAGCGAGCCAAAAACACCGCCGTTAGTCACGGTGAAGTTGCCGCCAGTCATATCAGCCACGGTAAGCTTGCCATCACGGCCCTTGATCGCCAGATCGCGTACTGCTTTTTCAATGTCGGCCAAGCTCATGGTGTCAGTGTCACGCAGTACTGGGGTTACCAGACCACGAGGCGTTGATACCGCGATGCTCACGTCGAAGTAGTTGTGATAAACGATATCATCACCGTCAATAGAAGCGTTCACTTCTGGGAAACGCTTAAGCGCTTCGGTTACCGCCTTCACATAGAAAGACATGAAACCTAAACGGATACCGTGGCGCTTTTCAAACAGATCTTGATACTGCTTACGAATGTCCATGATAGGCTTCATGTTCACTTCGTTGAAGGTAGTCAACATCGCCGTAGAGTTTTTCGCTTCTAATAAACGGTTAGCGATAGTCTTACGTAAACGAGTCATTGGAACACGCTTCTCGCTACGACCAGCAGCGAGTGGTTGTACCGCTGGAGCCGCAGGGGCAGCAGCCGCTTTAGGCGCTGACTTAATAAAGGCTTCCACATCTTCTTTAGTGATACGTCCACCAACACCAGTGCCCTTCACTTTGCTCGCATCAACATTATGCTCAGCCAGTAAACGACGTACTGATGGGCTTAATGCATCGTTAGACTCTTCAGTCGCAGCAGCGGCAACAGGTGCAGCAGCTTCGGCTTCGGCTTTAGTCACTTCTTGACCAGAAACCGCACCCGCGATGAACTTAGCAATCACTTGCTCGCCCAGAACGGTGTCACCTTCTTGGAACAAGAACTCACCGATGTGACCATCTTCTGGTGCAACCACTTCCAGTACGACTTTGTCAGTTTCAATATCAACCAGATTTTGATCACGAGACACTTGCTCACCCACTTTAACGTGCCATGTGGCGATGGTTGCATCAGCAACTGATTCTGGCAGTACGGGTACCTTGATTTCGATACTCATGAAAAACGATCCTTTTTTATAAAATGTCTATTACTACAGTCTTAGCTATTACAGCTTTAGGGCACTGTTCACTAAAGATTCTTGTTGGTGAGCATGCAGCTCTGGGTAACCACAGGCTGGTGCAGCAGACGCTTCACGGCCAGCGTAGGTCAGTTTTGCACCCGCAGGGATAGCAGCCCAGAAGTGATGTTGGCTTGAGTACCAAGCACCCTGGTTTTGCGGCTCTTCCTGACACCATACAAAATCCTTCACATGTTGGTAGTCAGCTAAAGCTGCAACCATTTCTTCATGTGGGAACGGATATAACTGTTCGACACGGATTATTGCGATGTTATTGATGTTTTCTTTACGGCGTTTTTCCAGCAGCTCGAAGTATACCTTACCGCTACAGAACACGACGCGATCGACCTTGCTCGCTTCTAACGTATCGATTTCACCGATCACGTTTTGGAAGCTGCCATTAGCCAATTCTTCCATGCTAGAAACCGCTAATGGGTGACGTAGCAATGACTTAGGTGACATCACCACCAGTGGACGACGCATTGGGCGCACCACTTGGCGACGCAGCATATGGTAAACCTGTGCAGGCGTTGATGGCACACAGACTTGCATGTTGTGGTTAGCACACATCTGCAAGAAACGCTCTAAACGGGCGCTTGAGTGTTCTGGACCTTGACCTTCGTAACCGTGTGGTAACAGCATAGTCAGACCGCACAGACGGCCCCACTTTTGCTCACCAGAAGACAAGAACTGGTCGATAACCACTTGCGCACAGTTAGCAAAGTCACCGAATTGGGCTTCCCAAATCGCCAGACCACCAGGTTCCGCAGTCGCATAACCGTATTCGAAGGCGAGTACTGATGCTTCAGACAATACTGAGTCAGTAATGTCGATTGGACCTTGGTCTTCAGACAAGTTACGCAGTGGTAAGTAAGTTGTCGCATCGTTTTGGTTGTGCAGAACCGCGTGACGGTGGAAGAAAGTACCACGACCAGAGTCTTGACCTGTAATGCGAACACGTTGCTTGTCTTCAAGAATCGTGGCGTAAGCTAAGGTTTCAGCAAAGCCCCAGTCGAGTAACTTCTCGCCCTTCGCCATCGCAACACGATCGCCATAAATTTTAGCAACGCGTGAATGCAGCGGGTGGCTCTCTGGTACGTAGCTGAGCTTGTCAGCCAGCTTTTGCAGACGCTCAAGTGGCAGAGATGCTTGATACGCTTCGTCCCACTCACGGCCAATGTAAGGAGTCCAATCCACAGTGTGCAGTGTCATTGGGCGCCATTCTTTCACCACACAGTCACCTTGGTCTAAGGCGTCACGGTAGGTGTTGATCATGCTGGTCACTTCATCAGCGCCGATGCTGTTTTCGGCGATCAGTTTGTCAGCGTAGATCTTACGTGGCGTTGGGTGTTTCTTGATCTTGGCATACATCAATGGCTGAGTTGCACTTGGCTCGTCAGCTTCGTTGTGGCCATGACGGCGGTAACACACTAAGTCAATCACCACGTCACGTTTAAACTCGTTACGGTAATCAACAGCAAGCTGTGCAACAAAGGCAACGGCTTCTGGATCGTCAGAGTTCACGTGGAAAATCGGTGCCTGAACCATCTTAGCGATGTCAGTACAGTATTCAGTTGAACGCACATCAAAGTGGTTTGACGTTGTAAAACCAACTTGGTTGTTCACAACGATACGGATGCTGCCGCCCACTTTAAAGCCACGGGTTTGAGACATGTTGAATGTCTCTTGCACGATACCTTGACCAGCAATTGCAGAGTCACCGTGAATCGTAATTGGCATCACCTGTAAACCGTCTTTACAACCACGGCGGTCTTGACGAGCACGGACAGAGCCCATAACCACAGGGTTAACGATTTCAAGGTGTGATGGGTTAAAGGCCAGTGCTAAGTGCACGTTGCCGCCCGGCGTTTCGAAATCTGAAGAGAAACCTTGGTGGTATTTTACGTCGCCTGAACCGTGGGTATCGGCGTGCTTACCGGCGAACTCGTCAAACAGTTCTGCTGGACGCTTACCTAACACGTTCACCAGTACGTTTAAACGACCACGGTGAGCCATACCGACTACGATTTCTTTAGTGCCCGCTTCGCCTGCGCGATAAATGATTTCGCGCATCATAGGGACTAACGCATCGCCGCCTTCTAACGAGAAGCGTTTTGCACCAGGGAATTTAGCGCCTAAATATTTTTCAATGCCTTCAGCAGCATTTAGGCCTTCGAGAATGCGGGTCTTAACGCTTTTATCGTAGTTGGCTTTACCTAAGGATGGTTCGAGACGTTGTTGGATCCAACGCTTCTCATCGGTATCGGTAATGTGCATGTATTCGGCGCCAATCGAACCACAGTAAGTGGCTTTTAGCGCTTTGACTAAGTCAGCCAGCTTCATGGTTTCGCCGCCGTGGGCGAACGAGCCAGTGTTGAACTCACGTTCCATGTCTTCTTTGGTCAGACCGTGGAATGCGGGATCTAAATCGGCAACAGGTTCACGTTTCCACAATTCTAACGGGTCGAGGTTAGCCCCTTGGTGACCACGGAAACGGTGGGCGTTGATCAGCTGTAGCACTTTAACTTGCTTAGCATCCAACTCAGGATCGGTCACACGAGCGGCGCTCTTATGACGTCCGTCCATCGCTAAACTGCGAAAATAATCACGTACTTTGGAGTGAGCCGCTTCAGGCGCGTCTTTAGAAGCACCGTTCACCGGAGGGAGATTATCAAACACCGCTCGCCAGTCGTCTGAAACTGACTGAGGGTCCTCTTGATAGGCTTCATACATCTCTTCTACATAGGTCGAGTTCGCGCCACTCAAGTGAGACGAATCGAGCCAGGCTTTCATGATGCCTTGGTGCATTTCTATTCCTTTCAAACTTTATACACGTGCTTAGCCATAGTTTTTATATGCAATCTCAAGCAATTACCTTCGACGCATAAATTTTGCCGCCCCTAGATATCCAGATTTCACGGCGCGTTGTCTTCCATTACATACACAAAAGAGCCACCTTCTATACCCAGAAAGTGACTCTTCGAGAGCTATATTATTATTGATTTAAGCTCGGGTTCTCGCATTACACAGCTCGCTTAAGTAGCATTGACTTAATGTGTCCAATTGCTTTCGTCGGGTTGAGTCCTTTCGGACACACATCAACACAGTTCATGATGCCATGGCAACGGAATACGCTGTATGCATCGTCAAGCTCAGAAAGACGCTCTTCGGTCGCGGTATCGCGGCTATCGATCAAGAAACGATAAGCATGCAACAGGCCGCTTGGTCCGACAAACTTGTCTGGGTTCCACCAGAATGATGGACAAGCCGTTGAACAACACGCACACATGATACACTCATAAAGACCATCTAAGTGCGCACGCTCTTCTGGCGATTGCAGATGCTCACGAGCTGGCGTCTTTTCATCGTTGATCAGGAACGGTTTGATCTTCTCATACTGCTTGTAGAACTGAGTTAAATCAACCACTAAGTCACGCACAACAGGCATACCCGGCAGTGGACGTATTTCCAGTTTCTTACCTTTGAAGGTAGAAATAGGCGTAATACAAGCCAGACCATTCTTACCATTCATGTTCACGCCATCACTACCACATACACCTTCACGGCATGAGCGACGGAACGCCAACGTTGGGTCCTGTTCTTTTAACTTGATCAGTGCATCAAGCACCATCATGTCAGAGCCTTCAGCCACTTCAAGGCTGTAATCCTGCATGTAAGGTTTTGTATCTACATCAGGATTGTAACGATAAACTGCAAATTCCAATTTCATCTTTGCAACTCCTAGTAGGTACGTTTCTTCGGCGGGAATGCTTCACGTAACTTAGGCGCCATATTCACAGCACGACGGTCCATGGTTTCAGTCACAGGGTCAAACAGGGTGTGACATAACCAGTTATCATCATCACGCTCTAAATAGTCTTCGCGTGAGTGCGCCCCACGACTCTCTTTACGGAAGTTAGCCGCGTAAGCCGTGGCGATGGCCGTTGCCATCAGGTTGTCTAACTCTAAACATTCAATACGTTGAGTGTTGAATTCACGAGAGTTATCAGACAATTTGGCATTTTCTAAACGCTTACGGATAGCTTTTAACTGCTCTAAACCTTCTGCCATTGCATCGCCACGGCGGAATACAGAGAAGTTTAATTGCATGCAAAGTTGTAAATCTTTACGGATTTGCGCTGGGTCTTCGCCAGACTTGTTGCTTTCCCAGCGGTTTAAGCGTGCTAAAGTCGCTTGAATTTCCGCATCGGTAGCATCTTTAGGATCAGCAGTCTCATCCAGTGCCTTACCCAAGTGTTGACCCGCTGCGCGGCCAAAGACCACTAAGTCAAGTAGCGAGTTACCACCTAAACGGTTGGCACCGTGTACCGATACACAGGCAATTTCGCCTACGGCGAATAAACCAACCACATCTTGCTCGCTGCCGTCTTCATTCTTACGAATCACCTGACCGCTCACCTTAGCAGGTAGACCACCCATCATATAGTGACAGGTTGGCAGAACAGGGATTGGGCCATCGGCCGGATCGATATGCGCGAAGGTACGAGACAGTTCACATACGCCAGGTAGACGTGCTTCGAGGGTCTCTTTACCTAAGTGATCAAGTTTCAGCAAGCAGTGAGGACCTAATGGGCCATCGAGACCACGACCTTCACGAATTTCAGTCATCATAGAACGTGCAACCACGTCACGCGATGCTAAGTCTTTCGCGTTTGGCGCATAACGCTCCATGAAACGCTCGCCGTCTTTGTTTAGCAGATATCCGCCTTCACCACGACAGCCTTCAGTGACCAGTACACCCGCGCCGGCGATACCGGTTGGGTGGAACTGCCACATTTCCATATCTTGCATCTGCACACCAGCGCGCATCGCCATACCGACGCCGTCACCCGTGTTGATGTGAGCGTTAGTGGTAGAGGCGTAGATACGGCCAGCACCACCTGTCGCGAGTACAGTGGCTTTGGCTTTGAAGTAAACAATCTCACCGGTTTCGATTTCGATTGCAGTACAGCCAACGATAGCACCATCTTCGTTTTTCACGAGATCCAGTGCGTACCACTCAGAGAAGACTTGGGTCTTATGCTTAACGTTCTGCTGGTATAGGCAGTGGAGTAGCGCGTGACCAGTACGGTCGGCCGCAGCAGCGGTACGAGCTGCTTGCTCGCCACCGAAGTTTTTAGACTGGCCGCCAAAAGGACGCTGATAGATCTTACCGTTTTCGAAACGAGAGAATGGTAGACCCATATGCTCAAGCTCGATAATGGCTTCTGGACCGGTTTGACACATAAATTCGATAGCGTCTTGGTCACCGATAAAGTCGGAACCTTTTACCGTATCGTACATGTGTTGTTCCCAATGGTCTTCATGGGCGTTTCCTAGGGCTACGGTAATACCACCCTGGGCTGAAACGGTATGAGAACGCGTTGGAAATACTTTAGATAACAGCGCGCAGCTCTTACCTTCTTTAGAAATCTGTAGTGCAGCTCGCATACCCGCGCCACCGGCGCCAATCACTACAGCATCAAATTCACGAACTGGAATACTCACTTAAACACCCCACACAATAACAATGCCAGCAGCCAGATAACAAAAGACGGTGACGACGAAGGTGAACTGTAAAACACCGCGTAACGAAGTGCACTTGACGTAATCCGTCAATACTTGCCATACACCAATCCAGGCGTGAACAAGCAGTGCAACCAGCGCAAGCAGGGTAAACACTTTCATTGGCAGAGCGCTAAACAGGCCGTGCCAAACGTCATAGGTGAGAGGGGAACTACATGCAATAAAGCCAACCATGAAAATGGTATAACAGGCGAGGATTACTGCACTAGCGCGTAGTAGAATAAAATCATGAACGCCACTGCGTCCAAGACTCGCTGCATTTGTTACCATACCCATAACCCCGCTAAAATTGAAAAGGCTACCGTCAGTACAAATACAGCTTTCGCTGAGGCGGTGCCCGAAGCCAACTCTTCCCAACGACCGGTATCCATTACTAAGTGGCGTAGGCCACCGAATAAGTGATAAGCCAGTGCAGTCAAAATGCCCCACATGATGAACTTCACAACGAAGTTATCAAACAGAGATTGTACGCCTGCGAAACTTTCAGCGGAGGCTAAAGATGAATTTAGCAACCAGATAAGAATGCCGACGGCAAACAGCATGATGACACCGGAAACACGGTGTAGGATTGACGCAATCGCTGTTGCAGGAAAGCGAATGGTCTGCAGATCTAGATGGACAGGTCTTTGCTTTTTCACGTTCTGCTCACTCTGCTCCATTGAGCATTATTTTTGTTATGTGAACCGCTTTTGTACAAACTTTAAACCGAGGGGTAAATCAGGGCAAAAGTAAACACAAAAGCAAAGTTTAAACAAACAGATAACTATTTGAACACTCACTTATTTAACATGTAAACAAAGGGTGTTTTAACATCATCGTTTGCAGCCATTATTAGGCGGAGGCAAGTATACTCGCGCGAAATGTCAAATACAAACATCACAGAATGCAAATTTTGTTTTTTTAAGGATATTTTCACCTAAGTGCCAGCTGCACCAAGGAAAGTAAAGAGATTTATACCATGGTCTAACAAATTTAAACGCTTATTTAAATTGAAATGTGATCTAGAATGGCTGTAAAGTAATGGCGGTTTGACATGCCGCACTCACAGATAAGAACGAAGTAAGGAGAACGGGGTATGGCTGATTTAAAAGCCAAATTAGAATTACCAGGGAACGACTCGATAGAATTGCCAGTAAAGCAAGGATCCGCTGGTTTTGACGTAATCGATATCAGTAAACTTGGCAGCAAGGGTTACTTCACTTTTGATCCAGGTTTTCTCGCGACAGCCTCCTGTGAATCTGCAATTACCTATATCGATGGCGATCAAGGTATATTGTTACACCGCGGCTATCCAATCGAGCAACTCGCCGTTGACTCAGATTACTTAGACCTGTGTTACCTGCTGCTTTACGGTGAACTGCCGACGAAAGAGCAATATGCTGAATTTGTACACACAGTAAAAACCCACACTATGGTTCATGAGCAACTCGCCTTCTTCTTTAGAGGTTTCCGTCGTGATGCTCATCCTATGGCGATGTTATGTGGTGTCACTGGTGCATTGTCTGCATTTTATCAAGACTCACTCGATGTCAACGATCCTCGCCACCGCGAAATCGCCGCTTATCGCTTAGTCTCCAAAATGCCAACGATTGCCGCTATGTGCTACAAGTACTCTTCTGGCCAGCCATTCGTTTACCCACGCAATGACTTAAGCTACGCAGGCAACTTCTTAAGCATGATGTTTGCCGTTCCTTGTGAAGAGTACAAGGTAAACCCAATCGTTGAACGTGCTATGGACCGTATCTTCATTCTACATGCGGATCACGAACAAAACGCGTCAACGTCAACCGTACGTTTAGCCGGTTCTTCAGGCGCGAATCCATTCGCGTGTATCGCTGCGGGTATTGCTTCTCTATGGGGCCCTGCACACGGCGGCGCGAACGAAGCTTGTCTACAAATGTTAGAAGAAATCGGTTCAGTGGACCGTATTCCTGAATTCATCGCCCGTGCGAAAGACAAGAACGACCCATTCCGTCTGATGGGCTTCGGACACCGTGTTTACAAAAACTTTGACCCACGTGCCAAAGTCATGCGTGAAACCTGTCACGAAGTGTTAAAAGAGCTGAAAGTACAAGATCCATTATTAGATGTTGCAATGGAACTTGAACGTATCGCACTGGAAGACGAGTACTTCATTTCGAAGAAACTCTATCCAAACGTCGATTTCTACTCTGGCATCATCATGAAAGCCATTGGTATTCCAACTAGCATGTTCACTGTACTGTTTGCATTAGCACGTACCGTGGGTTGGATTGCTCACTGGAAAGAAATGTTGGATCAACCAGGTCACAAGATCAGCCGTCCACGTCAGCTATATACTGGCGAGACTGCGCGTGACTTCGTTAGCCAAGATAAACGTTAAACTGCATTTATCGATAAAAGCGCCCTCTGGGCGCTTTTTTATTGATATTTTTTATCCCCGCCCTTCTCTCTCCCATCAGTCCCGCTAGCACAATAGCCAATCTCCCCCACAGGTTATTTAGCA
Organism: Shewanella seohaensis; assembly: GCF_025449215.1. Classification (NCBI taxonomy): domain Bacteria; kingdom Pseudomonadati; phylum Pseudomonadota; class Gammaproteobacteria; order Alteromonadales; family Shewanellaceae; genus Shewanella; species Shewanella seohaensis. Next base: position 3,293,493 of record NZ_CP104900.1, read on the forward strand.
TTTCTCATCACTTTTTAAACTTTTTAGCTACATTTAGTAAGTTTGCCTAATCCACAATCTCATAATTTTAAGTTAATCTACTGAAATTAATGTATTTTTAATTTTGGCATGTTTTTCGCTTTAAGATGGCATCACAAAAATGACAACAGGTAATACTCTTATGGAAAAGTCAAAAATTGCTAAGTTCGCCCTACCCGTGCTGTTAGTGTCAATGTTAGCGGCATGCGGCGAAGAGGAAGTGGCTAAAAAAGAAGAACAATATGCCATCCCCGTCGAAACCACTACCGTACTGCAGGGTAATGTGTCTTCGTTTTATAGCACTACGGCGACCCTCGAAGCTCCGCAGGAAGCCAATGTCGTCAGCCGCATTGCCGGCCTTATCGAAGCCATTAATGTCGAAGAAGGTGACCGGGTACAAAAAGGCCAAATCCTCGCGGTTATCGATGCTAAACGTCAGCAATACGATCTCGACCGCTCCGAAGCCGAAGTGAAAATCATCGAGCAAGAGTTAAACCGTTTAAAGAAAATGAGCAACAAAGAGTTTATCAGTGCCGACTCGATGGCCAAGCTTGAGTACAACCTACAAGCTGCTATCGCCAAACGCGATCTTGCCGAACTACAAGTCAAAGAAAGCCATGTGGTCTCCCCCATCAATGGCATTATTGCTAAGCGTTATGTGAAGGCCGGTAACATGGCGAAAGAGTTTGGGGATCTGTTTTATATCGTCAATCAAGACGAACTGCACGGGATTGTGCATTTACCCGAGCAGCAATTAACTAGCCTGCGTTTAGGCCAAGAAGCCCAAGTCTTTAGCAATCAACAGAGCAAAAACGCTATCCACGCGAAAGTACTGCGCATCAGCCCAGTGGTCGACCCACAGAGCGGCACCTTTAAAGTGACGTTAGCCGTACCGAATCAGAATGCCCATTTAAAGGCCGGTATGTTCACTCGGGTCGAATTGAAGTATGACACCCATGAGAATGTAATAACCGTGCCCTACAGCGCCCTGATCAACCAAGACAACAGACAAGCCCTGTATGTGATTGACGGCACGAGCGCAGACCATCGCGCCAACCGCCGTGAAGTCGAAATTGGTTACCGTGAAGGCGACGCGGTGGAAGTGGTCTCCGGCCTCAAACCCGGCGAACAAGTCGTGACCCGTGGCCAGCAAAATTTGAAAGACCAATCCTTAGTTGAAGTCATTACCCCACTCCATTTGGCCTCAGCGAAGAACTGATAGGAGTCTTTCATGTCAATCATCAGCACCTCAGTTAAACGGCCTGTCACAGTATGGATGTTCATGCTGGCCATTATGTTATTCGGTATGGTAGGGTTTTCGCGCTTAGCGGTAAAACTCCTACCCGATTTAAGCTACCCCACCTTGACCATTCGAACCATGTACGACGGTGCTGCGCCCGTTGAAGTGGAGCAACTGGTTTCAAAACCCATTGAAGAAGCCGTCGGTGTGGTGAAAGGCTTGCGTAAGATAAGCTCTATCTCCCGCTCTGGCATGTCCGATGTGGTACTCGAGTTTGAATGGGGCACCACAATGGATATGGCAAGCCTCGATGTGCGCGAAAAACTCGACACTATCGCCCTGCCACTGGATGTTAAAAAGCCATTATTGCTGCGCTTTAACCCCAATTTAGATCCAATTATGCGCCTCGCGCTGTCAGTCCCGAATGCATCAGAGGCCGAACTCAAGCAGATGCGTACCTACGCGGAGGAAGAACTTAAACGCCGTTTAGAAGCCCTTTCAGGTGTAGCTGCGGTGCGTTTATCCGGTGGTTTAGAGCAGGAAGTGCATATTCAGCTCAATCAGGAAAAATTATCCCAGCTCAATTTGAATGCCGATGATATTAAACGCCGCATCAACGAGGAAAACATCAACTTATCTGCGGGTAAAGTGATCCAAGGCGACCGCGAATATCTGGTTCGTACCCTTAACCAATTCAATTCATTGGAAGAACTGGGGCAAGTCATCGTCTATCGCGACGCACAGACCTTAGTACGTCTATTTGAAGTTGCCACCATTACCGATGCCTTTAAAGAGCGTAGCGATATCACCCGTATCGGCAGCCAAGAGTCGATTGAACTGGCTATCTATAAGGAAGGTGATGCCAACACGGTCGCGGTGGCCAAGAAGCTGCGCGATGAGCTAGTCAAAATCAACCAAGATCCTAAGCAAAACAAACTGGAAGTGATTTACGACCAGTCCGAGTTTATTGAGAGTGCCGTAAGCGAAGTCACCTCCTCTGCGCTAATGGGCAGCATTTTGTCTATGTTGGTGATTTACCTGTTCCTGCGCAATATTATCCCGACGCTGATCATCTCAATCTCCATCCCCTTCTCGGTGATTGCCACCTTTAACATGATGTACTTTGCCGATATCAGCTTAAACATCATGTCATTAGGCGGTATTGCGCTCGCTATCGGTCTCTTAGTCGACAACGCTATTGTGGTGCTGGAGAACATCGACCGCTGCCGTAGCGAAGGCATGAACAAGTTAGATGCGGCAGTGACAGGGACTAAAGAAGTGGCGGGTGCGATTTTCGCCTCGACCATGACCACGCTTGCAGTGTTTGTCCCCTTGGTATTTGTCGATGGTATTGCGGGCGCCCTATTCTCTGATCAAGCCCTCACAGTGACCTTTGCCCTACTCGCATCACTCTTGGTGGCATTAACCTCAATTCCAATGCTGGCCTCCCGCGAAGGCTTTACAGCACTGCCAGAACTCATCAAGAAAACCCCGAAGGAGAAACCCACTACTAAGCTCGGTAAGTTAAAACACTATAGTGCGACGGTATTTTCCTTCCCGATTGTGTTGCTCTTTAGCTACTTACCGAGTGCATTGCTGACTTTAGCGTTAGTGATTGGCCGTTTCTTCTCTTGGCTGCTTGGGTTAGTGATGCGCCCACTCAGCAGTGGTTTTAACTTTGTTTACCACGCTATCGAGTCGGTTTATCACAAACTATTGGCAATGGCGCTGCGTAAACAAGTCGCCACTTTGTTACTGACCATAGGGATCACTGGCGCCTGTATTAGCTTGCTCCCCGCCTTGGCATGGAGCTCATCCCACCGATGAACCAAGGGGAGTTTTATGTGGAGATCCTGCTGCCTCCTGGCACTGCGGTCGGTGAAACCGATAAAGTACTGCAACAACTCGCGATGTCGATTAAAGATAGACCCGAAGTCAAGCATGCCTACAGCCAAGCGGGCAGCGGCGGCCTAATGACCTCTGATACCGCACGTGGTGGCGAAAACTGGGGACGTTTACAGGTCGTACTGAGCGATCACACGGCTTACCATCAGGTGACACAAGTGCTGCGTGATACCGCGCGCCGCATTCCAGAGCTGGAAGCTAAAATCGAGCAACCTGAACTCTTTAGCTTTAAAACCCCATTGGAGATTGAGCTTTCGGGTTACGATTTACACTTACTTAAGCGCAGTGCCGATAATCTGGTTAAGGCGCTTTCCGCCTCCGATCGCTTTGCCGATGTGAATACTAGCCTGCGTGATGGTCAGCCAGAACTCAGCATTCGCTTCGACCATGCTCGCTTAGCCGCCTTAGGCATGGATGCGCCCACAGTCGCCAATCGTATTGCCCAGCGCGTTGGCGGTACAGTTGCCAGCCAATACACAGTCCGCGACCGCAAAATTGATATTTTAGTGCGTAGCGAACTGGATGAGCGGGATCAAATCAGTGATATCGATGCACTCATCATCAACCCGAACAGCCAGCAACCGATTGCCCTAAGCGCCGTGGCCGAAGTGTCATTGCAATTAGGCCCCTCGGCGATTAACCGCATCAGCCAACAACGAGTGGCCTTAGTATCGGCCAACCTTGCCTATGGCGACTTAAGTGATGCGGTGGCCGAAGCGCAGCAAATTTTGTCTGCACAGGTGTTGCCCGCCTCGGTTCAAGCACGCTTTGGTGGACAAAATGAGGAAATGGAGCATTCATTCCAATCACTGAAGATTGCGCTGATCCTAGCGGTTTTCCTGGTGTACTTAGTGATGGCGAGTCAATTCGAATCACTGCTGCATCCGCTGCTAATTTTATTCGCCGTGCCGATGGCGCTGGCAGGTAGCGTGCTTGGTCTTTATATCACCCAAACCCATTTGAGTGTGGTGGTGTTTATCGGCCTTATCATGCTCGCGGGGATTGTGGTCAACAACGCCATCGTACTGGTAGATAGAATTAATCAGCTGCGCACCGGAGGCGTGGACAAGCTTGAGGCCATTAAGGTCGCGGCCAAATCCCGTCTGCGCCCGATTATGATGACCACCTTAACCACCACCTTAGGTTTGCTGCCAATGGCGTTAGGTTTAGGCGATGGCTCAGAAGTCCGCGCACCGATGGCGATTACTGTGATCTTTGGTCTGAGCCTCTCGACCCTGTTGACCCTGATTGTTATCCCTGTGCTCTATGCCCTGTTTGACCGTAAAAAGTTTGAACATACCGCCACAGCGCAAGACAACACGGCAGAAACCGCGGAGGCTCGCCTATGAACCTCACCCGTTTAGCGATAAAACGCCCAGTCACCACCAGCATGTTTTTCTTTGCTATCTTGCTGTTTGGTCTGGCTTCTAGCCGCCTACTGCCGCTCGAAATGTTCCCTGGTATCGATATTCCGCAAATCGTGGTGCAAGTGCCTTACAAAGGCTCAACCCCAGCGGAAGTCGAGCGCGATATCACTAAGGTGCTCGAAGAGTCCCTCGCCACTATGGGCGGTATCGATGAGCTCGAATCTGAGTCTTCCCAAGAAGGCGCTGAAATCGAAATCAATATGAAATGGGGCGAAAACGTTGCGACTAAAAGCTTAGAAGCGCGGGAAAAAATCGATGCGGTGCGACACTTATTACCCAAGGATGTTGAGCGGGTGTTTATCCGCCAATTCTCCACCGCTGACATGCCGGTATTGACCATACGGATTTCGAGCGACCGCGAGCTTTCTGGCGCATTCGACTTGCTTGATAAACAGCTCAAGCGCCCGCTGGAGCGGGTCGAAGGGGTGTCTAAAGTCAATCTCTATGGGGTTGAGCAAAAGCAGATTGAGGTCAGGATCAATGCCAACCGCCTCGCCGCCAGTGGCTATTCGGCAACCGAGTTACAGACACGTCTCGGCCGCGAAAACTTTGTACTCAGCGCTGGCACCTTAAGGGAAAGTAATCTGGTTTATCAGGTGTCTCCTAAGGGCGAATTTCGTAATTTAGAGGACATTAAAGCCCTAGTGCTATTACCGGGGCTGACCTTAGGTGACGTTGCCGATGTGCAATTTGCGCTACCTGAACGGGTCGAAGGTCGTCACTTAGATAAGCATTACGCTGTGGGTCTGGATGTGTTTAAAGAATCCGGCGCCAACTTAGTGGAAGTGTCTGATCGGGTATTAAAGGTGATTGAGCTTGCCAAGCAAGATCAACAATTCCAAGGTATCCGCTTGTTTATCATGGAAGATCAAGCCTCTGGGGTAAAATCTTCCCTCTCGGATCTGCTGCTGTCGGGATTAATCGGCGCCTTGCTGTCTTTTATCGTGCTGTATTTATTCCTGAGAAACTTCAAGATGACCTTGATTGTGGTGTCCTCAGTGCCGATTTCGATTGGTATGACACTGGCCGCCATGTACCTGCTAGGTTACAGCTTAAACATTCTGTCGATGATGGGGCTGTTATTAGCGGTCGGTATGCTTATCGATAACGCTGTAGTGGTCACCGAGAGTGTGCTGCAGGAGAAGCAAGGCAAAGCCACCAATAGCGCAGAGGATAATGAAAACGCGGTCATGACAGGGGTCGATAAGGTCAGTCTTGCCGTACTTGCGGGCACTATGACCACGGCTATCGTGTTTTTACCCAATATCTTCGGGGTAAAAGTCGAGCTCACCATCTTCCTTGAGCATGTGGCGATTGCGATTTGTATTTCGCTGGCGGCCTCACTGTTAGTGGCTAAAACATTAATTCCATTGATGTTGACTAAGTTTCACTTCGATATCGCGCCAGAGAAAGCACCGGGTAAGTTGCAAAACTTCTACAACCGTAGCCTCAATTGGGTGCTGCTGCGCCTTGGCGTTCAGGCCTAATTTCGGTGGCCATTTTGGTCTCTACCGCCCTGCCGCTGTCGATGGTCAAGCAGGATCAGGAGGACAGCCAAAGCAAGGAGCGTATTTACATCAACTACCAAGTAGAAGGTCGCCATAATCTCAATGTGACCGAAGCAATGGTGAGCCAAATGGAAGAGTATCTTTATAATAATAAAGAGGAATTCCATATCGACTCAGTGTATAGCTACTATGCACCTGACGATGCTTCCTCGGTGATTTTGCTGAAAAAAGACCTACCTATGCCACTGGATGAGTTAAAGAAGAAAATCCGCAGCGGTTTTCCTAAATTCTCCATCGCGAAACCTCAATTTGGCTGGGGTAATGATAATTCGGGCGTACGTGTCACGCTCACAGGTCGCTCCACCTCGGAGCTTATCCATTTGAGTGAGCAAGTTTTACCCCTGCTCTCCAATATCAAAGGCTTAGTGGATGTACGCTCCGAAGTGAACGGTGCGCAGCAGGAAGTGGTGATCCGCATTAATCGGCAGATGGCGGCACGACTGGATTTAAAACTCAACGAAGTGGCCTCTAGCATCTCCATGGCACTACGTGGTTCACCGCTGCGCTCATTTAGGCACGATCCCAATGGGGAGCTGCGTATCGAAATGGCCTATGAGAAGGAATGGCAAAAATCCCTCGAGAAGCTCAAGCAACTGCCCATCGTGCGTATCGACCAACGCCTGTATACCCTTGATAACCTTGCCAGTATCGAGATTTTACCTAGGTTCGATACCATCAAGCACTACAATCGCCAAACCTCGCTTTCAATCGGCGCGAACTTAGACAAGCTCACCACAGAGGAAGCCCAAACTAAGATCAAACAGGTGATGGAAAACGTGCGCTTCCCGAATGGTTATAACTATTCGCTGCGCGGTGGGTTTGAGCGTCAGGATGAAGATCAGAGCGTCATGGCTATCAATATGCTGCTTGCTATTGCCATGATTTACATCGTAATGGCGGCGCTGTTTGAATCTTTATTATTACCGACGGCGATTATCACCTCGATTCTGTTCTCGATCACAGGCGTCTTTTGGGCTTTGCTGCTCACAGGCACGCCTATGTCAGTCATGGCCATGATAGGGATCTTGATTCTCATGGGAATTGTGGTGAATAACGGCATCGTATTGGTCGACCAAATCAACCAAATGACGCCTGAACTCGATAAGCTGTCAGATACCATACGTGAAGTTTGTATTACCCGTCTGCGCCCAGTGCTAATGACGGTAGGAACAACAGTGCTGGGCCTAGTGCCACTGGCGATGGGCGAAACCCAAATCGGCGGCGGTGGTCCACCCTACTCACCGATGGCTATCGCCATTATCGGCGGTTTGTCGTTCTCAACGGTGACGAGTCTGTATTTGGTTCCCTTGTGCTACCAACTGCTCTACAGAATGCGTTATCGCGCCGCGGTGCGCCTAGGTGAATCAAACCGCATCGCCCAAAAACTCTTACCTTGGACGGTATAGTGAATTGATGTTTGCGATTTAAGTTCGCATTCCACTTGGAAAGTAAAGAATCCGCCTTCTTAGAAGGCGGCTTTGATTGCCCCTGGAAGGGGCTATTTCCTTACACCTACTTCATCTGTAGCGACAATTGAGCATCATGCTCTAGATCTTGCTTATCTTGATGGCGAACATAGCGTCTTATGATTTCCTCATTTACGCCTACCGTATCAACAAAATAACCCCTCGCCCAAAAGCTATTTCCCCATAACTTCTTACGAACATGAGGGAATTGTTAAAAAGCCTTATTGCGCTCCTACCCTTCAATATCCCCATTAATGTGGATACTGACAACTTTGGGGGAATTATCACGACTAGATGCACATGATCTATCTGGACGTTTAATTCTAAGACCTCACAACTTTTCATATTGCATAGAATATAAATCGACCTGTAGAGCTCTTTACCAAGGTTACCTTTTAGAATTTTGAATCTGTACTTAGGCGTCCAAACGATATGATATTTACAACGCCAGTAAACATGTGATGAACTTCTGTAATCGCCCATGTTTCTCGCTTCCTCTTACTTGTGGTGAATAAGAAGGTCTCTTTTAACATGGGCGTTATTCAGGCTATAGCCTTAAGGGACAATCACCACCGCCAGAGGCGGTGGTTTTGGGATGACAATAAAAGGCTGGCTTGCATCAAAACAAGCCAGCCTATTTTTTATTAATAGCGCTTAATCAATAGCGTTAGTCAATAGCGTCTGCCGTTGTACTCAAAACACAAAAGCGAATTTGAAATAACTGCTCAAGGCCGGGATAAATCTCTTGGATCACTCGGCGCAGCTCTGGCAGCGTCATATTCTCCTGCGCTGCATGTTGCTCTGTCAGCGCAGAAAACAACACAGGCACAACCTCAATGACCTTGATATCACAAAACCAACGGTCAGCTTCGAAGGTCGATACTGGCAAAATTTGTCCAGCGAACACATGGGACTCGGCTTCATCCCTTAAGGTAATGGTCTTAGCTCCCGATAAAATATCTGGCTCGAAACGCTCAAAGAAAGTGATTTTGGTTAACAAAGCGCCTCCATAACAAACACTCACGTAGTATGCGGAACTTAACGACTGTTAAATCTGCATTTATTTACTTAAACCGTTTAAAGGTCAATACTTTACTGATCGTCAATATAGCGGTTATGGCCATGGGTGAACAGTACGGTAAACAAAATAGCTCATACTTTAGCGCGGTAATACCCAGCTAAAACTTAGCCACCATCCTCTTAGGCAACAGCAAAACATGGAGAGATTGGCAATATTCAGTTAGAATCCAGCTTTAATTGAGCCACTGGACTCAGCCTGTATAGGCAAAAACCGAATTAGAGATGTTATGAACAAGAAGCAAAAGATCGTTAAGAAGATGGCTAAGCGCGAAAAAGCCAAACAAAACAAAATCGAGAAACCCAAAGTGGGTGCAAAACCGCGTTATATTTCTAAAGCGGAGCGCGCGCGTCTCGAAGCCGAAACGCCTGAAGCAGTAGCTTTAGAAGCAGCGCAAGATAGCGCAGGTACCGATGCATCTAGCGCGGAAGATAAGGCTGCGAGCTAAGCCGCTTTGTGTCGTGACGCTCAGAATGCTCGCACTCGCATAAAACGCTTTCCCGTGAATGCGGATATGCCAAACATAAAGGCCACTTTTTAGTGGCCTTTATGTTTTATCAGTTTTTATGACTCTTTAGGGCGTATTAGGTTTCGCTTTATCAAAATCCACCGCAGCCGTGGCCGCCTCGCATTCCTGCTCTTCGGTCAATTGCCCCATTTGCACATGGGAGGATGAAAACGGACTCGTAGATGAAGGCAGATTTTGGCCAACACAATTAGCAATTTCTTCCTCATCCCCCGCCAGCAGTTGTTGGCACTTAGCCTGCGCCTCTTCGGTATCGTTCCCCAAGGGCTGTGCTGCGTTTGCGCGGCTTGCCAGTGCGACTTTATCGACTAATCGGTAAGCCACCCACACACCCATGATCCCAAACAGAATCGAACCCAATACTTGGCCGATTAACACACCGTATACCCCGCCCCACTGCGCGCCAAAATACACGAATGGCACAGTGCCTAACGTCGCTTTACCAACGTTAAACAAGGTAGAGTATTTGGCTTTGCCCAGATTATTAAACGAAGCATTGGCCACAAATAAAATGCCTGAGAAGGTAAAAAACACCGCGATATAGCTACAGAAAAACTCGATAAGCGCCGCGCTATCGCCTTTCATATCGAATAGGCTCACCACCTGCGATTTGAGCAAGAACAGTAGCAGCGACATCACTACCACATACAAGGTACAAAATTGAATCGCCTTGGTTAAACTTTCGCGCACCCGGTCGAATCGACCCGCCCCAAAGTTTTGCCCAACAATCGGCCCAATGGCGCCGGATAACGCAAAAATCATCCCAAAGGTGACCGGGACTAACCTGCCAAGCACCGCCCAACCGGCCACATAGGCATCACCGAAATCCGCAATCGCGCGGGTCACAAAGGCGTTACCAATGGGCGTAGCGATATTCGTCAGCATGGCAGGCCCGGCAATGGCGAAAATCGGTTTGAGATCGGCAACAAAATAGCTGAAGTTAAATTTGCCCAGCAGTTGATGTTTTACCACCACACCGCGCCCGGCAATGATAAAGACCGCGATACGGGCAAGCACCGATGCCAGTGCCGCGCCTTCAATCCCCATGGCAAACAGGAAAATAAAAATCGGATCCAGCACCGCATTAACGCCGCCGCCCGCTAAGGTCGACATCATCGACAGCTTCGCATCCCCAACGGCACGCAGCGCACCGCCAAGGGCCATCGCAAGGCAAATAAAGGGTAAAGAAGGCACCAAAATGTACAGATAACTCTCGGCCAGTTCCGCGGTATGGCCGCTCGCCCCTACCAAAGTCACTAATTCGGGGATAAAACAGGTCACCACCACACTCACAAAAAGGCTGATTAAGGTGGTCACCGCCGCACTATTGAGCAAGAGGCGTTTAGCCAGCTCCACATCCTTTGCACCAATCGAGCGGGAAACTAACGCGCCGAGCGCAATCGACAGGCCGATACCGATAGAAGTCGTAAAAAACGAAATACTGCCCGCATAGCCCACCGCCGCGGCCAGTTCATGTTCGCCGAGTAAACTTAAGAAGAAAATATCGAGTAAATCGACCACAAATAAGGCAGAAATCCCCACGGCAGCGGTCGAACTCATCACGAGGATATGACGAAGAATCGAACCTTCAACGAATTTGGCTTGGGTCATGGGGTTGTTTTACCTTGATCTATTGGATGGACTGACATCAAATCCAGTCTGCGGCTCTCGCCACTTAAGCAGTCTCTTGAGTTAGTAAGCCTACCATGAGGCAGCGCACATAATAAATCATTTAAACGATTTCGTTTGTTACGAATAACTTACACTCTCAGGCCTTTGCTCTCACAATCAGCCTGTTCGGTACGACTGACTCCAAGCCATGTAACCCTGTCGTGCTTAAACCAAATCACTCACTCCAAACCACTTAAGCCCAATCAGTTATTCCACATCCGTGGCTCTAGATTATCGTGTCTTGCTTACTTGCTTAGCTTACTTGCTTAGCTTAGGTCGATGATAGCCAGTGGATATCGACATCTCGTTTGGGGGAATTACCAAATAGGCGCGAGTATTCACGGGAAAATTGCGATGGACTCTCATAGCCGACACGATAGGCGGCTGCGGCGGCATCTATGCTCTCGCTTAACATCAATCGGCGAGCCTCCATCAAGCGTAACCGTTTTTGATATTGCAGCGGACTCATCGAGGTCAATTGGCGAAAATGATGGTGAAAGGTCGATTTACTCATTCGGGTCATATCGGCTAAATCATCAATGCTAAAATGTTGGGCAAAATTCACCTTAAGCCACTCGATAGAATGGGCGATGCGTAAACCATGGCTGCCCGCCGAGACAATTTGCCTTAAGCGCGCGCCCTGCTCACTAATAAGCACACGCCAGTAAATCTCTCTTTTAATCAGAGGCGCAAGCACAGGAATCGATTCAGGCTCATCGAGTAAGGCGACTAACCGGCTGAAAGCATTCAACAAGCTTGGGGTGGAATGGCCTAAAATCATGCCTTGATCGGTAACCGTATCCTTATGCCTCGCCAAGGGTGTTTGCAACATTAAGTCACTCATCACCGCCAAATCGAGTTTCAGCACGACACCGAGGTAAGGTTTTTCAGCACTGGCCTCTAACACTTGCATGGTGGCGGGTAACTCTAAAGAAGTGATTAAGAATCGACTCGGATCGTAGATCAATACCTGCTCCCCGAGGGTCATGCTCTTCGTACCTTGCACCACAACTGCAATACTTGGCTCGACAATACAGACCGAATTGGAGGTGGGCGCATTCTGCCGATAAAACTCAAGCCCTTCGACCTCAGACGATGCCCATTCGACGCCAAGGGTTCTTTTGGCCACATTGTCGGCAAGCCCTTGGGATAAACAGGCCATCATTTCTTCATCTTGCATCATTCGTTTTCCTCCAGTATCGCAAGGTATTAGTCCTTCTAATTTATCTTACTCGCAACTTATCGCGTTAGCATACGAAATGCCTAACTCTTGGAGAATTAGGCAAGCATTACCGACGAATGAACTACCCTGCGCGCCTGCAAGCGGCAAGAATAAAGGATCCGAATAAGTGATTTTTTTGCCATTGAATAAGGATGAATCGATGAAACCCATGCATTTTGGATTAGGCTCCCTGCTATTGTTAACGCTTGGCGTTCAGGCAGCAGAGCCAGTACTAGCATCAGTGCCTGTGTCAGAGGCAAGACCTAAAACCGTGATTACTGCTGAGCAAATCAGTATTGCCCGCAATGGCACTCAACTCCCTGTGACAGGGCTCGAAGACTATTTTACCGGTCCAGTGCGCGTAGAGCCTTTATTCCAAGCCAAGGGCGAAGGTCGCGCATCTGGCGCCTTAGTCACCTTTGAGCCGGGCAGTCGCACCCATTGGCATACTCATCCCGTGGGGCAAACCTTAATCGTCACTTCTGGAATGGGTTGGGTGCAGCAAGAAGGTCAAACACGCCTTGAAATTCATCCAGGGGATGTGGTGCAGATCCCTGCGAATGTCAAACATTGGCATGGCGCGACGAGCATTACGCCCATGACGCATATCGCCATACAAGAAGCCAACGCGGGTAAGGTGATCACATGGCTAGAAAGTGTCTCCCCAGCTCAATATGACAAGCCCTGAATCAAGCTTAGCGACTCTTCGCCAAAGCAAGCTAAACCAAAGCAAGCTAAACCAAATCAAGTTAAAAACGCCATGACGTAATCTCAGGAGACTTCGATGAACATTAGTGTGACCGCAAACGGCAAAGCGTATCGATTTACCCTCCTCGATAATCCAACGGCAAAGGATTTCTACGCCAGCTTACCCCTAAAGCTAACGCTTAAGGACTATGCCAATACGGAAAAAATCGCCATGCTCGAGCAAAAGCTCACCAAAGCGCAGGCCCCCAAAGGCACCAGCGCTAAACGTGGCGATATCACCTATTATGCCCCTTGGGGTAACTTAGCTCTGTTTTATAGGGACTATGGGTATGCCGATGGCTTAATCCCGCTCGGCACTCTTAGTAACGAGACGAGTCAAGAGATGAGCAAAGCAATTAGTGAAGAATTTATCGAACTGCTTAGCGGCGACGATCTCGATGTGGTGTTCGATAAACAGCCCTAATCATCAAAAGCACAACATCAAAAGCAAAAAAGGCGACACTGAGTTCGCCTTTTATTTTTAAATTCCGAGCACTTGCGCCAGTGATTGAGTTACTCGCCGACACTGCCGCCATTTAAGTACACAGTATCAGTAACAGGCTCAAACCAATCAACAGGTTTACCATCAAGCGCCTCTTGAACGGCCACATGCTGCATGGAAGATGATGCTGTTGCACCATGCCAATGACGCTTACCACAATTACACCAAATCAAATCCCCTGGGCGAATCGTGGTGCGCTCCCCCTTCACACTGGGTCCAGCCTTCACCTTGGGTGACCAATAGCATTTGCCCGAGTGGATGGCTATGCCAATGGGTTCGTGCGCCCGCTGAAAAGTTCACTACGGCCATACCCACCCGCGCTGGTGGCGGCGCATTAAATAAGCTGCTGATCACCACCTCACCGGTAAACCATTCACTCGGTCCTTTAATCGGCTGTTGCGATCCTGCGGGGATCAGTGTCATGGATGCTGTTTCTAAGGTATTCATCAAAAACTCCTTTGCTGACGTTGTCTGAAGCTGATTTAAAAGTGATGGCGGCATGGGGAATGGTCCGCAAACCGCTCTTTTAACAAATGAAATAACCATCTTAAGCCTAGAAGGAAGATGCCTGCATATCGATCACAAATCGGTAATGCACGTCGGATTTTCCCAACCGCTCGAAGGCGTCATTAATCTGCTCCATTTTGATCATCTCGACCTCAGGCAAAATGTTCATCCGGCCGCAGAAATCGAGCATCTCCTGAGTCTCGGCAATGCCACCAATGAGTGAGGCGGCAATACGGCGACGTCCCATCACCATAGGCACAGTATTTACTTCAGCAATCGGCCCCACTTGACCGACTAAGGTGAGCGTGCCATCCACATTCAATAATGGCAGGTACGGGGTAATGTCATGCTTTGTTGGCACGGTATCGATGATAAGCTCGAAGCGATTAGCGGCTTGCTGCATGCGCTCAAGATCTGAAGAGATCAAAAAGTCACTCGCACCGAGTTCAAGCGCATCGCTGCGCTTACTTTCCGAGCGGCTTAGCACAGTCACATGGGCGCCCATCGCGGCCGCAAGTTTGATCGCCATATGGCCTAAACCGCCCATACCAATAACAGCAACTTGACTGCCAGGCCCAACGTTCCAAGTTCTTAACGGCGAATAGGTGGTGATCCCCGCACAGAGTAAGGGCGCGACTTTAGCAAGGTCGAGCGATGCCGGAATACTCAGCACAAACTCTTGGCGCACTACGATATGCTTGGCATAGCCGCCTTTGGTAAGCTCTTGGGTGTGTCTATCGGCACTGTTGTAGGTTTGGGTAAAACCCTGCTCACAAAACTGCTCTTCACCGTGGTGACAGTGGGTACATTCCTGACAACTGTCGACCATACAGCCCACAGCGACATGATCGCCCACCTTGTATTTGTTCACTTGGCTGCCCACTTGCACCACGCGGCCAACGATTTCATGGCCTGGTACAGTAGGATAAACCGTCCAGCCCCAATTGTTTTTCACTGTATGTAAATCGCTATGACAGACGCCGCTATAGAGAATTTCGATAGCGACATCGTTGTCCCGTAATTCACGGCATTCATAGTGATAAGGTTCAAGCGGGCTTTTCGCCGACGCTGCGGCATATCCAATGGTTTGCATATTTCATCCCCTGTGGATTGAGGCAGAAACGTAGAATGACACGCTTCTGCGAGAAATAATCAAGGCCAGCAAAAGCGCTGGCCCGTGAGCTAAATTACAGATATTGAGTGAAAAACTGCGTCAACTTATCGAAGGGGATCAGGTTCACTCTGTCATACAAGTCAACATGGCCAGCACCTTTTACCAGATAGAGTTCTTTAGGCTCCGCTGCGAGGCTGTAGGCTTCTTGGCTAAACTCCAGTGAGTGCGCTTCATCGCCAGCAACAAATAACAAGGGGCGCGGAGAAATAGACTCAATATCGTTAAATGGATAGAAATTCATAAACTTAGTGTTACTGCTCAGGGTCGGATGCGTCGTCAGCTCAGGCGATGATCCCGCTGGCGTAAACTCTCCCCTTGGGGTGCGATAGAAATCATAAAACTCCTTAGCAATGGGGTGAGAGTTTTCATCGATTTCATGGGGCGTACCGCCAGTGTATTGAGTTTGACCGCCGCTAAACTCCACATAACGCTGCGCGGCCGCCTCGGCGATCATTTGTTGGCGCTGCGCTAAGGTCAACGACTTGCCATAGAGATGACGGCTAAATCCGCCCATGTCATACATGCTGACGGTAGCAATGGCTTTCATGCGTGGATCAATTTTCGCGGCGCTAATGGCAAAACTACCGCTGCCACAGATCCCGAGCACGCCAATGCGCTCTCTGTCGGCAAACTCGCTAGTGCCCAGAAAGTCTACCGCGGCGCTAAAGTCTTCAGCGTACATGTCTGGCAGCACGGCATTGCGGGGATTGCCCTCACTCTCACCCCAGAAGGATAAGTCGATGGCAATAGTTACAAAACCACGATCGGCCAGTTGCTGGGCATAGAGCACGGCGCTTTGTTCTTTTACCGCACCCATAGGGTGGCCTACGATAATGGCGGCGCGTTTTTCGCCTGCCTTCATATCCTTAGGCAAATAAAGATTGCCCGTGACATTCATCTTGTATTGATTTGGAAAAGTTACTTTTTGCATAGTCAGGGTTTCACTCCGATAAAATTGTTAGCACCATGGGATAAATCACCCTAATGGCCCGATGTTGCCGCAAAGGCCGACAAGCTGGTATTTATCAACAATGCCGTTATCAGCAATGCCGCCAAAGACAGCGCGCCGTTTGATACCTTCATATTCAGCCCTTAATAGGGAACAGACATGTCGCTTAAGCGAGATGAGTTAAGTGTCGCGGCAACTCATGCTGAAATTGTCGACAAAATGACCACGATATTGAAGCCATGAAACTCGTGGTTACTTGCCTAAAACTCCAAAAATGCGGAAATCACGCAGTGAGAGATAAGGAAATGGATGCCAGATAAGGCAGCAGAAATGTCGCGATCTGCTGTATGTATCGGTTTAACGCGAATACCCGCGAGGGCAAATTAGGTGTACAAAAAGGCCAACGGGGAGTCGTTGGCCTAAGCGTTTATCAAATATTAAATCTATGGCGAAGAGCTGCGCCAACGGGCCTAGCAAACTAGAGCGTCACGCGGCTCATCTGGGTCTGGTGATAACGCAACCGACCGATAGCTAAGGCGATTAATGCAAGGAGTGTTAATGATCCCATCACCACTCCCTGCCACTCGGCTTTATGCCAAAACAGCATCAGGTAAGGCCCGCCCAGCGCGGCGCCTAAGTAATAGCAACATAAATACAGCGAAGTCGCTTTAGCGCGGTCGCGGCTTGCGCGCATCGCCACAAAGGAGTTGCAGCAGCTGTGGGTTAAGAAGAAGCCACAGGCCGTCATCAAAAAGCCTAGGCTAATCGTGACTGGCGTATCGAACAGGGTCAATAAACTGCCCAGCAACATCAAACACCAAGACCATTGATATAACTTGTGCTGACCAAATTTTGCCAGCCACTTGGCAGTAAAATAGGAGGCCACGGTACCACTGGAATAACACAGGAAGATCAAGGTCGCTTGGAAACGGCTCCACTCGTAGGGTGCGGCCATCAAATGCAGCTGAATAAAGCTAAATTGATTCACCATCATCATAAAAGTGATCCCCCCGATGGCATAGGCTAAACGCATCTGCGGATCGGTTAGGTGATGGCTAAAGCCATAAATATCCTGTAATAAACGTGCCCGTTTTGACAGTGTTGGCGAGGTGGCTTGTCCGCCCGATACCGCCTGGGCATCGGCCCCAGAAGGCAATAAATAACTGGTTAAGGCAACACCCGCAAGCGTGACTAAAAACAGCAACCACATGGACTCTTGCCAAGATAAAAACTGCGACATCACCCCGCCCAGTAACCGACCGACAATCCCGCCGATGCTATTGGCCATGATATAAATGCCCGCCGCTTTGAGCATAGTGCTTGGCGAGAGTTGCTCCTTAAAATAGGCCATGGCAATGGCGGGGACCGCCGCTAACAGCACGCCCTGTAAAAAGCGTACGTAGACAAGAGCATTAAAATCCCCAGCCCAAATCAACAGCAGATTCGAAAGTGCCAGTAGCCAGAGACTCACTACAATCGGCGTGTGGCGGCCAATTCTGTCGGACACAACCGCATAAATTAACAGCGAAAACGCCAGCGAAAAGCTGGTAACCGAGAGGATAAGCGTTGCCTTAGAGCCAGATACCGCAAAATGCTCGGCGATCAGCGGTAACATGCCCTGCATCAAATACAGATTGATATACACCACCACGGAAGCCACACACAGGGCCCACATCAGTCGGGTATCACGTTGTTTACTGTCGATAATAGTGTCTAACACGGCTTGCACTTTTGGCCTCGATAACGCATCACACTTAGGATAGACAAAGATTAGCACTGGGCATAACATAACAATAATAGATAATTTATATTGAAATTATTGATTTTTGTTATAGCTAACAGTTGCGATACACCCTGTTATCGGCCAAGCAATGCGAGATACGACAGTACAGGGTTGTAGCGCATTATTAACCCTTAAAGCACAGTGCCCTCAAGCATAAGAATAATCGTGCATAAGTGCGCTTGAGCATAAGTACCATCCAGCATAAAAGATGAATCATCATGGATATACGCCAACTTAAACATTTAGATGCACTGGCCAATACCGGCAGTTTTACCGCCGCGGCCAAGAAGCTCAATATGGCGCAGCCGGCTCTAAGCCAAAGCATTAAACGGCTCGAGCAGTCGCTTGGGGTGACTCTGATTAATCGCACCAGCAATAAGAATGACAAGCACCTCGCGCTCACCGCCGAAGGCTTAGTGCTGCATCAACATGCCACTATGATCCTAAAACAAATCAAACAGGCCGAAGCGCAAATCCGCGCTATGGCGAATCTCACCTCTGGGGAAGTGAGGATCGCGGTGCCGGGCATGCTGGGCTCCTTCTATCTGCCCTCTCGACTTATGGCGTTTCGCCATCAATATCCCGAGTTAAAGCTGTCACTGTTCGAAGGCGGTACCCGTGACGCTCTGCGGATGTTACAGCAGGAAGAGGTGGATATCGCCATCATCACCGCCCAAGATTTACAGAGTGACTTCGATAGTCAATTGTTGATCCGTGAGCAGATGGTGATCGCCATGGGCGCCGAGCACCCGCTCGCCGATCATCCAGCCGTCAGCCTCAACGACTTCTTTGACCATGAATTAGTGATGTTTAAAACCGGCTATTTCCACCGGGAATGGATCCTCTCCCAGGCCAAAGAATTGGGTAAAAAGCCCAATATCGCCTTTGAGACCAACCTAATTAACTTAATCAAACAGATTGTGTCACAGGGATTTGGGATCACTAGCGTGCTCGAAATGGCCATCAGTCCAAAAGATGACATTCTCGCCAAACCCTTTGACCCACCGGTGTTTTTAAATCTGCATATCGCGTGGAAAAAACAGCGCCCCGTCAGCCAAGCCGACCGCGCCTTTGTGGAATTTTTAATGAAAAACCGTTAACAAAAAGCAATAAAAAGGGCCGATTACTCGGCCCTTTTAATGCGTCACCTAACGCTTAAGGTGAAATCATTTAACTCATCGCAAATTAACGCTGTTTACGGCGACCAAAGGCAAATGGCAGCAGTAATAAACTTAACCAGCCTAAAGCACCACCGTCATCCTTCTTCGGCGGAGTATCGGTAATCGATACCGACACTAAGCTCGAATCGCTGTTGCCGTGGTTATCGGATACGGTCAGTTGGAATGACACGGTTTGTGCCGCACCATTCACACTTGGCGCCACTAAGTTTAATTTGGCCGCTGCGGGGTCAAAATTAAAGCTGGTGCCACCTAACTGCGTCCACTTGTAGGTCAGCGGATCATTGTTCGCATCCGATGATTTGCTCGCATCGATAAACAGCGGCTTACCTTCTTGGACTGTGGTTGGCGCTTCAACCTTAGCAACTGGCGCCACTTCAGACACATCAAACTGGTAACTTTGAGTCAGGGTTTCTGACGAGGCATTGTTGACCTTGTTTGTTAGGCTTAACTGATTATCGACACTCGCCTTACGTGGAACCAACTCAAAGCTGATGTCTTTCGCGTCAGCGCCCGATGGCATCTCGACCGTCCAAGTGATCTTATTACCATCTTGCTTACCGTCATGGCTGATGTTAGCCACTTCATGGCCTTCAGGCAGCATAGCTTCTAAGTTATACACACGTGTTTCTTGGGTTCTGTTGGCTTCGATGCGGGTTTTCATCATCTTCGCCACGCCCGGTGTCAACTGACCACTTAGCGCATTGCCCAGAGGCGATAGCACATCATCACCGACACGTTCAAAGACAACGGGTAACTTCACTGGCGCCACTTTGTCATCACCCGTGGTGAGGGTCAGCATGGCTAACCCATCGTCACCCACTTTGAGCGCATCCTTCCACGCCAGCTTGACGTCGAAGTCCTTAGTATCGCCAGAAAGCGTCGCCGTTAGGTTATCCGCTGCGGTTTCATTGTTGTAGAAGGTTAATTGCTTCAAACCAAACACGTCATCGGCCGTCGCGGATGAGGCGCTGTAGTTTTGCACAATCACATAGTAACTGCCCTTCACCGGATTATTGAGTAAGACACTTTCCTCTGAACCGTCTTTAGCCGATGAACCCACTCGCACAAGTTTGCTGCCATCGTTTTTATCGAGTAGCACGTACATATCGAGATCAGGCGATGTGGTGTAGCTAATTGAAGTACGGAAGAACAGTGCATTCTCATTCACGTCAAACTTAAACACTTTGACGCCATCGGCGAGATCATCAGTGTATGAGGCATTGTTCGAGTCTTGCTTCACGCTTGACTCAATGGTTTGGCTCAGCTTAAGGCCCGTCACTTCGGCGCCCACGCTGGCAAAATCTACCGCCTTTAAGCCTTCAAGATTGATTTCATCCGCATTACGGGTCGCTTCAATGTTCACTAAATTGGGCAGGTTACGCTTACCAATCTTAGCGGCAATCGGCATAGTCGCCGTTGGGAAGCTTGCCGACTCGAGCACTAAGTTGCCAAAGCCCCAATCTGCGCCCACTTGCGTCACATCGGCGGTCACGGTAATAGTTTGG
The DNA here is from genome assembly GCF_025449215.1 of Shewanella seohaensis. Classification (NCBI taxonomy): domain Bacteria; kingdom Pseudomonadati; phylum Pseudomonadota; class Gammaproteobacteria; order Alteromonadales; family Shewanellaceae; genus Shewanella; species Shewanella seohaensis. Next base: position 3,313,962 of record NZ_CP104900.1, read on the forward strand.
CTCGCGCCTTTTTTCAGGGTAAAGCTTTCTGGCGACACTGTTAATGCTAACTTATCGGTCACCGCTTGGCCCTTCGCCGTCCAACTACCATCTTGGGTTGCGGTTACGGTACGGGTCCAAGTACAGGTATTCACGCAGCGAGAATCGGCCATGCTTGGCACGTTTAACTTACGTGGGTCGCCGTTCACAACTGGGTTGGCTATTTCATAGTTCAGGGCACTTTCGTCCATCACTAAACCCGTTTTAGCCGCTAGATCCACACGTATACGGCCAGCGCCCACATCGAACGGATCGGCAACGGTTTTAGCATCGGCTTTTTCATCGCCTGCGCGGTCGTAGCGGTCAGCATTAATGCGGAGCGGATATTGTCCGGTGTCCAATCCTTGTGCAGTGACTTTAACAGCGCGCCCGCACCCGCAACATGGGGGCTTGCCATTGAAGTGCCCGACATTAAGGTAAAATCGGCAGGATTTGTACCCGATTTATCATGGCCAAATTGTTGATCAGCATAAGCAGCGTAAATATCCGTACCTGGAGCGGCCACCGAAGGCACAATCACATCATTGGTCGCATTTGGGCCAATCAGTGAACTGGCAGATAACACATCGGCCTCACGGCTAATCGCTTGCGGTGTCGGGGTTAAGGTTAGCTCTACTGCTGGATTGGCGGCCATGGCCTCGAGTAAGGCTACGCCATCGGTATTTCCAATAAATACCGCAGGGACATTTAACTTCTCCAATGCCGACATGGTTAAACGCGCATTGCCTTCACCATCACGGTTGTACACGATAACCGCTTTAGCGCCCGCCGTTAATGCACCCGATACTTTAGTGGCGAAATCACATGAGCCCCGTTTGATAACGGCAATTTTGTCTTTAAAGGCATCGGCAGGGAATACTTTACAGCCTTCCACATTGGTCGCATCAACTGCGCCTGCAAATACGGGCAGTCCTTTCACAACGTCGGTTTGCACAGGGCCAGAGCCAGGGGTGAACTCAAAAGTCTTACCATTAAACTCCAGCTCACGTACCACTTCACGATTGTGAGTCGAGTTAGCTACCGAGGTATACCAAGGTGCGTTTTTAGACGATGAATAAGGTACCTGCGCGATGTTTGCCCGGGTGTTACCCGCCGCAACCGCAGCAAAAATACCCGCATTACGCGCCGCTAAGAAGCCCTGCTCTGTCGCGCTGTTCCATGGATTGCCGCCGCCACTGATGGAGAAGTTGATCACGTCTACGCCATCTTTAATCGCATCATCAATCGCTTTTAAAATCGGTGCTGTTGAACAGCCATTGTAAGTATCTTCTTGATCGCCAGGCTTACAGACTTGATAGGCAATAATGTTTGCGTGGGGAGCCACGCCGGACATTTGCGCAAACGTTAAGCCAGTCGGGATCCCCGAACCTTCGAGTTTACCTACTTCTCCCTCAACATAAGGTACATTGAGCAGAATGTTTCCTGCCGCGGTGCTGGCAACGTGGGAGCCATGACCACCGTAATCTTCGCCGTTTTTAGCGGGCGGCGTCGCGCCGAAAACCTTTTCATCATCATAGACATCGGTGATTTCAGGGTAGCTGCGCACACCAATCAGCTTGTCGTTACACATGCTGGCAAAATCGGTTTTACAGTCACCAACATAAATCCCTTGACCTAAGGGGTTGGTGTGATCGTAACCATCTTCACCCACATCGGCGAAAGAGGCGTGATCAGAGTTAATCCCTGAGTCGATAATCGCCACAATCACGCCTTCACCCATGGCCTTAGTGCCCGTTGCACTACCGTCCCACACCTTTGGGGAGCCGATCAGTGCCTGACTCACATCGGTTTCGAGCTGTTCGATTTTCTCGCGCTCGATATAAACCACTTCAGGTAATTCGGCCAGTTTGATGGCTTGCGCCTGAGTCATACGTACGGCAACACCGTTGATGGCGTATTGGTAAGTGGTCAGCGGCTCAAGACGGCTACCAATGGCCGCGCTGGCACTTGTTAAAAAGCGCTCTTGCTTGACCTTGAGGAAACTGACGTAATTTTTGACTTCAGGTGCAGCGGCATTCAGTTTGACATTACCTGTCTTACCAGAGCTTTTTGCCTGTGAGGTCGACTGTACATGTTGTGGGCTAGTGGCCTTAAAGCCTGGAATATCCCCCTGATAATTCGCGACCGCGCTGTCACGTAATCTCACGATATAGGTATATTCTCCCTCGGCTAAATCTGGCTCAGGAATAAATTTTACATCTTGGTTGTTAACCGCTGTTAATTGACCTCGGGTCGAATCATTTGATAATTCCGCTGGAATATCTAACTGTAACGTTTCACCAGTTGGCGATAATACGGTTTGCGCATTTGCCGCAGCCGACAGCAATGCCATAGACACCGCTAGTGCAATTTTTGTTTTCATGTTCGCTTCCTTCGCTATATTAAAATTACTGCCGAAAGTTCCATTTTTAATATTTATTCAGTACAGCAACATCATAAAATGACTGTAACTGAGAGAACTTTACCGCAGCGTTTTAACACGCAGTGATACATATTGAAACACCTTATTAACCGAATAATTACCCATAAAATCAATTAATAAGAATAGCGTACCCAATAAACATTCATCGCTTACCGGTTAACGGAATGCAAGCTGGTTTACACTGCGAAAGGGAGTTTTAGCAAGTGCTTAAAAAGCAAATAAAATTTATTATCACTCATTAATAAATCCTTTTATTAAATGATAATTAACAGTATGAGAAACTGATAAACAAAGATGAAAACGGATTAGTTTTAGATGAAATAATTTCAAGCAGACATAATTTCTCACAATTAAGGCTGTGATGAGTTAGAAGATTGCATGAACAAATAACCAGCATGTTATTTAACGAATGTCGTACTTATTTATCTAAGTCACAGTCATACGAAACACACTGTACGAAATACGCAGTACACAATATGCAGTATGGCCACCCAGTAAGACCGCCGGATAAAAGAACTGAAAAAATTGCTGAGTAAAAAAAGCAATAAAAAAGGGGATTAACTCCCCTTTTCGATAAAATGCAATCACGCATCCTGCCAATAGGCTTTAAAACATTCGACTACTGCTCAGTGCGAACCGCTTTCATCAATACTTCAGTGGTGTATTTATCATTGTTAATCACAGGGAAGCGGTCATAGGTTTGAAAAATCACCTTATCCTGATACTTGATCATGGCCACCACGCCGTAATTAATGCGTTTATCGATAGATTTCGCCGGTAATAAGAACTTAAACGGCACAGGCGCCCTAGCGATATTAAAGCTCTTTTGGGCAATAATGACGCCGGGCGTGTTCAAATCGATGATCGCAATGGTAATTTCACTGCCTTGGGGCAGGAGAATTTTTCCAAATAGCCCGCCGCCCCATTAACCACCACCGGAGGATCGGGTTGAACCGTCACGCAGCCACTTAAGGCAAATGTCACCAGTAAAAATGACATAAACAACTTTATTTTCATCAACATATTAACTTCCTTTTACCATACGGATCAGCCCCTCTTGAGTCGTCGAGGCGACAAGCTCACCCTGCTGATTAAAAAATTGGCCTCGTACATAACCTCGCCCACCACTGGCGGTTGGACTGTCGATACTGTAGAGCAACCATTCTCCCATATTAATTGGGCGATGGAACCACATCGCATGATCGATTGTTGCCATGCGGATCCCCGGCGTTAAAAACGACACGCCATGGGGCTGAGCCGCCGTGACTAAAAAGTTAAAGTCAGAGGCGTAGGCCAGCAAATACTCGTGAATATGGGCATCCGTTGGCATTGGCCCATTCGCCCTTAGCCACACATAGCGATAGGGTTCGGTTTCTTTGGGCGCGAAGGGATGCAAAGGATTGACTAACCGCATCTCAATCGGCGCGTCTTCCATAAATTTTTCGAGAATGCGCGCGGGCACTTTATCCCTTAAGGTCATCGCCAGCTCGTTTTGATTCAATAACCCTTCAGGGCCCGGCACCTCAGGCATTTGGGCCTGATGGTCAAAGCCCGCTTCGGGCTCTTGGAAGGAGCAGGTCATATGAAAAATCGGCCGACCCTTTTGTATTGCACTCACGCGTCTGGCACTAAAACTGCCGCCGTCACGCATATTTTCCACTTCATAGACTATGGGGAGCTTCTCATCCCCTGCGCGTAAAAAATAAGAGTGTAGCGAATGCACTTTACGCTCGGCTGGCACGGTTTGCTTAGCGGCGCTCAGGGCCTGCCCCATCACTTGGCCACCAAATACATGCCCAAATCCTAAGTCTTGGCTTTGACCACGAAACAGCCCGATTTCAATTTGCTCGAGGGATAATAATGATAAGAGATCGTCTAATACCTGACTCATGGGATCCTACTGAAAATTAGCAACTAATGCCCAAGGGTAACTCAGTTAGACTAGGGCTGACCAGTAGAGAGTCGATAGCTTATTGCATCTTGTGGCTTCTGCACGCCCAAAGCACTACTCAATCTTAATATGATGCTCAAGGGCACTCTGTTTTGACCAAGCCAACACTTTATCTTCGCCGCAGGTATGCAAATTAATCGGAAAGGCATAATGCAACTCGGGCCAGTACTTGATCAGTTTATCCGGTGTGCACAACCCATCACTGAAATAGATGGACTGAAATTCGGCAAACATCCCATGACTCACGCTGCCCGCCCCCGCGAGCAGATGCTGGCCATTCGGTGCGGCACGACTGACTAAAAATGCCATAGTCGCAGTTACCGTATCAAAGGAAAATAGCGGTTGAATCGCTGGGGCTAAGTGTTTATCGGTCATGGCCGTGAGCGCCTGCGGGCACAGGCTATTGATATGGATGTTATATTGCTCGCCCTCTAAGGAAAGGCTATTCACCATACCGACGAGGGCCATCTTGGCGGCGCTGAACGGAACCTGATGTAAGTCGCCAAACAACGCCGACACCCCTGTGGTCATCAAAATTCGGCCATAGCCATGGGCCTTCATCAATGGCCACAGGGCTTGGGTAAGATAAAAACTGCCGTTCACATCCACATCAAACTGTCGCTGCCAGTCGGCTTGTTGGATATGCTCGAAGGAGCACGCGCCGTAAACCCCAGCGTTATTGATCAAAATATCCACGCGTTGCCAATCTTGCTGTAGGCGATTCACCATCGACTTGACGTCATCCTGCTGGCTAACATCCACTTCAAAATACAGGCATTCTGCCCCGAGCTTTAAAATGGCCTGATGGGTTTGCTGCAGCTCTACGTTAGTTGCATGAGTTAAGTTAAAAGAGCTAGTTGCCCTCAATGCCTCGCCTTGGGATGGACTTCCCTTAGGTTGGTCAACTAATACCAGTTTGGCGCCCCGCTCAGCCAACATAATGGCATAGGCTCTCCCTAGCCCGGAGCCTGCTCCCGTTACCAACGCCACTTGATTATCGAAACGCATCCTATCGTATCCTTATCATTGACATTAACGCTAAACGCCACACAAAACCTTTCACCTCACAGCTCTGGTTATTGCAAAAATAGGGGTGAAGTTCATCGGCTTAACCGATGTTTGGCAGTGGATCACAGGGGATATAAAAACACAGGCATAGTGGATTTTCTTTGAACTTGGCGACAAATCTTTCTCCTGAAAGCGAAACATCTGTGCGCCAATTCAAACTCTATTACATGCGTGTATTAGATAGTACTCACTTTAACGCAAATTCTTGTTATGCTATGACGCTGTTCACTACCCAATTCTTTTCTTAGATAACGACTGGACATCATGAATCCTTGGATTTTAGCCATCAGGCCCCGCACCTTACCCGCGGCAATCGGTCCCCTATTAATCGGTAATATTCTGGCACTGCACCTTGAGCGTTTTAGCTGGTTAATTGCCGCCACCTCGATGTTGTGCGCCATCCTATTGCAGATCGCCGTCAACCTCGCCAATGACTACTTTGACTTTAAAAACGGCATCGATACTGCTGAACGACTCGGCCCGGTTCGCGTCACCCAGAGTGGCATGATCCCCCCATAAAGTCCGTAATGCGATGATCCTATGCTTAGTGCTGGCATTAACCGTAGGCTCGTATTTGATTTGGCACGGAGGCTGGCCGATTGCGATTTTAGCGGCGGCGGCCATTTTAGGCGCCCTCGGCTACAGCGGCGGCCCGTATCCTCTGGCATCACACGGGCTAGGTGAAGTCGCCGCCTTCGTGTTTTTTGGTTTAGTGGCTGTGGTCGGCAGTTATTATCTGCAGGCGGGTGATACCAATATGAATGCCTGGCTACTTGGCTGTGCCATTGGCTTATTTAACGCCGCCATTATGTTGGTCAACAACACCCGTGATATTCGCACCGACACCCAAGCGGGCAAACATACGCTCGCGGTGAGGATTGGCGAGGCGCAGGCCAAAGTTTTGTATCAAGCCTTAATTTACTTGCCCTTTGGTTTAGTGATCGCAGGATTCTTACTGGGCATTCTGCCGGGCTTACCGGTACTGCTGGCGGGCTTATCCCTGCTTATCGCCCGTAAACTCAGCAGCGATTTCTATGCTGTATCGGGTGAAGCGCTCAATCCACTATTGGGGCGCACGGCAAAACTCACCATGATATTCAGTACCCTATTCAGTGTGGGACTGGTGTTTACCGCATAAACGGGAATATCAACGTCTCGAGATTGTCCCAAAGTTGAGTTAAAGACCAGCCCGCAAGGCGGCTAGATAAAAATAGACCAAGCTTAAAATACAAAAAGGTTCGTCACGATGCGTTTAATACGCAACATGACGAACCTTTTACTTTTAGAGGTTAGGACCAGAGGTAACCCGATATTGCTGTGTTAAATAACAGGCCACTAAATTGATGTGTGGCTTTTGGCGTCTGCAAATGCGCCGCCCCAAAACACACATGCAAAGGAATTAAGTGCTCTTCCCTTGGGTGGCTAAAACGTGCCTCCGGCGCCGATTGCCAATCGATTAATTGTGCCTTGGCATGGCTATCGCCTGATGTCACGACATCGGTTAACCAAGTATCAAACCCTTGGCTGCGAGGCAACACCTTAGGATCGCTGGAGAAAAACGCGCGCATATTGTGAAACGACATGCCAGACCCCACAATCAACACCCCTTGCGCGCGCAATGTCGCAAGAGCCTCGCCGATAGCGATATGGGCGCTCGGGTCGAGGTGCTGCACTAAGGACATTTGCACCACAGGAATATTCGCCTCCGGATACATCAACTTAAGTGGCACAAAGGTGCCGTGATCGAATGCGCGCTGATTGTCGAGCCGCACCTCGATTCCACTCGCATTGAGCAAACCAGCAATGGTTTCGGCGAGCTGCGGCTCACCGGGCGCGGGATAAGAAAGCGTATAGGCCTCAGGTGGAAAACCATAGTAATCGAACAGCATGCCTGGATGGGGATGGCTCGACAGTGTCACCTGCGCCTCTTCCCAGTGGGCCGTCACCAATACAATGGCCTTGGGTGTTGGGATAGTATCCGAAACCTTGGATAAAAATGCCCTTAACTCCAGATGATTTGCATCATTGAGTAGCGGTAATGGCCCGCCACCATGGGGAACAAATAACACTGGCATTAAAGCGGAATTCGCGTGCGTCATAATAAACTTCTCTTGATGAAACCGTTAGTTGTCACTTGTAAATTAGAACTTGCCAGCCTTGTGGCTAAGATTAGAAAGCTGCTTTCATGTCCACCAGCTGACGTTGAAAACGCACCAATCTATCAACGGTTTCATCGAGCTTGATGATTAAAAACAACAGCGCAGATAAAGACAGTGCGGGTAACGCGCTCAGGGTGGTTTCGTAATTAAAGTGGTAATAAATGGCCCCCATCATCACCGACAGTAATGCCGTCGCCGACAGGACTCGGTATTCACGCCAGCCAATGCCAATGGCGCCCAGCACTTCAATCACACCGATAAAATAGCCAAAACCTGTGGGCAAATTCATCACGCTAAAAGGCACATGGAAAAACGGCACGCTGAGTAACTTGCCCATGCCCGAGAATAAAAACACTATGCTCATCGCAAGTGTCACCACCACCGCCGCACGATTTAAGGTATTGGCACAGATAAAGAGTTTTTGAGGGTCTGTCTCGGCCGCGGTTTTATCTGCATTGCCTTTGGCTAAACATAATTGATTTATCGACATAACTACCTCATTACTCATCTCTTTTAGACTCAGTTCAGCGTAACTCTCGCTAAACGGCACCCTAAACGCAAAGTAGTGGACTCGCATTGAGCCCACTACTGTCATATGGCGGAATTATGCGCCCACAAAAAATAAATAAATATGGAATAATATCTAACATCTCCTAAAATAATTCTTTATTTGTTTAAGAGTCTTGCCATGACCTTAGAACAACTGCTGATGTTCAATACCGTCGCCCTCGCCGGCTCACTAAAGGCCGCCAGTGACAAACTTCATAAGACCCAACCAGCGATCAGTCAGAGCATTAAACAGCTGGAATCCCAGTTAGATTTAGTGCTGTTCGACCGCCAAGGGTATCGCTTGACGCTTACCCAAGAGGGGCGAAAGCTGCTGCAATACGCCCAGCGCGTACTGAATGAAGCGCAGGAGATGCGACAAGTCGCTAAGCATTTAGCCAAAGGTAACGAGGCCAGTATCACCTTGGCCTTCGAGGCCTCCTTTAACCTTACCCGTATCTTGCCGATGCTGGAGCGAACACAAAATGAGTTTCCGCACACTCAAATCATTCTTAAACAAGAATATTTAACCGGCGCACTCGAAGCCTTAAATCAAGGCGAAGCCGATATTGCAATTTCAGCGGGCGGCATTGATCCTGTCCGTTCCAGCCATTTTGAGCTGGCCTACTTATTTTCAGGCAGTCTGTTAGATGTGGCCTCGCCGCGTTTACTGAGTCGGCACCCTACCCTGAGCCATGTGCGCGAATTGGTGAACGAGTACCAAATTGTGATCCAAGATACTGGCACCGGCACCGCCAATATCGAATTTGGAGTGCAAGCAGGGCAACGCCGTTGGTACGTTAATGATTTTTATACAAAGAGAATGCTCATTCAGAGCGGCATGGGCTGGGGAAAATTACCACATTATTTGGTGGAGCAAGCCCTTGCGGATGGAAGTTTACTGCCACTGGAGCTGCGGGAAAGGCAAAACCTTATCCAACTCGATTACTATGTGATGCGCCCGCCCCACTCGCCCTTAGGCCCAGTAGCGCAGGCACTGTGGGAAAACCTAGTCCAATTAGCCGCAAAGCAAAGCGCCTAAACAATCAATCTAGGTAACACACGCTCAAGATATGTCGATAGAATAAGCATTTATGGAGCAGTCACAGAACTAATGGCGGAGCAGATTCAACCATTCTTGGGAATTGGCCAAAATAAATTGATACACGCTGCCATCATCCAAAGTGATTTTTATCGCATCAGAAGTCACTGGTAAAATGCCGCCGCCCTTACCCCAACAGGATTCAACCTTGGCGATATCCTTTCTTTGCAGCTGATATGGCCCGAGTCCTAAGGTTTTATTGTAGGGGGAAAAACAAACCATCTGATCGGTGACAGTTAACTGGCCATCGGCTCGCGCCACACCATCTTGCGCCGTCGCGATAGCAGATCTGATTAGGTTTTCTTGCATAGTTGGGCTTTGTTGCATAGCTTCACTCCATCGAATAGTGCTAACAGCATAATTTCCAACATACCAAACACTGCGGGGATGTCAAGTTTTCGATATTCACTTGCACTCTACTACTCATAACAGGCTCTTACGATTGCCCTTCACGAAAGCACCTGACGAAAGCTCATCACAAAAGCCCATCACATTAGCCCCTAAAGCTGACGCATACACGATTAGGGATAAAAATAGGTTAACTATGAGTAGAAACAGATTACTGCTCAAAATAAATGGCAGCCTCTTCACGCACATGATCCGAATTAAGCGCCCAAAACGATTCGGAGATAATGGGTCTATCACTGTCAGATATCCAAATAATCCAATAACTCACATCGGGAAACTGCCCTATCACCTTTTTCATGGCCGCCAAATACATGCCATAGAGTTGCTCCATAAACTCCAGCGCGACCTCTGTGTAACAAAAATCCCCATCCGTCACTGTGTAAGCCTGTGAAAATACTTGATATAAGGCTTTGTAAGCATGCTTAACCTTCGCGAAATGATCATCGTGCCATTCGAGCCATTCATCGGGAATGTATCGGCTGTAAGTATCTGTGGGGTCGGCTAAATCAGACTCACAATTCGTCACCGCAATGGGATACGCCATTTCCAGATCTTCCCCAGCAATAACGCATAACCGTAGGGGGATTTTTGAGCACTTGCCGCCTTGATAGAAGCAATAAGTTCAGCCTCAAAGAGCCGTTGAATAGTTGCGAGTGATTGAATAATATCGGTTTTCATCATGTTGATACTGTAAAAGCCTATCGTTGGTTTAGCCTATCATCTGCGGTCGCTGTGACCTAATTTGTCCCAAATCACGCTCAGTTATGCCTACACGGCGAATACATTCGCTCAGCGTTGATAATAAACAATTGACCAAAAATCAAACTGTTCACCTTTGGCGGCGCACCAATCCGGAAAAGGCTCATCCCCAGCAAGCGTGGAATACTCCTCCCAGCAATTAACCATCGACAGGTAATAATCATGCCTGTTTTGCAGCCTTGATTTACGCTCAATCGTCTGTAATCGCGTGATTAATGCTTGTGCTGACGCTAGCGAGTCTTTTGCCCGTGATATATCACCCAGCAACACAGATTCCGATAGATGGTGGGTCTGAAAATCGACACTGTTTAAGTGAGACAACGCGACTTGAGTGAGGCAAATTTCATCGCTAGGCTCGAGCGCTAACGCTCTTTCATAGGAATCGGTATCCCCAGCAATAAAGCCTAACCATTTGTGGGGGATGGGATTGTTAGGCTCATCTAACGTCCATTGGGTCAGCACGCCTTTTAGTAGAACGATGAGGGGATAAGCGAGTAACTGGTGTGTTTCACTGTGCCCAAAACCTAAGGAGGATAGCTCCTCTGCGATGTGCCTCTGCTCAGCCAAGGACAGGCTCTTACAGTGCGACACGAATTGGTTTACCGTCGCAATCGCTTGCTTCTTTAGCCCTTGTTCTTTTTGCAGGCAATATTGACCAAAAAGTTCATACCCCTTCAGGGCCGAATACTGAGTCCCTATCGCCTTTAATCCTTCAAAGTTATCGCTATTCCAGTAGTTCATAAGGTACTTCAATCAGTATTTAATCGCCTATGATTGCCCATATTGAGTCTTGCGGTAAACCAAATTTTGCCAATTAAAAAATAAATTTCCCACTAGGATATTGAATAATATAGTTTTACTGGATAAACCTTGATGTTCAAAACAGCACTAAATATCACAAAAATAAAGGCCCCTATTTAGGGGCCTTTGTACAATTTATTTAGAGTTTGATTAATACCCTGTTTGGGGCACTCCAATCTAAATGATATTTCTCGCCAGCGGGCTTATCTAAGCGCTCAAAGGTATGGGCACCGAAAAAGTCCCTTTGACCTTGAAGCAAGTTTGCTGGCAGGGTTTCGCTGCGGTAACTGTCGTAATAGGCCAATGCCGAACTAATACAAGGCACGGGGATCCCTTGCATCACTGCCGCCGCCACAGCACTGCGCCACTCGGTTTGTTTTTCCGACAAGGTAGTTGCAAAGGTGTCGGCCATCAATAAACAGCTTAAGTCCGCATTCGCTTGATAAGCTTGAGTGATAGATTGCAAGAAGGTGGCACGAATAATACAACCCGCACGCCAAATCTTCGCGATTTCAGCAAAATCGAGCTGCCATTTTTGCTCCTGCGCCGTCATCGCCATGAGTTGGAAACCCTGGGCGTAGCAACACACTTTAGCGCAATAGAGCGCACTCTCTAAGGCATCGATTAAAAAGGCTTTTTGAGCATCATCCATCGCCACAGAGGCAGGACCTGAGAGCTTTTTACTGAGCTCAACACGGAGGGATTTTTGGGTGCTGACCGCGCGCGCATAAACCGCTTCGGCAATAGTGGGAGCCGGACAACCAATTTGCAAACTGCTTACCGCAGTCCATAGGCCTGTGCCCTTTTGCCCTGCTTTATCGAGGATCATCTCAACTAATGGCTGACCCGTTAGCGGATCCGCCTGTTTGAGCACCTCGGCGCTGATCCCCATCAGATAGCTGTTTAAACTGCCCTTATTCCAGCGTTCAAACACCTCACCCACTTGTGCTGCACTCATGCCTAAGCCATCGTGCATTAACTGATAGGCTTCGCAAATCAGCTGCATATCGGCGTATTCAATCCCGTTATGCACCATTTTCACATAATGTCCGGCGCCAGCAGGACCAATATAGGTCGTGCAAGGCTCACCTTCGGTCACGGGATTACCCGGCTCAAACCGCTCAATCGGCAGCCCTGTTTGAGGATCAACCTTAGCGGCAATGGCCTTCCAAATCGGCGCCACATGCTGCCAAGCACCAAGATCGCCACTTGGCATTAATGAAGGGCCAAAACGAGCACCCACTTCTCCGCCCGAAACCGCCGAGCTGAAGAAGATAAATTTCCCTTGGTAACGCTTTTCGCGCTCAACGGTATCCGTCCAAAGACTGTTGCCCGTATCGATAACGATGTCGTCCGCTTCGATACCGGCAGAAATCAAGGCATGACATACCCCATCCACAGGCGCACCCGCAGGGACAGACAGCACGAGAATACGGGGTTGAGCGAGGCTTGCTAACATTTCTGAAAGATTAGCACAGCCTGTAATACGCAGATCCTGTCCTACACGTTCTTGTTTTTCTTGCTGTAAAACACCGTTGACTTTAACAGGATCGAGGTCGAAGGCACTGACGCGATATTGATTGTCGGCAATGTTTAGCGCGAGGTTTTTGCCCATCACGCCAAGGCCAATCACGCCAATGTCATTAAGATTGCTGTGGTTTTGCATTATATAATTCCCACGGGTCACAGAGGTTAGAAATAACCAATTTGGAGGTGTAATTATATCGGGCTTTGTAACTTAATTACCAGAGACAATAGACGATGCATACGATTGGTAATCTCGATTACCGTCTAAGATGCGTTGTTTTTTCAGGAGAATATTCCTAGATTTCTTCAAACATCTTTACCAATCGTATACATCTGGGGCGAGCGCTTCCTTGGGGAAGTGAATTGATTAATGAGCGAGTTTTAAACCGAGTACGCCAAGCAAAATGAGGATTAAACTGACAATTTTCAGCAGGCTCACCCCTTCACCTAAGAGAATAATGCCCGCAATCGCGGTGCCCATGGCACCGATGCCAACCCAAACCCCATACGCCGTACCTATTGGCAGCTGTTTAACCGCCAGCCCCAATAACAGCACACTCACTGTCATGGAGAACACAGTAAAGACACTCGGCCAGAGGCGGCTAAATCCGTCGGTGTACTTAAGCCCTATGGCCCAACCAATTTCAAATAGCCCAGCAAGAATTAATAGAAACCAGCTCATAGAGAACTCCCATACGGGGTCGTCCCCAAATTGATATCGGCGTATTTAGGGTCGTCCCTAAGCCGTTGTGAGTATATTTACATCGAATGTTTATTTAGATCGAAAGTATGTTTGGATCTAAAGCATTGAGGCAGACAAAGGTGCCTGATGAGGAAGCTAAGATCCAATGTCCTAAACGCCCGATGCCAAAGCAGAACCTTTAGGATGCGGGCTAGACTAGCAAATAGTGATGTATAAGAGCAAGCCTTGGACTTTAGCGATTTCATCCAAAATAAAAGCGATAGTCTGATGGGACTCTCTCATCAGACTATTGCTTTATCTTGGCTTTACTGCCCCTATTTAAGGACGCTCACGACTACCTAGTCAGATTACCCCACGAGAGCATCGGCATAACCCATGCGGGTTAAGGTTGTGCGGACTAAATCGAGTGTCTGCGGATCTTCAATAGTCGCTGGCGCCGTATATTGCTGATTATCGGCAATTTTACGCATAGTGCCGCGCAGGATTTTGCCCGAGCGGGTTTTCGGCAGCTTTTGAATCGCACTCACCAACCTAAAGGACGCGACGGGACCAATTTCTTGACGAACGAGGGCAATTAACTGTTTATGCAGCTCCTCGTCCGTAATGGTCACCCCTTTTTCAGCACCACTAAGCCCAAGGGCACTTGACCTTTGAGTTTATCGTCGACGCCAATCACGGCCGCTTCGGCCACATCGGGATGCTGGCACAACACCTCTTCAAACCGCCCGGTGGAGAGTCTATGGCCAGCTACATTAATAATGTCATCGATACGGCTCATGATATACAGATAGCCATCTTCATCCATGTAACCCGCATCCCCAGTGAGGTAATAACCTGGGTACATAGATAAGTAACTGTCTTGATAGCGTTTATTATTTTGCCAGAGCGTAGTGAGTGTGCCCGGTGGCAGCGGCAATTTGATGACCACATTACCAGAGACATTCGCCGCCACTTTGGCGCCCATCTCATCGACCACATCGACCTCATACCCTGGGACGGGTCTGCCAGGCGATCCCGCTTTAACGGCAATCGGTGCCACGCCCATCAGGTTTGCCGCCACAGGCCAGCCCGTTTCAGTTTGCCACCAATGGTCGATAACCGGTTTATGCAGTTTCGCTTCGGCCCAATGCAAAGTATCGGGATCGCAGCGCTCCCCTGCCAAAAAGACATTCTTCAAGCAGCTTAAATCAACACCTTGGATAAATTCGCCGTCGGGATCTTCGCGCTTAATTGCACGGATCGCCGTGGGCGCGGTAAAAAAGCTTTTGACTCGATACTTAGCAATCGTGCGCCAAAAGGCGCCGGGATCCGGCGTACCTACGGGTTTACCTTCGTATAACAAGGTTGTCGCCCCGACAAGCAGCGGACCATAGACAATATAGGAGTGTCCCACAACCCAGCCCACATCCGATGCTGCCCAAAACACATCCCCTTGGGCAATATCATAAATATTGGCCATGGACCAAGCCAATGCCACCGCATGGCCGCCATTGTCTCGCACCACACCTTTGGGTTGACCCGTGGTCCCTGAGGTATAAAGCACATACAGGGGATCGGTGGCTTTTACCGTCACACAATCGGCACTATCGCTAGTACATAAGGCGGTTTGCCAATCCTTATCGCGCCCCGCTTGCATCTGCGCTTCATATTGGGGGCGATTTAAAATCAAGCAGTGCTCTACTTTGTGCACCGCTTCATTTAATGCTTTGTCCAGTAAGGGTTTATAGGGCACCACGCCTGAAGGCTCAATCCCGCAGGAGGCAGACATTACCAACTTTGGTTTGGCATCATTGATCCGAGTCGCCAGCTCATTGGCCGCAAAGCCGCCGAAGACCAGCGAATGAATAGCGCCAATGCGCGCGCAGGCAAGCATGGCATAGGCGGTCTCGGGCACCATGGGCATGTAGATGACCACACGGTCTCCCTTAGTCACGCCAACACTTTGCAAATAGCCCGCAAGCCTTGCCACTTGGGCCTGCAACTCACGGTAAGTAATGCTGTATTCGGTTTCAGTCACAGGGCTCACGTAATGAATAGCGATTTGCTCACCACGCCCCGCCAACACATGCCTGTCCACCGCGTTGTAGCAAGTGTTTAACTCGCCATCGCTGAACCAGTGATAAAACGGTGCCTCGCTTTCATCTAATATTTGTTTGCTCGGCGTCACCCAGTCTAAGGCCTTGGCGGCTTGTTGCCAAAATGCCTGTTTATTCGCAATGGATGTCTGATGTAATTGTTGTCCAACATCTGTCATAAGGCCTCCCATCATGACACTCACCCATGTCACCACAGATGAAACTCTCCCCTTCCTTCCCTCAGGGATTATGACCTGCCCTGCGCTATTCCCCCATTAGACTAAGGGATATAACCGCTAAAATTGTTAAACATGTTGGATAATTGTACATCTCGCTTGCTGTGCGAAATGATTCAACTTAGTCTTATGTCTTTAATGGTTTTTTTCATGGAAAGAAATACTCATTATGATGCGCTTCAAACAATTCAAACCTGCCTTACTCCTGATCCTCAGTCTCGTTAGCGCGAGCAGCTTTGCGTCAACCCAACAGCTAGAGACTTTACTCGAACCCTTATCTATTGGTGAGCGAGCGAAAGTCGACAACACTCAGGTCATTAGTGCCAAGTTGCTGTCGCGGGTCTACCAAGTACGTCAATATCAGCCGCTTTGGCAAGATAGAGACTACGCGGGCACTATGCTCGATGTGATAAAAAGTGCCGATGATGAAGGATTGTCGAAGGAAGATTATCACTACTCCAAGCTAGTCGAACTTTACCAACAGCTCAGTGCCTCGAGTTGGCAGGATGAATACCGCAGCAATGTATTTGAAGTGCTCCTAAGCGATGGGATCATCACCTACGCCATTCATTTACTGAATGGCAAAGTAAACCCCAGTATGCTCGGCAAAACCTGGAATTATGATGAAACCCATCTCGATTTCGACACCACATTAAAGCAGCTCGAAGAACACATTAAAGCGCACACTGTGGCTGACGCTATTGCAGGCTTAGCGCCTAAGATTGCACCCTATCACCAGCTTAAACAGTATCTTGCCCAGTACAAAGACTTGGCGGCGCGTTATCCTTTTAGCCCCATACCCTATACGGAAGTCATCAAACCGGGTAGTACTTCCCCCTCGGTACAAGGTATTGCCACACGGCTAACCGAGTTAGGTTACTTAGCTGCAAGTGCGCCAGCGGACAATAGCGCCGCCCAGAACCAGCCCTTAACATACGACAGCACGCTTGAAGCCGCGGTGCGTCAATTCCAAACCGACCACAGTCTCAAAGCCGATGGCGTGATTGGTGCGGGCACTATGGCGGCGCTCAATGTGCCCTACTCGCAACGGGTCGATCAGATCCGTATTAACCTCGAGCGTGCGCGCTGGTTATCGGCAAACTTGCCCGCCAATTACCTGATCGTTAACTTAGCAGGTTATGAGCTGTTACTCTTTAAAGACAATAGCTTAAGCTGGCGAACCGACATTATCATCGGCAAAATTAACGCTAAAACGCCGCTGTTTAAATCCAAGTTAAAATACGTGGTCGTTAATCCAACTTGGACTGTGCCCCGCAGCATCTCGACAGAGATCATCAATCACTTACGTAAAGATCCCGATTATTTACAGAAGAAACACTTTAAAGTAGTCGAAGGCTCGGGCACGCCCGTCGATGCAAGTGGTATCGATTGGCATAGCATGACGCGCAAAAACTTCCCCTACTGGTTTGTGCAAGACCCTGGTGAAGATAACTCTCTAGGTTTAGTTAAGTTTATCTTCCCTAACCAATACTCGATTTATCTGCACGATACGCCAGCTAAAAGTCTGTTTGAACAAACGGATAGAGCCTTCAGTCATGGCTGTATTCGAGTCAAAGATCCACTCGTGCTGGCGGATAAATTGCTAAGTGCCAATGCCAATTGGTCAAGTAACACGCTCAGTAGCAAATTGAGTGAGGGAAAAACGGAAAACCTGTTCTTAGATGAACCCTTAGACATTTTGATCATGTATTGGACCGTCACCTTAAAGGACGGGAAAATCAAGTTTTACAATGACATATACAAACGCGATCCGGTACTTATCGAGGCGTTAAACCGCCCAACCTATGAGGGTGTGTTAGCCGATGATGGTTTACTCAACACTATGGAGTAAGCGCTAATAATCGCGGCATTTGATACAAGTTGTTTGCTCAATCCACAGCGCTGCGTTGCCCAATAGTAAGACGAGGGCAACGCGGCACTTCCCGCTTCACCAGAGCCTTTCCCTCTCGCGCTTACATCATTAATATCAATAGTTTGAACTGAAGCCGCTCGAGCGAGTGGCAACAAGAATTGACAAAAAAATCAGACTAACCACGTCGCAATCTTTACCTTTACGTAAACTTCATATATCTTGCATAAAAATGATTAACTAAGGTGCCTGAATGAGCGCAACTAACACGCCACAAACGACTTATTCGATCAGTGATCTCTCTAAAGAGTTTGATATCACGACCCGAAGCATTCGTTTTTACGAAGACCAAGGCTTACTTAAGCCAAAACGTCGCGGTCAAACCCGCATTTACAGTCTCAAAGACAGGGTTCGACTCAAACTTATCCTGCGCGGCAAGCGCCTTCTCCCTCGCAGAAACCCGTCGCCTATTCGAACTCTACGATGCCGACAAGAGCAGCACCACCCAGCTCAATACCATGCTTGCCCTAGTGGAAGAGAAAAATCCGCACTGCAGCAGCAAATGGACGACATTAAAGTGGTACTGATGGAGCTGAATTCGGCCGAGCAGCAATGCCGCCTCGCCCTAGAAGAAAGCAAGGCCAAGGCCTAATTCCTTCGAGGCTTGCGAGCATAGCATTAATCAACACCTCAGTTGGTACGACCGCGTGACAGGGATAAATCACGCACTGTAAGACGGTTTTAAAGACTCAAGCACCTAATAATCATAAAAATATAAATTAGAACCTTAGATAGGACACAAGCAATGAACTCACTCTACACCAGTCTCAATTTTGGCCTAGGCGAAGAAGTCGATATGCTGCGCGATGCGGTGCAAGATTTCGCTAAACACGAAATCGCCCCCATTGCCGCTAAAGTCGACCACGACAATGCCTTCCCTAACGAAATTTGGCCCGTGCTCGGTGGAATGGGACTCTTAGGTGTTACTGTGCCTGAGGAATACGGCGGAGCAAACATGGGCTATCTTGCCCACGTGGTCGCCATGGAAGAGATTTCCCGTGCCTCGGCCTCTATCGGGTTAAGTTACGGCGCCCACTCCAACCTGTGTGTCAACCAAATTAATCGCAACGGTAATGCTGAGCAAAAAGCCAAGTATTTACCAAAGCTGGTCAGCGGTGAACATATCGGCGCTCTGGCGATGAGTGAGCCCAATGCAGGGTCAGATGTGGTTTCTATGAAGCTGCACGCCCGTAAAGAAGGCGACCGCTATATCCTCAATGGCAACAAAATGTGGATCACCAACGGTCCCGATGCCAATACCTATGTAATTTATGCCAAAACCGACTTAACCAAAGGCGCACACGGCATCACGGCCTTTATCGTTGAGCGTGGTTTTAAAGGTTTCAGCCAAGCGCAAAAACTCGACAAACTGGGGATGCGCGGTTCAAACACCTGTGAACTGGTGTTTGAAGATGTCGAAGTGCCAGAGGAAAACATTCTCGGCGGCCTCAACAATGGCGTCAAAGTGCTGATGAGCGGCTTAGATTACGAGCGCGTCGTGCTGTCAGGCGGCCCGCTGGGGATCATGAACGCCTGTATGGACATCGTCGTGCCTTATATCCACGAGCGTGAGCAATTTGGCAAATCCATCGGTGAATTCCAATTAGTACAAGGCAAATTAGCCGATATGTACACCGGCATGAACGCCGCCAAAGCCTATGTGTATAGCGTGGCGAAATCCTGCGATCGCGGTGAAACCACCCGCAAAGACGCCGCGGGCGCCATTCTTTACAGCGCGGAGCTGGCGACCAAAATGGCACTGGATGCCATTCAATTGCTCGGCGGTAACGGATACGTCAACGAGTATGCCACTGGCCGCTTACTGCGCGATGCCAAACTCTATGAGATTGGCGCCGGCACCTCAGAAATTCGCCGTATGCTGATTGGCCGCGAGCTCTTTAACGAATCGAAATAAGCAGCCAAGGGCGAGCGGCGCATGACGAGCTTTAGCCTTTCATGCCCCTCGCCCACCGAGCCAACTGATACTGAGTTACCGCTTTATAAGGACAATCAAAGTGACGCAATTAAGCAGTCGTATCAACGCCCGTAGCGATGAATTTAAAGCCAAATCCGACGATATGGCCGCCCTCGTGGCCGATCTCAAAACCAAACTCGCCAAAATTGAACTCGGTGGCGGCCCCGTTGCCCTAGAGCGCCATTTGGCCCGCGGTAAACTCCTTCCTCGTCAACGGGTTGAGAAACTCCTCGACGCAGGTTCGCCCTTTTTAGAATTGTCGCAATTTGCGGCATTTGAAGTCTATGACGAAGAAGTCCCCGCCGCAGGCATTATCGCCGGTATCGGCCGAGTGAGTGGCGTAGAGTGCATGATTATCGCCAACGATGCCACGGTCAAAGGCGGCACTTACTACCCTATCACGGTCAAAAAACACTTAAGGGCACAAGAGATTGCCAGTCGCTGTCATCTGCCCTGTATCTATTTAGTCGACTCGGGCGGCGCTAACTTGCCCCGTCAGGATGAAGTATTCCCCGCTCGCGACCATTTCGGCCGGATTTTTTACAACCAAGCGCAAATGTCCGCCAAGGGCATTCCACAAATTGCGGTGGTGATGGGCCTATGTACCGCGGGCGGCGCCTATGTGCCTGCCATGGCCGATGAATCGATTATCGTTAAAGAACAAGGCACTATCTTCTTAGCTGGGCCGCCATTAGTTAAAGCCGCGACTGGTGAAGAAGTCAGCGCCGAAGAACTCGGCGGCGCCGATGTACACACTAAAATTTCAGGTGTCGCGGATCACTTAGCCCAAAACGATGAGCATGCATTAGAGCTTGCCCGCCGCGCAGTACTGCGTCTGAACCATCAAAAACAAATTACTAGTTTACTGAGCCCGGTTAAGCCACCTAAGTTTGATATCAGCGAACTCTACGGCATCGTCGGCACCGATCTGAAAAAGCCCTTCGATGTCAAAGAAGTGATCGCCCGCATCGTCGACGACTCCGATTTCGATGAGTTTAAGGCCAACTATGGCGCAACCCTAGTTTGTGGTTTTGCCCGTATTCTGGCTATCCCGTGGGGATTGTGGCCAACAACGGCATTTTATTCTCAGAATCGGCGCAAAAAGGCGCGCACTTTATCGAGCTATGCTGCCAGCGCAAGATCCCGCTGCTGTTCCTGCAAAACATCACCGGCTTTATGGTGGGTAAAAAGTACGAACACGAAGGTATCGCTAAGCACGGTGCCAAGATGGTGACCGCAGTCTCCTGCGCCAATGTGCCTAAATTCACAGTGATTATCGGTGGCAGCTACGGCGCGGGTAACTACGGTATGTGCGGCCGCGCGTTCGAGCCGACCATGATGTGGATGTGGCCCAATGCACGCATCTCTGTGATGGGTGGCGAGCAAGCCGCTGGCGTATTAGCGACAGTGCGCCGTGACGGTTTAGCCCGTAAAGGCGAAGAATGGTCTGCTGAGGACGAAAAAGCCTTTAAAGCACCGATTATTGCCCAATACGATAAAGAGGGTCATCCCTACCATGCCAGCGCCCGCCTGTGGGATGACGGCATTATCGACCCGGCGCAAACCCGTGATGTGGTGGGCCTTGCCCTGTCAGCCGCATTAAATGCCCCTATCGAAGACACCCGTTTCGGCGTCTTCCGTATGTAACGCATCTTGCGATGCCTTACGTATCACTCATAGAGGGAATTACTATGACGGGAATAATAATGACTGACACACAACACCAGAACACTAGCACTCAATCCTTAGGCAATTTGCAGCACGTCAGCTATGTGCTGAATAATGGCGTGGGCGAGTTAATCCTTAACCGAGCAGAAGTGCACAACGCCTTCGATGAGGTGATGATCAGCGAAATGATTGCTGTCCTCGGTTATTTTGCCGAGCACAAAGACTGCAAACTCTTGGTATTAAAAGCCAATGGCAAAAACTTCAGTGCAGGCGCCGACTTAAACTGGATGCGCAAACAAGCCAAGATGGATTTTGATCAAAACCTGAATGACGCCAAGGCGCTGGCTAAGCTGATGCAGGATTTAGATACCTTTCCAAAACCCACTATCGCCTTAGTCCAAGGCGCTGCCTTTGGCGGCGCACTTGGGTTAATTTGCGCCAGTGATATTGCCATCGCCACTGAGCGCGCAAGCTTCTGCTTAAGCGAAGTCAAACTAGGGCTTATCCCTGCGGTAATTAGCCCCTACGTTGCCCGCGCCATGGGTAATCGCGCCTCACGCCGCTATATGCTGACCGCGGAGCGTTTTGATGCGCAAACGGCGCTCAAACTCAATGTTATCCATGAAATAAACGATGATTTAGCGGCCGCAGCCCAACCGATTATCACCGCGCTGCTCGCCAACAGCCCGCAGGGAATGGCATGGGTAAAGACCCTACTCGCCCGCCTCGAAGACGGCGTGATAGACCAAGATACGATTGATTACACCAGCGAGCGCATCGCCCGCATTCGGGTATCTGATGAAGGCCAAGAAGGTTTAAACGCCTTCTTCGAAAAACGTCAGCCGAACTGGCACACGCCAACAGATACTCAAGGAGTTCTTTGATGTTGACTAACAGCATGTTCACTAAGCTTTTAATTGCTAACCGTGGTGAAATTGCCTGCCGCATTATCAAAACCGCGCAGGCCATGGGCGTTCGCACCGTAGCCTTATATTCCGATGCCGATAAAAACGCCCGCCATGTTGCCATGGCCGACGAATCGTTTTACTTAGGTGGCAGCGCCCCGGCGGATTCTTACCTCAAGGGCGACTTGATTATTGAAATCGCCAAAAAAGCTCAGGCGCAAGCCATTCACCCAGGTTATGGTTTTTTATCGGAAAACGCCGACTTTGCCCGCAAGTGTGAGGCGGCCGGTATCGTGTTTGTTGGCCCTGGCAGCGATGCCATCGATGCCATGGGCAGCAAGAGTGCAGCCAAAGCCATTATGACGGCGGCTCAAGTGCCTTTAGTGCCGGGTTACCATGGCGACGATCAAACCGATGCCACCCTCAAGGCTGAAGCCTTAAAAATCGGCTTTCCGATGCTGATTAAAGCCGCCTACGGTGGCGGTGGCAAAGGCATGCGTATCGTTGAGCATGAAGGCGAAATCATGGACGCCATCAACTCGGCGCGCCGTGAAGCGGCCTCGTCTTTTGGCAACGATAAGTTATTGATGGAACGTTATTTACGCCAACCGCGCCACGTCGAAGTACAAGTGTTTGCCGACACCTTTGGCAATGCAATTTACTTATCGGATCGCGACTGCTCGATTCAGCGCCGCCATCAAAAAGTGGTCGAAGAAGCCCCTGCCCCAGGTTTAAGTGATGAACTGCGCGCCCAAATGGGTGAAGCCGCCGTCGCTGCCGCCAAGGCCATCGATTATGTCGGTGCGGGAACCGTTGAATTCCTGTTAGATACCGACAATAGCTTCTACTTTATGGAGATGAATACCCGTCTGCAGGTAGAGCATCCTGTGACCGAAATGGTGACGGGCCAAGACTTAGTCAAATGGCAGTTAATGGTCGCCAGTGGTCAGCCGTTACCGCTCAAACAGGACGAAGTGCGTATCCATGGACACGCCTTTGAGGTACGTATTTACGCCGAAGATCCGCAAAATGAGTTTTTACCCGCCAGCGGTAAGCTCAACTTCCTGCGCGAGCCCGAGCAAAGCAAATACGTGCGTATCGATTCCGGCATCCGTGAAAACGATGTGATCAGTAATTTCTACGATCCTATGATAGCCAAGCTCATCGTGTGGGATGAGTCGCGTCCGCGCGCGCTACAGCGCCTAGTGCATGCCCTCGAGTCCTACCAAATCAGCGGGCTTAAGCACAATATTGAATTTTTGGCGAATATTGCCGAGCATCCTGCCTTTGCCAAGGCGGATTTTAGCACCGACTTTATCAACCGTTACGGCGATGCGCTGATTGGCAGTGCTTCGAGCGAAACCGATACGGCTATCGCTTTTGCCGCGCTGTATCAAGTACTTGCCCGTAAAGAAGCCGCCAAGGCACAGGCAATTAATAGCGCCGATCCTTACTCGCCTTGGGGCCAAGTCAGTGGCTTTAGACTCAACAGCGTTAGCCAGCATACTATTGCCCTGCTCGACGATGCCCACGAATTACAACAATTGGTGTTATTAGACTTTGGCGATCACTACCAATTATCCCAACCCGCAGCAGAGGGCCAAGTGAGCAAGTCCCTGAGTGGTGAGCTTAAGCAGGATTTACTGTTAGCCGAAATCAACGGCCATAAGAGTAAAGTGCCCGTCAGCGCTCAGGGCGATGATTTTACACTGTTTTTACCCTCAGGCAGTTATCACTTCAGGGCGGTAAAAACCCAAGTGGTTGAGGCCGAATCCAGCAATGAAGATAAACTCAAGGCCCCGATGAACGGCACAGTCGTCACCCACTTAGTGGAAGTCGGTGCAGAGGTGAAGGCGGGACAAGGGCTACTGGTGATGGAAGCGATGAAGATGGAATACACCATCGAAGCGCCCTTCGACGGTATTGTTACCGAGTTCTACTTCAAGGCGGGCGAGTTAGTGAGCGATGGCGCCGTGCTGCTCCATGTTGAGCCCAAAGCCCAGAGTGAGGAAGCCTAAATGTCTGCGCTGGATCTTTCGAACTTAAGCGCGACCTCGGTAAGCGCCAGCTCGGATAGGGTTAGCCTGTTCGAGATGGGGCCACGTGATGGCTTGCAGAATGAAGCCGCCGTCCCGACACAGGCCAAAGTCGCCTTGATTGAATCCCTCGCCGATGCGGGCGTGAAGCGAATTGAAGCAGGCAGCTTTGTGTCACCCAAATGGGTGCCACAAATGGCCGATAGCGGCGAAGTATTGCGCCAAATTCGCCGTCAAGCGGGCGTGGTTTACAGCGCCCTCACCCCCAATGTCAAAGGCTTGGAGCTGGCGCTGGATGCAAAAGCTTCCGAAGTCGCTATCTTTGGTGCGGCGTCACAAAGCTTTAGCCAACGCAATATCAACTGTTCGATTGAAGAGTCGATTGAACGCTTTATCCCGTTGATGGACATGGCAAAAGCCGCCAATATCCCAGTGCGTGGCTATGTGTCCTGCGTTTTAGGCTGCCCCTATGAAGGGGAAATCGCGGCGAGCGAAGTGGCAAGAGTGTCTGAAATCCTTTACAAAATGGGCTGTTACGAAATTTCGCTCGGCGACACTATCGGTGTAGGCACGCCGTTAAAAGCCCGTAAAATGCTGCAAGCCGTGATGGAGCGAGTGCCGGTAGAAAAACTCGCCCTGCACTTCCACGACACCTATGGCCAAGCATTAGCCAATATTACCGCCTGCCTCGACTTAGGTGTGCGCAGCTTTGATGCCTCAGTGGCGGGCCTAGGTGGTTGCCCGTATGCAAAAGGCGCATCGGGCAATCTGGCGAGTGAAGACTTGGTCTATATGCTCCACGGGCTCGGTTTGAAGACGGGTATCGATTTAGAAAAACTGGCATTAGCGGGTTTTGGGATCAGCAAACAATTAAATCGTCTTAATGGCTCTAAAGTCGCCAATGCAATCTTGCAGGGCGCTAAAGCCTAGACTCAAGCGTCGAGGCGCTAAACATACCTAGCGCCTTGAGGACTGAATAACAGTAAAAGGACATAAAAATGGCAGGACTCAATAAAGTCGTCAGCAGCTATGAAGAAGCGTTAGCAGGTTTATCCGATGATATGACCATTATGGTTGGCGGTTTTGGCCTGTGCGGTATTCCTGAAGGCTTAATCAATCAAATGGTTAAGATGGGCGTTAAGGGCTTAACCGCCATTTCAAACAACGCTGGTGTGGATGATTTCGGTCTGGGCTTATTGTTAAAACATCGCCAGATTTCGACCATGATCGCCTCCTACGTAGGTGAGAACGCCACTTTCGAACAGCAAATGCTCTCGGGCGAACTCAATGTGATTTTAACGCCGCAGGGCACGCTGGCGGAAAAATCCGCGCGGGCGGTGCCGGTATTCCGGCGTTTTTCACCGCCACAGGCTACGGTACCCCCGTGGCGGAAGGCAAAGAAACCCAGTGAAATCAAAGGCCGTCATTATGTGTTAGAAGAGTCTCTGACTGCCGATTTTGCCCTCGTTCGCGCTTGGAAGGCCGATACTATGGGTAACTTAGTGTTCCGCAAAACCGCCGCTAACTTTAACCCTATGATGGCGACTGCGGGCAAAATCACGGTAGTGGAAGCCGAGTTTATTGTGGAGCCGGGCGAGCTCGATCCTGATCATATCCATACACCCGGCATTTATGTTGATCGCGTCATCCAAGGCAAGTTCGAGAAACGTATCGAGCAGCGCACGGTAAAAGCGGCGAAATAAGCAACGCTGAACGATTAACTACGCAAGCTAAAGCGACAGAGTCTAAGCCCTAAATAAAGACCGAAAAATTGAGGCCAATAGCGACTCTAGGTAAAGGAAGGATAAAGATCATGGCATTATCAAGAGAACAACTGGCACAGCGCGTTGCCAAAGAATTACAAGACGGCTACTACGTCAACCTCGGTATTGGTATTCCCACGCTCGTGGCCAACTACATTCCCGCAGGCATGGAAGTGATGCTGCAATCGGAAAACGGCCTGCTCGGCATGGGTGAATTTCCGACGGAAGAAACCATCGATCCGGATTTAATCAACGCCGGCAAACAAACCGTTACCGCGGTAAAAGGGGCCTCGTTTTTCTCCTCCGCCGAAAGCTTTGCGATGATCCGTGGCGGCCATGTGGACTTAACCGTACTCGGCGCCTTTGAGGTCGATGTGAATGGTTCCATTGCCTCATGGATGATCCCAGGCAAGCTCATCAAGGGCATGGGCGGCGCAATGGATTTAGTCGCGGGTGCGGAAAATATCATCGTCACTATGATGCACGCCGATAAGTACGGCAACTCTAAGCTGTTACCCGTGTGCGAATTGCCCCTCACAGGTTACGGCTGTATCAAACGTGTTGTCACCGATTTAGCCTTTATCGAGATTAAAGATGGCGCCTTCCATCTGTTAGAGCGCGCCCCCGGTGTCAGCGTTGAAGAAATTGTCAGCAAAACCGCTGGCAAATTAATCGTGCCTGACCATGTACCAGAGATGGTGTTTTAAGCGTTCTTTAAAATGCGCAAATAACCTATAGCAATAAGGCTTGAAACTTACGTTAAATTGAAGCTTTAGCCTAAAAAGTGTTGAGCGTTAACCGATTTTTTAGTTTTAAAAAGCCCAGAAGATGATTCTGGGCTTTTTATTGCTTTGCTTAACTGTCGAGTGCAACAGCACTTATGCTCTGGCGACACGCCGTAAACCCATCCTTGGGGGCTCAACGAAAAAGTCCCTTTTTCCGATGGTCGCCAATGCATCAGCGCTGTTTGCTGCAATGTTCTGCGTATTCAACCCTGCTTTATACATCGTGTGCATTGGTGACTTGTATAGCCGTTTTACCTCACAGTTAGCCACCCTGTATGCAGTTGCGGTAAACTTGCCGCAGCCTAAATAGTAAGGATGCTCAAGTTGTTAGCTAAATATCTTAATGTTGGTGAGAAATAAGTCTTATACTAAACTGTCAATTATCCCTGCTAGAACCGTTTAAGATTAAACGTGGCCAAAAATACAGATTCATACTAGTTGCTACTACCAAGTCCAAACCAAGCTACAACTGAGTATTAAAGTATCATACTCGTTGTAACTCACTTCGGGACATTTTCGAGTTAAAGACTTAACTCTAACAAGTCTGTTTTGGATAAAAATTTCTATGGATTAACGCCGCGCTCACCGATAAATTAGGAGCACAGCGAGTAATTTATCCGAGTGCAGCGCCTTGTTATAAGTCGTTTTTCTTTACAGTCGTATATAGAGAAATCAATTAAAAGATTTTAGGCTTTTATTTGACTCGCTATATTCCTCACCAACTATATAATCCTTTGACCTTAAACTTTCATCAATATTTTTTGTCGCAAAGACCAATTGAAAATCTGTTTCGTAACGGGATAGAGCCTCAACAACGACCTTTTGAAAGTTCTTCGAGCGGTCATCTTCCATCCCGCCATTTTCAATACCATCGAGAACCAAGAATCTGGGGAGGCGTACATATGTTTTTTCAAGTGCTGCCATCAACAGAGCAACATGAAAAGCGTTATTTAACAAGACTATTCCACTTTCTGAGAAGGCTGTTTTTCCATTCACTGATACACTATTGGCAGCAAAATCAAACTCTGCATACTCTGCATTTTTAAATTCCTTTTCTGAACCATTATCTTTTCGAAGCAACTCACAAAGCTTCTCGGAGATAAGCGCCTGAATTTCCGGCTCACGCTTAAATCTTTGTTTTCCTATCAATTCTATTTTGTCACTAAGCCTGTTAACTTCAGACTGAACAGTGTCTCGCTCACCACGCAATTCGATTAAAGACTGATGAAGCTCAGCAATTTTATCTAATGTTTGAAGTTTTTCTTCGAGTTCACCTGTTAGCCGGTAAAGATCAAATAGCTGCCTTTCTTTGCTTGCATCGACAGAGCTCATGCTTGCAGTAACTTTGCTAACTTGTTTCCTGAATAAGCTTCTTAATTCCTTTCGCTTATTTGTAAGATCCGTTAGTTTTTGCTTTTTCTTTTCCAATAACTTTTCAGATTCACGAAGCTGGATTGCTATTTCATTCTTCATTCTAAGGAGACTATTCGAACTATCTGTTGACTCTATCGGCTCACCACATAAGCTACAGCAGTCCTTGGCTTTTTCTTTGAGTGATTTATGGCAACTTGGACACGATGAGAATTTGAATCCATCAATCAAACCTCCAACTTTAATTGAGTCTCTTAGCGCACACTGTTTGTCAATAAGCTCAGATACAAACTCTTCAGAGTCAAGTATATTGTAATTCAATTGCTGAATTTCAGTTTCTACCTCTAACAGTTTGTTCCGAATTGCTACGCTTTCTTTTGCAGAGGATTCTGTTTCTTTTTTATCAGAACTGTATGAAATCAAAGACTTCTCTTTAACATCTATAATTTCGACATTAATAGAGGCAATTTTATCTAATATATTTTTTTCTGTTCTTCAATGGTTCCGACACCCTCACCAAAAGAAGTCTTTCCAACGACCGACTGAATTGCCTGAAGTTTTGCAATTATCTTTTGTAGATTCTTTTCTTCTTCAATAAGTTTTATCTTTGCGTCATAAAGTTCATTATCGTATAAGCCTAATAAGTATTTACCTACAGATTCCCTTTTGAATGCAGAATCGAACGGCTCATTGTTAAATATGGCACTAGAAGTATTTGATTGGTCTGCATAAATTAGTCGATATACTTGATGTAAAGTTACATTGTTATTGTTTGCATCTGCTTTTGCTTCGGGCAGGCCAAGTACTTCAAACATTTGTTGAGAAAAACTCGGTTTGCTTCCTATTGAATACGGATAATTAAACCAATTTGTGAGAGGAGAGGCTAATGCCACATCCATTTCTGAAAAACAAAAATCCATTGATTGCTTATCTGAACCATTGTTTTTACGCCTAATGGTAACGGGACTGCCATTGACTTTTAACTCAACATAAATATTGTCACAAAGACCCGCTTCTTCTTTCCAATTTGGGACTTCGTATCCTAGTCCATACATTAAAAGTTGAATTACGGAGGTTTTGCCAGAACCATTCTTACCAGACAATACATTAACGCCATGATGAAAGGCTTCATCAAAAGCGACTATAGAGCCTCTTTTTACATGAAGCCTCTCAACCTTCAAAGTAGGTTTAATTAACATCGTATCTATAATCCATTAAGCTTGTTATTTTTTTTAGTCCATCAGAACCCGTAACTGAGATCGATATTAAATTTTCAACAATAAAATCAATTGCTTGACTAGATATGCTATTTTCTTTTGATTCAGCTAAGCTCTTTAATCCTTCAGGAATATTTTCGAGGTAGACATTATATTCCGAGGAGTTATTACCTGTTTTCAACACCCCAAGAACAACTAGTCGCTCAATAGCAAGAAAATGTATTTCTTTCATCGCATTGAAGAGACTTTTTGGTTCAAAATTCTGATATCGGTTTTTGTAACTTTTAAACTCATTTTTATCGGTAAATTTATCTCTTGGAACAGATAGTTTTTCAATATGTGCAGGATTTGCGATTAAGAAGTCAAATAAACGCAGTGCATCACTTTCTAGACTTTCAGCTTTCCAAGAAATTAGTAATGCCGTCATGCGCAGAAGTGTATGGTTTGGATCCAGAGCTTTGTTATATAAAAGCATTATTTCCACTCCAAGTGGCAATTCCCCGTAAGGAAATAAACCATGCCATTGATTTGACGATTGAAAATTTCTAAAACATTATCACCTAGGTGAGCTTGAATTTCTTTCTCAAGATGCGTTCTGAAAAGTAGCTTCAATGCTGCTTCTTCCCTTACATCAAGTAACCTTATTTTAATATTTGCGTTAAAAATAGACTCAACTTCGGCCAATAGATAAGTAATGATTTTCTGAGCCGACTTGTAATGCTGATTCCGAATAATTAACTTACTAACTTCTTCCTTTAGTTCCTCTCCGACATCAACCAAATAACCAAACCCAGCATCTTCAAGTTTTTCAGTCAAATCTCGAATATCGTAATTTTCATTACTATAGTGAGTCAGCTCATCAATAATTACATAAGTCACTTGTTGATTTGACTTTTCTTCAACATACTTTTGCGACAGCAAATCCATCTGTGTAGGAGCTGGTAAGATATTTGTTATCTTGTCTCGTCCAACAACATCTCCGCCGGCCGTAATATTTCTGAGCCAATTAAACATTTACTTTTGAACCTTATCTCGGCCTACAACGTCGCCGCCAGCTCGTACATTTTTAAAGTTGCTTTTACTTCCAGATCTGAAGCTGATTACAACTTTTATTCCAAGCCCTAGTACAGCCAGAATAGCTACAGCTATTAAGCCAATTGTTATTAAATTATCCATTTCAGTACCTTTTGAACTAACTTATGTAATCGCACAGACTGATAAACCCGTTTGGGAGTTAGCGCTAGTGCTGCTGATTATGAACTCAGACTTATAACATTTTATTCCTACGCATGCGCGTTTACCTCATTAGACCTGTGAAAACGCGCACGGTTAACTATCTGTATGCAAACAACTTATCAGCTTTCTGCCAAATATACCATCTGGCAAAACGCGCATGCGCGTTTTGCCAGACCTATGAACTAAAAGCAAGATACTATAGTCAATTGATTTTATAGCGTTTTATTTATTGCGTATGGAATTAGTGCGCACTGATTTTGTCTAAAAATAATACCAAAACACCTAAATTTAAATATGACTGTATAGCCATACATTATTAGCCGTTTAGCGGTAGGGCCAAACATAGGTAACTAGATGAAAATTTGTATAGCAGCAGGAGTGGGAATTCTCGATTGAGCTAACTAACCGAAATCGGAATGGGGCATTAGCTTTTTTGGCAAATGAACAGTTCAATGATCGTAAAGATTGCCATTGTTGCAACTGTGACCGTTGGCGGCATGGATGCCGCCGGCGAGCCTATAGGGATATATTCACGGCGTGTCACAGGGGAAACAGTGGCAATGCATATATCGCAATATCCGATTCAGCCGACTTGTTTTGGGGCAAAAAACTTTTAGCCAGATGAACAGTTCAATGGTCGTTAAGATTGTCATTGTTGCAACTGTGACGTTGGCGGCATGGCCGCTCTTTCACATCTAACCCATAAGGATATGGGAAATGCCACTATGATGTCGGGAATATCATAGGCCATGTGAACGCGGCATTTACACTTCCATGTGTTGCAGATGCCGCCGTCGAGCCTATAGGAATACTTCTTGTAAAATAAAAGGACGGCGTGTCACTGGGGAAACAGTGGCAATGCATATATCGTAATATCCGGTTCAGCCGACTTGTTTTGGGGCATAATGGGCTTAGAAATAGCAACGTACCTATGAGCTCACTGCCATTTCAGTATGAGACTTTAT
The DNA here is from genome assembly GCF_025449215.1 of Shewanella seohaensis. NCBI lineage: Bacteria > Pseudomonadati > Pseudomonadota > Gammaproteobacteria > Alteromonadales > Shewanellaceae > Shewanella > Shewanella seohaensis. The sequence continues at coordinate 3,345,609 of NZ_CP104900.1, forward strand.
TACTCTCCCACTCTTAATAAACGCAGTCACAAACATATGGGTGATTATGTTGCAACGACAGGGAGCGACGGATTGATGATGCGGCCGATGACGTGTTAACCCACACATTAACCAGAATACAAACCAGAGGACAAAGGATGTACCAGATTGCGATTGTGATATTTGATGAATTTACCGATATCGATTTCTTTTTAATGCGCGATATTCTCGGCCGCACAACAACCGATTGGACAGTCAAAGTGCTAGGCACTAAACCTAGCCACAGGTCGAGTTTGGGAATGACGGTAGAAACCCATGGTCATGTCGCGCAAGTCGCCGAAGCTGACGTGGTATTATTCAGCAGTGGTTACAAAGGCGTACCTGCCGCACTTGCGGATCCTGAGTTTATGTCGGCCCTTAAATTAGATCCCGCACGGCAATTGCTTGGCAGTATTTGTGCGGGCTCATTCTTCTTTGCCAAGTTAGGCTTACTCGACAATATCTCAGCAACAACTCACCCCGATGCCAAACCCGCATTAGTGGCCATGGGTGTGGAGGTGGAAGACTCCGCTCTGGTGATCAATGGCAATATTGCCACTGCGGGAGGTTGTTTGTCCTCACTCTATTTAACGGGTTGGGTAGCGGAGCGTTTATTTGACAGTGCAAAGCGCCGCGAAATTCATCGGCAACTGCTCCCCGCAGGCCAAGCCGATGTTTTTGACGCTTTAATCGAATCCTCGATTGCCTCAGCGATTCGCTAACACAGCGCCTCAGGATAAAAGGCCTTCAATAATGACACTCAAAGCACTACTCAATCAGTTAAAAACCGAACACAAACTCACCAGCGCAGCCGAACTGGCGGCGCTATTGGCGCAAGATGAAGCGCTAGTCCAGCAGATCAAACAGGCGGATGCGCAGTATTGGGTCAACTTTAGCAAGCAGACCTTTGATGGTTGGTACTGCATCGCTACGCCATCGAATGCCAGCTACCATGTGTACTATCAAGAGCGTGGACAACATTGCTGGGGAGAAGAGGTATTTAGCGATCAATACTTGGCCATAGCCACCGTGATATTTGCTTCAGGACTGTTCCATGCTGAATAAATACATCAGTGCTAAGACTTAATAGCTTTTGATGAATCTAGCGGCATAACACTTAAAGCCAAGGCTTTATGCCTAAACCCGATTCAGACCCCATAACAAAGCCATCAATCTACCGCGACTTACAATATTGATGGCTTTTCATCTGAGTGACTTACTGTTAAGGTGATGTTTTTATGAGCAATTGATATTCTAGTTCACCACATCAATAGCTGCGGAGTATTCACTATGGACTGGTTACTGATCGCCCTCGCAGGCTTACTCGGCGGCATGTTAAATGCGGTGGCGGGCGGTGGCAGCTTTATCACCTTATTTGCCCTTGTGTTTGTGGGCGTACCGCCACTGTTGGCTAACGCGACGGGCACTGCCGCCCTGCTTCCCGGTTACCTTGCCAGTGCCTGGCGTTTTCGAAAAGAGATTGAATATCCAGCAAATCTTAACCTAAAAACCCTGTGCTTGATCGCCATTGCGGGCGGATGCCTAGGCGCTGCGATTCTGCTAAGCACCAGCGAGCAAGTGTTCGCTTATCTCATCCCTTGGCTGATTTTGCTGGCCACACTCGCCTTTATTGGTGGACCTTGGTTACTGAAAAAACGCTTAGCGAATGCCAGCATCACCCGAGTGAATACCGTCAAGCCACTGACTGCAATGATGATTCTGAGTCTCGTCTGTATTTATGGTGGCTATTTTAACGGGGGATTAGGGATTATTTTACTCGCCACCTTTGGGTTACTCGGCCAAACCCAATTACATGGGATGAACGGGCTTAAAAATTTACTCTCCGCCCTACTCACCACCATTGCCGTGGTGATTTACGCCCTAGGTAATCTGATTGACGGGCAATATCTATTACTGCTTGCCATTATGGCGATTATTGGCGGCTATCTTGGCGCCGCGCTGGCTTATCGCATTCCCCAATCCCTGTTGCGGGGTTTTATTGTGCTTGTCGGTTTCGCCATGAGTGTGGGATTTTTTATGCGTTAACGCCTTTGCGTTAGCCTAAAATATGTCAACCTCAAGAGTCATGTATTGGCAGAATACCTGCTTAATAGAAATCTAGGTACTGGATAACACAAGGAAGCATGATGGGCTTTATTGCAATTAGACAAGCACAGATAACAGACCTTAACGCCATGGCTAACTTACTGTTGCAGCTGGGTTACAGTGCCAGCGAGAAGGAGTTACGGCAATATCTCGATGCTCCCAAAAGATCGGATGAAATCTATCTCGCCGAGTCTGAGGGAGACATAGTTGGGCTGATAAGTTTGATCTTTTTTGATTATTTTCCCTCGCAGCAGCAAATCTGCCGCATTACCGCCTTAGTGGTGGCTGAAGCGAGTCGAGGTTTAGGCGTGGGGACGCAACTGATTGATTTTACCAAAGACAGAGCAAGTGAGCGGGGTTGTCGCCAGCTTGAGGTCACCACCTCTATGCGCCGCGAGCAGACCCAAGCCTACTATGAGTCCGTTGGCTTTGAGAAAACCTCCTTTCGCTATATTCAAGCCGTTGACGTTACCCCAAAGTGATTTCGCCCAAAGAGATTTAGCCCAAATAAAATAGGCGCTTAAGTAAACTTAAGCGCCTATTTTATTTGGGCTAAGTGTTCGCGTGGGATTAATCCTGCGCCAACTCCTTATCTAATTGCTGGGCAATCGCTTCTGGAGAACCGCTGTTACGGGCAAAGAGGCCGTAGGCGGTTGGGATCACAAAGATAGTGAACAAGGTCGCCAGCATAATGCCCGAAAGCACCACCACACCAATCACGAAGCGGGTTTCCGCCCCCGCACCAGCGGCCAATACCAGAGGTACGGCGCCCGCGGCAGTGGTAATCCCCGTCATTAGGATGGGGCGTAAACGCTGACAAGAGGCTTGAATAATCGCGCGATCGAAATCAACGCCCTTATCCCGCAACTGGTTGGCAAATTCGACGATAAGAATACCGTTTTTCGCCGCAAGGCCCACCAGCATAATAATCCCAATCTGGCTGTAGATATTGAGACTCTGCCCCGTAAACCACAGCCCTATCAAGGCGCCAACCGTGGCCAGCGGTACCGTCAGCATGATCACCATAGGGTGAATATAGCTTTCGAACTGCGCCGCTAATACTAGGAATACAATCCCCAGCGCCAGCAGGAATACAAAGTACATTGAGCTGCCAGACTCTTGATAATCCAAAGATTGTCCCTTGTAGCTGATCACCGCTTCCGCAGGCAGGTAAGCACGTGCCACTTGATTGAGGTAATCCAGCGCTTCACCTAGGCTATAACCATCCGCCAAGCTGGCTTCGATAGTGATCGCACGCATACGGTTATAACGGTTAAGGGAGCTGGCATCGGCAAACTCTTCGACCGTGACTAAGTTCGACAGAGGGATCAGCTCCTTGGTCCGTTCGGAGCGAACATAGATATTTTGCAGATCGGCCGCGGTATTTTGGTTACTGCGTTCCCCTTCCACAATCACATCGTACTCTTCACCATCACGCATAAAGGTGGTGACTAAACGCGAGCCCAGCATCGATTCTAAGGTGCGGCCGATATTGGAAATCGATACCCCAAGGCTGGCCGCCCTGTCCCTGTCGATCACCACTCTAAGCTGCGGTTTGGTTTCTTTATAATCGTGGTCAAGGCCAAGCAGTTTAGGATTTTCCGCCGCCTTTTCCATCATAATGTCGCGCCAGCGGGCCAACTCTTCATAGCTTGGACCACCAATCACAAACTGCACAGGTTTACCCACGCCACGGCCAAAGGCTTGACGCATCACAGGGAAAGCTTGTACACCGGCTAAATCCGCGAGGCGCTTGTTAATATCGCCTATCACTTCTTTCATCGGGCGACGTTGTCCCCAATCTTCGAGCACGATAATCGCCATCCCGTTAGAGAAGTCGGCGGCGCGGCCAAAGCCACGGGGCGCACGGATCAGCAAGCGTTTAATGTCGCCCGAGTCCACCAACGGCATTAAACGGTTTTCCACTTCGTTCATGTAGGATTCGATATATTCGTAACTCGCGCCCTGCGGCCCGTTCACCATCAAAAATAACGAACCCCGATCCTCCTGCGGCGCAAATTCCTGCGGCACTTTTTGGGCGAGCAACACACTGCTCCCGAGCGCAATCAAGACTAATATCGACATCAGCACAGGTCTTGCCATCGCCTTCTCAAGCGAGCTTTGATAGCCACGGGAAATCCCCGTCATAATGCTATCGACCTTACGCACTAACCACGAATCCTGCGACGCGGGTTTAAGCAGCTTAGAACACATCATCGGGCTTAAGGTTAAGGCCACGATACTGGAGAAGATCACCGCCGCGCTCATGGCCACCGCAAACTCCTTAAAGAGCTTACCTAAGTCCCCTTCGAGGAAAGTGATCGGCATAAATACCGCCACTAGCACTAAGGTGGTGGCGATAACCGCAAAGGCCACTTCACGGGCGCCCAAGAATGCCGCCTTTAAGGGTGAATCCCCTTCTTCGATACGGCGGTGAATGTTTTCCAGCATCACAATCGCATCGTCTACCACCATACCGATGGCGAGGATCATCGCAAGCAGCGTCAACAGGTTGATTGTGTATCCTAGCGCATAGAGCACGATAAACGTTCCGAGCAAAGACACGGGCACGGTAATCGCAGGGATTAACATGGCGCGCACGCTGCCAAGGAACAGATAAATAACTATGATCACCAGCACCATGGCGGTGAACAGGGTTTGGTACACCTCTTTAATCGAGGCTTCGATAAACACTGAGCTGTCGTAGCTGCGTTTAATCGACATGCCAGCGGGTAAGGTTGGATTGATTTTATCGACTAAGGCGTTAACGGCGCGGGCCACTTCTAAGGTGTTGGCGGTCGACTGTTTCGACACCCCAAGACCAATCATGGCCTCCTTGTTGCCGCGGAACATGATACGCTCTTCTTCCGAGCCAATTTCCACCTTAGCCACATCGCCAAGCTTGACTAAATAGCCGTCTTCACCTTGGGAAATCACCAAATTGGCAAAATCCTCGGCAGTGCGATAACTACGCTCTAAACGTACGGTAAAGTGGCGCTCCTTGGACTCGAGCGAACCTGCGGGCAACTCAACGTTTTCAGCCCTTAACGCGGCTTCAACATCGGCTACAGTAAGGCTTCTGGATGCTAATGCTTGTCTATCGAGCCAGACGCGCATGGCGTAAACTTTGCCACCACCGATACGGATCATCGACACCCCGTCCACCACGGACAGACGGTCGGATAAATAGCGACGGGTGTAATCGGTTAGCTCTAATGTGGTCATTTGATCCGACACTAGGTTGAGCCACATAATTACTTCATCGCCACCGTTGGCCTTTTGTACCTCTGGGGGATCGGCTTCTTCGGGTAAGTTATCTAACAGGCCCGAAATTCTGTCGCGCACGTCGTTGGCCGCATCTTCAATGTTGCGGCTGATATCGAACTCTAAGGTCACCTGCGAGCGACCATCGCTGCTCGATGAACTCACATGGCGAATACCTTCAACGCCGCTGATCCTATCTTCAATCAGCTGGGTGATACGGCTCTCGACCACAGCGGCACTGGCGCCGCGATAGTTGGTTTCAATCGAGACAATCGGCGGGTCGATGTTAGGGTATTCCCGCAGCGGTAACTTATCGAATGCCACTAAACCAAAGGCCACCAGCAATAGGCTAATAACCGAGGCAAATACCGGTCGTTTAACGGAAAGATCTGTCAGGATCATACACTTGGCTCCGCATTAGCATCGGAAAGATAGCTAAACTTCTCAGCCAATTCGGTTTTGACCACATCGCCTGGGTGCACTTTGAGTAGCCCGCGGATCACCACGTTTTCACCAATCTCTAAACCACCGAGGATTTCGACCCAGCCGCGGGTCCGAATACCAATGGTGACTTGCTTACGCTCAATCACATTGTCCTTATTGACGCTGTAAACAAAATGCTCTTTTTGGATTGGGATAATCGCCGACTCAGGCAACATCAAGGCCTCGCGGCTGCGCTTGATGAGTTTCACCTTCATCAGCATGCCGGGCAGTAAACGTAAATCCGGATTTGGGATTTCGGCGCGCACAATCACGGCGCGAGTCGTTGGATTAACACGGCTATCGATAGAAATCACTTTGCCTTTAAAGATTTCATCGGGAAACGCTACGGCTTTGGCTTCAACTTGTTTACCGGGCTGTAAGTCTTGAATAAAGCGCTCAGGCACCGAAAAGTCCAATTTAATCTTAGAGATATCATCGAGCGTGGTGATCTCAGTCCCCGGAGTCACTAAGCTACCCACACTCACTTGGCGCAGGCCTAAACGACCATTAAAGGGCGCCACTATACTGCGATCATTGAGGGATGATTGTGCCTGCTCTAGCTCGGCACGGGTGGTATCGATTAAGGTTTGCAGGCGGTCACGTTCTAACTCCGCCACAGTGCGGCTGGTCACCAGAGAGCTGATCCGCGCTAACTCGCGCTGGTTGTCACTCACCTTCACCTGCGCCACTTTTACTTTGGCTATCTGCTCGGCATTTTGCAGTTGCACCAATAAGTCGCCCTTCTTGACGATATCGCCATCATCAAACTTGAGAGAAGTAACCACATCGGTGACTTTAGGCGTGATAGTGACAGACTCATAGGCCTTGTTGGTGCCTATGGCTTCGACTTCGTCACGCACGGGCGCCATAGCGGCAGTCGCGATGACCACATTAGGGGTGAGCTTAACGTTAGCTTTCTGCGGTGCTTGGGGTTGCATACTTTGGTATCCAAACCAGCCCGCAGCCAAAATAGCGATGATAATTATGATTTTTTCATCTGGCTTCCAAATGATGATGACTCGCATTAGTGACGGCTAGTTTACCCACTCGCATCATTGCATCAATACGTTTTACTTTTTCTTACAAATTACGCCAACTGCATAAAATATGTAATAAATGGCAATTCGAGTCAGAAAGGATAAGCAGGATTAAGAATACAGTAGGATAATTGGCACTTTTAGCGAATTACTTCAACAAAAGTCAAAATTGAAAACACTTTATCTAAAACCATGCTTTAAATATTGATATACGCCAGAAATATTCTGAAACATCATTCTGTATAGTTAACGCACAAGGTGAGCATAGCGACGCTCAAATGGCAGGCACAAAAAAGGGCGATTAGATCGCCCTTTTGTTGACTGAGGTAGGATTAACGCAGTTTGCGCTCTTCTTTCATCAGGTTCGACAGTGACTGATACACATTGGTCACGACTTCATTCGACAATGGTTGGTCTTCACCGTCGCGCAGCAGGATTTTGGTTTCCTCTGGGCTATCGCCGTCTTCAAGCAGTATGCGGTAACTGCCTTCCTTCAAGGCCAATTGATTGTCGTTCCACAACGAACTCCAGAAACCAGAGTTGTCGGTAAACTTAATGAAGTAAAGCCCCTTGGCGCTGTCCATATCGGCAATTTCAAAGCCCATTTCTGGCAGCACGATACGCAGACGATCCCACACTTGTTTGTATGGCGCTTTCGCGGACCAGTAAGCAACCCCTTCTTCAGGCGTCACTAAATCTACATTGATCCCTAAGGTCTGCTTCAAACGGTTCGCTTGAATCGCTTGCTCACGTTTCACACTCATATAAGCGATAGAACTGTTCAGCATATCGATGGTGTAACGCTGTTTATCTTCACTGCTTAACAGCACATCCTGATCTTTACCATCGTAAAACTCTTGGTGTTCAACCAAGTGGATCACTATGTTAGCGGTACGGCCGTGCGGACGGGTTTCTACGTCGAAGCGATAGCGCTGACGCAGCAGATACTCTTTATCTGAGCCCCAGAGGCTCGATTCCAGCACTTCCGTGTTTTCAATCCAATCGGTTTCGATACTGCCTTTATCGAAATCGCGGTTGCGAATGTTGATGCCTTGCTTAGCAAAGAAACCATCTAAGTTAGTGAAGATTTCTTGCTTAAGATCGACGCTGTTATCAATCGATTCAACCACGATCTTAATGTTATCGCTGCCCTCTTCCACGTGCGTACCTTCTGCCATTGGCAGGACTTGTAGTGGAGGACGGATATCGAGGTTTTTACCAACCAGCGCGGAATTCGCCTTTGGCCCTAAGTTAGGCACTTCAAATTCTTTATTGTATGGCGGTGCTTTTAATCCCTCGGGGATCTTCAGCATTGGCGCTTGCTCGGCCTGCACATAGTCTTCACCGCCGTTTGCTTGGCGACGCTCTAATGGCGAGCTACAAGCTGCAACGGCAGCAACTAGGAACAGTGGGGTGACTTTCTTTAACATTAATTATTTAACCTCTATCTGGGCGCGAGTCATTGCATCTAACAACAGACCATGACATTGCTCAGAAAGTTCAGTCAAAGGTAAACGAATATGGCCACACTCAATCAGTCCCATACGGTGAGCGGCCCACTTCACAGGGATTGGGTTCGCTTCACAGAATAGTGTGCTATACAGACCACGCAGCGGCTCATCGATGCTCGCCGCTAATTCGGCATTGCCCGCAAGTGCTGCATCACACATGGCTTTAAATGCTTTTGGCACTATGTTGTTGGCAACCGAAATCACGCCATTACCGCCAAGGAGTAAAAACTCTCTCGCCGTTGCATCATCGCCGCTGTACAACATAAAGTCATTACCGCAAAGCTCACGTAAACGCTTAACGCGTGATACATCGCCCGTGGCTTCTTTAACACCAATAATATTGCTCACTGCGACCAATTCGGCCACGGTTTCGGGCTTCATGTCGACGGCGGTGCGTCCTGGTACGTTATAGAGAATTTGCGGAATATCCGTGCTCGCCGCGACAGCTGTGTAGTGTGCGACTAAGCCCTTTGGCGTGGGTTTATTGTAGTAAGGTGTCACGCCTAACATGGCGGCAACCCCTACTTTAGATAAAGACTTGGTGAGTTCGATAGCTTCAGATGTCGCATTCGCGCCATTGCCACCAATCACAGGAATACGGCCTGCGGCAAACTTAACCGTTTGCGCGACCACAGTAACGTGCTCATTCATTGGCAGAGTCGCTGACTCGCCGGTAGTGCCCACGGCGACGATGGCGTCTGTGCCTTGGTCAATATGGAATTCGACTAACCTTTCAAGACTTGCAAAATCTACTGAGCCATCACTGTTCATTGGCGTGATTAAGGCTACGATGCTTCCGTTTATCATCTGACTTCCCCAAAATTTCAGGATTCGCTATGGTACTGATGCCAACCATTAATGACAAGCACTAACGGGGCTCTCAAATTGAATTAGTTATGGTAGCATTACATCCCGCACAAAAACTCGGCACTCAGTCTCGAGTTTTCGCTCTATGATATCGAAAAAGTGAGGACAATTCATGACCAATTTCCTGGTCGTAACCGCAATGGGCGTAGACCGTCCTGGACTCGTAAGTAAACTAGCTCGGCTTGCCAGCGACTGTGACTGCGATATCGTCGACAGCCGTATGGCATTATTTGGTAACGAATTTACCTTAATCATGATGTTGTCAGGTTCGTGGGCATCCATAACGAAAATTGAAAGCCTGCTCCCGAGTCTCAGTGTTGAATTAGAACTGATGACAGTGATGAAGCGCACCTCTAAACATACGCCGCAAAACTACCTTTCACGCCTTGAAGTGCGCTTTACCGGTAAGGATCAGCGCGGCACCATGAAGCTTATCACCCAGTTCCTCGCCGACCGTTCCTTAGACTTAGCCGCAGTACGCTCTTTCTCTGAAGAACTCGACAACGGTGAGCAAACCCAGACGATTTCGTTAACCATCAATATTCCTGAAAAAGTTGAACTAGAAAAGCTCGAAAAGAGTATCTATCAACTCTCTGAAGAAATGGCACTGGATTGCACCATTAGACGCATGGAAGGCACCACCTCAAGAAGCGATAGAGGATAATTGATGAACACATTAACCGCTGGCGCAAAAGCGCCGCTATTTACCCTTCAAGATCAACAGGGTAATGCTGTTTCCCTACAAGAATGCTTAACGCGCGGTCCGGTTTTAGTCTACTTTTACCCCAAGGCTTCAACCCCTGGCTGCACAGTGCAAGCCTGTGGTTTACGTGACAGCAAAGCCGAACTCGACAGCCACAAAGTGACCGTGCTTGGCATTAGCCCTGATCCCGTGGCTAAATTAGCTAAGTTTGCAGAAAAACAGTCGCTTAACTTTACCCTGCTCAGCGATGAAGACCACAGCGTCGCCGATGCCTTTGGCGTGTGGGGCGAGAAGAAATTTATGGGCAAAATCTACGACGGTATCCATAGATTGAGCTTCCTCATCAACACCGACGGCACCATTGCCCATGTGTTCGATAAGTTTAAAACCAGCGATCATCACCAAGTTGTACTGGCGCAAATTGCAGGTTAATTGCGCACTTTAGTACCGCATTCATGTCTCGCGGCTCAACACAGCGCACAAAAAATTAGCAGTTGAACGCAAAAAGGCCCTTTATCAGGGCCTTTTTTCATGAAAAATTTTCAGCTTGCGTCTAAAAATCAACCTGATTTGTGGAATAAATTCAAGCGGATGCTACTTAGTTACCCAAGATTAGGCCAGATAAGGCCAAATAATTGCCGCGGCAATGCTCCACATGGTCAACCAAATAAAGCGGTCTAAATATCGCCACGCCGCTGGGCGGCTAAATATCGGTGCCAATAAACGCGCACCAAAACTTAGGCTGAAGAACCAAATAAACGAAGCCAATACCGCGCCCGCACCAAACCAAGGACGATGGGCATCTTCGAACTGAGTGCTAATGCTCCCCAGCAGCACAACTGTATCTAAATAAAGGTGTGGATTAAGCAGGCTGATCCCAAGCGTGGTCAGCATGGCCTTACGCAAAGTGTCGGCATTTTGCGCATTGTCCATCTCCATCCCTTTAGCGACAAATGAGGCCTTAAGTGCATTAGCACCGTACCAAATCAAAAAGGCGGCCCCACCAAAACTGGCCACATGTTTGATAGTCGGAAAGGCTTCAATAATGTGCCCAAGCCCCGCCACACCCGCAGTGATCATTAAGGCATCGATGATTGAACAAAGCAGCGCAATCGGCAAAGGATAAGCTCGCTTAATCCCCTGCTTTAGCACAAAGGCATTTTGCGCCCCTACGGCAATAATCAAACTACCACCTATGCCCATACCTTGTATAAACGCCGTTTGCATAACTACCTCTCATGTCTGAAGAAGGCGCTAGCATAGACAAAACAACAAAATTAATATAACTAATGTTTTTTATGTATCATAAGTAAAATTAATAATTTTAAGGACGGCAATCATGTTGGAATACGCCAATCTTAAAGCGCTTGCGGTCGTCGTCTCCGAAGGCGGCTTCGAGCGCGCCGCCAAAGTGTTGCATATCACTCAATCGGCGGTGTCACAGCGCGTTAGGCAGTTAGAAGAACGAGTCGGCCAATCCTTACTTATTCGCTCAACGCCCGTGGTGGCGACTCCCACGGGTAAACGTTTATTGCGCCACTATTCTCAGGTGCAATTACTCGAGAGTGAATTGAGAGCCGAGTTAGATGCCGATGACCCAAACCATCCCACGACGGTGCGGATTGCCGTCAATGCCGACAGTTTAGCGACATGGTTTTTACCCGCCTTGGCCGATATGTTCAGCCGACATGCCTGGCTGCTGGAATTGATTGTCGATGATGAGTCCTACACCCATCACCTACTGAAAAACGGTGAGGCCGTCGGTTGCGTGACCACAACGGCCAATCCCATGGCCGGTTGTAGCAGCGAGTTTTTAGGAACCATGGAGTATATGTGTGTCGCGACCCCTGCATTTGCGGCGCGTTATTTCGAATGGGCAAAAAATAGCGATGATGTCGGCGCTCAAATAACCCAAGCGCAGCTCGCGAAAGCCCCTGCCGTGGTGTTTTCAACCAAAGATAAAATGCATGAAAAGTACCTCGCCCAGTATTTTCAAATGCTGCCAGGCCAATGGTGGCAACACAGCATTCCCTCATCGGAGAGTTTTTTAGAGGCGATTAACTTAAGTCTAGGTTATGGCTTAGTGGGACACTTACAGGCAAAACCTTTGATAGACAAAGGCATATTGATTGAACTCACCCCAGAAAAACGCATTCGGGTGCCCCTCTATTGGCAGCACTGGAATATAAAAGCCAAGCAAACGACCTTGGTCTATCGCGCCCTTGCCGCCACCGCACAGCATCTATTACAGCAATGATGAGTGCCACAATCGTTGGTACAACAAACAATAGTTAGTACAAATAGTTAGCGGATAAAAAAACTGAGCACTCTGGCTCAGTTTTTTATCTATTAGCATTTATCTATCAGTTTTATCTACTGCCAGCGGCTTAGGCTTCTGCCGAATCCGCCTTCACCGGTGTTATCGCTACAGGTTCAATCTCGGTTTTCGGCCAAGCATTGATCACCGCTTTCACCAAGGACGCCAATGGGATGGCAAAGAACACGCCCCACACGCCCCATAAACCGCCAAACACTAACACGGCGGCAATGATGATGACGGGGTGTAAATCCACCGCATCGGAAAACAGAATTGGCACCAGCACGTTGCCATCTAACGCCTGAATAATGCCGTAACCTAACATCAGATAACCAAACTCGGAGCTAAACCCCCACTGGAAGAAGGCCACCAAGGTGATGGGCAAGGTTACTAAAGTTGCGCCCACATAGGGAATAAGCACCGACAAGCCGGTCAACACCCCGAGTAAGGCCGAGTATCTCAGCCCCATAAAGGCAAAGAAGATGTAGCTTGCTACTCCGACAATCACAATCTCAATCACCTTGCCGCGGATATAGTTGAAGATCTGCTGGTGCATCTCAAACCATACCTTGCGGGCCAGCTGTCGATTAGTAGGGAAAAAACGTTTACTGCCACTGATCAGCTGGTCTTTGTCTTTAAGAAAGAAGAACACTAATAAGGGCACTAAAATGGCGTACACCATCAGCACCAATAAGGAGGCAGAGTAACCAATCAGTTGCTTGGCAATATCGAGCAGGTGCTGGGTGTCGAGCAATTTTTTAAGCTCGGCGACCATTAAATTAAGCTGTTCTGAACTGACAAACTGTGGATACTGGGTCGCTAATCCCTGCAAGGTTTGTAATCCCTTGTCGATCATACTCGGCAAATCTGTCATCAAGCTCACGCCTTGGCGCCACACGCTCGGGATAAGACCAAAGGTCAGCAACACCACAATTCCTAAAAACAGCACGAGTACTAAGGAAGCGCCCGTCGTGCGATTAATCCCCAATTTCAGCATTTGCGCCACAGGCCATTCAAGCAAAAAAGCCAGCACTAAGGCCACCAACAAAGGCGCTAATAAGCCGCCAGCAAAATACAACACAAGGGCAAGACCCACGAGAATGGCCAGCAGCGTCACCGCCTGAGGATCGCTAAAGCGCTCTTGATACCAACGAGAGAAAAAACTAAACATGAATTCGTTCCAATGAGGTGATTGGCTTTCCGAAAACGCAGGAAAGATGCTTATGCTTTGGTGGTTAACCTTATCGCATCCGTTTTACTGTGTATATGCTTGAAAATCAGTTAACTGCTACCTATGACCGACACGCCTATGCGAAGTTGCAGCCAGCTAAGCCAACTGGCCATTTTTACTGCGGCATTGAATCATGCTTTGGGCGTGCTTAGCCCTGCGATAAATCAACTTTTGTGATTAATAGCTCTAATTGGCTGGCGTCATCTTGCAATGTCACCACGGTATGCCCCTGTTTTTTAAAAAACGCGGGAACATCTCGGCGGGAACCTGGGTCTGAGAGTAGGATATGTAAACTGTCGCCAGCAGACACAGACTTCAACGCAAGTTTGACCTTAACCAAGGGAACGGGGCAGCGAAATGATGTTAAATCAATAAAAATCATAATGAACTTGCTATGAACGAACTTGGGCTATTATCCTAAGTTGCAACTCAAACTACAAGCTAAGTGCTACCCTAGCCTTAGTTGAGACAATTAAAAGAATCAAAGGATCCACTTGCGTAATTTGACGTTTTTGACCCGATGTAAACCCCTTGCGGCGAGTGTGCTTTCATTAATGTTACTCGGTGGAGCAGCAAAGAGTTTTGCCAACAACGACTTGCCCGACTTAGGCACCGCCGCCGTCAATACCTTCAGCCTAGAAAAAGAAATGGTCTATGGCGATGCCTATATGCGCGTGATTCGTTCATCGGCGCCCATGCTGAACGATCCGGTATTGAGCCAATATTTGACTGAACTGGGCAATAAATTAGTCGCCCACGCCACGGGCGTTAAAACGCCCTTTTATTTCTTCTTACTGCAAAACGATGAGATTAACGCCTTTGCCTTCTTCGGCGGCCACGTTGCAGTACACACTGGGTTATTCCTTAACGCCGATAACGAAAGTGAGCTGGCCTCAGTGCTCGGCCACGAAATTACCCACGTGACCCAACGTCACTTGGCGCGATCCCTCGAAGCACAGCAAAAAAGTGGCCCAGCGACCGTTGCAGGCCTACTCGGGGCGATTCTATTAACCATCGCCGTGCCGCAGGCGGGGATGGCTGCGCTGGCAACCACTCAAGCCATGGCGACCCAATCGAAGATCAACTATACCCGTCTGCATGAAAAAGAAGCCGACCGGATTGGCATGCAGATTCTGGTCGATGCGGGCTTTGACCCCAATGCCGCCGCCGATTTCTTTGGTAAACTCGCCAGTCGCTACCGTTTTACCACTACGCCGCCACAAATGTTGCTGACTCACCCATTACCCGAGTCACGGATCTCCGAAGCGCGCGATCGCGCTCACCAGTATCCGCACCGCTATGTACCAGATAATTTAAACTTCCAGCTCGCTAAAGCCCGTATTCAGGTGCGTTTTTCCAGTTACAGCGACGATGCGGTATTGAGCATGTTTGAAAAGCAGCTCAATAAGCAAACCTACGGCTTTAAAGAGGCCGCCCTCTACGGTAAAGCCTTAGCGCTGTTTAGATTGAAGAAATTTGATGAGTCCGAAAAGATTGTCGACGAGCTATTAAAAATCGATGATAACAACTTGTTTTATATCGATACCAAGACGGATTTGCTCAACGAGCGCAAGGATTATGCTAAGGCGACTAAGTTACTCGAAGCCCAGCGTAAGATGAAACCCACATCGCAGGTAATTAACGCGAACTTAGCCAATATCTATATTGAGGCCGGTGAGCCAGCGAAAGCTATCCCACTGCTGGAAGACATGATTTTCCTCGATAAGCAAAATCAACTGCCCTATCAACTGCTCAATCTTGCCTATAAAAAATTGGGCAATCAGGGCATGGAGTATTTCTCCAATGCCGAGATAATGGCGCTAGGCGCTAACTACAAGGGCGCTATCGATCAGCTGAACTTTGCCTACCGCGCCTCGGAAGGCAATCCATTACAACTGGCACGAATCGAAGCACGTATCCGTCAATTTAAACAAGCGGATAAAGAGATGGATGCTTTGAAGTAAAATCAGCGATTTTACCTCTATCCGTTATAATCGCGCCCCGAACATCCTGACGGGGCGCTGTTTTTTCTGCTATCATCCGCGCCATTGTTTTAGCCGATTGAGCATAAGTACTATGACCCAAGCAACGATTTACCATAACCCACGTTGTTCAAAGAGCCGCGAAACCTTAGCCCTACTCGAGCAGCAAGGCTGCGATATCACAGTCGTGGAATACCTTAAGAATCCTCCAAGCGCCGCTGACATCCGTGGGATTTTAGCCACACTCAAACTCAGCGCCCGTGAGTTGATGCGCACTAAGGAAGACGAGTATCAAGCACTGGGACTCGCCAATCCGGCCTTAACCGAAGAGCAACTTATCGACGCCATGGTCAAGATGCCAAAATTGATTGAACGCCCAATCGTACTGGCCAATCAACAGGCAGCCATTGGTCGTCCACCGGAAAATGTACTGAACATTCTCTAATCTTCGGCCATTTCACCATCATTCGATGCGATTAAGATAGGAACATCATGACCTCAAGCACTTTGCTGACACTGAGCCGTTTAGGCTACCTTGCCCTCGTTCTCCTACTGGGCGGTTGGTTTATTGGTCAGGGCCTCAATGGGGAATACACCTTATTATTCAGCCTCCTCTGGCTAGTGCCTTTGTTGCTGCCCTTAAGAGGCATTTTGAAGGGCAACCCATACACCTATGCATGGGCCAGCTTTATTTTATGCTTATATATGCTGCACGCCCTCACCTTGTTGTATGTCACGACCGATGCATTGGCCTTTGCCATTATCGAAGTCCTGCTGATTGGCATCCTGTTAATCGCGTTCCCATTTTATGCACGTATCCGTGGACGTGAACTTGGCCTAGGTCTTAAGAAAAAGTCCGACAAGCAAGACTGATTGTAAGCTCCAATCAATCTCATCGCTGCCAGCGACCAACAAGTCGCGATTAGCCAGCACCGATAAGCAAGTTCAGATGAGCAAGTTCTGATTAACAAGCGCGGTTCTGTTTTAATACCGCTCCGCGCTCTTTGTTTCGAGAAGTCGTGATTAGAGATGTCGTGACTCCATATGTTGTGATTCGCAACATCATAATTCTATAAATTCGAACCCCGCTTTTATAACCTTCACTCAAAGCCAAATCCGCCGTTGTATTAATCCCTTTTCGGCACAACTCCCCTCCCAACCCGACAACATTTAACTTACCTTTCATCACTTTTTGTAACCAAAAGAGCGTGCTATAGTCGGTTGATATGCAAAGCAATGACGGCCAACAAAGCCAGTCATACTACAAAAACAATAACATAGCGTTAATTGGAGTGAGTCATGATGGGAATATGGGTTCCAATGCGTCGATTGAGTATTATCGCGGCGACCGTCGCTCTCAGTGCCTGTGGAGGCGGTGGTGGGGATAATAATGATGGTGGTACGGTAACCCCACCAACCACTAACGTGCCACGCTGCACTACAGTGACTCCGCTCATCACCACAGACTCAGGCGCCATCCGCTTTAAAACTGAACCCCAATATGTGGCGGGACAATCCAGTGCCATTATTGCCAGCCTAGGGAGTCGCGATTCACAGGATCTCACCTTCCGCTGGCAACAGTTAGAAGGCCACAGCATTGAACTCGTGAGTCAAAATAGCCCAGTATTAGCCTTCGATATCCCCGCAGCAGGCAGCTACCGTTTTAGCCTACATATCAGCGGCAGCAATATCGATGAAACGGCTGAAATAGCGATCAATGCCGACAGCAGCGCGGGGGCAATGCTAAACATTCGTCAAGATCATCAAGCCGTTGAGGGTAACGATGTCAGCCTACGCATCGCTCAACAAGCAGGCCTTGGTGCATCAAGCATCAATTGGTGTATCGCCGAGGGCCCCAGTGTCAGTCTCGATATCAGCGATCCCTTTAGACCCCTATTTACCGCGGCCACTGTTAGTCAAGATACCTTAACTCGCCTTAGGGCATCGGCCACGATTAACGGTAATACCGTGACAGATGAAGCCTATGTGCTCACCACGGCGGCGCCCACAATAAGCTCAACCTACTTCGATACCCCTGTGGCACGCACCCACGCTTATCATCCTGCTTCTCCCTATGCCAGCGCCTTAACGAGCTGTGTGTACTCAAATCAGTTAAAAGAAGCTTGTACTATCAATCAATTGCCGCTAATCGGCCAAGTATCAAATACGCTCGATGTCGACACTATTCTCGATCGCGTCTTAGTGTCCCACGATTGGATGGGCGACAATTTCGCCGCGTTTTTACGTCAAATGGACCCGAGCAGCGATTTTGCCCGCCTACTACAATCGGTCACTGCCGTGGTGATAAGCTATGATGTGCGCCCCTCATTTTATTGGGTGGTTACGGGAGCGATTTATCTCGACCCGAATGATTTGTGGCTCACGCCAACCCAGCGCGACACCATTAACGAGGCGCCAGATTATCGCAGCGACTTTGGCAGTGAACTCAATTTCATCATGCCGTGGCGTTACGTTAAAAATAACCAATATGCTTCACAGGGATTCCCAATCACTACGCGCGCCACGCGCACGCTCAGCCAGATTAATCCCGATCTCGCCTCACTCTTGTACCATGAGCTCGCCCATGCCAATGACTTCTTCCCAAGAAGCATACACGCCACGCTCACAGGCCCCAGATTGTTGGACGACTATAGCCGTAGAAATGCCAATAAGAGTTTGATATCCGATCAAGTGAGTCGCAGCTATCCCCTCACCAGCACAGAAATGACAGGTCTTGCGGCGGTGAGCTTCTTAGGCGCCAAAGCCACTGCAACCCAAAAAGCCTATCAACCTTCGGATGTGAGTACGTTTTTCTCCGGTGATATCGCCAATGACTTTTACAACTATTCCAGTACCCGTGAAGATGCGGCGATGTTATTCGAAGAGGCCATGATGAGTTATCGCTATCAAATCCAGCGCGATGTGGCTGTCACTAACCTGCCCGCCTTACTCACAGCAGATACTGTGATTGTTGACTGGGGACAAAGGGGCCGAATTGGCGACGATAGTCTGGCGAACCGCGCAGCCTTAGTGATCGATGGCATGCTACCAGAGCTTGATGGTATCAGCCTGCTCACGAGCCTGCCCGAGCCAATAGCGATGACCCAAGGCCAAAGCTGGCGACAAACCCTGGGGATTTCACCCAATACCACAGTGAAAGGACTACAAGGAGTTGCGGCCAGTGGCGAAACGCTTACCGAGCCAGAGCTACGCTTCAGTGGCGATCGTCATCGCCATCCACAGCAATGATTTGGATTGCTAAATCGGCAGATACACTAAACTCAAGCCTCTTAGCAGACCTAAGTTAGCGATAGATGTGAGATAAAGAGAGATAAAAAGCCCGTCGTGATATGACGGGCTTTTTGTTAACACTGAATGTTTATTAAACAGGATTTAGATTGACAGTCAGAACGATTACAGGTGCAGCATTTCTTTGGCAAAAGGAATCGTGAGCTTGCGCTGATGTACGAGGGATGCCTTATCCAGTTTATCCAACACATCAAATAAGGTACGTAGATCCCTTGCCATACGATTAAGCAAGAAGCGGCCAACGTCTTCGGGCAACTGTAATCCGCGCATCGCCGCACGGCGTTGCAGTGCCGCTAACTTTTCATCATCGGCCATAGGTTGCAGCTGATAATTGAGTCCCCACTGCATCCGAGAGACTAAGTCAGGTAACAAGAAGCCAGCATCTGCGGGCGCCGAGCGGCCACTGACCACCAGCGCACAACGCTTGTTCTCAGCGACACGATTGTACAAATCGAATATGGCCTCTTCCCAAATCGGGTGACCAGCAATGTCATCCACATCGTCGATGCAGATCAAATCGAGCTGCTCCAGCCCCTCTAACAGCGCGGTTGAGATGCTGGCATGAATGCCAAGGGGAAGGTAAAAACTGCGGCGGTCGAGTTCATTGGCATGGGCACAAGCGGCGTGCATTAAGTGAGTCCGCCCCGATTTCACCGGTCCCCATACATAAATTGCGGCTTCACCTTGGCCTTCTGCATTGGCGCGCAGCTTTTGGATAAGTTCGTCATTACCCGCTGCCGGATAATAACTGTTAAAGGTTTCATCATCCGGTAAGTAAACCGGTAACGACAGTTGTAGCGGTGAGTTTAATGGCACTCGTACGTCTCAATATCAATAAATTATCGACTCCCCCACATGACTGAGCATAGGCATGCCCAGTCACAACGAGGGAAGTTTAAGGTAACCGCCATTGATAGACAGTTTTACCCGCTGGGCTGGCACCGGCAGAAAACTCCCCTGGCGCCACCACCGAAATTCGCGGCTCTAGACTCAGTAAACGTTCAAAGTCGGTCTGAGAACCAAACAAATCCAAGGAAAAGGTTGCGGTATTACCTTGGATGCGCGACAGCGTCGCATTCTTCACAGCGCTGAGTTGCTTTAAGTATTTTTCAACTTCAACTAGCTGCGCCATTTTATCAATGTTCACGAAGGTCACACTGGCACCGACCTGTTCACCGGAATCGGCAATGGCGTACTTAGTGAAATAATAATCGCCGAGGGCGGCCATCATAGCGGTGATCGCCTGCGCGCTATTTTCTGCCGTACCATTAAAACTAAACAGTGGCGGCGTTAACGAGTCGATCGTGGCCTTGGTGTACAAATTCAAGCGGTAACGCACTTGGTTTCCCGCTGGTTCAATAGCGACCAGGGCTAAGAAGTCAGCTTGGTAACGTCCGGAGACGCTAGACACTATATCGGCAAACATGCCTTTAACATCATTCGGATTGATGCCCATCAACTCATCGAGGTCGAGGATAGGCAGTAAGACAGGAATGCCGCGCTCATCGGAGAAGGTATTGAATGCCTGACGCTCGGCTAAGGTCGATGAATCACTCAGTAAAATCGTGTCACCTTCACTTGGCATGGCAACCCAAAAGAGTGTCAGTGGACGCTGAATGCCCCACACGGGTAATTGGGCCTGACGTAACAGGGTGATAATGCGGCGATGCTCAAAGTTGGCTTTTAACAGCAGTTGGCCATTTTGCTCCACATAACCATATTGGCTCAGCAGTGCATCGGGATTGGCCAGTTGCGATTGGATAACGCCGTTATCCAAAGAACGTGCTGTCCCGGTATTCTTAATGATCACTTTTTCCAGCGCGGCTTTAAGGGCTTTATTCCGCTCAGGCACGGCGCGGGAAGCCACGGGCACATCGGCTTCATCTAATTTACTCACTTCAACAGCTTGCAGGCTATTAACGGTAAACAGGCAGTATAAAAACGCGAGTAAGCTTGGCTTTAATAGGAATTTCAGCATCTTTGAGTAGTTGAAGTAACGTCAGATAGTGCAAATTGTACCATAGTTAGCGCCTTTAGCGAGTCTTGGGGAGATTTCGACCACGGATTAAGTGCTGTCACTCGCTTTAGCAATAAAACAGTGATCCTTACCTACAATCGGGGCATTTTATAAGGAACATATAGCAACAAACTGTTATCATCTCACGGTTTACCCTAAATTTACGAGAACAATAAATGAAACGACTCGCTATACCACTTCAGGGCGCGCAAATGCTGTTTGTTGCATTTGGCGCCCTAGTGCTAATGCCACTACTCACAGGGCTTGATACCAGTGTCGCCCTGTTTACTGCGGGTATTGGTACCCTGCTGTTTCAGTTAATCACGAAACGCCAAGTGCCAATCTTCCTCGCCTCCTCCTTTGCCTTTATAGCCCCGATTCTTTATGGAGTACAAACCTGGGGGATCCCATCAACCATGGGCGGCATCATTGCCGCGGGTCTTGTGTATATTCTCCTCGGCGCGTTAGTGAAAGTGCGCGGCACCGACTTTATCCATCGACTGCTTCCACCTGTGGTGGTTGGCCCAGTGATTATTATCATTGGTCTAGGTTTAGCGCCTGTGGCGGTGAATATGGCGCTGGGTAAAAGTGGAGACGGCAGCTTAACACTCGTTCCCACCAATACCGCTTTGATTATTTCCCTCGCCTCACTCTGTACCACCATAGCTGTGGCTATTTTTGCCAAGGGCTTACTTAAAGTGATGCCTATTCTGGCGGGGATTGTGGTGGGTTATGGTCTAAGCCTTGCCTTTGGGATCGTGGATTTTGCGGTGGTTACAGCGGCAAGCTGGATTGCTATTCCGAAATTTGTCGCGCCTGAATTTAACTGGCATGCCATCGCCTTTATGATCCCGGTCGCGATTGCGCCTGCGGTTGAACATATTGGTGATATCCTCGCGATTTCCAATGTCACGGGTAAAGACTTTATGAAAAAACCCGGCCTGCATCGCACCTTGACCGGCGACGGCGTTGCGACAATTGCTGCAGCGGCCTTCGGTGGCCCCCAAATACCACCTATTCGGAAGTGACTGGCGCGGTGACCTTAACCCGTAACTTCGACCCTAAGATCATGACTTGGACGGCGATCACCGCCATTACCTTGGCTTTTGTGGGTAAGTTAGGCGCCCTGATGCAAACGATTCCCGTCCCTGTAATGGGTGGCATTATGTGTTTGTTATTTGGTTCTATCGCCGCAGTGGGCTTAAATACCCTCATCCGTAATCACGTGGATTTATCCGAGCCACGTAACTTAAGTATTGTCGGCGTGACACTGGTTTTCGGTATTGGTGGTATGGCCTTTGGCATTGGCTCCTTCAGCCTCACGGGCATCAGCCTCTGTGGTATTGTGGCCATCACCATGAATCTGCTGTTACCTGCAAGCAAACACCATGAGCGTGACGCTGCATCACACTAAACGCGGTGAATAAGCGCTATAGCGCATCACTCATCGCCGAATTCTTGAGTTAGGATTCGGCAACAAAAAAGCCGCTAAGTTATGCACTTAGCGGCTTTTTATTATTCTTTCATCACTTTTGCGCGTGATTACTCTGCGGTTTTGTATTTATCAGCAGTCGCTTTGATTAACGGCTGTAATTCGCCTTTTTGATACATATCAACCACGATATCACAACCACCAATCAGCTCGCCTTCAATCCACAATTGTGGGAAAGTTGGCCAGTTTGCATACTTAGGTAATTCCGCACGGATATCTGGGTGCTGGAGAATATCCACAAATGCAAACTGCTCGCCGCAGTTGATCATGATTTGTGCTACCTGAGATGAAAAACCACAGCTTGGTAATTTAGGAGAACCCTTCATGTAAACGATGATTGGGTTTTCAGCGATCTGCTGTTTAATTTTCTCTACTGTTTCCATTTTAATTCCTAAGTACGATGACATTGACTCAATGCCGCTATTGTACGACAGCTAGGCACAGAACAAAATCCCACAGTTTGTAAGGTTATGCCCTACAATTAGTTTTTCGATGACGCCTATCTAATCAATTAGCCAAACAATGATTCACATCACAAATATTATCGGTACAATAGAGCGCAGTGAGCACGTTTAAAAAACGATAACCTAAGACCATGGAGAGATACTAATGGCTTTCGAATTACCCGCATTACCATATGCAAAGAACGCACTAGAACCACACATTTCTCAAGAAACCATTGAATACCACTACGGCAAGCATCACAACACCTACGTTGTTAAGCTAAACGGTTTAATCGAAGGAACCGATTTCGCAGGTAAATCTTTAGAAGAAATCATCAAGACTTCTACTGGTGGCGTATTTAACAACGCAGCTCAAGTTTGGAACCACACTTTCTACTGGAACTGCTTAGCGCCTAACGCTGGCGGTGAGCCAACAGGTCCTGTGGCTGATGCTATCAATGCTGCATTCGGTTCATTCGACGCATTCAAAGCACAATTTACCGATTCTGCGGTAAACAACTTTGGTAGCGCTTGGACTTGGTTAGTGAAAAAAGCCGATGGCACTGTTGCTATCGTTAACACTAGCAATGCTGCAACCCCTCTGACTGACAGCACTGTGACGCCAATCCTGACTGTTGACGTGTGGGAACACGCTTACTACATCGATTACCGCAACGTACGTCCTGACTACTTAGCCCACTTCTGGCAATTAGTTAACTGGGACTTCGTTAACCAAAACTTCGCTGGTTAATCGCTGCTAAATCATTTCGAAAAAGAGCCCAAGTGGCTCTTTTTTTATGGCCTCACAAATCACTCACCTCGCCCTTTTTGCCTAACACCGCCCAATCGCTACAAGTGCAATAATTGCAATTGCAATCATTTGTTATTGTTTTTATTTGATATTTTTTTGACACAGCTGGCAAGTTTGTGTCTAAGATTAGTGTAGGAAGCTGAAAAATCAGTTATCCATCCATGACATCACTGGCGTTTCAGGGGGTTTATATGGGCATTTTCGAGCATTACCAAAAGCGCTACGAACAAAAACTCGATGAAGAATACACTTTGCAAGAATACCTCGATATCTGCAAAGAAGATCGCAGTGCTTATATGTCAGCGTCCGAGCGAT
The DNA here is from genome assembly GCF_025449215.1 of Shewanella seohaensis. Taxonomy (NCBI): domain Bacteria; kingdom Pseudomonadati; phylum Pseudomonadota; class Gammaproteobacteria; order Alteromonadales; family Shewanellaceae; genus Shewanella; species Shewanella seohaensis. The sequence goes on from NZ_CP104900.1 coordinate 3,369,515, forward strand.
TACTGCTTGCCATCGGCGAAGCCGAAATTATTGATACCGCGAAAAATCCAACCCTAAGCCGTATCTTTTCGAATCGTCTCATCTCACGCTATCCCGCCTTTAAAGACTTTTACGGTATGGAAGATGCGATTGAACAAATCGTTGCCTACCTAAAACACTCGGCCCAAGGTTTAGAAGAATCGAAGCAAATCTTGTACTTACTCGGCCCTGTGGGTGGCGGTAAGTCATCATTGGCGGAAAAACTCAAAGCCTTGATGCAAAAAGTGCCTATCTACATTTTAAGCGCCAATGGCGTAAGAAGCCCGGTGAATGATCACCCCTTCTGTCTCTTTGATGTCGAAGAAGACGGCCAGCTGCTGCGGGATGAGTTTAATATTCCCACTCGTTATTTAAAAACCATTATGTCGCCTTGGGCGGTAAAACGTCTGCACGAGTTTGGCGGCGATATTTCAAAATTCCGTGTGGTCAAGGTCTACCCCTCTATCCTCGATCAATTGGCGATTGCCAAAACCGAGCCTGGGGATGAAAACAACCAAGATATTTCCTCCTTGGTGGGTAAGGTCGATATTCGTCAGCTAGAACATTTCTCGCAAGACGATGCCGATGCCTATGCCTATTCGGGTGCACTCTGCCGGGCAAACCAAGGGATGATGGAGTTCGTGGAAATGTTCAAGGCGCCCATTAAGGTGCTACACCCACTGCTCACCGCCACCCAAGAAGGTAACTATAACGGCACAGAAGGCTTATCCGCGCTGCCCTATAGCGGTATCATTTTAGCGCACTCTAACGAGTCAGAATGGTCAACCTTCAAAAACAACAAGAACAACGAAGCGTTTCTCGACAGGGTTTATATCGTCAAAGTGCCCTATTGCCTGCGGGTATCGGAAGAATTGCAGATTTACAAAAAATTACTGCAAAACTCCGAGCTGTCCCAAGCACCTTGTGCACCTGGCACCTTAGAAACCCTAGCGCAATTTAGTGTGCTCTCGAGGATCAAAACACCTGAAAACTCCTCCATCTACTCTAAGATGCGGGTCTACGATGGTGAGAGCCTTAAAGATACCGATCCTAAGGCCAAATCCTACCAAGAGTACCGCGACTACGCCGGTGTTGATGAAGGCATGAACGGTCTTTCTACCCGTTTCGCGTTCAAGATCCTGTCGCGGGTATTTAACTTTGACCACTCAGAGATTGCCGCTAACCCTGTACATTTGTTCTATGTACTCGAGCGCCAAATCGAGCAGGAACAATTCCCCGGCGATACCGCCGAACGTTATCTGGAGTTCTTAAAAGGCTATTTAATCCCTAAATACGTCGAATTTATCGGTAAGGAAATTCAAACCGCGTACTTAGAGTCCTACTCTGAATACGGCCAAAATATCTTCGACCGTTATGTCACCTATGCCGATTTCTGGATCCAAGATCAGGAATACCGTGACCCCGAAACCGGCCAATTGTTTGACCGCTCCGCACTCAATGCCGAACTGGAGAAAATCGAAAAACCTGCGGGGATCAGCAATCCTAAAGATTTCCGTAATGAGATCGTTAACTTTGTCCTGCGCGCCCGCGCAAGCCATGAGGGCAACAATCCACTCTGGACCAGCTACGAAAAACTACGCACTGTGATTGAGAAGAAAATGTTCTCAAATACAGAGGATCTACTCCCGGTGATTTCCTTTAACGCCAAAACCTCGACTGACGATCAACGTAAACACGATGATTTTGTCAATCGAATGATGGAGAAAGGCTATACCAAAAAACAAGTCAGACTCCTGTCTGAGTGGTATTTACGGGTTCGTAAATCCTCTTAACTTGCGCTCACTAAAAACGAGGCTTTGGTGTTGCCAAAGCCTTCGCTGGGGTTTGGGAGGTGCGTATGGCGAACTTTATCGATAGACGGTTGAATGCGAAAGGAAAAAGTACAGTCAACCGCCAACGCTTTATCAACCGATATAAGCAACAAATCAAAAAAGCCGTCAGCGATGCCGTCACGCGTCGCAGTGTAACGGATGTAGATAAAGGCGAAAAAATCAGTATTCCCACACGGGATATCAGTGAACCTATGTTCCATCAAGGCAAAGGAGGCGTAAGAGACAGAGTCCACCCAGGCAATGATCAATTCACCCGCGGCGATAAAATCGACAGACCCCAAGGTGGCGCTGGCGGCGGTGCGGGCAAAGGCGATGCCTCGGATTCGGGCGAAGGGAATGACGACTTTGTGTTTGAAATCTCAAAGGATGAATACCTAGAGCTGCTCTTTGAGGATTTAGAATTGCCGAATCTGCAGAAGAATCGCTTAAACAAGCTCGTCGAGTATCAAATCTACCGTGCGGGTTTCACCAATGATGGTGTACCAGCCAATATCAATATTGTGCGCTCACTGCGTTCCTCCTTGGCGCGCCGCATTGCCATGTCGGCAAGTAAAAAGAAATTGCTCAAAGAGTTAGAGCTGGAACTGGCAGAGCTTGAAAATATTCCAGGCACTAAAGCCGAGCTGATTTTGGATTTGAAAGCCCAAATCGAGGCGCTCAAGCAGAAGATTGCTAAAGTTCCCTTTATCGATACCTTTGACTTACGTTTCAACAACTTTGCAAGGCGCGAGGTGCCCTCAAGCCAAGCGGTCATGTTCTGCTTAATGGACGTCTCAGGCTCGATGGACCAAGCAACAAAAGATATGGCGAAACGTTTCTATATCTTGCTGTACTTGTTTCTCACCCGTACCTACAAAAACCTCGAGGTGGTCTATATCCGCCACCATACCCAAGCGAAGGAAGTGGACGAACATGAGTTCTTCTACTCCCAAGAAACCGGCGGCACGATTGTCTCAAGTGCATTGAAATTAATGCACGAAATTCAGCAGGCTCGCTACCCTGCCGATGAGTGGAATATCTATGCTGCACAAGCCTCTGACGGTGATAACTGGGCCGATGACTCTCCCACCTGTCGACAATTATTGGAGCAAAAAATCCTGCCGCTAGTGCGCTATTTTAGCTATATCGAAATCACCAATCGTGCGCACCAAACCCTGTGGCGCGAATACGAATCCCTACAACAACACTACGACAACATAGCGGTGCAACATATTCGTCAAGCCGAAGATATCTACCCTGTATTTAGAGAATTATTTAAAAAGCAGGCGGTTTAAGGGGGCTCTATGGGGATAAAAGAAGCAAAAACACGTACAGCCTTGAGCGACGGTCCCGACTGGAGCTTTGAGCTGTTACAAAGTTATCTAAAAGAGATTGAGCGGGTGGCGGCCATTTACAAACTGAACGCCTACCCCAATCAAATCGAAATCATCACCGCCGAACAGATGATGGATGCCTATGCTGGCATTGGCATGCCCATTGGCTATACCCATTGGTCCTTCGGCAAACGTTTTATCGAAACCGAACAGGGCTACAAGCGTGGGCAAATGGGGCTCGCCTACGAAATTGTGATTAACTCCAACCCTTGTATCGCTTATTTAATGGAAGAAAACACCATCACCATGCAGGCATTGGTGATGGCCCATGCCTGTTTTGGCCATAATAGTTTCTTTAAAAACAATTACTTATTTAAGACATGGACGGATGCAAGCTCGATTATCGACTACTTGGTGTTTGCCAAAAACTACATCAGTGATTGCGAGCAAAAATACGGTGTCGAGCAAGTTGAAAGCATCATCGATTCTTGCCACGCTCTGATGAATTACGGTGTCGACCGCTACAAACGCCCATCGGAAATCTCCTTTAGGGAAGAACAAGCAAGGCAAAAAGACCGCGAGGCCTACCTGCAAAGCCAAGTGAACGATTTGTGGCGCACCATTCCCACCCATCAACAGCAGCAACCCTCGACCACTAAGCGCCGTTTTCCCGCCGAGCCGCAGGAAAATATTCTGTATTTTATTGAAAAAAATGCGCCATTGCTGGAATCATGGCAGCGGGAGATTATCCGAATCGTGCGTAAGATGGCGCAGTACTTTTATCCTCAAAAACAAACACAAGTGATGAATGAAGGCTGGGCAACCTTCTGGCATTACACCATTTTGAATCATCTATATGATGATGGCGTGGTCACCGACCGCTTTATGATGGAGTTCTTGCAGAGCCATACTGGCGTTGTCGCCCAACCCGAATATAACAGCCGTTACTACAGCGGTATTAATCCCTATGCCCTCGGGTTTGCGATGTTTACCGATATTCGGCGCATGTGTGAGAATCCGACCGAGGAAGACAAAGCCTGGTTTCCGGACATTGCGGGCAGTAATTGGCTCGATACCTTACATTTTGCGATGCAAAACTTTAAGGATGAAAGTTTTATTAGCCAATATCTGTCGCCGAGGGTGATCCGTCAGTTCAAACTGTTTGGCATCCACGATGATGAGAAACGCAATTATCTGTCCGTATCGGCCATTCACGATGAGCAGGGTTATCAAGACATTCGCAATCTACTCTCGCAGCAGTACAATTTGTCGAATATTGAGCCTAATATTCAAGTACATAACGTTGAGATAAACGGCGACCGCTCCTTAACTTTAAGGTATGTCCCCAGTAATGATATCCCGCTCGCCAGCACCTATAAGGAAGTGTTAAAGCATCTGCATCGACTCTGGGGCTTTACCGTCAGCCTTGAGCAGTTAAATGCCGATACCAGCGTGACCTTGTTAGCCTCCTGCCCAGAGCAACCCAAGGCCGACTAAATATCAGTTTGATGAAAAAGCAAAAAGCCGTTTCTCAATGAAACGGCTTTTTATTTAATCCGACTTAAAACAGCTAACTTGCCACATGTAAGCTTCGGAATCGAGAACTTATGAATTGCCGTCCTGCTGGGCAATCGAGGTTGGCATATCGTCACGCAATTGCAACCACATTTTGCCGCTGTTAATACCGTAGGTACGCATTAATGCGGGCACATCGATATAGTTTTTAGCTTTGGCTAATATTTCGAGTTCTTTATAGAAGTTCAACGCTAACTGGCGCGCCTCTGGGCTACTGAAATAGTAACGACCGACTCGGCTATACAGACCTTTAAAGCCATTTAAGATCAACACGTACAGCGGATTGCCTGAAGAGAAGGCTAAGGTGTGGTGCAACAGGTAGTCATACTCGGCGAAGGATTCGGCCGTGTCTTCTAATTGGTGAATTTGTCCGAGGACTTCCACCGCTGTATCTGGGCTGTTACGCAGCGCACCGCGAAAATAAATCGCACTCACATTGGTGCGAGCCGACAGCAATTGGTCCACCAGCACAGGGAAGCCTTCCGGGTTGAGATCCGCTATGGTCTCAAGAATGTTAAGGCCCGAGGTTTCCCAAAAATTGTTCACCCGAGTCGGTTTACCATGTTGAATTTTCAACCAACCATCACGGGCTAAGCGTTGCAGCACTTCACGCAGGGTGGTGCGTGTTACGCCAATTAATTCAGAAAGCTCACGTTCAGCCGGTAAAATGGACCCTGGGGAAACTTATTTTCCCAAATCGATCTTACAATATACTTCTCTGCAAAACTTGCAGGTCCTTTGGCATTGATAATCATCAGCCCACTTTTCCAGTTGTTGTGCTTTATAATGGTCACTGATCATACCAGAGCGGTAAAAAATGGAAACCATTGACTGAGGCTCACCTTAAAATCACCGTACAATTGTCACAGAAATGTTCAAAAAAAAGACATTAATCAACAGCAATTGTGCCAATTTTGCCGATTAGCTCCGCTTTTTGAAATCTGGGTTTCAGTATCTCGTTACATTAGCATTCTCTTTAGGCTAGACTGATTTTCTAAAACAAATGCCAGAAACAATAACCTGTGCAATTTTAAAAGATAATTAGAAGAGAGGATGCCATGCCGATGACAATGAGTCAGGCGTTTATTGGGAACTTCTTAGGGAATTCTCCTAAGTGGTACAAGATCGCAATACTGTCGTTTTTAATAATCAATCCAATACTCTTTTTCTATGTCAGCCCCTTTGTGGCTGGTTGGGTATTAGTGCTTGAATTTATTTTTACCTTGGCAATGGCGCTGAAATGCTACCCATTACAACCCGGTGGTTTATTAGCGATTGAAGCTGTCGCCATCGGGATGACCTCTGCCAGCCAAGTACTGCACGAAATTGAAGCGAACCTTGAAGTATTGTTACTGCTGGTGTTTATGGTGGCCGGCATTTACTTCATGAAACAGCTGCTGCTGTTCGTGTTCACTAAGATGATCACTAAAGTACGCTCGAAAATCTTAGTGTCTTTACTATTCTGTTTGGCTTCTGCCTTCTTATCCGCCTTCTTAGATGCTTTAACCGTTATCGCCGTGATTATTACCGTGGCAGTCGGTTTTTACTCTATCTATCACAAAGTTGCTTCAGGTAAAGATTTCTCGGCCGATCATGACCATACCTCCGAAGGCAAAAATGATGAGGGTGAAAACCAGCTCAATGAAGACGAGCTCGAGTCTTTCCGTGGTTTCCTACGTAACCTATTGATGCACGCCGGTGTTGGTACCGCATTAGGTGGTGTGTGTACTATGGTGGGTGAGCCACAAAACTTAATCATTGCAGCCCAAGCAAACTGGCAATTTGGTGAGTTTGCGATCCGCATGTCACCTGTGACTGTACCCGTATTGTTCGCGGGTATCCTCACCTGCTTTGTGGTCGAAAAGTTCCGTTGGTTTGGTTATGGCGCCCAACTGCCGGATGCGGTGCATAAAATCCTGTGTGATTACGCCGCCTATGAAGATGCCCGTCGTACCAATAAAGACAAAATGAAGCTGGTTATCCAAGCCTTTGTCGGTGTTTGGTTGATTGCGGGTCTGGCGCTGCACTTAGCGTCTGTAGGCTTGATTGGTCTGTCTGTGATCATCTTAACCACAGCCTTTAATGGTATTACCGATGAGCATGCGCTAGGTAAAGCCTTCGAAGAAGCCCTGCCCTTTACGGCGTTGTTAGCAGTGTTCTTTGCAGTTGTGGCAGTAATCATCGACCAACAGCTGTTTGGCCCAGTGATCCAATGGGCACTGAACCATGAAGGTAACACCCAATTAGTGATCTTCTATATCGCTAACGGGTTGCTCTCTATGGTCAGTGATAACGTGTTTGTGGGCACGGTTTACATTAACGAAGTCAAAGCCGCATTGATTAACGGTCAAATTACCCGCGATCAATTCGACCTGTTAGCGGTTGCGATTAACACTGGTACTAACTTACCTTCGGTGGCGACACCAAACGGTCAAGCCGCGTTCCTGTTCTTATTGACCTCTGCCCTTGCCCCGCTGATCCGTTTATCCTACGGCAGAATGGTGTGGATGGCATTGCCTTACACTATCGTGTTATCGATTGTGGGTGTGATGGCCATCGAATCGGGCTTCTTAGAGCAGATGACCCAGTACTTCTACGACTCCCATGCGATACTGCACCACAGTGTTAAAGAAGCGTTAGCGCCTGCGACAGGTCACTAACATAAATATCGGAGTTGACTGAACTTTATGAGTTCAGTACAGTCAAAAAAACGCCCTACTTTCGAGGGCGTTTTTTATTGATATGGAGTTCATTTTTGACAGCACTCACTCGCTTTGCCCATTCCCGCGCATCTTGGTTCATTCTCACCGGCTCTGCGATTGCCCTCGAAGCGGCCGCCTTGTATTTCCAATACGTGATGAAGTTAGATCCCTGCGTCATGTGTATCTACCAGCGTCTCGCCGTATTTGGCATTTTGGCGGCAGGACTGATAGGTATGACAGCGCCTAAGTACCGCATCGTTCGCATTTTAGGCGCCCTTGGCTGGGCCGTCAGCGCAACCTGGGGACTAAAACTGGCGTTAGCCTTAGTCGATATGCAAAATAACCCTTCGCCCTTCTCGACTTGCTCATTTTTACCCGAATTTCCAGCTTGGATGCCACTCCATGAATGGTTCCCATCCGTGATGTTGCCAACGGGAATGTGTACCGATGTGCCATGGCAGTTTATGGGCGTCACCATGGCCGAGTGGATGGTGGTAGCCTTTAGTGGTTATCTGGTCGCACTGTTACTGTTTATTGTGCCCATCCTGAGCGGCTCGAATAAACCTTCGCTCTACAAATAATCTTGCTAAGGCAGACTAAGGTCTGCCTTATTTTTAGCTATAGCTGTCAATCTTTCTCACCGAAAACACTCAGTGAACTTTGATTTAAGCCAATGGCAAATAGACCAAAAAACGCTAAACTGGCTCCATGATAACGGCATTTGGAACGCGTAGAACATGGATAAACGGCCTCTCATTGAGCCTCAAGCACCGTTAACCCACTGGCAAAAGAGCCTGCCGTTTAAACTCAGCCTGATCCAACTGCTGATCGCCAGCATACTGATCTTCAGCACGGCGTGGGTCATTCTCAACATTCAGACCCAACAGATCAGCGAGCAACAAACCCTACTCAATCAAAACCATGGCCAAATCATCATTGCTAAATTGCAGGAAATGACCTCTCAAGTGGAAAATCAGGTCAATGCCATCAGTCAAATCGCCATGCTATATCGTTACGAACCCGAGCAGCTCAGTAAGAGCATTCCGGTATTACTCTCGATTGAAAATCAAAAGGCGATTATTTCAGGTGGCGGGATTTGGCCCGAGCCAGGGGCATTTGACCGGCAAAAGTTTCGCGACAGCTTATTTTGGTCGCACAATATTCACGGCGAATTAGTCGCCATCAATAGCTATAACGATGATAGTTTTCCAAGCTACCACACCGAAGAATGGTATCGGCCGACCCGCTATTTTCCCGTAGGAAAAATATTTTGGTCTAAATCCTATGTCGACCCTACCACCCATGAGCCTATGGTGACCGCATCGGGTGCCATGTGGATGGATCATCAGTTTATTGGAGCCGCCACGACCGACATCAGCCTTGAAAAACTCAATCAGCTCCTACGCAATACCATGCTCGATGTCAGTGGCTACGTGATAGCCCTAGACCATCAAAACCAAATCTTGGCCTCCCCAAATAGTGACAATCTGCCACAATCTTCCCACAGTACCACCCATGCCCTACAAGACTTCGATGAGTTGGCAAAAACCGAGACGGCCTTTAGCCCCATCGCCTCGGCACTGCACTTAGCCGACCGCAGTTTTATCGAACAAGCCGTGGCTGAGCGCGTATTTACCCAAGAGCAAATGGATAACCTCACCCGTCTAAGCAACGATGGGGAACGGCAGATGCTCTCCGCCATCGTCAATGACAATGCCAAAAACCAGTTCTTAACACCTAGACGAATCGCCTCGGTCTCATTGACTATGGACCCTATCCTCAAGGGGCCCTCACTGGTGTCTGTGTTTTTAATGCCCCACACCTACTGGAAAATTCTGGTCGTCACGCCCATCGCCCCATTACAGGACACGGCCAAAAAACTGATCGAAAAAGTCGGCCTCTCCCTAGTATTAATTCAGATGCTCGGCCTTATCCTGCTGTTTTTATTGCAGCATAGATTAATTATCGCCCCCATTATGGAGATGGTGCAGGCACTCAAACGCAATGATTCGGCCTCTATCGAATTAAAAGCCAAGGAGCGGCACGATGAGGTCGGCCTACTGGCGAAAAGCTTTTTATCCCGCACCCAACAGCTTGAAGTCGCCATGGCCAGTCTAGATGCCAGTAATCTCGCCCTTGAGCAGCAATTACTGACTCAACAGCATTTTCAGCAGGAGTTAAATCAACGTAAGGAACAATTAAGATCCTTACTCGATTTCTCATCCACCATCATTTACATCAAAGACTTAAACGGCAGATATACCTTAGTGAACAACAAATACTGCGAAGTCTTAGGGATTGAGCGGCGCAAGATCATCGGCGCCACCGACTTTGATCTGTTCCAAAACTCACTCGCCCAACAGTATCAACAGAACGACCAAAGGGTCACCCATAGCCACGATGCCCTGCATTTCGAAGAAGCCATTCCCTCCCTCCGCGGTGAGGTTATTTATCAAATGAGTAAATTTGATATTCGCGACGATGAGGATAACTCCATGGGTGTCGGTGCCATTGGCTTTAATGTGGACTTGAAAAAACGCCAAGAAAAAGAACAAGAAAAGCTGCTGCAATCGCAATTAGCCCAGCTAAAAGATGAGCAGCGCAAGACCCAACTCTCGCAGCAAGAAAATAGCCAGCTCAGGGAACAGCTCGCGGCGATTCAAGCTGAGATCAATCAGCAAATCCAACTCAACTTGAGCAAACAACAAAGTCAGAAACTGATGCAGAATTTCCTAGCCGACGTCATGAGCCAAATGATGCAAGAGCAGGACAAACTCCTCGCACAAATCTGCCAAGTGCGCCACAAGGATGATGACAGCCATCAAGCCCAAGTGGTGCAATTGATGAGCCAACAAGCGGCCAGACTCAGGCACATATCGCAGCTGTTTACCGATCAGCATAGTGAGATACGCCCGCTGCATTTAGCTCAGTTTATCAATCAATTATTGAGCTTATTACAGCCACAACTGCTGAAAACTCAGGTTAAAGTCAAGCTAGAATGCGACGAGCAATTAGTAGTCGATGGCAATGCTTGGCAATATTTGCAGTTTTTCTATCGGCTTATCAACAACACCTTGCATCATGCCTTTAAAGAGCATATTCAAAACAGAACCTTAGCATTAACGCTTGAAAAGAAAGACGGCGAGTTTCAGATGCAGCTTAAGGACAATGGTGTAGGGATATCAGTCGCGCACCTTGAGCAACTAAAACAAGAAATGCAACAAAACCAATGTATTGGCACACTGACTTGCATTAATCTATGGATAAAAGAAGAGTTACATGGCGAGCTTAAGGTAGAGAGTGAGCTCAATCGTGGCACTCTGATTGAGTGCCACTGGCCATTAGCTGCGGTATAGCCACGGCTAAGTGCAAGCCCATTGAAACAAACTAGTCGCTAGACTTATCGAGGGTCACATCCACCAGATAATGGCCCTGTAACCAATTACGGCCAATTAAAAGTTTATTGGACATTTGACTGCGGTCCTTAAGGTTCACTTTGACGGGATACTCATGTCCCGGTTCGCCTAAGGTCAATTCGACCATATAACGCACTTCACTCCCCTGCGCGTTACGGATAAGCGAAGTATCGACAATCCGTGCCCTTAACCGCTTTTCCTCTCCACGCTCATTTTCGGTAGTGAAATTAAGCCACTTGCCGATGTTGTTATCCATATTGATAGGATCTTCATCGTCAATCTTGAGATCAATCGCATGCAGGGAGTTTTCAACCGCCCCCGTATCGATGCGCGTTTTAAAGGTCAGCCCGGCCTCTTTCACTTTGATTAACGCTGTCGGGCCAATAAGACGTTTCTCGGCCACATCGACAACATAACGGCCCGCTAACCAATTACGCCCGATCAGTAACTTGTAATCCATATGGCTTCGGTCACGTAGGTTAACGGCAACCAGACGGTGTTGGCCCTCAAAACCAATGTCTAACTCGACCAAATAGCGGACTTCACTGCCTTGAGCGTTATTCACTGTGGTGGTCTTTAGGATTTTCGCCGCTAAGCGCCGCTGCTCGCCCGCCTCGTTTTCGGTGGTAAAATGCAGTGTCTTACCAATGTTATCCTGCATCTTGTCGGATGCACCGCCTTCAACTTGCAGATCGATGGCATGTAATGAGGTGTTCGCCGCCCCCGTATCAATTCTTGCCTGAAAATCCAGTTGTGCGGCCAATAGGCGCATCTTCTCTGATTGACCAATAATCGCCTTAGTGTCAGTAGATACAGCGCTCTGCGCAGGCGTTTGCACCTCTTCACTGACTTTACCGCAACCTGCAAGGCTCAAACTTGCGATAATGGCGCCTAGCAATAATGTGGTGCAGCGACCGACACTCTGATGTTGTAACATCCTCACTCCTTATCTGAACGATGACGAGCATACAGCATTGAGCCCATCACCTAGGTCGATGTAGGGGGCTAGTGATAGCACAAAAGCGAAGGAAAAGAGCCGAAAAACACTAAGCTGAGGGCAAATACAGCATTTAAGTCAATGAAAAAACAAGGAGTAGTCACAAGTTAACACACAATGGTTACAGCCGTTACACCTCTGCCACTTTCGCTTCGTCTAACCAAGCTTTCGCCAGCCCGCGCTCATGTTCACTAAAAACCTTTACCGGGCAGGGCAACATAAAAGCCAGTGTATTGACCATAGCTCCTAGGCTTTGCATGTCAGCAATCATCACCACCCGCGAAAAATCACTAAAATGAAACACACTGAGTAAAGCATCATCCCAGAGTGCACCCACGGTAATGCCAATAAAGTCGGGGCTGAACTCGTACCATAAACGAAGACTCGCATGATCCTGCAACTTGGCCTCAATCGCGGGAAGCAGTAAGGCTTCGATATCCCCATAGGTGACTTGACCCGACACCACAATGGTCAGCATATCTTCGGCATAGCTTGGACGTATGGTTAGCATTATGCATCTCCCTTGATATCGCACGAGAAAATACGGCTATAGAGTAAAGATATACCCTGTAAATGAAGATGCTTGAAAAGTGGGAATTATTTTACTCAAACTTGCGGGAAACTGATGCGATGGCAGGTAATTACGAGATGAGATTGTAAGGTTCGCAAGACTTGCGTAAGCATTGCGCGATAAGACAAGCCCCATTGACTTCACACCTTCAGAGCCTGCACGAAAAGCATCGACTGGTGCCCAAACAACCCACAGGCCGAAGTAACACATTAAAAGTGAAGAAATGATGAGGGATAACAGACAAAGTAACTAACTAGCTAACAAACAAACGGATAGGACTAACCCAAAAGATGAGGTTAATCCTAAGGTTAAGCTTAAGCGAAGGTATTACACATGGACTTGAATTTTCGCGATTTCTTGATCGAATAAATTCTTGATAAGGCCAGAAAACTCGGTGATAAACAGCGTTTGCTCTGGCGTGGCTCTATGATTCGCCACTGAGGCTAAGATTTCCTCAAGATCGTACACAATCGCATCGACCTCACGGATAATGGTGTTTCGTTCGGCAAAAGAGAGGGAAGGATTTTGACCGCAGACCATAATAATCTGTGCGGATAATTGCTCTTCGAACAACTCCATCACAGTATCGTCGGACACATTTTGGGTATCGGGCGTTTCGAACAAGCCAAGATGCTCAGTCAAATACTGGATCAAATGCATGTAACCGTCTTTATCTGTGACCATTTTTTACCCTTCACACACCAAAATCTATCGCCAAAGGCGACACTGAAAAAACAAAACCCACATCTAAAGTGGTCGATATAAAGATTTACACGTCAGCCACTCGCTAACCATATCGCGAACAGGAGAGCTGACGTATTGATCTAAACCAATCTTATCGCTGTTACTTTGTTAAGGTTAGTACAAACGACACAGGAACGGCTTGGCTAATACTAGATAAACCTGCAATATCACGCAATTTATCCACACCCGAGACCAAATCGAACTCGTTAGCATTGACTATTATCGGCTGAAAACTGCTAACCATCAGTTTATTATCAGATACTTTGGTTAAAATTACCGAAAAAGTTTTCGTTTGTTGCTTTCCATGGAGGGAAATTTTTCCATCGATGTCGGCAACTTTAGTCTCACCGACGGCTAGATCTTTCAACATCTTGGTATCCACCTGCGAGCTTAACTTCAACTCGGGATACAAGGACACTTCAAACAACAGGTTTTGCATACGCTCATCGCGCACATCGATACCAGTCGCCACACTCATCAGGGGAATGGTTAATTCAAATTGACCATTATCCTTAAGGACACCATTGAGTTGCTTAAAGTGATGAACCTCAGCGATATCACCCTTTTTTACCGACACGAAGCTGACTCGAGAGTCCTGCTCCATTACTTGCCACTGGGCCGCACAGCTAAAACTAACCAGCGTCGATAATGCTGCAATTCCTATCCATTTTTTCATCGTATCCATCCTCAATCAGTGAGAGTTAAGGCAAGGCGGTCCCCCTGTGACACAGAAGTCCCCGCCGTATCCTTAGAAAATCTGTGATAAAGATCACCTAAGTCTCGCTAAAGATACTCTTTTTCTTGTTTAGCGACTAGTTAACTATCGTTAAACTCGCACCAGCCACTTATCTAAACTATTGGCAAAAGCCTGTTTATCCGCAGCCGATAAGGCATCAGGGCCACCGGTATGCACGCCCGATGAACGTAAATCTTCCATAAAATCGCGCATCGTCAGTTTTTGGCGAATATTGTCCGTAGTGTAGAGTTCGCCGCGGGGATTAAGCGCCAGCGCGCCCTTTTCAATCACTTGCGCCGCCAACGGGATATCGGCGGTGATCACTAAATGCGTAGCCTCAACATGGTCGACAATGTATTGATCTGCCACATCAAAACCTGAACCAACACGCACTTGGCTGATATAAGGCGATGGTGGCACCCGCAGCATTTGGTTCGCCACCAGCACTAGCGGCAGCGACTTACGCTCAGCCGCGCGAAATAAAATCTCTTTAATCGGGTTTGGGCAGGCATCGGCATCGACCCAAATCTTATACTGTCCCACGCTTACGCTCCTAAAGACCATTAAGGTGCTAAACGGTCAATGACCCATTCATCCGCTTGGCGAGTATAGAGAAAACGATCGTGCAGTCTGTGCTCCCCGCCCTGCCAAAACTCGATGCTCGAGGGTTTGACTAAGTAGCCGCCCCAAAAACTCGGTAAGGGCACATCGCCCTTGGCAAATTTGGCTTTCATTTCAAAGAACTTACCTTCGAGCACTTGTCGCGCGCTCAGCTTACTCGACTGCTGTGACACCCAAGCGGCTATCTGGCTATCCTTAGGACGGGTCATAAAGTATTTCAGCACTTCGGCGGTAGAGAGTGGCTGCGCCTCACCGAGAATCGATACTTGGCGTTCAATCGGATGCCAAGGGAAATGCAGACTCACCTTATTATTGGCTGCGATCTGCTGCGCTTTTCGGCTACCTAGGTTAGTGAAGAACACAAATCCCGAGTCATCGAAGCGTTTTAATAGCACAATTCGCTGATAGGGCTGACCATGCTCATCGACAGTGGCAACACACATCGCCGTGGGATCGCTCAGCTCGGCATCGCGAGCTTGCGTCATCCATAACTCGAATAGCTGCATGGGATTTTGGGGTAAATCGGCGCGTCTTAGACCGCCTTTGGTGTATTCGCGGCGAATATCACTGAGATCTGTCATAGGGTTTCCTTTTACAAGCGCACAATGATTGCCATCGGTGCAATCCGCTGATAATGCAAGTTTACCATGCCTTACTCGCAATTCGCTGCTCTGTTATTACGCCGTCAATAAAAAAGCCAAGGCCGTTAACCTTAGCTTTTTATTGATAATCCAGCGCTTAAGCGTGGTAAAAAGATGGACTCAAGCAGCAATGGCGAGCTCACCAGAGTCTGCCACTACATAAACTCGGGCTGTAACACTTGGGTTTCGAGTTGTTGATAATGACTAAAAATAATCTCCCCACCTGATGCTGTGGTGACCACGGCTTGGCCTAGACACAGATGAGCAGGGAATCCTTCGGTAACGATAGGCTGATTAAAACCAATCAAATCCCAACTCGTTGGGGAGAATCCATTGATTAATCGCGCCACAACGGGATGGGGGTAAGTCGCTATATCGAGATTAGTCTCGAAGCTCACATAGGAATGCTCCCCTTGCCCCATCGATGGGGTGATATGCAAGGTAACATAGTCAGTCCCGCGTATCGCATTCAACGAAAAACCAGCAGGCTGAAAACAATGCATATCAAACTGAAAATCGGGAAAGAGTTGCTGAAATCCAAGCCGCTGATAAATCCCCTGCTCGGTTTGTGTTGGCAGCTTGAGATAATCGGCAAGCTCGCCACGGATGTGGTACATCATCAGTTCAAGGCAAGTCTCGGTTGAGGGCATAACTTGGCTATCTGTACAAAACAGATCGCCAGGACAAAACTGATTGTCACTACAAAACAAATAGTGATGATGTGAATCTAAGTGGCCCACTCGAAAGGCTTTCCCGGGAATCATAGTTCGCAACTTAGCGATATCGTCCGCAAAGCTCGTGCTTTGTAGCTCAGCTTGGTATTCATTCTTGCGCTGATAACAGAGCGCGGCGATGTGTTCCACGCCTAAGGCGTTGATAAAATGGCAGGCGGCATCAACCAGCGTGCTATTTCCGCAGGTGAGCAGCAGAATCTTATCATCCCAAACGAACAGACTGGATTCACTCAGCAGATAGGCATCGCAGGCATGATTACTGATTGTGGACAGGATTTCCGCATTGGCGCAGGCCACTAAAGTTGACCAAAAGCCGTACTCACGTTGGCGCAATGACGCCATCTTGGGAGTGAGTCTGATCTCAAGCTTTTTTCCGCGCCTTCAAAAAACATCAAACCGTTCGCCTCATCTTATCCCTGTATTTGGGCATCTATTGATATAACAGTCATTAATGGTTCGCTGGCAACGCTGACTTAAGTGAACGCACGCATTTTAAGACTAGTGACCCATCAATTTCGCGCGGCTATTTTTACACGACTGACGCCGCAATAAAACCACCGTGCTTGCTTTTACAAGGTGACAGCTATGCAACTCGCGAGCAAAAAATACGGGCTATAAAAAACAAAAGTCAGCCTAAGTGTCCCTAGGCTGACTTTTTTAACACACTCAATATTAAGAAAAATCTTCTAAATAAGTGTAGCCTTTTAGGCCCACTTGTAATTCTTCTAAAATTTGAGCGCGTTCGTCTTCGGCAATGTGCTGATTCACTAACTCTTCGTAAGTACGCATAAAGTCAACGGCATCTAAGTTAACATAGCGCAGTACGTCAGCAACCGTATCACCGGCAAGGACCGACTCAATGTTGGTCATACCGTTCTCTTCGATGCTCACCACCGCAGAGTTGGTATCACCAAACAGGTTGTGCATATCACCTAAAATCTCTTGATAAGCACCAACCATAAAGAAGCCCATCAGATAAGGACTTTCAGCGCTCCAAGCCGGAACGGGCAGCGTGGTTTCAATCCCTTGGCCATCTACGTATTGGTCAACAATACCGTCAGAGTCACAGGTGATGTCCAGCATCACGGCGCGGCGCTCTGGCGCTTTGTCTAAACCAGACAATGGCAGCACAGGGAACACCTGATCGATACCCCAAGCATCCGGTAACGATTGGAATAAGGAGAAGTTAACGAAGAACTTATCGGCTAACTTTTCGTTTAACTCATCGATAATAGGTCTGTGGTAACGGTTTTTAGTGCTTAACAAACCTTGAACTTCGTGACATACACGCAGGTTAGCTTGCTCAGCCCAGGCACGTTCCGCCAAGCTTAATTGACCTAAAGCAAATAGCGATTGCGCTTCTTGCAGGTCACTTTGGCTATCGTGGTAAATCTCAATCAGTGCACGTTGATCGGCGCGGCCGCTGATCTCGGTCCAAGATTGCCACATGTTGTGCAGCAGTTGTGGCGACTCCTCCGCTGGCGGCTGGATTTCTTCTACCTGATAGGCTTCAGTACCAATCACATCGGTGATCAACACGGCATGGTGCGCCGTTAAGTGACGGCCAGATTCTGAAATAATACGTGGCATTGGTTGTTCGTATTCATTACAGATATCGGTAAGCACGTTCACAATGTTGTTCGCGTATTCGCTTAAACCATAGTTCATTGAGTTGTTACTTTGGCTACGGGTGCCGTCGTAATCCACCGCTAAACCACCGCCGACGTCGAAGCAGTTAATGCTGGCGCCTAACTCACGTAATTCACAGTAGAAACGCGCCGCTTCGCTCACACCTTGACGAATATCGCGGATGTTGGCGATTTGCGAACCTAAATGGAAGTGCAATAACTGCAGCGAATCCAACATGTCGTTTTCTTTTAACTGATCTACCACAGTTAAAATCTGCGCCGCAGATAAACCGAACTTAGACTTTTCGCCGCCGCTGGCCTGCCACTTGCCTTTACCTTGGAAGGCAAGGCGAGCACGTAGACCTAAGCGAGGTTTCACTCCTAAGCGCTTAGACTCGGCCAACACCATCTTCAGCTCAGACAGTTTTTCTAAAACGATGTAGACCTTATGGCCTAACTTTTCACCAATTAAGGCTAAACGAATGTACTCGTTATCTTTGTAACCGTTACATACGATCACTGAACTGGCTTTCTGCGCCATGGCCAGTACGGCCATTAATTCTGGCTTACTGCCGGCTTCTAGGCCTAATTGTGGAACTTCTTTTGATGCTTGGCTCGCAAGGATCTCTTCTACCACAGTTTTTTGTTGGTTTACTTTAATGGGGTAAACCAGCAAATAGTCCGCCTGATACTCATATTTTTGTATCGCTTGGTCGAATGCTTGGCACAAACTGTTCACTCTGTGGTGCAGAATTTGCGGGAAACGAACTAATACAGGTAAAGCGACCCCTGCTTTAACCATGTCTTTTGCTAGCTCATTTAAGCCAATCTTGTGATCAGGATTCTTAGGATCCGGCGACACTGTCACCTCACCTTGGTCGCTGATCCCATAAAACCCTTGGCTCCAGTGGGTAACGTTGTACCCAGCACGAGCAGCATCAATAGACCAATCATTCATTTTTATTTAGCCCGTCTATAAAAAAATGGGTTAAACGGCCACTGCATTCTTGCGCGACCGCCCGTTCGACAAACCCAGGTAAAACATATACTTACCTGACATACAATTAGGATGAATTCACCCTGTTTAATGCAGCAAAATCAACCCAGCAGAGGTGACATTGATGCGTTTTTCCTTAACGCAGCCGGGGAAACCCCAGGTTCTTATTACACTGGCGATGGTAGGAGATTTCGTTCATATCACCTTTTATCGCCAAAGTTTCTCACCAATGGCATTAACCTTAGCGCGCTTTGAGGTTAAAAAACACTCAAAACCCTAACGTTAGGCGTTGCATCACAGCCGAAGACCCCAAATTCATTAAAAAGGGTTTCGAGCATGTTTACAACAACAGGTAACACTAAAGGAACAACATTACATATTAAGCGGCTAGGCAAGACCGAGCGCACCTAATAACAGGCAAGATTATTGTAACAGGGGACTGTTGGCTTCTTCGCGGCCAGAATTGATACGGATTAACGTGAGATGTTTAAGGCTGGTATCGTCATAGGGCACAACGATTGAGCGCTGACATTGTGATGCTTTTAGGCAAAGAGCAAAAAATGGATGCTTGTGCATTAGCTAAACAATTCCTCTTAACCCCATGTAACCATTATAAATTGTACGTTACACGGTTAATGACCTGTGAACCATAAAACCATTACAACTCACGTAATATTTGTCATGTCTGTAACGAGCGAAGTCGTTAAACGGCGCAATTAAACCGCGCAATGTCACAGAATGCAAGCAAGAATCTCATTTAATATTTTTCATTAAAATATAACAAACACCCCATTAACAGGGATGGCATCCCCATGTAGGGTTAATTTCCATAAATTAATAACTTAGTGAATAATCCTACTTTTAATACGTTCAATATTTTTTAATAGTCTTGCAGAATAAATGGCTAACAATCGCAGCGTCGGCATGATTTTTAACGCTCACTAAGCCATTAATCCTAAAGTGCAAACCTAAAAGCCGAACTGGAAGCTGCCGTTTACGGATAAAGCGGTTATAATCACCGCCGAATGACATCTATAGATAGAGAGCTACATGGTACAGATAGGAAAAACCTGCAAACTTGAGGTGGTAAAACAAGTCAGCTTCGGTGTGTATTTAAATGCCCACGAATTTGGCCAAGTGTTACTGCCCAACAAAGCCACCCCAAAAGATTGCCAAGTCGGTGACTGGCTAGAGGTCTTTATATCTGGACTCTGAAGATATCGTCATTGCCACTACGCGCAGACCACTTGCGCAAGTCGGTGAGTTTGCCTATCTGAAAGCCGTGGCAACGGGTCCTTACGGGGCATTTTTAGACTGGGGATTAGATAAAGATCTGCTGCTACCCTTTGGCGAGCAGCATAAACCCATCGAAGAAGGCCGCTCTTACCTCGTTTACGTGCATGTTAACCG
This sequence comes from Shewanella seohaensis, assembly GCF_025449215.1. Classification (NCBI taxonomy): domain Bacteria; kingdom Pseudomonadati; phylum Pseudomonadota; class Gammaproteobacteria; order Alteromonadales; family Shewanellaceae; genus Shewanella; species Shewanella seohaensis. The sequence continues at coordinate 3,389,471 of NZ_CP104900.1, forward strand.
CGCGGATGAACGTATTGTCGCCTCATCAAAAATTGATAAGTTCCTCGATAAAACTCCAGCCCAGTACGAAGTAGGTCAACAGGTTGACTTATATATCGGTGGAACCACAGATTTAGGCTACAAAGCCATTATTAACCATGCACATTGGGGCGTGATTTACCAAAATGAAGTGTTCCAAAAGCTGCGTTTTGGCCAAAGAGTGAAAGGTTTTATCAAACAAGTTCGCCGCGATGGCAAAATCGATTTGGTCTTGCAGCAAGGCAGTAAGCAAGAGCTCGATAAGCACGCGCACATTATCTTAGTGAAACTCAAGCAAGCGGGTGGCTTCTTACCGCTGACCGATAAAACCGATGCCGAAGTGATTTACGAGCAACTCGGCATGAGCAAAAAAGCCTTCAAGAAGAGCATTGGCGGCCTGTTTAAAGCGGGCAAGTTAAGCATCGATGATGATGGCTTACGCCTGACTGAAGCAGACTGATTGGACAGAATAGTCAACCGAATACGGGACTTAGCACTCTCTTGCCCCCATGTTCGTGCTTTATTTGTACAAATAGTTTGCCTTAAACCTCAGTTTACCGACAAGCGCTAGGATATTAAGCATGGCTCTGTTATAACAAAGCCATGCTTTTTTCTTTGGAGCTTATATGGAACTCACGTTACACGAAGCCAGAGTTATCGGTTGTCTACTTGAAAAAGAAGTCACCACCCCAGAGCAATACCCTCTTTCACTCAATGCCCTGACCCTCGCCTGTAATCAAAAAACCAGCCGCGATCCCGTATTGGACTTAAGCGAAGCGCAGGTTCAAGACGCCCTCGATTCATTGAATAAAAAGCGACTAATCAGCGAGCAATCCGGCTTTGGTAGCCGAGTCGTCAAATACAAGCACAGATTCTGCAACACCGAATTTAGCGAGTTACAACTTTCCAGCGCGGCGGTAGCTATTGTCTGCTTGCTGCTGCTTCGCGGCCCACAAACGCCGGGGAGTTGCGTACCCGCAGCAACAGGCTACATGACTTTAAAGATGTGCTCGAAGTGGAAGCCTGCATTAAGCAATTGATGGAGCGAGATAAACCCGTGCTAGCCCAACTGCCACGGGAACCGGGTAAGCGTGAATGCCGTTACACTGAGCTATTCTCCCAAGGTGCTGAGCAGGTCAGCGCCGCGTCATTTACCAGTGCCACAAATGCAGATGCCCAGCCGCTAAACGAGCTGGATAGACAACAACTGGAAGCGAGAGTCACGCAGCTTGAAGAGCAAGTAGCTGAACTTAAAGATAAGTTAGACTCGCTTATCGCTTCTTTATCCTAACCGCACCGCGGACAACTTTCGCGAATGGTCGCTCTTAATGATGACTAACGTGAAAGTTTGTCCGCTCACTCACTGACGAGACAGCGAATGACACCAAACGCTCCCAGTACATTCAACAACATGCTTTTGATCGCTGGCTTTGAATGTCGCAAATTTCTATTTAACCTTCGCGGGATTATCGCCCTGATCGCCTTTGCATTAGTGTGGGGCATGCTGTTGCTCTACCCCATCCAAGGCGCTTCGACCCTATTAATGCAGCCCAATATCAAAGATCTGATCGACGGTCTCTTAGGCAGCCAAGCACTCAATGTGCTATTTGACTGGCCCGTGGCGGAAATGGCTATCTTCTGGTGCTTTGCGCTGTATCTGTTTCCCATGTTCAGTATTTTGATTGCCGCCGATCAGTTCTCCTCAGACAAAACCCGCGGCACATTGCGCTTCTATACCCTAAGAACCAGCAAAGACAGTCTACTCTTCGGCCGCTTTTTGGGGCAAATCTTGATCCAAGGTCTACTGATCTTATTGACTATCCTCGCCACCATAGCGCTGGCACTCACTCGCGATATCGGCTTGTTATTACCCGCATTAACGTCGGGTGCCTTGGTCGGCATCAACTTGGTTATCGTGATTTTACCCTTTACCGCGGTCATGACTTTATTGTCCCTCTATGCCAACACGGCAAGACAGGCCATGGTGCTCGCCACCATCTTGTGGACTGTCGTCTCGATTGCACTATTGATTTTGGGTAATCAATCCAGCTTATTTGAAGGCTTACAATGGATATTGCCGGGCGCTCAACTGTCGAACATGGTTAACACCAATGGACTCAATAGTTTTGCCTACGCACCAATCCCCCTATTACAAACCGCATTCGCCCTCTTCCTTGGCCGCGTTTATATCCAAAGGAGTCAACTATGATCCTCATTCAATGCCAAGGTCTGTCCAAACACTATGGCAGTAAAAAAGCGCTCAATAACGTTAACTTAACCCTCGAATCGGGAGCACCCATCGCCTTGGTCGGCCCTAACGGTGCAGGTAAAACCACGCTATTTAGCCTACTTTGTGGTTACCTCACCCCAAGCGCGGGCACGGTGCGTATTCTGGGAGAAGCGCCAAATAGTCCAGCATTATTAGGGCAAATTGCCGCCCTGCCACAGGATGCAACGCTCGATCCTAATTTAACTATTATCAGCCAGTTAAGCTTCTTTGCGCGTCTTCAAGGAATGGATAGCAAGCAGGCAAATCAAGAAGCCCTGCGAGTGCTGAATTTAGTGGACTTAGCCGAGGTGGCGCAGCAAAAGCCACCGAGCCTAAGCCATGGGATGAGTAAACGAGTGGCGATTGCCCAAGCCTTAATCGGCTCGCCTAAACTGGTATTACTCGATGAGCCAACCGCAGGACTCGATCCTGCCAATGCAAAGAAAATCCGTGAACTCGTCAGAACGCTCTCGCCCACAACCACTTTTGTGATCAGCTCACACAACTTGGACGAACTCGAGAAGCTATGTGACCAAGTGCTGTATCTAGATAAAGGTGAGCTGGGCCAATCGATTTCAATGCGCTCATCCAATAGCGGCAGTGATTACCTCACCCTCACCATGGAAAGCTGCGACAGTGAAGCGCTGATCCAAGCCGTCAGTCAAATAGCCGGTGTAGTGAATATCACCTCAAAACAAGCCCATGTATTTGTTATCCAATTGGATGACACGGCAAATCGCCATTATGAGTTTGAAACCGCCCTACTCGCCCTATTTAAGCAGCAGCATTGGCAATATAAGATGCTGCTGAAAGGGCGCACATTGGAAGAAACGTTATTTTCTTAAGTGCTGCGATAAGTCCAGCCATTATTCCTACACTTAGCTCCACCTCTAACAGCGCCCGCAAGGGCGCTTAGCTAAAAACATTTTATATTTAACCTCCAGAATTTGCGTATGCCTTATATTTCCATTTCATTAAAAATAAACCCAAAGCCTCAATAAAGTTTGTACTTAAATCATTTAGCAAAATTTATAAGTTATGCTAGGTTATTTTGAGCAATCTGTATTTTTCGCTTTTAAACTGACACAAGATCTATGTTCAGCTGCTATCGATATAATTGGAATATTTCAATCATTAAGGAAACTAATGGCTACTAGAGAAAGCATGAAACAATGGATTGTAGAATATCTTAATTCCTCAGGAGGACGAGGCTCACCTCGTGATGTATCGAAGTATGTCTGGGAGAAATACGAATCTGAGCTAAAATCCTCTGGAGATCTGCTGTACACTTGGCAATATGATATCCGTTGGGCCGCTCAAAAGTTAAGGAATGAGGGTGTTCTGAAATCAGTTAATGGACGACGTGATTTACCTTGGGAGCTAAGCTAAATATAAAACCTTGTTAACTCAAGTCGGCGTCATCACAGCAAGTGAAAAGATTACCGCATAAGGAGCAATACACAGTGAAGTGGGCATTTATTGACTATGAAAACGTCGGTAATTTAGAAAAAATCGACCTTTCTATATACCAAAAAATAATCATATTCCTTGGAGCAAAGCAACCCAAGATAGATTTTGGTGAAAAAAAGTATGACAAGCCACTTGAAATCATCGTTATTCAACTGAAAGCAACCCAGTCAAATAATCTAGACTTTCATCTATCATATTATCTCGGATGTTATGAGAGCACTGCGAGTGAAAACGTAACCTTCGACATCATTTCAAACGATAATGGTTTTGCTCCACTTATCGCACATATAAAAGCAAATGGACGTATCTGTAAGCATATTAAGCTTGCAACAGTAGAAAATATCAGCGCAAAATTACTGCATAGTTTAACTTCGAAGCCAAAAGAGAAACGCCCGAAAAAGTTGACTCCTTACGTAACCATATCGCTTCTCATATGGGGATTAACGGTAATCAAATCGCAATCCAAGGCTACTTAAATCAATTGATTAATGACAAAGTGATTTCAGTGTCTGGAGATAAGGTAAGTTATCATCGCTAAACAATAAAGCAGCAGTTAAGCCGCTTTGGTAAACCTAGGCTTTCAATCTGATCCCGAGCTTGTTATAACTCCCCTTTCCTGCTCTTTCGCTGAATTCAGAGGTTTCAATGAACAAAGCACAACTTATCCAACGTATCGCCACTTCGCTTGAACAGTCCCAGGCCAGCACTAAACCTGTTGTCGAACAGATCCTACAACAGATCCATATCGCCTTAAGCGAAGGTGAGAAAATCTTCCTGCCACAATTTGGCACCTTCGAATTACGTTATCATTTACCTAAATCGGGTCGAAACCCACAAACTGGCGAGACGATTGAAATTGCAGGCTTTAACCAGCCAAGCTTTAAGGCGGCGACAGCGCTAAAACATGCGATTAATGAATAGTATTGCGGATGTGTAAAATTGCCTCGTGAAAACCACGGGGCTTTTTTATGGGACAAGGTTAATGACATCACTTTAGCAATAAGCCCTAGCGCTCAAACGCAGCCTACAACAGCTCAGTTTGATGCTATCAAGCTCAGTGTGGAGAAATAAAGTGGAGAAATAAGTAGGTTATAAGACAGGACTAGCGCCAGTAACAACAGTGGCAAGTGCAAAGCCGTGGATCTAGCGAAGAAGATAGAAGTGGCACTTTAAACCAAAACCCTAAAATAAGAGCCGTAGATGCAAAAAAGCCCCGACTAATGTCGAGGCTTATTTACTATTCACTAAGAATAATGGTACCCGAGGCCAGACTTGAACTGGCACGCTGTTACCAGCGAGGGATTTTAAATCCCTTGTGTCTACCGATTCCACCACTCGGGCAAACTCTGAATATCGCAAGCACTGCTATTGATATTGTTAACTCTTTGCTTCGCTCTTCTACTTATATTTCAATATATAGATAACGAAGTTTAACACTTCAGCTCGCTTTGAGCTGCCACCATTATAATAATGGTACCCGAGGCCAGACTTGAACTGGCACGCTGTTACCAGCGAGGGATTTTAAATCCCTTGTGTCTACCGATTCCACCACTCGGGCAAACTCTTTATATTAACGACGGGAATCGTGTCATTAATATCTTATATTATGGAGGCGCGACCCGGAGTCGAACCGAGATCGACGGATTTGCAATCCGCAGCATAGCCATTCTGCCATCGCGCCATCTTCCCAATCCTTTTAGATTGGAGCGACATATCGGGTTCGAACCGATGACCTATACCTTGGCAAGGTATCGCTCTACCAACTGAGCTAATGTCGCATCATGTAGAGTTAAGATTTTGTTTTCACTTCGTCTCTCGTCTACGGGGAGGCATTCTACCTATTTACCATGCAGTGTCAACCGCTGTTTTATTGATAACTTACTGCTTGCACACTAAATAATCTCTTTGATCTTTTATTGCGCTATTCGGCTGTTAAATCTTTCCAGGCGGCTAAAATGTAGCTCATCATTGACCAGAAGGTTAACACGGCAGCGATATATAACAGCACAAATGCCGCGGTGATCATTAATGGGTTGTATTGCCAGATCAAGCCAATAATCGCCACCATCTGCGCTGCCGTTTTATATTTGCCGATCCAAGAAACCGCAACCGTCCCGCGCTTACCTAATTCAGCCATCCATTCACGCAGGGCTGAAATCACAATTTCGCGACCAATCATAAACAGCGCCGGCAGCGTTAACCAAATATCGGCATATTGCTCCACCAATAACACCAGCGCGGTGATCACCATCAGTTTATCGGCAACGGGATCGAGAAAAGCCCCAAAACGCGTGAGTTGCTTGAGTTTACGGGCGGCATAGCCATCCAAGGCATCGGTAATGGCGGCAAGCCAAAACACAAAAGCAGCAACGAAGGGAGTCCAACTGTAAGGCAGATAAAAGAGCACCACAAAGATGGGCAGTAAAAAAAGCCTAAAAAGGGTTAATGCTATAGGTAAGTTAAACGGCATGATCGAACCAGTTAGTCAAAAGCAGCGCCAATCTTGCCTTAAATTTATCACCCTCGCAATGCATCATGAATGGTTTGTGCCATTTCTATGCTAATACCAGGCACTTTCGCTAACTCGGCCACACTCGCGCCCTTCACTTCCTGTAAACCACCAAGATGTTGCAATAACGCCTTGCGCCGCTTAGGACCAATGCCCGGAATGGATTCGAGCGTCGAGGTGTTACGGGTTTTCTGGCGACGATTGCGATGACCTGTTATCGCAAAGCGGTGGGACTCATCGCGAATATGTTGAATAAGGTGCAGCGCTGGTGAGTCATCTTCAAGGGAAAAGCTCGTTTCAGTGTCGCCAAAGATTAAGGTTTCAAGCCCGGGTTTACGGCTCTCTCCCTTTGCCACCCCAATCAGTTGCGGCGCTTTATCTAAATTAACGAATTTCTCATCGACTATTTGCTGCGCGATACGCAGCTGCCCTAGACCGCCGTCGATAAATAAGATGTCAGGAATTTTGCCGCTGGCATCGATTTTATCAAATCGGCGACTAATGGCTTGTTTCATCGCGGCATAATCATCGCCGGGCGTAATGCCTTCAATATTATAACGGCGATACTCGGCCTTATGTGGCCCCTCGCGGTTAAACACCACGCAGGAGGCTACCGTGCTCTCCCCATGGTATGGCTGATATCGAAACACTCCATCCGCTGGATTGGCGCATTGAGTTCGAGGATTTCTTCCAACAAGACAAAACGCTGTTCAACGGTATTTTTATGGGACAGACGCGTCATCACCGCATTAGTGGCATTAGTCAGCGCGAGGCGCAAAAAATTTGCCCTGTCGGCGCGCACATTGGTTTTGATGCTGAACTTTTTGTTTAACGCCTCAGAGACGGCCGACTCTAGCTCATGCAGTTCTTCAAAGTGATGACTTATCACCACTTCCTTAGGAATGGTACGTTGAATATCGGCATTTAAATAAAACTGTAGCAGGAAGGAACGTAAGACCTCTTCGATATCCGTTTGCGCAGGCACCGTTGGATAATAGCTGCGGCTACCAAAAATTTTACCTTCGCGGATAAATAGCAAGTGAAAACAGGCGATACCCGAAGCGTAGTGTACGCCGATAACATCCATATCCCCGGTATTGCCCGAGACTTCTTGCTGCTCGGCCACGCGGCGCAGCGCCATAATTTGATCGCGAAAGCGCGCGGCTTGCTCATAGGCTTGCTGCTCGGCGGCTTCTTCCATCTTAGCCACGAGCTCACTGATAACTTGCTTATCTTTTCCCTTAAGGAACAAACTGGCGAGTTTAACCTGCTCATCATACTCCGCATTACTGACCTTACCGACGCAGGGCGCGCTGCAACGGGATAACTGGTATTGCAGGCAGGGACGAGTGCGTGATTTATAATAGAGATCATCACACTGGCGGATAGGAAACAGCTTTTGCATCAAGTGCAAACTTTCGCGCACCGCGCCGCCATTCGGATAAGGCCCAAAGTAATAGCCCTTCTCCCGCTGCGGCCCGCGATGGTATGCAAGGCGTGGATGCTTGTGTTGGCTCAAGAAAATATAAGGGTATGACTTATCGTCCCGCAGTAACACATTGTATTTGGGCATGTACTGCTTGATATAGTCATTTTCAAGCAGCAGCGCATCGGTCTCGCTGTGGGTCAGCGTCACATCGATATGATGGATATGGGACACCAGCGCCTGGGTTTTCACATTCCCAAGGTTTTTACGGAAATAGGAGGATAAGCGCTTCTTAAGATCTTTGGCTTTACCCACATAGATGACGTCACCTTTGACGTCATACATGCGATAAACCCCAGCAGAGGATGAAACCGTGCGTAAAAACTCTGGGCGTTAAAACCTGTCGACATCGTTATACACCCACTCTTTTACTCACCGTCTTCAACACAATTTGATAAATCGTCTTCACACTCACAACTAACACTTAATTAATGCTAGAACCATTGACACAAGCGGCCATTAGAAATGGCCTGCATCTAACATTTTATAGCGGATCGCTAAACGGGTCAGCTCCACATCGCCACTGATCCCAAGCTTGGCAAACAAGCGATAACGGTAACTGTTAACGGTTTTTGGGCTTAAGTTGAGCAGCTCCGAAATATCATTGACCTTTTCACCGTTGGTGATCATCAACATAATTTGCAGCTCACGCTCGGACAAGGCTTTAAACGGATTCTCATCGGCAGGGTTGAATTGGCTCAATGCCATTTGTTGGGCAATTTCTGGGGATAGATAGCGCTGCCCACGGGAAACCTGACGTATCGCTTGCAATACCTCCGGTGGCGTTGCCCCTTTGGTTAAATAACCAGACGCGCCCGCCTGCATCACTTTACTGGGGAAAGGATCTTCAGTATGCACAGTTAATACAATAATCTTGGCATGGGGCTGATAACGTAAAATCTTACGTGTGGCTTCGAGCCCGCCCATCCCAGGCATATTCATGTCCATTAAGATGACATCGGCTTCATTTTGTCTCGCCCACTGTACCGCGGTCTCGCCATCTGGCGCTTCTCCCACGACTTTGATCCCACGTTCATCTTCTAAGATGCGGCGGATCCCAGTTCTTACAAGCTCATGGTCGTCAACTAAATATATCGATATCAACTTTTATCCACCTTTAACCAATGTCGACTAACACAGTGTAGCCAAATCAGAATACCGCAACCGGAATATAGGTTATCAGGGTAATTTAGCCCAACAATGGCATTTCGCAAAGCATAAAATGAATATTGTTAACTAGATGATATTTAAAGGAACAACGGACTCATTAACCCAGTTTAAATTCTGCGCTTAGGGCGCTACTGGTTTCGGCATTCACGGCAAATAACCAAGAGTGTGCTCAATGCCGCAAGTTTTAAACACCATAGAATAGAAGCCTGAGAATCCAAAAGAACGCAAATTGCTTAACGATCTTTAGACTTAATCTGGCAGAGAAGCAGCACTTAGTTGAGGAACCTGGGGTGCAAATGCCAAAAACAAAAAAGCCATCATTGCTGATGGTTTATCTTTGGAGTATTGCGAAGGAGCTGCGCTTAGCATGAGGAACCCTAGGGTTCAACTTACTATATTGCAAAAACAAAAAGCCATCATTGCTGATGGTTTATCTGTGGAGTATTGCGAAGGAGCTGCGCTTAGCATGAGGAACCCTAGGGTTCAACTTACTAAATTGCAAAGACATAAAAGCCATCATCGCTGATGGTTTATTTGTGGAGTATTGCGAAGGAGCTGCGCTTAGCATGAGGAACCCTAGGGTTCAACTTATTAAATTGCAAATACAAAAAAGCCATCATTGCTGATGGCTTTTCCGTAGAATATGGCGGAGGAGCAGGGATTTGAACCCTGGGTGGGCTATAAACCCACGCCGGTTTTCAAGACCGGTGCATTAAACCACTCTGCCACCCCTCCGAACGAGCGAGATAATAGCTATCTCCCCTCAGGTTGTAAACCTAAATTTATTATTAATTGAATTGATTGGCGATTTGATATGCAGTCGTCGATAAAATCATCGAATAACGTCTAATCTTCATCCAAAAGTCCCTGTGTTCACACTTATAGCTACTTAGGCGCAAACAGGCTGCGCTCAATACACACGTCCCTTTAGCTCGCCCCCCTTAAAGTAGCCACTTTATATAGCCGATATAGGCATTTAATAAAAAGTCCCGCGACTCAAAGCGCTATATGCGTGTGAAGACAAATTGGCGATGTAGATGCCTGCACTTATAAGTAGTTAAGAAGGTAGGAAGAAACCCTCAAGGTAAATACGAGTTTGCTTAAGTAAATGGGCGTTAACCTTAGCAAATAGGTATTCGTATAGCCCAAGTGACTCCATGTGCCCCCATCTGCCAAACAACACTGAGTTGGTGGAGCCAGCTCTGTTCATATAACACTCAAATACAGTAAAGAAAGATGGCAAGGTTCGCATGCAGAACCAAGAGTCGAATTTTACAAACAAAGTATCAATCACCGCTGATGGGATTAAGTGAAGATGGTGGAGGCGCTGCGCTTAGACTGAGGAGCCTGAAAGTTCAAATGGCAAAAACAAAAAACCATCATCGCTGATGGCATTTCGTGAAATATGGCCGAGGAGCGGCGCTTAGAATGAGGAACCCTAGGGTTCAACTTCCTAAATTGCAAAAACAAAAAAGCCATCATTGCTGATGGCTTTTCCGTAAAATATGGCGGAGGAGCAGGGATTTGAACCCTGGGTGGGCTATAAACCCACGCCGGTTTTCAAGACCGGTGCATTAAACCACTCTGCCACCCCTCCGAATGGCGCAAATAATATAAGCATCATCGGTGCTTGTAAACAGCAATTTTTCAATATCGTGTCAAATGCTCATCTTATGCTCACCAAGATGTTTTTTCAGGCAAATAGCCAACAAATTTTCAGCAATATCTGAGTAAACCAACGCAAAAACACCTATACAGTAAGAGACTTGCCGTCTTGGTATGGTAAAATCGCGGTAACTTTTCATGGTAAATGCTTATATGAATTCACTCTTGATACCATCATCCTCACTCGCGCCTGAATTTAACCTTCCTACCCTGCCGCAATCGGCCACAGGGTTAAAAGCCCTGCTTTTAGGGCAAGAACGTGTGTTGGATGCCTTTAAGTTACATAACGCCATTGCCGATCAACAGCTGTACCTCGCCGATTTCCCCGGCATTGACCGACAATTAATCATGCAAGCCCTCATGGAAACCATCGAGCCGTTATCCAACGCTTATTTAGTGGCGGCTCGTCCTGTAGAAAAAGCGATTCAATTCCAATGGCAGTATGACGCGCCGCTCGACAATCAAGGCGCCATTGCCGAGAAAAATGTCAGTTACCGTTACCTGAGTGGCAATATCCGCCGTGCCGATCTACTCGGCCGCATGGTGCAATCGGCAAATGGCAGCAAATATCAACCCGGTGCACTCGCCCAGTGCCACTATGTGTTTATCTGCGCCGAATCTCTGTGGAAACGCGAAAGCCTATGGGATCTGGTGATGCAAATTCTGACGCAAAAATCCTATCAGATAAGCAGCCACCTGAGCCCTATTCCGCTAAATTGTAAAATCATTCTGATTGGCGCAAGCTTAATTTACAGCCAAGTCCGCTCAGAGGACTGGCAATTTCAGCGCCACTTTAGTTTGCTGGCAGAGCTGGCGAGTGAACTCGATCTGACCCGCTTTAAAGAAGTGCAATATGCCAGTTGGTTACAAGCCGTAGCTCAGAGTGTTGAGGTTGCTTTAGAGCAATCAAGCCTTGCGCCACTGTTTAGACACAGTGCGAGGTTGACAGAACATCAACGCCGTTTAAGCCTCTCAATGCTCGATTTTGCCCAATTAATGGCTCAGGCTAAGGTCTATCGCGGCAAAGCCACTATCAATGCCGCCAGTATTGAACACGCGCTCGAGCAAGCCAACTACCGCCATAACAGCTCAGAAGAGTTTTCTGGGCAAAGTTTTGATGACAATTTCATAAATCTGCCAACTGAAGGCGCTATGGTAGGACAGATTAATGGCCTGACGGTTATCGATGCGATTGACCATAGTTACGGCGAACCCGCGCGGATCACCGCAACCGTGCACTATGGTGATGGCGAAGTGGCAGACATTGAAAGAAAGTCCGAGCTGGGTGGCAATATCCACGCCAAGGGTATGATGATCCTTTCTGCCTGTTTGTATCGCATTTTTGGACGTGACGCCCCGCTACACCTTAATGCCAACATCGTATTCGAGCAGTCCTATCAAGAGATCGATGGTGATAGTGCCTCGCTCGCCGAGTATTGCTGTTTGATGTCAGCCATTGCCGAGCAGCCGATTATCCAGTCGCTCGCCATTACTGGCGCCTTGGACCAATTCGGCAATGTGCAAGCTATCGGCGGCATTAATGAGAAGATTGAAGGCTTCTTCAATCTGTGTGAACGACGCGGTCTCACGGGTGAACAGGGCGTGATTATGCCTAAGTCGAACGTTCTGCAACTTAATCTCGCTCCTAAAGTGATAACAGCTGTAGGCAAAGGCCAATTCCATATCTATGCAATTGAGCATATGGACGAAGCGGTGGAACTATTGATGCAGATGCCAGCTGGAGTTGCCAATGAAGATAATGACTTCCCTGCCGACTCCTTGTATGGCCTAGTGCAAGAACGGCTCGATAAGCTCGCGGGGAACGGCGAGGAAGAAATTAGTTTTATGACGAGGTTACTCGCAAAACTGGGATTATTTCGCCATTAATTAGCTGATCGGAGTTGTTTAGCTTACACGTGTTCGCTAATCTTGGCGCTCTTATTGCTGGAGTAGTAAAACAATGAATAAAGCAAACAGTTTCAATAAAGAAGAACTCATCGCCTGTGGTCATGGGAAATTATTTGGTCCAAACTCGCCTCGTCTACCCGTAGATAATATGCTGATGATCGACAGGATCATCACCATTAACGATAACGGCGGCGAATTTGGCAAAGGTGAAATTGTTGCTGAACTCGATATTAATCCAGATCTATGGTTCTTTGGCTGCCACTTCATCAGCGACCCAGTAATGCCAGGTTGTTTAGGCTTAGACGCTATGTGGCAGTTAGTCGGTTTTTACCTTGGTTGGGAAGGCGCCGAGGGTAAAGGCCGCGCACTGGGCGTCGGTGAAGTGAAATTTACCGGACAAGTGTTACCTGGCGCGAAAAAAGTGACTTACAAGCTAAACATCAAACGTACCATTCATCGTAAATTGGTCATGGGTATTGCCGATGCCATTCTTGAAGTCGATGGTCGTCAAATTTATAGTGCGACTGATTTAAAAGTTGGCGTATTTAGCGACACTTCTACCTTCTAATCGCTGCAGTACCCTACACGACTCGATACAAAAATGCCCTCATCTGAGGGCAATTATGCTGCATTACTCTGTCTGTTCTGGGCTATTTAATCCACGAGAAACACTCGTTATTTATTAAATAGCCCATTAACTCGGCCATCCACACCTTCACGCCAACCACCTAACCACTGTGATCGCGAATCAAGATTTGCATAAGGACAAAGCTCTTTAGATCGACCCCCAATACCCGCTTGGAATCCTTTGGAAAAAGCTCTGTCTAAACGATCTCGTTTTTGTCTTTTCATGCAAGCGTCCTCTGTTCTACGTGAAATAGAAGCAACAGCTTCATCCATAGAAATAGTGCTTTTCAGCGCCGAGATCAATCAAAAAATCGTCCATTTTATCGACTATTTATTAAACTATTGAGATCATGGTTAAAAAAAATCGAGGCAATTTGCCTCGATTTTTTGAGTCTGAATTCAAGCTGAAAAATTAGCGAACTCGACGACGTAACCAAACTAAAGGTAAGGCAAGTAACCAAGCAAGAGATGCTGCGCCCTTACGTTCGTAATTACCCGTGTCAGTGCTTTCATCCACAGTACAAGCTTCACCATTAGTAGATGGCTTGAGCACCACCATACGCGGAATATAGGCTGTTACAGGGTCACCGTTACCGCTAAGTTCAAACAGGGGAAGACCATTCTCACCTACGATAACATTGCCATCCGAGTCAAACTGGTAAGAAGGTTTACGGATAAAGGCGGTACCTACGATAGTGCCATCTTCATTAATGCTTGCGGCTTCAACAACGAGAATATCGCTGTTGTAGCTTAGCACCTTGCCAGTACCGTCCTGCACTTCGACCTGATGGCGAGTCCAATTGCCATCAGAGCCTTTTTCAAAGCCTTTGGATTCGCAGGTCAGCAAGTTATTGAGGTTACTGAACTCCCCAGTAGATTTCTCGTAGAGAAAGCCCGCCTTGGGACGTGGTTTTTCCTTATCGTAGGTAGTTTCAATATAACCAACAACTTGGCCTTTATTATTGATATCTTTGGGTTTGCTCGAAAGATCAGTGGTCGTTGATGCAAAATCATTCGGCGTGACATAAGCGACTTCAGGCGTATTGATATCAAAGTAGAAGAATTTATCACGTGGATAACCTTGGATATAACTGCGATAGCTACCAACAAGAATACCGTTGTCATTCACATCATAGGCGATAGAGCTTGAAATGGACTCACCCATTGGGATCCAATGATATTGATAGTTGCCCTCGGCATCTTTACTCCAATAAGCCGCATCTTGGCGTAATCTATCGGTATTACCGTTACGGTACACGTGCGAGCGTCCGGCGACTACACCTTCATTGTTTACACCCAGAGCTTGAGCGGTAAAGGTTAAGGTATTATTACTTGCAGGGGTTAATCCTAAAGGTAAAGCAGTGCCAGTTGCTACGCCATTATCCAGTTGCCACACATAGGCACGGGTTTGGTACTGAATATTGCGCGTACCTTGAGTATTCGGATATTGCTCGCGCTGAATACATACATCTAACGGTAACGTGTTATCTGTGCTTAAACAGTAGGCTACACGATCGCCACCATATTTACTGATATCAGTACTAACATAACCAACAACTAAATTGTTATTGTTGATCGCAGTTGCCGCAGACCAACCGCCTAACTCAACGGTTTTGTCATCTTTAACATATTGAGTATAAGGAGGGGGCAATGGGATTTCGCTATCGCCTACTTTGGCAACTCCGCGATATTCATAATCACGGTAATACCAGTAATCCGCAGTATCATCCGTAGTCGCGGTATTTTCCGTTTTCTTTTCAGGTGCAGTCATACTGCCCACTTTCACGCCAGCATCGTTGATGCCATAGTAAAAGGTATCGACTGAGTTAACGACCGAAGTATCACTCGGTGGCGTAGTGCCATTGATACTGTCAAAGGTCGGTAACCATGCGCCAGCGGCATCATTTTGTGCAGCGATAAAAGCAAAGTTATTGGCAATAATGGCAGACGTAATCGAATAAGTAATGGTTTCCTCAGGGGCAATACCATCTTCGACGTCAATAACCCCGCCTTCCACATCTGAAGTACTGAGTTTTTCTTACCTTTGGCGATACCGACCAACTCATCGTTAGCATTCACGCCTAAGGCATAACCGTTGCGAGTGCCTTCGAGCGTGCCTTGCAGATCATAATTATCAAGGTTAACAATTTCATAGACGGGTGCAGCATGGGCACTGTGTAATACGCCAAGGACACCTAAGGCAACCAAGGAGAGGGCTTTATCCAACTTTGACTTCATTAATTCTATTCCCATTTTTATTATTGGTTTACTTCAGTGACTCAAGCTCTTCCCATCGCTCGAAGCAAACTTCCAATTGTTTTTCTTTATCTGCCAACAGGTTCAATATCGGATTGATTTTATCCTGTGCCTGACTATAAAAATCTGGGCGCGCCACTGTGGTTTGCAATTCGAGGATTTCTGCCTCTAATTTCTCCATCAACTCAGGCATGGCCTCTAATTCACGCTGTAACTTATAGGACAGTTTTTTCGCGGCTTTGGCGGGCTCAGCCACTTTCACCTCAGCGGTTTTTGCTGTCGCAGGAGCTTCGACCGTGTTTGGCTGACTAGGTTCCTCAGAATAAAACTTTGCCCCTTGGTCAATCGCGTCTTGATAACCACCAACATACTCGCTCCAATGCCCATTACCCGCATACCACCAGCTGCTGGTGACAGTGTTATCGATAAAGGCCCTATCATGGCTCACAAGTAACAGTGTGCCTTGATATTCAGTCAGCAGCGACTCTAGCAATTCTAGGGTCTCAATATCAAGATCGTTTGTCGGTTCGTCGAGGATGATCAGGTTGGCCGGACGAATAAGGAGCTTAGCCAAGAGTAAACGATTTTTCTCACCACCCGATAATGCCTTCACAGGCGTACGAGCGCGCATCGGCGAAAACAGGAAATCCTGCAGATAACTTAAGATATGACGATCTTGACCATTAATGGTGATGGTCTTTTTACCCTCACCCACGTTGTCTTCAACGGTTTGCTCAGGATCCAGCGCCTCACGGTATTGGTCGAAATAGGCAATTTCTAACTTAGTACCGACTTTTACCTCACCCGATTGGGGTTGTAACTTTTCAATCAACAGCTTGATAAGGGTCGATTTACCACAGCCGTTAGGGCCGATAAGCGCAATACGATCCCCGCGAAGTACTGTCGTATTAAAGTTTTTAACTAGATTTTTATCGGGCAGATTGTAGTTTAAGTCCTTCACATCGAAGACTAACTTACCCGAACGATCGGTATCGGCCACCGCCATCTTAGCATTGCCCTGACGATTCAAGCGTTCGCTGCGTTCTTGGCGCAGTGCTTTCAATGCACGCACGCGGCCTTCGTTGCGGGTACGACGGGCCTTAACGCCTTGGCGGATCCAAACTTCTTCTTCGGCTAATCGTTTATCGAATAAGGCATTTTTCTCGGCTTCGACTCGGAGCCACTCCTGCTTACCATCGAGATAAGCTTGGTAATTCCCCGGCCATGAGGTCACTACGCCGCGGTCTAAGTCGACGATGCGAGTTGCCATACGGGCAATAAAGCCCCTGTCGTGGCTGATAAATACAATGGCACCTTGGAAATCCAAAAGGAATTTTTCCAGCCATTCGATGGTATCGATATCTAAGTGGTTTGTCGGTTCATCGAGCAGCAATAAATCCGGCTGACTCACGAGGGCGCGGGCAAGCGCTACTTTACGCTGCCAACCGCCGGATAATTCACTCAAGGATTTATCGGGATCGAGGCCTAACAACTCACAATTTTGTTTGATGCGCGAGTCAAGCTGCCAGCCGTTGTGATGATCTAAAGTCTCCTGCAGCTTTTGCATTTGATTGAGCATGCGCTCCATCTGCTCAGGCTCGGCAAAGGCCACATCATGGGACAGTTGATGGTACTGCTCTAACGCTTCACCGACTTCCTTTAAGCCCGCGGCGATATAAGAATAGACCGAGCCCTGCTCCGCCTTCGGTGGATCTTGTTGCAAACGGCTAACTGTGACGCTGTTGTCGATGTTGAATTCCCCTTCATCGAGCAGCACATCGCCGGATAAAATCTTCAATAGACTCGACTTGCCCGCGCCGTTGCGGCCAACAATACACACTCGCTCGCCGCGCTCGATGGTGAAATCGGCATTTTGCAGCAACGGAGTGTAACCATAGGCTAACGAGCCATTATTGATACGAACCAGACTCAAACTAAGCTCCTAAAAATTCTTGTAATTGGGTAGCGTCAAAGGGCCAAAAGAGGCAACGCTCATCCGCGGCCTTCACCACGGGAATACACACGCCATAACGTTCAGCTAAGGCTTCATCATCACAAATATCGATGGCCGTAAAGGACACCTCGGCGGCATTAAGCAATGCTGCAGCCTGTTCACATAAGTGACACCCTTCGGTGTGGTATAGAATGTAACCCGCTTGCAGTACATTATGCATGGGTGATAAGCCAAGTGTTATGGATATGGGGATTGCGCTTGTAATCCATCGGCAAGGTCAGATCATCGATGTTTTCCACTTTGATTTTCATCTTGGCCAAGGTTTCGGTGTCCATCTTAAACTTGCGTTTGTTGTTGGAGAACACTATCTCACCATTTGGACTTAACAGCTTGATGAGCATGCCCAGTAAATTCACATGGTCACGTTGCACATCGAAGGAATCTTCCATCCGCTTGGAGTTAGAGAAGGTCGGCGGATCGATAAAAATCAAATCATATTGCGCAGATTTATCGAGCGCACTATCGCGGATCCATTGCAAACAATCGGCCTGCACAAACTCATACTGCTTGCCACTGAGGTCATTTAACGCAAAGTTTTCCTTCGCCCACGCCAGATAGGTGTTTGACATATCAACCGTCGTGACCGACTTAGCGCCACCTAATGCGGCATGCACAGAGGCAGAACCTGTGTAAGAGAACAGGTTCAATACCCGGCGCCCTTTCGATTTTTGTCCCACTAAACGGCGGGTTAATCTGTGGTCAAGGAACAAGCCTGTATCCAAATAGCCCGTCAGGTTCAGCTTAAACTTAGCGCCATATTCGGTGGTGATAAGTTCAAGCTTTCGCTCATCCAGCTTTTGATATTGATTGGTGCCCTTTTGACGCTCACGGGTCTTCATAGTGATCTTATGCGGTTCGGCACCAATCGCAGCAGGCAGAGCCAAGAGCACATCGCTTAAACGGCGTTTTGTCACGGCCTCTGGAATGCTGGCCGGCGCCATATATTCCTGCACCACGATATGGTCTAAATAGCGGTCGACCGCTACGTTATATTCGGGAATGTCGGCATCATATAAACGGTAACTGTCGATACCTTCTTTTTTCGCCCACTTTTCTAATTGCTTAGCGTTTTTCTTAATACGGTTCGCAAACGCTGGTGCGATATCGGCAATGTCCACACCTTCTGGCAATACGGGCGTATCACGGCGAGTGCTTTGCGCGTGCAAGGTATAAAGGTTAAAGGCACACTCTAGCGCACCGTTAAACATCTTCATCTGCTTATCGGCTTTGAGTTTCAGCGCCGAAATCAGCTCAATATCGCTACAGAGCATGGCTACTTTCCAGCCGCCAAACTCCTTTTTAAACTTGTCGCCTAATTGGTAATACAGCTGCAATAGCTCAGAGACACTGCCTAAACGCTCACCGTAGGGAGGGTTAGTAATCAAGTAACCTTCACCAGCGGGCGGCTCGACATTCAGCGCATTTGCCACTTTAAAGTCAATCAGTTCAAGTACACCGGCGTTTTGCGCATTGCGTTTTGCCAGTGCCACTAAGCGCGAATCGATATCCGAGCCGTAGAACTTCACGTCGCAGCGCTTTACACCTAAGGATGCACGCGCCTTGGCCTCTTCTAAAATCTCATGCCAGGTGGCTTTATCGTGACGGCGCCAATGCTCAAAACCAAAACGGCTGCGCTGCAACCCTGGAGCAATATCGGCAGCCATTAATGCGGCCTCAATCAGTACAGTACCACTGCCGCAGAAAGGATCGAGCAAGGTGGTTGGCGCGGCTTTCCAGCCACTGCGCACTAACATGTTGGCGGCGAGGTTTTCTTTTAATGGGGCTTCACCAGTCGTAGAGCGATAACCGCGTTGATGTAAAGAAGGTCCCGAGAAGTTCATCGCAATGGTAATCACCCCATTACGGAAATGGGCGTCGATTTTAATGTCGGCATCAATACGGGCGACGTTTGGACGGGCATCACCGTCATCACGGAAACGGTCAACAATCGCATCTTTAATCTTTAACGCACCAAACTGGGTGTTGTTGATAAAGCCGCCAGTGCCGTGAAAATCGATACTAAAGGTGTTGCGATTGGAGAAATGAGCTGACCAATCAATACAATAAGCTGCGTTATATAATTGCTCCGCCGACTCACAGGGGCCCTTATAGATCACCAGCACGATACGGCTGGCCAAACGTGTCCACAGGGTAATACGGTAAGCTAAGGCAAGCGGCGCGGTAAAATAGACACCGGCAACACTCTCTTTAATCTCAGTCGCACCAAATTCTGTCAGTTCTTGGGCTAAGCTATATTCAAAGCCCTTAGGGGCGGCAGCAAAAAAATTAAGCATGGGATAATCAATACGCAGTCAAAATCAAAGCGACATTATACCTGTGAAGCGACATAAAAGATAAACAGTTATTCGCCGAAACTCGATTTAGTCAGGCAGTTACCCCACATTTAACTCGCTCAAATCCCTGATAACGGCCAAGACTGGACGAATTCCCCGCACTACGCTTTATATTTAAGCATTCACCCGTTTTTTTAGAATTCCTCCTTGCAATGCCACAGCACTGCCGTTATAGTTCGCCCCGCTTTGAAGATGGACGCGGGATGGAGCAGCTTGGTAGCTCGTCGGGCTCATAACCCGAAGGTCGTTGGTTCAAATCCAGCTCCCGCAACCAATTTAAAGCAAAGGTAAGTAATACAGATAGATATCGGACGCGGGATGGAGCAGCTTGGTAGCTCGTCGGGCTCATAACCCGAAGGTCGTTGGTTCAAATCCAGCTCCCGCAACCAATCTAGATGTATATGCTTATAAAAAGAAATCGCCCTTGGGCAGTTCTTAGATAACAGAATAAAAACAGTTATTCGCAGCGTTACTCGGACGCGGGATGGAGCAGTTTGGTAGCTCGTCGGGCTCATAACCCGAAGGTCGTCGGTTCAAATCCGGCTCCCGCAACCAATTCTTAGATGACAGAATTAAAACAGTTATTAACAGTGTTAATCGGACGCGGGATGGAGCAGCATGGTAGCTCGTCGGGCTCATAACCCGAAGGTCGTTGGTTCAAATCCAGCTCCCGCAACCAATTATCAATTTAATATCATTAGGCCAGCATTAAGCTGGTTTTTTTGTATCTAAAATTCGTATAAATGAATGGCAACTGCTTACCCATTACTAATTCTTTTCCCCTGTTTTGGTCTGCTATACCAATCTCATTTCCAAAAGCGTCGGCGATTTTCATCAAGCCTGATAAATGCCAGGATTTCAGTCATAAATGCCAACAGAGTCGTTTGCCGCCCAATACGCATTTCTGCTATGATCCATCGCTGACTAATCATAATTCCACAAATTGACAGATAATCAGCACTTAGCCTTTTATCTTGCGATACCAACCCATCGCCTGCAGGTACAAATATGATTAACCACTTTAGTGTGCTCGGTATCAAACCTAGCGCCAAAGAAGACGACATTAAAAAAGCCTATCGCCGGCTCTCAAACAAATACCATCCCGATAAGTTGTTAGGTGCCTCTGATGAAGAAAAAGAGCAAGCATCACAACAACTTGAGCGCGTTAAAAAGCTTATGAAGTGCTCTCAGATCCCAAGCTTAGAAATGCGTTTATCCGAGACTTCAACAATGTGATCGTAACCGATCCCAATGGCGCGATGCGCGAATTATGGGATCAGTTTTACCCTTAAGCGGGTTATTTCCAGTGCAACGCTGGGAGTGCCAAATTAATGAGCTTAGTTTGCCAAGCCCCTTAATTTGGACCTTTTATTGCAACACGGTTTATTTTGAGAAGCTGTTTGTTTGATAGCTTTTTATTTCGAGACATGCCCATGGCCAAAAAACTGAATATCTCACGCATTAATGAGCTTAAGACCAATGCCTACGACAATATCGAGTCCTATGATGACCCGGATACGCCCAAAGCATTGGAGCAATTTACCAGTCAAATCAAAAAAGTATTACAGGCCGATCCTAAAATGCTCGAGTCGGTACCCGAGTACCTGCCTGTGGCACTCTATGGCCGAGTAAAATTTCCAAGTGACGCCAAGCTTAAGTGGGCTCACTGGATTAACACCGCGACGCAACCCGAGTGGGACGAGTTCAAGGTCACTATTGGCTTTAACAATGCCGATGTCCCATTAGTGCAGGCGGTGCGCGCCTATTCAGAAGATTTATTGATTGAAAGCTGCGCCGTACTCTATCTACTGGAAAACCAAGGCAAAAGTGCACCTGCGCCTAAACGCAGCGCTGACGATGATTTTGAAGACGAAGACAGTGATTACGCCGATTATTCCGATGACGACGATGATGACGGCGAAGAG
Organism: Shewanella seohaensis; assembly: GCF_025449215.1. Lineage (NCBI taxonomy): Bacteria > Pseudomonadati > Pseudomonadota > Gammaproteobacteria > Alteromonadales > Shewanellaceae > Shewanella > Shewanella seohaensis. Next base: position 3,411,142 of record NZ_CP104900.1, read on the forward strand.
GAAGATGGCTACTACGATCACTACGATGATGAGGACCGCTAATGAACACTAGTCTCATTGAAATAACCGTTGCCGAGATTAAAGAGCTCGCCGATGTCGAGCCAAAACAGGCCAGTAAACGTTTCGAACTCATCGCCACCACAATGAACGATGAGCAATTAGTCGAAGTCATTGAAAAAATGGATATTGTGACCCTGACGCAAATCAACAGTCACCACGATATCTCCTGCCCGTCAATTATGTCGGAGCTAATGACCCCTGAGCAAATTCGCGACATCGTCTGTCAGCAACCTTTGTATTGGGAAGAAAAAATCAAAAACAATGCCGAAGAACTCATTCAGCATACCTTTGATTTTTTGACCTATTTAATTCGCATCCAAGACAGCGAAGAAAAACAAACCGCTATTTTAGAGTGCATTGCCGAAGATCCCGCCGGCCTCTTCTATCTGTCTATCCCCTTTATCGAGATGATGTTGGGTGAGCGCCACGACGATGAAGACCACTTCAACGATTATTATGACGATGAAGAAGATACCGACACCGTCGGCTATGACAGCCGTGTCGACAGTGAAGAAGCCCATAGCTTAAGCCTAGATGACCCACGTAGTCTGATGGCGTTAATCCATGAGCTGGCACCCGATGTAGAAAAAGCCATTAAAAACCTGCTGCGTAACGAAAGCTCTGGCTGGGAGATGATCATTAATAAGTTCGTCAATGAACTGGTTATCCAAGCGAAAGAGAAAAACCAAGTCACGGACGAATACGCAGAAGTGGATGATATGTTTAGCTTTTTAGATTAAGGACCCCTAGATGCAACTGGTACTGCGTGATTTAGACCAAGGTCCATACCTGAGCAAGGTGTTGGCCAAAGGCCAAGCAGACGACACCCTTAGTGGTGAGCAGCTCGCACAAATCAAATCTAAAGCCATTTTGATGAGCCTCAAATTGGCGGATAAGTTCTACAACAAGTACAAGATGCACTTACTGGAACAGGCGGCGCACGATGTCATTGGCGTCGTCAGTCTCGGATTAATGGAACTTTCTGATCAGGATCAACAGCAAGCGGTGCGTATATTGCTCACCAGCGACGGCGTGGTCAAATGCTTCCAAAAGGGTTGGAGCATGCTCAGCGTCGTCAGCAAACATAAGCTGGCTAACGGTAAGTCGCTCTATGGTGATGTGGATAAATTCCTGCTGGAACAAGTGTCTACGCCGCCTGATGCAGAAGAGTGGCTGGGCTATGAGGCCTACCAGGATGCCTTGGCCGAGCACCAACGTCAGCAATCGATTGCGGCACTTATGGCACAGTTTTATGCCCAAACCAGCTATGATCCTTTAGATTTCTTAAATCTGGAGAGCGTATTGGCCGAAGCAGTGCTGTATCGGATGTTATTTGATAATGCCAAAGTCAGACAAGATCTGAAAAAGCGCATCGCCAAAATCAGCTTGCAGGACGAATGGTTTAGCCTTGAGTATATCGAGGAGCAAACCCAAAAAGCCTTGGCGGAACTCCCCGCGGAGCTGGCCGAGACTATCGGTAAAGATTTGGGTAAAAACTTTGCGCCAGCATTGCTGCGTACATTGAATTTCGCGAAAAGCTACCGCGAACTGCTGCTTAGTGATGCCTCACCTGAGCGTTTAGAAAGATTTGAGCATAAAGAAGGACTCGTTGGTCTACTCGGCTGGCCGCTTTATATCGTGCTTTAATCCTTATCGGGGCGCTAATCAATTAGCGCCCCGCTTTTTATCTGCCGTCTGAACTTGCTTACGCTTCCTTTATCGTCTCGCCACCAGGTGCAATACAAAATACTGGCATCGCCGCATCGGGGCGAAGATAGCCCCAAATTCTGAGCCCTTGTGCTTCTTTACTGTAGGGGAGTCGATACTTGTGCAGTTGCGCCTCGATATAATCAGTAAAATCCGTGGTCTTTTCCGGCAGTAATCTGCCGCGGTGTTCTCTTTTGAGCGGGTCAATCTCAAGCCATTCAATCCGCTCGCAAATCGCGAGTAACTCGTCCCACCACACTGGCGTAAAACCTGGATTTGGCCCTTCATCTTCCAGCAGCTTATAACGCACATGGGGCACAAACTCTGGCTTTTCATGGAGTGCCAGCTCCAGCTGACGCCATTTAGTGAGGCTCATCACCGAGGTTAATTGATGCTGATTGAGGTACGCCAAGGTGTCTGCATTCATTGTGATGCGCCTGCTCCCTGTGAGTAAAAATCCTTAAGTGGCTTCATCTTAGCGCAAGCGGATAGATACTTAAATCGACTTAGTTTGAATTTAGAGCACGTTATGGTCAGTTGATACAGTCAGTTAAGATAGTCATTAAGTAAGTGAATAAACGTAAAAAAGCCTGCAATAGCAGGCTTTTGATATTTAAAGAAAGGGGCTAACGCTTAACGGAACGTCAGTGACGTGGTATCCGTTAATTTATCATTGTCTTTCACGGTTAACTCGACCGTATGGAGTCCGCGGCGAGCTTGACGAAACACCACAGGACCACTTGCACGGCTACCGTTATCAAACTTCCACTTATGCTGCTTGATCACACCGTCTGTGTCATAGCTGGTCGAAATAAACATATCGACTAGCCATAAATTGATGTGCTGAATTTGCGCAACGGGTGGTTTCTTCACGTTCTCAACCACGACAGACACCATTTGTGAGCTGCTATGGCTTAAGCCGTCATTATCGGTCACGGTTAACGTCACAAGATAATCACCAGTTTGCGCATAGGTGTGGGATACCGACTCGCCCATGGCTTGGCTATTATCGCCAAAGTCCCACTCAGTAGAGACGATTTGACCGTCGCTATCAATGGAGCTTGACGTCAATTGCACACTCGCACCATTCACAACCTGAGTGAAGCTGGCCTCAGGAGCCACCTTTTCCGCTTCGAGCAGCAGAGAAATCACCACAGGATCATGATCCGATGAGCGATAAGCATCACTGGCGTACAGATCTTGCACCTGCGCAGCCGTCTTGAACTCTTCGTTGTAATCTAACACCCGCGGCTCGTCGGTATTGATATGCCACTCGGTCACATCTAGGACTTTATCCACTAACGCGGCATTGGCCAGCGCATGGTCTAACTGCCCAGATTCACCCGAGAATACATAGGAATAAGGATTGGCTTTTTCGAGTTTTGCAAACAACTCGCTAAAGCCAGCGTTAGCCAATGCGCTTAGCGGATCTTCCTTAGCGTAGGAGTTTAAGTCGCCAATCAGCAGTACGCCTTGCTCTGGATACTGCGCGGCAATCCACTGCCCTGCCGCCGTTGCTGCGCGGGTACGGGTAATATTGCAGTTACCTTGGCCATCGTTCATATCTGGATCGCCAGCACACTCACTGCCCTTAGATTTCAAGTGATTAACCGCAACGACTACACTTTCATCACTGCCGTTTAGCGCGAAGGCTTGAGTCAACATAGGGCGATTTTTGCTGTCGTCAAACAGCGGCTGGCCGGCGTCATCTAAGGGAGAGTTAGCGCTCGATAAAATACGCGCATCACCCTGAGGGCTCACCTTGTCACTGCGATAAATTAAACCGACGGTAATCGCATCCGTACCGATCGCGCTTAAGTTGCTGCCATTGACCTTTGGAATAACATAGGCATAGCGATTTTCGCCCACGGCGGCATTGAGGCCCGACACGAGATCGGCAATCGCCGAGTTAGCGCCAAAGCCATCGTTCTCGATTTCCATCAGACCAAACACATCGGCACTGATCCCCACCATAGCGCTGACAATCTTCGCTTTTTGACGCTCAAACTCACTCAGGGTATTGGCACCGCGCGCAGTAGGGAAACCACCGCCCTGTCCATCGCCATTAAAGTAGTTCAGTACGTTAAAGCTGGCGACTTTCAGGTTGCCGCCTTCGGCTAGTACTGGCGATTGTGGACGAGGATTTTCCGCCACAAAATTAACTGGCTCAGTCGGCATAATGCGATAAAGATTAAAGCCATAGTGCATGACGCCCGTCAGGCTCGTGGCTTTGTCACCCACACGCACAGTGTTCGACGCGCTTAAACCTGGCGCAGGGAAAATCACAGGATCAGGGTTCTGAGCCGTTAAGCCATCGTCGAGTAAAATACTGTCTTTAAGATTGGCCGCAGTGACGGCCAAGGCATCGGCACCTGGCGCAGCGACTTGCGTCCCAATAAAGTGACGGCTGCTACCGAGTGAAATTTCACCATAGCGGCCCAAGTTGTAGACTTCGTTCACCACCAGATCTTGGCTAAAGCGGACGCGCATGCCTTCAAAGGGTTCAAAGTCATCACTTGAATTCACTGGTAATGTCACCACGGCGGCAATGGGAAGGGTTTGTCCTGCGGCGCACAGTTTATGATCGGCAACGGTAGTCAGTTCCGTTAAGCCTTGATATTCAGTGACTTTAGCCTTTAAGCGTACACGGTCGCCCGCCACGTAACCCGTAGGCGCATTACCGGTATAAACAAACACCCCTTCAGAGGTTTGAGGATCGTTATCGGCTTCGTTGTCGGCCATTTGCACGAAGATGCCCTTTAGGCCAGCTTCTTGGTTACTCACCACTATGGCTTCTACCACTAAGGTTTGTCCGTTTAACGGACTGACATTGGTCGAACCTTGTAGGGCATGGATAGCCGTTGAGGCTTCACCACAGGCTAATGAACTCGGTGGCGGCTCAACAGGATCGGTGGGGGTGCCTGCGCTGAACTTACCCAGATCCGAGATATCGTCTTTGGCAAAACCTAACCATGTATTAAAGCTAACAGCATCATCAATAATAGGATCGGCGATTAGCTGATCGGGATTGCGGCGCAGGGTATTGTCCTGCGTCGATAAATCACCACTGCCCCACTCAGTGCCGGGATCGACACCTACTTGTCCTAAGCTATCAATCACTTGGTCTTGATAGGTCAGCACAATGGCATCGTCACCATTGAAAAAACTCGCGCTGCTTTGTTGATTCGTCACCGCCAGAATATCCGCCGATGCGTCGTTATCAGCAACCACATAAGTCGCACCTGCGGCTAAGGTACCGTTTAGGGCGATAGTCGTGCCCACATTGGTGCTGCCATTGAAATAGAAGCGCAATTGATACTGGCTTAAATCGAGAGTGTTGGCAGTTGGGTTGTACAGCTCAATGGCTTTATTATTGCTGCTGCCTTCAACATATTCAGAAATAATCAGATTATCGGCAGCATTGGCAAACCCACACGCTACTGATGGCTAACGCCAACAGTGTTTTGTTATTAAACATAATGACCCCTAATAAGTATCTTTTTTATATTGGTATTGAAGTTAAAGACTTACGATTTCACGAAGCGCTTAGCCTCGAAAACTGACGATACTATAGGGAATCAAGGTTACAAATTAGTTGCACGCAAGTTGCAACTTAAGATGGATATTTAGGCGGCGATTTAGCGGATTGGACTAGGAAAAATAGCGAAGATGGCGAGCATTGCTCACCATCTTGTTAACGATCATCAGGGTTGCCCGCTATAACGGCTGCAACTGCTCATCCAGAAGATTCATCAACAACAACTCTCCCCGTTCGCTGACTCTGAATTCTCCATACTTTGCTTGGCTGAAGTGGTCTGCTTGGCCCTCTTCGAAGAAGAAACTATTTGAGGCGAGCTTTACTCTATGATTACGCAGACGAAAATCGACTGTGAGTTGCTCAGCCGTTTTGGGTTGCTCACGGTAAATACCGACAAAGTGCGCCACCTTTTGCGAATCGAGCGTCAACAGCAGTTGCCCCTGCGTCATCCCTTCAGGCAGTGCGGCGCGCACCTCCTGTGCAATGGCATACTCCAAAGCCATATAATCCCCCTGCATAATCGAGCGAGGATCCACTGGCGCTAAGGCAAAACGTACCACTTGGCCATCTTGTAATAACTGCTCAAACTGAGCGATTCGCCAGTTGATGCTTATCAGCAGTACCGTGGCGGTAAACACCACTAAGACTAAAGCGCGCTTATGGAAACGGCTTAATGCTAAGGTCGCTTTATCCATTATGCTTGCTCCTTATGTGCAACCTGCACTTGCGTGATCGGAAAAAAGCGCCACATCAATAGCCTCGCGATAATCAGCACTCCGCCTAATCCCATTAAATACACAGATTTAAGCATCAAAGTGGTCTCGAGGGAATAATAATAGCCCGCCGCAAACACTAGCCCGGAGGCGATTCCCATCCCCTTAAGCCACGCCTCGTGCCCGTAGTGCCCCAACAATATCAGCAGCACAGCCGTTGATAAGCCCTGCATAGGGAAAGACAGTGCAGCAATGAGCATTAACCCTAAAAACGCAAATAATATGGCGGGATGGGTCAATGGGGTCTGCCATTGTTTACAAAGACTCAGGAGTAAAAAGCTGCAGATGGTAAACACGACCAGTAAATGAACTGCGGTTATCCCCGATTGCCAACCCACGGCATACAACTGCGAAAACTCGCTATCCAGACTAAACACATGCATGAGTTGAATGGTGAGCAGATTTGCACTGGTGGCAAAAATCCACATTCTCGCCCTTTGATAATGGTGCCCAGTGCGGTGAAGATTGAGTAGCATAATGCTCGATAGCAATAGCCAGAGTGTCGGCGTTAACGATAACAGATGCCACTCGGCCAACAAGCCAGTGACGCAGACACTACAGCCAAATGCAAATACCCACTGAGCCACAGCGTGCTTGATAATCCCCCAAAGCAGTAAAAACAATGCCGCCATGCTCATATACCAAGCCAGATTGAAGGTATCGCCGAGTAAATCAAACAGCCCCCAAGCTAGAGCAAGCGTGCCGCTTAAACAGGAGGCAAAGGCAAACTGCTGCAAAAAGTGCTGCTGGCGCCCGCCCCAATATAAGGCAAGCCCTAGACCTAAATAACTGCCACCGATAAAAAGTGCCGCGCCCCCTTCGAATCGCCCCCACAGGCTATCGAAAAGTGACACCATAAAACCTAATAAGAACCAAGCGGCTATCCAGGCCGCACCGCCTTGCATCAAAGCGATATACCAGGGCATGTCTTGGGAATCGGGCAACTCAAGGGTATTCACGGCGCCCTTAGCATATAAACTCTGCCACAGAGATTGCGGCGCAGATATCTCGCTTGTTTGCAGCGACTCATTAGGGTGCTTATTCATGGCTTAGCTCCTCATTCTCACTGGGAGTCGGCGTAGGCGAGATGCCCGCTTTAGCTTGCCGATGCAAACGCCTTAACACTGTGCTTAAGCCTGTGCTCGCTAAAATGATGTAAAGCCCAATCAACAAAAAGCCGCCAATGGGCTCGATATTGCGAAACAGCAGTTCGGTGAATAACGCCGCGCCGACGCTGATCAAGCTAAAGCCACCCAATGCCAAGGGATAAACCTGCAATCGTTTGTGCCTGAACCACCAGAATCCAAACAATAGATGGCCAAAATAACCAACCCACACCGCAACCAGCAGCGGCTTAGTGTCGCTCGGCTCAAAAATCATCCAACACACCAGTAAGGTAAAGCACCCCATGGCCATCAATGAACTCGCACACTCTACAAATGGCGCATGCCAACGTCTGCAGGTACTGCCGAGAAACACAAAACCGTAGTAGATAGTCAGATTAAGGACCACAAAGAGACATAACCACAACTGTTCATCCAGCCAGAGCAAAGTCGTATCGGCATACAGCCCAAGGCTTAAATTAACTAGCCCCACCAGCAGTAACCAAAGACCATCAAAGCCTGCCACCCACGCGAAGGGCAAAATCGCAAGCGCCCATATGGCGAACAGCTGCCAAGGATCGGCGCCAGTTTGATAAGTTTGCCCAACTAGCGCGAGCAGCCCACCCACTAACATGCTCACCACCAGCAGCGCAGCATTGGCAAGGGTTGCTCCGAACAAACAATGAGAAGGGTCAACGAGCTGCTTCGCTGCGCTGCGATAATACAGCCAGACAAAGCTGACAAAGCTAATTAATAGCGCCGCTTCAATCAGCGCAAACTTGCTCATGCGCTCGAGTGACTGCCAGTTATAGGCAAAAAAGAAAATCACCCCGCAGGCAAAGCTTAACGCCCCCGCCCATTGTAAAAGCTGCGCTAGTAAGCTGCGCCAACTGGCGGCGTTGGGTGGCACGGATAACTGTCGATAGAGTTCGTTTGCCTCGGTTGGCGTGATATGTCCCTGTTCCAGCCATTCATAGACGTGCGAGGTAAGATGGCGCAATCTGAAATCTCCCTATTATTACCTGAGGTTGACAGCACAACGATCACTACGAGCTACCACTAAGTGCGCGACAAATCTGCCAAGCAAATTGCCAAAGATAGTCCCTATTGTATTGATCAATAGAGCAAATAGATAAGTGAATCTTCAGCCTTATCCATAAATCAACCAAAGGGATATAGGTACTGTCTATTGGCAGGGGAAATCCTAGTTCGACGAACGCGTTTATACCTGCAGTGGACTGAGCACCGCAAGCAAGGCTATCAATAAAAAGACTAAGGATTGCAAACGGAGTCGCAGACTAGCTTGGGGGGGATAACAACGCCACGTAAAACAGCCAAATGGCATACATACCGTAGTTAAGCCCCAAAAACAGCAATAGGCTGTAGCCATACATTTCAGGAAGGAGTTTGAGCGCACACACCAAAAACACCGCGGTAGTGGATACATAGAATACCGATTGGCAATAAAATAGTGCGCCGAACCACTGCTTATCTGGCTCAGATAAAGGCGCACTCATCAGCTTCGGCAGCCGCTTTTGTTTCCCCTCCAGTAAGTGGTAAACGCACACACCTGCGCTCAGGATTGTTGCTATCGCCAAACTGATCATTGGTTATCTCTCGCCCTTATTTGCGGCCATCAGGCCCATGCTCATCTAAGGAGTAAGACCCGCCAAAGCGGCACTCTATTACAACAGCCTTACTCTTAATGACAAAAGCTGTGCGCTATTACACATAGCATATGCCATGACACAGGTATCGGCGGAATCACATTCATAAAGACTAAATCACGCTAAACCACAGTAAATCAACAAATAAACTTCAGATAACACAAAGGAGCCTCAGGCTCCTTTGTTTATCACAGGCAAGGCTTACATGGTGGCCATGGTCCAGTAATCGAGGCGCTTTTGCGGATCGGCTAACAGGTTTTTACACTCTTCTTTGTATTTGCCCATTAGCGCACCTAAGTTACTTGAGCCGCCTAAACTCTGGATCTGGCGCGCTTTAGCGTCGGCCACCGCTTGGGTGACTTCGGCTTCTGACTGATACTTCTTCGCCAGATTTTCAGCCTCGACTTTAGAGGTTTTTAAGCGCTCACCCACTGCTTGCATTTGCGGGGCATTCATGGCGCCAATGGCCTCGGAACTGATTTGATAATAAGCAGCACATTCAATGGCTTCTTTACTAAAGGCCTTTTCTGCCTCATCGGCGACTACGCTCTGGCTCACGGTTAACATTAAGCCGGCAACGGCAAACGCTTTAAACATCTTGTTGTCCTTTTTATTAGCAATTAAGCATAAACTACTTAAGCAATGAGTGGATCTCAAGCTCGTAAGTTAAAAATTTCTGATCCCGCACAAACCCTAAGGCCTCGTACAATCCCTGCGCGCGGACATTCTCCTTTTGGGTCTCCAGCACTAAGGCGCGAGCGCCCTGGGCTTTGGCATATTCCGCCGCCTGTTGCACCAACGCCCGACCGATGCCAACACAACGGGCATGCTGGGTGACAAACACATCGTTTAGGATAAAAATCGGCGCTAAACGCAGCGATGAAAAACTGGGATACAACTGCACAAACCCCAGCCCCATTCCCTCGGGGGAGCGCGCCATAAACACCACGGACGAGGCATCCTGTAAACGCGCACGAATAAACTGCTCCGCCGTGAGGACATCATCCTTACAGCCGTAAAACTGCCGATACTCATTAAATAACAGGGCAACCTCATGACTATGGGATACGTCAGCGCGAGAAATAATGTTTGCCATCGGCCTTTCCAACCTCAAATCTACAAGCGTGTTGCGAGTCCAAATAGCGAATGACCATCGCCATTTGAAGCAGCAATCCGCCCTACTCTACTGGTCGCTGTTGTAAGCGAAATGCTAAGTTGTGTTTCACTGTGGCCCATTCGGAATCGATAATGGAATACACCACGGTATCGCGGATCGTGCCATCCTTGAGGATCTTATTGTTGCGTAGCACGCCATCTTGCTTGGCGCCGAGGCGGGCAATGGCTTGGCGAGATGCTTGATTATGCCAATGGGTGCGAAACTCGACGGCAATGGCATCGAGGGTTTCGAATGCAAAGGTCAGCAGTAATAACTTGGATTCGGTATTGATCCCCGTGCGCTGGGCGCGCTTGGCATACCAAGTGTAACCAATCTCTAAATGGCGATGCTCGCTCTCCCAATGGCAGATACGGGTGCAGCCGACAATCTCACCAGAGAGACGGTCGCGCACCGCAAACGGGAAACTCTCGCCGCGTGCTTTCTCATCCAAGGCTTTAGTCACATAGGCTTTCATCTCGCTTGGCTCTGGCACGCTGGTAAACCATAAACGCCACAACTCGCCATCTGTCACAGCTAAACTCAAGGCGGCAACATGGGATAAAGAGAGGGGTTCTAGCACTACATGTTCACCCGTTAAACAACCTAAAAGATCGCGTTCGCCCACAGTATCGCCTCCATTAGCTGACTAAAAAGTGTGTCCTTGCGCACATTTTTTACTAGCCTAACATTAATCTAAAATAAAAAAACCTCTATTTTCAATGTGATTTGATAATTTCATTCTAGGTGCTGACGCTAAGATTTCCTTAAGCTTCGCCTTAGAAAATGACATGTTAATGAATCGAATGAGGCTAGTTCTGATGCCGCTAAATAACGCAGGGATCGAAAGAGTTCGGATAGTGATGCCCCCTTTTAGCCTAGCGTCAGCGCAAACGAGCAAAAGAGAGCAACTTAGGCATCGATTTGACGGATGTCGATAACCCAGCCCATTAAGATCAAAAAAGCGCAGTGTTTACTTAAAAACACTGCGCTTTTACGTCGCAATTAGCCTTTGGCCATCTCAAGTCAAAACTGACTGAGATTAAAACCCGTGCACACTATTACTCACCCTAAACCAACCAGCAATACTGTTGCGCTGGGCTAAGGTTCTACTCACCTCGTGGGGAAGCGCTCGCTTAAGAAAATCACAAAGTGGCCCATCTTAGGCGCGATGCGTTCAATCTCATTATCGGTTTCATCGTAAATAATCAGCTCGCCGCAATCTGCTGGCGTCCAATCGGGATTTAAGAAAAACACTGTGGTTAAGATACGGTTTTGACTGCCTTTTAGTGCATCCACATGCTTCTTATAAAAGGCGCCGGGTTGGTACACGGCATAATGGCTTTCGTAGTCGAATAACCCCATAAATAAGCGACGATTTAGGCCATCCTTTAACTGCGTCATCAAGTCTAGATAGAGGCTATCTGGCTCACTCTGCTCCTCAAGCCACTGGATCCTATCGCGGCGGATATCGGGATTGAGCTGCTGCTCAGCGCCACGTCCAATCGAGGCCGCTTTGAGCTCATGTATTTCTGTTGCTTGGATTTTTTCCAATAATACTTGGCTAATGGGGTGAGGAATTAACTCGGGTAAAAAAATATAGCCTTTGTCTACCAAGGCGTCAGCGATCACATCCAGCACTGCTTCACTTAATTGCGAAACCATTAATGCTACATCCAATAATAAAAGGCTACGCTTTAGCTGTACTCAAGGGCTCAAAGGAGGGGGAACTGAGCCTGATTTTCGAGGGGCGTCGATACGGGATAAAGAAGCTATCCCACAGTCAAATTTGGCGGGATTTTAGAGTAAAGATTATCGAAAAACAATAGCGTAAAAAAAGGCTTGATAGGTTGCCCTACCAAGCCTTTGGCCCTTTTTACAATGAATCGTTTAATCGACTAAACCACGGCGCTTTAATAAGGCATCGGTCGTGGGTTTTTGACCGGTAAAGTGGATGTAATCCTGCATCAGATCTTCGCTGTTGCCTTTAGACAATACCGCATCACGGAACTTATCGCCGTTTTCGGCTTTTAAACCACCATGTTGGCCCATATAGGCAAAGGCATCGGCGGCAAACACTTCCGTCCACAGATAAGCGTAATAACCGGCAGAATAGCCACCGGAGAAAGCATGGCTAAAATAGCTCGACTTATAACGCGGTGGAATTGGCGCGAAATCGAGGCCATGTTTGGCTAACACTTGATGCTCAAACTGTTCCACATCCTTAATTTGGGTGTCGGCACCAATCGAGTGCCATTCCATATCCAGTAATGCAGCCGCTAAATACTCAACAGTATCAAAACCTTGACCAAATTTATTCGAGGCTAAGATTTTATCGAGTAAGGCTTTAGGAATAGGCTCACCAGTTTGGTAGTGCTTGGCGTAATTGGCAATGACCGCAGGGTCAATGTTCCAATCTTCGTTAACTTGAGACGGAAACTCCACAAAATCGCGCGCTGTAGAGGTACCTGCCACACTCGGGTATTTCACCTTGGAGAATAAACCGTGCACCGCATGACCAAATTCATGGAACATAGTGGTCACTTCATCGAAGGTCATCAAGGTTGGACCGTCGGCAGGTTTCGGGATATTCAGTGCGTTATACACCACAGGCTTAGTGCCTAGCAGGCCGCTTTGAGTGACAAACTCATCCATCCAAGCGCCGCCGCCTTTACCTTCACGGGCATAAGGGTCAAGATAGAACAGACCAATAGAGCTATTGTCTTTATCGAAAACCTCAAAGGCGAGGACATCGCTATTCCATACTGGTAAATCGGTGCGCGGTTTAACGCTGATGCCGTAGAGTTTGTGCATCGCGAAGAACAAACCATCCTTCAGCACAGAGTTAAACTCAAAGTAGGGTTTGATGCTGCTCTCATCGAGGGCGTATTTTTGCTGACGCACTTTCTCGGCGTAATAAGCCCAATCCCAAGGTTGTAATTCAAAATTACCGCCGGCCTTTTTGATTTCAGCTTGGATATCCGCCGCATCGGCCTTAGCGTGAGCCAGCGCTTTAGGCGCCAAGTCATCTAAAATTTCATACACGGCGCTTGGCGTTTTAGCCATTTGGTCGGCTACGGCGTAGGCTGCCCAAGTATCAAAGCCGAGCAAATTGGCTTTCTTGGCGCGCAGCTGCGCCATCTTCACGATTAAAGGGCCATTGCTGGCAACGGCGCGGTGAGCCGAGGTTTCCCAAACTTTTTGGCGCAGTTCGCGGTTATTTAAACTGGCTAAAATAGGCTGACGAGTGGTGTTCACTAAGGTAATCAGGTAACCCGCTTTACCCGCTGCCTGCGCTGCGGCCGCTAAGGTCGCGATTTCGCTGTCAGATAAACCGTCCAGTTGTGCCTTGTCGGTCACAACAATCACATCGTCTTTAAATGACTTTAAGCTGTTTTGAGAAAACTCAGTCGCAAGGGTCGCTAACTCAGCGTTAAAGTCGCGCATTTTGGCTTTATCGGCATCGGATAATTTGGCCCCAGCACGTACAAACTGCTCGTAATAAAACTCGACCAAGCGCTTATCTTCGGCATTTAACCCGGCACGTTGTTGATATACGGTTTCTACACGGGCAAATAAACTTGGATCTAAGTAGATGTTATCGCGGTGAGCCGACAGCTTAGGCGCTAAGTCCGCCTCGGTTTTTTGAAAATCATCGTCGGAGATTAACCCCGCCAGATTGAAGAAGGTGCGTGACACTCGAGTTAACAACTCACCCGAGGTTTCCATGGCTAAAATCGTATTCTCGAAGGTTGGCGCCTGTTTATTGGCAATAATGGCGGCAATTTCAGCCTCATGCTCTTTTATGCCCTGCGCAAACGCGGGGGCATAATCCGAACTCTTGATCTGGTTAAACTGCGGAGCTTGATCCTGCAGTGGACTCTTACTCAATAACACATTAGTTGCATCAGCTTGAGTCGATGCAGCAGCTTGCGTCGCGACCGCATTGGCGGCCTCGGTATTGGTTGCCGGTTTTTCTGAGCAAGCGCCCAATAACAATGCCGCGGCCACGGCAGTAGTAATAACAGACTTACGCATAGGAACTCCCTAGAGTGTTACTGCCCTGTCTTTATATTTTGTAAGTGAAAGGTGCGAGTAACGGATTTTGGCTTCTCTTCCAACTGACGCATGCTTTGGGCGCCCGTTTTCGACGCACAACCTTAGCAAGTTAAGCGACCTTCGGCCAAGTTTTCGAAGCCAAGGATCGAGGGGAATTTGTATCTCTTTATGTGTGACGGCCGTCAAACTACGCAATCAAGGGCATTTTGTCTGCGATTGAGCGACGAGCAGCCATAGGTAAGGCGCAGAAACAATCAAGGTTTTTAATGATAGAATTTATTTTATAAATAAAAACTTAGGTGAAAACACTTCATAAGAATCGTCAACATTATCTCAAAGACTCATCAAATATCAGCACTGGCGAAATTCAATCGGCTAACAAATATTAATTATTCTTAATAAATAGCTGGCAACATCGAATTAACCAGCCGATGAATAAAAATACCGCAGACATGGTGCACAAATTAATCAATCAAGCGCCTAGTCACAATTTGAAACAGCTTTTATCCAATTAATGTCACATTCAGATCATCAAATCTCTTTATAATCCCCGTCCGTTAACTAAATGACGCGACAACCTAACGGTTCTTTCGTTATGAATTAACAGGATGATGGGCATGTTCTCAAAAGAACATGTATTAGGGTCAAATAAATATAAATAGAGAAAACGATGTTAAATAAAAAACTACTCGCAGTGATGATCACTGCTGCCCTAGGCGTAAGCGCCTGTGGCTCGGATGATGAGCAAATCGTTCGAGCGGATTTACGTGTATTAGAAACCACGGATCTGCACACAAATATCATGGATTTCAACTACTACAGTGGTAAAGAAGACCCAACAATTGGTCTGGCACGTACCGCAAGCCTGATCCATGCCGCCCGTAAAGAGGCCAAAAACAGTGTACTCGTAGATAACGGCGACCTGCTTCAAGGTAGTCCTATGGGTGACTATATGGCTAAAGTCGGCCTGCAAATGGGCGATGTTCACCCCGCCTATAAAGCGATGAATCTATTAGATTACGAAGTAGGTAATATCGGTAACCACGAATTTAACTATGGTTTAGATTTTCTAAATAAATCACTTCATGGTGCAGAATTCCCTTATATTAACGCCAACGTCTATTGTGCCGACGATAAGGGTTGCTGGAATGATGTCAAAAAAGGTGAACATTTATTCACCCCTTATATCATTAAAGAAAAACAAATCGTCGATAGCGAAGGAAATAACCAAACCATTAAGATTGGTTATATTGGTTTTGTGCCACCACAAATCTTATTGTGGGATAAACAAAATCTGACCGGCAAAGTAACGGTTGAAGATATTGTGGCGACTGCCAAGAAATATGTGCCTGAAATGAAAGCAAAAGGCGCTGATTTGATTATCGCAATTCCACACTCTGGTATTGGTTCGACCGAAAATCCTGGCGATCCTATGGCAGAGAACGCAACCTATGCCTTGACCTATGTCGACGGTATTAATGCCATCCTCTTTGGTCACAGCCACTCTATTTTCCCCGATGCCAAATATGCCGACTTACCTAACACAGACGTGACTAAAGGTCTGTTAAATGGTGTACCAGCCGTCATGCCTGGACGCTGGGGTGACAACTTAGGTGTGGTCGACTTTAAACTCGAGCGTAAAGACGGTAAGTGGTCTGTGCTCAGTGCCACCACTAAGGCACGTCCTATCTATGATGGCGCAACTAAAACACCATTAGTCGAAGCCGACGCCGCCATCCATGATGCTGTCGCCGCCGAGCACCAAGGGACACTCGCCTTTGTGGACGAGCCAATTGGGGTTGCTGCCGCCGATATGTATAGCTTCTTGACCTTAGTGCAGGACGATCCAACCGTACAAATCGTTTCTGACGCGCAAATTGCTAACGTTAAAGCAAAACTCCCCGAGGCATTAAAAGATCTACCTGTTTTATCGGCTTCTGCACCATTCAAAGCCGGTGGTCGCCACGGTACAACCAGCGATGCAGACCAATACGTACAAGTCGATAAAGGCGCATTGACCTTTAAAAACGCCGCCGATCTTTACCTCTACCCCAACACTATGGTGGCGGTCAAAGCGACGGGTGCTGAACTGAAAGATTGGCTGGAGTGTTCGGCTAACCAATTCAATCAAATCGATCCAACCAAAACCACGCCGCAGGAATTAATCAACTGGGATGGTCACCCAACCTATAACTTCGACGTGCTCGATGGCTTGACCTACAAGATTGATGTCACTCAACCAAGCAAGTTCGACCGCGACTGCGCCGTCGTCAATGCCAATGCTAACCGTATCGTCGATTTAAGCTACACAGATGCCAACGGTAAAGTCTTCACTGGCGAAGAGTTTGCGGCCAAAGAATTTATCGTGGCCTCAAATAACTACCGCGCCTTTGGTGGCAAGTTTGCCGGTACAGGCAGTGATCATGTGGTACTCGAACTGCCAGATACTAACCGTGAAGCCTTAGCGGCCTACATCACGGCGCAATCTCAGTTCAACGAAACCACAGGCAAGTATGATGGCATGGTCAACCCAAGTGCTGACTACAACTGGGATTTCAAAACCATCAGCACCAATGTTGCGTTAGATATTCGCTTCCAGACCCAAGATAGCGATAAAGCCGCTGCCTTTATCGAAGCCAATAAACAACGCGAAATGACCAAGATTAGTAAAGATGAACTCGGCTTTGCCGTGTACCGCATCAACCTAAGCCAAGATAAAGCGAAGTAATTTGCGTTATTACGCTTAGGTTAAGCCCATATCAGGCTAAACTCAGTCTCGTACTTAGACAAGAAAAGGCTCCCTGTGAGCCTTTTCTTTATTCTAGATCCCAACCAAATATCGATGAATGTATAGTGCTTTGAGTGTCCTTTGTGATCATCGGCTTAGCTCTCCACTTTGTGTTAACGGCCATCTCACTTATCATTAGTGCGTGATATCAACCAAGAGAAAGCCTATGAAATCCCCCTCTATCCTGTGCGCATCCGCCATACTGCTTGCCAGCCTGCAACCCGTTAGTGCCGAAGTTATCCTGCAGCTACCAAGTGATGTCGAGCTGTTAACCGTGAATGGACAAAAGCCATCAAACACCTCGCCAGTCACGCTGAGTGATGGATTGAACCAAATCGCGTTTCGCTACAATGCCCAGTACCGCAAACAGGCTAATTCGGTACGCTATCAATCGGACGTACTGATCATCCGCTTTAACGAAACCGACCAAGCATTACAGCTCAAACTGCCCAATATCGACTCGGCTAAAGCCGCAAAGCAGTTCGATGAGTCACCGTCACTCACGCTGTTAGATAAGCACAATCAAGCGATTAGCTTTGAGCAAGACAGATTAGTGAAAAACGGGCTTCAGATAGGCCGAAACTTCGAACAGGAAATCTTTCAATACAATCAAGGACAGCATCCTGCCTCGATAAGGCTTGCTGCGGTGCAAAGCAAGCCTCAATTATCTGCAGCAACGAGTGCTCCAACGCTGCCTGCTACCACTTCTGCACCATCAACAGCCATAGCCACCAGTACTGCCGCATCAACAGCAGCAATAACACAAGGCGCAGCGCCAGACTCGCCGACTCAAGCCGAAATCAGCCATATGCTGGATTATTGGTATCACCTCGCCGATGACGCAACCAAAAAACAGTTTAAGGATAAGATTAATAAGTAGTTTTTTAGTTAAATGTCATAAACCTAATAGTTCTATATAAGCAATCTAGCTCACTTCTCTTGTCACACCAGTCCCTTATAATATGAGACTGGTGACTTTCATGATGTTATTTCTAGAAGAGTAGTAGGCCATTTGATTTGGTAATCAGTACTATCCGACAACCTTGCAACCACACATGAATAAATAATTGAATCCATAGGGAAAGCAACAAGCACACGTAATATTATATACTCAAAATTGAACAAATAGAATTCTAAAAAAACAATACATTTCGCGTAAAAGATATCCATTCGATAGTTAACAAACCATTATATCGAGCCCAAAACAAATTAAAATATAACAAAAATGTTATCTCAATCTTGCTTAAACCGTAAATCAATAAAAAACTCGCTTAATCAACCGAATTTAAAGGACTCATACAATCCAACAATAGATAGAACAAAACTTAAGACTGACACAAGGCTTAACTAACTCATTCTTTATACTTATTCCAACTTCCTGCCCACAATGTTAAGAATAGGTTGCCCGAATGATGCGGCAAAATTACTAGTCAAGTAAAAGGAATAACATGATGGAACTTAAATTAAAAAAAACTGAATTAGTGAATCTGTCACAAGATAAGAAAGTTTTACCAAGTGAACTAACACCTCAAATTGCTGGCGGAGTCGGAACCCGTTCCTGCGGTGAAATCACAGCTAACGCATACACTTGTCCTTCCGATCGAACTGGTAGCACTTTACGCTGTTGTCAAATTCCATAGTGAATATAGCAGATAATAAAAATAGCTTGTTGTATCGCATATTTTATTAACTCTATGTTTAAAGGGCATGTTCTAAATGCCCTTTTACTATTCCCAATAAGTCTGTTTTGCACTTTTACATTCCATGAAAAGAGAAGATTGTTAATGCAATTTAAACATCCCCAACAATCAATCCTTGCTAGACAGGCATTGTGCGACATTACTTCCGCATTAGTAGAAAATACTGAGAAATCAATTGAAGAGCAAGGGGTTGGATTGTTAACAGGTCTAGCTGGGCAGCAGCTTTATCTTTGGCAATTGCATAAAAAATTTCCTGAGCTAGCAAGCCAAAATGAATTTTCAGCACGAATGACAATCATAGATGAACAACTTCCTTTTCTACATTCAGAACCAGCATTTAGTTACGGACTAACTGGTATTGCTTGGTTATACGAGTATTTCTTGCATGGCGAAAACTACCAAATAGAGTTCAATAACAATACGGACATACTCCTACTTCAGTATTTAGAACAAGAACACTGGGATGGTGAATTAGAGTTTATTCGGGGACTTAGTGGATTTTCTGTTTATATTGCCCGACGTAAAAATGCTGAACTTGGATTACCTTTAGCTCGAGCAATATTGAAAAATCTAAAAAATCACTGGCACTCATTTAATGATGGAATGGGTGCATGGGAAGTCTCAAAAAACTCTTTTTTAGATTCAATAAGACTACAAGCGAGCCAGAATTTAATTTAGGCTTAGCTCATGGAGTTCCATCAATTATCGCTGCACTTATTCCATTATTAACACATCATGAACTACATAACGAAATTAGCAATCTATTAGAAGGAAGTTGTCGATGGCTCATTCAGCAACAACAAGCATCTAAGAAATTAGATAGTTGTTTTTCTTACATAACAGGTCACCCATGCCAATCTCGGCTCGGATGGTGTTATGGGGATGCGACAATAGCTTTAACTTTGCTACGTACAGGTAAAGAACTTAATAATAACGATTTTATCCTCGCTGGAGAAAGTATTGCCTTGAAATCTGCAGTACGTCGGCTAGAAAGCAGCCAAATACAAGATACAGGTATCTGTCATGGCAGTGCTGGATTAGCATTAATTTTTGAAGTGATAACTCACTACTACAATAACACCATTATTTCCAATGCTGCACAATATTGGTTCGAATACACCTTAGAGCAATATAAAACTACTGGCTTAGATGGGTTTAATGCAGTTAGGGAGGTGGATAGCACTATTTGTACACTTCCTGACTATTCGTTATTAGGCGGTTATGCTGGAATTGGTTTAATGCTACTAACGGCCTTTACTAAAGAGACTAATTGGTTAGATGCACTTTTATTGAAACACAATTAATTTATAATTTTTTTGCTTTTTCTTATAAGGAATTATTATGAGTATAGGGGCTTTAAACATTGCCGACTTCTTTGTTATCAGGGCACCTAGATCAAGTTTGTCTCAACTACGAAAAATACCAACTGAGCCTGCAGCCTTAGTCGATTTTCTCGCCAGCTGGGTAGCAAACCCCGCTGTACAAGAAGCCCTATATCTTGCTAGCCCTTCATTGATAGAGCGATTGCCTAATTGGCAACACCAGCCAAACAGTAAAGCGGCAATTAAAATAACTAACTCCTTGTTGAAATATTTTATTCGGTTTAGCTCTAGAGCGACTCCATTTGGGTTATTTGCAGGCGTAACCTTGGGGCAAGTAGCAAATGAAACGCACTTACAGTGTAATACGATGCTGCGAGATAAGCGCCATACCCGCTTTGACATAGCCTATTTAACTGCAATTCGTGCCCAATTTAGTGAACCAAATCAGGCAGAAAAGTGGCCGTTATTGTGTTACCAAGTTAATCCAACGTTAAAACAACAGGCTGATGGTCTGCATTATATTGAACCGTATTTTTCAGATACTGAGCAAAAATATCGATTAAGTAGCTTGCTATTAGATGAATATTTGCTTGCTATGTTGCAACTCGCTAAGAAGGAAGGAACCTTTGCTTCTTTACAAGATGGATTTCAACAACTCTACCCTACGGCTGATGCTGCGAGCATACAGGATTATATTAAGCAGTTACTTGCCGCAGGAGTGTTGCAAGTCAAATTACCACTAGCGTTAACTTCTGGCTCTCCAGAGCAAACTTTTATTAAAGCATTACAAAGTGTCGGCGCTACAGGCAGTGCAGATATATTGCAACGAGCTCAAACTCAGTTAAACAGCATGGATAAACAACCTGTTAACCCAATTAAGCAATATCAAGAAATTTACCGTAGCTTGCAAACACTACCATATCCTGTAAGCGAGAATCGTCTATTACAGACTGATATTTTGCGTTCATTTTCACAGTGCAAATTATCACAAGTGGAAGTATCTTCCTTGATGCCTGCATTATTGGCATTATTAGCGATGCGAAAACCTTATAAAACGCCATTGAATGACTTTAGCCAAAAATTTAAAGCAAGATTTAGTAGCCAATATGTACCATTGTTGACCTTATTAGATGACGAAATTGGTATTTCATTCTCCAGCGATATTGGCTACCACACTTCTTTGTTAGCTGGGTTAAATATCACCCCCTCCCTCTACACAAGATATTATCGAACCATTGCAACAGACAATTATCGCAGCTCTAAGCCATCTATCCCCCAACGAAACAGTGCTGCAATTAACAAGTGATTCGTTATTGTCTAAGCATGAAAATGCGACTTTGATAGCTAAATTACCCGCTTCCTTCGCTATAAATCTATCAGCTTATAAACAAAAAGATGGTCGAGTTGTTTACTATTATCATGGTTGCTATGGCCCCTCTGCAGCGAATTTACTCGGACGTTTCTGTCATTTATCAACCGATATGCTGCAACAGGTCAAACAACATTTATCTCAAGAAGAAGCACATTCTCCAGAAGTCCTTTTTGCAGAAGTGCTACATATGCCCGAGGGACGTCCAGGCAATGTCATCGCTAGACCGAAATTAAGAGCCTATGAGATTGTTTTTCTTGCTGACAGTCACTTAGCAGATGAGTGGCAAATCCCAATCAGCGATCTATTGGTCTATCAAGAAAATGACGTATTATGTTTATGGTCACAACGATTACAAAAAAGAATAATTCCCCGTTTATCCTCTGCCCATAACTTCACTGATCGTAGTTTAGGGATTTATCGGTTTTTATGCTCACTTCAACATCAAAACTTACAAATGCCTCACTTCACCTTACCTGATAGCCTGCATAAAGCAAAACGAGTTCCAAGGATAATGTTAGATAATCTGGTCCTGCAAGAGGCCCACTGCAATATTCCAGTCGCACAATTGAAACGCTTATGGCAGGAAGGCCTGTTTGTTGAATCCCATTGGCTGCAACTTCAGCAAGAATATGGTTTAAATCGTCATATGAGCTATGCCATAGCCGACCATGTGCTATTCATCGATCTGCAAAATAATATGATGTTCCAAATGTTGTTGGCAGAGGTAAAACATAAGAGCCACATTAGGTTGAATGAAATTCTCGCGATGAAATACCAACCTTTACTGCAAGGGCCAGATGGCCCTTACCAGCATGAAATAATCGTACCGCTGTCAAATAGTGCCGCAACACCATACTTAGCACCATTGACGAGCCCAACCGATGACAAGTGTAGGCAGTTTGCGCCAGGCTCAGAATGGCTAAGTGTCAAATTATATGCTGGGCAAAGTAGTGTGGAGCAACTGTTACTAAAGCAATTGGCACCTTGGCTAACGCAAATGCAGCAGGTTGGCGTGTTCAAGCATTGGTTCTTTATACGCTATGGCGATCCTGATTGGCATCTACGGCTACGATGTTTTGGCGAGCCGGAACGATTATATGGGGAGTTACTACCCGCACTAAATCGTTTATTAGCGCCATCTCTAGCCAGTTCAGGCTTATATCGCATTGAGTTATTCACTTACATGCAGGAGACAGACCGCTACGGGGGCGAGCATATGATGCCTTTGGCTGAGTACTTTTTCAGTTTGGACAGTCAGTTTGTGTTGCAGGCAATATTATTCAGTCAACAAGATGACAGCTTGAGGTGGCGCTTAGCCATTTTAGCGATAGATTTAATATTAACTCAATTCGATTATTTACCCGCCGAGAAATTTAAACTGATCGATAATTTGCGGACGGGATTTGCACAAGAATTTAATGAAGGCTTAGAATTACGCCAGCAAATGGGCGATAAATATCGATACTATCAGTCACAATTACAACAAGATCTCCAATTACTAAATTGGCATAACCAAGCTGTTGAGCCATTCAAACAACAAATTCAGCAAAGTTTACAGCAGTTGTCATCTTCGATTGCACCATGTTGCCAGGCAATGCTGGCATTATTTGAGTCACAACAAGCGAGATGTAGTCGAGATAGTTTACTAGGCTCGTTATTACATATGTTTACTAACCGGTTATTCAAGGCTTATGGTCGAGAACAAGAGTTTGTCGTTTATGACATGTTACGGCGTATCTATCTAAGCAAGCGCGCGCAACCAGTAGGAGGCTTAGCTCCATGAACGATTTATTTCGAAAAGAAGTTGTCGTGCAGCAACAGCAAAGATTGCAAGGGAAGTAAGCTTGACTCAGCCAGTTAGTTTTATTGGCTTCACAGTATTAATTAGCGCGCTTATTTTATGTGCCTTACTTTTTTTGTATTTTAGCGAGTATCAACGCAACGAACGTGTGCAAGGTTACATAGAGCCAGCCATGATGGCGATTCGTCTATCCACTCCTAAATCAACCAACGAAGGGCAACTTTTAGTACAACTTGGCGAGCAAGTGCAGCAGAATCAGACTTTAGTACAAAAGCTACACAGCCCAAGTACGATGGAAAAATCATTTATATTGAAAGCTCCTTTTGCAGGAACTGTTACCGAAATTTTATGGCCATCTGGTGAAGATATCGATTCATCAAAGCCTTCAATATCGTTATTACCCCAACCAGAAACCTTGTTCGCAATCGTATATGTGCCCTCGAGAGTTATAGGACAACTCGCATTGGGGCAAGTGCTACAAATGCGCGTAGAGGCATTTCCCTATCAGCATTTTGGTGTGCAAACAGCCACTCTAGTTGAGATAGGAAGTCTGCCAGTAGGCATAAGTGAAGCGCCATCCTTATCTGAGCCGAGTTATAAACTCACTTTAGCATTGACGGAAGATGCAAAAAAATTACCACTAAGAGCAGGAATGAGATTGGAGGTTGATATTAGTTCCGCGCCGCGCAGACTATTGGAATGGTTGTTTATACCGAATGTTGTTGATAAGGGTCAAAACTAATGACAACACTGCAAGATAAGTTGAGAACTTGGTCAGGCCGACGTTTACCTATGCTAGTTCAGACTGAGGCGGCTGAATGCGGCTTAGCCTGTGTAGCTATGGTGGCCAGCATGCATGGCTATCAAACTGATTTAAATAGCTTAAGACAACGTTTCTCGCTATCACTAGAAGGCTGTACTTTACTGGATCTAATGCATATTGCAGAGCAGCTACAACTCAGCAGCCGCCCATTGAAAATTGAATTAGAAGAATTATCCGACTTAGCCACGCCATGTATCTTGCACTGGGATCTCAATCACTTTGTAGTACTAAAGTCAGTGAACGCTCAACACTGTATTATTCATGACCCAGCTTCAGGAGTGCGGCGAATATCCCTAACAGAAGTCTCAAAATCATTTACTGGTATCGCTTTAGAATTGACACCAACAGCGACATTTACTGCAGAACAAGCTAAACAATCATTAACATTCTCGTCCTTTTTTTCTAAGATCACAGGTTTAAAGCAATCGTTAGGGTTGTTATTAAGCTTGTCCGTTTTTTTACAGCTGTTTATCTTAGTCTCACCTTACTACATTCAACTCGTAGTAGACGCCGTTATTATTAGTAATGATAGTCAGTTGCTATTAGTATTGGCATTAGGGTTTGCCTTGTTACTATTGTTTGATGTTGCCACCAATGCTTTACGCAGCTTAGTGCTACTGAATTTCAGCAGCCAACTGAGTGTGCAGCTAGCCAGAAACCTTTTCCATCATCTAGTACGGTTACCATTGGCATATTTTGAAAAACGTCATATGGGGGATCTGGTTTCACGATTTGGTTCTTTAAGGCAATTACGAGAACTGCTAACTACCGGTATTATTGAAGCCATTATTGATGGTTTTATGGCGCTAGGAGTTTTATGCATGATCTTCTTTTACAGCCCATTATTGTCCCTAGTAGTAATTGTAGCCGTGCTAGCATATTGCGCCTTAAGATTAGTGTTATATCAGTCCTTACGCTTAGCCTCAGAGCAACAAATTCTTGCCTTAGCAGGTGAGCAATCAAACTTTATGGAAACGATCCGAGCGATTCAGACGGTTAAGTTATTCGGATTTGAAAGTCAGCGAGAAGCGATTTGGCAAAATCACTATATTAAAGCAACGAATAGGACCATTAAGCTCGGAAAATATGAGATATCGTATCAGGTAATGAACAAATTATTATTTGGTACAGAAAATATTGTGGTTATCTATCTTGCAGCAGAATTAGTCATGATGGGTAGTTTTACCACAGGAATGTTATTTGCGTTTATTGCCTATAAAGCCCAATTTATGGAACGCATGGGTAAGTTGATCGAAAAGTTGATTGAATATCGCATGCTGAGTTTACATTTCGAACGGATTGCAGATATTGCCCTAACAGCCAAAGAACAAACTTATCCATCACATCCAATACTGCATAAAGTGGCCGGAAATATCTGTCTACAACAGGTCTGCTTTAGTTATAGTTCCGTTACCGAACCAGTACTTTACAATTTAACATTACAGATAAATGCAGGTGAGTCAGTTGCAATTATAGGCCCATCTGGTTGTGGTAAAAGTACCTTAATGAAACTGTTATTAGGGCTATTAACACCAACTGAAGGTGAGATATTAATCGATGACATACCGTTGGTGAAACTAGGATTAGCTCAGTATCGCCAGCAAGTCGCCGCTGTAATGCAAGAGGACCAATTACTTGGTGGGACAGTAGAAGACAATATTACATTTTTTTCGGATAAAATTGACGTCGACAAGCTGACTCGTTGTGCACAAATGGCAGCTATCCACCAAGATATTTGTCAGATGCCAATGGGCTATAAAAGTTTAATAAGCGATATGGGATCAGCACTATCCAGTGGGCAAAAACAGCGGCTAATTCTAGCAAGAGCACTGTATCGGGAACCCAAGATTCTATTTATGGATGAAGCAACAAGTCACTTAGACATAGTCACTGAGTCGGTTGTTAATCAAGCGATGAAAAAATTGAACATCACCAGAGTGGTAATTGCCCATCGACCCGAAACCATTAAAGCTGCTGATAGAGTCATCGATTTAACACAACTTCTACAACGGTCAGCAATTAACAAAGTAAGTTAAGTAGAGTCAAAATTTTGTACCGATTAAATGAATAGTTTGTGCCCTCCATTACTTAAGTCAGAAGTCTGCTTATATAGCCACTTCCGTGACTCATAAAATAATTCACTAAATTCAATCACTTAGTTACTTGTAACAATACTGATAAGAACAGCCTTAATTCAAGATAAGCAAACACCTAAAAGATCGTCATTATCACATAGAAATTAACTCTCCTAGGTTAATCATTTGAATGAAGCAATGGATAGATGGGATTAAGACAAATTCCAAACACAAAAAAAGCCAGCTTATTCAGCTGGCTTCTTCGTTAATTAGGCGCTTGGCGATGACCTACTCTCACATGGGGAGACCCCACACTACCATCGGCGCGATTGCGTTTCACTTCTGAGTTCGGGATGGGATCAGGTGGGACCACAATGCTATTGTCACCAAGCAAATTCTTACTGGTTAATTCTACGTCTGACGGCATTGTTTCCTCACTCCAGTGCTCATGTACTATCGTACACTCCGCCCTTCGCTCGTCACGGCTTTGTCTGCCGTACAATTACCTGCGTAATTAACCTTTATTTGTTAATTCGGAAAGCTGTATTGAGTTGCACTTCTTAAGTGTTTGTATTCGTCTAAGTACTACTTAGCAAAACCCATCTGGGTTGTATGGTTAAGCCTCTCGAGTCATTAGTATCAGTTAGCTCAACGCCTCACAACGCTTACACACCTGACCTATCAACGTCCTAGTCTCGAACGGCTCTTTAGTGGACTTATAGTCCAAGGGATGACTCATCTTGGGGCTCGCTTCCCGCTTAGATGCTTTCAGCGGTTATCGATTCCGAACATAGCTACCGGGCAATGCCATTGGCATGACAACCCGAACACCAGCGGTTCGTTCACTCCGGTCCTCTCGTACTAGGAGCAACTCCCCTCAATCATCCAACGCCCACGGCAGATAGGGACCGAACTGTCTCACGACGTTCTGAACCCAGCTCGCGTACCACTTTAAATGGCGAACAGCCATACCCTTGGGACCGACTTCAGCCCCAGGATGTGATGAGCCGACATCGAGGTGCCAAACACCGCCGTCGATATGAACTCTTGGGCGGTATCAGCCTGTTATCCCCGGAGTACCTTTTATCCGTTGAGCGATGGCCCTTCCATTCAGAACCACCGGATCACTATGACCTACTTTCGTACCTGCTCGACGTGTCTGTCTCGCAGTTAAGCTGGCTTATGCCATTGCACTAACCGTACGATGTCCGACCGTACTTAGCCAACCTTCGTGCTCCTCCGTTACTCTTTGGGAGGAGACCGCCCCAGTCAAACTACCCACCAGGCACTGTCCTTAACCCCGATTAGGGGTCCAAGTTAGAACATCAACACTACAAGGGTGGTATTTCAAGGACGACTCCACGTGAACTAGCGTTCCCGCTTCAAAGTCTCCCACCTATCCTACACATGTAGGGTCAATGTTCAGTGCCAAGCTATAGTAAAGGTTCACGGGGTCTTTCCGTCTAGCCGCGGGTATACGGCATCTTCACCGCAATTTCAACTTCACTGAGTCTCGGCTGGAGACAGCGTGGCCATCATTACGCCATTCGTGCAGGTCGGAACTTACCCGACAAGGAATTTCGCTACCTTAGGACCGTTATAGTTACGGCCGCCGTTTACCGGGGCTTCGATCATGAGCTTCTCTTGCGATAACCCAATCAATTAACCTTCCGGCACCGGGCAGGCGTCACACCGTATACGTCATCTTGCGATTTTGCACAGTGCTGTGTTTTTGATAAACAGTTGCAGCCACCTGGTATCTGCGACTGCCGTCAGCTTAGGGAGCAAGTCCCATCACCAACAGCAGCGTACCTTCTCCCGAAGTTACGGTACCATTTTGCCTAGTTCCTTCAGCCGAGTTCTCTCAAGCGCCTTGGTATTCTCTACCCGACCACCTGTGTCGGTTTGGGGTACGATTCCCGCTAACCTGAAGCTTAGAAGATTTTCCTGGAAGCATGGCATCAACTACTTCATCCCCTTGGGGACTCGTCATCAGCTCTCAGTGTATAGTGACCCGGATTTGCCTAAGTCACCCACCTACCACCTTAAACGCGGACTACCAACGCCGCGCTAGCCTAGCCTTCTCCGTCTCTCCATCGCAGTTAGCGGAAGTACAGAAATATTAATCTGTTTCCCATCGATTACGCCTTTCGGCCTCACCTTAGGGGTCGACTCACCCTGCCCCGATTAACGTTGGACAGGAACCCTTGGTCTTTCGGCGAGGGGGTTTTTCACCCCTTTATCGTTACTCATGTCAGCATTCGCACTTCTGATACCTCCAGCGTGGGTTACCCCTTCACCTTCAACGGCTTACAGAACGCTCCTCTACCGCGCAACCCTAATGGATTGCACCCGTAGCTTCGGTGGTATGTTTAGCCCCGTTACATCTTCCGCGCAGGCCGACTCGACTAGTGAGCTATTACGCTTTCTTTAAATGATGGCTGCTTCTAAGCCAACATCCTAGCTGTCTAAGCCTTCCCACATCGTTTCCCACTTAACATACACTTTGGGACCTTAGCTGACGGTCTGGGTTGTTTCCCTTTTGACGACGGACGTTAGCACCCGCCGTCTGTCTCCCGGATAGCACTCTTTGGTATTCGGAGTTTGCAAAGGGTTGGTAAGTCGGGATGACCCCCTAGCCTTAACAGTGCTCTACCCCCAAAGGTGTTCGTCCGAGGCGCTACCTAAATAGCTTTCGAGGAGAACCAGATATCTCCCGGTTTGATTGGCCTTTCACCCCCAGCCACAAGTCATCCGCTAATTTTTCAACATTAGTCGGTTCGGTCCTCCAGTTGATGTTACTCAACCTTCAACCTGCCCATGGCTAGATCACCGGGTTTCGGGTCTACGCCTTGCAACTAAACGCGCAGTTAACACTCGGTTTCCCTACGGCTCCGCTATTCGCTTAACCTCGCTACAAAACGTAAGTCGCTGACCCATTATACAAAAGGTACGCAGTCACGGTCTCAAGAACCGCTCCCACTGCTTGTACGTATACGGTTTCAGGTTCTATTTCACTCCCCTCACAGGGGTTCTTTTCGCCTTTCCCTCACGGTACTGGTTCACTATCGGTCAGTCAGGAGTATTTAGCCTTGGAGGATGGTCCCCCCATATTCAAACAGGATATCACGTGTCCCGCCTTACTCGTTTTCATCAAAGGTTAGTTTTCGTGTACGGGGCTATCACCCTGTGCCGCTGGACTTTCCAGACCATTCCACTAACACCCCTCTGATTTAAGGGCTAATCCCCGTTCGCTCGCCGCTACTAGGGGAATCTCGGTTGATTTCTTTTCCTAAGGGTACTTAGATGTTTCAGTTCCCCTCGTTCGCCTCATTACACTATGTATTCATGTAATGATGACAGCTTATGCTGCCGGGTTTCCCCATTCGGACATCGTTAGCTCAAATGCTTGTTACTAGCTCGCCAACGCTTTTCGCAAGTTACTACGTCCTTCATCGCCTCTGACTGCCAAGGCATCCACCGTATACGCTTAGTCACTTAACCATACAACCCAAATGAGTTTCACTTGAATTGTTGCGACCAGCTGGTTTTACTTGTCTCATCTTCGACCAAGAAGATGGACTCGCCTTAGACTTGAATATTCAAGACACTTAAAAAGTGTTTTAAGAACTCAATTTTTTCGTATTAACACAACGACAGACATCATTGCGTTAATTACTATCAGCTTTCCAAATTTTTAAAGAGCGGGCTTAAAAAAGCCAAAGATAATTTTTCAGTTTATCTTTGGCATCTCTAACCAGACTGCAGTAAGTGGTGGAGCTATGCGGGATCGAACCGCAGACCTCCTGCGTGCAAGGCAGGCGCTCTCCCAGCTGAGCTATAGCCCCATTTACATGCAGTGCGAGTAAATAAGATGTTCCAAACCTCTTAAAGGATTGGTTTGCCAATCATTTCTTATCAAGGCGGACAGTGGCGACGTTTAGTTCACTAAACGAGTCACTTTCCAACGCTGAGAAGGAAGGATTGGTGGGTCAGAGTGGACTTGAACCACCGACCTCACCCTTATCAGGGGTGCGCTCTAACCAGCTGAGCTACAGACCCAACGTTTTACTCTATCTTCTATCAAGCAAATCTGTGTGAACACTCAACAAGCATCGAGTTAGTCGTATAGGTAAGGAGGTGATCCAGCCCCAGGTTCCCCTAGGGCTACCTTGTTACGACTTCACCCCAGTCATGAACCACAAAGTGGTAAACGCCCTCCCGAAGGTTAAGCTATCTACTTCTTTTGCAGCCCACTCCCATGGTGTGACGGGCGGTGTGTACAAGGCCCGGGAACGTATTCACCGTGGCATTCTGATCCACGATTACTAGCGATTCCGACTTCATGGAGTCGAGTTGCAGACTCCAATCCGGACTACGACGAGCTTTGTGAGATTAGCTCCACCTCGCGGCTTTGCAACCCTCTGTACTCGCCATTGTAGCACGTGTGTAGCCCTACTCGTAAGGGCCATGATGACTTGACGTCGTCCCCACCTTCCTCCGGTTTATCACCGGCAGTCTCCCTAGAGTTCCCACCATTACGTGCTGGCAAATAAGGATAGGGGTTGCGCTCGTTGCGGGACTTAACCCAACATTTCACAACACGAGCTGACGACAGCCATGCAGCACCTGTCTCACGGTTCCCGAAGGCACTAAGCTATCTCTAGCGAATTCCGTGGATGTCAAGAGTAGGTAAGGTTCTTCGCGTTGCATCGAATTAAACCACATGCTCCACCGCTTGTGCGGGCCCCCGTCAATTCATTTGAGTTTTAACCTTGCGGCCGTACTCCCCAGGCGGTCTACTTAATGCGTTAGCTTGAGAGCCCAGTGTTCAAGACACCAAACTCCGAGTAGACATCGTTTACGGCGTGGACTACCAGGGTATCTAATCCTGTTTGCTCCCCACGCTTTCGTGCCTGAGCGTCAGTCTTTGTCCAGGGGGCCGCCTTCGCCACCGGTATTCCTCCAGATCTCTACGCATTTCACCGCTACACCTGGAATTCTACCCCCTCTACAAGACTCTAGTTTGCCAGTTCGAAATGCAATTCCCAGGTTGAGCCCGGGGCTTTCACATCTCGCTTAACAAACCGCCTGCGCACGCTTTACGCCCAGTAATTCCGATTAACGCTTGGACCCTCCGTATTACCGCGGCTGCTGGCACGGAGTTAGCCGGTCCTTCTTCTGTAGGTAACGTCACAGCTGCAAGGTATTAACTTACAACCTTTCCTCCCTACTGAAAGTGCTTTACAACCCGAAGGCCTTCTTCACACACGCGGCATGGCTGCATCAGGGTTTCCCCCATTGTGCAATATTCCCCACTGCTGCCTCCCGTAGGAGTCTGGGCCGTGTCTCAGTCCCAGTGTGGCTGATCATCCTCTCAGAACAGCTAGGGATCGTCGCCTTGGTGAGCCATTACCTCACCAACTAGCTAATCCCACCTAGGTTCATCCAATCGCGAGAGGCCCGAAAGTCCCCCTCTTTCCCCCGTAGGGCGTATGCGGTATTAGCAGTCGTTTCCAACTGTTATCCCCCTCGACTGGGCAGATCCCTAGGCATTACTCACCCGTCCGCCGCTCGCCACCTCAGGAGTAAACTCCCTTGTGCTGCCGCTCGACTTGCATGTGTTAGGCCTGCCGCCAGCGTTCAATCTGAGCCATGATCAAACTCTTCAATTAAAAGTTTTGTGAATCCTAAGATTCGACTCAATGAATTCTGAATCGACTTAACTTAATAAGTCGTTGTACATATTGCTATGAACACTCATTCATTGATTTAATTTTTTGATTACTCGCCAAACGGCAGAGTAATTTCGATTAACTCAACACCTGTGAGTGTCCACACAGATTTGCTTGATAAATTGTTAAAGAGCATGGTTATTTGCCTTGGGCGTTTAACGCTTTTGGCTTTCACCGTTGACCCCGCTGGGCCAGTGGATGCGCATTATAGGGATGTCAGATTTTACCGCAACCCCTTTCGACAAAATAATGAGAAAAAGCGACGTGAGTGCGCAATTTTTAAACCAAACTTCGGTTTTAGCGCCTAATTCGCTGTAATTTCCATCACTTTGGTTATATTTATCGCCCTAATAACGCCGTTAGCACGGGTCACACTGCAAAACGATAAAGTAAATACTGCACTTTTTGTTGTTAAGCTCTCGGTTCGAGCTCAATCTCGCCGTTCAAATCGATTGATACACGCTTTAAATAGCAAGATAAGCTACTTCTTTAAAAATCCCGGCACATCGGCAATGCTATCGAGCACTACAGACGCCTCGCTATCATCAGCGATTGCTTTACCAGTACGGACGAGGATACGTGTCGGGACCCCTGCAGCTTTGGCCGCAAGCATATCGTCTGCTTTATCGCCCACCATGACCGACTGCGACAAATCGATTTTCAGGAATTTTGCCGCATCGAGTAGCATGCCAGGTTTTGGCTTGCGGCAATCGCAATCGACTTTATATTCACCGAGACCTTTTTCATTATGGTGCGGGCAATAATAGATGCCATCGAGGTCGACACCTTTATCGGCAAAGTTCCAATCCATCCATTCGGTGAGACTGTGGAATTGATCTTCAGTATACATGCCACGGGCAATCCCCGACTGATTGGTAACCACCACCAATTTGTATCCCATTTGCTTTAAGGCGAGGCAGGCTTCAAACACACCTTCTATATATTCAAAGTCATCCACCTGATGCACATAACCATGATCTTTGTTGATCACACCATCACGGTCTAAAAATACGGCTCGATTGACTGTACCCACAGTACTACTCCACTCACTAAAAACGGCGCTTAATGCGTAATTTCCCTATTATTCCATCCATTGCAAGAAATTGCACCGCGAAGTTGTCAGCGACATGACGCAGTTTGAACAAGTTCCGGCTTATCTCGACTAACGCGGGCGTAAAACCGTATTAAATCGTACTTATCCCGATGCATTTCGCCGATAAAATCGCCCGATAATGCTTTTTTAGGCTTAAGGGGTGCGGTATTCAATCGAGCTTTTCCCTTTATTTGTACTGTTTTTAACGGTAACCTTGCACAGATAACAATAAAACACCTAAAAACAGACGGTCATAATGAGTCGAACTACGCCTATAGTCCATAAAACCCGCACCCAATTAGTTGTAGAAGTGCTGAGAGAGAAAATTCTTTCGGGTGATATAGCCGCAGGGGAACCACTCAGACAAAGCGCCTTAGCCGAAGCCTTACATGTAAGCCGCATTCCCGTGAGAGAAGCCTTACTACAGCTGGAGGCGGAGGGGCTTGTGAAGTTCGAACCCCATAAAGGGGCGACCGCGACCGAATTATCCGTTGAACAAGTGACTGAGCTTTTTGAATTACGCGCCATGATCGAAACCGATCTGCTCGCCAAAGCCATACCACGACTTCAAGAAGACGATTTAATAAAAGCAGAACGCGTATTGGAGCAATTGGAATCGGCCTTTAAACATGAAGATGCCGTCGCCAGTTGGAGCGAGCTAAATACACAGTTTCATACCTGTTTATATCAAGCCGCCAATCGTCCACATACGCTAGAGGTTGTCCACGGCCTCAATACTAACTGCGATAGATATATCCGTTTGCAATTGCTGCTCGCAGGAGGCATTCCCGCAGCAGAGCACGAGCACCGCGAACTGCTCAACTATTGCAAACAAAGAGAAACAGAGAAAGCCACGGCGTTGCTGCGACATCATATTTTGCATGCCGCAATGACAATTCGGGATCTCGTCGCCAAACAGGTGGTCTAGATCACGGACTGTCATTCGTTATACCGATAAGCTTTGTTGTCGATTTGAGGCAGCACTTCAGGTTCTGCCTTTTTTATTTGAGAGAAAACACCATGCAGTACGCCACTATCACTGGCTGGGGAAAATGTGTTCCTCCCGCCACCTTGACTAACGATGATCTTGCTACTTTTATCGAAACTTCCGATGAATGGATTAAAAGCCGTACCGGGATCAGCCAGCGTCATATCAGCCATGTGAATACCTCTGAGTTAGCATCGGTTGCCGCTAAACGCGCCCTTGCAGCGGCGGGCATTGACGGCAGCGAAATTGATATGATCATTTTAGCCAGCGCCAGCCCAGATACCTTGATCCCTAATATTGCCTCCACAGTCCAGGCGAATATTGGTGCAAGTTGCGCAGCCTTCGATATCAACGCGGCATGCAGTGGCTTTTTGTATGGCTTAGGCTTAGCCAGCTCACAGATCAAGAGTGGTCAGTGCAAAAAAGTACTAGTAGTCGGTGCCGAACGTTTATCTTTCTACCTCGATTGGTCACGCCGTGAAACCGCCGTGTTGTTTGGTGATGGCGCGGGCGCAGTTATTGTTGAAGCGACGGATGTTCCGGGCGGTGTGTTAGGTTATGAGCTGAATAACGATCCTGAAGGTCGCGATATCCTAAAAGCCGGTTTTGGTACTGCGATGGATAGATTCTCCGCCGAGTCCTTAGATTTTTATATTCAATTCGATGGCCAAGAAATCTTTAAACGTGCCATTAATGGTATGAATAAGTTAAGCAATCAAGTGCTGGAGAAATGTGGCGTCGATAAGGATGAAGTCGATTTAGTGATCCCACACCAAGCGAACGAGCGCATTATCGATACCCTCGTTAGCCGCATGAAGATCCCTAAAGAAAAAGCCTTCGTGAACATCGCTAACTATGGCAACACCTCGGCAGCCACTATCCCTATCGCCATCTGCGATGCATTGGAAAAAGGCTTAATTAAGCCAAACCAAACCATTCTATCTTGTGCTTTCGGTGCGGGGTTAACCTCAGCAGCGCTGTTATTGCAATGGGGCGAGCGCGTAACGCCGGTTCAAGTGAGTGATGCCCAGCTGCCTCCTTGCGAGTTGAGTGGCATTGAGCTGGTTAAACGTGCTGTGGATTATTTCTGTAAGTAATTAATCCCGAACACGGATAAAAGGCCATCTTCGGATGGCCTTTTACATTTTTATCTCTTCAGGTACGCGACGCATTTCATCCCAGTAAATCCCCTGCTTAAAATAGCCCGCGAGTTTTTGATTTAATTCGTTAAAGCTTTTTATGGCAACCTCTTCACCACACAAACATGACCAGACGAATCGATGGCAGTTGTTGTCGAACAAATCATATTCACGGTATTGATAAATGGCCCGCTCGGCGCGGCTCACCATATCACTGGCAATCAGTGGTTGATGTTGATGATTACAGGCAATATAGATTTGGCTACCAGTGCGCCCCGCTAAAAAGCGCTTTACCGATACCGCCCGTATCAGCCCTGAGCCATGTAACTCGACAAGGCAATCATCCGCCAACCAAATGCCCGTATGTTCAATGACCCCAAACACATAGCAGCAGACAATGCTGCCAGGCTGCGGCGAGACTTGCTTAAAGCCCTTTTGCCACTGACTTGGCGCAGCGATCATGGCTTGGTTACCCGTCGATAGCCGTGGCGCCTTACCTAATAAACGGTCACGCTCAAGCTGCTGGCGCTTTTCACGTTCATCGGCGAGCAATAACGCCCCCATAGCCGCGCTGCCTAGCCAAAGTAACGGTAATGGCATCCTCATCCCCTCATGGCATCAGTTATCTGTAAAATGCGTCGTTAATAGATAGGGGTCAAGAAAGTCGGATGGCGTTTGCGCCTCCTGCTTACCCTCACCTTTCTTTAAACCTAGTGTTCATTCAATCTATCCTTGTGTCAGTACGTCTTAGCCTTTGAATTCTTAGTAATAAGAGTGAAGTACAGTTCCACTGAATTGCCAAGTCTCCCGCAAAGGTCACCAAGCATGATACGGGTAACTAACCTTTTAACGGGCCATTGAGTTTCTCAGGACTGCGATGTTGCAGTGTAGTGGGATAAGCGTGAATTAAAGCTGAAATCGCTAGCCAGAGTACAAACTCAGCCGGCTTGATTGTGAAAGAAAAAGAAAACTGAAGCCTTTGTAAAAACAGGCTTCAGCTCAAACGATGACTTTATTTACGACAGCAAGTGCCTTCCGCCGCAGCATCACTTGGCATGACTCACGTTTGGCATAGCCCACGACATCAAGGTGCATCGGATTGCACCTTGATACTAAGCCGTAAAAGTACTGCAAGATTAGAGTTTAACCAGCATTTTGCCTTTGTTTTTGCCTTCGAACAGGCCAATAAACGCCTCTGGGGCTTGCTCTAAACCTTGGTAAGCCGTTTCTTGCGATCTCACTTTACCCGCCTGCAGCCACTGCGCCATTTGAGCGATGAATTCTTCAAACTGGTCAAAGTAATCCATCACAATAAAGCCCTGTATGGTTAACTTTTTGGTGATGATTGCTAAGAGATTGCTTGGACCTGGGACTGGCGTCTGCGCGTTATAATCGGCAATCATCCCACATACAGAAATACGGCCATATTCGTTCAGCACATTCAATGCGGCTTCAAGGTGAGCGCCGCCGACATTCTCAAAATACACATCAATGCCATCGGGCGCCGCGTCACGCAAAGCCTGAGTTAAATCAGTGACTTTTTTATAGTTAATCACCGCATCCACACCCAGACTTTTCACTAATTCAGCCTTCTCATCCGAGCCAACCGAAGCAATTACTTTACAGCCATTAAGCTTAGCGATTTGACAGACAACCATGCCCACCGCGCCCGATGCGGCTGAAACAAACACGGTATCTTTAGGGATTAATTTCGCAATTGTCATTAGACCCACCCAAGCAGTTAATCCGGGCATACCAAGCACACCTAAAAAGTACTGCTCAGGAATATTCGCTGAAGGCAATAAGGTGAGATCCTGCCCATCACTGATAAAGGCGCTGCGCCAGCCACTGACATTGCTCACTTTTGACCCCACCGGGAATTGAGGATTGAGTGATTCAATAACTTCACCTATGGCCCCGCCGTCCATAACCGCATCAATCTGGAAGGGTGGAATGTAGGAATCTTTGTCCATCATACGGCCACGCATATAGGGATCGACTGACATCCAGGTGTTTTTAACCAGTACTTCTCCAGCTTTTAAGGCGGGCAATGTCACCTCGACCTGTTTAAAATTTGCCAGAGTAGGCATACCAATAGGGCGTGATGCTAAATGAATTTGACTGCTTATCATGTACTTAACCTCTATTACGTCGGACACTCTGCAAACAGGGAGTGATATTTCGACAATGAACTAAACTTATTAGCTTGCAAATAGTTTGCGCACAAACTGTTTGCCAATAAACTACCCACAAGTGACGCACAAATCAACTGTTACGCCTGAAAATATTTTGCGCGCAAACTATTTTTACAAAGTAAAATTTGTTAACATCAACCTTCATTGTTCATCCTGGGTAAGCGGTATGGCTCAAAAATTATCAGACAACGTGTGCTTTGCACTCTATTCGGCGACCAACTCATTAGTGCGAGCCTTTCGTCCCATCCTTGACGAATACGATCTTACCTACCCTCAGTACATAGTGATGCACTCACTCTGGTACGTGAACGATGTCAGTCTCAAAGAGTTATCCAACGACACGCGTTTAGATCCCAGCACCTTAACCCCAATCGTTAAACGCTTGGAATCAAAGGGCTTACTCACCCGTAACTTATCCGAGTTGGATGAACGTAAAAAGGTTATTTCCCTCACAGACAAGGGCAGACAATTACGGGAGGAAGCGACTCAGCTCACGGAGAAATTGGTGGCTCGCTCCAAGATGAATGCCGAGCGTATCGAGGAATTACGTCGCTTATGTCTTGAATTAGAAGCCGATTTATCGAAAGACTAGCCAGCCGAAATAGCGTTCTTTAGCACGCTTTCTAAAGCCACCTTTTGTTAGCACTCAATTCTCACGACATGCATTAGATTTAGATATTCAGCTCAAGAAAATCAGACAAAGGGATTTAGGCGCAGAGACAATCATTCTGCAGCGAGGGCGCTAACACATCGTTTAGCGTGAGTAAGCCAGTAATTCACCCACCTTTAATTCTTCAACGCCCCCATACTTGCCACCTGTGCCAACAACAGTTCGCTGCAGGCCAGTGCGTCAGTCAGGGCGCTGTGGGCGCCATAAATCGGCAATCCATATCGCTCACGGCATGCCCCAAGCCTCAAGCTGCCTTCTTTAAGCACTGAGTGTTCACGTAGCAAGCGGTGTTTTTCCAGCAGCAAGGTATCAATCGCAGGCAGTACAATCGCTTGATGATAAATCGACAAGATATCTTGCTGTAAGAAACGGCAATCGAGTGGGGAATGGTGCGCAACCAACACATGACCATGGGTTTGCGCCACAAACCATGCCATCGCCTCTTCAATGGTCACCGCCTCGGTTAAATGATTATCGAGGATCCCATGAATCGTCGCACTCTGCCCCACACTTCCTTGAATTTGCACCAGTTTTTGCTGTGCGCCCTTCAAGGGAATCGCCCCATTTTCAATTGGCACCAGCCCAATACTTAAGATTTGGTCCTGTAAGGGATCGAGTCCTGTCATTTCCAAATCCATCGCCATCAAGGGCGCCCGGCTAATGGGCAAATCTAAGAGTGGCAATAAGGATTGATAGTAATCCTTAAATAACTCATGCTGACAGCGCAGTGCTCGCCACCTCAGCTTAGCGTTAACCCACCATGGTCCCATTAAAAGCTCCGCATAAATTTCATCTTCATGCCCGACTGGGCATCATGGACCACCTTAAAGGCATCCCGTAGTTGATGCCGTACCAAAGAAGATAAATGTCCAGGTAACAGATAGTTACTGATTTTAAGCCCCTGTGTATGTTGGTAACCTTGATTCGATAAACGCATATGGGCAATAAATTCATGGGCATCGGCCAAGTTAAGCGCATCCTTACGATTGAGAATATTGGCGTCCATCAGCGCGCGGATCCGTTTGGCGGTATTCACTTCCTTAATCCCCGCCGACAGCGCATACACGCGGGCGATATCGTTGATTAACGCATTTCCTTTATGTTTTAAATCAATGCCTTTTACCTCACTGCCATCGCGCTCTAACACAAATTTTCGAAAAAAGCCTAAGGGCGGCGACTCGACGAGGGAATTGCCCGTCATCCCCGCAAGGAAAATATCATTGTCTTTGGTTTGTGCCAGCACTTTATCCTGCAGGGCGTCGAACAGGGATTGCGGGCCAAACACTGAGCGCATATCGAAAAAATACTCGCATGCATCAATGCTTTAGGCTCAGGCGTGACCACCCACTTTTCAAAGACCTGTTGCCATGCTTTGAGCGACATCCGCCACTGGGGGTTTTGCGCCATGATATTACCAGGACAAAAAGCATAACCACATTGATCTAGCCCCGCGCAAACCGCATGGGTCAAGGCATCGAAATACCCTTTGGCATAATCATCCATTTCCTCGGCCACCAGCAAGCCGTTATCTTGATCCGAACAGGCGGCTTGATCTTGTCGTCCTTGTGAGCCAAAGGCTAGCCAGCAAAACGCCATCGGCGCCTCACCGAGAATTTGTTGATTGAGCACAATCAAGCGCCGCGTTAACGCATCGGTGACCGAGGTCAGCACGCGACCAATCTCCTCAGCCCTTGCATCGGCACTGATTAAATTTTGTAACAACAAGGGAATTTGTTTACTGACGCTGATTAAGCTGGCGAGATCCCGCTGCCGCTCGATTTCACCAATCAGCAGCAAGGGCTGCGAACCTTGGCCACGTAAGATGTCGGTGCTGGTCACCATACCAATGGCTTTCACTTCATCGGTATTTTGATCATCAATAATCGGCAGATGGTGAATATTATGTTCACTCATCAATAGCATCGCCTCGAAAATCAACGCATTGGATGAAATCGAAATCGGCGATGTGGTCATGGCTTGATGCACAGCGATGCGACCATCGAGTCCGGCAGCAAGCACTCGATTACGCAGATCCTTGTCGGTTAAAATCCCCACTAGCTTATGATTATCTGTGACGAGTAAAGACGACACCCGCGAGTTACGCATCAAGAGCGCCGCTTGCGTTACGCTAGCATGGGCATCGATCATAATGGGTGAAGATGACATCAAGGTACTGATTCGACTGGTGGTCGTCAGATCTTTCGCCTTAAACCGCGCCTCGTGACGTAACCGCTTGGCAAAGGCGCGGGTAAAAAATTTATCGAAGTGTCGACTCTCGCTTCGCAGTTGGTCAAACAATGCCTGCGGTAGGTGATATACCAAACTGTCTTCGAGAATCGCGACCCGATTAACCACTTTCTCCCCAGACAACAGCGTCGAAAAGCCAAAAACTCCCCTTCGGCAACCCTATCCACTAACACCCCTTCGGGATCGCGTACCTCAAAGGCACCGCTGCGAACCAAATACAATTTCGGCGCATCGGCATCAAATTTCACAAAACCCGAGGCTTTGCTGTAATAACCGACGATCACTGACTTAGCACAATGGCGAATAGTGTCCTCTGGCAAGGTATCGAAGGGAGCCGTAGACGTTAAAAACTGCACAACGGGTTGTAATTCGCTGGCGTTCATAGCAACACCTTATTTTAGGTGAATTTTATCCCACTATAGCGCGCACAATTGTTGGGCCATATACGACTAAAGTCAGCCTTAGGCTTGCGCTGACGCCATAAAAACAAAAGGACGCCTATGCGTCCTTTTATCTTAATCTAAATGATATTAGTGGCCGCTGGCCTCACCCGCCCCTTTAGGGAAACGGATAGACTCAACCATATCTTGTACATGGGCTGGTGCCGCTGCGGTCAGTTTGCAGACAATAGCCGCAACCGCAAAGTTCACCACCATACCAACCATACCGATACCTTCTGGCGAAATACCGAGGAACCAGTTAGCCGAGACGTTAGCCGTTGGGTTTACAAACTTGAAGTAGATGATGTAAGCAGCAGTGAACAGTAGACCTATCACCATACCTGCGATTGCACCTTCTTTGTTCATCGTCTTAGAGAAAATCCCCATGATGATGGCTGGGAACAGAGAGGATGCCGCCAGACCGAAGGCGAATGCCACTACCGCAGCCACGAATCCTGGAGGGTTAATCCCGAAGTAACCCGCAATCACGATACCGATACCAGCCGCCAGTCGAGCGTACATCAGCTCTTTCTTGTCAGAGATATTTGGCATCAGGTTCTTCTTCAGTAAATCGTGTGACACTGAAGTCGAAATAACCAGTAACAGACCCGCAGAGGTAGATAACGCCGCCGCTAAGCCACCCGCTGCCACCAGTGCGATAACCCATGCTGGCAGATTCGCGATTTCTGGCGTTGCTAATACGATGATATCGTTGTCGATCTTCATTTCGTTAGGGCTAGCAGCATCTTCCATTTTGCCTTTGGCATAGTAGATTTTGCCGTCGCCGTTTTTGTCATCCCATTTGATCAGACCGGTTTTTTCCCAGTTTTTGATCCAATCTGGCGCAGACTCATAGGCAACACCCTTTTGATCAGGGCCGTTAATGGTCTCAATCATATTAACGCGAGAGAATGCCGCTAATGCAGGAACAGTAGTGTACATGATGGCGATAAACACCAGTGCCCAGCCCGCAGAGATACGCGCATCTTTCACTTTAGGTACAGTGAAGAAACGCACGATAACGTGGGGTAAGCCCGCAGTACCAACCATCAAAGCACCGGTAATACAGAACACGTCGATCATGCTCTTAGAACCATCGGTGTAAGGTGCAAAGCCTAGATCCGCAGACAGATTGTTCAGCTTCTCGAGCAGGTAAACCCCAGAATTATTGCCGGCAGCATCGAGTATTTCAGCGCCGAAACCAATTTGAGGAATGATATGACCCGTCATCATCACAGATAAGAAAATCGCAGGCACCATAAAGGCGAAGATCAGCACGCAGTATTGGGCAACCTGAGTATAGGTAATCCCTTTCATACCACCGAGCACAGCGTAGAAGAACACCACGGCCATACCGATATACACGCCAGTGTCCACATCCACTTCGAGGAAGCGCGAGAATACCACACCCACACCGCGCATTTGGCCTGCGATGTATGTAAAGCAGATGAAAATAGCGCAAATAACCGCTACCGTACGCGCCGCTTGGGAGTAATAACGCTCACCCACGAAATCAGGCACAGTGAACTTACCAAACTTACGTAAATACGGCGCCATACACAGGGCTAATAATACATAACCGCCCGTCCAGCCCATCAGGTACACACTGCCGTCGTAACCGACGA
Organism: Shewanella seohaensis; assembly: GCF_025449215.1. Lineage (NCBI taxonomy): Bacteria > Pseudomonadati > Pseudomonadota > Gammaproteobacteria > Alteromonadales > Shewanellaceae > Shewanella > Shewanella seohaensis. Next base: position 3,453,215 of record NZ_CP104900.1, read on the forward strand.
AAGAAACAATACCCGCTAACGAAATAAAGGACGCCGCTGACATCCAGTCGGCTGCCGTTGCCATACCGTTTACAACGGGGTGAACACCGCCACCCGCAACATAGAACTCTTTAGTCGAGCCCGCACGGGACCAAATCGCGATCCCAATGTAGAGCGCGAACGACAGCCCCACAATCAGATAAGTTAATCCTTGTACACCCATTTCCGTTCTCCTTAGTCTTCTTGTACGTTATATTTTTTATCTAAGGCGTTGGCTTTTGCCGCGTAGACAAAAATAAGCGCAACAAAGACATACATAGATCCCTGTTGGGCAAACCAGAAACCTAACTTGAAGCCCATGAAATGGATTTCATTGAGTACATCAACCAATAGAATGCCACATCCAAATGAGACTGCGGCCCAAATAGCCAATAGGCCTAAAACGAGACGTAAATTCTCATTCCAGTAACCTTTTGCTTTATCGTTGTTTTCAAATGCCATAGCGACTCCCCTGTGCTGTTTTATTTTTAAGTCTTGTTAAATCTAGCAACAGCTGGAGTGACCACAATCAAGACCTTAGTCTAATTTGAGAAGTGCCTCACACCAGAAAAAATTGAATAGTATTTAAAATCATAAAGTTAACAATGATTTTACATTTTGGTGCAAAAGTTATTTTTTGAGCAGCTTAGACCAATGTCGAAGATCCTAAGGCTAGAAACGGCACAAATGCCATGCTAGTTGGATGGCAAGATGAGGTAGATGAGTAACAGTAACTGGCTGTGAAATAAATAAAATATTGTACTGCAGAGAGATAAATTGCCGTCAGGAATCTAAGGATTTCCGCTAAGAATTATCAGTAAAAAAGCAAAAAATAACCCAGCATCGCTGGGTTATGGGAAACAAATAAATGGGCGCCAGCATAGACGCAAGTTCAAGCTTATTTTTTGGCGGCTAAGAATTTTACTAGCTCGGCTAATTCTTCAGGATTGTGTACTTTTGAGGTCACTAAATAGCGGCCATTGACTAATAAGGAAGGCACGCCTTTAATGCCCGATAATTCTGCCTGCGAGTCGTAATTCATCACGGAAAATTTCGCATCGACAGAGTTCATCGCCGCATCGACATCATCGGCCTTCGCGCCTTGCGCCACAAAGAAGGCTTTGACCTGTTCAGGGCGAGTAAATTGTTCACCCTTTTCATGGATTTGTTTAAAAATCGCTTCGTGCACTTGCTTGGTCATTTTCAGCTTTTGCGCGACAAAATAGGCTAATTGACTCAGCTCCCATGCCGGACGCCCCGCACCCACCGGCGTACGCTCGAAGGCCACATCTTTGCCTAAGAGTTTTACCGTGGAAGCGATAAAGGGTTCCTGCTTGTAGCAATGTGGGCAGTTATAGGAGAAGAACTCACGCAGCACAGGCTTTTGTGCTTCGCTGATCCCAGCAACAGTGACGTAATCCTTCCCTTCTTCAAAACTCGCCGCCTGCAGTGCAAAGCTCGCACTTAACACTAATCCACAGGCCAGTGCTGCCAAAGGTCGAACAAAATTAGTTAGGCTTATCATATTTTCTCTTCTTATTAGTGACTGCATCATTGAATCGTAAGTCGTTTGCAACACGCACAGGCCATTAAGATACCTCAAAAGATGGCCAAGGTTCTTAAACATTTGTTAACAATAGGCGCTAAATCACCCACTAACAGGCCGCCAGCATCGCAAGGGGCGAAGCAAACTGATACTCAAACCCAAGCTCACGGACTATCGCATCACCTAGAATGACTTTACTGGGTTGTAACTGCCCATTAAATTGCGGCGCCGCTAATCCCAAGGACTCGGCAGCCGCCACATAAAATTCGCTTCGCGAAGGATGCGCTGGCGCGCAAAGATTATAAATTGCGGCGACCTTTTCCCCCTTCACCTTGGCATCAATAATCAAGCTCACCGCCGCAACGCAGTCCTGCAAATGCACCAGATTGACCGCAACATTGCCACCCGCCACATCGGTTTTACCGGCAAAGAAGCGCCCAGGATGACGTTTGGGTCCAACCAAACCTGCAAAACGAACGATGCAGCTATTCGGTTGGCGAGCAAATAAATCTTCGGCATCCAATAACACCTGTGATGAAGCCGATTCAGCCTGTGCGTCAGCTTCGGTCATAGGCTGGTCGAGGGAAGGATAAACGCCCGTGGTGCTGATAAACACTATGCCCTGATAGTGCCAGCCTTGGGTTAGCGCAATTAACTGCTGTAATTCTTGAAGATAGGCGGTATTGCCGTGTTTGAGGCGCGGAGGAATATTAACGACAAGAAAATCGGTCTGAAACAAGTCCTTTAAGGTCTGCGCGTCGGGGAGAACGTCAGCGTCATCCCCAAGTTGCAGTTGGAATCCATGGATCCCCGCCTCAGTGAGAGGCGCTAACTCCTCCGTGCGGCGTTTAGCGCCAGTAACTCGGTAACCCGCTTGCACTAAGTGTTTCGCAAGGGCAAAGCCAAACCAACCACAACCGACAACCGCAACACTTTTTTGATCTGCCACACTCAACTCCATTTCCTTTGACCGACACCCCAAGGTATTTGGGCCAATAGCATACGGAACTCAGGTGGCGGGATTCAAGCTTGGAACGAGCTAAAATAAAAACTAATGCCTTTGTCCATTTGCAAGGTGCGGATCGCGCCCTCGGTTAACTCCTCGGCGCGAATGGTTTTTTGTACTGTCACCCCTTCATCACTTAAAAAACGTAATGAGGCCTCGCTACCATCTTCCTTACAGGCCCACACCTGCGGCTGGCTCACCTCTTTGGTGGTCATAATCACCTTAGCGACAGTGTCGTCGGATAGCTTGACGATAGTACCCGGCGGATAGATACCTAAAATCTTAACTAACACAGCAATTAAGGATTCGGCATGTTTACTCGCACGATTTTTAAATAAATAACCTAAAGCCACCTGCGGTGAAGAAGCCTGCTGGCCACTGAGCTGCTGATCGTAATCGTTCGCCAGACTCACTATTTGCGTGATAATGGGGATTTTGGCCCCGGAGAGCCCATCGGGAAAGCCTGAACCATCAATAAACTCATGGTGGTGCAGCACAATATTCAGCACCTCCTTTGGAAAGAGTCCCGAGCGATTCAGCATGTCATAGCCAAAGTTCGGGTGCATTTGCAGGTAATTGGCCTCATGGGGAGTGAGCGCGCCCCGTTTACGGCGGATCACATCGGGGACTTTGAGTTTACCTATATCGTGGAATAGGCTCCCCAAGGCAATATCGCGCAGATCCCGCGCCGGCAAATCGAGTGCCTGACCTATCATCATGGCTAATACTGCTACCGAGATGCCGTGCTGAGTCACGCTGACCTCTTTTTCATCCATTCCGACCAAAGTGAGGAAAGGTTTCTCGACCTCCTGCAAATGGCTGAGTAAATCTTCTACTAAGGCGGCCGACAAACGATAAGCCCCTTCGGGGTCGCTCACCACTTTGCCATACACATTGCGGCACTGGTTAACGCTCTCTAAGAAACGCTTCTGACTTAAACGCATCGCCTTACGGGTATCGGCCTTTAAGTCACGCTCCGGTGGCGCTTCTACAATCTCTTCGACCTCTTCCTCTTCTGCCGTCGATTCGAGTCCATCACTATTGCCTGAGATCAGATACACATAGGGCACACCGAGTCCGCGGATCATCTCAATGTGAGCCGGACTACTGATATCCACACGGTTAAATAAAAAGGGTGATTCGTCCATGACAAAGGCAACTTGACTCTCATGCCAAGTTGAAGTTCTGAAAGTAATAGTTTTCGTTGGGCAACTTTTGTCACGCAATATGACTCCTTTCATGCACGCAAGAAGCACATCTTTTGGCTTCTTTGGCCGCACATTTAAGCTAAGTACATATAACTATAGATGATTCAACAAAATCAGTAAGCTATAAGTGAAAAAATGCTTATCAAACTGAGGGATAGTACACACAAATTATCCCTCAGTGACTAGATATTTGATAAAAAGCTGAAATTACAACAAGATGACCTTAGTCTGCTTTTACCGACGTCACAGTCTCTTTCGGCCAGTCGGCTAGATAATAGCCGAGGCGTTTTGACTTGTAGACATACAAACACGACCAGAACAGCACTAAGGCGTCGAGGGCTAAACTCCAATGGAATAAAAATTGCCCGTGTATTAATCGCTGCGCAAGTAAGATTGCATCGAGTAACAATAAAATCCACAATCCCCATTTAAGGTGTACAAACACAGGGCGCAGCCATGAGGGCGAACGCCGCCGCTCCGCCAGTACCACAAAATACAGCGCCACGGCACCCAGCCCCGCCGCGAGTGCGAGTAAAAAGTCAGACTTTTCAGGATAGAAGAGCCGTACTAATTCAGCTCTGTCACTGGCTTGGGTCAGAGAGGCAATAAAAATACACCAGCCACGGGCGAGAAAAGCCAGAATGGCATATAAAAAAATCGGTGGTTTGATATGGCCTTTATCATCGAGCCAAGTGATGTGACTAAAATTCAATCGCAATCCATTTAGTAAAAACTAAAGCAATATAAACAAGATGGTGGCGTAACGGCTAAATTCAATGGCTAACATAAATAATTCAAATGTAGCGCTTAAGACCTAGCCATAAAAAAGCCCCGCAAGGCAGGGCTTTATACACTAAGCGGCAGCGACTTAGCTATTTGCAGCCAGAAGAGCCAATAATTCATCCTCGCCAATCACTTTCACGCCAAGCTCCTGCGCTTTGGCAAGCTTAGACCCCGCCGCTTCGCCCGCGACTAAGCAATCGGTATTTTTCGACACACTGCCCGCCACTTTGGCGCCTAAAGCCTGTAACTGTGCCTTAGCATCGTTACGGTTAAGCTGATTCAAGGTACCGGTTAACACCCAAGTCTGCCCCTTCAACGGCTGCTCATCGGCGCTTGGCGCTGCAATCGCTGGCCAGTTAACGCCAGCCGCAATCAAGGCATCGATCACCTCTAGGTTATGGGGCTGGGCAAAGAAATGCGCCACGTGCTGGGCAACGACTTCACCAATATCTTCAACTTGAATAAGTTGCTCTATGGTGGCCACGCGCAGTGCCTCTAGGCTACCAAAGTGAGTCGCCAGGTTCGCCGCCGTGGCCTCCCCCACCTCACGAATGCCTAAGGCATAGAGGAAACGTGGCAAAGTCGTGGTTTTAGCCGCTTCAATCGCCTGCGCGAGATTGGTGGCCGACTTCATTCCCATACGGTCGAGCATGGTCATCATAGAGGCGGTAAGTTTAAATAAGTCCGCCGGGCTTTGAACCAGCTCCTTATCAATCAACTGCTCGACAATTTTATCGCCCATGCCGTCGATATCTAATGCCTTGCGGGAGGCAAAATGCTTGATCGCCTCTTTACGCTGGGCCTCACAGAATAAACCGCCGCTGCAACGGGCCACGGCCTCACCTTCTAATCGCTCAACCAAACTGCCGCAAACGGGGCAATGTTGTGGGAAGGCAATCGCCTTAGCATCTTCTGGGCGGCGCTCAGGCACTATGGCCACAATTTGCGGGATCACATCGCCGGCGCGGCGGATAATCACAGTATCGCCCACCATCACACCTAAACGCTCGATTTCATCGGCATTGTGCAAAGTGGCGTTCGATACCGTCACGCCGCCGACAAACACAGGTTTTAGGCGCGCAACTGGCGTCACCGCGCCGGTGCGACCCACTTGAAAATCTACGCCTTCGAGCAGGGTCATTTCTTCCTGCGCGGGGAACTTATAGGCAATCGCCCAACGGGGGATTTAGCCACAAACCCTAAGGTTTGCTGCTGGGCGATATCGTTCACCTTCATCACCACGCCATCGATCTCAAAGGGTAAATCGCTGCGGCGAGTCAATATATCTTGATAGTAGGCAAACACTTGGCTGAGTTCGTCGCAGACTTTGATCTCGCTACTGACTGGCAGCCCCCAAGATTTAAGTTGCTGCAATTGCTCATAATGCGTCTTAGCTAGTTCATGGGAAATCGGCTCCACCACACCTAAGGCGTAGGCATAAAAAGACAGCGCCCGTGACGCGGTAATTTTACTGTCGAGCTGACGTAAGCTGCCCGCCGCCGCATTACGCGGATTCACAAACAGTTTTTCATCCTTTAAGCGCGCACGCTCATTTAGCGCCTCAAACGCCGCCTTGGGCATAAAGGCTTCGCCGCGCACTTCAACCAATTCGGGATAGTCGTCACCGCGCAGTTTGAGCGGAATTGACTTAATGGTTTTAACGTTTTCGGTAATATCTTCGCCCACAGTGCCATCGCCACGGGTCGCGGCGCGTTCAAGCACCCCATTGCGATACAAAATACTCACCGCCAAACCATCGAGCTTAGGCTCACAACAAAAACTCACTTGCCCCACTCTGTCGCTGACACGTTTATGAAACGCGCTAAAGTCCGCCTCATCGAAGGCATTATCGAGACTTAACATGGGTTTAAGGTGAGTAATTTGTTCAAACTTTGCAATCGCCATACCGCCCACTCTTTGGGTGGGCGAGTCGGCAGCAACAAACTGAGGATACTCGGCCTCAAGCTGTTTCAGACGCTGCATTAATCTATCGTATTCGGAGTCGGTAATGCTTGGCGCATCATCGACATAATAACGAATATTGTGTTCATTCAGAGATTGGCAGAGCGCCTGCATCAATGGCTGCGCATTTTGTGGCGTGACAGCTTGAGAAAGCAGTTCAGATAGGCGTTTATCGAGTTGAATGTCTTGCATATTCATTATCCAGAATTCTTAAGCATCAAAAAGTTGCAAAAAATGAGGCCGCATTTAGCGGCCCCATCTGTCTATCACCGCGGTCTCGCGGCGTTGCATTAAGCGTTTGCGCGAATGCGGTGTAAATAATCTTGCTTAGTAAACTCGCCCCAAGGTTGACGCTGACCATCGAGCACAACCGCATCGATATCATCCGCCAATTGGCGCGCCGAGTTAAGCATGATGGAGAAGTTCATTAGCGCATCACCGTAGCAAGGTAAGGTCATAAAGAACACCACGCCTTGGGTGCTGAATTGTTCCATATTATCTGGGTCAAAAATCCCAGGTTTTACCATATTCGCAATAGAGAACAACACCTTACCATTACCCGCATTATCCACATGGCGGTGGAAAATATTCATATCGCCATACTTAAAGTTAAGGGTTAAGAAGCAAGGTAACAATTCAGCGCCATTAAGCTGCTGGCCTTCTTTTGCCACAACGTGCAGCACTAATACGTCGCGTGGCTCACCTAAATCATCATCTGGCTGTTCAACGGCTTGAGGTTGCTCTTCTTCATACGCCTCTTCCTCATCGAAAAGAGCGGTTTGCGTAGGCATTTGCACCTGCGCACGTTGTTCTTCGGCGGCTTTTTGCGCCACCATGGCCGCATGGGATTGCCCTACATGGGCTTGGGCTAGATTGGCAGAATGTCCTTGTAATACGGGCTCTTGGCGTGATGCTTTAGGGCCGCGGTGTTGTTCTTTGGCCGTGGGGGATTGCAGACTAAAATCAGGCTGCGCCATGCTTGGCTCTTGCTTAAACAGTGGCTTAGGTTCAACTTGCACGGGTTCCATAGGTTGCGGTTGTGCTTTAGCTTCTTGCTTTAAATAAGGGTTAAACGCAGGTGCCTCTGGGGTATGGGCTTCATTCGCTTTACGGACTCTGACGGCACCAATCCCATCGGCGTCGAAACCATCGGCATCGACACGCTTAGGCGCGCCCTCGCCACGTTCGGCCTGCTTTTTATAGAAATTGCCCATCGGACTATCTTTCAATGACTTAGGTTGTTGTCTTCTGATAGACCAAAATCCATGCACCAGCACAGCAACTATGGCTATGGCGCCTAAAACGAACAATACTAGTTGCAAATCTTCCATTGGTTACCCTGTATTTCTTCTAGTTATCAAGCGTCGGCCATTGCCACCGCTTGCTCTAAATCTACTGCGACTATACGGGATACACCCGGCTCATGCATAGTCACACCGATAAGTTGATCAGCCATCTCCATCGTAATTTTGTTATGGCTGATATAGATAAACTGTACGCTCTGCGACATTTCCTTCAATAATCGACAGAATCGTTCTACGTTGGCATCGTCTAAGGGCGCATCCACTTCGTCTAACATACAGAAGGGAGCTGGATTCAACCTGAAAATCGCGAATACCAATGATAAAGCCGTTAGGGCTTTTTCACCACCGGAAAGAAGATGGATTGTACTGTTCTTCTTACCTGGCGGCTGAGCCATGATGGTCACGCCCGTTTCTAATAAATCGTCTTCCGTCAGCGCTAAATACGCGCGTCCGCCACCGAATACCTTAGGGAATAAACGCCCGAGATCTTCGTTTACCGCATCAAATGTGGTCTTAAAGCGAGTGCGGGTCTCCTTATCGATTTTCCGAATGGCTTCCTCTAGGGTGGCCAGACCGTTATTTAGATCTTCATCTTGATGATCCAAATAGGATTTTCGCTCACTTTGTTGCTCGAATTCTTCGATCGCCGCGAGGTTTATCGCCCCTAAGCGAATAATTTTTTGGCGGATCTGATCCAAATCACGCTGCCACTTGTCGGGATGCCCATCCGCAGGCAGAGAATCGACAATCTGGGCGAGCACAATTTGTTGCTCTGACAGCGCCGCTAATTGGCTATCGGCCTGCCCTTTTAATCCCTCACGACGTAACTTTAACGTGCTGAGGCTTTGAGTCAAGCCCTCAAGCTTACCAAGCTCTTGTTTTTGCTTTAATCCTATACTGTTTAGCGTTTCAGTGAGCGAACTTTGTTGTGACCTGAGGCTTTTAAGTGCCTGTTGCTGACTCTGTTGTTGATTGAGTAACTGCGCCAGTTGTTCGCTGAGCTGCGCCGTTTGCTGATCGCCCTCTTGTGCCGCGACGTTGGCAAGTTGGGCTGACAGTGTTTCCTGTGAGTGGACTAATTCACTGACACGTACCCGCTGTAATTCAATTTGTTCTGTGCTCACCGCCATTCGAGTAGCGATCGATTGCAGACTGGCATTGAGGCTCGTTAAGCGCCGCTCGGCATCGCCAATTTGAGCCTTCAGGGCTTGATGGCGAGCCATATCCCCTGCGCATCTTGGCTTTGTTGCTGTTGCTGCTCAAGGCTGACCTCTAGCGCCTCTGCCAGCTCATCCTCTTGCTCCGAAAGCAATATTAACTGCTCGGCAAGCTCGGCTAACTCGGCGTGGGTCCGGGCAACAGTTTCTGCGAGTTGCCCCCGCTTAGCTTCGCGCTGCTTGGCCTGGATCTCTGCGTTATTAAGCTGGGTCGATTTGGTGGCTTTATCGAGCTGCAACTGGTGTAAGCGTTTAGTGCCTTGGCTTAAGCTGTCACGCACTTGGGTTAATTGCTGCGCTAATTCATCGAGCTTTGCCTGCTGTATGGCTTTTGCCTGCTCGCAATCAGCGATGGTCTCGTTCAGCTCGGTTTGCTCTTTACTCAATTGCACTAAGGATTGACTATTATCTTGTTTAGCAATCAAAAAACCCTTGCCGAGCAAGTAACCGTCGGCGGTCACGATTCGCTCATCGACCGCCAAGCTCGGAAGCAGTGCTTGTGCGCTGGCCAAATTATCGGCCCATTTGAGTCCCTTAAGCCAAGGGGAAAGGTTCAATTTGGCACCTAAGATGGGAGAGCCATCGAGATGCGCATCCGCCGCCAAGGCCGCATCGGCATAAAAGCCTATTTCATTGGCGTTAACGCCCACAGGCAGCGTCATCAATCCCTGCAGCGCCAGTTCGGCAGCGGCTTCCCAGCCGTTTTCCACTTGAATGCTTTGCCACAGCTGCGGCTTATCACTTAACTCTTCTTGTTTCGCAAGCCATTGTTCAACCAGTTCGAAGCGTGCCCGCATCGAGGTTAAACGCTGTGATAATTGCTCAAACTCACCGCGGGCCAAATCTAACGCATGAGTATCGGCAGCCAGAGTGGATTCAAACTCTTGATTGATTTCAACTTGTTCAGCTAATGCTTGCTCTAACTGGGCAATCTCGTCATTAAGTGATGCGCTGCTATCTTCGAGGGCATGCGCATTAAGCGAGGCCAGCTCTTGTTGTTGCTCTTGATGTAGCGGGGTTTTATGGGCATTTAATTGTTGCTGATGAGCCAGTTTGCTGCGGTGTAACTCTAATTGCAGCTTATGCTGAGCGACGGCCGCCGCTAGCACTCTGGCGCTTTCACTTTGCGCCTCACTGCGCGAAACACTCATTTCCCACTGAGCTTGCAGCTCATCGAGCATTTCTTGCTGCAACTCATGTTGCGGTGCAAGTTGGCTAAGCTCCGCCTCAAGCGCTTGAAAGCTGGCTTGGTAAGCGGCTAATTTGGCTTGGTTTTGAATGATTTGCTCATTCAACTGCTCAAGCTGATTATGCAACTGGGCATCGCGCTGCTTTTGGCTCTGTAACTGTTGCTCAAGCTTGGCGATTTCGGTTCCGGTCAGGTAATAGGCTTCGACCGCCTGCTGCTCCTGCTCGGCTAAGTGCGAAAGTGTGACTTGCAACTCGGTGCTTTCTAACTCGCCGGTTTGCGCTAAGGACTGGGCCGCCGCTTGTTGCAGCTCGAGCGAGCTAATCTGCTCCGATAGACTAGCCATTTGGCTCTGCAGCTCTTGATAGCGCATCACCAGCAGCTCGGCATGGGTTTTACGCTCAGCTTGCTTCAGCTCACGATATTGCTTCGCCGCCTTGGCCTGCTGACTGAGTTTTTCCAGTTGTTTGGCTAACTCGCTGCGAATATCCCCTAAACGCTCCAAGTTTTCGCGGGTATGGCGGATACGGTTTTCCGTTTCACGCCGCCGTTCTTTATAGCGGGAAATCCCCGCAGCTTCTTCAATAAAAGTCCGTAAATCTTGTGGTTTAGATTCGATTAAACGTGAAATCGTGCCCTGTTCGATAATGGCGTAACTGCGCGGCCCAAGCCCGGTGCCCATAAACAGATCGGTGATGTCTTTACGGCGACACTTTTGGCCATTGAGAAAATACCAAGACTCACCGTCACGGCTCACCTGACGTTTTACTGAGATTTCTTCATAACTGGCGTATTGGCCCGCAAGGCGGCCCTCTTTATTTTCAAACACCAGTTCAACGCCCGCCACAGACACGGGTTTACGTGCGCTGGAGCCGTTAAAAATCACGTCACTCATGGAGTCGCCGCGCAAATGCTTTGCCGAGCTTTCGCCCAGCACCCAACGCACAGCGTCAATCACGTTAGACTTGCCGCAGCCATTTGGGCCAATAATGGCGCTTAATGCCTGTAAAAACGGAATTTTGGTGGGATCGACAAACGACTTAAAGCCGGCAAGTTTTATTTGTTTTAATCTCATGGTGCCAGTTAGCGCGTCTCAGTATAAAAAGCCATCAGGGCGATGACCAATAGGGATGCAGGCCAATATTAGCCCGAGTCATGTCATAGAATTCTGAGGCCAACTTTAGCAAAGCAGGCAGTATTTTGTAACGCTTTTTATTGAATTCATATGGCTTTTAGCTTGTCATCTCGCGACGAGTTGATCACAATCGCACTTATCTGTATCTCACGCTGTATCTCAACTTTTTTGGAATGACGATATGACACAGAAATCCTCCTCCCCTTCGCAGGGTAAAAGTGGTGTGAATTATTTTCTCGATGGCTTTGGTTTAATCAAACGTAAAGGCCTGCGCACCTTTGTATTTATTCCGTTAATGATCAACTTAGTGCTGTTTGCGGCGGTTATCTATGTGGCGATTGGGCAGCTCGATGTGCTCTTCACTTGGATGAATGCCCAGCTCCCCGAATACTTAAGTTGGCTTAACTTTTTGCTCTGGCCGTTAGCGGTGACCACTATGTTGGTGATGCTGGCGTTTGTTTTTAGTTCGGTGATGAACTGGCTGGCCGCGCCCTTTAATGGCTTGCTGGCCGAAAAGGTCGAGCAGTTATTGACCGGCAAACCGATGAATACGGGCTCGGGCATGGACGTCGTCAAAGACTTACCGCGCATTCTTGGCCGTGAATGGATCAAACTCAAATACTATTTACCCCGTGCGCTGGTATTTTTGCTGCTGTTTTTAGTGCCCATGGTGGGGCAAACCTTAGCCCCTATCCTGTGGTTTTTATTCAGCGCTTGGATGATGGCGATTCAATACTGCGACTATCCCTTTGATAACCACAAGGTCAGTTTCAAGGATATGCGCTTTGCCCTTAATCAGACCCGCGGTACCAGCTTTAGCTTTGGTGCGACTGTAACCCTGTTTTCGATGATCCCTGTGGTCAACTTTATCGTGATGCCAGTCGCGATTTGTGGTGCCACCGCCATGTGGGTCGACAAGTACCGCGAAGCTTACCGTAATCCTGTAGTTTCTCCTGAATAATCCCCCCAAAGCACTGGATGCTCGCCATCCAGTGCCACCTTGGTTTCAGCTATTTTTAATACAATTCTTGTAACAATTACCCACTCTTGTTAACCCGCAATTTCTGGCACACTGCGCACCATTTTAGAATGATTTGGGCCTTGTTGTTGAAGACGTTTCTCCCCTTAGTGTTATCGACTGCGGTATTTCTCAGTTCGCCAAGCTTGGCGGGCTCAGCCAGCCAATTTCAATTAACGATTCCGACCTTAGAAGATGCCGCCGAGATTGATGGTGAATTTGATGAGGCGGTGTGGCAGCACGCGGCGCAGGCCGAGCTACGTTATGAAACTCAGCCCGCTGAAAACACGGCGGCGCCCGTTTACACCGAGGCCAGAATCTACGCGACCCAAACCAGCCTATTTGTGGCCTTTACCGCCAAAGACAGTCTGCCACAACATATCCGCGCCACCCTCAAGGACAGGGATAATCTTTGGGGCGACGATCTGGTAGGGATAAAACTCGATACCTTTAACAACGCGCGTTTGGCCTATCAGTTTTTTATCAATCCACTGGGCGTGCAACTAGACTCGATAGAAAATGAGCTCACGGGCGAAGAGAGCGAAGCTTGGGATGGCATTTGGAAAACCGCCGGTAAAATGACCGCCGAGGGTTACCAAGTTGAAGTCGAACTGCCTTTACGGCTATTTAACTTTGACGATAAAAAGCCTGTTCAAGAATGGGGATTTGAGCTGATCCGCTATTATCCACGCAATGAAAACCATCGTATCTCCACCCATAGAATCGATCGCAACATCAGTTGCCAGCTCTGTCAGCTCGGCGTCGCCACGGGTTTAGCCTCCGCCAAGCAAGGGCAAGATCTGCAAATTACCCCGTCCTTTGTCGCCAATCGCAATGAGCAAAAAAGCGAAAATGGTTGGCAAGCGAAAAACAATTATGAACCCGGGCTCGATTTACGCTGGGGTATCAACTCACGCACCTTGCTAAATGCCACCATTAACCCCGATTTCTCCCAGGTGGAGTCTGATGCTGGCCAGCTCGATATTAACAGCACTTTTGCGCTGTTTTTTGATGAGAAACGCCCCTTCTTCCTCGACAATAAAGACTACTTCGATACCCAAGTGAATCTGCTGCATACCCGCAATATTGTATCGCCGGACTATGGGCTTAAACTCACCAGCCAAACCGAGCAACACACTTGGGCATTGCTGGCCGCTAATGACAGCCAAACCACCTTTTTGATGCCGGGGAATTTAAGCTCTGAGGTCACCTCTTTAGCAGAGGAAAGTCTTAATCTGGTGGCGCGTTACCGCTTCGACATGGATAAAACCTTCTCCTTTGGTGGGCTAATCACGGCCAAGAGCAGTGCCGACAACCAACTGACAGCATTTGCCGAGCAAAATGATTATCACAATTATGTCATGAGCTTAGATGCAAAATACCAACCGACAGCCCAGGATATTTTTACCGCTCAAGTTGCACAGTCGCAGACCCGCTACCCTACTGCCCTGTATCAACAGTTTTGTGGCAATGTGGAGGGAGAACTGACAGAAGGGCTACTCTGCGGCCAAACGCCGTTAAGCTGTGAGCTCGGCCAATGCCAAGTGAATGAGCAAGTGTTACGTAGCCAATCGGATCGGGATTTCAGTGGCGCCCTGTATCAACTGACCTATGAACACAACGCCCGCGATTGGTTTGCCTACGGCGAGTACCACGACGTGTCTCCCGATTTTCGCGCCGATTTAGGCTTTGTGGAAAAAATTGATTACCGCACCTTTATGGCCGGTGGTGGCTTAATTTGGTATCCCGAAACCGTATTTAACAAGATTAAATTCGGCGGCGACTGGGATATCACCCACAATCAAGCAGGAGAGCAGCTAGAGCAAGAGTTTGAAATCTTTTGGGAAATGTATGGCGCGCTACAGAGTGAGTTATCCTTTGGGATAGAAACTCGGGAACGCGTCGGCCCACGCCATGACAGCGCGCAACTGGCAGTATTAGGTAACAGCAATCAATACCAAGAAACCCAAGGCTGGCTTTACGGCGCGATTACGCCCACCTCGGCCCTGAGTCTTGAGCTGGAGATCCATTACGGCGATGAGATTGACTTCCTTAACGATCGATTAGGCACAAAAACCTTAATCAATCCGATATTCAAATGGAAAATTGCCAACGGCCTGTCGGTGGATGTTTCCCATCAATATCAATATATGGAAGTCGAGCAGGATAAACTCTTTAGCGCAAATCTCTCGGATGTGCGCCTGCACTGGCAATTGAGTCTGCACAGCTTTATTCGCCTATCGAGCATTTACACCCAAATCGAGCGTAATCTTGCGCAGTATTTGTATTCGACACCCGATAGCGAAGAGGCACACTTAGGGAATGAAATCCTCTACGGCTACAAACTCAACCCCCAGAGCGTGTTCTATTTGGGCTATTCCGACAGTTTAACCTCGGATGATGAGCTCACGCGGCTCACTCGGGATGAGAAAACCTATTTTATGAAGCTAAGTTACGCCTGGTTACTCTAGGCTGAAAGGTTGAGCATAAAGCCCGCAGCAAGGCTTGTGGGCTTAAATCGGAATGCTAACTAAGACTCATGGATACCCATTAAGCTTGGGCTGGGAAGCGCAATCCCTAATGCGGTGAGCTCCACTCCCCAATGTCGCAGCAGCGCAAGATACGCCTGCTCAAAGGGATAACGTGGCTTAGGGAATACCCACGCTGAAGGGAAACACCATTCCTCCTCGCTCTCATCAATCGCTAAATAAATGGCGAAATCATGGTTTGTCTCGCTCAGCGCAGCGATTAGATTTGTCGCCATTGCAGCCCTGTGGGCAGAGGTAAATCCCAACTGTTCACCAAACTCATCAAACACATAAGCATCGAACAACGCTTGCAGCTGCGCGGGATCTAAAGGATCGTAGCGATTGAGTGTTTCCCCGAGCGTTTCCTCGCGGTCATAACAATTAAAAGCGCCAAGAAACCAACTAGGATTGGGATGAAACGGAAGTTCCGAATCAGGATGAACAAGCGTCATGGTGACAGGTTCTCGTATTGCTACTGAGGCTTTAAAGAAAAAGCGTTTTTAGGCCGCTAACTGCCTTGTCTGAGTAAAGGCATTTTCAGTTAAGGTACCGCATCAAGCCGTTTTATCAATGTGCTGATATAAAAGCTAAAGCCCCATTAGTGATAATGGGGCTTTAGTCAATTTAGCGCTTTTGCAGGATCACGCTACCGATGGAGTAACCCGCGCCAAAGGAGCTTAATAGCCCTAAATCGCCCGCATTAAAGTCAGCGGAATATTTATGGAAGGCAATCACCGAGCCAGCGGAGGCGGTATTGGCATACTCGTCGAGCACTACGGGCGCTTGCTCAGGCGTTACCTCATCCCCTAGCAGCTTTTTCACCACAAATTGGTTCATGTTGATGTTGGCTTGGTGCAACCACAAACGTTTAAAGGACTGTGGCGTGAGGGATTGCTCGGCCAATTGCTCGTCTAAATGTTGGTAGATCATCGGCAACAGTTCTTTAAAGACTTTGCGGCCCTGTTGGTGGAATAACTTATCCGCCTGATGCGCCGAGCTTGGATCGCAGCGATTTAAAAACCCGAAATTACTGCGAATATTGTTTGAGTAGTCAGTAAAACAACGGCTTGAAACAATGTTAAAGCCCTTATTGGCGGCCACTAGGCTTTGCTCTTCAAGCACCATAGCGGTCGCCACATCTCCGAAGATAAAGTGACTGTCACGGTCACGATAGTTCACCTGCGCCGAACAAATTTCGGGGTTAATCACTAACACCCGTGAAGCCGAGCCCGTTGCAATCGCATTGGCGGCGGCCACAATGGCAAAGGTGGCTGAAGAACAGGCAACCTGCATATCGTAACCATAGCCACGGGTCCCCAGTGCCCGCTGTATTTCAATCGCCATCGCAGGATAAGCGCGCTGCGTATAAGCACAGGCAACGATCACTAAATCGATTTGCTCGGCCTTCACATCCGCTTGTTTAAGCGCCATCACTGCCGCCTCAACCCCAATTTCGGCCTGCATAGATAACTCGTCACTGCTGCGCTCAGGAATAAGCGGCATCATGATTTCAGGATCGAGAATACCATCTTTAACCATCACATATCTGTGTTTGATGCCCGAGGCCTTCTCGATAAACTCACTGGAGGAATAAGACAGCGGCTCGACATGGCCCTGCTCAATTAACCCTGCATTTTCAAGGTTAAACATATCGACATAGGCGTTGAAGCTCTCCACCAAAGCTTCATTTGAAATACTGTGTGGCGGCGTAAATAAACCGCTGCCAGAAATAACGACCTGTTTCATAGGTGCTCCGAACGGGTGCTTGTTGTAAGGTGAGCAGACGTCGCATTATTCTGTGTTGGCACGGCGGCCAATGCGTATTCAGCCTGCGCCTGTTGCTGCTCTAATTGTTGCTTTTTATGCATTTGCGCTAAGTCTATCACGACTGTGGAAGATATTTTATCTTGGATCCCCTGCCGATTGGCATCCCAAAATATCTGCATAAAGCCCAGTAAGCCCGTCGTGAAGCCCGCCGCATAACCGCCATAACGGCCAAATGCTCCCCAAAGGCTGATTTTAGCGCCATCGAGTTGGATAACACGGATGCCTAAGAGTTTCTTACCTAAGGTCTGACCATCAAATTTGGCGGTAAACACAGTGAAGTAAAATGCGGCCCAGCCAAAGCCTAAACCCATATCGCTCATAAAGCCTTTGATCCACGCCAGCACACTGCGGGTGTCATTCTCTTCCTCATCATTGGCTTCACTGTTGCGGCTTTCGGTTTGATGCAAAGGATTGAGGTTGGCGTCAGGAACTAAGGGAGCGTTTTCCATGGCCGCTCGATTATCGGTTTGAGCGTGGGCTAATCCATCGGTTAGCGGTTCAGATACGGGAACGGCGTCAAGCTTGCCAGCGGGCGACAGATTTGCGAGCGACGGACTTGGCTGTGGAGGCGGTGATAATGTGCTTGGATCCTTAGCTAAATCCTTTGTTGAATTTTTCACAGAGCCCTTGGTGGAGTCTAGGGTGACTTCAAACACCTTCACCTCAGGCCAGAGGCTGCCCGCCATCATTTCATCACGTAACTGCGCTTTATCGGCATCGGATAACTCCGTGCTCGCTAAAGTATCTAATACCATATCGCGACGCTCAGCTGCCGACATTCCCTCCATGGGCACATTTTCGAGCGTCTGCTGCAAAGCACGGATCTGTTCACGGGCACAATCGATATTGTCACAGAGTCCGAGAGAGACGAGATCTGGAATCGCCTTAACAACAGCATTAATATCCTGGGGCGCGGAGACCTTTTCGCGGGAGGATTGATTCGATTGATGGAAATTCCACAAATTTCCCGCCGAGCTAAAGAGCATTAATCCCAGCATGGCAGCATAAAGGCCCCATTTGAGTAAGCGGCCAAATTGGCGACTGCGTTTCTCGATATAAATAATCCCCACCACCAGCAGAACAAACAGCCAATCCATTTGTTCGGCTAAAATAGTGATGAATAAACCGTCGATTAACATCGCCAGCGCCCGCCTTAATGGCGTCGCTAGCGGGGTGTAAAGCACAGATTCGGCAATAGTGAATGCCTTAGGGGTGACCATAGTTCTTGGATCTTTGCCCAGGTCCGTTTGTTGTTGCTTCATAGTGTGGCAATCCGGTTCCGATAGCGGTTTTATAAGTGAAACATCAAGTGGTTATTCTTTTATACGCGTATTTTTTTATTGATGTTAGCAAGAGGTTAACACAGTTAAACCCACAGCCAATTGGGCTTTGCGAATAACAGGATTGTCTTTAATAACCAAATCGAATAAAGAAGAACAAACAATCACTTCTAAATGCGCCACAGGCGATTATGATTCAATAGTGCAAACATAGGAGCAAGCAATCCATGAGCAAAATTTTCGAAGACAATTCATATACTATTGGCAACACCCCGTTAGTGCGTTTAAACCGCGTAAGCCAAGGTAAAGTGCTGGCAAAGGTCGAAGCACGTAATCCAAGTTTCAGTGTCAAATGCCGTATCGGTGCCAATATGATTTGGGATGCCGAGAAAAAGGCCTGCTCACCAAAGATCACGAACTGATTGAGCCTACCTCAGGTAATACTGGTATTGCCTTAGCCTATGTGGCGGCCGCCCGTGGTTACAAGCTGACGTTAACTATGCCAAATACGATGAGCTTAGAGCGTCGTAAACTGCTCAAAGCCTTAGGTGCAAACCTCGTGCTGACCGAAGGCGCAAAAGGCATGAAAGGTGCTATCGATAAAGCGGAAGAAATCCGTCAATCAGCGCCAGAAAAATACATTATGCTGCAGCAATTTAATAACCCTGCTAACCCTGAAATCCACGAAAAAACCACAGGTCCAGAGATTTGGAACGATACCGATGGAGCTGTGGATGTGTTTGTTGCGGGTGTAGGTACTGGCGGTACTATCACAGGCGTGAGCCGTTACCTGAAGAAAGTGGCTGGCAAAGCCATTACTTCTGTCGCGGTAGAACCCGCAGATTCACCGGTTATCACCCAAACCCTAGCGGGATTACCAGTGCAACCAGGTCCGCACAAAATTCAAGGTATTGGCGCAGGTTTTATCCCTGGTAACTTAGATCTTGAGTTAATCGATCGCGTTGAAACCGTCACCAACGATGAAGCCATCGACATGGCGCGCCGCCTAATGCAAGAAGAAGGCATTTTAGTCGGTATTTCTTCTGGTGCTGCTGTGGTTGCCGCAAACCGCATCGCTGCTCTACCTGAATTTGCGGATAAAAACATTGTGGTTATCCTGCCTTCAGCTGCCGAACGTTACTTATCTTCTGTACTGTTCCAAGGCCAGTTTGGCGACGAAGAAAACATTCAGTAATCAGGCATTCGGCCTGCAAAAATACCCAGCCTCGTCTGGGTATTTTTATGGCCGAAATTTTAGGTAATCACGATTAACACCGCTTCACCGCCCCTCAGATCCGCATTTATAAGCTAAGTTGGAGCTAGTTCATAGTTTTCCATCGCCGCTCTGACTTTTGCCGTTAACTTCGCTATAAAGGCTGTATTTCTTTGTAAACTCAGCCAATTTATGTCCTTCTATCACATCCCGAAAGCCTTAAGTGCCTTTGATGCCAAATTTGAGGCGCAAAAAATCGCCTTTGGCCCCATCAGTTTTCAGGTTGCCCATTGCCTGCTGAAATTTGAAGTATTAGCCACCATTGACCAAGCAGGCGAGCAAGGGGTAAGCATTGCCCAACTCGCGCAAACCAGTGTGTTAAACGAGTATGCCCTTGGCGTCATACTCGATATGGGATTGAGTATGGGACTGGTATGGCTCAATGGCGATGCCTATGTGCTCGATAAAACAGGCTATTTTTTACTGCACGATGATATGACGGCCATTAACCTCAATTTTGTGCAGGATGTATGTTATCAGGGACTGTTTCAACTCGATAAGGCACTAGTCGCGGGTAAACCTGCGGGCTTAGCGGTATTTGGCGATTGGCAGACGATTTACCCCGCCCTTAAGGATTTACCTGCTGAGGCTAAAGCCAGCTGGTTTGCCTTCGATCACTATTATTCTGACCACGCTTTTCCGCAGATTTTACCCTTAGTGTTTGCCCATTTGCCCAAGCATTTAGTCGATATTGGCGGAAATACAGGGAAATGGGCGCTAAGCTGCTGCGAGTTTGATCCAGAGGTTGAAGTCACTCTGATGGACTTCCCCGGTCAATTAGCCGTTGCCAAAGACAATGCCGTCAAGCATGGCTTTGCCGAGCGGATCCACACCTTTGCCACCGATTTGCTCGATGAATCACGCCCCTTTGTCGAAGGCGCCGATACCTATTGGATGAGCCAGTTCCTCGACTGCTTCTCTTTGGAGCAAATCCTCAGCATTTTGCAACGCACCGCTCAGGCGATGACGCCAAACAGTCAGTTGTTCATTGTCGAAACCTTCTGGGACAGACAACCCTCCGCCGCCTCAGCCTATTGCGTCAATGCGACTAGCTTGTATTTTACTGCGATGGCTAATGGCAATAGCCGTATGTACCACTCTAAGGACTTGATAACGTTACTACATCAAGCGGGCTTATATGTCGATGAAGACACTGACAACCTTGGTCTGGGGCATACTTTGCTGCGTTGTAAACGAAAACCTTAAGCGTTATAAAATTTGAATATATGAATAAAATTAATCAATTTTATTTATCAAATCCTCGACCATACACTGACATTAACAGATAGACACATCGAATTAATGTCAGTGTTGAGAGGTAACAAACATGACTTCAAAACGTAAACGCTGGACAGCACAGGCAGCAAAATTACCTAGCCCTATGGGCGGACTCGCCCTCGCGATTGCAAGCTTAGGTTGGACTTGGGAGAGTGTGATGCCCTCACTCAATGGTTGGGGCCAACTGATGGGGGCAGCCATTGCCTCAGTGTTACTCATGCTGCTTGCGGCAAAATTTATACTGCATCCTTCAGTGCTGAAAAACGAACTCAGCCATCCGGTCGTCGGTAGTGTGATCCCGACATTCGCCATGGCCTTGATGGTAGTGTCGAACCTACTCGGCCATTATTTCCCCCATGCAGGCTTAATCCTTTGGCTAACCGCCATTGTTATCCATGTCATCTTTTTAGGCGCCTTTATTTACTACCGCGCTATCGACTTCAAACTCGAACATATGGTGCCCAGCTGGTTTGTGCCACCCATTGGCATCATAGTGGCGGCAGTATCCTTCCCAAGTAATGGCGCGCCTTGGTTAGTGAACTTAATCTTGGCCTTCGGCATGCTCGCATATTTAGTCATGTTGCCATTGATGCTCTATCGATTAATCTTCTGTCAGGCCGTGCCCGATGCCGCTAAACCAACGATTGCTATCCTCGCCGCGCCAGCCAGTTTATCGTTAGCGGGCTACTTAACTGTGTGCGAGCAACCTTCGATTGCCTTGGTCGCCATATTGGCCAGTATTGCAGTATTGATGACTGCAGTGATTTATCTCGCTTTTTTCCATCTGCTCACATTACCCTTTAGTCCTGGCTATGCTGCCTTCACCTTTCCCATGGTGATCGGCGCGACGGCACTGTTTAAAACCGCCCACTGGCTCGCGCAATTTAGTCAAATGAACGAGCTCAGCCAATGGGTAAAATTACTTGCCGACTTCGAACTCGGTGTTGCAACCTTAGTCGTTTGTTATGTCGCTATACGGTATTTAATCCATTACTTACCCAACCCAATTGATTATATTTTTACCAACCAGCATGTTGAGTATAAATAATCAGTATAGATAACCGTATAACTAAATAGATTAATTAATAAACAAAAATAATTTAATAATATGGCATACAGAATATCGGGATTGAATTTATATTCAATCCCGATATTTATTTAACACTCCTTAAGAATCTAAAACACACAAACCTTGCTTAAATTTCCATCTAAAATAAACAGATGCCTTTTCAATTAAAAACTTGTCCAGAGAGAAAATAAACAATACGACAACCATTAAATTCAAAAACCATAAAATCAAACAGTACAATGGACTATAAAATATATATTTTTATTTTAAAATAAAACGCAACCATGCCAAGAAACAAATAAAAACCAATTAAACAACCAATAAAATCCAAAGCAAAACAAATGAGCAACAAATCAAACAGCTAAGAAACAAAACAACCCATTTAAAGACGAAAACATGCCAGAATAAACAATATGAAATCTTGTTAAATATTTTCATAATCAACTTTTTAACATTTAATTAAAAATAACGGCTGTTGCACTTGTTATTTTCTTGTGTTTATATCCTGAGCCTAATTAAATGGAACACTCTTTCATTACAAAAGAATCCATTTAATAAAAATAAAAATGAACAATAAGAGTAAGGGAGAATAAAATGCGTGCTAATGTAACATTAGCCAAAGCGATTCGCTTTGCGTTAATTGGTGGAGCAACCTCTGTAGCATTATCAACTTCAGTTGCCATCGCTGCAGAAGACGGTGCTAAAGTTGAACGAATCGAAGTAACAGGCTCACGTATTAAACGTACCGATATGGAAACTGCAACACCAGTAACCGTATTAAGTGCTGATGATATGGCTAAACAAGGCTTTACTAACGTGCAAGATGCATTACAAAGCCTAACTTCAACCACTGGTGCAATGACTACTCAGTCAGTACATGGTTTTACTCCAGCAGCATCATCAATCAGTTTACGTAACGCAGGTGCCAGCAGAACATTAACTCTGATTAACGGTAAGCGTTTAAATCAATATCCTAAGCCAGCAGGCGGTACTGATAACTTCGTTGATACTGCAAACTTACCAATGGAAGCCGTTGCCAGAATCGAAGTGTTACAATCTGGCGGTTCTGCGATCTATGGTGCCGATGCTGTTGGTGGTGTAGTTAACATTATTTTAAAAAGAGACTTCGAAGGCGTTGCTTTAAAATATCGTCATGGTGACACTACTGAAGGTGGTGGACAAAGTGACCGTATCGCCTTATCTCTGGGTTCATCTTCTGAACGTGGTAACGTATCGACCTTTATCGAACTTACTGATACTGAACGCTTAGCAGCCACCGACCGTGCCGTTTTTGGTTTAGATACCGATAAAGTTCCGCACAGTAAATATTCACAGTACAGCTCATATGGTGCACGCATCGCAGCGCAACAAGCGGCAGATGGAACGACGCCAACAGGTCAACGTGTTTTAACACAAAATGAATGTGAAGCTGGTGGATTCCTTTGGACTGGTAAAACCTGTGGTTATGACCGTTCAAAAATGCGTGATTTGTCTCCAGAAAGCACTCGTTTTATCAGTTCAACCAACTTCAACTATGAGCTTGCTGATAATTTAAGCTTTGTTGGACGTCTTGATTTTGCACAAGCAAAATCGACAACACTTATCGAACCAATGGGGATTGATAACTACACAGTCAACGTTGCTGGTGACAAAATTACACTAGGCGTTGATAGCGATAGTTCTCTCACCAAAACATTCGATAAAACCACGGGTCTAGGTGGTGATTTCAAAAATGCTGGTGATGGTGATTATACCTATATTCGTCGTTTACATGAGTTTGGTAACCGTGGTGGCGAAACCAATACACGCAACTACTTCTTCACCGCTGGTTTAGAGGGCGTGATCGCTGATGATTACTCATGGGATACCTCTATCAATTACGGCCGTACTAACGTTGATGTTTACAGCAGTGGTTTTGCGACCGTTGGTGGATTATTCAACTATTTAGCAGAAGGTACTAATGGCCGTTCTTTATTATCATCAATCAGTAAAGATGATGTGAAGAGCGTTGCGTACACGCCATTTGAAAAAGCCCAATCGACTCAGAAAAACGTTCAAGCCAACATTTCAGGTCCAGCATTTGAGTTACCAGCTGGTCCAGCTGATTTCGCTTTTGGTGCTGAATACACCATCCAGGATTACGCCTCAGAATCTGATTCTGAGTCTGTAAAAGGCAATATTTTAAGCCGTGGTGGCTCATCGGGTTCAGGTGAACGCTCTTATTGGGCAACATACATGGAATTAAAACTTCCTGTTGTTGACAATCTAGTCGTTGATGCCGCGCTTCGCTATGACAGATATGATGATTTCGGTGGTAACGTTTCACCTCAGCTAACTGTTGAATACCGCCCAATTGATGAACTGCTGGTTCGTGGTTCTGTGAGTAAAGTGTTCCGCGCTCCAGATATGCACCGCGTTTATGGCGATGCAACAAAAGCTTTCTCAACGGTAATTGACTTTAAACAATGTCAGGCTCTAGGTGGTACGCCATCTCAGCCAAACTCAGATCCAAATCTCCATAAAATTTGTAACGAGCTGAACATTGACATCACAACTGGCGCTAACAAAGAGTTAGAAGCTGAAACAGGCTACACAGCCAATATCGGTGCCGTCTATGGTGGTGAGAGCCTAAATGCGTCTTTAGACATTTGGGAGTGGAAACTGGATGACATGGTGAGTGACATTTCTGCCAGTAAAGCCGCTCGTGAGTATGAAACGTACGAAAATATGATCACCCGTGATGCATTAGGTACTATTACTCACATTAATACCGTTGCTCAAAACCTTGCATATCAGAAAGTCCGTGGTCTTGACTTAACAGCAGGTTATGGCTGGGATGTTGGCGATTTTGGCGAACTGAAATTGAACTTCAACGGTACTTATATTTTACTGTCTGAAGGTCAGACCGATCCTACTGCAGCAATCGATGATGATATTGACGATGGTGGCTTACCACAATACAAGGCCAATATCATTCTAGGTTGGTACGTTAATGATTTTGAAACCACATTAGGTGCTTACCACACGGCTAGAATGCATGGTGTGGGCTATAAATCATTTAAGAAAGCTGCATTGGACAAAGGTCAACCGTTTGATGAAAGTGCAAACGAAATTGCCTCGCAAACTAAGTGGAACTTAACATCGGCTTATAACATTACCGATTCAATTAAAGTCACGGGCGGCGTAATGAACTTGTTCAATGCTGGACCAAACTTTGACCCAACAGACACGGGTTGGCCACACTATAACCGCTCATCTTATGATGCACGTGGTCGTGAATGGTTTATTGAAGGTGAAGTGAAATTCTAATTTCCCTATAGGAAGATAGAAAACCACACAAAAACGGCATCCTCGGATGCCGTTTTTTTATCTCCTGTTTAACCAATTAACTGAGTTAACCCTTAACGCCTATTTACCCGCAGCTTAAGGTGAACCCCAGCGCCCAGCGAAATCCGCGTACCTAGTTAAATCCAAGATAGTGCGCGCCAATCACCAGTACGCTTGAGACCAACATCAGCAGTAACATAAAACGCCATACAAATTTCAGCCAGTTGCCCCAATCGACGCGGCATACGCCAAGGGTCGCCATCAAAGACGCTGAGGTGGGCACTATGATATTGGTGAGACCATCGCCTAGTTGAAAGGCCAATACCGCCACTTGGCGCGTCACACCAACGATATCAGAGAGAGGAGCCATCAGTGGCATAGTCAATGCGGCTTGCCCTGAACCTGAGGTCACGAAAAAGTTGAATACGGATTGAAACAACAACATAAACCACGCCGAGAGCGCATCCGGCAGATGGCCAATCACCCCGCCAGCGCTGTTCAGAATCGAATTAAGCACACTCGGTTCCGTCGGTGTACCGCCGCCAAGGAGCAGTAAAATCCCCGAGGCACATCCCACTAAAAGGGCTGGCTCTAGCATGGTTTTAGCGCCATCCTTAAAACTCTGCGCGACCTTGTTAAGCGTTAAACCATTGAGCTTAAACACGCAGCCAATAACGCCGGCCACCATACCCATGGTAAAAAACTGACTGGCGATCTCGGGGATAAACCACGCCTTTGCAACAACGCCCCAAATCACCCACACCATAGTTAACACTAACAACAACAGTACCAACACATCCCCAAAATTAAAGCGGCTCTCGAGCTTTGTATTAGCATGGTGCTCACGGAAATAAGCATCGGACTGATAGCTATGGGAAAGAATGGGTTGCTGCTGAATGCGATGGGCGTAACGCATGGTAAAAACGATGCCAAGCAATGTGAATCCGAGCCACATAGGGAAGCGAAACTCACTACCAGAAAGAACCGGGATCCCCGCAATGCCTTGGGCAATCGCCACACTGAAAGGATTCATCCAAGAACTGGCGAAACCAATTTGGGTCGCCACATAGGTCACCATCACAGTGGTGATGCCGTCGTACCCTAAACGGATCATGAGTGGGCAGATGATAATCGCGAAGGCAATGGCCTCTTCTCCCATGCCAAATACGGCGCCGCCGAGGGAAAACAGCGTAAATATCACCGGAATGAATAACTTTTCATTGCCACGGGTTTTATCGATTAACTTTAAGATGCCGTTATCTATGGTGCCTGTGGCCATCACCACCCCAAAGGAGCCGCCAATCACTAGCATAAACATGATCACGCCAATCGCGCTGCCCCATTTAGACCCCGAGGTTAGCCCCTCAAAAGCGAAGTTAAAAAAGCCAACCCCGCCCTCGCCTTTAAACAGTGCCACGGGTTGTAACTTAGGCTCGCCCGCATCATCCAATTGATAGGCAAAAGAATTAGGGTCGACTACTGTCCGCGCTTTATCAACGCCATCGGCCAGATAATGCACCTCTTGGGTTTGAAACGAGCCAATCGGAATAAAGTAAGTCATTAATCCCGCAAGTAATGCCACAAAAAAGATGATCACTAAGGTATCGGGCATTTGAAAGGATGAGGGAGCGTGTGAAGCGGATGGTGCCATAGCAGTCTGAGCTGCTTCTGTTGGCTGAGTCGTCGAGGGTGGAGTCGTCATAGATGCGCCATTTTATGTCAAACGGAAAAGGCCGCACTATAAACTAAAGCGCTGTAAATCAGTACATAAAATCTTCATTCGCTTGCATGAATACGCAAAATGCTTACATCTATCACACCCAAGCAATCCACATAAAAATGTCAGCTATGGCGAATACAGCAAAAAAAGCCCAGTAACACTGGGCATTTTTTATAAACCTAAGGCAAACAGTCACTCAAGGCACACTTATCACAAACCTAAGTGACTGATTCGCTTAGTTACTGACTAGCTTAGTTGCTCTCTTACTTACTTTCTTGGCTATTTTTCGCCTTTTCAGTATGCAGAGGCGATGCAAAAAAGTGTGCCTGATGGGATTTTTGCGGATCGGGTAAGGCAATTTGACCTTGCTCAATCCACCAATAGCCGAGACCGACGATCACGCCACCACCGACAATGTTCCCTAAGGTCACGGGAATTAAGTTATTGAATACAAAGTTTGCCACGGTTAAATCGGCAAATTGCTCTTGGGTTACACCTAAAGAAGCAAAAAACTCAGGGCTGGCAACCGACTGAATGGTGATCCCAAGCGGCACCATAAACAGGTTTGCGATACTGTGCTCAAAGCCACTGCTGACAAACATGGCCACCGGGAGGATCAGTAAAATCGCTTTGGTTAGGGATTCGCGGCTGGCGAAGGTCATCCAAATACCCAGACATACCAACATGTTACATAAGATACCTAAGCTGAATGCCTGCACCCAAGTATGATGCAGCTTATGTTGCGACACTTTTAGCGCGTTTAAGCCCCAGTTACCGCCATCGAGCTCATACAAGCCCGCCGCCATGATCAAGCCAACCATTAACATGGCGCCGACGAAATTGCCGATATACACGCGGCTCCAGCATTTGAGCAATTCACTGGTGGTCACCTGTTTTTGCGCCCATGCAACGCTGCTCAGCACCGAACTGGTAAACAGCTCGCCACCACAAATCACCACCAAAATTAAGCCTAAGCTGAAGGCAATCCCGCCCACGAGGCGCACTAAGCCCCAGGCGCTATCACCGGCACCCGTAGTGACTGTTAGGTAAAACACAAAGGCTAAGGCAATAAAAGCGCCAGCAAATACCGCTAAACCAAAGGATTGCCAAGGCGCCTTAACCACTTTGCTTTTACCGTAAATTTCGGCTTGGTGATAACAACTAAAGTGTGAAGAAACCTGTATTGGCTCATGGCCAGTCGAGGATGTTTGTGGAGCGTTAGCATGTGAGTCTTTCATAACTGTACTCCCAAAACCGATAAACAAACGCGAACTTGCAACATAGGTCTCTCCTACAGCGCCCAAGCGCAAATCAAACCAATCAAAATTTACATTAAGACTTGCTTAAATGATGACTCACTAAAGTCACGCTTTGTAACATACAAATCGCATTGCGCGTGAAGCAGAGTTTGCCAAAGCGTGATGCTATTCACAGGTAAAATGTAAAATTTTTGAAGCCATAAACACAAAAGGTTAATTGGTCATACCAATTTTAGTCACTTTTTACCTTTTGGCTATGACGCTTTTAAAGCGCATTTCTAGCTAAGATGAAGCAGATTTAACCTTATAGAGGCCGAGTTTCCATAATCTAGATGACGACTTGGTGACGAGCTCCTGTTCGAACTGCATTCATTTAAGAAAAAACAATCATGTTTTCCATCCTCTCAAATGAAACGATTTCATGTCGGCTTATTTTCCGTCAAATGCCCTACTACCGCCCAGCATTCCGTATAAACAAGCCTTTTGCGATGGAGGCTTTATCAGGCCAAAGGCCGCCTAAATCGTAAACAATCAAAATCAATCGATACGGTGATAGCTTTCGTCGGTTAAAAGCGCGACAGTCAATCAAATAAGCGATGACATTGGCCCATAATCGGCCAGCAAAAGCGTGCTTTAAACCTTATTGTGCTAAAAAATGCTACCTTGCTAGCAAATTTGCGATTAACCGGGCACAAACTCGCCCGTTTAAGATGCGAGAGTATAAGAGCTATGCTAATATGCTCATGGATAATTGGTCTTACCAATTTATAAAAGAGTTATCGATAACCGATAATCCAAGTTAAACGAATATTTGTCATCTTATCGGGTATCAATAGACAGACACTTGGCGCGATAAACATCCCCAAGTTCCAGTTCCCATCATAGGGCGTCATCTTGAAGGGAGCTTTAATCAGGAAATAGCGATTGGCCTATACTCAACATGGTTTGCCCCATGAGCGCCAATGACCTTTATCTCAACCAAAAGGTATTAGTACGATGACCGACAAAACTGAACTGTTTGCCAACGCATGGGAAGGTTTTACCCCTGGCGATTGGAAATCTGAAGTCAATGTACGTGACTTTATTCAACAAAACTATGCTCCCTATGAAGGTGACGAGTCATTCCTAGCCGGTGCCACCGAAGCCACAACCAAGTTGTGGGACAAAGTGATGGAAGGCATCAAGCAAGAAAACCGTACCCACGCGCCAGTTGATTTCGATACTAAGATGGTCTCTACCATCACTTCCCATGACGCGGGTTATATCAATAAAGATTTAGAAACTATCGTTGGTTTACAAACCGATGCGCCGCTCAAGCGCGCTATGTTACCTAACGGTGGTATTCGCATGGTTGAAGGCTCATGTGCTGCTTACGACCGCGAACTCGACGCCGATGTAAAATACATCTACTCAGAACTGCGTAAAACCCATAACCAAGGCGTATTCGACGTCTACACCCCAGAAATCATGGCTTGCCGTAAATCCGGCGTATTAACCGGTTTACCCGATGCCTATGGTCGTGGCCGTATTATCGGTGATTATCGTCGTGTTGCGCTGTACGGTATCGACTTCTTAATGAAGGATAAATTTGCTCAATTCACCTCACTGCAAGCGCAGTTCGAAGCCGGCGAAGATTTATCTAACGTTATCCAACTGCGTGAAGAAATTGCCGAGCAGCACCGCGCTCTCGGTCAAATGAAGAAAATGGCCGCGAAATACGGTTTCGATATTTCTCGCCCAGCGACAAACGCCCAAGAAGCGATCCAATGGACTTACTTCGGTTACTTAGCCGCAGTGAAGAGCCAAAACGGCGCGGCAATGTCTTTAGGCCGTACCTCATCTTTCCTCGATATCTACATTGAACGCGATCTGAAAAACGGCACCATCACTGAGCAACAAGCTCAAGAGATGGTTGACCACTTCGTGATGAAGCTGCGCATGGTACGTTTCCTACGTACACCTGAATACGATGAGCTATTCTCTGGTGACCCAATCTGGGCAACTGAATCTATCGGCGGTATGGGCTTAGATGGCCGTACACTGGTAACCAAATCTAGCTTCCGTTTCTTAAACACCCTATACACTATGGGTCCAAGCCCAGAGCCAAACATCACTGTGCTTTGGTCAGAGAAACTGCCACTAAGCTTCAAGAAGTACTGTGCGAAGGTGTCTATCGACACTAGCTCTATCCAATACGAAAACGATGACCTGATGCGTCCAGATTTCGAATCTGACGACTATGCTATCGCATGTTGCGTAAGCCCAATGGTTGTTGGTAAGCACATGCAGTTCTTTGGTGCACGTGCTAACTTGGCAAAAACCATGTTGTATGCGATCAACGGCGGCGTTGACGAAAAACTGAAAATCCAAATCGCGCCAAAAGCCGACCCAATCACTGACGAAGTATTGAACTTCGATGACGTGATGAATCGCTTAGACGGCCTGATGGATTGGTTAGCGACGCAATATGTCACAGCACTGAACTCAATCCACTACATGCACGACAAGTACTCTTATGAAGCAGCCTTGATGGCGCTGCACGACAGAGATGTACGTCGTACCATGGCATGTGGTATTGCGGGGCTTTCTATCGCTGCCGACTCACTGTCAGCAATCAAGTACGCTCAAGTAAAACCTGTTCGTGATGAAAATGGCATTGCCGTCGACTTTGAGATCAGCGGTGATTATCCAAAATTTGGTAACAACGACCCACGCGTCGACGATATCGCCTGTGACTTAGTAGAACGTTTTATGGCGAAGATCCGCGACCGTAAAATGTACCGTAACGCGATCCCAACACAGTCTATTCTCACCATCACCTCTAACGTGGTTTATGGTAAGAAAACAGGTAACACACCAGACGGTCGCCGTTCAGGCGCGCCATTTGCACCGGGTGCAAACCCAATGCACGGCCGCGACGAAAAAGGCGCTATTGCCTCGTTAACCTCTGTTGCCAAACTGCCATTTGCGCACGCACAAGACGGTATCTCTTATACCTTCTCTATCGTGCCGAACGCCTTAGGTAAAGACGAAGATGGTCGCCGTACTAACTTGGCAGCCCTGATGGATGGTTATTTCGCTCATAACGAAGGACACGAAGGTGGTCAGCACCTGAACGTCAACGTGATGAACCGTGAAATGCTTGAAGATGCAGTTGTGAATCCTGACAAGTATCCTCAGCTGACCATCCGTGTTTCTGGTTACGCCGTACGCTTTAACTCTTTGACCCCGGAGCAACAGCAAGACGTGATCACACGTACTTTCACAAAAGGTCTGTAAGCTAAATTAGGTAAGGCTGTAGTACAATGTGCTGCAGCCTCACTTATTTCAACAGGAGTCACAATGGCAGTTACTGGTCGGATCCACTCAGTGGAATCCTTTGGCACAGTTGATGGGCCAGGCATTCGGTTTATCACCTTTATGCAAGGTTGTTTGATGCGCTGTCAGTATTGTCATAACCGTGACACTTGGGATCTTGATGGTGGCAAGGAAGTACAGGTCGAGGAGTTAATGAGCCAAATCATTAGCTACCGCCCCTTCCTCGATGCCAGCAACGGCGGTGTGACCGCCAGCGGTGGCGAAGCCATATTACAAGCGGAGTTTGTCGCCGAACTCTTTAAAGCCTGTAAAAAAGAAGGCATTCATACCTGTTTAGATACCAACGGCTTTGTGCGTAAGTACACGCCAGTGATTGATGAGCTACTCGATAATACCGATCTGGTGTTGCTCGATATCAAGCAAATGAATGACGAAAAACACATTGAACTGACTAAGGTCAGCAACCACAGAACGCTGCAATTTGCCGAGTATCTCGCCAAACGCAATCAGCCTACCTGGATACGTTATGTGGTTGTGGGTGGATTTACCGACGATGAAGCCTCGGCATTACAACTGGCCGAGTTTATCAAGCCCATGAAGAATATTGAAAAAGTTGAACTCCTGCCCTACCACGAGCTGGGTAAACACAAGTGGGAAGCGATGGGAGAAACCTATCAACTCGATGGCGTTGCACCACCGAGTCGCGACACCATGGAAAAAATTAAAGCCGTGTTTAGCTCACAGGGGATTAACGCGGTCTATTAAGACGCCAAGGGAGGCTTAAAGCTCCTCCCAATAACTGGCATCTAAGCGCTCAAAGGCTATTTTTAAGATGAGCGCCATATCAAGGTAACACGCCTTAGCGCCCAAGGATTGGCAATGAATGCCCATGGCAGATAATTTCGCACTCAACTGATTACTCCAGTCGAACAGCGATAAAGGTAATGGATGGCGCGCACGCCAGCCTAACCACAGTAAGCCCTGCAGCGGCAGGCTAATAAAGAACAACGCGATAGTGAGGGCTTGGGGTAAAAACGCCCAACCATAGGTATAAATCTGACTCACACTCGCCAAAATCGCCAGCACTGGCATCACCAGAATGGCAAGCTGAGTGGCGCGTACCACCCGATACTCAGGAAAATACAAACCTAGTTGTCTAACCATAGGCCACGTCTTCATATAGCGACGACCGTCACCTAAGGTTTTGAGAATATTGATACTCAATTTTAGACACCTACAACAGAGGAACACTGCTTTTACCATAGCACAATCTGGCACTGCGCCCCAAGACTGTGATGGCAAATTACGCAAGCGTTCCCAAGATTTTGAATCGTTAATTTAAACACAATGGCAAAAGGTTTACACATGTCTAATAAACTGGTTTTAGTACTCAATTGCGGTAGCTCTTCACTCAAATTTGCCGTCATTGACGCGCAAACAGGTGACGATCAGATCTCTGGCCTAGCCGAGTGTTTTGGCTTAGAAGACTCGCGCATTAAATGGAAAATCAACGGTGAAAAGCATGAGTCCTCTTTAGGTGCATTTACAGCTCACCGCGAAGCCGTTGAATTTATCGTCAATAAAATCCTTGCTGGTCAACCTGAATTAGCCGCGCAGATCCAAGCCGTGGGCCACCGTATCGTACACGGCGGTGAGAAGTTCACCCGCTCTGTGATCATCGACGAGCATGTAATCAAAGGTATTGAAGAATGTTCTTCACTGGCGCCACTGCATAACCCTGCCCACCTTATCGGTATTCGCGCGGCCATTGCCTCTTTCCCTAAACTGCCACAAGTGGCGGTGTTCGATACTGCATTCCACCAAAGCATGCCTGAGCGCGCGTACATCTACGCCCTACCATACAAGCTGTACCGTGAGCACGGTATTCGCCGCTATGGTATGCACGGCACTAGCCACCTGTTTGTTAGCCGTGAAGCCGCTAAAGTGTTGAACAAACCTTTAGAAGAAACCAATGTGATCTGCGCGCACTTAGGTAACGGTGCCTCTGTGACGGCGGTTAAAGGCGGTAAGAGCGTTGATACCTCAATGGGACTGACGCCGCTTGAAGGTTTAGTCATGGGCACTCGCTGTGGCGATCTCGACCCATCGATCATCTACCACTTAGTGCACCAACTGGGTTACACACTGGAAGAAGTCAACAACCTGATGAACAAGCAAAGTGGTTTGCTCGGGATTTCTGAACTGACCAACGATTGCCGTGGCATCGAAGAAGGTTATGCCGATGGTCACAAAGGCGCGACCTTAGCACTGGAAATCTTCTGCTACCGTCTGGCGAAATATATCGCGTCTTACACTGTGCCGCTCGGTCGTTTAGATGCAGTGGTCTTTACCGGTGGTATCGGCGAAAACTCCGACATCATCCGTGAGAAAGTGCTCAACATGCTGCAAATCTTCAATTTCCATGTGGATGGTGAGCGTAACAAAGCGGCCCGCTTCGGTAAAAAAGGCATCATCACCACTGACAACAGTACTGTTGCTATGGTCATTCCCACCAACGAAGAGTGGGTTATCGCCGAAGATTCGATTAAACTCATTACAAAATAATAAGATGATTCAAGCCGTTTGCTCAGCCAAACGGCTTTATTATTAGCGACCTACAGCTAAATAAACACAAGCAAAGCAGCAGAGACGACTCACTCTGCCAAAAACCATCGAACTTAGAGGTTTTTATGTCTCGAAATATCATGTTAATCCCCATAGGTACAGGAGTTGGCCTGACCTCCTTAAGCCTAGGTATGGTGCGCGCATTAGAGCGCCACGGGGTAAAAGTCCAATTCTTTAAACCCATTTCCCAGCTGCGTCCTAATGATAATGGCCCAGAGCGCTCAACCACGATTTTAAGCAAATCGCCCACGGTCAATCCGTTAGAGCCCTTCGACATGATTCATGCAGAAGCACTGATCCGTGCCGATCAAACCGATGTGCTAATGGAGCAAATCATTGCCCGCGCCGCAGAATGCGCCAGCAATACCGAAACCCTAATTGTTGAAGGCCTAGTGCCAACCCGTAACCATCCCTTTGCCGATGATGTGAACTACGCCATCGCCAAGGCAATGGATGCGGACGTGATTTTCATTGCCACCCCCGGCAGCGACACCCCAACCGGCCTGATGAACCGCCTCGAAATTGCCTACAACTCGTGGGGCGGCAAAAACAACAAACGTCTTATTGGCGCCGTGATCAACAAGATTGGCGCACCGGTAGACGATGAAGGTCGCGCTCGCCCAGACTTATCGGAAGTATTCGATCATCAAGGCGTACAACGCTCAGATGCGTCCATCATGTTCCAAATGCCAGGTAAGAGCCCACTGCGCATCTTAGGTAGCGTGCCTTACAACCTCGATTTGGTTGCGCCGCGCGCATCGGATCTGGCGAAGCATTTACGTGCCCGCATTCTCAATGCCGGCGAGATGAACACCCGCCGTCTGCGTAAGGTCACCTTCTGCGCCCGCAGCTTGCCCAACATGGTCAACCACATTAAGACAGACTCATTGCTGGTGACCTCTGGCGATCGCTCCGATGTGATTGTGTCAGCGTGCCTTGCCGCCATGAACGGCGTGAAGATAGGTGCCCTACTGCTCACTGGTAGCTACGAGCCAGAGCCTGAAATTCTGAAGCTGTGTGAACAGGCCTTCGAGACAGGTTTACCAGTATTCCTCATCGATACTAACACTTGGCAGACGTCATTAAATATCCAACGCTTCGACCACGAAGTGCCAGTGGATGATGCGGTACGTATCGATTTAGTCCAAGAGTACGTTGCCAGCCATATCGATCAGAGCTGGATTGAAAGCGTGACCAAAAACTCTCCAAGGGAACATCGCTTATCACCTCCCGCGTTCCGCTATAAACTCACCGAACTTGCACGCGCCGCCCACAAAACTGTGGTGCTGCCTGAGGGTGATGAGCCACGTACCATCAAAGCCGCCGCGATTTGTGCCGAACGGGGTATTGCGCGTTGCGTGCTGTTAGGTAAAAAAGATGAAATTCAACGTATTGCAGCACAGCAAGACGTTGTTCTGGGCGAAGGCGTTGTGATTGTCGACCCCGATGAAGTACGCGATCGCTATGTTGAGCCAATGCTCGATCTGCGTCGTAACAAAGGGTTGACTGAAGTCGTTGCCAAAGAGCAATTAGAAGACAACATGGTGCTCGGCACTATGATGCTGGCGCAAAACGAAGTCGATGGTATCGTCTCTGGCGCGGTAAACACTACGGCCAATACGATTCGTCCGCCGCTACAACTGATCAAAACGGCGCCGGGTTCTAGCCTTGTTTCTTCAATCTTCTTTATGTTGATGCCAGACCAAGTGCTGGTTTATGGTGACTGTGCGATTAACCCCGATCCTAACGCTGAACAACTGGCCGATATCGCGATTCAATCGGCGGAATCTGCCAAGGCCTTCGGCATCGAACCAAGAGTGGCGATGATCAGCTACTCAACAGGTAACTCAGGTACTGGTTCAGATGTGGATAAAGTGCGTGAAGCGACCCGTATTGCGAAAGAAAAACGCCCAGATCTAGTAATCGACGGTCCACTGCAATACGATGCGGCCGTCATGCCAAACGTGGCTCGCTCTAAGGCGCCTAACAGCCCTGTTGCAGGTCAAGCGACTGTATTCGTGTTCCCAGATCTCAACACGGGTAACACCACTTACAAAGCTGTACAGCGTAGTGCCGACCTCATCAGCATTGGCCCCATGCTACAGGGCATGCGTAAGCCTGTGAACGACTTATCCCGCGGTGCCTTAGTGGACGATATCGTCTACACTATCGCACTGACGGCGATTCAAGCGTCACAAAACGATGCCAGCAAAGCCTAATATACTTAGCTAAAGCATAATCAAAAAAGCACTGAACTCCTCAGTGCTTTTTTATTTCCAAAGGGAACAGCTCACAAAATGGGCAGCATTAAACGCTTAAAATATCCTCAAAAGGTCATAAAAATGCTGTTTTGGGAAATTCACACGCTGTGAATAGACTGGGAAAAACTAAGAAAATATCCACAAGGAAATGCCTGGATAACGGCGCTACGGAAAAGCGTCACTTTTTAACCAGCAGATAAATCGATATACAATCAGCCACTTAAATATTATCCCTCTAGTCTTCAACATAGTTGTCCACAGATTCTGTGGATAACCTAATGAAGTCATCCTTTCAGATATGCCACAGGCGGCCGATCCGAGTCAAGTCATTTTCGGCAGTGACCGCCATTATTACAAAACTTGAACATAGCCGCTAAAATCGCGATACTCATGACAAATTCCTATAACGAAAAGCCATGAGAACCTTATTTTTCCTTTCATTATTGTTTTTGTTTGGTTGTGGCGATGCTGGAGACAAAGAGCAGCACGTGCTCACTCCCGAAGAGGTGAGTCTCGGCTTTTTTAGCGCCATTTATGTTGACCGAGATGTCGAGAAAGCCAAGTTATATGTCGATGCTCCACTCAAAGAAGTCTTAACCCACTATTACATCGCCGCAGCGGTACAGCGTAATATGCTCGGCCTGTCGATGACCAATGTCGAAATGGAAATTGATGATATCGATATCGACTTTTTCCGTAAGTTCACCAAAGACGTCATGGTCGTCGTTAAGATGAAGGGCTTAAAGGGTGGACAGCCTTGGATTGATGACAGAACCATTCGCCTGCATAAAATTGGCGGCAAATGGATTATCGTTGAGTTCATGCCTGAAAAACGTAAGGTGAATGGCTAAACGGTTTTCCCCACTCGGCTTGTACCCCCAAAACGGATAAAAAAATAGCAACCCTAGGGTTGCTATTTTCATGTGCTTGTATTTGTTACTTCAGACTCAGAATCCGCACTGTAAACCTTAGATTTACAAGACTTAGACCGCTTCTTCTTCGCTCTGTGCAGGTAAAGACGTCATCACGTCGTCTTTAACTTGGTAGTAAGCGTTTTCGTATTCATGAACTTCCATAACAACTCCTGCTCGATTTTGTAAGGTCGCAAAGGCATGCCGTTCTATGCTGACATTTTGCCCATGAGGAAAGGGAATTTCCGTGGCGCAGAGTATACCAAAGTCAGATCGATAATTACAGAAAACTTTCAGTTTTGTTTCGATGCAAAAGATAAAAACGGTTTTTAACGCTTAAAAAGCCGCAAAAACGTATCTCAAAATGAAAGACTTTCAGCTGATATAGCCTAATGCACTAAAGGGCGTGTGCTTACAAACAAAGAATCTAGTAAGACGGGCACAAACTGCTATCAATTAAATAATGATGCGAGTAGGAGGTCGATATGAATGCCATCGTTGATTTTGAAGCCGCAAAACTCACTACCTTATTCAGCCACGGCGATATCTTGGGGATCCATATGTTTATGGATCAAATGAATATCCCGCTCGATGTGCAGGATAAGCTCTATGCTGAAATTTCGGCGTTAAAGCACTTAGACCCGCACAATGTCAGTCTCGCCATTGAACATCATGGGCAATCGCAACTCTCAGAGCGGTTAAGCTATTAACAGGCCAGTTAAGTAAAGATGGGATAAGGCGCGAAGCGACATCATTAGACGCCATCATAAAGCCTCTCAAGGTCTAATGATGGCATTTATGACAGCGTTTAATGAGACCAGAGTGCTTACGCCTTTAAGCGGTAGCGCAGCACCTTTAATGATTTCTCCTCAGAAACATCAACAAAGGCGGCGGGATTGGGTAAGCGCTCAAGATATTCGAGTGCAGGCGCGGCGTCTTCAACCTGCTGGCGTAAAAACTGAGTATCGAGTTCCGGCGCATTTAAACAGAGTAGCACCTCGGCATTCTCGGCTAATAACTCGGGTAAATGCCTGATCAAACGCACGTAATCCTTAGTTGCCACGAAACTGCCCTTTTGATTACTCGGCGGATCGGCAACCACTATGTCATAGGGGCCTAACTTACGTAACTTACCCCATGACTTAAAAATATCGTGCCCTAAGAAGCGTGCGCCCGCACTAAAGCCATTGAGAAGATGGTTCTGCTTGCCTATGGCTAACGCCCCTTTACTCATGTCCATGTTCACGACTTCATCTGCGCCGCCCTGCAGTGCTGCCACCGAGAAACCACAGGTATAAGCAAACAAATTAAGCACTTTCTTATGGCGTGCATGGGCTCTAACCCATTCACGGCCATTGGCCATATCGAGGAACAAACCGTGGTTTTGTCCCCGCAATAAATGCACCTGAAACTGAGCGCCGTTTTCGGTGACCAAATGGGGATCGGGCACCTCACCCGCCAGTACTTGGCTAAAGGTTTCGCCTGCACTGCGGTATTGATACACCAAGTTTAACGACCGATTGGGCTGTATCGCTTGCCAGCGCGCCGTAATCGCCTGTTGGCACTGGGCCAACTCGGCCGCTTCGAGGGGAATAAAACTGGTCAATAACAACACGGGCGCGAACCAATCTAAACAAAGATGTTCGCAGCCTGGGTAATAACCTCCGCGGCCATGGAATAACCGCGTGGCATCTTCACCGACTTCTATCGTCGCCAGTGCATCTATAAAACGTTGCATTATCTACTACTTATTATCTGTTGAATGGGTATCGACAGGTTCTGAAATCGGAGCGGTGCTTGTCGATTGGCTCACCAGTTTATCATCCACATCGTCGGATAATAAAATGGCTAACCAGCTACCACTCTTGCTGGATTCGAGGGCAATCTTGACGACCATGGTTAAGGGAACCGACAGTAACATGCCCACCGAGCCAAGCAACCACCCCCAAAAAATTAATGATAAAAACACCACTAAGGTCGAAAGCCCAAGACCGCGACCCATAAATTTAGGCTCGACCAGGTTGCCCATCACCATATTTGCGCCGACGTATAACATCGCTGTACCGCCAGCCGCCGCAGGGCCTAATTGGATAAAGGCCAGCAAAACGGCGGGAATGGCCGCGATAATCGAGCCGATATTCGGGATATAGTTGAATAAAAAGGCGATAACCGCCCAAAGCAGCGCGTAATCCACCCCAATCACCGCAAGCCCCACACCGACAATCAAACCCGTCGCTAAACTGACTAAGGTCTTGATCACCATATATTGATTCACCGATTGCAGAAAACGGTCAATCTGCTGCAAACGCATGTCGGGATCATCCAACGCCAAGTGCAGTTTTTTCGGCAAAGATTGCGCCTCAAACAACATAAAGACGATAGTCAGAATGATCAGGAACAAATTCGCCATCACATTGCCGACCCCCGAGAGCATATTGGTGGTCATAGACAAGGCCATGCCGGGGTCGAAATAGGCCAGCACTTGCTCCTTGGAGATGTGGATATTCAGCGCCTGCAACTTATGCAGCACCCAAGAAAACTGCTCAACCAGCTGATCGCGATACTGCGGCAACTGCTTAGAAAACTCGTTAATGGAGCTACCTACCAGAGAGGCGAGCCACAAGCCCATCAACACGATAAAACCCATCAGCAGTATCACGGCGAGCCATTTAGGTACGCGATATTTGGTCATCAAGCCAATCGCCGGATTACAAATCACCGCAATAAAACTGGATAGTACAAAGGGAACAACAATCGGGCTGGCGGCCTTTATCCCAGCCAAAATAATCACCACAAAGGCCATGACGGCAAAACCTTTATAAGCGGCAGACGGCGTATTGGAACGTGTCATGGCGTAAAAATCCTTCTTGATCTTAGATAAAGTTGTTAGGCTAGCCCAAGAAAAGTCTCAAACTCAATCACCTAAGCCATAAAACTAGATTGTCATTATGAAACCAGAAACCGCGATTATACGCATTAAAAACTTAAGACTGCGCACTTTTATCGGTATAAAAGAAGATGAAATCCAAAATCGGCAGGATGTGATCGTCAATGTCGTCATTCACTACTGTGCCGACAAGGCGCGCAACAGTGATAATGTCGACGATGCGCTGAATTATCGTACCATCACAAAAAAATCATTGAGTTGATTGAAAACAATCGCTTCTCACTGCTCGAAAATCTCACCAGCCAGACATTAGCCATCGCCAGTGAGCATCCTTGGGTCGAATTTGCCAGTGTCGAAATCGATAAGCCCCACGCCCTGCGCTTTGCCGATTCGGTGTCGATGGAGTTGTGTTACCAAAAACAGCAATAAAGTGATCCCCGCACGCCCGTTATCGTATATTGCTTATAATCAAAGAAAACCATCAACCAAGGACTCGACGATGAAGATATTGATAACGGGAGCTAGTGGGTTTATTGGTCAGCAGTTAGTCGCCCATTTAGCCAATCAGCATGAATTGGTCTTGCTCACCCGCCACCCCGGCACCAGTCGGCAACTATTAGGCCCGCAGCACCAATATCTCAGTACCTTAGATGAAGTTGATGATTTAAATCATATCGATGCGGTGATAAATCTCGCCGGCGAGCCGATTGTTGCTAAACGTTGGAGCGCGCAGCAAAAACAGCGCATCTGCGATAGCCGCTGGAATACCACCGCAAGGCTTAGCCAACTGATTTTGCATAGCACTACTCCGCCCAAGGTGATGATAAGTGGCTCTGCCATCGGTTTTTATGGCCGCCAAGGTGCCATCCCCATCGATGAAACCGCAGCCCCACACCCCGAATTTAGTCATGATATTTGTCAGGAATGGGAGCGACTCGCGCAGCAAGCCGCCACCAAAACCCGCGTCTGCATCCTGCGCACGGGCATAGTGCTTGGCCATG
This sequence comes from Shewanella seohaensis, assembly GCF_025449215.1. NCBI lineage: Bacteria > Pseudomonadati > Pseudomonadota > Gammaproteobacteria > Alteromonadales > Shewanellaceae > Shewanella > Shewanella seohaensis. The sequence continues at coordinate 3,494,165 of NZ_CP104900.1, forward strand.
GCGGCGCACTCGCGAAGATGTTGCCACCGTTTAAATTGGGGCTAGGTGGGCCAATAGGCCACGGCTGCCAAGGCATGAGTTGGATACACATTCAGGATATGGTGGCGCTGATAGACTTTTTACTCAACCATGGCGAATGCGAAGGAATTTTCAATGCCACCGCGCCCAATCCTGTCAGTAACGCCGAGTTTGCCACCACCCTAGGTCGAGTGTTAAACCGCCCGACCTTTATCACAACTCCAGCCGCGATGCTGCGACTCGCCATGGGCGAAATGGCGGAGTTACTCATCGAAGGGCAATTTGTGATCCCCAAACATGCGCTAGATGCGGGGTTTAGCTTCCGCTTTGAGCGACTCGAACCCGCATTGAGGGACGTACTCGCACGTTAACAACTTTTTCAACTCCAGTATTATCCGTAACTGGTTTGAGAATAAAATGTTGCCAAGCGCGTGGCGCGGGGTTAATGCCACGGCGAATAATGGCTTGAAAATCAGAGATAAAAATCCACTGTAGCGATTTGTTTGCCGACGTGACGGTACAAGAATCACTGCGCGCATCTGGCAACAGCCGAAAAACATAAATGCAACACAATGATTTTAAAGACAATTTAACGACATGCACGCATTTTTCTGTTACACTCCCCACCTCTTGCTTATCGCTATTGACGTGTTAGCGCCCGCACTGACGCACAGTTAACACTCCGAGCAAGTTCATTATCTTCAGTATCCGCACCCTCTGTCGCGATGCTGATCAACTACACCAATACGGTTCATATTCGCGCTTAATACTCCTTCTCCAGGCTTGGGGATTGATAAGAATCTGTCCTTAGATCGCGCGTTTAACACTTAGCATTAGCCAATGCTAAATAACGAGATGGGTCGCCCTCGCTCAGCTTGAATACAGCCTGCTTGAGTACAGCGGTATTCCCACACAAACCATTTGTAAGGAACTATCATGCACACCACTTATACAATTGGCGAACTCGAGTCGTTTTTAATTGCTATCTTCGTGCTGTTTATTGGCCATTCCATCAATCGCCATGTGCGTGTTTTTAGACAATACAATATTCCCGAACCTATCGTTGGCGGACTGGTCGTCGCCGCCGTCGTGGCCTTTTTACATTTCCAAGACATCACCCTCGCCTTTAGTTTACCCATGCAAAATACCTTAATGCTGATGTTTTTCAGTACGATAGGTTTGTCGGCAAACTACAAGCTACTGCTTAGTGGCGGCAAAAAAGTGTTTATCTTCCTCGGCGTCGCTTCGGTCTATATTGTCATTCAAAATGCTGTCGGGGTAAGTCTTGCAAGCCTCCTCGGTTTAGACCCCATCTTAGGCCTTATCGCTGGCTCGATTACGCTGTCAGGCGGCCATGGGACTGGCGTTGCCTGGTCACAAACCTTTGCCGAAAACTACGGCATCAACACCTTAGAGCTTGCCATGGCAGCGGCAACCTTTGGCTTAGTCATGGGCGGCATTATCGGCGGCCCTGTCGCGCAGCGATTAATTGGCAAACACAATCTGGTCTCAAGCTATGGCATGGGCCGTAAACACCACTCCACGCATCCTCAACTGGTCACCTACGATCAGCTCGAAGAAGACCAAGTCACCGCTAAGACAATCATCGAAACCCTGTTTGTACTGCTGATCTGCGTTGCTGGGGCCAAATGGTTTACTGTGTTTGTCAGCGAATATCAGCTGAATTGGCTCAAGATGCCGGACTTTGTCTATGCCCTGTTTCTTGGGGTTATCATCGCCAACATCACCGAAGTGACCCGAGGTTATAAACCCCATACCGAAAGTATCGATGTGATAGGTACTGTGGCGCTGTCGTTATTCCTGTCTATGGCATTGATGAATCTCAAGTTGTGGGAAATTTTGGATCTGGCTATCCCACTACTGATTATCCTGCTGGTACAAACCGCAGTGCTGGCGGTATTCGCCTATTTTGTGACCTTCAAAATCATGGGCAGCAACTATGACGCGGCGGTGATCACCGGCGGTCACTGTGGCTTTGGTATGGGCGCCACACCTACTGCGGTGATGAATATGGGCGCACTGGTTTCACGCACAGGCCCTTCTCCGCAGGCCTTTATGGTGGTACCGATTGTCGGCGCCTTCTTTATCGATATAGTCAATTTAATTGTATTGCAGGGCTACCTCAGCTTTTTGATGTAAGTACACAACGTTTTATCATCAAACAAAAATGGCGCCGATAAGGGCGCCATTTTTATATCTCGTGAAGAGTGAAATCTAAGGACAAGTTAGAACGCGCGCATCATGCGATCTGGCCGCGGCAAGTAATAATCGTTGTAATCCAATGAGAAGACTACGGAGCTTGAGCGGCCAACAATCTCCTCTCTGGGCACAAAGCCTATGACTCGTGAATCGGCACTGTTATCTCGATTGTCCCCTAGCGCCAAATACTGGTTATCAGGAACCGTAACTGGGCCAAAATTAGCCAGCTGCGAGGGCTGCGGATTAAGTCGAATACTGTGGACAATGCCGAGTAGGTCCTCCTGCCATTCGGTGACATTCGCCGGTGCATAGGCACTTAATGTTTGCTGTGTATATGCGAGTGATTTGCCATTTAAATACAAGCGATTATCCCGCATCATCACAGTATCACCGGGTACGGCAATCACCCGCTTAATCAGCTTTTTATCGGCTTTTTTAGAGTCGAACACAATAATATCCCCACGTGTGGGATCTGCAAGTTTAACGAGTGGGATATGGGTAAATGGCACTCTGATATCGTAAGCCATCTTATTCACCAGAATGCGGTCGCCCTCAACAATCGTCGGCAACATAGAGCCTGTCGGCACAGTATTCCAATCGGCCACCGCACTCCTGAACACCAGCATCAGGCTGATAAACAATAAAAAAGAGCGATTATCCCTAAGTAATGTTCTAAGTTTTTTAAACATTCTGTTTATCTCCCTAAGGCCAAAATCCAGCAATATTTTCGTTTGATGACAGTGCTAAGCTATCAATTGCCTGACGTAAGCAACGCTTGCTCGTTAAATAGACTCATAAATATCGGCTAAGTTCTTCGCGGATAACATGATGGCTTTTTCTATTTGTAAGCCAATGTGACAAATGCTCAAACTTAGCCACAAACTTTGCCACAAACTTTGCCTCAACCTAAAACACTCAAATAATCGCCATGAAAAAGCACTGGTTTAGGCCAGTGCTTTTTTATTTGACAAAAATGGTTTAAAAATGATGGTGTTACGGCATTTTTCTTAACCGCTAACGCACCTTAGCTTAAGCGCCCGCTTTTAATAATTCGGCGCAGGATTGATTGAGCAATTGGCGGCAGCGCCAAACACCCAGCAGCGCAACTAATAAGGCACCGCAGACAGGGGCAATCCCCCACCAGGGCCAGTGCATATACACATTAAGTTCAAACACTTGGGTCTTTAACAGATACAGCGCAAATTCCGCCACTATCACTGCAAGTACCCCAGCTATGCCCCCCAGTAACGCAAATTCAAACCCTGTGGCGCTACGCAGTAACCAGCCAGAGGCGCCAAAGGTGCGCAGCACTGCGAGTTCACGCTGGCGTGTCGCCATTCCCGCCTCGGTTTGGGCGATAAGCACTAAAGAACTAGCCAGTAAGACAAGAACCAAAACCAACGTCAGCGACAGGGACACCTGCTCAATAATCTGCCGCAATTGCCCTACCATAGCGCCGACATCGATAATCGACACCGTTGGGAACTGCTGGATAAGTTCGAGGATCACTGTGCTCTTCGGAGCATCACTCCCTTGTGCATCCGTTTTTTTGTCGTCGAGGTAGAAGCTTGCCATCGAGGTATAGGCAAAGGGCGCCAGCGCTTCTTGAGTGAAGATCATAAAGAAGTTTGGCTGCATGGTTTCCCAGTGCACGGCACGGATACTGGCGACCTTGACCCTAAGCTCTTGGTTATCAATCATATAGGTCAGCGTATCGCCCAGCTTTAACCCTAAACGATCGGCAACACCTGACTCGACAGAAACCTCATCCGCCGCCTGATTAAAATGCCCTTCGACCAACTCGTTGTTGGCCGGCAAGGTATTGCGCCAGGTGAGATTAAGCTCTCGTGAAATACCTACTCGTCCCTTCTCCCCCGCTTCGGCCTGCTCGTCGGAAATCAAGGTTTCACCATTGATTTGAGTCAAGCGGCCGCGAATCACGGGATAGATATCCGTTGCAGCTATGCCCTTTTGCGCCATAAAGTCATTTAATGGCTTAGCATCATCGGGGGCGATATTGACCAAGAAATAGTTGGGCGCATTCTCGGGCAGCTGTTTTTGCCACTCGTTCAGTAAATCTTGCCTCAGGGCCAAAATGGTCAGTAGTAATACCAAGGCCGCACTAAAGCCCACCAATTGCACCGCATTTTGCCGCGCGCGGCGGCGTAAACCCGCGAGAGCCAGTTGCAAGGGATTGGTGGTTTTCATGCCGACACTGTGACCAAGGCGGATCATCACAAAGCCTAAAATACTGAGCAATACGCCCAGTAGCAGCACAGCCGCGACTACTGTGAGTGTCAGCGCCCAGCTTTGGGAATACAAATATCCCAACAGTGCCATCGCCCCTAAACTGAGGAGTAAATGCAGCCACATGCCGAGCTGCAAGCCCTCGAGCTGTCTTTGTAAGACCCGCAGTGGTGGAATCGCCAGCAGACGCATTAAAGGATAGGCTGAAAACATAAAGGCGCTAATAAGCCCAGTGCTGATCCCAAGCAGTAGCGGCCGCGTCAACGGCGGCGAATAGGCAGCAATTTCAGGGGGTAACAGTTGATTAATGCCTAAATCCAGCAGTGCCCCGCCGATTAACCCCAGCACAATGCCAAACAGTGTCACTAGCAGTAAATGGATGCCAAATAGCCGACGGATTTGTGTTGATGAGGCGCCAAAGGTTTTAAGCATAGCCACCACATCATAATGACGTTGGCAGTAACGCTGGGCGGCAATCCCAATCGCGGCGCAGGCCAGCGCAATACCGAGCAAGCTTGCCAGCAGTAAAAATCGCTCCGCCCGCTTCACCGCGCCCGCTATCGGTGAGTCGCCAGACTGCACATCGACCCAGCGCTGGGAATTATTCAGCAGCGGTTTAACGCTATTCTCAAAGGCGCTTAAGGCGCTTTCTTCACCCACAAACTGATACAAATACGTCACTCGGCTGCCGGGTTGGATAACCCCAGTCTTGGCGACATCTTCTATCCGCATTAATACCACGGGGGAAGAAGCAAACGGATTAAAACCCGCATCGGGTAAGCGGCTGATTTCTTGACTTAAACGAAACTCACTGTTGCCTAACTCCAGTGTTTTCGGGTATCCCAAGAGTCCCCCTAAGCGACTCTCGAACCACACCTCATCGGCGTGGGGCAAGCCTTGAGCTTTTTCATCTTGGCCATTGTCCGCTTTAAGTTCTATGTCGCCCTTAAGTGGATAACCAGACTCAACCGCCCGCACTGTGACTAACTGAAACTTATCCCCCGCATACACCATGGAGTTAAATTGCAGATTGGTTACATGCTTAAGACCAAGTTCGTCAGCCTTAGCCAGAATGCTGGCATCAATTTGAACGGGAGAGTCGATGATGCGATCGGCGGCGATAAACTGGGTCGCTTGCCCGTTGATTGCGACCTGCAAGCGCTCGCTGACACGCGCAAGACCACTGACCGATAGCACCGCCAAGGTAATCGCGAGGATTATCAATAACAACTGCCCCTGTTGCAGCTCGCGCTTAAACAGGCGCCATGCCAAATTAAGCTCCATGGGTTAGGCCTCCTTGGCGCTTAATTCAAGGTTGTTATTCACGCTGTGCGATGAGGCCGAATCCAACTCTTCTTGTAAGTGGCCGTTGTCCATAACCAGTTGCCGCTGGCAGCGCTTCGCCAATTGCAAGTCGTGGGTGACCAGGATGAGCGTGGTATGGCTCTCTTGGTTCAGCTCAAACAACATATCGGCAATTTTATGGCCGTTAACACTGTCCAAATTGCCGGTTGGCTCGTCGGCAAATAGCACCTTAGGTTCACAAATAAACGCGCGGGCAATGGCGACCCTTTGCTGCTCGCCGCCGGATAGCTGTTTAGGTAAATGGGTCAAACGGTGGGATAACCCCACACGCCCCAGCATAGCCTCAGCCTTTTCCTTGGCATTTTTAACCCCAGCAAGCTCGGCAGGTAGCATCACATTTTCGAGGGCGGTTAAGGTATCAACTAACATAAAAGATTGAAAAATAAAGCTCACTTTCTGCTTACGCAGCGCGGCTTTCTGTTCTTCATTGAGCGGTGATAGGGCTTGGCCATCGAGCCATATCTCCCCCGACGTGGGGGTATCGAGCGCGGCGAGTAAGCCAAGCAGTGTCGATTTGCCCGAACCTGAGGGGCCTAATATCGCCACACTTTCCCCCTGCTTGACATCTAAGTTAATGCCCTTGAGGATAGTGAGCGAACCTTCCTGAGTAGTCACCGATTTTTCGAGGTTAACAACATTGATGGCACTGTTTTTTGAAACGACGTTAGACATAGGATCCTTCTTATACAAATCGTTCTTGCGTCAATCGCTTAGATGCAAGCCGATGGCAAAGGCCGTGAGCGCCTGCATCCTGTTTAGTCTGTTTATAACCACGCCAGTTCAGGCGGCGAAAGTGTTGATCCTCGGCGATAGCTTAGGTGCCAGCTATGGCATGTCGGAACAAGTAGGCTGGGTGGCGCTGCTGCAAAAAATTTACCCGAGCATGAATTTACCAATGGTTCGGTGAGCGGTGAAACTACAGCGGGCGGTTTGCGTCGTTTGCCTGCGCTGCTCGATTCCGTGGCCCCCGATTTGGTGGTGGTCGAACTCGGTGGTAACGATGGTTTACGTGGATTCCCCCGACGCAACTCAAAAATAACCTAATCCAAATCATTACCCTAGCGAAAAATAGCGGTGCTAAAGTGCTACTGACCGAAATCATGGTACCGCCTAACTATGGCCCTCGCTATACCCAAAAGTTCACCCAAGTGTATCAACAGATTGCTAAAGACGAGGAGATTGCATTAATTCCCTTCTTTATGCAGGACATTGCTCCCCACCCTGAGTTGATGCAAAGGGACGGAATTCATCCCAATGAAAAGGCCCAAGAGAAGATAGCCACTTGGATGCAACCTTGGATTGAAAAAGCATTAACTCAATAAAATCGCTGCAATTTTAAGCTAATAAACAGCTTGCTGATGTAAAGTTGCATTTAAGCGATAAAAACATGCTCCAACGCAACATTAACGCCTGAGATAAACAGTAAAATTCGTGTTAGCAAATGGTTAACCCAACAAGGAGTCAATATGTCCCTTAGCCATCAGCAAAAAGTGTACATACCCAAGGAAGCTCGTACCAACCAGTACATCACCGCCGAAATTAAAGTCACGGATGAATTACTGGCGCAATACCCCGATTACCATAGCTGTTATCAAACCTTAAGCCGCATTATTTTTAACTTGGCAGAACAACACGATCTCCGTAACGTTCATGTGATCACTAACGATAAACTGCCAGTCGTGCGTTACCACACCGAAGCCTATTGTTTCCAAACCGCTGAACAAATTCTGTTTTTTTACAATCCTGCCTATCACGAGGCACAAAACCTGTTCACCGAAGACAACTACCGCGCCCGCAAACTGCGTATTGTGTTTTTAGCGACAGGCGATGAGATCCGCAGCAACTCGGCCAATTTCCATACCCGAGTACGAGAACTCCTAAACGAATTAATGCCTAAGCTGCCGATTAAAGATCTCAAAGTGAAGATCCGCGACCACCAGCATTTATCCTATGATTTATTTGCTAAATCAAAAGGTAATAAAGAAACCTACGGCTATAAACTCAGAGCCATTGCACCAAGATACAAGGCCAGAAAATGTGACCTGCCGGAAAATGTCAGCTCACTCACCTATGTCACCGTCAGCCTGCCGCTGAGTCGCAAACTCAAACAAGGTTTACTACCCGACTCCGCAACGGACTTTAGCCCGTTATATCAACATCTTGAAGATAACTTCCTCAAGGCCGCAGCTAATAAGCAATTAACGCGATTGGCTATGATAGCCAACGGCTTAACCCCTTAGTGCGGAACAGTAAGTTTGAGAAACTCGACAGCAAGGCCGAAGTACAAATGATCGGTTTTGACCCGAACGCAACCGAGCAACAAGTGATCCGCCGCTGGGATGCCGACAACCTAGTCGAAGCCGCGCATTTTACTATCGTCGCGGGCGCCAAGGACTGTGACGACTCCGGCTATGGCCGTTTTATGAATAACGTCGAAGCCGCACTGAAGACCTTTGCCGCCGAGATAGGGCTAGATCCAGAGCGTGAAGATCTCGTGGTGCGCTTCCACCAGCACATTAGCTATCAGCTCTAGTCATTCGCTGTAGTACAACCTAAAACAAAGGGCGCATCTGCGCCCTTTTTATGTTTTATTCCAAAGCATTAGGCCATGCACTAAAGCGCGCTAACTTAGCTTTAGCCAACCTTTTATCAACTTGACTACTTTATCGTAGTCATCGTCAAAACTGTGGCCACCGCTTAACTCCATCACAGTGACATTGGGCTGCTTGACCTCAGGGCATAAATGCAGCGGCGCATCGTCCTCTTTACCGTAGAGACAGAGCATAGGCACAGTGGTTTGTTTGTTCACTTCGGGCAAGGTTAAGTAACGGGCCGATTGATTATCCGAGGTGACGATCTCGCTCACATGGATTTCAAAATCCGAAGATTGTGAAGGAGAGAGCAGCACAGCACCCAAGACGTTCTTTCGATACCTCGCGGGCATCTCGTTTAGCACAAAGGGGATAACTTCGGCCCCAAAGGAATAACCAATCAAAATCACTTTTTGCGTGCCAAATTCCGCCTGGTACTTGTCGATTATGGCTAAGGTATCTTGGGTAACATCTTTAGGATCTTTTTGTTTCCAATAATATTTCAGTGAGCTCCAGCCGACGACTGGCCAGCCCTGCTGCTGTAAAATGCCCCCTACGGCTTTATCAAGCGTCGCCCAACCGCCATCGCCACTCAGAAAAATCACCAGCGGTGGTTTGGTGCGGGATGACGCAACGTTTACCTGTGTTGATGATTCGATAGGCAACAAGGTTAGCCCCAGATTATCGGCAAACTCATCGGCAAAGGCGTTAGCAGTTGAACATAAAAGTAAAACGCTCAGTATCTTGATTAAGGATTTCGTCATCTCGCACCTACTTTTTAAATACGCCAGTTGCACCACGACTCGTTAAGGTCACCAAACTACCCACCACTACGGGTAAAGATAGCCCGCCATAACAAATCAAATACTTAGCTTCCCATCTTGGATTAAACTTATCCTTATACCTTCTAAGCCCCTGAAAGTTGTAAAATTTATTTCCCTTCTTATAAACCGTTTTGGCAAGCTTGGTCCAAAACGGCACCAAGGCTCTATCGGTTAATCCAGACATGGGCGCCATGCCAAGATTAAACTGCTGATATCCTTGCTGTTTGCCCCAAAGCAATAGCTCAGTAAACAAAAAGTCCATTATGTTGCTGCCCGATAAATTCGGCAGATAACGCATCAAATCAACGGAGAACTCCATTTTGGCGCCACTGGCCCACACATTGGAAAAGGCCACCAGCTCGCCGTTCAAATACACTAAGGCCATTGGCGTGGCGCACAGGTAAGCGGCGGAGAAATAACCAACCGAAAACCCCTTCTCTCGCCCCTGCTTAGCCTTAAGCCAACTGGTTGAAATAGCCTCTAATGTTGGCAATAGACTCTGTACTTCACTGGCATCGACAACCTTAAAGCTCAAGCCTTCCCTTAATGCCTTGGCATGGCTCTGCCGCAAACTGCGATACTTACTCGACTGCAACTCAAATTCCGCCAAGGACACTATGGCCTCTTCACCGAGTTTATAAAGGCTCAACCCTTGCTCTAAAAAGTGGGGTAAATACTTTTGCGTCACTTGATAAAACACTGGCCAACCATCGTAGGCGTCACACAGCTCGCGAAACTGCCACAGGAGATCATCAAATTTATCTGGATTACCGATAGGATCGCCCATCACCACCCAGCAATGTCCGGCGCGGGCATACATTAAGAAGGCATCTTTATCTTCATTAAATAACAGCGATTTATCTTGTACTAAGGCGAGATAGCCATGACTACTCGGCGCATTGGCAACAATCTCCATGGCGCAGCTCAAGGTCGAGCTATCTAGGCGACTGGTATGGGGTTTTCGCACCGCAAGCACATAACGAATGGCAAAGCCGAGCAGAATCACGAGGGCTATCGCACCACCCCGTAACGCGCGGGACACATGGCTATCCTGCGAGAAGGTTAACCAGAGCGAATGGTCATAATCCACATCTTGGTAGGCAAAAAACAACACCCACACCATCAAAAATAACGCCGCGGCGAGGGATAATAACCAGCCGAAGGAATATTTAACGCCCACAATCGAACCTTGGCGATAAAACACCTGTTCACAGGGCAGCATTAATAAATAGATAAGACCGAGTGCTAGGGAAATCTGCCATTCAGCGCCTTTAAGCACAATAAAAACAATGGCTACTAATAACAGTTTTTGGGTGAGTACAAAGGCTTTTTGATAACGCTTAAACAAGCCGTGGGATAATAACAGCAACAAAATACCACTGGCACTCAATATTAAGCTCGACAATTCGACAATCGGTAGCGGCACTATCTCCCCTAGCCAATGATATTTGTGCACAATGGAAGGGTTAACCACTGAAAGCAATAAAACTAAACCGACGGAAAACACACTAATGCTTAATAGTGGTGGCAATAACTGCCTGACAATATGTAAATCAATATTTATCTTAGATAATTTATCCTTATTATTTAATACCAAGCCCGCCACAAAATAAATCAGGGCCAGCATAAAAGGCACAATATAATAAATGACCCGATACACAATGACCGAGCCCAGTATTTGCTCAACGGGTAAATACTGGGATAAGGTCACTGTTACTACAGATTCAAAAACACCAATCCCTCCAGGCACATGGGCAAACACCCCGATCGCATTCGCCACAAAGAAAATACTGAGCACTTGAAGGTAACTTAATCCATCTACCGCAGGCAGCAGGGAATAGAATAATGTTCCCACCACTAACCAATCGAGTGTCGAAACCACAAACTCTTTCAACGACTGAGACAGTACGGGAGGCGCAAACTCAAACCCACGAAAATAAATCGGTTTTTTACGCCATAGACTAAACAGAAAATACCCTACGACACCGAGCAACATCAGAACGCCAAACACGCGGCTTAAGGAAAACAACCACGTCGGCAACGGCAAATCAGCCAGTTGCTGCGCGGGGAAGTTAATCATCGCGATACCACAAATGAAGAATAACCCGAGGAAAAAAGTCACCGAGCAGGCGAGCACTATTTGAGTTATTTGATTTCCGCTTAACCCTAACTCTGAATAAAACTTATATCGGATCGAAGTGCCTGTGAGTAATGAAAATCCTATGGTATTGGAAAAGGTAAAGGCTAAAAATGAAACGGGAGCGACCTTTTGATAGCTTAATGATGAGCCAAGTTGTTTAATCGCAAGATAATCATACAAGGTCAAAATTAAGTAGCTTGTCACAGTCAATGCAACGGCAAGCGCAAGCTGTGAAAATGAAAATAATTTAACCTCAGCCAAAATATCATTTAATTGATAATCCTGCTCAAGGTTATACAAAAGCAATAACGAGACTGTGAATATTAGTAAGCTAATAATCACCCGAATGCGTCTCCCCATTTTCATCTCCACATATTGTTAAGGGGCAAATCAAGGTTAATGACTATTATGGATAAAGCATTAAATCTGAATTAACTTTAATTTATTATTAAGCGCTGTTTTAGCGAAAGATTTTTAACATAGTGATTTTTGAGTAGCAATCAAATTAAGCGTTAACTAGATGATGTTTTATTCATCTTGTAACAAGTATGTTTTAATTTGCATTAATAATATCCAACCGCCTTATCTGAACATAAAAGTACCCGTAAGGGGATTCAGTTCCCTCCAACCACTTACCCATATTTTGGGATAAGAATGTTGAGCTTAAATCGAGTCGCGTAAAACCATCCCCCTTACCGCAGCGATGACTTGCACCATTTTGGCCATATTTCACATTGCCTTTTGCTCCCCCTAGCGCATTCTGTTAACGAAATAATAACAAAAAGCAGGAGCACCTATGTTCAACAAGACGACACACCCACTGGCGAAGAAGGGCGTTAAGGCGACACCACGCCACCTTTGGCCGAGTAACTCCCACAGGAATAAAGCTCAAAGTAAGGCGAATTGGCTGATGCCAACTGGGGTCGCCCTACTGATGGCTTTTAATCTCACGGGTTGTTTTTCTGACGATGATCCAGCACCAGAGGTCGTCACGCCCCCGTGGTTCAGCCCCTGAAACAGGCCCCACCTTCCCCGAAGGCGCCATCAAAATCCTACCGGGGGATAATCTCACCACCCGTATTCAAGAAGCTTTAATCAACGCGCAAAGTGGCGCTGTGATTGTGCTTCCAAAGGGCACCTTTAATATCGATTCAACATTACTGTTCGATGGCGACGTGGATGGGGATGGCAGTTATGCCAAAAACGTCACTATCATGGGCTACGGGATGAAGGACACTATCCTCAATTTCGCCCAAGCCAACTCGGGGGATGGGATTTTCGTGCAAAATGCGCTGAACATTACCATTCAAGATCTGTCGGTCAATGAGGCCAAAAACAACGGTATCAAGCTTAAAAACACCAATGGCATCATACTGCGCCGCGTGGGGGCGGTGTGGGAAGGTGAGCTCGACAAAGATAACGGCGCCTATGGTCTGTATCCCGTTGAGTGTGAGAACATTTTGATTGAAGACAGCTATGTCCGCGGCAGTGCCGATGCGGGCATTTATGTCGGTCAATCCCAATATATTGTGGTGCGCCGCAATATCGCCAAGGAAAACGTTGCTGGGATCGAAGTCGAAAACTCTAAGTATGCCGATGTGTATGACAACGAAGCCATGGGCAACACTGGCGGGATTTTAGTGTTCGACTTGCCAATCAATAACCACAGATACGGCTCTAGCGTGCGGATTTTCAACAACAAAGTGTATGACAACAACACGCCTAACTTCGCCAACGCCTCGGCCAACCCAGCTGGTGTGCATATAGTGCCGCCGGGGACAGGAGTGATTGTGCTGTCTACCGCCGATGTGGAAATCTTCAATAACGAAATTACCCACCACGATACCTTAGGGGTGACTGTCAGCAGCTTCTTTATTGCAGAACCCGATATGACCTCCTTTGTCGGCAACTATGGTCAACCAGGTCAAGCCATTGAAGATGGCTGGCGCCCAGTGCCGCGCAATATTTACTTGCACGACAACGTGATCACTGACTATGGCAGCAAGCCTAAAGGTTATTTAATTCAAGATATTATCCGCGCGTATGTCATCAGTCACGGCACCTTGCCCGGCGTGCTCTACGACGGCTTAGGGAAATGCTTGCCAATAACGGCACCGCCGCTTACCTAGGTTTAAAAGAGGCGCCCTTTGCCGCAGATGGCAGCGATAACGTCTGCGCCAGTGATAACGGTGATGTGTCCTATGGCAGACTCTATGCCAACAGCAACACCGACATCAGCATCGCCGATGTGCAATACGAGAAGACCCAGAACAACCTGCTGAAATGTACCCAAGTGAGCCTACCCGTACACACAGTCACCTTCGCGGGCCAAGTGTTTGGCTGCGGGGTTGACGATAATACCGCGGGTTGTGATGGCGGCGTGCTCGTTGGCGGCGGTGGCACTATCGGTGAAGGCGAAGGCGGTCTAGTAGGTGATGGTGACCAAAGTCTTTGTCAGGCGACGGGGTCAAACGTCAGTTGGGATGCGCTGCTAAAAGCAAACTGCCCTAAACTGTCGGATTACAATCTGTTCAGCGATGCCAAAAACCCCACGACAGGGCCTAATTCGGGCGGTGTCCCTTACGATCTTAACACTCAGCTCTTTACCGACTACGCCAGTAAATACCGCTTTGTGTATTTGCCTTCGGGACAAAAAGCCAGTTACTCCGAAAACGAAGCGTTTGAATTCCCTGTGGGTAGCGTTATCGTCAAAACCTTTGCCTTGCCAAGCGACACCAGTAAGCGCGGGATCAGTAACGAGAGTTTGATTGAAACCCGTTTGCTGATCCATCGTCCAACTGGTTGGAGCGCCCTGCCCTATGTGTGGAATGCCGATAAGACAGATGCGACGCTGGCGAAAGCTGGTGCGATTAGCAGTCAAACCTTAAGCCATAACGGAGAAAACCTCACCTTTAACTACATGGTCCCGAGCATGAACCAATGTAAGCAGTGCCACCAGTTTAAGGCCGATGACAACAGCAACGCCGTGTTTGTGCCTATTGGTCCTAAGGCGCGCCATTTAAACCGCAATTACAGCTATCAAGATGGCACCATGAACCAACTGCTGAAATGGGAAAGCCTAGGTATTTTGCAGGGATTACCAAACCTGAGCCAAGTACCACAAGTGCCCGCCTACCACGATGGTGACGAAGCCACTGTCGCAAGCCTAAGCGATACCGCATTAATGCAAACGGCTAAAGGTTATCTCGACATCAACTGCGCCCATTGCCATAGACCCGAGGGCAACGCCTCTAACACAGGCCTTAAACTCGAATACTGGCGTGGCTATAGCGATGATGCAGGTTTCTCTCACGGTACCTGTAAATCGCCGGTCGCCTATGGCGGTGGAAACTTAGGTTTCGACGTAGTCCCTGGCAATGCCGCTGAGTCCATCATGCACTTTAGAATGCAAAGCACGACCCCTGGCGATCGTATGCCTGAGATTGGTCGCAGCCTATCCCATGATGAAGGCGTGGCGCTGATCAGCGAATGGATTAAACGTCTGCCTGCGGCAAGCTGCTCGCACTAGCGTTAACGGTAACAATGGGTGAAAGCAGGCTTGCAATCACCCATTTGCTTACCACTCCAAGACTGAGCAACACCCAGACAGAGAAGGCCGACTTAGGCCTTCTTATTTCAAGCAACAGCTTAAAGAGCGGATAATCCAATGAAAAACCGCCTAACACTCGTCGCAATCATCAGCCTAACGACCTTAGTAACAGCCTGTGGCGGCGGTGACAGCCAAAGCAGCGATAATGGCCAAACGCCGACTCCGCCAACGACACCGACTGTACCGACAACGCCCGCCAGTTTGTGTGTGAATACGACTGGGCAAGTTAACTGGCCCGCCTTAATGGCTGAGGACTGCCCAGAATTAAGTCAATACGGGCTCTTTATCGACCCCGCAAACCCCACCGCGCAGCCGCAAACGCCGGGATTTGGTTATCAGCTCGCTACGCAGCTGTTTTCTAATTACGCCAGTAAATACCGCTTTATCTATTTACCCACAGGCAGCAGCATGCAATACCAAGCGCAGGAGGCATTCGAGTTTCCAACTGGCGCCGTGCTGGTCAAAACCTTTGCTCTGCCACAGGATACGGCTATCACAGGCATAGCCAATGAAATCCTTATCGAAACACGGCTATTGATAAAACGCTCCCAAGGCTGGACGAGTCTGGTTTATCAATGGCAACAAGGTGAAGCAAAGCTGCTTACTGCGGGCGCAAGCGTGCATCATACCCTGATTAATCAAGGCCAAAGCCAAAGCTTCGATTACAACATTCCGAGCCGCGCCGAGTGCAAAATTTGCCATCAAATCAATCAAGATAACAGCAGTCTAATCATTCCGGTTGGCCTTAAAGCCCATCTTTTGAATCGCGATATCATCGACCAAGGGCAAAGCGTCAATCAACTCAGCCTCTGGGCCAAACAAGGCAAACTTGAACAGTTATCCGAGTTAAGCCAAGTCGCTAAAACCTATGCCATAGACAACCTCCAAGCCGATTTAACCAGCCGTGCTAAGGGCTATTTAGATGTTAACTGCGCCCATTGCCACAGCGCCAAAGGCTATGCCAGCATCTCCGGCTTACGCCTTGGGTTTTATATCGACCATACCAGTTATCAATATGGGATCTGCAAACAACCACCGGGGTGGGATGGTGGCCCTAAAGGACTCGATTACGATATCGTTCCCGGCAATGCTGACCACTCGATTCTGCTCTATCGCCAAACGCTGTCAGAACCTAAAGATCGCATGCCGCCCATAGGGCGCAACCTTGAGCACCAAGAAGGCGTTGAATTAATTCGTCAATGGATAGATTCACTGGCACCGAGTTTAGGGAATTGTACTTAGATGGATAACTAGCACTTATCAACGCTTAGGAAAGAGATACAGACAATATGGCTGTATCTCTACTCAAGCACCAAATGATTTAACTATGTCTTTAACGGCAAAATTGCGGCTTTAACGGCAAGGTTCAGTCAATTGCCTTATTTAGTCAGCCCGTTAACCCGCATTTAGCTGGCTAAAATACCCAGGCGGATGGCCAATCCAATGCTTAAAGGATTGACGGAAATGGCTGACATCGCTGTAGCCTAAGGTCTCGGCAATCGCCTCAATATCCAACTCGTTAGCTAAAATCAACTCGACCGCTCTTTGGCAACGCACCTGATCGACTAAACGTTGATAACTCGAGCCAAGCTGTGCCAGCTTACGCCGAAAGCTGCGATCGCTCATATGCAGTTGCGTCGCCATGTCATCTAAATGGAGCACTTGGGGAAAATGTTCATTGATTGCCGCCAGTACGGTTTCGATAAAGGATGTGGTTGATACCGAAGTGGTCTTTTCGGCGTAGGCAGGGAAAGGATAGTTGATGGCAAGCGCGAGATGGTTGAGGGAAATGCTCCATTCATAATATTCTGCAATTAAACTGCACCATAGCCCCCGTAGCCTGGGTTAAAAAACGCTCATCGCGGACAGGTTCTGCCAAATGAATTTGCCTAAGCGTTATCGCCTCCCCCGTGAGCTCTCTCGCCAGCCCTAACAGCGAACCTATGCTGTGCAGAAATTGAAATCCATATTGTGCTTTGTCGATACGGCCAGTATTGAGCCAACGAATGCAAACACAGTCTTCTTCGAGGCGCACTAAGGTATCGGTAAAACTGCCAACCAGTTGGGGATGATTGACCACAAACTGCAGGCAGGCCTGTAGAGAAGTCAACTGCGCAAGATGGGGCAAGAGCACATCTAAACTACTCACCCGATAGCTTAGGCCTAATTTAGTGCCAATATCGGGGTCGCCGCCCTGCAAACGTAAAAACTCCATCGCATATTCTACCTGCCACACAAACACAAACTGGCAATGATTGAGCTCTGCTTGGCCAACGCCGATATGCTCACAGACTTGCTGTAAAGCGTTTTCGCCTAACTGCGAGGCAATAAAATCGAGAATATTACGTAGCTCAAATGCGGGATAGGTTTGATCACCCACCATCAGGTTCGTCTTGTAGTCGACGCGCTGTAACATGGAAAATCCTTAATATGATTTGTTCAGCTTTTAATTCCCTAGGTGATTAGTTGTATAAGATCTCGCTTATTTTGAATAGTCTTAAACCAGACTTAATGTTAAAAAAATGTATTATTTTATTTCACGCCCGGACAAAACAAAAACGCCTGCATATTCGCAGGCGTATCATCAGGATTGAGTTAACTCGTCGGCTTACATGGGACGATTTTTCTCAACTAATCGATTGAAAATCGCATTTACCGATAAAGACGCACCATGGGCGATTTTATCTGCCAGTTTCTTACGGACTTGGTAGCGCAACTTGTACACAGTACGTTCGCCAGCTAACTGCATTAACACATCGTCACTGGTTGAAATCGCATCGATAAGACCTAATTCAATCGCCTGTTGACCGTACCAATGTTCGCCTGTGGCCACCTTAGCCAAATCGAGCTGAGGACGATACTTGCCCACGAAAGCTTTAAACAACACGTGGGTTTCTTCCAACTCCTGTTGGAACTTCTGTCTGCCTTCGTCAGTATTTTCGCCAAACACGGTTAAGGTGCGCTTAAAATCACCGGCAGTGTGTTGCTCGTAGTCAATTTCATGTTTCTTCAATAAACGGTTGAAGTTAGGCAACTGGGCAACGACACCGATTGAACCTACGATAGCGAATGGCGCGGCATACACTTTGTTTGCCACACAGGCCATCATATAACCACCGCTGGCAGCGACCTTATCCACGCAAATCGTTAATGGGATTTCGGCCTGACGCAGGCGGTCAAGCTGGCTAGAGGCCAGACCGTAGCCATGCACCATGCCACCGCCACTTTCGACATTCACCACCACTTCGTCGCCCTTTTCGGCGATGGTTAAAATCGCGCTGATTTCTTCCCGCAAAGAAGCCACTTCGGCGGCATCAATACTGCCTTTAAAATCAATAACAAAAACTTTGCCTTTGTTGTCTTCTTCGGCCGCTTTTTCCTTCGCCTTTTCGTCCGCTTTCAGCTGTTTTTCGTAGGCTTTAAACTGCTTCTTCGACAGCAGTTCTTCCTTCAAGCTGTGTTTAAGCTCTTCCAGTTCTTCTGAAAGATTGGTGATCCTCAGTTCACCTTTATCCGATTTGTGCTTCACCGTGGACGCGAGCACCACAATAATCACAGCAACAAGCGCAACCACAATTGTCACGGCTTTCGCTAAAAACATGCCATATTCGTATAGAAATTCCAAAGTACTCTCCGTTGGGGCCTAAGGTGATCCGGTTTAGTGCGCGCTATTCTAACAGCCTAAAGCGCCATAAAAAAACCCAGCAAAGGCTGGGTTTTTAGGATTTTACACGCGACTAGTTAGAACAGGTCGCAATCACGCTTGGATCGGTGACAAAAATCGTCGCTTCACCTTTACCTGCAGTAGATGCATAGGTCGCCACTTGCGTCTGCATCTCAACCGTCGCTGCGGCAGCCATACCATCCGTTGAACTCTTCTCACTTGGGTCAACAATTGAGCTATGGTGACCCTTAGCAAAACGCACCGCACCAGGACCTTTGGTGGTTGCATCCACACAAGGCAGACCGATTGCCGAGATCAACGGCTCAGTGCCTGAGAGTGGGAAGTTATCGACGCGATTTGGTAACACTTGGTCAGGTAAGTTGCCGTTACCATCACCCGCGATTTCGATTAAGTGCACGGGTAATCCCGTTGCTTTTAACATACCTGCATGGTTAACCGGATCCGCTGAATCCACCGCCGTTTGCACCGCAAAGGCAAAGGTTGGAATAAACTGCGCGTAAACCCCTTGTACTAATGCCGCATATTCTGGGCTGCCTGGCTCGTATCCCGCAGTATTGGCTTTATCCACTAATGCTTGGAACGTCGATGAGGCAGTCACATTGCTAAACAGCACTGGGCCAAAGGTCGCAGAACCGGCAAACGCGCCCGCTAAACCACCCGCTGGTGCCGCCAGAGAGACCGCATTGATGGCATAAGGGTTAGGTAGCGCTTCGCCCGTGCTTGGATTTTTCATGCCCGTGCTGGCATAAGTCGCAAAGTCGGTACCGACAATCGCACCTAAACTTAAGCCCTGCGCGCTAATCTTGGAAATATCGAATACCTGTGGTTGACCCGCCTGTGCAAGCCCCTGCGCTAAACCTGTTAAGGCTAAACGCACGCCAAGGTGATCCATGGTGGCCTGACGGAAGTTATCCCGCACAGACAGCGTACTTGAGATATTCACGAAGACGAGTGGATTACCACTTTTAAAGGCATCGGGTGTACCAATCACGTTACCGAAGGAAGGATCGGTTGCCGATACTTCGTAAATCCCATCGCCATTGGCGTCAAACGAGCGAGCACCATGTAAAGGCATATCAATGGCCACCGTTGCCACGCCCATCGCGGCATAACTGCCCGCATAGGCTAATGACATTTCCTTACCGCCGCCTAAACCATGCAGCGCAATCGTCGTTGGCCAGCCAGCAGTCGGTGGGGTAAAGGTTAACCCTTGTTGCTGATAGAAGGCCGCGAGTTTAGTTGCATTTGGCATAGAAATCAGTACAGGTACCGTTTCATAACCTTTAATCGCAGGGATGGGGTTAAATTTGGTTAAATGCTTGGTTTTATCCGCTGCGGTTCCATCATCTAACAACCAGGTTTTACCCGCCATCAAAGAAGGATTCGCTAGGGCATCGGCAGGATTTGCAATTCCATTTGCTACTGCCTGCATACCAAAGTTGGTTTGACTTAAGGTACCCGCTTGCAGCGCTAATAATACCGAAACAGGACTATCACCTTGGGCTTTCCAGCGGCCATTGATTAGCGGCTGACCTGCGGATGACAAGCAGCTGACCGAAGAACAGTCACCGTAAATCGGCAATTTAATCTTAGCGGTATAAACATCGGCTAGATTCGACACCACATACGCCGCACCATCTGCTGGAGTTAAACCAGCAGCCTGCGCCACAGTGTAACCCGCAGGGGTGGGCATTTGCGCAAAACTTGGGGCATAAGGCGCGCCCTGTGCCATCAAGAGTTTTGTGGTTTCATAGACGTTTGCTACCGATTGAGTGGTAAACAAGCCTGAATAGGTAATGGTTGAGGTATCGACATTATGTGCCGCAGCCATGCCCTTTTCATAACTGTTGATCAAGGTTTGCAGCATCAATTGATCAGGCGTTTCTAGGGGTAAGGTGTTGATATCCATCTTCAACGTACCATAGGTCGTTGAAGGGGCAATGCCTCGTCCCTCTGAATCTTGGATTAACTTGGTTGTCGCATAAATATAAGACTGGCCGGCTTTAAGCGGCTTGAGTGGCACAATAACGACTTTGTTACCCGATGCCATCGACACAAAATCGACACCAAATTGCAATTCATCGCCGACTTTACAGGCGGATACTGACGGTTTAGCTGTACATTCAGGATCCGATGACAATGGACCACCCACTGTGGCCTCAAACATTCTCACAGCGCCCGGTTGGGCAACCGATGCCGCCATCAAGGTCAGTTGTGTCCCATCGTGATCTTTAGCGAGTTCGAGATCGATTGAAATGGGAGATGTAGTTGACCATCCATCTAAGGCACCAAGGGCAATTTGCGGATCGACATAGTTCCCCGAACTTTCCCCGGGATTGATAAGGTGCCGTCTGTAGTGCCGCTAAACAACAAATCATTAGGCAAAGGCACTTTAGCATTCGCGGGGTCAAACACCATATGGGATTCAGGGATGAGCGGCTCTGTCTTATCCTTGAGTTCGTTATAACTGTCCTCGCCACATCCTGTGAGGCCCAGTGCTGATGCAATCGCAACACACAAAATGAGTCTTTTCATTTTTTTCCCCAAATCTTGTTGTAATAGTTTTGTTTTCCCCAAGAAATTAGTCACAATAGCGCAAAAGCTATGACTAATAGGGCTTATGTTAGCCCCTAACTCGTTTCAAGTTAACGTAAAAATATTGAGTTAGCCACAAGTTTGTCACAAACATTTTAGCTATTTATAACAAAGTTTCATTCATTTGTTTGAAACATGCGTTTAGCAATTCGGCGACTCTAGAAGTGGCGGGCATTTTCGCCAAGAGGAATAAAAGGCTCATGTTGGAATATCAAGCAGCAAAAGATTTACTCAAAGGTAAAACCATACTGGTGACAGGCGCTGGCGCAGGTATCGGTCGCGCGGCGGCCATTGAATTTGCCAAACACGGTGCCACCGTGATTTTACTCGGTAAAACCGTCAAAAAACTCGAAGCCGTATACGACGTTATCGAACAGGCGGGTTACCCAACTCCTGCGATCGTGCCGTTGGATTTAAAAGGTGCGACCGAACAAAACTACCGCGATATGGCCGAAACCATTGGCGAGCAGTTTGGTCATTTAGATGGTTTGCTGCACAACGCCAGTTTACTCGGTGCCTTAGGCCCGTTTGAACACATCGATATTCCATCACTCGAAGATGTACTTAAAGTCAATGTCACCTCACAGGTCATGCTGACCAAGGCCCTGTTGCCTATTATGCGCCAAGCACCCAGTGCCTCGATTATCTTTACCTCAAGCAGTGTTGGTCGTCAGGGCCGCGCCTACTGGGGTCCCTATGCCTTCTCTAAATTTGCCACCGAAGGCATGATGCAAGTGCTCGCCCACGAATGTGATGGCACGTCCGTACGCGTTAATAGCATTAACCCAGGTGCGACTCGCACCGAAATGCGTGCTAAAGCATACCCAGCCGAAAATCCATTAGATTTAAAAACGGCCGAAGAAATCATGCCAACTTACCTCTATTTAATGGGACAAGATTCAAGCGAAATTAACGGTCAGCAATTTAACGCTCAATAAGCAATACAGATCTAACGTACTAATAGATAAAAATAAAGGGAGCCCTACGCTCCCTTTATTTTTATCAGTCGCAGAAAGCAAAAAAGGCCGCAAGCGGCCTTTTTACTAAGAGACTTAACATCACTCGAATGATATTAACTACGTTGACGTGTTGGCTTAGCCTTAGGCGTCGCTGTTACTTTATGCTTGCGTACGGCGCGGCGAATTTTTGCACTCTTCACCTGAGCACGGGCCACACTGTGTTTATCGGCGGCCAGCATAGTACGAGTTTCAGGTTCAAGACCCGCTAATTGGCGCAGGTAGTTTACTTGCTCAATCGGCAATTCGACCCAACCTCCACGAGGCAGCGATTTAGGCAATTCCACCATACCGTAACGCACACGGATAAGACGGCTGACTTGCACCTCTTGGGATTCCCATAAACGACGTACTTCGCGGTTACGGCCTTCACGTAAACATACGTGCCACCATTGGTTCATGCCCTCGCCGCCTGCAGCTTTAATGGCATCGAACTGCGCCATACCGTCTTCTAACATCACGCCGGTACGCAGACGTTGTACCGCAGCCTCTGGCACTTCGCCAAAGGTACGTACCGCGTATTCACGTTCAACTTCGTTAGACGGGTGCATCAAGCGGTTAGCAAGTTCACCATCTGAGGTAAACAGTAATAAGCCTGAAGTGTTGATATCCAGACGGCCTACCGCAACCCAACGGGAATCACGCACTTTCGGCAAACGGTCAAATACGGTTGGACGACCTTCAGGGTCTTTACGGCTACAAATCTCACCTTCGGGTTTGTGATAGGCGAGTACGCGGCAAATCACATCGTCGGCGGACTTAAGCGATACGGCTCTACCATCGATGCGAACCTTCGCATCAGCTTCGATACGGTCGCCAAGATTGGCAATCACGCCATCAATACTAACTCGGCCTGCAGCAATCCATGCCTCCATCTCACGACGGGAGCCATGGCCTGCACGGGCCAAGACTTTCTGCAATTTTTCACTCATTAGTATCTTGCTCTTCTGACTGTTCAGGCGTTACTTTCAAACCTGAAAATACCGCCTGCAATGACTCAGTATCCGTAAGCGCAGGTAAATCCGCTAGGGTATCTAAGCCAAAATAGGCTAAAAATTCTAAGGTCGTGGCGTAGAGTGCGGGTCTCCCGGGACTTCTTTGTGGCCAACGACTTTAATCCAATGTCTATCTGACAAACTTTTAATGATATGGCTACTAATGGCCACACCACGCACCTGCTCAATATCGCCACGGGTCACGGGTTGACGATAGGCGATCACCGCCAAGGTCTCTAATGTTGCCCGCGAATACTTAGGTGCTTTTTCCTGCCACAGGGGCTGCAAAAAGGACTCAGGACTTCCAAGGTCTGGAAGCGATAACCCCCAGCCACTTTCACAAGTTGAACACCCCGCTCCTGATAATCCTGCTGCAACTCTTCCAATGCGGCTTTGATTTTGTCTCTGGAAACGCTGAAATCCGCCAACACGGTTTCTTTCAACATTTTCACCGACAAGGGTTTCCCCAATACAAACAGACTCGCTTCAATAAGCTGTTTTAATTGAATTGGATTTATCTGCATCAATTAATAGGCCTTTACGTAAATAGTTGAAAACGGCTCTGTTTGGTACAATTCCACTAATAATTCTTTGACCAATTCCATCAGCGCTAAAAAGGTCACCACCACACCGGCGCGGCCTTCTTCGACACTGAATAAACGCTCAAAGGGCGTAAACGTCTCGCTATTAAGCATGGCTAAAATTTGGCTCATGCGCTCACGGGTCGATAACTGTTCACGCTTAACATGATGATCTTCGTTGGCATCGATACGTTTAAGCACTTCGCCAAAAGCACGGGCGATTTCAAATAACGATACATCAGGCGGGATCACCAAAGGTTTGATATTCGGTGAAGGTGCCGCGGTTGCTTGAAACACATCGCGTTCAAGCCGAGGTAAATCATCAATTTTTTGCGAGGCTTCTTTGATTACCTCATAGGCCTTCAATTGACGGATCAACTGGGCCCGTGGATCTTCCTCCACTTCATCTTCCGCCACCATACGCGGCAGCAGCAGACGGGATTTAATCTCAGCCAGTGTTGCCGCCATGACCAAATAATCCGAGGCCAGTTCGATACGCGCCTGAGTGAGCATCGCGATATATTCTAAATATTGCGCGGTGATCTGCGAAATGGGTAAATCGACAACATCTAATTTTTGCTTACGGATCAGGTATAAAAGTAAGTCGAGCGGCCCTTCGAAGGACTCTAAAAACACTTCTAACGCCTCAGGTGGAATAAACAAATCCTGTGGCATTTCGGTCATTGCCTGACCGCGAACAACGGCTAAGGGTAAACTTTGTTGCGTGCCCTGCATCCGCTATCCCCATGTAAAACAATCGTTTTTAAACGGCTGTAGATGACTGACTTGACCCCGTACTGAGCGCGGCTTAAGCTCGCTAATCAAGCTCCCCTACGCCAAACGCGCGATTATACCCGCAATTGAGCGGCGATAACACTGTCAAATGATGGTTTTATCGCCTCAATCTCTTAGGGTAAATCGCGTGTTAGAGAAATGGGGTAACATCACCCGCGCCTTCACGCAGCACTTCGAAACCATCTTCCGACATATCGATGACTGTGGTCGGTTTCTCGCCTAAGTAGCCACCGTGCAGGATCACATCCACTTGATGCTCTAACAGATCGCGAATGTGCTCGGGATCCGATTCTGCAAAATCACTATTAGGCATCACCAAACTGGTCGACATCAGCGGCGCATCTAACGCCTCGAGCAGCGCCAAGGCAATTACATTGTCTGGCACGCGGATACCAATGGTTTTCTTCTTGTCATTTTGCAGACGACGGGGCACTTCCTTGCTCGCCTTAAAGATGAAAGTGTAAGGTCCAGGCGTGCAGCTTTTTAAGATGCGGTAGGCCTGATTATCCACCTTGGCATAGGTCGCAAGCTCAGATAGGTCGCGGCACATTAACGAGAAATTATGGTCATGCTCGATTTGACGAATGCGGGTAATGCGCGTCATCGCGTCTTTCTCGCCAATCATACAACCGAGGGCATAGCCCGAATCGGTTGGATATACAATCACACCGCCGGACTTAAGCACAGCCACGGCTTGACTGATCAGGCGTACCTGTGGATTTACTTCGTGTACATAAAAAAACTGACTCATGGTCGTTCCACCCAAGATCCCGACTGCCAGACCCAATCAATACCTTGAGGCTGGTAGAGATTTTTACCTAGTTCAATCCAATTGCTTGGAAAGTGAAAATCACTCCCTATCGATGCAAGCAACTGATTTTGGACACTCAGCGCCACTAAATTGGCCCTATCGTCCACCGTTTGTTGGCCGAGCACCACTTCCATGGCATCCCCGCCGGCTTCTTTAAATTCTCGCACTAAACGCTTTAACCATTTGGCTGACAGCTTATAACCGCTAGGATGGGCCAATACCGCGAGGCCGCCCGCGTTGTGGATCACCTCAATTGCGCTGGCCATATCGCCCCAATTGTTGGGCACATAGCCGGTTTTTCCGCGAGCTAAATAGCGTTTGAACACACTTGGCATATCCACCGCATGGCCATTATCGGCAAGCCAGCGTGCATAGTGACCACGGCTTATGGCGGCTCCTGCAGCGAGTTTTTTAGCGCCCTCATAGGCGCCTTCAATCCCCGCTTTAGCTAAGCGATGGCCGATTTCTTCGGCGCGCTGCTCACGCAACTCACGCTGATGTGCTAAAAAGCGTAATAACTCGGCATGGGTCTCATCAAAGTTGAGCGCCACAATGTGAATATCGTAACTATTCCAACGGGTTGAAATCTCAACTCCAGAAATCAGTTTTAACGGTTCGGCCTGCGCTTGATTGAAGGCGCGGGCTTCACTTAAGCCTGCAACCGTATCGTGATCGGTAATCGCAAATAACTGCACGCCCTTTTCAAGGGCTCTGGCGACCAGCTCGGACGGCGTGAGATGACCGTCGGATGCGGTCGTGTGGCTGTGCAAGTCAGCCAATATGCTTTGAGTATTCATGCCGTTATTGTACGTGAATTTAAGATGAAATGTGCATTTATCTCACACTTTATCGAGCAGGAATGGCATTCGGTACAGTGATTTAGCAACGTTAATCCATCATTTTGAAAAATATTCAATTGACTTTCGCCTCAGGCTCATGTTTTCTATAGCTCAACTAACAAATTATCGAGACCCTTTTGAATGACTCAGATTAACGCTTCTTTCAACATCATTTGGTGGTGGCACTTCCCAACTTAGCGGGTGGTGTGAAGCTCTGTGCTCATTTGAAAGTAACAGAATCAACAAAAAAGCCCGCAGAAATGCGGGCTTTTTTGTTGGTGCGAAAAATGTCTGCAACGCGGTAAACGGATAAAAAGCGAGATAAGCATGACCCTAAAGACATTTAATCAGGTTAACCAAGTTGATGGCGAAAATGTTGCCTCGTCTCAACAGACATTCGCACGTTCACATACGCTCAAGGCGTCGCTGGCATACCATAGCGACCCACTGCGTCTGTACCAGCACATCACTCAAGATGCGCCCCATACCATGTTGTTAGAATCGGCGGAAATCGACAGCAAGGAAAATCTTAAGAGCATGGTGATGACCCACGCGGCGCTGATGATCCGCTGCGATGGTTATCGTTTACGCTTTAGCGCACTGAGCGACAATGGCCTCAGTTTACTCTCCCCCATCGAGCAATTTTTTACTGCTCGCGCAAGCCAAACTCGATGCCAACGCGATGGCCACAACCTAGTGGTCACGCTACAAAAAGATACTGAGCTTAAGGATGAAGATGCGCGCTTAAAATCCACCTCGCCCCTCGATGGTTTGCGCTTGTTTGTAAAGCATATCGACTGCGGCGCTCATACTGACAGCCAATCCAAGCCAGCATTCGAAGACTTATTTTTAGGTGGCGTGCTCGCCTACGATTTGATTGATACCGTCGAGCCACTGCCTGAAGCACCAAATGGTGCAAATGATTGTCCTGATTATTTATTTTATCTCGCCGAAACCTTAATTCTTATCGATCACAAGCAAAAGCACGCCGAGCTAATCACCCACAACTTCAGTGAAAGCACTGAACAACATTCCAAGGTGACCCAAGCCTTAGCCGAGCGAGCAGAGAATATCCGCGCCCAATGTGAAGCCTTAGCCAAGAGTGCAACACCTGCGCCCGCCCTCGTTGGCATAACGGCAACAGAGCAAGTGAATGTCAGTGATGAAGACTTCAAACAAACTGTTATCGATTTAAAAGAACACATTATTGCCGGCGACATCTTTCAAGTGGTGCCTTCACGCAGCTTTAGCCTGCCCTGCCCCAATACCTTAGGCGCTTACCGCGCGCTGCGATTAACCAACCCCAGCCCCTATATGTTTTATTTCAGGGGCCATGACTTCACCCTGTTTGGTGCCTCGCCCGAGAGCGCGCTGAAATATGAAGCCAGCAACAATCAAGTCGAAGTCTACCCGATTGCAGGCACCCGTAAGCGCGGCAAAACCGCCAGCGGCGAGATTGATTTCGACCTCGATAGCCGTATCGAACTCGAATTGCGTTTGGATAAAAAAGAACTCTCCGAGCACTTAATGTTGGTCGATTTAGCCCGTAACGATATCGCCCGTATCAGCCAAAGCGGCAGTCGCAAAGTGGCCGAGTTACTTAAAGTCGACCGTTATTCCCACGTGATGCATTTAGTCAGCCGCGTCACAGGTCAACTACGCCAAGACTTAGATGCACTCCATGCCTACCAAGCCTGCATGAATATGGGCACTCTGGTTGGCGCCCCGAAAGTGCGCGCCTCGCAATTGGTACGTCAGGCGGAAAAGACCCGCCGAGGCAGCTATGGTGGCGCAGTGGGTTACCTCAATGCCCTTGGTGATATGGACACTTGTATCGTTATCCGCTCCGCCTTTGTGAAAAACGGCGTGGCCCATATCCAAGCAGGAGCTGGCGTGGTCTTTGATTCCGATCCCCAGAGTGAAGCCGATGAAACGCGCCAAAAGGCGCAGGCGGTGATTTCTGCCATCAAGATGGGCGCAGGCTTGGATGAAAGCCATCAAGCAACAGCAACCACGACGACTGAACAACCAAGATAAGGAGCCTAAGATGAAACTCTATTTACTCGATAACTTCGACTCCTTTACCTACAACTTAGTCGACCAATTTAGAAGCCTTGGCTGTGAAGTGGTGATCTACCGTAACGATGTTGCCGCCGACTATATTGCCGACAAGCTGTTAGCGGAAACCGAGCCTAGCGCCTTAGTCTTATCGCCAGGCCCAGGTGCGCCCCATGAAGCGGGCTCCATGATGGCGCTAATAGACAAAGTCGCGGGCAAAGTGCCTATGCTTGGGATCTGTCTGGGTCATCAAGCTATGGTGGAATATTACGGCGGTAAAGTGGAGCGTGCGCCTTTTGTGGTGCACGGTAAAGCCAGCCCCACCTTCCATAATGGTACAGGTGTGTTTGCTAACTTGCCTTCGCCCTTACCTGTCGCCCGTTATCACAGTTTAGTCGCCACAAAAGTACCTGATTGTCTTGAAGTGATTGCCACTACCGATGATATGCCAATGGCGATTTTGCACGCCGAGCACAGGGCGGTAGGTTTTCAATTTCACCCAGAATCCATCTTAACCACCTTGGGCAGCACCTTGTTAACCCAAACCCTACGCTTTTTGACTCAAGACATCGCCCACAATACCGCAGGAGCCCAATAATGAGCGCAACATCGATTCAGCCCCTGATCGATATCTTGTTTCAGGGTCAGGCATTAACGCGCGAGCAAACCGCCAGCCTTTTTAGCACCCTTATTCAAGGTGAAATGAATGAAACCGTGATGGCGGGCATGTTAATGGCGCTTAAAATTCGCGGTGAAACCATTGCCGAAATCAGTGGCGCCGCCGATGCGATGCGCGCCGCGGCTAAGCCATTCCCCTACCCAGCCTCAAGCCGTAGCCAAGGAATTATCGATATCGTCGGCACCGGTGGCGATGGTTTTAATACCATCAATATCTCCACCACAGCAGCCTTTGTCGCCGCAGCCGCTGGCGCCAAGGTTGCAAAACACGGTAATCGCTCCGTCTCGAGCAAATCGGGTTCTTCAGATTTACTCGCCCAATTTGGCATCGATTTAACCATGTCGCCCGAGCTGGCGAGCCGCTGCCTCGAATCACTCAATCTGTGTTTCCTGTTTGCGCCCCACTACCATGGCGGTGTCAAACATGCGGTGCCTGTGCGCCAAGCGCTGAAAACTCGCACCTTATTCAATGTGTTAGGGCCATTGATTAACCCAGCGCGCCCAGAATTTATGTTGCTTGGGGTCTATAGCCCAGAGCTGGTGACGCCCATCGCCCGCGTACTGCAAGCCCTTGGCACGCAAAGAGCCATGGTGGTGCACGGCAGTGGTTTAGATGAAGTGGCACTTCATGGCAGCACCCAAGTCGCCGAACTCAAAGACGGTGAGATTATTGAATATCAATTAACGCCAGCGGATTTTGGTGTGCCTCAAGCCCACATTAGTGAGCTTGAAGGGGGCGAGCCTGCACAAAACGCACAAATCACGCAATCTATTTTGCAAGGACAAGGCAGCGATGCCCACACCCATGCGGTTGCCATCAATGCGGGTTGTGCCTTATATCTGTGTGGCCTATCGGACTCAGTCAAAGCCGGCACCGCCCTTGCGCTCAATACCATAAAAAGCGGTAAAGCCTTTGAATTACTGAATCAACTCGCTAAAGTCAGCAGCGAAGCACAGGAATAATGACCATGGCACAGGTTCAACAACCCGAGTCGCATCGCTCGGAAGATAATCAAGCATCGCAGGATGTAAGGGGTAGCATGCAAACCAGCACCGCAAAAGCCAACGTTTTAACCCGTATCGTCGATACAAAGGCCGCCCATATCGCCGCCCTTAAGTTGCGCTTTCCTGAAGACAGCTTAACCCCTAAGATTTCGGACCGTAGTCTGTTTGCCGCCTTAAAAGCCCCGAAGGCGGGTTATATTTTAGAGTGCAAAAAAGCCAGTCCATCCAAAGGCTTAATCCGTAAAGACTTTGATGTCGAAGCCATCGCTTCTATTTATACCCATTATGCTGCTGGGATTTCGGTATTAACCGATGAGCAATTTTTCCAAGGAGACATGGACTATATCCCGAAAGTGCGGGCCAAAGTGAGCCAACCGATTCTGTGTAAAGACTTTTTTGTAGACGAGTATCAAATCAAATTAGCGGCTCATCAGGGCGCTGATGCGATTCTGTTGATGCTTTCTGTCCTCGATGATGAGCGATATCAGCAACTTGCCAACGAGGCGGCCAAGTATCAACTCGATGTGTTGACCGAAGTCAGCAATGAAGAAGAACTGAAACGCGCCATCGTCTTAAATGCACCAATTATTGGCATTAATAACCGAAACTTACGAGATTTAAGTACCGATTTAGCCACCACAGAAGCCCTTGCGCCGCACATCGGCAGCGATCGCGTGGTGATCAGCGAATCGGGCATTTACACTAACGAGCAAGTGCGCCGCTTAAGCCCGTTAGTCGATGGCTTCTTGGTCGGTAGCTCGATTATGGCCGAAGAAGACATTGATTTAGCCTGTCGTAAATTGATCTTCGGTCACAATAAAGTCTGCGGCCTCACCCGCCTTGAAGATATTCAAGCGGCGGCCACTGCCGGCGCCGTGTATGCAGGGCTGATTTTTGCTGAAAAATCGCCACGCGCGCTCACCAAAGATGCCGCCAAACAATTAGTACAGCAATACCGCGCCGCTAATTTGCCCGCCATTGAGTTTGTTGGCGTATGCGTGAATAGCACGCCTGAGTTCATGGCGAGTATTGCTCAAGAATGTGGCTTAGCCGCGCTGCAACTGCACGGCAGCGAAACTGAGCTGGAAATTGCCGAGCTGAGCCAATTACTGCAACAGGCCGGACTGAACACTCAAATCTGGAAGGCGGTCAGTGTCGATGCTCAAAGCAGCGAACTTGCTGCTATGCCAAGAGGGGTGCAGCGTTATCTCTTTGATAGCAAGAATGACGCAGGTTTTGGTGGTACAGGGCAAGCCTTTGATTGGCAATTACCTATTGCCCATAAAACCGAGGCTATGCTCGCGGGTGGCCTCAATGCTGACAATGCTGCCCGTGCCAATGCCCAAGGATTTTACGGTTTAGATTTTAACTCTGGCCTAGAAACAGCCCCCGGCATTAAGTCGGCAGAGAAAATCCAAGCGGCATTTAGTCAATTACGACTCTAGATCCACTTTTATAAAAACCTGTGCAAAGTACAGGCTAGCAAGAATTGAAACTCGATGGTGTTAACCTATATAGCCCTCGAAACAAATGAATAGGATAAGGAACAAGGTATGTCACAGTTAAAGCTTAACCCTTATTTCGGCGAATACGGCGGTATGTATGTGCCGCAGATTTTAGTCCCCGCCCTCAAGCAACTCGAAAACGCCTTTGTCGAAGCACAGGCTGATGAATCCTTTCAAACCGAGTTTACCGACCTGCTTAAAAACTACGCGGGCCGCCCAACGGCACTGACACTAACCCGCAATTTAAGCCCTAATCCTATGGTAAAAATCTACCTCAAGCGGGAAGATTTACTCCACGGCGGCGCCCATAAAACCAACCAAGTATTAGGCCAAGCATTACTGGCTAAACGCATGGGGAAAAAGGAAATTATTGCCGAAACCGGCGCTGGCCAGCACGGTGTTGCCACCGCCCTTGCCTGTGCGCTGCTGGGATTAAAATGCAAAGTGTATATGGGCGCGAAAGACGTTGCCCGCCAATCACCTAACGTATTTAGAATGCGTTTGATGGGCGCAGAAGTCATTCCTGTCACCTCAGGCTCGGCCACCTTAAAAGATGCCTGTAACGAGGCGATGCGCGACTGGTCTGGTAGCTACGAAAAAGCCCACTATCTATTAGGCACAGCCGCAGGGCCACATCCCTTCCCGACCATAGTGCGTGAGTTCCAACGTATGATCGGCGAAGAAACCAAGAAGCAAATGCTGGAGCGCGAAGGTCGTCTGCCCGATGCGGTGATCGCCTGTGTCGGCGGTGGCTCTAATGCCATTGGTATGTTCGCCGACTTTATTGATGAAACCAGTGTCGAGCTGATTGGGGTCGAACCCGCCGGTAAAGGCATCGATACCCATATGCACGGCGCGCCACTCAAACATGGCAAAACCGGGATTTTCTTTGGTATGAAGGCGCCCTTGATGCAGGACAGTGAAGGCCAAATCGAAGAGTCCTATTCGATTTCGGCAGGCCTTGACTTCCCATCCGTCGGCCCACAACACGCCCATTTGAACGCGATAGGCCGTGCGCGCTACGAATCGGCCACCGATGATGAAGCCCTAGAAGCCTTCCAATTATTGGCTCGCAGCGAAGGGATTATCCCCGCGCTCGAATCGGCCCACGCCCTCGCTTACGCCCTGCGCCTAGCGAAAGAGTGCACCAAAGAAACCATTTTGGTCGTTAACCTCTCGGGCCGAGGCGATAAGGATATTTTCACTGTGTCAGACATTTTAAACGGTAAAGAGGAATAACTAAGATGAGCAGCATTTCAAATCAAACTATCCCTCATCAAGCTGGCCGTTATCACGCAGCGTTTAGCCGTTTAAAAGCCGAAGGCCGCGGCGCTTTTGTGCCCTTTGTTACTTTGGGTGATCCTAGTCCTGAGCTGTCACTGAAAATTATCGACACCTTAGTGCAAAATGGTGCCGATGCGCTGGAATTAGGCTTTCCTTCTCCGATCCGCTGGCAGACGGCCCTGTTATCCAAGGCGCGAACCTCAGAGCCCTCGCCGCAGGCACAACGCCAACGCAGTGCTTCAACTTATTAGCGCAAATTCGCGCTAAATATCCAGAGCTGCCAATTGGGTTATTACTGTACGCGAACCTCATATTCGCCAATGGCATCGATGCTTTTTATGCCAAAGCGCAGCAAGCGGGCGTGGACTCAGTGCTTATCGCCGATGTGCCAGTGGAAGAAGCTGCGCCTTTTATCCAAGCCGCTAAGGCCCACGGTATCGCGCCGATTTTTATCGCACCGCCCAATGCCGATAGCGACACCCTTGAAAACGTGAGCAAAAGTGGCGAAGGCTATACCTATCTATTGTCCCGCGCCGGTGTAACAGGCACAGACACTAAGGCAGGAACGCCCGTTGAAGAAATTTTAGCTAAGCTGCAAGCATTTAATGCGCCGCCACCGCTATTAGGCTTTGGGATTGCCGAGCCGGCTCAAGTGAGCGCCGCCATTCAAGCGGGCGCCGCGGGGGCAATTTCTGGCTCGGCCGTGGTTAAAATTATCGAAGCTCATCAACAGGATGAAGCAAAACTGCTGTCCACCTTAGGCGAATTTACCCGCGTAATGAAAGCGGCAACCTAATCGCCTCATCGGAGTGACACAATCATTCAGGGCCAAATCTGCGGATTTGGCCTTTTTTATTGCATTAAGTACCACGGCAAAACCATGTCGAGCAGAGAACCAACTGCATCTTAAAACTGTCAAACCCAAGGCTTATATTGGGCGCTGAGTCTCATGTCTTAGCGAAAGAGATGTTAATATAACGCCGGTAACATCGGCAGTTCGGCAGTTCGGCAGTTCGGCAGTTTTGTTATGGTAAATGGACTTTTTATGCAGTATCAAATCTATATTCTCGACGTCACGCCTTGGGGCTGTGGTTTTCAAGGTGAAGTCACCGCCCAATGTGATAATGGCGCACCAGTATGGTTTTATTATCAGGGTAGCGATCAACAGGCTAAACAACGTTTTCCAGTGAATCAGTGGGTTAAGGTTGAACTCTTCGGCCGCTTAGCCAAGGCAAACCTACAGACCGACATCATTGAACACCGCCAGAGTCTGCAATTCCCTAAACATAATTGTCACTTTGAGGCATCCGGGCAAATCGTTGAGATCACCCAAACGCCCGATGATACTGTGTATTTACTGCAATCGAGCCTCCCCTTCCCTTCGATAACGAACTGGGCACCTCTCCGATTTCCCGTGGTCATTGGGTCAATGTTACTGGGGAATTATGGGTGACTAACTGGCAAGATTAAGGCTGGACTCAATATTCACGCAGTGCTCGCGTTTTCAGCGCAGGCTTTCCAGAACAATGGCCAGACACTCAATGAATAAAAGGGCAAATGGCTTTTAGGCGATTTTGCCCCTAAAATGGCGAACCGATTGTGCTAAAGTTTGATAAGCTCAATGCCTACGGCGCAATCCCTAACGTCTTTCGCCAAAAAATGCTTTCGCCTAATCTGCTGACCTAACCAGCTTTTGCAAAAGCGACACCTATTGAGGTTTTAATGTCTAGCGTAAACTCAGTCCCGACTCCCAAGCCCCGCACGATTTTTGGTACGCCTAAGCTACCCGCTAAATACGCTACGGTTGTGATGCCATTTTTTCTTTCGATTTTAATGAGCTGCATCGTGTCAGGGATCAGTACCTTCAACGGTGTCGGTGCATCGGCGCAATTTGTTGAGCTTTGGCTGAGTGCGTGGGGGATTTCATGGGCAGTGGCCTTCCCAACCTTACTGATGGTATTACCTTTAGTTCGAAAGTTAACCGCCGCGTTTGTGCAATTACCTTAGGTTCATCTTCGCGTTTAAAGCCATTTTCCCAAATGGCTTTTATGCCTTCCTTCCCGCGTTGCCCTAAATTCCGCCTAATAACCCAGTCAAAGACTCGGATTTACAGTCGATTTACACTCAAGATTGACTCACACTTTCGTTGCTTAAGACTGCGTCCCGCAATGCTGGCAGCCCGAAATAAATCCGACGTTAACTTAACTGTAATTCACTGTTTTTGCTTTGAGTATTTCTTCAAAGATATTCTTAAGGACATGTTTTACTCATTTTATGCTACGGCAGCTACCTCGCTGACAAACCGTATTTAAGCCCTTTATTTCCCAGTCGAAAGTACGACACCTCCGACAACCTGCAAATGAGAATGGTTTGCATTTGTAATTTTTCGAATGCTAATTTATTCGCCGTTGCGCTGATGCACTCATCCTCAGCTTATGCGCAACACATGGAACCACACCTGATCCGCAAGATAAGGGAATGACTCACTCGGCTGAGATAGAGATAACCACTCCAACTTGCCCATCAGCCGATGATGACAACCACAGTTTCGGTTGGCAGCTGGAACTTAAGGAGGCGTAAGTGACTACCCCAAAAAAGGAAAACGATCGCAGGATTTTCGATCTACTCGGTATCGGCATAGGTCCATTCAATCTCGGATTGGCCGCCCTGAGTGAACCTATCGATGGCTTTAGCTGTTTGTTTCTTGATGCCAAAACCGAGTTTGATTGGCATCCAGGCATGCTGCTCAGCGCTTCTCGGCTGCAAACACCGTTTATGTCCGACTTAGTGACCATGGCCGATCCCACCAGTCGCTATAGTTACCTCAATTTTGCCAAGCGAACTGGCAGGCTGTACCCCTTTTATATCCGCGAAAACTTTTTCCTGCCACGGAATGAGTATAACCAGTATTGTCAATGGGTTAGCAAACAACTCTCCAACTTGAGATTTGGTTTTAAAGTCACCCAACTCGATTACAACGCCGGTGAAGGTATCTACCATGTTACGGGTGTGGATAGACGCAGCAGCCAGCCCCAAACCTATTTGTGCCGCAAACTGGTGCTCGGCACTGGCACCACGCCCTATGTGCCAGACAATTGCCCGCTACATGACCCCCGTGTGATGCATAGCGCTAGCTATATGCAGCAAAAAACCTACCTGCAGAGCCAAAACGCCATTACCGTGATCGGCAGTGGTCAAAGCGCCGCGGAAATCTTTTACGATCTTCTGCAAGATATTGATACCTATGGTTATCAATTAAATTGGATGACCCGCTCGCCACGCTTTTATCCGCTTGAATACACCAAACTCACCCTAGAAATGACTTCGCCAGATTATGTGGATTACTTCCATGAACTGTCGCCAGAAAAGCGCAGTCGCTTGATTGCGAAGCAAAAATCCCTCTACAAGGGGATCAATGCCGAGTTAATCAACGATATTTATGACCTGCTTTACCAAAAACGTTTAGTCAGCGATATCCAATGCCAACTGCTGACCAACGTGGCGCTCGATAAGATAGAGACCTCGGGCGACACGCTGACACTCAAGTTCAACCACCTCGAACAGGAATATGCCCTCGAGCAACAGACGGGCGCCGTCGTCTTAGGCACTGGCTATCAATATCGTTTACCCGAATTTATTCAAGGTATTAAATCACAAATTGAATTTGATGATCGCGGCCAACTCGCCATTCAACGGGATTATGGCATCGATGTCAGAGGCGATATTTTTATCCAAAATGCGGGCCTGCATACCCATGGCATCAGCTCACCGGATTTGGGCATGGGCTGCTATCGCAATGCGACGATTCTGCAAGCGGTTTTAGGTTACGCGCCCTATCCGATTGAAGACAGTATCGCCTTCCAAACCTTCGATCCAACTAAGATCCGCGCGCGGCAACACCAACCCACGAGCACCTATTCGGCAACAAAAGCCATACCAAGCAAGCCGCTACCTTCGGCGGCGCAACCTACACAAAATAGTAATTGTGAGCCACAGGCAGCACTGCGGATAAGTCCTTCAGGCGGCAGTGTGTCGGTATTGATGGCGCCAAACAAGGAGGCGCAGTAATGGCCAGCCAATGGAGTCGCCACAGTGCGGTCTCACTCTCAAAACCCATTGTGATTGATGAGTTTGTGTTTACACCACTCAATCTCCCGCAACAGCTGTCTATGTTGCAGCGCTGGTTTAATCAAGACTATGCCCGCTTTTGGGGGATGCAGGGGATGAGTCTCGA
Organism: Shewanella seohaensis; assembly: GCF_025449215.1. Taxonomy (NCBI): domain Bacteria; kingdom Pseudomonadati; phylum Pseudomonadota; class Gammaproteobacteria; order Alteromonadales; family Shewanellaceae; genus Shewanella; species Shewanella seohaensis. Next base: position 3,531,261 of record NZ_CP104900.1, read on the forward strand.
TGCACTTGCTCAGGCGATGGCGCCAAGCGAGCACAAGCTCGCGCTGATAGGTGAATGGCAAGCCAAGCCGCTGTTTATGGTGGAGTTATACGATCCCGCCCACGATGAAGTGGGTGAGCATTACGCCGTGGAGCGGCTCGATTGCGGCATGCACCTCATCCTCGCGCCGCTTGAGGGCAAGCCTGTTCATGGCTTGTCCGGCCAAGTGATGCAGGCTATTGCCGAGCTTATTCTCGACAAGCTCGCCTTTAAACGAATGGTGGTCGAGCCGGATCAGCAAAATCACAAGATCCACCGCTTAAATAGCCAAATTGGGATCCGCTACCAAAAAGCCATTCAACTGCGTAGCAAAGCCGCATTCCTCGGCTTTTGTAGCGCCGAGAGTCGCCAATTAGCGCAAAAGACTAGCGCACTTTTTATGCAGCGCACTGCATCCCTAGCGACTCAAGCAACCCAAGCAACTCATGCGCCCCACGCAACCGCAGTTAACCCTATCATTTTGCAGGTAAACCGATGAACTTAGCCACTAACCGCGCATTACTCAAGCCATTCACTCAAGCCGAATTCCCCACGCTGGAGGCAGCTGCCCACACGCACGTCCCCGTCCACTTAATGCCGGAATATTGGCAGGCGGCAAATCGCCATTTGGTGAAGAAAATCCTCTGCGAATTTACCCATGAGAAGATCATCACCCCACAAATTTATCGCCAAGCGGCAGGTATCAATCACTATGAACTTAGGCTCAAGGACTGCACCTATTACTTCAGCGCGCGCCATTATCAGCTCGACCACCTTGAGATAGAAACCGGGTCGATTCGAGTCAGCAGTGCGGGCCAAGACAAGCCACTCGATGCCATGAGTTTGATTATCAAACTGAAAGATGCCTTGGGCATGAGTGAAACCCTGCTGCCCACTTACCTTGAGGAAATCACCAGTACCCTCTACAGCAAGGCCTACAAGTTGGCCCATCAAGCTATCCCCGCCGCTACACTCGCCAATGCCGATTATCAAACTATTGAGGCGGGCATGACCGAGGGGCATCCGGTGTTTATCGCCAACAATGGCCGCATTGGTTTTGATATGCAGGACTATTACCAATTTGCCCCCGAGAGTGCCAGCGCGCTTCGGCTAGTGTGGATTGCGGTGCGTAAGGACAAAACCACCTTCTCCGCCCTCGAAGGATTGGACCATGATAGCTTGTTAAAACAAGAGCTTGGTGAACAGTTCTTCGAGTTTCAACAACACTTAAGCGCACTGGGGCAAGCGGACGATAGCTTTTATTTTATGCCCGTTCATCCTTGGCAGTGGCGCGAAAAAATTGCCCGCACCTTTGCCGGCGAAATCGCCCGTGGCGACATCATTTATCTCGGCGAAAGCCAGGATTGCTATCAAGTTCAACAATCGATCCGCACCTTCTTTAACTTAAGTGCGCCGCAAAAATGCTATGTCAAAACCGCGCTTTCTATCTTAAACATGGGCTTTATGCGTGGGCTTTCGCCGCTGTATATGAGCTGCACCCCGCAGATCAACGCTTGGGTGGCCAAACTTATCGAAAGCGACAGCTATTTTGCCAAGCAAGGTTTTGTGATCCTCAAGGAAATCGCCGCAATTGGTTATCACCACAGGTATTACGAAGAGGCACTCACCCAAGATAGCGCCTACAAGAAAATGCTGTCGGCGCTGTGGCGCGAGAGTCCGCTGCCGCACATTGAGCCGCAGCAAACCCTGATGACCATGGCGGCGTTATTACACGTCGATCATCAGGAGCAAGCCCTGCTTGCCGCCTTAATCGCGCACTCGGGCTTAAGCACCAAGGAGTGGGTCAAGCGCTATCTCAACCTCTACTTATCGCCATTACTGCACGCCTTCTTTGCCTACGATCTGGTGTTTATGCCCCATGGCGAGAACCTGATTTTAGTGCTCGATGCCGGCATTCCGGTCAAAATATTGATGAAGGATATCGGCGAAGAAGTCGCAGTCCTCAACGGCAGCGAGCCTCTGCCGCAAGAAGTGCAGCGCCTTGCGGTCGAGCTTGAGGAAGAGATGAAGCTAAACTATATCTTGCTCGATATTTTTGACTGTATTTTCCGTTATTTAGCGCCAATTCTGGATAAGCAAACCGAGGTCAGCGAAGCGCAATTTTGGGCGCTTGTGGCTGATAATGTGCGCGACTATCAAGCGCAGCATCCGCAGTTGGCGGACAAATTTGCACGATACGATCTCTTTAAAGACAGCTTCGTCCGCACTTGCCTGAACCGCATTCAGCTCAATAACAACCAGCAGATGATTGACCTTGCCGACAGGGAAAAAATCTGCGCTTTGCAGGCGGAATAGATAATCCGCTGGCCGCCTTTAGGCAAAGCCATGCCTTTGGAAATCAGAAGCTTAAACCCAAATCCTAAATCACTTTTAACCTTGAGTGGGCCTTACGCCCACTCTGGGCACGCGCCTGTGCCCAAAAACAACCTAGTCAATCAAACAGCCTAAATGGAATTTAAGATCATTATTATGAAAACCTTCCCCTCAACCGTCTCGCGGCGCACTGCCAACTCGCCATCACACGCCCTGAGCTTATTCTCTGCAGTGCCATACTCAGCATGCCCTATGCTTATGCCGATGCCAGCGATACCCAGAAAAATCCACCAAAGACATTGAAATCATTAATGTCGTTGGCGCTAAGGATCTCCACGATAATCGCTACAAAACTCAGGCGATGAACACGGCAACGGGTCTAGATTTGTCCTATTTAGAGACGCCGCAATCCGTCACCTCTGTTACCAGCCAAATGATGCATGACCAACAACTCAACAGCGTCATCGAAGCCATGACCAGCGTAGCAGGCATCAATGCTCGGCCGATGGACAACGACAGATACAGCATCAGCTCGCGCGGAATTGCGGTCACCAGCATTCTTTACGATGGCGTGCCCACCACCTATGACACCCGTTTTAACTACGGCGATAACCTAATCGATACCGCCATCTACGAGCGCGTGGAAATTGTCCGTGGCGCCACAGGGTTAATGACGGGTGCAGGTAATCCTTCGGCCGCGATTAACCTTATTCGTAAACGCCCGACGCAAGAATTTATGGGCAGTACCTCAGTGAGTGTCGGCTCATGGAACAATCTGCGCGGTATGGTCGATTTATCCAGCGGCTTAAATGAAAGTGGCAGCATTCGTGGCCGGGTTGTCGCCGCCTATCAGGATAAAGAATCCTTCCAAGACAGATACGAGCAGCAACGCACCACCCTCTATGGCATTGTTGAAACCGATATTACCGACAGCACACTGCTGACCTTAGGCGTGGATTATCAAGACACCACGCCCGAAGCCACTATGTCCGGCGGGCTGCCGCTGTTCCACAGTGATGGCAGTCGTACAAATTACGATCGCGCCACTTCCACCGCTCCCGATTGGGCCTCGGCGCATACCCAAGGGCTTAATACCTTCGCCAGTCTTGAACATCGTTTTGATAACGGTTGGGAGCTGAAAGGCTCCTACAGCTATGGCGATAACTCGCTGAAATATAATGTGCTGTGGGCTACAGGTTACCCTGACCCCGTGACTAATCTTGGTGCCACCGCAGGCTCAATCGCCTATGTCGATGGAAGTCGTACCCAACATAACCTCGACTTACGGGCGCAGGGAATGTTTGCCCTGTTTGGCCAAGAACATCAGCTTACCTTTGGCTGGACGGGTCAGCGCCAAGAGTTTGCCAACCCTTACTATTATCCTACGGCCGCCGTGCCGCCCTTGGGAGATTTTCGCGATCCCAACTTCCAGTATCCAAAACCTCAGTGGAAAGAGACTCACACCACGGGCTCCTTCGGCGAAACCGAGCAAAGCGCCGCCTATGTGGCCACACAGCTCAATCTGACCGATGCCTTGGCATTGCTCGCGGGGCTGCGCCTTAACCAGTGGCAAACCGACCAAGATAACTTTGGCAGCATGTATGATTTTAAGGTCGACAATGAGCTCACCACCTATTTTGGCCTGACCTACTCGCTCGGTGAGCAATACTCGCTTTACGCCAGTTATACGGATATTTTTGCGCCGCAAACCTTGCAGCGCATCGATGCCAGCTACATCGACCCCGTCAAAGGCAAAAACTACGAGGCGGGTATTAAGGCCAGCTTGATGGATGAAAGCTTAGATATGTCGTTGTCGGTATTTGAAATTCGCCAAGACAATGTTGGTGAACGCACCGGAGATGTACTGCCAGGCACTACTATCCCAGTGTATCGAGAGGTTAACGGCACTAAGACCCAAGGCTTTGAGTTTGAATCCACAGGCAAAATCACCGATGACTGGAATATCTACTTCGGCTACACCCAATTCAGTACCGATGATCCTAAGGGCAATCGCATCAACACCTCATCACCTCGCCAGCAGCTAAAACTCTTTACCACTTATACCTTCAGCGGCGATTGGAACAAGTTGCAGCTTGGCGCTGGGGTTAATTGGCAAAGCCGAGTCTATCAAACCGTGAACTCACCCTTAGGCAGAGTCGAGGTAGAGCAAGGCTCCTATGCATTGGCCAGCCTAATGGCAAGTTATGCCTTTACCGAGCAGCTAAAGCTAAGCGCCAATGTGCACAACGCCTTGGATAAAACCTACTACAGCCAAGTGGGGCAATTTAGTCAGTACCAATATGGTACCCCGCGCAGCGTGAGCGTGAATTTGGATTATCGCTTCTAACAGGCTGTCGTTAACTAGCTGTTCATCAATGAAAACTGCGGTGAGTCTAGAGTTCACCGCAGTTTAATCAATTCAAGCCTAAGGAGTGATTATGGCGCGCCAAAGGGAAACGGTACCGACCTTAGCCAAGCTTTCCAGAGGGACCCAACCTGATCATACCAAGCACTGCCATAGCAAATGCTCGCAAAGTTTAAACACTGTGGTCGGCGCGCAAACAACAACCAAGCTAACAGCGCTAAGCCCTGCGGATTTAACTCAAGTCGCCAAAACGTTTAATCAACGACTGGCGCTGCGCGCCCCATTTTATGCCCAGCACTTTGTGGCAACCACCAAACCCCAAGGACTCAGTATTGATACTTGGAGTCAGCCAGCCGTTTATCAGCAGCTTTTACTGGATTTTGCCAAGGCCTATCCACCCTTGGGAAAAACTACATCTTCCATCCAGTCAGAAAATATTCCCGAGCAGTTATTGCTCAGCCATAGCCATAATTCCAAAGCCCTGCACTCGCTCTGGGGACAGTGGTATTTCGGTTTGTTAGTGCCGCCCATGTTGGAATGGATCATTAGCGCGCCGCAGTCGCTCGTGAGCACCATTGAGCAGATTGAGCAGATTGATATAGCGCCTAAGCATTTTTATCTTCGGCCCCATGATTCGGGCAGAGTCGCAGGTTTTGAGTTTCAATTAACTCCCACTCCTCGGGATAACGTCGCCATAGTTAAAGCCGGCATAGTTAAATCCACTGTCTTAACGCCACCCCGCGAGCGACGACTTATCCAGTGGATTCAAAGCCATCTAATCCCGAGCGTTGAGCGATTAACCGGTTTAAGCCCAACCCCCGCAAAGTTGTATTGGAGCCATTTAGGCTACCTTATTCACTGGTATTTGGGCGAAATGGCATTGCCAGATATTGAGTTTGAACAGCTTAAGGCGCTGCTATTTAACACAATATCCTTTGACGATGGCGAAGATAATCCACTCTACAACAGCATTAATCTGCTGCCCGCCTCAGCAACTCACTCAGACAATATTCGCCGCGTGTGCTGCTTAAGGTATCAACTTGCCAACAGTCATCGCTGCGTAGATTGCCCGTTAGCCACGCGCGCCCAAGCCAAACATGCCGCACAAGCTTAGCCTTATCGGTCACGGCCCACTTAGTCGTAAGAGCAACATGGATTGCAACAGCCCTTCACACCGCTTTCATGCAACAGTTAGCAATCGGTCACCTTTCACGGCTTTTTCCCTCTAGCCCCCGTGCTACACTCAAGCCCACGTCTTCTTAACACGATTATTTATGAAACAACTGCTTGATTTTCTGCCCCTCATTATCTTTTTTGCCGTCTATAAATTTTTCGATATTTATATCGCCAGTGGCGCCTTAATCGCAGCCACTGCACTGCAATTAGTCGTGACCTATGCGCTGTACAAAAAATTGGAGAAGATGCACCTAATTACCTTCGCTATGGTGACAGTGTTTGGCACCCTCACCTTAGTGTTCCATGACGATGCCTTTATCAAGTGGAAAGTCACTATTATTTATGCTTTATTTGCCCTAGCCCTTGGCGTGAGCCAGCTACTCAACAAGTCGATTTTAAAGTCCATGTTGGGTAAAGAGATGAAGGTGGCCGATAAGATTTGGGCACACGTAACTTGGTACTGGGTAAGCTTTTTTACCATCTGTGGCCTAGTCAATATCTATGTCGCCTTTAGACTGCCGTTAGAAACTTGGGTGAACTTTAAAGTGTTTGGCCTCACCGCCTTAACCCTGATTAATACCGTTATCACCGTCTTTTACCTTTATAAACATCTTCCCGAAGATCAACGCAAGGAACTCAAATAATGTGGTATATGATTTCAGCTCAAGATGTTGAGAACAGCTTAGAAAAACGTTTAGCGGCGCGTCCTGCGCATTTAGCTCGCTTACAGGAACTGGCCGATGAAGGTCGTTTGCTGGTTGCGGGTCCACACCCTGCTATCGATAGCGAAAACCCTGGCGATGCGGGTTTTAGCGGCTCATTAGTGGTGGCGGATTTCGATTCGTTAGCCACGGCTCAAGCCTGGGCAGATGCCGATCCTTACTTCGCTGCGGGCGTATATCAAAGCGTTGTGGTAAAACCCTTCAAACGAGTTCTCCCTTAATGAAAATCGTTTCTTTCAATATCAATGGATTGCGTTCTCGCCTGCATCAATTGCAAGCGTTAATCGACAGCCATCAGCCCGATATTATCGGCCTGCAAGAAACCAAAGTGCACGATGAAGCCTTCCCGCTCGCCGAAGTCGAGGCCATGGGCTATCACGTGCATTACCACGGTGGCAAGGCACACTATGGCGTAGCCATGCTCTCCAAAGTCGCCCCAATTAAGGTGCAAAAGGGCTTTGCAACCGATGAAGAAGATGCGCAGCGCCGCATGATTATCGGCACCTTTGCTCAGGCAAATGGCCGTCCGTTAACTGTGTTGAATGGTTATTTCCCTCAGGGCGAAAGCATTGATCATCCGACAAAGTATCCTGCTAAGCGTAAGTTTTATCAGGACTTAATGGCACATTTGCACGCTAATCATAGCAACGATGAAGATATCGCCATCATTGGGGACATCAATATTTCGCCCATCGATTTGGATATCGGCATCGGTGAAGTCAACCGCAAACGTTGGCTAAAAACCGGAAAATGCAGCTTCCAACCCGAAGAGCGTGAATGGCTGAAAACCCTGCAAGATTGGGGATTGGTGGACACCTTCCGTCAACTCCACCCCGACCGCAGCGAGCGTTATTCATGGTTCGATTACCGCAGCAAAGGCTTCGATGATAACCGCGGCCTACGCATCGATGTGATCTTAGCCACGCCGTCACTGGCCGCACGTTTAGTCGAATCCGACGTCGATTACGATTTGCGAGGCATCGATAAACCCTCAGATCACGCGCCAATTTGGAGCACCTTTAAAGAAGCCTAACTCGCTTGGGTTAATTCTTTAATTGATAAAAACATCGGCTTAGGCCGATGTTTTTGTTTGAGAGTGAGTACGTTAAGTGCAGACTTTATAGGCGAGCCATGGTATTCACTCGACGACACGGTGAATAGACACCTAGGGGTTCTAAGCTTATGAACGAGAGCCATGGTCATTCTCATGCGTCCCTGCATTGCACGACATTCAGGCGTCCTACCTATCAGATGGCGAAATGGCCGTTAAACACCGATGTTGTTCAAGTCCATGCTTGGATGCAGGGCCGCCCCGTCAGATGTAATGGATTCACGAATGCCGTGATGGCATGGATGCCAAAGAGCGGCCATGGGGCGGACGGTCGTCTCGCTAATCGCCACGGTTCACCTGTTTAGCATCGACGAAGTCTGTTTGCTTTAAAGAAATACGTAGCGTGCTTTGGGACATTTTCGAGTTAAAGCTTTAACTCTAATCCGTGGAGTTCGGTTTAAAATATCTTTGGGCTAACGCCGCATTGCAGCGGGTTGTCCGCTGCAATGCCTTGTTATGTTACTCACTCCACTCTGGTGTCATAGCTCTTAGGGCCTCATTAACCCCAAAGCATTCATATATTGGGTAACTAGCCTTAAGGTTAGTAATATTAAAGTAGGCGTAAAGCCGGAACTCATGCTCTCGTTTTATATATATTCCATACCTCAAGCCATCTGTCACTATCAATCTACGGCAATTATCTTTTCCTTTCGCGTAGGATTGAGCTTGTGAAAATGCAGTTAAACAGGAGTTTCCTTTCTTTTTTGCTTCCACAACTACACTTAAGTTGGAGTCTTTTCTTGGAAGACTCTTAAATAAGGCCACATCTACTTTATTCCACTCAATGGCCATTTTTTGAGGCGTCCAACCCAACGCTCTAAGTAATGGAACTGCCAAATAGGAAACTGTTTCAAACTCCGAGGGGTTGTCATATTTGTTATACCATTTAGCAATCCTCACCAATTCATCGATTTCTTTATTTAAATTATCGATCGAATTACTAGAAACCCCATTATCGAATAGAAACTCTGAAACAGCTTCAAAGTCAACAGTGTTATCTTCAGATCTCGGCAATTCGATTAGTGGTGGAGTATTGTCGAAATCAAGCGCCAATGATTCAATCCAATCAGTGACAATCGGCGAATCAAGTTTTTGTGTTGTATCGCCTTGCTTAAGAGTATAAGTATCAAAGTTTTTAGGTGACTTAAGTCCTTTCCATAACCAACTCACTCTACGAACATGCTGTAAATCCCAGCCGTCTACATCACCAAATAAATCAAGCCATTCATAATCACCTACGACAACACCTACACCAAGTATTGTTGAAGTTCCTAAACGGAGAACAACAATGTCTCCATCTTTAATCTCTTGCGAAAATCGCTTAAGGTCGGTCACTTTCTTAGAGGACCAATCATCGTTTCTTAACGTCTTAGCACAGCCTGGCCATGAACCAGCGTAACCAGGACCATTTAGTATGACGTCCCACTTGAGACATATCGCAGCATAATTTCTATCTGTATCACCAACAGCTTGTTGCCAATAGCTTCTATTCAAAAGTTAATCTCCATGCTACTTGAAAACATAACGCCGCAAACAGCGGCGAGCGATAGCGAGTCCGGCGGCGATAGCGAGTCCGGCGGCGATAGCGAGTCCGGCGGCGATAGCCGCGCACTGCTTTGCCTTGTTAACCTTCATGGCTCGATACCAGTGAAGCTAAATCATCTTCATATGCCAAAAACGCCTCATCAAAATCCTCGAAGGAATCTGAATCAGGGGAAATAACCTCCAATAACTCTTGCCTTGCATCACGATCTTTCGGAGGCATGCCGCCTGGAAATTTAGATGCTGCTCGTCTGACGATATCAGCAGTGTAAACAGCTCCTATTTTTACAAGAGCATGGATCGTATCTTCTGTGTGATCACCTGCCGAGTTATAAAAGAATTGATCAAAGCCTCCATTATTTATTTCAGCCTCAAGCTCATCTATGAGTTCTTTAATCGTTGGCACAAATACTCCTTGGAGGTTAACATTTTATTCATGCGCATGCGCATTTACCTCGTTGGACCAGTGAAAACGCGCACAGTTAACTATCTGTATGTAAAGAACTTATCAACATTCTGCCGCTTTTCATATAAGTAATCCATCTGGAAAAACGCGCATGTGCGTTTTCTAAATCTATTAACTAAAAGCCAGCTACCATAGTCATTTGATTTTATAGTGTTTTATTTGCTACAGATGGAATTAATGCGCACTGATATTGTCTTAAAATCACACCAAAGTATCTAAATTTAAATATGACTGTATAGCCATACATTATTAGCCACTTCGCGGTAAGGCCAAACATAGGTAACTAGATGAGAATTTGTATGGCAACAAGAGTAGGTATTTTCGATTGAGATAACGAGCCGAAACACACTTTGGGGCAATACCTTTTTAGCTGAAAGAGCTGTAAAAGGGTTAGTTAAGGTTGGCATTGTTGCACCAGTGCCCCTCTAAAATAGGGACATTTTAGTAATAAAAAGAGAGCGTGGTATTGGGGGTATAGTGACAATTACTGCTAAGCAACTCAGTTATCTGCTTTGAGGTATTTCGAAAATGAAATGGCGGAAATCTACGATTTCCGCCATTTTCAGATGATACGCTAATGCTTTGTATGAGACTCAGTATCGGGTGTTATTGCTCAACTACCCACACTGAAAACTGGCAATGCCCACATTGAAGGTAAGATTAGCTAGTGCGGTACTGTTTAAGGATCCCTTCGAGTTCAACCGAGGCATGTTGCAAATCATGCGCTAGGGTGACACTGCGCTGCGCCGTTTGTTTAATGGTATCGGATTGATGGCGGATCTCATTGAGTTGGCCAGCAATATCGCGAGCGGCCACGCTCTGCTCTTCCGCCGATGCAGCAATCTGGCTGCTCATATCGAATACGGCATTAACCGATTGCGCCATCCCCTCGACATCGTCGCCCACGGCAATAATGGCGCTGCGGCCTTCATCGGCGCGGTCCACAATCTCGGTGGTGATATTGGAGAGCTGACGAGTGCCCGATTGCAATCCTTCGATCATCGCTTGGATCTCAACAGTCGCTTGTTGAGTCCGTCCCGCTAAGGTACGCACTTCATCGGCAACCACCGCAAAACCGCGGCCTTGCTCACCCGCACGGGCTGCTTCGATGGCCGCATTCAGCGCCAGCAAATTGGTCTGCTCGGAAATACTGTTGATGGTAGTCACCACGGCATCGATACCCGCCGCATCCTTAGATAACTGTTCTACCGATGAAAATGCTGCGCCAATCTTGGTTGAGAGTTGCCCAATACTGTCGACCGTATGGCTAATACGTCCTTGGCTGGCACTCATTTGGCTGGCGTTATCTTTGGTCTGGAGCGAGGTATTACTGGCATTGACCGACACTTCTTCAATCGCCGAGGTCATCTGCGCCATGGCAACGGCAACCGAGTCTAAAAATTGATGCTGGGCACCAATTAACTCGCCACTGCTTTTGGCCTGCTGATTAAACTCATCGGCGGCGAGGGAGAGCGTCTGAGCATTGCTGCGAATAGCACTCACCATTTCACTCATGTTATCGGCGCAGCGGTCAATTTCGCGGGCGATTAAACTGAAGTCATCGGTGCCGAAAAAGTTTAATCTAAAACTTAAGTCGCCATCGGCTAAGCGTTTGATGGCCATGTACATATCCCACAGGCCACCGCCGAGGGAGGTTGAAATCCAGTAGCTGAGTTGGAATAAGGGTAATAAACCGATTAACGCGAGCCAAAACATTAAGTTGGCATCGCTGCGCCCCTCGCTTTCCCATTGAGCAACATTTTGCGACAGCTCGAGTGCGCCGCTGGATCCCACGCTGGCACTGGCGGTCACATTTTCTCTTTGGCGCTGAGCGTCAGTTTGGCGACTGACAACACTTAAACCATTGTCACGGGCAAACTGTGACAACGTATCCCCTGTCAACTGCTGTGCATTCGCGACTTGAGCAAAGGCATCGACCGTCGCCTGCACCCGAGCTAAAGAGGCGGCTTCGAGGTTGCGGTGGGCATGTTGGTAATTGACGAGTGCAACGGCGGCGGTGATCAGCGCCACCATAGAGCAGACAACCCAAAACTTTCCGTTGAGACTGAATTTGATCAATATGGCATCAATGGTGCGAAACTGGATTTGTTTCATCTTGATATTTCCTAAGACCTAAAGGCTATCGGGTACTAAATCAGCATTATAGCTCATATATTCCATCACTTTTTTACCGCACAGGCATCATCTGCACATTAAAAAATGATGAATTTAATCGGCACTGGCGATTTCAGAACCTGTTGATGCTGACCATTTTTGGCGAAGGGTGACTAACTGCGCCGTCAACAAACTCATGCAAAAACCTAACAGGGCGCCCAACACTAAGGATGGCACAATATTGGCGACATCCCCTGCCATGGCAAAGGTAATACAACAGCCAATAAAGGCGCCGGGAATAAAACTTAATTTTTGATAACTGGCCTGTAGGCACATTGCCGAGGTCGCGATACCCGTAAACAGATAACCCGCCACAGGCGATACGAAGAAACTGCTACCGCTGATAATGAGCCAAGCCCAAAACACACCGGAGAGATTGGTACACCACGCCATCATCACGCCTTGAAAACCGGCCTTAGGCTGAGCAAAGAAGGTGCTACAACCTAAAAAGCCAATCCAAGTAACGAGATGAAAGGCATCTGCGATACCACACCAGACAGCGGCTAATAGCCCCGCCGAAATAGCGACTTGCCAACGATTTTCCATGATGACCCCTTTGTATTGTTTTCACGGAAGTTAATACTCAAATGCGCTTAAGGTGCGGCTGTATTATGGTGTTATAGCGCCCTTCACTTCCGTGTCGATCAATTTTTAGTAGGGATCTGCAATCGAAAACAGACTCACAGGCCGACTAGGAACCGATTCAAATGAATGTGTACGCGAGTCCGCATACCTTAGGTCACTTGAGTAAACATATTGGTTAAATTACCTCTATTCTGGTAACAAAAACCTGATCTATTGCTAATTTTCGGCATTAATGCCCGTAAATTTGCTAACAAGCAATTTATTTGTGGTAAAAAAACGAAAAAAGCGCTTATTAGGCGCTTTTTTGCTCACTCAGGAATGGTTTACAGCATCACACCTTTAACTGTTTATTAACTGGCAGATCGCGGATCCTAAGGCCTGTTGCGGCAAATATCGCATTGGTCAGGCTTGGTGCCACCGGCGGCACGCCGGGCTCACCCACACCCGCAGGCGGTGCATCCGAGTCGATAATGATGATCTCCATCTCTGGCACTTGGGGTAAACGTAGCAAGGGATAATCATGGAAGTTAGACTGCATCACCTTCCCCTCTTGGTAACTGATCTCCCCATTAGCGCCAAGCTTAAACCAAATACTATCGCGCCTTCGGTCTGCGCTTTCACCCTGTCGGGGTTAACCACAGTGCCCGCATCAATCGCAGCAATGGCATTCAGCACCTTAAGCTGTTTGTCCTCGCCGACTTCTACCCGCATCGCCACCGCCACCACACTCACAAAGCTGCGGTGCACGGCAAAGCCCCAACCTTGATTCTTACCCGCTTTAGGCGCCTTGACTTGGGCTTGTTCAACTGCCTCAATCACCTTGAGGTAACGGCCGACATCGACGGGATGACGGTTTAAGTCTTCACCATAGTTGCCATATTTAAAGCCTTGGTTCTCAAAGGCCTCTCGCCTTGCTTGGCCCAGTAAGCTGCGCCACATATCGGGGCAAGATAACTTGGCTTTATGGGCCATTTCATCGACAAAACTGCCCACGCCAAACCCGTGTTGAATGTTACATACCGAGCGCATCCAACCGATACGATTGTGAGCGCTGGCTTTAACGGCCTCGTAGCGTAAATTTGCGAGGGCAAAGGGCACATCGACAAAGCCTAAGTCCAGCTCTCCACCGGATGGATACTCAACGCCCTCGGCAAAGGTGGAGCTGATCGACGGGAAGCCCGTACGCGCGAGCAGCGCCGTTGGTTTGTTATTGGCATCGAGCAAGGCCTGATAACACTGGGCACTGATGGCGTGATAATAACCGTTTTGGATTTCATCCTCACGGCTCCAACTCACCTTCACTGGCCGTTTAAATTGCTTGGAGAGTAGCGCCGCCTCCACACTGAAATCTGGTTTGGACTTGCGCCCAAAGCCGCCGCCCAGTAACGTCACATTCACTTTCACCGCATCCTCGGCGATACCTAAGGCTGCGGCCACATTTTGCTGGGTACTCTGCGGTGTTTGTGTCGATGCCCAAATTTCACAGCCCTTCTCGGTCACATTGGCGGTTGCCACAGGCGGCTCGATGGAGGAATGGATAAGGTAAGGCACGGTATAAATCGCCTTAAGGGTATCGTCCTTCGGCCAGGCTTTGACCTCATCACCAACTTGACGTACCACCTTGCCAGGGGCTTGTACCTTGTCCACCAGCTCTTGCAGGTAGGTTTTAGAATCGTGGCTGCTGTTGGCAGACTCAGTCCAGCTCACTTGCAAGGCTTTACGCCCCTGCAGCGCGCTCCAAGTATTTGTCGCCACCACAGCTACGCCGCCTAGGGCTTGAAAAGCGGGAGCGCCCTTGGACGTTGGCAAACGGTACACATCGACCACACCAGCTACTTTGCGCGCCGCACTATCGTCAAGACTTGCGACATCGCTCCCCAATACGGGTGGGCGCATAATGCTGGCATAAAGCATGTTATCCACTTGAATATCATAGCCATAGACAGCCTTACCCGTGAGCATGGCCTGCATATCGACTATCTGACGCGATGCACCAATTTGCTTGAAATCCTTAACCGCCTTTAACCGCAGCGAATCGGCTGCGGGCAGTGGTAATCCCGCCGCATCGAGGGCTAATTCGCCAAAGCGCGCAGCACGGCCAGATTTAGCATGCAGCACTTGATGATCTTTAGCCTGCACTTCACTCACGGGGACTTTCCAGCGAGCTGCTGCGGCTTGTTCAAGCATGGTTCGAGCCATCGCGCCCATCTCACGCATGCGATCATAGTTTTCGCGGATACTGCGGCTACCATCGGTATTTTGGCTGGCGTAACGTTTATCTGCGAGTCCTTGAATAGGCACAATTTTATCCCAATCAGCCTCCAGTTCTTCGGCCAAGATTTGTAAAATCCCCGTGCGGATCCCCTGGCCCATTTCGGAGCGGTGGCAGGTCAAATAAACCTTGTCATCCTCACCGATGGCGATAAACAGATTGAGCCGCGCCTGCTGATCCTGCGCCAATGCCATTGGACTCCAACTGAGACCACTTGCCCCGAGTGCGAGGCCGCCCCCGACGGCGCCGAAGAGTTTTAACACATCGCGGCGACTGATATTTTCAACTGCGGTGAATGTACTCATCTTAGCCCTCCTGTTTGGCATAGCTTTGCAGCGCCGCTTTTATCCGAGGATAGGTACCGCAGCGACACAAATTACCCGACATGGCAGCATCGATTTGCTCCGCCGATGGTTTTGGATGCTGAGTGACTAAAGCCGCTGCCGACATTAATTGCCCCGCCTGACAATAACCACACTGAGGTACATTATGTTCGGCCCAAGCATTTTTAAGCTTTTGATTATCCAGCCCTTCAATCGTGGTCAGTTGTTTGCCCTGCGCCTGGGATACGCTGGTTAAACAGGCGCGCACTGGCTGACCATCTAAATGCACGGTACAGGCGCCGCAGAGTCCGGCACCGCAGCCATATTTAGTGCCCGTTAAGCCTAAAATATCCCGTAACGCCCAGAGGATGGGCATATTGGGATCCGCATTTAAGGTAAAAGATCTGCCATTAATGGTCAGGTTTTGGGAAGGCATCGCAAGACTCTGGTCCTTTGCCGCCTCCGAGGATGGTATTGCCATAACTCACTCCTTAAGTGCCAACCACGACGCAAGATCGGCTTTAGTATCAATATCAATCGCGGCATGCGGTAAGGGTACAGCCACTAACTCACCCACATTTGCCAGTTGTTTTAAGATGGATTTGGCGCCGCGATCGCCGGTCAAATCCGTTAATAAATCGAGTATTGAGGCATTAAAAATAGCAGGAGCGCCTAATTCATCCAGCTTACCTGCTTCGTGATGATAAAGCGCGGCCACAGATTGCTGACTCGTTTGCCAAGTCTCAATCAACTGCCGATAGTCTTCAAATGTCAGCGCGACCTGATCCGCTAAGGTGAGTAACATGCCATCAAACTGCTGTGCTTTTGCAAAGTCCGCCGCAGCGCGCAGCGACGATGACAAACCCGTCTGCCAGTCGGCATTATGCAGTAGCGAGAATTGATTCGCCCTAAAAGCCTCAAGTTGGGGACGAAGTTCGTGGGCATGGGCACCGAGCACCACCAGCATCGAAGCGCTGACTTAATTGGATGCTCCCATTGCCAATGGCGCCGAGGTGAAGCGAACCAAACGCTCGATATGGCGTTGTAAGATGCTTTTCCCACAATTTTCACTCGAGGGCGTTGATAATGGCTGCGCCAGTTTAATCCCCTGAAATCGCCGGCTCTCCCCTGCAGCCAGCACGGCAATTAACAAGCGTTGGCGGCTCAGCATTAGGGCATGATCCCATCGAGAATCGAACATGGCGCGCCGTGTAGCACCCCATGGCATTGGGCCAAGATACTCAAGGCAATAGCGCTCGGTAACTCGCCACCGAGCGCAAGCCCCGCAGGCGCCGAGAAAAAGCCACTAAACGAATCGGTACTGAGTTCGGCCATTTCCAGCACTTTATCCCGCCGATGGGCAGGCCCCAAGAGCGCAACATATTTAAGCTCAAAGGGTTGAATGGCTTTGAGCGCCGCTGCATCTAAGTTCAGGTTATGGTGCATGACCACTGCACAATCTAAGGATGCAACAAGGGTGCTCGCCTCATTAGCACTTTGCTTGACGATATGGGCATGGGGAAAGTCGGCACTTCTCGCGTAGGCGGTGCGCGTATCAAATACGCTCACCTGCCAGCCTAAACTATGGGCAATCGCCGCCACGGGTTTAGCATCAATGCCCCCACCAAAAATCCCTAAATGAAATCGCGGTCTGAGCGGGATGATAAGCGCCTCCCCGTCGGACTGACTGAGTATGCCCGCCTTAGGAAAATCCGCCGTAGGAAAAGGGGCACTCTTTGCCGGATAAAACTGCGCGGCGTAACTGCGAGCATCACTGCCCGCGGGAGCGAGAGGTAACTGATAGTAGCCCGACTGCCCCTTACGAAAGGCTTGCACTATGTCCACTAGTCCAAGATCATGATTTTCTTTAAGCAAAGGGATCAACATGATATCGACTTTACCGCCGCAACCGAGGCGGTAGCTGGCATCGGATTCATCGGTCGCATCGTAGGTGACACAAGCAATCTGCTGCGATTGCATGGCTTGCTGCGCATGACGGCGAAGATCCGCCTCTAAACAGCCACCACTTAATATCCCCGCGCCTTGGCCAAACTCGTGGAATAACATCATGGCACCGGGCTTTCGGTAGGACGAGCCTTGGATATGGGTAATCACCGCCAGCACCCACGCATCATCGGCTAAAGGCAACCAATGCTCTAACAAGTCTTCGATTTGCTGAACCATGCACAACACTCCATGCTTGCATCTGCGGCTAGATAAGTGAAGCCAATAAATAACATTCGACTTAACAAGTTAACAAAGCTGAACTCGCATTCATAGAGGAAATGATGAACAAAATATTGCGGTGAGGGATACTAGGACGTGTTGACGTTTCGAGATTAAATTTTGTTCGCTCTGGCAAGTTCGTGATCGCGAAACGAGGAGTGAGGTGTAGTTATTCTACTCAAATAACGAGTGACATAGAGCAAGAGCTTGCCAGAGGAACCCTTCGGGCAGCGTTTGGTTGGAGTTTCTGCTGCGTTATCGCCCGTTTATGTAGAATAACTACACTGCACGGGCTTTGCCTTGCATAAAAACCAGCCAAATAGCTGCAAAAATAACTATGAAACGTCAACACGCCCTAAGAGTTCGCGGCGAACGATAATGAGCTAACCCATGACTCGCGACGCATTTACACACGTCGCGATGAAGTATGGTCGGTTTACAACAGTAACTGATCGGCCACAAAGGGGTTATGTTCGCGCTCTTCCCCGAAGGTCGACATAGGTCCGTGGCCGGGAATAAATTCTACATCCGCCCCTAAAGGCCAAAGTTTGGTGGTGATGGAGTGGATTAAATCCTGATGATTCGATTGCGGGAAATCCGTGCGACCAATTGAGCTTCTAAACAGAATATCGCCGACCCAGGCCAGATGAGCGTCGGCGGAATAAAATGCCACGTGGCCCGGAGTATGCCCGGGGCAATGCAACACGCTTAAACTTTGCTCACCCACGGTAACTACATCGCCATCCTGCAAATATTGCTCGGGCTCAAAGGCTTCGCAGTGGGGAAACCCAAAGTTTTGGCTCTGTTTTGGCAGGTTATCAATCCAAAACTTATCCGCTACATGGGGGCCAATAATAGGTACATTCGTTTGCTGCGCCAACAGTTTAGCACCGCCCACATGGTCGATATGGCCGTGGGTCAGCAGAACTTTTTCAAGGGTCAGTCCCAACTTGTCCACTTCGCCTAAAATACGGTCGACATTCCCTCCCGGATCGACAACCGCGGCACGCTTCGTTTTTTCACACCAGATCAAGCTGCAATTCTGCTGGAAAGGTGTCACAGGAATAATTTGATACTTCATAGCTTCAATCTCGTGTTATCCATAGCCGATAGATTACGCTAAGAGGCTTATCATGGCTCAAATTTTTACAATAAAAATTGATCTTAACCAAAGGCTAACCAAATAATCCCAACTTGCGACAACAGGGCTTTTGTATACAATCTGCCCTAAACAACAAGCCCTACTCTTAAGGTTAATTGATGAAACCCGATATGATGCTCGCCGGTGTCCTCGCCAAAAAACACTCATTCAACCTGCCACTCAATTATCAACAGCCGATTGGTGAACAGATCAGCGTGTTCGCGCGGGAACTCTGCGCCATTGAAAATAAAGATAAAAAACTGCCATATATCGTCTTTTTCAGGGAGGTCCCGGCTTTGCCGCCATGCGCCCCGCTAATAATAGCGGTTGGATCCGCCGCGCACTCAAAGAGTTTAGAGTATTATTGCTCGACCAACGGGGCACTGGGCTTTCTAGCCCGATAAATTACCAAAGCCTCGGTCACTTAACGCCTGAACAACAGGTCGAATATTTAAGCCATTTTAGGGCCGACAATATCGTCCGCGATGCCGAATCAATTCGCGCCCAGCTCTGCCCCGCCGACAAGTGGGCGATTCTAGGTCAAAGTTTTGGTGGTTTCTGCGTGCTGCATTATTTAAGCGCCGCCCCTCAGGGTGTGAGTGAAGCTTATATCACTGGCGGCATTCCTTCCCTCACACGCAGCAGTGATGAAGTCTATCAGGCCACCTATCAGCGCGTACTCGCTAAAAATAAGGACTTCTTCCAGCGCTTCCACGATGCGCAGCATCTAGTGACACGCCTCGCCAAACATATACTCGAGCACCCAGTGCATTTAGCCACGGGCGAGCGCCTCACGGTTGAAATGCTGCAACTGCTCGGCATTAACTTGGGCATGGAGCAAGGCCCTGAGTCGGTTTACTATTTGCTTGAACAGGCGCTGGTGCACTCGCCCCAAGGTGATTATGTCAATCCGCTGTTTTTAAATCATTTCTGTCAATTGCTCGACTATAACACCAACCCGATTTTCGCCCTGTTACACGAAGCCATCTACTGCCAACACAGTGCGTCACAGTGGTCTGCCCATAGGGTGCGTGAACAGTATCCGGCCTTTAACTATCAAGTCGGTAAGCCTTTCCTGTTTACTGGCGAGATGATTTACCCTTGGATGTTTGAGCAATTTAGCCATTTAGCCCCACTCCAAGCCGCGGCCAATCTCCTTGCCCATAAAATGGACTGGCCGGCGTTATACAATCTCGAGCAACTCAGCCAAAACCGCGTCCCAGTTGCGGCCGCGATTTACAGCGAAGATATGTATGTCGAGATGGACTACAGCCTCGAAACTGCCAAACAGGTAGCTCACCTAAAGTATTGGTTAACCTCGGAATATGAGCACAATGGCATTCGAATGGATGGCGAGCGGATCTTAGATAAACTCATCAGTCTCAACCGCGGTGACAGCTTAAGATAAATGTTAATTTTAAGGGTTAATTAAGTAAAAGCTGTCATTGTGTGCTGGCTCCTCATCCATATGAGTGATTTTGGCTACAACATTCAACGACCAATTTTCCGTAAGAGTAATCCGTATTGGCTTACTCTTTTTTTTACCTAAAAAAATGCACTCAACCGGGTTGAGTGCATGACAAAAATAGTCAAAAAAGCAGGGGAGCGAGTTTCTAACCGAGATGAAATTAACGTTTCATCTGAGGATAAGTAAATTCATGGCATTGATTGCAATAGACTTTACTTTCTTTGTGTTCCTGATGGCAGTAAGTACAAGGCAAATCTGTACCATAGTGCAGACTGTCATGGGGATTTGGCTCAACCGAATGGCCCGCATCCGCTAGGCGCTCAGTCAGCTTAGCCACCTCCTCGGGTGAACCGTGGCAGCTACTGCAAGTCGCTGCATCGGGAACGATTTTACGTTTTGCATCACCGTGGCATGCCGCGCAATCGACTTTACCATCGGCTCCTGTCATCACCTCTTTATGGTAGTCCTTGATATTCAATGCATTAGCGGCCATTGGCGTTGCCAGCATGACACCGAGTAATAGAATAAATACGGGTTTTAACATCAGAGTCTTCCTAGGCGGGGCATAGTGCCCCGCATCGTAGATTAATAGTTTGCAATAAAGTCAGTTGACGCTTGGATATCGGGTGTAAACGGACGGTCCTTGGCAACAAAAGGCACTTTTTCACGGTAGGCCTTGTACATGGCTTGTGTTGCCTTACCCAGTTGTAGTTCAGGGTGAGCTTGCTTACGTAAATCAATCGCTTGAGTTGAGTGCAGCAGTTCTAAACCGTAGATGACTTGGGTGTTATCCACGATTTGGATCAGGTTATCCGACGCCAACTTAAGATTCGTGAAGGTATCTTCAATCCCACCGGCGATAGAAATCCCATCGAAGGATACTGGCGTGGCTAACTGCTTGTTACGCACTTGCATATCCACAAAGGCCTTTTGAATCGCACCGAAGGCATGGCCTTGGTTTTCTGGCGCACTCAGGAAACGCGTCAGCTTAGTAAAGTGATCATCGGACAGATGAATAGTGCGCATCACACTGTTATGGGACACGTGGGTCAGGGCCACACTCAGGTTTTGCACTGCGAGTGCCACAGGTAGCGGCTCAAAGTTAGTGGTAGGGAACACACCGCCCTGCCCTTCAACCAAATATTTAGCCACTTGTGGGAACTCGGCATATTGGTTCGACGCGCCCACAATCACGGCTGGGTTATCGTCCGAATGGTTGATTTGGATATTGATCACTTCATCTAATGAAGCTAGGGCCTGCTCGGCGCCTGCAAAGGTGTAAGCCGTAGTTCTAAAGCTTAACGGATCCTGTAATGGACGCTCATCGTTTAGCTGCCATAAATAGCTACCATCGAGCTGCTTGAGAATGTCACTGGTGGCCGATTTAATGTAAGGGAACGGACGGATGTCGTTGGTTTGCGGCAAGAATGGCGCCACGTTACCGTTTAATCCCTCAAGGCTTAAGCCAAAGACAGTGGGCGATACGGACAACAATTGCTTCGCTTCACGGTAACCTTGCATGGCATACGCGACGGCAAAGGCATTGTTAGACAGAATCGATAGCGCATCTTTCCCCATAGGTGCCAATGGGGTGATCCCCGCATCGGCCATCGCCTCTTTACTGCTCACACGCTGACCTTTGTAGAACACTTCCCATTCACCAATCATGGCTAAACCGACATGGGATGACAGCAGAATATCCGCCTCACCGACTGTGCCTTTAGCTGGGATCACAGGGGTCAGCCCCTGATTTAAATAGGCTTCATAAAGCTCGGCAACCACAGGTTGCACACCGGTTTGTCCGGCTAACATGGTATTTAACCGCACGGCTAAGGCTAGACGAGTGAGTCGAATCGGCGCAGCTTCACCGACACCGGCACTGTGGGCACGCAGAGTGCTGAGGTTAAAGCTTCGAGAGGCATCGAGCACCGCATCACTCAGCTTACCGTTGGCATCGAACAGCTTGTGGTCTTTATTTAGCCCAACCCCCACGGTTAAGCCATACACAGGTTTGCCCAGACGCGCCGCTTCCATCAGTAGCGCGTTTGCTTTCACGAGTTGGGTCTTGGCCTGCGGCGCAATCTTCACTTTAGCGCCATCGGCAATCGCCCAGGCTTGGTCTTGGGTTAAATGTTTACCGTCGAGCACTACTTGCTCCATCGCGAACGCACTGCCTGAAAGTAGACTCAAGGTGAGTGAGGCCATCAACATGGATTTATTCATTATCATCTCCAACATTTTGTTATATTTAATAAAATCTAAGCTTGCTTGAGCGTCACAGCGTTCGCTGCGGCGCAGTTACGGCCGGCATTACGCCCAGTGACTACCCCTTCGGCCACGGCACAGGCTCCTAAGCGGCTGGCACCATGGATACCGCCCGTGGCTTCGCCTGCGGCATATAACCCGGGGATGGCTTTATTGCTGACCAAATGCAGCACTTCGGATTGGGTATTCACCTTCACGCCACCCATGCAGTAATGCACCTTCGGCCACATGCGCACCGCATACCAAGGCCCTTTGTCCAGCACTATTGCCTCCTGCATGGGGCGGTCGAACTCTTTATCAACGCCCGTCTTCACGGCTTCATTCCAACGCGCGACCTGCGCCTTTAATGCCTTGGCGGGCATGCCGTAAATAGCGGCTAGTTCGTCTAAGGTCTCAGCCTTGCTGATGACCTTGTATTTCAGGCCCCAATCTAAAGTCTGTGCCTTGCTGGCACCGGCGGCATTAGTAAAACCAATGGGATAGACAGGCTGCCCCTGCTCATCCCGTCTGGTCATTATGGCGTCGGCGCGCGCCTTGCGGTCGGCCAATTCGTTGAAGAAACGCTCGCCGGTACGCACATCCACAACAATTCCGTGGGGATAGGTGGCGATAGTGTTGAACTGAGAGGCGGTGCCGAAGCCCTTCTCATCCGGTGATGCCCAGGGGCCGAGCTGGATCTGGTCCAGATGAATAGGGTTAGCGCCGATAAGCATCATCTGCTTGAGGGCCTCAGAGGTGGCACCTGCATGGTTGGTTGAATCTAAATCACTATTTAACTCAGGTAATTGCATCATGCGGTATTCAATATCACGACCAAAACCACCGGTCGCCATAATCACGCCACGGCGCGCGCCGATACGACGTATTTTACCCGTGCGCTCTTTGGGAAAATAAAAACCTTCGCGAACTTCGACACCGATCACCCGTCCGGCCTCATCTTGTACAAAGCCTTCGAGCTTGGTCTGATTTTTCATGATGACGCCCTTATCCCGGGCGGCTTTAATTAGGGGACGAATAATGCCAGCGCCTGAACTTTCAACCGTTTGCAACACTCGTTGTACCGAGTGGCCGCCAAAGTGTTGCACAAAAGGCTTCCAGTTCACGCCGTAATCAATCAACCATTGGCAGGATTCTGCAGTGCCGTTACACACCAGTTTAAGCATTTCCACATCGTTCATGCCGCGACCTGCCCGCAGCATGTCAGCCACCATGGCATCGACCGAGTCTTTAATCCCGGCTTGTTTCTGTAGCGCAGAACCAGCTACCGCCATGGCGCCGCCATTGATGGTAGAGTTACCACCAAACACGGGCATCTTATCGATAACCATCACGCTCACGCCGGCTTCTCTGGCCTGCAACGCCGCAGACATGCCAGCAAAACCGCTGCCAACCACGAGCACATCTACGATTTCATCGAAGTTGATAGGCGCAGAGTCACAGCTGGCAGTAGTGGGCAGTGCAATACTCGCCCCGAGTCCCGCGGCCATGACCATGCCCCCTTTAATAACTGGCGGCGCCCCGAATTAATACCTTGGGTTTTACTCATGCTGATTTCCTTCAATAATCATTGGAACTTGTCAGCGTGAAAGTGCAGATGCTGTGCCAAGCACCTAAAAAGAGGTATTTATGTGGGGAACTTTGATTGCAGGCACAAAATCACGAAATATAAAGATCTACAATCACGATACTTAGTGATTAACTTGAAATATCAATGGAAAAACACTTCTATTACGAATCAACGCTAAGACTCTGTAGCAGTCTGCAACTCGAAAAATCTTTGCACAGTTACTTCGGGTTTATTCGGGATGAATTGCCTATAGATGGGCTATTTGTGAATATTTTTCGCAAACAATTTAATGATATACAGTTTATCGCCCATGTTGATGATTCCCATTGCTGCACCTTGGATAAACGCATCCAAATTCCTCTGAAGATGGCGCAATTGCTAGAGGATCCCGAGCGGCCAAAGGTGCGAATTGTTAATGACATAGAGCATGATCCTGTCACCTCTTTAGTCGCGCCTCAGGTCATTAAGGATATTCGTTCGGTAATTATTTTGCGGATGTCGATTGAGAATACCCACCTTGGGATAGTCGGCTTTTATGCCAAAACGACTGGAGTGTTTAGGCCCCGTCATGCTGACTTGATTGCCCCACATATGCAAAACCTCGCGCTCATCACGGCGCTGAATTTAAGGGATCGCAACTTACTCAAAGAGAACGAAGCGCTCTCTAAACAAAACGTCAGTCTACGCCGCACCTTAGATGTTCAAAATGGCGTGGTTGGCGCTAATTCTGGCTTGAAACAGGTGATGCAGCAGGTGCAATCCATCGCCAAGATTAACACCACAGTGTTAATGCTTGGGGAAACTGGCTGCGGCAAGGAGGTTATCGCCAACGCCATTCACGAACTGTCGGAGCGCTCGGGTAAGCCTTTTATCAAGGTAAACTGTGGCGCTATTCCAGATACTTTGATTGACTCCGAGCTCTTTGGTTATGAAAAAGGTGCGTTTACTGGCGCTGATTCGCGCAAAATTGGCTACTTCGAGCAGGCCAACGGCGGCACCATTTTCTTAGATGAAATTGGGGAATTACCGCTTTCGGCCCAAGTTCGACTACTTAGAGTACTGCAAAATAGTTGTATCACCCGCGTTGGCGGCCACGATGCGGTGCAGCTCGATATTCGTATAGTGGCCGCAACCCACAGAAACCTTCAAGCCATGGTACACAGAGAAGAGTTTCGCGAAGATCTCTGGTATCGGCTGGCGATTTTCCCCATCGAGATCCCATCACTCAGACAAAGACGCACGGACATTCCTCTGTTAGTGCAACATTTTGTCGAGCAGTTGAGTGCCAAGTTCAATTTGCCACAGCTACCAAGAATCGCCCCAGAACAACTGAATATTCTCAACCAATATGATTGGCCAGGGAATGTGCGCGAACTCATTAATGTGCTCGAGCGCGCTATCATTCAGCACCCTGCGGGTCCGCTGGATTTTAGTTTTCTGGCGCCCAAAAGCCTCGAAGCCGTTAAAACCCCGTCCAATCAAACCGTGATTATCGATCCAAGTCATGCCAGCGATAAGCTGGTGCCACTGGAGGTGATGACCAAAAAATACATCAGCCATGCCTTAAGGATCACGGGCGGTAAACTCTATGGCCCAGGCGGCGCGGCCGAATTGCTGGATATCAATGCCAATACCCTGCGCAGTAAAATGAAGAAGTTAGGGATTGTGTAATGCATTGATAAGAAATGGATAGTCATGAAAAAGGCCACAATACTGTGGCCTTTGATGAATGCACTTTTTAGCGCACTCTCTCGTCAGACTTAGAAGAAATAACGAATACCAACGGCATAGTTATTATCTTGCAGATCTTCGTAGGCTTTATCGTCCATATCGCTGAAATCGATTTTGGCTTCGGCATACATGATGGTGTCGCGGCTATAGCGATAATGCAGGCCTAGCACGGCAAACTGACGCGTCCATTTGCCTTGGATAGCGGTGTTTTCATCGGTGTCCAAATCCTGATAAGTCAGCAATAGGCTAGGTACGAATCCGTTATCATAGTGGTAAGCGACAATAAATTCGGCGCCAGTTGAGTCGTAAAGCTCCCCACCTACCAACTCGTTTTGCTCACTCTTATGGGCGTTAAAACCCACATACAGGCCGTCGGCATCACGACCTGGCGCATATTGATAGAAGCTGCCGTATTGGGCACCGATACCGATGATTTGGTTGGTATTATCGACTTCTTTGCCCGCAAGATTGCCAGTGAAGTCACCACGGTTAAAGCCCGCTAACACCTTAAATTTATCGGTGAAATAGTAAGTCGCACTCGCGCCATAGCTAGGGTCGAAGCTCAGCTCCGAACCATCGTTTAAGGCGTTACCTAAATTATCATAGAGCGCCACATCACTATTTTGCTTAGAAGCGTATTGCACCGCGATATGCAGATTACCAAAGGTATTGCGGTATTGTAGCGCCGCATCGGCACGACCCGCTCCGGTGAGGCCGCCATCACCGAAGGTATAAGCACCAACAGACCAACCCGTAAAGGCATTCAGCACGTCAGTGGTGTAAGCAACATCGTAATAAGCCCCCCACTGCTTACCAAAGGTGAGCGAGCCCCATTTGTCGTGCGACATGCCGACATAACCTAAACGGTTAAAGAGGAAATCTGAGGTTTTTGAAGCCGATAACTGGCCACCACCTTGGCCTTCGGTATAGATAAGGCCATCGTCACTGGTGACCATGTTAATGCCCCATTCTGTATGGGCAAAAGAGCGCCAGCCGTTTTTCTCTTGGCGGTCGAAACGGAATCCTACGCGGGAAAAGTTATCAATTACCGAAGTTTCGTGGCCATCATTTAACGCCGCAAAGCCTAGCCAGCCCATCATATTGACGCTATTGGTTTGATCGTTATACAGCTCAACCGCCTGAGTGGTACCAGTCAATAGTACCGCGGGGATCATCACTGCAAGCAATTTCTTTTTCATATCATCTACACCTTTTAATTCAGCTAAACCATATATAATCATATGATTTAATTGGCTTATTATATTCTCCAGCCAACACACAGCAGTTTGCATGCCACGGCGCAGAAAATCTGAATTTCAGGGTGTTTTTTAGAAGTAGATCCGCCAATCACGAAATATCGTGATTGGCGGCAATTAAATATCGCGGAATATATTAAATATCGTTACTAGATCGCGAGCATTAGCGACAGTTTGATTACATTTGTGTCATCAAGCTTGAGCAGGCGCTCTGCTAGCTCGCCGTCTAGCCGTAGTGGGCGTAGCGGATGTCGAGGCCGTCGATTTAGCCGAGGTAGTTTTAGCGGCTGAGCTTCTCGCTGTGGCGTTTTTAGTGCCGGATTTTTTCCATCCAGCGCCTTTACCTCCAGCTTTTCGATAGCCGCGCTTTTTCGTTGCTGCACGCTTAAAGCCCTGCCCTTTTAAGCCATTGAGGGCTGAGGGTAATTGAGCGCCCGCATTTTCGATTAAGTTATTTAGCGTCCCCAGCAGAGGCTGCATAAAGCCTTGATATGAGATTTCTTTATGGCAGATGCCGTTTAGACTTGCCTCCCACAGCGCCGTCATATCGGGTGTCGTGGCGCTAAGGGGTAAGCTATTGATCAAGCCCTTGCCCACCTCAGTTGCCACAATCGACTTGCCCTGACGCTGAATAAAGCCCCGTTTAAACAGCAGTTCAATAATGCCTGCGCGAGTCGCTTCTGTGCCTAAGCCATCGGTTTCCTTTAAAATTTTGCGGATCTCTGGGTCAGTCACATAACGGTTAATCCCCGTCATCGCACTCAGCAAGGTCGCATCGGTAAAGGCTTTGGGAGGTTGAGTTTGCTTCTCGACCAATTCACCTTGGTGACAATGAAGAACTTGTCCTAAGGTAAGAGGAGGTAACTGACCAAGATATTCCCCTTCCTCTGCGTCCTTGTCGCCTTGCGCAAAACTCGCAGCGGATGATGCGTCCTTTCGTTCGCTCTCTTCTCTGGCAAACAGTTGTTTCCAACCGAGAGACTTATCCTGTTTTGCCTTGGTTTTAAAAAGGCCACCTTCGATCGTCACCTCGACCACGGTTTCACTGTAGCAATAGGCGGGGTAAAACTGCGCCAAATACTGTCGAGCAATATGCAGATAAAGCTGCCTTTCCCGCTGGCTTAAACCTGCTAGATTGGGCTGTTTTTCCGTTGGAATAATGGCGTGGTGAGCATCGACTTTTTTATCATCCCACGCCTTAGACTTCAGCCGAGGATTGGGCACCTCAGCGTGTGCGACTAACTCGGGCGCACCGCCCGTAATGGCCGCTAATACCCCGCTTGCAAGCCCATGCTGCTCGGTGGGCAAATAACGACTGTCTGAGCGTGGATAAGTGATTAGTTTATGGCGCTCGTATAAGCTCTGGCAGGTATCGAGTACGTCCTTCGCGCTCATCCCAAAGCGCTTGGCGGCATCGATTTGCAGCGCCGATAGACTGTAGGGTAAAGGCGGATTCTGCTGCTTATCCTTAGTGCTTAACTGGGTCACTTTGGCGGGTTTATCGGTGATCCGGCGCACTACATTTTGCGCTAAGCCCTTAGCAAGCACGCGCCCTTCCTCATCCATATAGGGCAAGCAGGCTTCACTGGGTTGCCACTTCGCCGTGAAAGCCTGCTCTTTGTCGGTCACTAAGTGAGCCAGAACCTCATAAAAAGGCTTAGATTGGAAATTCGCGATTTCCTCATCGCGGCGCACGATAAGCCCAAGCAGCGGAGTCTGTACTCGACCGACCGATAGTACGCCCTGATAGCCAACCTTTTTCCCTTGAATAGTGTAGGCCCGCGTCATATTCATGCCATAGAGCCAATCGGCGCGGCTTCTTGCAAGCGCCGAGGTCGACAAAGGAATAAACTCACGATTACTGCGAAGTTGCGACAAGGCACGTTTCACCGCCTGCGGGTTTAAGTCGCTGATAAGGAGTCGCTGCGTTTGCTGTAATTTATCGCCCGTCACGCCCAAATAGGCGATCACTTCATCAACCAATAACTGCCCTTCCCTGTCGGGATCGCCCGCATTCACTAGCGTATCGGCCTGCTTCACCAGTTTTTTAAGTACTGTGAGTTGGCTGCGGGTCGCGGCCTTAGGTTTAAGCTGCCACTTCTCAGGCACTATGGGTAAATGCTCAAACTTCCACGATTTAAACTCGGGATTATAGGCATCGGGCTCAGCCTGTTCGAGCAAGTGCCCCACACACCAAGACACACAGTTACCTTGGGCGTCTTCAACAAACCCTTCACCTTTTTTGTGGGGTTTAGGCAGCACATCGGCGATTGCACGCCCAAGGCTTGGTTTTTCGGCAATATAGAGGATCATATCTACATTAAATACTGGATATAATTACAGTGTAATTTAGCCCAAAGCGGACAAGAGTGCAAACCGCCGTTTTACCTCAAGGGCCGATTTAACTCGCTTTGCGGTAACGAAACAATAAAGCTGTGTAAATTTAGTTGAGAACAATTCTCATCTAAACCTAAAATCCCTTGCATCCGTTACGAGGAATCGAGAAAACAAATGAATACACTGACCTTGCCAGGCCCTTCAATCCCCGTCTTTAAGCCAGCACTCACCTTAAGATTCAATCAATTGGTGATCTTCCACAGCCTGTTATTATTGGCGTTAAGTCTGCTTTGTGAAATGGGGCTAAAAAGGCTTGGGCTTGAGACGCCTCTCCTTTCTTGGGGAGTTATTCTGTATTTTCCCGTGGCCGTGAGCCTGTCTTTGCTATTAAAACATAGCGTTAGCCGCCGCAGTCTGGCATGGCTATTCGGACTATGGATGCTGCTATGGCTGGTGATGTAAGCACCGGTTTAAGCCTTGTAGGGATACCCACACTTATATCTGTTTAGGTCAAATAAAGAGTTCTAACTCCACGCACCTTGTCTCACCTTTCTCCTACATCCCGACTGTCAAACGCAGCTCGAAACCTAGCGAATTAACGCACCGCTAAATCCCCTATCAGTAATGCCACCAAATAAAGAACGTTAAATTATCAATTATTTAACAACTTTAGCTATGAAGCGGCTTAAAAAGTCGTTATGTTGAAGCTCTTGGACGCCCCCACGCGTCTTAACCTTAGGCCAAATTGGCCGTTTAGTACCCAAACTTACAAGCAAATATCTTAAAAACTCTGCAAAAACAACAGAATATTGGAGTTGAATTATATGAATGAGATTGTTAATGCGGTCAACAATATCGTTTGGAGCCCTGCGCTCGTTTATCTTTGCCTCGGTGTAGGACTCTTTTTCTCCCTGCGCTCACGTTTCTTACAGTTACGCCATTTACCCGAAATGATCCGTTTAATGTTTGATGGTAAGAGCACTGATGCCGGTGTGTCTTCCTTCCAAGCCTTAGCCATGACCTTAGCGGGTCGTGTGGGAACCGGTAACATTGCCGGTGTCGCCACTGCGATTACCTTTGGCGGTCCAGGTGCATTGTTTTGGATGTGGATGGTGGCGTTTCTTGGCGCCAGCTCCGCATTCGTCGAATCCACCTTAGGCCAAGTCTACAAAGAAAAAATCAACGGTGAGTACCGCGGCGGCCCCGCCTTTTACATTGAAAAAGGCTTAGGCATGAAGTGGTACGCTTGGACATTTGCTATTGCGACCATTTTTGCCTGCGGGATTTTACTGCCAGGCGTGCAAGCCAACTCGATTGGTTCGAGCCTAAAAACCGCCTTCGATATCGACCCTAACGTCACCGCCGCTATCCTCGCTATGCTGTTAGGTTTTATTATCTTTGGTGGCGTGAAACGTATTGCCCACTTCGCCAGTACCGTAGTGCCCTTTATGGCACTGGGTTATATCATCGTCGCCTGCGTGATTATTGCCCTTAATATTGGTCAGCTGCCCGATATTATTATGTTGATCCTAAAAAGCGCCTTCGGACTCGATGCGGGCTTTGGTGCGATTTTAGGTCTTGCGATTATGTGGGGGTAAAACGCGGTATTTACTCCAACGAAGCGGGTCAAGGTACTGGGCCACACGCCTCCTCGGCCGCAGCGGTAAGTCACCCTGCAAAACAAGGTTTAGTGCAAGCATTCTCTGTGTACATTGACACTCTTTTTGTGTGCTCTGCCACTGGTTTTATGTTGCTCATCACTGGACTTTACAATGTGCAAGGGCCTGAAGGTGTCGCACTCTACACTGGCATTGCCGGCGTTGCAGCGGGCCCTGGTTATGTACAAACCGCGATGGAAAGCATGATGCCAGGCTTTGGTAATATGTTCGTCGCCGTCGCGTTGTTCTTCTTCGCCTTCACCACCATTGTGGCCTACTACTATATTGCCGAGACCAACATCGCCTATATCAACCGTAAGGTAAATCGTCCTTGGCTGACCGTAGTACTGAAAGTGGTGCTGATGGCGTCAACTGTCTACGGCACAGTGAAAACTGCCGATTTGGCATGGGGCATGGGTGATATTGGCGTAGGTTTAATGGCTTGGTTAAACATTATCGCCATTATTCTGCTGCAACGTATAGCCTTTACTTGCCTTAAGGATTATGAGTCGCAACAAAAACAAGGGGTTGAGCCGTTATTCGATCCTGAAAAGCTCGGTATTCCCCATGCAGACTATTGGGTTGAGCGCAAAAATGCGCAGGATGAACTAGCGCAGAGTCAATCCAGCGAAACTCCCAAAATTTCCTAAGGATTGAAACCCCTAACAAAAATGCCAGTGATTAATCACTGGCATTTTTGTAGTGCTTTAAGATGTGCCCGCTTACCGCCAAGCACACTTTCCATCTTAAGAATTTCGTCTTATGGATGGCAAACGTTGTGTAACTCTAAGTTAGTGCCAATGTCTTTATTACGGTCGGCTTTGGCATCGTCGTTACGTAACTGAGTTAAGTGGTCGAGGTAAGATTGGTCAACATCGTTAGTGATGTAGTGACCGTCGAACACTGAGGTTTCGAAACGTTTGATCTCTGGGTTTTCCATTCTCACCGCTTCAACCAGATCCGGCAGATTTTGGAAGATAATGCCATCGGCGCCGATCAGCTTAGCAATTTCATCGGCATCACGACCGTGGGCAATCAGCTCATTCGAGGTTGGCATATCGATACCGTAAACGTTCGGGAAACGGATTTCTGGTGCCGCCGAGGCAAAGTATACTTTCTTCGCACCCGCTTCACGCGCCATCTCGATGATTTGCTCTGAGGT
Source organism: Shewanella seohaensis (assembly GCF_025449215.1). Taxonomy (NCBI): domain Bacteria; kingdom Pseudomonadati; phylum Pseudomonadota; class Gammaproteobacteria; order Alteromonadales; family Shewanellaceae; genus Shewanella; species Shewanella seohaensis. The sequence goes on from NZ_CP104900.1 coordinate 3,563,161, forward strand.
GGTACCACGCACGATAGAGTCATCCACTAACAAGACGTTCTTACCTTTAAACTCAGTGTTGATGGCATTGAGTTTACGGCGTACCGATTTTTTACGCTCCTGTTGACCAGGCATAATAAAGGTACGGCCGATATAACGGTTCTTCACAAAACCTTGGCGGTAAGGTAAGTCCATGCAACGGGCGATTTCTAATGCGATATCACATGAAGTTTCAGGAATAGGGATCACCACGTCGATATCATGGTCGTACCATTCTTTTTTGATCTTTTCACCGAGCTTGGCACCCATGTTTACGCGGCTGGCATAAACAGAGACGTTGTCGATAGTCGAATCAGGACGCGCAAAATACACGAATTCGAAGATACAAGGTGAGTAGCTTGGCTCTTTCGCGCATTGACGAGTGTAAAGCTGGCCATCTAAAGAGATATAAATCGCTTCGCCTGGCGCCACATCGCGCATCACTTCAAAACCCACGGCATCGAGCGCCACGCTCTCAGAGGCCACCATGTACTCAGTACCGGTTGGGGTTTCGTGCTTACCTAATACCAGTGGACGAATACCGAAAGGATCGCGGAAGGCCACCAGACCTTGGCCGATAATCATGGCCACTACCGCATAGGCGCCACGGGCTTGCTCGTGCACCTTGGCAACAGTGTCGAACACCTCATCGGCGGTCAGCATCAAGCTGGTAGTTTTTTGCAGCTCATCAGCCAGCAGGTTTAATAATACTTCTGAGTCGGATGTGGTGTTCACATGGCGACGTTTTTTGATCAGGCCTTCAGCTAATTCAACCGTGTTGGTTAAGTTACCGTTATGGGCTAATGAAATCCCAAATGGCGAGTTAACATAGAAAGGCTGCGCTTCTGACGCGCTGGAACTGCCTGCAGTAGGATAACGTACGTGGCCAATACCCGCATTGCCCTGTAGGCGCTGCATGTGTTTGACTTCAAATACATCTTTGACCAGACCATTGGCTTTACGTAGTCTGAAAGCACCACGATCAACGGTCACAATACCTGCCGCATCCTGACCTCTGTGCTGAAGCACGGTCAGTGCGTCATAAATGGTCTGATTAACCGATGATTGGCCAACTATTCCGACGATACCACACATGGGTAAGCTTCCTCATTGTAAGATGTTCTATGCCCTTTCATGTTGAAATATAAGTAAAAGACGAAGTAAATCCCCAGCCATACGGCTTAAGTGTTTCATCTCAGTGTTGAGTCCGTACCTTAGGTTTCAGGCTCAACCCTACTTATCCTCCATCACTTAGGATAAATTTATTGTCTTTTTTATAGTTTGGGTACAAAGCTGGAGGTGTTTTCCAAATAGTGAAAGAACCATTGGATCACAACGCCAAATTCGGGCACTAGTACAGAGTCCTTCCACCATTGGGTGTTGGGTGAGCCTGTAAAAGCATCCATAAAAAACAGTAGCGCGCTGACGATCAGCGCCCCCTAATGGCACCGAAACACAGACCTAAGAGTCTGTCAGTGCCAGATAATCCGGTTTTAACCACTAATTGCCCAATGATGTAATTGATGAGGGCGCCGAGTATTAAGGTGGTGATAAAAAGAATAGCAATGGAGACCCCATTGCGTAGCACCTCATCGTTCATTTGCGTGAGATAAACGGCGAGGTCTTGGTAAAATTGGCTGGCAACAAAGAAAGCCGCGAACCATACCACTAACGACATGGCTTCTTTGGCAAATCCGCGGATCAGACTGATAAGAGTCGATAACCCGATAACGAAGATGATAGCGTAATCAATCCAAACCATTGAGATGGCTTTCCAGCATAGGCTTTAAGACGGCGCGATTCTACCAGAGACTGAAACGATTCTCACCCCTAGAGAGGTAAATAAATTATTTCAGCCTCTGCCGAATAGCATTAAGATTCCAAGGGATTAAAAGGCACAATTCGGCCTTTCAAACGGGTTAGGCTTTCAATTTCTTCCTGCATTTTCTTGAGCTTAGCTTCGGAAACATCGGGCCCCACAAACACTTTCGTCAATACGCCATCCTTAGGCGTGTCTGGAATTGTGTACGCCTTGTAACCACTTTTACGTAACTGCGCCACCAGCGCTTTTACGTTGGCGGCATTGCTAAATGCGCCTAGTTGCAGGGTAAGTCCAGGTTTTAATGAATCGCGGCTCACCACTTTGATGCCATCGTCTTTGGCAGGTTTTGCAGATTCTGTTTTCGCGGTTTCGGCTTTAGGTTTGTCCGCTTTCGCCACGACGGTTGGCTTGGTTTCAGGCTTTTTGGTCTCAGTTTTAGTTGCAGGTGGCTTTGGCGTCTCTTTCTTCGGCTCGGCCTTAGCAGTCTCGGTTTTCACCGGCTCTTTCACTTCAGGCTTATTTTCCGCTTTTGCCGTCTGTGGCTTGGCTTGCTCCTTCACCGCTTCCGATTTAGGTTCGACTTTTGCCGCAGGCGTGTCTTTGACGTCAGTATTGACCGCCTGCGCTAACGCCGCCTCATCATTCGGAGAGGCCTCTTCGGGTAAGGCACCTTCGCCATCCACATCCTGAGTGGACAACACCTCAAACATATCATCGGCGTTTTGCTGCGCTATCGCGGCAGGACGCAGGGGAATTTCGGCAAATTGTTCCTCTTGGCGGTCCTTCTTGCCATCTAAAATATCCGGCAGAAAAATCACCCCGAGGGCGACCAGCACCACAGTGCCGACTAATCGATTATGAAACTGGCTAGACAAAACGGTTATCCTGCTTAAAGAGAGACTTAAAACCTGCCACAGTGTAAAAGGAGCCAAACACAATTACCACATCATCGGGCTGAATTTGCGCTTTTAATGCCGTCCATGCCGAGGCGATATCGTCAAACTCATGGGCCTTAGTGTCTTGCGCTAAGGTTTGGCGCAGCAGGCTTGCATTGGCGCCGCGCTCCCCTGTAAACTCACTAAGTACCAAGTATCGATTAAGGGCGAAACCACAGGCAATACGCCTGCAATGTCCTTATCCTTTAGCATGCCGCACAGGGCAAACACTCGCTTCCCCGTCACCATAGGCGTGAGCTGTTTGACTAAAAAGCGCGCCGCATGGGGGTTGTGCGCCACATCGAGTAAAATCAGCGGCTGCTCGTTAACTTGCTCTAAACGCCCGGTTAAGCGCGCGCTGCTGATGCCTTTGGCAATGATATCGGCAGCAATATGCGGCCAGCCATGTTCAACAATCGCAATCACAGTCGCGGCGTTGGGTAATGGCAGTGTCGGCAAACTCAGCTGCTTGAGGGTGAATACTTGGCCTTGGTAATCCCACGTCTGGCCATCTTGCTGGTAACTAAACTCCTCACCCACACGATAGATCTTGGCGCCAACATCTTGGGCGACATCATTGACCGTATGGGGTAAGTTTGGCTCGCCGACAATGGCAGGTTTTCCTTGGCGAAAAATCCCCGCCTTTTCGCGGCCAACCAGCTCACGGGTATTACCCAAATACGCCTCATGGTCTAAATCAACCGAGGTCACGACGCTGATATCAGCATCAATCATGTTAGTGGCATCTAAACGGCCGCCAAGACCGACTTCTAAGATCACCACATCCAGCTTGGCCGCTTTAAATAGGATTAAGCCCGCCAAGGTGGCATATTCGAAAAAGGTCAGCGAAATCTCGCCACGTGCCGCTTCAATCTGTTCAAAAGCCGCTACAAAGGCGTCATCGCTAGCGTCCTGACCGTTGATGCGCACCCTTTCATTGTATTTGAGCATATGGGGCGAGCTGTAGACGCCCACCGTCAACCCTGATAAACGCAGGATGTTCTCTAGCATGGCGCAGGTCGTGCCTTTACCATTGGTGCCAGCAACAGTGACAATTTGACTTGGCCCTAAATCCAATACATTAAGGCGCTCGGCAACCTTAGAAACCCGAGTTAATCCCATGTCGATTTCGGTTGGGTGAATCGATAATAAATAATCTAGCCATTGTGCCAATGGCGCATTCACACTCGGCACAGTTAAGGCTGTCTGTTCAGTCGGGGCTGTGGTCATCTGTTCTTTCCTTCCTTCGATACGCGCTTCACTTACATCGGCAAAGCGGCGATTAATCCAGCATAAACAATGGCCCTAAAGCCAACTTAGGCAGTTGATACTGCTCGGGATATGTCACATCGACTAAATAGAGCCCATTGGGTTTGGCGGTGGCCGCCGCTTGATTGCGATCTTTAAGCGCCAGCAAATCCGCCATCCAAGTCAGTGGTTGGTTGCCTAGGCCGATTTCCAACAGGGAGCCAACAATGTTTCGCACCATATGGTGCAAGAAGGCATTAGCAGAAATATCGACAATCACATACATGCCCTGACGGGTCACTCTAACGCTGTGCACATTGCGAAATGGGGTTTTCGATTGGCATTGAATCGCGCGAAAACTGGTAAAGTCCTGCTCACCGAGCAGCGCCTGCGCCGCAACATGCATTTTATCGGCGTCGATATCACCGTGGTAATGGCTCACGCCGTGACGTAGGATCCCGGGGCGAAAATTATGATTGTAAATCACATAGCGATAACGTCTGGCCGTGGCTGAAAAGCGGGCATGGAAACTGTCATCCACCTCTTTTGCCCAACGAACGGCGATATTATCGGGCAAATTGGCATTCACCCCTAAGGTCCACGCGCCTTCGTTACGTATGGCATTCGTCTCGAAATGCACCACCTGCCCCGTTGCATGAACGCCGGCATCGGTTCGTCCCGCACAGAACAAGCTGATGGGTTCGTTGGCCACCTTAGATAAGGCTTGTTCTAATTGCCCTTGTACTGAATCGACTTCGGCCTGACGCTGCCAACCGAAATAACCACTGCCGTCATATTCAATACCTAATGCAATCCGCATCCACACATCCTCACAGTTAATTTAGCGGCGCATTTTATCACAGCAGCCCACAAAAAAAACGGCGCTCTGCGCGCCGTTAGTGTGAAATCAAGCCCCTTAGGGATTAGCCCATCTCTTTAAGTAAACGAGCCGCTTCTTCTTGCTGACGCTCGTTACCGTCGATTTGGACTTCCCGTAGCAATGCTTTGGCACTGTCGCTATCATCGATTTCGATATAGGCACGGGCTAAATCGAGCTTGGCATTGACTGAGTTTTCCTCATCGTCCACGTCGATCATGGCGGCATCGCCAATCAGGGCACCGACATCGCTCATCTCCACATCCATTTCAGGATAGAGATCTGTCTCTGTGTTGTCCTGCTCGGCATCGTTAAGCAGTTTTTCGATATCGATATAACCATGCTCGTTTTGGAAGTTAGTTAAATCATGTTCTGGAACAAACTTCTTCGACTTGCGAGATTCCTGCGCATCGAGGGCCGCTAGGGCCTCGTCGACGGTAAGCGTATGCTCATCATCGAGGGCAAAGCTGTCCTCAGGGGTTAATATCTCTTCCTCTTCGAGCTCGGTATTGGTGCTAAAGGCGGCAAGTACGCTGTCATCGCTTAAATCGACATCATCTGTATCGTCTTTTAAATCAAACTCGTGGCCTAAATCCAGCTCATCGTCGAGGTTAAACTCAGTGCTCGAAGCTGTATTTTTGGCATCAACCTCTGGCTGAGTATCTGGCGCAAACTCTAGCGGTTTACGCGACGAGCCCTGCACTGGTACCGGATCTAAAGGCAAATCGGTTTCAGGTTTGACCGGCGTTTTCGCCTCAGGCGTAGGCGTAAAATTCAGTTCGGTATCCCAATCGAGAACATGGGGATCTTTAGTCTTATTTGCCTTTAAGTCATTGAAGAAAGATGACTCTTTTTCCTTCGCACTCGCGGCGGCCGCCACAGCAGATGCGGCGACAGCGGCACCAAGAGCAGGTGCGATATCGTCAGTATATTCATCAAAGCCTGTAAACTTAGGTTCTGTGGCATCGTCATCGGCACTGTTATCCGTACTGTCTTGGTTATCCGCAATCTCTTCACTCAGTTCGAAGGTATCGTCCGTGCCATCAATGGCATGGGCGGCACCAATGCCCTTGAGTAAATCTTCTTCCTCGTCTTTTTCTTCTGGCTCGACATGGGTGGTTTCTAAGTCGAAGTTAAAGTCGTCGGCATCCGCCTCGGCTTGTTCAGGCACATCGAACTCGGCTAAGAGTGAATCGAGGTCGTCCTCTGCCGTTGACAAATCTTCAGGTAATGCGGCTTCGAGTTCGGCGGCAATGTCATCGCGCTCAAGGGTGGCTTCAACTTGAGCCGTATCGTCGACAACAGCCTCTTCGACGAGCGCTTCTTGCGTGTTAAAGCCTGCCAATAACTGGTCGAGATCTTCATCGCTCGTTGGCAAGTTTGGAGCGAGTTCATCATCCAACTCAGCGGCAATGGCCGCAGCGACTTCAGGATCGGGCTGCGCAGGAGCATCTAGGTCCGCGAGTAGCGCATCTATATCGTCGGATTCGCTTACGCCCATGTCAGTTAAGTCGGCATCAAGCTCGGCGGCAATTTCATCGCTTAAATCGGGTTCGGGTGCGGCGGGTTTATCAAAATCTGCCAGTAAAGCATCAATATCATCGGTTTGCGCGACACCCAACTCGGCTAAGTCATCGTCCAATTCGGCGGCAATTTCATCACCGAGATCATCAGCAGTTTCTGCTGGCACCTTGTCATAATCGGTCAATAAGGCATCGAGATCCTCATCCGCCGCTTCGACAGGTTTGTTAGCCTCTGGCTGATTAAAGCCTGCGAGTAACGCATCGATATCGTCGTCGGCAGGCACAGCATCGTTTTCAAGCTCAGTGTCCAGCTCTGTGGCTAAGTCAGCGCCTAGCCCAGATTCTAGCTCGGCGGCAATCGCGGCGGCTAAATCTTCATCCTCTGGATCTGGCGCAGTTTCAGCAGGTAAATCGAAACCGGCTAATTCGTCGAGTTCGTCAAGCCCTTCAGCTGTAGCTTGAGCCTCCTGCGGGGTATCTTCTTCATCAGAGCCTAATCCGGCCAGCAATGCATCGAGGTCTTCTTCCTCAATAATATTGCCAGATGCGGCTTTTTCTTCGGCAAAGGCTTCGGCTTCCTCTTGGTCACCCATGGCCTCTGCCCAGAGATCGTCCAGAGACTGGCCTTCATCCTCTTCAAATTGAGGTTCAGGCTCAGTGCTGACACCTGGGTCAATAAACATTTCTGATGCCATGTCCATTTGTTCATGGCTATCGGTCATTTCCTGCTCGGGTTGCAGGTCAACACTGCCAACATCGAGTAAGCTGTCGATCGAATCAGCATGGTCAGTATCTAGATGCACCGCCATGTCGCTGAGATCGTCATCATCCATCGCCAGCACAGACGCACTCGCCACGCCAGCCGCACCCGCGGCCATCATCGCCGCCTGCTGCGCTTCTAACTCGCGGCGCTCTTTATTGCGTTTACGGCGTAATAGCCAGAAAACGAGCACCAGTAGCAATAATGCGGGGATCACCGCTGCCGCAACGAGGAGCAGCGGATTACTCATCAGGTTACGCCACAGATCATCGGGCTCTGCGGGCATGGCAGGCTCGTCTGTCGTCGCGGTCCCTGGCGTTTGTGCGGCCTCAACCTCGGCTTTAAGTGCAAGGTTTTGCTTCTTACTGGCCTGTAGGGTTTCTTCTAATACCGCAATCTGTTGATTTAATTCTTCAACCTTGGCTTTGAGTGTCTCAACATCGGTATTCCTCACCGCGAGTTGATCTTGCGCTCTGGCTAACTCATCGGTCAGGGATAAATTCTTGCTCTCCGCAGCTTCGAGGCGTGCATTGATATCCGAGCTCACCATCTTAGGCGCGGTTGGCGTCGCAGCCACTTCGGTATTGGTCACTTTCGCCGCTTCGGGCTTCACCTCGGCCTTAGGTGGCGTCTCCACCTTAGGTTTAGGCTGTGCAACTGTCTGAGTCGGTGCAGCGGGCTTAGTCGCAGGTTTGGTTTCAGCCTTAGGCGTAGCTTTAACACCAGAACGAGCCTGCTTATCGCTGCGCTCGGCGCGGGCAATGGCCAGACTATTGGGAATAGCCAGCATTACTTCTTTCGAAGGGATCAGCAAAATCATGCCACGTTCGAGACTGTTATAACTGTCGGAGTTAAACGCATGGGGGTTAGCATCAAATACTGCGGCCATCACCTGATAAACGCTGACACTGGCATCGGGACGGACTTTTTGCGCAATGCTCCAGAAAGTGTCCTTAGAGGTCGTTGGTCCATATTGATGATTGACCTGACGGATCTGTCCGTCTGGCCCCATGATTTTTAAAGGTTTTATTTTGGGAGTATCAGCAGCTATCGCAGGATCAATAAAAGAGGTCGTGGAAGAAACAGCTAAAACGGTGGCCATCAGGCCCACAAGATACGAAGTGCGAAATTTCATCAATCCTTCCCTTTGAAGCGCTATTTAAGTTATCTCGCTGATAACAGGCTTTAGGCAATTGTATTTATTGAGATTACTATAAACTAGAAATCCCAGCCCTGCTACTGTTCACAATTGTAAAACAAAAAAGCCTGCTGGCAGCAGGCTTTTTCACTGGGCATCAATCGCCACTTAAGAGTTAGTAATAATCTCTCACTAAAATCTCGGCAATTTGCACACTGTTTAAGGCTGCGCCTTTACGAATATTGTCCGACACCACCCAAAGGTTAATACCGTGAGAATGGGAAATATCCTTACGTACACGACCCACATAAACAGGATCGGTACCCGCTGCATGGGTTACAGCCGTTGGATATTCGTCATCGGATTCGAACAATACCACTCCTTCGGCATCGCGCAGTAAAGCTTTAATATCTTCTGCATCGGCGACTTGACGCGTCTCGATATGTACGGCTTCAGAGTGACCATAGAAGACAGGCACACGCACGGCCGTTGCGTTAACGAGGATTTCGTCATCACCGAAAATCTTCTGGGTTTCCCAGACCATTTTCATTTCTTCTTTGGTGTAGCCGTTATCCATAAATTTATCGATTTGCGGCAATACGTTAAACGCGATTTGCTTTGGATAAACTTCAGCGTCAGCAGGCAGACCTTGCAGCAACTTAGTGCATTGTTTTGCCAGTTCTTCAATCGCCTTTTTACCTGTACCAGAGACAGACTGATAGGTCGCAACGTTAATACGGCTGATACCGTAAGTATCGTAAATCGGTTTTAGTGCCACCAGCATTTGGATGGTCGAGCAGTTCGGGTTAGCGATGATGTTACGGTTGCGGAAATCGGCAATCGCATGGGGGTTAACCTCAGGTACAACCAATGGAATATCAATGTCGTTGCGGAAGTGAGAGGTGTTATCGATCACCACACAACCCGCTTCAGCGGCGATTGGCGCCCACTTGGCCGAGACATCGCCACCAGCAGAGAAGAAGCCTAACTGTGCTTGACTCCAATCGAAGGTTTCGACGTCCAAAATGGTAACTTGTTTGCCATGGAAGCTGACCGTTTCACCGGCGCTACGGCTACTGGCTAAAGGATATAAGTTCGCAACCGGGAAGTTACGCTCTTCGAGGATCTCAATCATAGTTTGACCCACTGCGCCCGATGCACCTAAAACGACAACATTAAATTCCTGCGACATAATTACCGACCGACTCCTGAAAAACCTAAATTGGACAACCAATCTACCTCAGATTGGCCGTGATAAGCCAGCGCCAATGCACTAAATTCGCGTCTATGTTTGTGATTTTTTCTCATAGTGTCGAAGCCATTCGACCTTGCAAAGCCATTTCGGAATACGGCATCGTCATCACGCAGGTCGTAGACGAATCTTGCGAGCTGTAATAAGGCTTTTTCATCGGGAATTTGTTCGAGCTCGACCGCCTTAAAATGAAATGGTGGCAAGAGCTCGGATAAGCGCTTCGTGGCCGGAATGGCTAACAACTCACACAACTTTTGGTACAGCATAAAAGTGCCACGGGCCTTACCTTCTAAGCTGTAACCGGCGATATGCGGGGTCGCAAACTCAGCAAAAGGCACCAGCTCAGGCATGGGATTCGGCTCCCCTTCCCATACATCGAGCACCAATTTAAGGTCATCCCTTTGCTGCTTAACCTTAATTAAGGCTTGATTATCAATCACATCACCACGGCAACAGTTCACCAGCCAAGTATTTGGTTTAAGACTCATCAGGCGCGCTTCATCGAATAAATGCAGCGTCTTATGTTCGCCAGTGCGGGTGATGGGCACATGTAGGCTGATGATATCCGCTTCAAGTAATAGGGTTTCAAGGCTCACAAAATGACGGGGATCGCCCTCGGCCGCTTTGATGGGGTCATTGAGTAATACCTTAATGCCGTAGGCTTCGAGGCATTTGGCCGTCGCGCTACCAGTATTGCCCGCGCCGACAATCCCCACGACTTTGCCCTTGAGCGGCGAGTTAAACCGCGCCGCCAGTTCTAACATCGCAATAAAGGCAAACTCCCCGACTGCGGTCGCATTACAGCCGGGCGCATTCGAAAAGGGAATACCACGCACTGCAAGGTAGGCCAGATCCACATGGTCCGTCCCTATGGTGGCGCTGCCGACAAACTTAAGTTTTGGATTGGCATCTAACAATGCAGCATTGACTCGGGTGACCGAGCGCACCAGCAGCACATCGGCATCTTGCACCTGCTCGGGCGTTAGCGTGCGGCCATTGACTGGGATTATCTCGCCTAACGCCCCAAATAAGGGTTCGACATAGGGCATATTTTCATCGACAACAATCTTCATGGGGACCTTTCTGATAAAAATGGGCTAGAGAGTGAGTAGCCAAGGATTCTAGCAAGACTCTGATCATAAACCCAATCCCTGAGTCTCATTATACCAATCGTATTAAATATCTGTTCATTCAGCGGGAGTTCAACACGCTTTAGACAAGGCGAAGGGTTGAAGGCATAGTGGTGCTCTGTCGAAAGCCTTAAACGCAGTATAAAGCGCGTTGAACCCCGCCCTTCGGGAGCCACACTGGCATCCCACTCCCGCGTTACATTGACTTAAAAGGGAATAACCATTTCTGCATCAATGCGCCTTGGATTGAAATGCCAGTGAGGCTCTGAACTGATTAGATATTTAATGTGATTGGTATTTCTGAATTTCAGCCAGTAAAGAATCCGCCTTCTTAGAAGGCGGCTTTGATTTGCCCCTGGAAGGGGCTATTTCCTTACACCTACTTCATCTGTTGCGACAATTGAGCATCATGCTCTAGATCTTGCTTATCTTGATGGCGAACATAGCGTCTTATGATTTCCTCATTTACGCCTACCGTATCAACAAAATAACCCCTCTCCCAAAAGCTATTTCCCCATAACTTCTTGCGAACATGAGGGAATTTGTTAAAAAGCCTTATTGCGCTCCTACCCTTCAATATCCCCATTAATGTGGATACTGACAACTTTGGGGGAATTATCACGACTAGATGCACATGATCTATCTGGACATTTAATTCTAAGACCTCACAACTTTTCATATTGCATAGAATATAAATCGACCTGTAGAGCTCTTTACCAAGGTTACCTTTTAGAATTTTGAATCTGTACTTAGGCGTCCAAACGATATGATATTTACAACGCCAGTAAACATGTGATGAACTTCTGTAATCGCCCATGTTTCTCGTTTCCTCTTACTTGTGGTGAATAAGAAGGTCTCTTTTAACATGGGCGTTATTCAGGCTATAGCTTTAAGGGACAATCACCACCGCCAGAGGCGGTGGTTTTGGGATGACAATAAAAAAGGAAGCCTAAGCTTCCTTTTTTAACGAAAATAATGGCTTACTTATATTTACGCATCACTAATGTTGCGTTAGTGCCACCAAAACCAAAGCTGTTGCTCATCACAGTGTTTAGCTCTGCATCGCGGTATTCACGCACGATTGGCATGTCTTTCGCGGCTTCATCTAAGTTATCGATGTTGATGCTTGGAGCAATAAAGCTGTTTTCCATCATGATCAAGCTGTAGATGGCTTCGTGTACACCCGCCGCGCCTAAGGCATGGCCAGTCATAGACTTAGTCGATGCAACTGGTGGGCACTTGTCTTTAAAGACTTCACGCAGAGCTTCTAACTCACGCACGTCACCAACTGGGGTAGAAGTACCGTGAGTGTTGATGTAATCGATTGGCGTATCAACATCGGCAAGCGCCATTTGCATACAACGCACCGCACCTTCGCCCGATGGTGCAACCATGTCATAGCCGTCTGAAGACGCGCCATAACCAATGACTTCGGCATAGATCTTAGCGCCGCGAGCAAGTGCATGCTCTAACTCTTCAACGATTAAGATACCGCCACCACCAGAGATAACGAAACCATCACGGTCCGCATCATAGGTACGAGAAGCTTTTTCTGGAGTCTCGTTGTATTTAGTCGACAGGGCGCCCATGGCATCGAAGCCCATAGTCAGGGTCCAATCCACCTCTTCCGCACCACCGGCGAAGACCATGTCTTGCTTACCCATTTGAATAAGTTCAACCGCGTGGCCAATACAGTGGGCACTGGTAGCACAAGCAGAGCTGATAGAATAGTTCATGCCCTTAATTTTGAATGGCGTCGCCAAACAGGCACTGGCTGTGCTCGACATGATACGAGGCACAATATAAGGACCAACGCGCTTAACGCCTTTTTCACGCAGAATATCCGCCGCTTGAACTTGGTTAGAAGACGAAGCGCCGCCTGTGCCCACAATCAAACCTACACGAGGATTTGAATACTGCTCTTCAGTTAACTGAGCATCCTTAATGGCTTCTTGCATTGCAATGTAAGCATATGCAGCAGCATCACCCATAAAGCGCAGTGCTTTACGGTCAATCAGTTCAGAAGGATCTAACTTGATATTGCCCCAAACATGGCTACGAAGTTGCATTTCTTCAAACTGATCTGAATGTGTAATACCACTGCGACCCGCTTTAAGTGACTCGGTGACTTCTTGCTTGTTATTACCGATACTTGAAACAACACCCATTCCGGTGATCACGACTCTTTTCATTTTATTGCTATCCATTGTGTACATGTCAGTACCAACTTTTTGCTGCGCCAATAGTATCTGTTTTACTGCATTTAAGTGGTCAGCTTTCCATAAAGGCGGGTAAAATAATGCCTAATATGAGACTGAGAGTATATTTCTTTGACTGCTAAGCCCCAAAAATCTTGCCAATTTAAGCGTGATTACCCGCAATTGATCAACCTTTATCCCCCATGCGCGTTGACTACTGCACAGTCTCTGGACAATTTAACTCGCCTTCGACTCTCCCGCTTAACGACGTCATCAGTTGAACTCGGTCAGGAACTGTGCGTCATGGGGCAATGGGGATTGGGCGATGGACTCGAGCTGCTCTCTCTACTACAACACTGGCAAACGCAGACTCAAAGCAACACACGGCTGTTAGTCAAAGTGTTTGAGCCCAATCCCATTAACGATTACGAACTTAAATTACTTTGGGATCAATCGCAAAGCTTAATTTCCACGCCTCATTTACAACCCATTGCCAATGCCTTACTTAAGGCAAAACCTGCGCGCATTATAGGGTGCCAGAGATTAATTTTTGATGACGGCCGCATCACGGTCGATTTGCATTTTGGCGACCTACACACTGCACTCAGTCAACTGCCCCACAGCGCTGCTCATCCCATTCAGCAATGGCTGGTTTTACCGCATTTGGCGGCGCAGTTTAATGGCAAGCAAGTCTGGCAAATGGCTCGTTTGAGTACCGATGATGCCCTGCTGATTGGGGTCAATTTGGCTGAAACCGTGCAACAGCTTGCCCACAGCAGTGGCTTTAGCACACTTAACGTCAGCCAAGATGCCTTGAATGGTGATGCAAGTGATGCGCTGCCAAGCCATATTATCACCGATGAGATTTTACTCCATGAGCGCAAACTGCTGCGCCAGCAAGCCGATACCGCGCAGGCATTTACCCCAAAACCTGCAGCGCTCGCCACAAAAGAGCACCCTGTTGCCATCGTCGGTGGCGGACTGGCATCAGCGAACCTAATGCTATCCCTTGCCGAACGAGGCCAAAGTAGCACATTGTTTTGTAAGGATAATGAGTTAGGTCAAGGCGCATCCGGCAATCGCCAAGGGGCGATTTACCCCTTACTCACGCCCGAAAATGATGAGCTGAGTCGTTTTTTCCAACAGGCATTTTTGTTCAGCCGCCGCCGTATCGAGGCGCTGAGCCATGCGTCGATGATGGAGACAGACGCCGCTCCTGCTGTTACCGCGATTTCCCATGACTTTTGTGGGGTACTGCAAACGGGTCATGATGAGCGCAGCCAACAACGGTTGAATAAAATCATCCAGAGTCAGGACTGGCCAGCGGAAATCGCCTACGCCGTGGATGCGAATGAAGCCAACGAGATTGCTCAAATAGGGATTGATAAGGCTGGATTTTTTTATCCCCTCGGGGGCTGGGTATGCCCATTTGAATACGCCAAAGCCGCGGTAGATAAGGCCTCGCAGCTTGCCAATGTGCAGTGCCATTTCAATACCGAGATCACCGAAATTGAGTGTGATGCAAAGGCTTGGTATCTCCACAATCAAGGCCAACGTTTTGGACCATTCCGCCAACTCGTGCTCGCCAATGGCGCGCAGCTCACCCAATTTTCGGCCAGTGAGCGGTTACAGATAAGTCCGTTTCGCGGCCAAGTGAGCCACGTCCCCGCCCAATTTAAGCTGAGCCAATTGGCGACAGTGTTATGCGCCAACGGTTACCTCACGCCAAGTCATCAAGGCTTGCATTGCCTCGGCGCCAGTTATGTCAAAGCGGCGGAGCACTTCGATTTTTGCCCGCAGGAGCAACGGGAAAACCTCGGAAAAATGCAAGAAAGCTACCCCAACCAAGCCTGGGTTGACGATATCGACATCAGCGGCAATAGCGCCCGTGTCGGCGTGCGGATGGTGACGCGGGATCATTTCCCCATGATGGGCTGTGCGCCCGATGTGGCTGAAATATTGGCGCGCTATGAACAGCATCAACTCAATCAGCTGCAGGCCGAACAAAGCAAGCATTATTGGCAAACGACCCCAGCTCCGATCCTCGATGGCCTTTATATCCTGGGTGGCTTAGGGTCGCGGGGATTAAGCTCTGGCCCCTTGGCAGCCGAATGTTTAGCGGCACAATTAACCGGTGAGCCGCTGCCACTGGATTGGCCAACCTTAAATAAACTCAACCCCAATCGGATGTGGCTACGCAAATTACTAAAGGGTAAAGCACTTTAGTAAAGAACGCTTTAATAAAGAGCGGCTTGAGTGAATACTGGTTAATCAAAACAAAGGCTTATCATTGATATGTTAATCAGGCTTTTATCTTAATCCCCCAATGATTGGCACCCAAAACAAAAAGGATTAAGCAGTGCTTAATCCTTTTTGTATTTCGAATGGGCATTGATCGTTAACCCTAGAGCGAAGAACCCTGCTTAGTGGTTTTTACTCGGGTGCGATTATTGTTGTCGCGGCTTTGACGGATCAAGGCATCACCGTCAAACTCGGTTTGAGCTGATAGCTGCTCGCGATGGGCTTTCGCCAATCTATCGTAAAGCAGTACGTTCACCGAAGCCGCCAGATTCATGCACCCAACAGTTGGCACATACACTACTTCATCGGCTCTATCGATAATCTCTTGGCCAATGGTGCCATCCTCTGGGCCAAACACATAAAAGGCTTTCTCGGGATGCACAAACTCAGGTAAGGGTGTCGCCCCTAGGACTAAATCCACGCACACCAGCTTAGTGTCAGAGGGGAGCGCATCGAGTAAGGAGGCCACCCCAGTTAACGGAATGCGCTCGGCGGCGCTCTGCGTATCGGCGTTATATTGCTGCGGCCCACGGGCAGCATACTCATAGCGTTTGCCCGTGTAGAACACCGCATCGACACCATAACAACCCGAAGCGCGCATAATGCCGCCTACGTTCGTCGGAGTTTTCGGATTGACTAGACCGATATAAACCGCTTGCTGCGCCTCAGGTTTTGCCATGGACTCTACCGAAGTCGTCGTGGATGAACTCATCAATTACGCCGCTAAATGACTAACAATCTTGCCATGTAATTGTGTCCACGCCGCTTCCACTAATGCAAAATCGGCATCATTTAATTCTTGGCGCGCGAGGGCTAAACAGTCGGTCATTTTTTCGAGCAAGGCTGCTAGCGTGCTCTCGCCTTGGTCTTCGAGTTGCGATAACACCACCGCCACATGGCCTTGCAGATAGCCACAGGCAAATAAGGCGTCGTCATCACCATGACTCACTACAGACTCAATCCACTGTTCTAGTGCTTCTTCATACTGCTCTAACATCGGGTCAAACTCTCCAATAACGTATTTCGCCCAAATGGCCGCTGGCCCCTCGGTGCTATAAATCTGAATAGTCGGGGTTGGCCACCTGATACATTACATAATCATGGTAACCCGTCGTCACTTTGTAATAGCCACAAAGCTCACGATCTAATTGAGGGTCGCCACTATCCACAATTAAGGGGCGTCCTTCAAGTGCTTTTAGCTTAGTTTTTGTGGCGAGGATAATAATATTGTCCTTACCGAGGCGGCGGATCAGCTCTGGCGACAACTGCTGGTTGCCACGACCGAGAATATGCCCCTGCCCGCCAATCAAGGTAATAATAAGTTTTGCCGGCTTGTCTTGGGTAAAGTCGAGTAACTGCTTGGCGGTTAAATCACTCGCCACTAAGGCTTTATCTTGGATAAGATCAACCCCCAACAGGGTGTTATCGAGGCCAAGCTCTTCCATTACAAAGGCGACCGTGCTGCCCGAGCCCATAATGTACAGCTCGTCTTCCATCTGCTGGATAACATCGGCGGCAATGTCGGCGAGCACGAGCTCATCAACTTCTTTTCCGCCCATCTTCACCGCTTGCACATAACGCGGTTCTGCAGGCACTAATAGCTCACCAAACCGTTTGGCGCGCACCGTGCCTTGGCGAAAGGCCACTTCATCAATATCCATCACATCGGCGCTCATCAGGCTGACTAACTCACCCTCGAGCAGCATTTTCACCACCATGCCCGCAGCATGGGGTGTGATACCGTAAACGCCCGAATGGATTTTTACCCCAGCAGGAACACCAAGCACGGGTAATTTATCGTCGATAACGGCTTGTTCAAACACGCTATACACATCGCGCGCGGTGCCATCGCCCCCGCAAACAGTAATAAATCTAACGGTTCATCAAGCAAGGTACGCACAACGGCTTGGGTGTCAACGGCTTGAGTTTTATCCGGAGTTTGATACACCACACGGGTATTAAAACCTAAGGCGTTGGCGGCATCCTCCCCCATCACACCTGAGGCGGTAATGATTTCGATATCATTGGCAAAAGGGGCAATCACTTCTAAGGCTTGCATCATACGCTTTATCGCCTTGGGCTCGGCACCTAAGGCGAGTGCCTGCTCGGCCACGCCATCGCTGCCTTTAAGACCCACACTACCACCTAAACCCGCCAGTGGATTGATGACTAAGCCTAAACGAAACCGGATCACCTTAACCTCTCTTGTTAATTATTTTAGTTTTTACAATGAGTTATTTTTCACAATAAAATATAAGCTTATGAAGCAACCGCTCGCGCCCTATCCTTAGGGATCAAAAATACCGCTAACATGGCAGCAAAGGCACAGGTCGCCGCAAATACCCAAGACCATACAGCACCGCTACCATCACCCCAGATATAACCGCAAATCCACGTTCCGAGTGCGCCGCCAACCCCAAAGCTTAAGCTGGCATACAAGGCTTGTCCTTGACTGCGATGACTGGCATCAAAATGACGGTGCACAAACTGAATCGAGGCCGCATGGGTCAAACCGAAGGTGAACGCATGTAGCACTTGGCTTAAGCCCAGCAATAACATGCTCTCAACGCCAAAGGCGACCAGCAACCAGCGCACGGCGGTCATAGCGATACTGACGACAAGCAAGGTATTGACGCCATAACGTCCAAGCAAGCGAGGCGCAAACATAAACATCACGATTTCGGCCATTGCCCCGAGGGCGACAAAAATCCCCGCGGCCGCTTCGGTGTATCCCGCCTGCTTAAGATAGAGCACAAAGAAACCGTAAAAAGGCCCAGCGCTCATCTGTAATAACATCGCCGACACCATGAACCACAGAATGGGCTTAGTCCAGTTGAGCGGCTGCCGCTCCTGCCCTTGAGGGCGGACGGCACGATTCGCAGGCAACGGCAAAGCGCTGACCAGCATCCCAGTAAACAAGGCTAAACCAATATAAGGCAACACCTCAGTACCCCATTGGCCGATGGCAAAACCGGCACCGACCACCAAGCAGATATAGCCAATGCTGCCAAAGCTGCGGATTTGCCCATAGCGGCTGGCATTTTCACCTAAGGTTTCGAGGGTGATCACCTCAAGCTGTGCCAAAATCGCGTTCCAAAAGAAGGTATACAGCGCAAGGCTCAGCGCCATATACACAAAGCCACCGTGGTAGAAGAAACTCAAATACGCCAGCATCGCGGCGCCAGCGCCCATCTTCACCAATTCGGAGCGCATGCCAGTGCGATCGGCCACCTTAGCCCACACATTGGGTGCCACGATACGGGTCGCCATTAAAATCGCCAGCAAAAAACCGATTTCTTGAGGGTTAAATCCACGGTTTTCGAAGAAGACCCCAAGATAAGGGATCATAGTGCCGAGAATTGAAAAGAAGAAAAATAACAGGCACATAGCCAGCGTAACTGCTGGCTTGTGCTAGAGATTGTTGGCATTAACGCATTCCATTTATTACACAGCCGCTATGCATCTTTATTCCATGCAGACTGTCTCATTCATCGCACCTATCTCATGCCGAGAATCGGTGTATGACTGCGAACATCCTGATTTTGAGCTCTGTGTCTTAACAGATGATCCATCAACACAATCGCCAGCATAGCTTCGGCGATCGGTACCGCGCGGATCCCGACACAGGGATCGTGACGACCTTTAGTCACCACTTCCGCCATTTCCCCTTGGGCCGTCATGCTTTGGCCCGGCACACTGATACTCGAGGTCGGTTTTAATGCAATATGGGCGACAATGGGTTGGCCCGATGAAATGCCGCCAAGTATGCCACCGGCATGATTTGATTCAAAACCCAGTGGCGACATTAAATCGCGCCCTTCCGAGCCCTTTTGAGTCACAACGCCAAAGCCATCGCCAATTTCAACGCCTTTTACCGCGTTTATACCCATTAAGGCATGGGCGATGTCGGCATCTAGCCTATCGAACACGGGTTCGCCCAGTCCAACGGGAACGCCAGTCGCTACCACAGAGATTTTGGCCCCTATCGAATCACCGGATTTTTTCAGCTCACGCATATACTCATCTAGCGCCTCGAGCTTACTCGCATCGGGGAAGAAAAAGGCATTCTGCTCGATTTGACTAAAATCGAGGGTCTCGGCACTAATCGGCCCAAGTTGAGACATATAGCCTTGGATATTAATGCCATGCACTTGTTTTAAATACTTTTTCGCCACAGCACCCGCAGCGACCCGCATAGCGGTTTCGCGGGCCGATGAGCGGCCACCGCCACGGTAATCACGCAGGCCATACTTTTGCTGATAGGTGTAATCGGCGTGTCCTGGACGGAATAAATCTTTGATATTGGAGTAATCTTGGCTGCGCTGATCGGTGTTTTCGATCAGAAGTCCAATGGAGGTGCCTGTGGTTTTGCCTTCAAACACACCGGATAAGATCCGTACTTCATCAGGCTCACGGCGCGCGGTGGTATAACGGGATGTGCCAGGACGACGGCGGTCTAAATCATGCTGCAGATCGGCTTCGGTGAGTTCGAGCCCTGGTGGGCAACCATCAATAATACAACCGAGCGCCACACCGTGACTTTCACCAAAGGTAGTCACCACAAAATTTTGACCAATACTGTTTCCAGACATCCGCTTTTTACACCTTAAATGATTTGCTTATCGCTCCGCGCCCAGCAATGGCTGGACAATTCTTTTCCCGCTGCAAGCCTAACTGGCAGCGGGAAAAGACTCAACCTAATTTATGTGCTTATTGTGATTATTGCGCGTCGCGATAAATAGCAAAAAGCGATTGATGTTCGACCAGTTGATCGCGAGTCAGCACAAACACACCGTCACCGCCGTGTTCAAAACTAACCCAAGTAAAAGGCACTTCAGGGAATTGCTCCATCAGATGCACCATAGAGTTACCCACCTCAACCACTAAAATCCCTGTTGGTGTCAGGTACTGGGCTGCATTCGCTAAAATACGTTTGGTTAAATCGAGGCCGTCACGACCCGAAGCTAAACCAATCGCAGGCTCATGGTGGTATTCATCTGGCATATCGCCGATATCTTCTTCATCCACATAGGGCGGATTAGAGACAATCAAATCATATTGTGGACCTTCAGGAATGGCTGAAAACAGATCCGATTGCATCGGGAAAACTCTGTCCATCACCCCTAAGGTTTCAACGTTGATTTGCGCCACATCGAGGGCATCTTCACTGATATCCAGCGCATCAACCTCGGCCTCATCAAATTCGTAGGCACAGGCAATCGCGATACAACCACTGCCAGTACATAAATCTAAAATACGATTAACGGGTTTGCCGTATAACCAGGGAGCAAAGCGATTGGCAATCATCTCTGCGATAGGTGAACGTGGTACCAATACGCGCTCATCCACATAGAACTCAAGCCCTGCAAAGCGCGCTTTATTGGTTAAATAAGGCACTGGCAAACGTTCACGTACGCGGCGAATGATCAGCTCGACGATTTTGTGTTTTTCGCTGCTGGTTAAGTTACTTAAAATCACCTGTTGGCCGATTTCTTCGGGCAAGTGCAGCGCATGAAACACTAAGGCGATGGCCTCATCCCACGCGTTATCTGTCCCGTGGCCATAGTACACATTGGCATCATTAAAGCGGCTCACCGCCCAACGCAACATGTCACCAATGGTGCGTAACTCTGTCACAGCTTCATCTACAAAGATCTTATCCAAAACGCTCTCCCGCTTGTTTGTTCGCAAACATTGTAACTGAACTCTATTCAGAAACCATAGGATTCAATAGAATACCCACCATGAATAAAGACGATGATAAAGAAGGCATGGCGATGTTTTCGGCGCTGATCGAGGGGATAAAACCTATCGCCCAAGATAAGCGGCATTTTCGCACGCCCCTAAAAACCAAACAGGAAATTGAACTGAAAGAGCAGCAACTGCATGCTAACAGTTATTTCTCAGATACTTATCAACCTCTGCTGCCCGTTCAGGGGCCAATGCGTTGGCTCGATGAGGGGGTCGATAGTCTCGAGCTTAAACGCTTAAGACGCGGCGATTACCAACCGGATTTATTGCTGGACTTACACGGTTACCGCCAATCCGAGGCTAAACTCGAACTCGCGGCGCTCATTCAAGCTTGCGTAAAACAGCAAAGCCAATGTTGTTGTGTGATGCACGGTTACGGCACTGGCATACTAAAACAGCAGGTGCCTATGTGGTTGGTGCAACATCCGATGGTAAAAGCGTTTCATCAGGCCCCTAAAGAATGGGGTGGCGATGCGGCGCTGCTGGTACTTATCGATATTGGCGATCAACCACATCGACGTTAACGGACGTATTTATCCTCTAAAAACAAAGGGCCCACTAATGTGAGCCCTTTGTTTTATCGAATGAATTAACTAATGCTGTGGGGCGCATGTTGCCAAACAATGCTGGCCTGCTCGGCATGTTTATCTATCAGAGTAATTCCTGAGGTGGCAAACAAGGGCGGCTCAACACCCGCGACTAGCTCGCTAACCAAATAGCCTAAGAGCGGCATATGGGAAATCACCAGCACTTTATCGGCCTTATACAATTCGGCATAGGCAACAATTAAAGCGGCCACATTAGCGGGATCGCCTGACGGCACTAAATCATCCACGACCAGCCATTTGCGAGGCTCGGGGAAATGTTGACTCAATTCCTGCCAGGTTTGCTGCGCACGTAAATAAGGGCTGACCAAAACAAGATCAAAATCGCTGACACTTCGGGCTAACCAGTTACTCATTAAGACAGTATGGTGTCTTCCTAAATCGGTAAGCGTTCTGTCCCTATCCGACTGAGCATTAAATCCAGCGTCACCATGTCGCATCAAAAATAGCTGCATACTTCTCTCGCTACCCACACTTGTTTTTGTTTTATCCCAATTGTAGCCCTAAAATGGATTTCAACAAACCTTGTAAGGGTTAATCTTTAGTCGATAAACACAAGAGATATTTGCCAAAAACCATTAAGACTATCAATATATAACAAGCCATCGTTACCGGAGTGTCTCTTTGCAAGCCTCTCAGTCTATTTACAAAAGTCCAAACGATCATCGTCAGTACCGTTATCTCGTGTTAGATAATGCCCTGCGGGTATTATTGGTCGAAGATTTGGACGCCAGCCAAGCCGCCGCTTCCATGGCGGTGGCCGTAGGACATTTTGATGATCCTGTGGATAGACCCGGTATGGCACATTTTTTAGAGCACATGCTCTTTTTAGGCACTGAAAAATTCCCTGACTCCGGTGAGTATCATGCCTTTATCAATCAGCACGGTGGCAGTAATAATGCGTGGACCGGCACAGAGCACACCAATTTCTTTTTTACCATCAACGCCGACGTATTTGCCGACTCCCTAGACAGATTTAGCCAATTCTTTATCGCCCCCAAGTTTGACCTCGACCTGGTCGATAGGGAGCGCCAAGCGATTGAATCTGAATTTAGTTTAAAGCTGAAGGACGATATCCGCCGCACCTATCAAGTGCTTAAAGAAACCGTCAATCAACAGCATCCGTTTTCGAAATTTTCTGTCGGCAATTTAGTCACCCTTGGCGGAGAGCAGGCGCAGGTCAGAAGCGAGCTATTGGCGTTTTATCAAAGCCATTACAGTGCCAATTTAATGACGCTCTGTTTAGTCGCCCCGATGCCGTTAGATGAGCTTCAGGCGCTTGCGGCCCAATATTTCAGTGCGGTCCGCAACTTAAACTTAGTCAAACAGTATCCTGATGTGCCGCTGTTTTCAGAAAATGAACTGCTTAAGCAAATCAATATTGTCCCCTTAAAGGAACAAAAGCGTTTAAGTATCAGTTTTAACTTCCCTGGCATCGACCACTACTACAAACGTAAGCCGCTGACTTACATTAGCCATATCCTCGGCAATGAGAGTAAGGGTAGCCTGCTGTCGTATCTTAAAGAACAGGGGTTAGTGAATAATCTCTCCGCGGGCGGCGGAGTCAATGGCTATAACTTCAAGGACTACAGCATAGGTCTGCAACTGACCGACAAAGGCGTGGCCAATATTGACGATATTGTGTGCAGCTGCTTTGAGTATATCGAGCTGATAAAAAACCAAGGCCTTGAGGATTGGCGCTATTTAGAACGAGCCAATCTGCTCAAGATGGCATTTCGCTATCAGGAGCAGGTGAAATCCCTCGATTTAGCCAGCCACTTAAGCATCAACATGCACCACTACGAAGTGGAAGACTTAGTCTTTGGTGACTATCGCATGGATGGCTTAGATATTAACGAAACCCTTGAGCTATTGAACTTAATGACGCCGCAAAATATGCGCTTACAACTCATAGCACAGTCCGTTAAGACCGACCGTAAAGCCAATTGGTACCATACACCGTATCAAGTCTTACCGATAAAACCCGAATCCCTTGCCCGTTGGCAAGTGACACAAATTCGCCCTGAGTTGCAATTGCCCGCAGCCAATCCCTTTATCGTGGCCGACTCCATCGCTCGCCCCGATAAAAGTGAAGTCGCCGTGCCTGTGATTGTTGCAGAATCAACGGGATACCGGATTTGGCATAAAAAAGACGATGAGTTTAATGTCCCGAAAGGCCATATGTATCTATCCCTCGATTCGGAGCAGGCGAGTAAAACCCCAAAACATGCTGCCCTCACCCGCTTATACGTTGAGATGCTGCTCGATTACTTGACTGAGCCCACTTACCAAGCGGAAGTCGCTGGACTTAGTTATAACATTTACCCTCATCAGGGGGATCACACTGCATCTATCTGGCTTTACGGGTAATCAAGAAACGCTGTTAGCCCTGCTGATCCAAAAGGCGAGAGAACGTAATTTTACCGAAGAACGGTTTGCGTTAATTAAATCTCAGCTGCTGCGTAGCTGGCAAAACCTAGCGCAAGCCAAACCGATTTCACAGCTATTTACGAGCCTGACGGCAACACTGCAAAAACGCAGTTACGAGCCAGCTCGAATGGCGCAGATGCTGGAAAATATCACCTTAAATGATCTGCATAACCATGTACGCGCCTTTTACGAGAAGATTTACCTCGAAGGGCTGATTTACGGCGATTGGCTTGTATCAGAGGCGCAAGCCTTAGGAAAACGACTGGAACATATCTTGTCCCTAGTCTCTAGCCCAAGCGCAGAGTCGACCCGCGAATTAATCAACTTAACCGGGCAAGGCACTCTCCTTCGGGAATTGGCGATAGACCATCAAGACAGTGCGATTATTGTTTATTATCAATCAGCTATAGCAACACCTGAAAAAATGGCGCTGTTTAGCTTGCTCAACCACACTATGTCTTCGACCTTCTTCCATGAGTTACGTACCGAAAAACAATTGGGCTACATGGTCGGCACAGGCTATCTGCCACTCAATCGCCATCCGGGACTCATTTTCTATATTCAATCCCCGACAACGGGACCGCTGCATTTATTAGAGGCTATCGATGAATTTATCGCGGACTTTAATTATGCCGTCATGCAAATTACCAATGAAGAATGGGAAAGCACCAAACAGGGACTCATCAATCAAGTGATGGAGCACGATGCTAACCTAAAAACCCGTGGCCAGCGTTATTGGGTGAGCGTAGGCAATCGTGATTATCAGTTTAATCAGCGTGAATTAGTGGTCGCAGAAATCAACAAACTCACTCGCCCCGATCTTATTAAGTTTATGATGCGAAAAATGCGCACTAAGCATAGCGATAGACTGGTGCTTTTTAGCACTGGTTCTGCCCATGCGGCGCAGTCAGCGCTCAAATCAGAGAATATGATTACCGATCTTAAACTCTTTAAACAAAACACTGAAAAGTTCAATTTTTAGGCTGTAATCTTAAATCAGATCATGAATTGAAAATTTGAACTAAACAAACAAAAGCACTGTGTTACGGGTTTTACCTAGTCGTATCTCTTGTCTTTGTATAAAAATTTGATGCAAAACGCGGCCAATCCTCTTGGTAGATGAAAAAGGATGCAAAATCCAACGCCATCTATCTGCAATCAAAAGGATTTTTTACATTCTCACTTTTGACAAAAGCAAGTATTTCTGGAAAAGTGATGTAACACAATTGTTTCATGGCATCCTCGGACAATACTAAGAACAACACTATGCCAAAAGCACTATTACAAATAATCCTACTTAGTTGCTTATTTTTAAGCACGTTGATTTCATCTTTCTCTGCTTCAGCATTTTCGAGTGAACCCTCTCCCATAGTGGTTTTACAGTCACAGTCATTTGGTGTCGAACAAGGTCTTTCACAAGGTACTGTAACTTCAATAGTACAAGATAACGATGGCTATCTCTGGATAGGTACGCTTAACGGACTTAACCGGTTTGATGGAAGAAATTTCAAACATTTTTATGCAAATGGAACAAACTCGGGGTTGCCAAGTTCATTTATTAGAAGTTTACAATTAGATAAGAATGGTGATCTTTACGTTGGTACTGATAATGGCTTAGCAATATATGATAAAAGTAAAGACTCCTTCATAAAATACGGCCCTCCACTTGAAAACAAACCTATTTGGAGCATAAATTTATCAATAAATAGCATCATTATTGGCACTGACAACTCAATAATAGAAATAACTGAAAAAAATAACTTTAATACATTAGCACCAAAAGGAGTAGGAGAAATAAAGAAGTCCATAAAAATAGGTGATACTTACTTATTTAAGGACTACTCAGGAAAACTGTATGAATTAAAGAACGGGAACTTAGTTCTCATTAAAGAAAATATTATAGATATTGAACAAAAAGATACCAACACGCTCATACTATCTTCAAAGAATGGTCTTTTTGAATACGATGGTAACCTTGTAAAAAAAATAGATGACCGTGCATTTTCACAATTAGCCAAAAACAATGAGCTTATATATGGAATTTCCGAAAACAGTATCGTTAACATTCTTACAAGAAAAATAATAGGGTCAATATCTGAATACTCTCAAGACAAAGCAACTTACTTTTATGTGAATAAAAATTACTTTTCGATCGGTAGTGTTGACCAAGGATTTTCAATTATAAAAAGTCAAAGTAACTTAGTGAAACACACTACACTCGCTAACAACAGCACTTGGCATATAACTAAAAACAAAAGCGGCTTCCTTGTATCATCAGATTCAGAATATATCTCTCTTTTCAACAATAACTTTCAAAAAACAGTTGATTTCAACACTCATACAAAGGGATACAAATATGCGGTAATGAACGAAGGAAAACTTTTTTACGGAACTAGCTCTGGCTTATTCGCTTTAGAAAACGAATCAGCGACTATGCTGAGTCAAGAAACTATTTCATCATTATCTAGTAATGATGATGGCTCAATCTTATCTGCTGGGACTCCAGATGGGAAAGTATTAATAATTAAAGATTCTAGTATAATAAATACCTTTGACACAAAAGAGGGGAGCCGATTTTCGATATTGAAATAATATCTGAAAACCTGTTTTACGTGGCAAGTCAAGGTGGTTTAAGAAAATATGAGAATGGAAACGAAACTCTTATCAGTGAACAATTAACTTACAGCATTGAAAAAGATAATAACAATATATTATTTGGAACTTCGACGGCCTTAATGCGTTATAACACATTAACGGGTGCAACAGAAAAAATATTATCTAACAATAAAGAAATATATTCAATTGTTAGTAACACAGACTTCATTACGGTATCGTCGTTAGGCGAAGTTATTGTTTACAATAAGAAAAACCACGCTTCATATACATTAAATACATCAAATGGAAGTCAATATGAATATAACTCTCCTAGCGCTATAAGAGTTAACGAATTTGTTCTACTGGCAGGAATAGATGGGGTAAGTATTGTTTCTCCAGAAGAAGTTAATGAATACATAAAAAACCAAAAAGTCAGCAAAACTGAGATAACTAACTTTTCGGTCTTCAATATTGTACAAGAAAAAAATGGCAAATACTTAAGCCAACCAATTGATGTTACTAATGAAATAAAACTAAAATATTCTGAATATCCATTCTCTTTCGATTTCATATCTCCAATGTCAGATGAATTTGCTACAAGCTATTACTATAGAATGCAAGGGCTTTCTGATACTTGGATTTATTCTAATGGAACTAACTCTGCCACTTACACGAACTTATCACCAGGGAAATACATTTTTCAAGTTTATGCTATTAATAAACTTTCAGGAGATAAATCCCCTGAAAAAGAAGTGAATATTATAATAACTCCACCTTGGTGGTCATCAACTCAAGCCAAAGTATTTTATTTCATTATTTTAATGCTTTTCTCCCTCTTTATCTTCAAAGCAATCCTACGTAAACGAGAAATCCAACGCCAAATTGCATTAAGCGAAGAACGACTAAAGCTTTCTTTATGGGGAAGTGGCGATGAAATGTGGGACTGGGATATTGAGACCGGCAATATTTTCCGTTCGAATATTTGGGGGCATTGGAATTTCCGAGGGATGGTCACCGTTCTGGCAACACTGATGAAGAAAGTAATATTCATCCCATGGATCAAGAACGTGTAAGAGAAGCGCTTAACAAACACTTCTACGGTGAAACAGATCATTTTGAAGCAGCATATAGAGTTAAAGGCAAAGATGATAGTTGGATCTGGATCCTAGACCGAGCGAAAATCGTAGAAAGAGACGATAAAGACAATGCGCTACGGATGACGGGTACAATTAAAAACATCAGCCAGTTCAAACAAAAGGAAGAACAATTAAAACTGTTCGAAAAAGCCATTGAAAATATTTCCGAAGGTATGTTTATTCTCGACAGTGAATATCGATTTGTTGAGGTGAACGAAGCGTGCTGTAGAATTTCTCAGCGTAATCGAACTGATTTTATTGGTAATCTGCTTACCTTCGATTTGTATCCGGAGTCCTTTACTAATCAAATTCGTACCATGTTAAAACAACAAGGTCGTTGGGCCAGCGAAGTTGAAGCTAGCCGTGGTGACAAGAGCCATTTCCATATGGAACTCACAATTGACGCCATTTACGATGAATTAGGTGAGTTATCGCATTACGTTGGAGTATTTTCTGATATATCAAGACGTAAACAGCAAGAAGAAGAGCTTCGTAAACTCACCAACAATGACCTATTAACGGGTCTGCCTAATCGATCAAACTTGCAAGTCACGTTAGGGAACTTAGTTAATAAAGAAATTACCCATGCCTTAATGGTACTCGACCTCGACAATTTTAAGCGTATCAATGACTCATTAGGCCATCAAATTGGTGATCAGTTACTCAAACTCGTGTCCGTCAGAATTAAGTCTGTTGTACCTAAAAACACCAGCATCTATCGCCTCGGTGGCGATGAGTTTGCGATTGTACTCGATAAAACATCTGACATTAGCGCCTGTGCTGCGATTGCAGGACGTGTCATTGAAGCCTTTAAAACCATGTTTGAAATCGGCCATGAGCAGCTGGTTTTGGGCGTGAGTATTGGTATTGTTTTCTACCCTGAAGATGAACAGAGTGAGCAAGCACTACTGAGAAAAGCGGATATTGCCATGTATCATGCTAAATCTGCCGGCGGTAATTGTTACCAATTCTACTCAGAATCCCTTAACCAACATGCGATTAAACAATTAGAAATTGAAAACCTAATTCGTGAAGGATTAAAAGAAGATTTATTTGAGGTGTATTATCAACCCAAAGTCGATCTTAAAAGTGGTCACGTCGCGGGAATGGAGGCCTTAGTCCGTTTAAATCATCCCACCCGGGGACTGGTCCCACCAAATGATTTTATTCCCCTTGCAGAAGAAAATGGTCTCATTATCGAAATCGGTGAAATTGTGCTTAGGAAAGCCTGTTTTGCTGCGCAGAAATGGCGTGAACAAGGGCTCTTTAAAGGAAGAGTCGCCGTCAATTTATCATCGCGTCAGTTTGCCCTACCTGATCTACAGCAAAGAATAGAATCTATTTTGCGCTTGACACAATTACCAGCCTCCCACTTGGAACTTGAAATCACCGAGGGGACCGTTATCAAGCAGCCAGAGATGGCCATAACCGTTATGCAGCAATTAGCGAAGATGGGGGTTAGTCTAGCGTTAGATGACTTCGGTACGGGTTATTCCTCACTGTCTTACTTAAAACGGTTCCCAATTCATACGCTAAAAATCGATAAAGCCTTTGTCGATGATATAGATAAATCAGACCGAGATTTGAAGATGGTCGATTCGATCATTACCATCGCTCACAATATGGGTCTGTCGGTTGTCGGTGAAGGTGTTGAGCAAGCCGCGCAGCTAAATATCCTACGAGCCCTTAATTGCGAAGAAATACAAGGTTATATCTTTAGCAAAGCGATAAATGAAACCGAATTTACTCAGTTGCTGCAAGATGATCGGAGTAAATTCATGCCCCACCACAACATTATCTGATCATTACATTATCTCTCAACCGGTAGTTTGAAACATTGGCACAACATCTGCATTGAGGTGTTCAGTGTCAAAAAATAAAACATTATCAACTACCCTGAGAGATAAAATGATGAAAGGAATTCTAACTGCTGCAGCATTACTGTCTACTATCGGCTTTGTAACAACCACATCAGCCATTGAAACAACTGTAGAGAATAGCCTCTCTCAAACTGTTGTATCATCTGAAGCAACTAAAGAAGTTAATCAAGAAGTTGCTGGCCATCCATATGTGAAATTCAAACCTCTTGAAGTCGCTGGCCATCCATATGTGAAGTTCAAACCTCTTGAAGTCGCTGGCCATCCATATGTGAAGTTCAAGCCACTGGAAGTCGCTGGCCATCCATATGTGAAGTTCAAGCCACTGGAAGTCGCTGGCCATCCATATGTGAAATTCAAGCCATTAGAAGTCGCTGGCCATCCATATGTAAAATTCAAGCCATTAGAAGTCGCTGGCCATCCATATGTGAAATTCAAGCCATTAGAAGTCGCTGGCCATCCATATGTGAAATTCAAGCCATTAGAAGTCGCTGGCCATCCATATGTGAAATTCAAGCCATTAGAAGTCGCTGGCCATCCATATGTGAAATTCAAGCCATTAGAAGTCGCTGGCCATCCATATGTGAAATTTGCTAATTCCAATACAGAAATCGCGTAATTAATCTTTAAATTGAGGTAATAAAATATGATTAACTCACTCAAAAAAGCACTTGGTTTCGCAAAGCCTGTTCGTAAAAAAGTGAAATTACCAGAAGGCTTAAACCACCTTGAAGTAATCCCTGCAAAGGGTTGGTGGAATTAATTCCACCTTAAGCGAAAATATGCTGTTTACATAGCCTAGCGCCATTTTGCTAGCGCTCGGCCTAGGCCAATAGAAAAGGAGCTTAATGCTCCTTTTTCATTTGCCACATTTAAGAAAAACCATATACATTAAGCGGTTAGTCTAACGTCAGAAGTCTGGCGTATTCTGCTTAACGCAATACGTTTATGGGAAGAAAAGAGTGGAAACGCTAAGGGACCCAGTATAAATCCCATTACAGCCCAGTAGCTTACCGATAGTCCTGCTCTAAAAGCCGCAACACCAAAACACCAGGAACAACTCACAGACAAGGCGACAACGATATAAAACATGAATCCCACAGCAACCTCTTTATCGGCTAAGTCATGATAGTGCAAGTCAAAAAACAGCATTTCACTATGTCTATAGACTCTAAGCAAGACTACTTATCTGCACTAATCAACATCTACATACACGGCGTCACGGCACAACTGCCGTAAATAGGCACGCCATAATACAAGATCCCCTGACAAATGTGAACATTTTTTAGGCAAAAATTAGCCTGGAGGCAATAAAAAAGCGGCATCGAATTGCCGCTTTTTTAACCGATACCTATTTATGTACCTAGAAGAAACGAGTCTTTTCTGCCGCCATCGCCTTAAGACGTGGACATGGCTCAAATCGGTCGCCGTATTGAGCCTGATAACGTTCCAGTATGCTCACTAAATTATCGGCCCCTAGAGTATCGATATAGTGGAATGGGCCACCCAAGAATGGTGGGAAACCAATACCGAAGATAGCGCCAATATCACCATCGCGCGGTGAAGCAATAATGCTATCATCTAAACAACGTACCGCTTCATTGAGCATTTGCACGACACAACGTTCCGCTACCGCGCTCATTTCTTTATCGATACCCGGTTTGATACCTAATACGCCATATACACTTTCATCTACGGCTTTCTTCTTGCTCGACGCTTTATTGCCAGCAGCATATTGATAGAAACCTTTGCCATTTTTACGGCCTTTTCTATCATCGCTCAGTAACTTATCGAAGGCAGCAGGCGCTTTAAAGCGCTCACCCAGTTCTTTTTCAAGGATTGGAGCGATTTTAGCACCCACATCGATCCCTACTTCATCGAGCAGAGTGATAGGGCCAACGGGGAAGCCGAATTTCACTAAGGCTTTGTCTAAGTGCTCAATACTCTGCCCTTCCAGCAGTAATTGCGCAGCTTCGTTCATGTAAAGCGCAAGAATACGGTTAACATAAAAACCGGCGCCGTCTTGTACCACGATTGGCGTTTTACCCTGTTTGCGAGCAAAGGCCACTGTGGTGGCAATCGTCTCTGGAGACGTTTTCGCATGGGCAATGACCTCCACCAGCGGCATTTTTTCTACGGGTGAGAAATAATGTAAGCCAATCACATTTTCAGGACGGCTAGCCGCTTGTGCAATTTGACCTATGGGTAAAGATGAGGTGTTAGATGCAAAAATCGTGTGCTCACCACATTCACGCTCAATATCTTTAACCATCTGATGTTTAAGCGCTAAATCCTCAAATACGGCTTCTACAACAATATCAGCGTCCTTAACGCCTTTATATTCGGTCGTCGTAGTCATCAGTGCCATTAAATTGTCGCGAACGGCTGGCGTCATATGACGACGTTTAACGCCTTTATCCAATAACTTATAGGCGTAAGAAAGCGCATTGCTTAAGCCCTTTTCGTTAATGTCTTTTACCCTTGCTGGAATTTTAGCCTTAGTCGTCGTGACCGAAGCAATACCACCGCCCATCAAACCGCCACCTAAGATCACGGCTTTTTTGACTTTACGTGGTGTCGCCCCTTTGGCGCCAGTTTCTTTCTTCATCTCTGTGGTGGCAAA
Source organism: Shewanella seohaensis (assembly GCF_025449215.1). NCBI lineage: Bacteria > Pseudomonadati > Pseudomonadota > Gammaproteobacteria > Alteromonadales > Shewanellaceae > Shewanella > Shewanella seohaensis. The sequence continues at coordinate 3,595,380 of NZ_CP104900.1, forward strand.
AAATACTGCGCAGCGCCTCTGATTCTTTCGACACCACCAGCTCAGCAAAATGGCTGGCTTCCACCTCAAGCCCTTTTTGCATTCCCTTAGCCATACCTTGGCGCACGCAATCAATAATTTTTGCCGGCGCAGGATAGTTGCCTTGGGTTTTCTTAGCGACTTGCTTGGCGGCTTGATCAAAAATAATGTTACGACCGAATCCTGTGCCTTCGAGTAATTGATTGACCAGCGATTTTTTAACTGGTTTCGCCGTGCGCTTACCCGCGAGCGCCATCTCCACCGCGGTTTGCAGTAGAATCGTCTGTGGTACTACGTCGTTGACTAAGCCCATCTTTAACGCTTGTTTCGGACGAATTTGTTTACCCGTCAACATCATATCCAGTGCAGTAGTGATCCCCACTAAACGAGGTAAACGCTGAGTACCGCCGCCACCGGGTAATAAACCGAGTTGCACTTCGGGTACGCCAAGCATGGTCTTGCCATCATCACTACACACACGTTGATGACAGGCGAGCGCGAGCTCTAAACCGCCCCCTAAACAGGCGCCATGTATCGCGGCAACCACAGGGATATTCAAGGCTTCTAACTCGTTAAACACCACATGCCCTTGCTGGGATAAGGCTTTCGCATCGCCCGCCGTTTGGCAAGCATCGAGCATAGAGATATCCGCCCCAGCGACGAAGGAGTCTTTTTTACCCGAAATCAGCACTAGGCCACGGATACTGCTATCGCGTTTAATCTCAGACAGAATCTCACTGATCTCAGGGCCAAATTCTGCCTTGAGGGTATTCATGGTTTCGCCGGGTACGTCCATCGTTAGAATGGCGATACCGTCTTCACGGCGGGTTAAATTAAATGTCTTTTCCATCGCCATTACTCCACTTCCACAATCATTGCAGCCCCTAAACCACCCGCAGCACAGGCCGTTGCCAGACCCGTTCCGCCGCCACGACGCTTAAGCTCACGGCAAACCTGAGTGATTAAACGTGTTCCTGTGGCCGCAAATGGATGACCGTAAGCTAAAGAACCACCAAGCACGTTAAATTTGCTCATATCGATTTCACCAATAGCACGATTACGCCCTAATTTTTCTTCGGCAAATTTCTTTGAGGCAAACATCTGCATGTTGGCTAAGGTTTGTGCCGCAAAAGCTTCATGCATTTCGATAAGAGTTAAATCTTCTAATTCCATGCCGGCGCGCTTTAATGCCAATGGCGTTGCATAGGATGGCCCCATCAGCATGTCTTGCCAGACATCAATCGCGGTAAATGCGTAGCTCTTAATGTAACCAATAGGTTGATAACCCAAGGCCTTAGCACGGCCTTCACTCATCAAAATGATCGCCGAGGCACCATCGGTTAGCGGCGTACTGTTAGCGGCTGTCACGCTGCCATGCTTTTTATCGAAAGCGGGACGCAGTTTAGCGTAAGAGCTTAAATCGGAGTTTTCACGAATGTTATTATCGCGCTCGATAAACTGTTTGTAAGGGGGAACATGGGCCACCATCACTTCGTCACGTAGGTGACCTGAAGCCCAAGTTTCACTCGCCAGCGTGTGGGAACGGTGCGCCAATGCATCTTGGTCGGCGCGGCTGATATTATAGGTCTTGGCCATTTGCTCTGCGGTTTGTCCCATGGACAATCCCGTAGAATACTCGGCAACGGCAGGCGGCACAGGCAGTAAATCTTTAATGCCTAAACGGCGGAAAATTTGTAACTTTTGGCCAAAGCTGCGAGCTTTGTTTAGATCAACTAAGGCATGGGCAAGTTTTTTAGATACCCCAATAGGCAATACCGATGAGGAGTCGGCGCCGCCGGCAATACCAATCTCGATATTGCCGGTCATGATTGACTCGGCCACATTCACCGCAGATTGGAAACTGGTCGCACAAGCACGGGTCACGCTGTAGGCATCGGTTGACACATCCATGCCGGTTCCTAACACGATTTCACGGGCAATGTTCGGTGCCGCAGGCATTTGTACCACCTGACCATAGACCAGTTGCTCAATCAACTTAGGGTCTAGTTCGCTACGGGCCAGCAGCTCGTTAACCACCATTTTGCCCATATCGAGCGCCGACACACCGTGGAATGCGGTCGCCTGTTTCGCAAATGGCGTTCTTAAGCCCGCCACAATGGCGATACGCTCACCCTTTGCGTTAGTTACCTGTTGTCTATCACTCATTTGTCACCCTCTTTATGTGCGCTATCGCTGAGAGATTTCAGGCGGCGCTATCGATTTCCATGTTTGCCCTGCTGTTTGGCACCAAAAAGCCTAATAACAGGTCTGACCATTAAAGTGTGATCTGATTCTAACTTCTTGTCAGCAAGTTTTAAACACTTGTTTGTTTTTTTAACACTAGCCAAACCCTTAGGGAATTCTTTACCATATTCGTTGTCTATAGCCCACACACGTATTTTCAATCGATATTTTCAACCTAAAAAACGAGTAGCATCATGCCTTTGAGTCGCTTCCACGCATTACGCACTTACCTAAATAAGGTTGTTTTAGGGCAGCCAGTTTTGACCGAAAACCTGCTCATTGCCCTCATTGCCAATGGCCATTTATTAGTAGAAGGTCCACCAGGTCTTGCTAAAACCCGTGCGGTTAAAGCCCTCTGCGATGGTGTGGAAGGGGATTTCCACCGGATCCAATTTACCCCAGACCTACTGCCAGCCGACCTTACGGGTACAGATATCTATCGCTCACAAACTGGTACCTTTGAATTTGAAGCGGGCCCGATTTTCCACAACCTGATCCTCGCCGATGAAATCAACCGCGCCCCAGCTAAGGTGCAGTCGGCGTTATTAGAGGCCATGGCCGAAGGTCAAGTGACCGTAGGTAAAAACAGTTATAAGTTGCCGCCACTCTTCCTCGTGATGGCAACTCAAAACCCATTAGAAAACGAAGGCACTTATCCGCTGCCCGAAGCCCAGCTCGACCGCTTTTTAATGCACCTGAATTTAGATTATCCAAGCGGTGACACTGAAATCGAGATCCTGCGCCAATCCCGCCAAGAAGCACTCACCCATGAGCTGCCGACTGCGGAACCCATTGCCCAGGCCGATATTTTTGCCGCCCGAGATGAAGCGATGGAAATCTATCTCGCCGAGCCGCTTGAGAAATACATAGTCGAAATCATTATGGCGACCCGCCAACCCGCCCGTTACAGCGACGAGCTGGCAAAATGGTTAGAGTACGGTGTGAGTCCGCGTGCGACGATTTCGCTGGAGCGCTGCGCCCGTGCCAGAGCTTGGTTACACGAGCGCGATTTTGTCTCTCCCGAGGATATTCAAGCCGTTGCCCCCAATGTGTTAAGACACAGACTGCTGCTGAGTTATCAAGCGCAGGCCGAGGGTGTCAGCAGCGACCAAGTGATCAACCATATTTTGACTCAGGTCGCCGTCCCTTAATCTCAGGGCATGGACTGGATACGCGGGCTGATAAATCCTAGGTAACTGAATCGCTTTGTATGAGTAGCTTTGAATGAATAACAGTGCGCTAAACGCATCCCTACACGGTGATGGCAATCCACATGGCTTGCCATTATTTGCCGACGGGCTGCATTTAACCGAGAAAGAACTGCTCGCCTGCCAGACGATTGCGCGGGCTATTCCTGAGCGTCACAGCCGAGCACGTGCCAATATGGCGGGGCATCGCAGCAGTTTAATCAAAGGCCGCGGGATGGAATTTGCCGAAGTGCGCCATTATCAACAGGGGGACGATGTACGCACTATTGATTGGCGCGTGACCGCCCGCACAGGACAAACCCACACTAAGCTATTTATTGAGGAGCGCGAGCGCCCTATTCTGCTGCTACTCGATTTAAGCCAGAGCCTGTATTTTGGCTCGAGTTTGCTGCTGCAATCGGTACAAGCGGGACATTTAGCGACCACGCTAGGTTGGAATGCCATCAATCATGGTGACAGACTCGGCGCCTTAATCGCCTGTGAGTCGGAGCATCTAGAGTTAAAACCCCGCAGTCGCCGCCAAGGGATTTTACAGCTCATTTCAGGCCTGCGCCGAGTGCACGAGCAACAACTCAATCAGCTCAGCAGTCATCCACGGGATCCAGACCATATCCTGCGCGCCTGCCAGCGCTTGCAGCGGATCGCGAAACCGGGCTCATTGATTTGGATCATCACAGATGGCAGCCATTTTACGCCGCAATGTATCGCGCCGCTGACAGAACTTAAACGCCATTGTGATATTGGCGCTTATCTGGTGACAGACCCTCTCAGGCAGGGCAACCTCAACTTACCCAAGCAGTTTAGTTTGCCAGTTCGCGAAGGGGACCAAGATTTAGTGCTGACTCGCGACAGTTATCAAGCATGGCTTGGGCAGCAACAACAGCAGCAGAATGACTTTATCGCCATGATGCAAAAGCTGAAGGTGCGTACCCAATTTATCGACGCTGGTTTACCCCTCGCGCAGCAGCTAGCCTTACTGCAATAACAGCACGGCAAATAAGTGAGTAATAGTAGACAGTGCAACATAAAGCATAAGTGAGTCCAAAGCGTGAACCCACAAACTCTAAATCCAGCCTTGGATAAGGCTGCCACGCCAAATCCCGCTTTGGCGGATTTACAAGATATTATTCTCCCCGACCCGATTGGGGCTT